>NZ_JACVED010000026.1:0-2606 GCF_015355715.1 Nocardia sp. XZ_19_369 | reverse complement strand
CCCACATTCGTGGATCGCCTACGAACGCCGGGCCTCGATCACCGCCCTGCGCACGCTGATCGAGCGATGATCCGCGCATAACGCCCGGCTACCGACGGCACCCACGCCGCCGGTAGCCGCGTTGTGCGTTACGGGGACAGTCCGGTCGGGTTGGTCGGGTGGTCCCATCGGAGTCGCGGGGCGGGCGCCACCCGGGGTCGGACCGCCCACCCGCGACCCTCCGAGTCATGTGACAACAGATTTTGTTTCGCGGCGGGCGGTTTGGTGCCCCAGCCCGACGCGCGAGCCTGTGTCTTGCGCGGGCGAGTCCCTTTACCGCTCGTCCGTGCACGGTCATGGGAGCCGATACAGAATGTTCAACGCGACAGTCGATCTCGCGCCCTGTTCGACCGATATGCGGCATTACCGGATGTTGAGCTAGCCGCCGGGTGAGCGGCCTCTTCGGCGGCTAGCCTGCTGGTCCTCGCCGGTCAGCGCACGTTCTCTTCAGGAGCGGGATAGCCCTTGTCGACATCGACTGGTGGAGGCCCGTAAATGAAATTGACCGAAGCGCGACTGGATACCGTTTCGGACGGGACAGAGCCTGCGGTGTAACTCCCCACAGGAGTGCCGGAGGCGTCCACCGCCATGATGACTTCGGGAACAGCGGTTCCGCCGGTGACCACGAGCACGGGCACTCCGTCCACGTACCGCAGGCTCAGCGTTGCTACGTCGGACTGGATCTCGGTGGCGGGGATCACCGCGGCGAGGCGCGCTCAGGAGTCTTCGGGCAGGGCTTCGTCCGGCTCAAGGGCTTCGTCTGCCCCGAGGGCTTCGTCCGGCTGAAGGGCTTCCAGTTCACTGGAATCGCGGTAAAAGAATTGCTCGGGCTCTTGCTCGCCAGACATGGCGTTGCCTACTCCTGCTCGGCCCAGTGCCGACCCACACGAGATCATCTCACGGCGAATGGCCCGCAACGCCCAAATCGGCAGCGGCAGAGACTGACTGGACAGCATGGCCCAAGTCGGGGTTCCGGTAGTAACCGCCGAAAAACCAACGGATATGCCGTGGCTGGTCGCGGGTGAGTCCTGGTTCATCCTGCGGTGATGGCCTGTTGCTGGTTGGCTTGGCTCCCCACGCTATTGGTTGGTGCCGGAGGTCGGGTTCGTGGCGGGCGGCGTACGTCGGGGACCCGCGGTTCCGAATGGCGAGCCCGACATATGCAGAAGTTAGGACTTACTGCGTGCGAAAAGAATCGCTTGCTGAGCTTTCGCATCCGGGTCGAGCAGCATCTGGGCCTCGACCACGAATCCGGCATCGTGCAGCCAGGATGCCACCTGGTCAGGCTGACGGCGGTGGACATGGACCTTCATCGGGTGACCGCCGTAGCCCTCCGTCTTCAACAGCGACTCGTCGCCGACGTGAAACAGGAGTTGCAACGGTCCGCCGGGACGCAATGCTCGGTGGAAGCGTCCGAATACAGTCGGCACCTCGTCGTCTGGGATGTGGATCAACGACTGCCAGGCGAGCAGGCCGGCCACCGAAGCGACGGGCAGGTTCAGTTCCGTCATCGAGCCCACCTCGAACCGCAGGCCGGGGTGGTCGCGCCGGGCCACGTCGATCATCGCCGGGGAGAGGTCGATACCGAAGGCGTCGACACCGAGCTCATGCAGATGGGCGGTGACTTCACCGGGGCCGCAGCCGACGTCCGCGACCGGCCCGCCGCCAGCGGTCCGCACGCTGTCGGCGAACAACGCCAGAGCCGCGCGAAGGTACTGGTGTCCGGCGAGGGCGCCGCGCACTTGGTCGGCATAGCTGACCGCGACCGTGTCATAAGAGGTTCGGGTGTCGGCCAACCAGTCATCCGTGGTCATGACCGGCACGATATTCCATGATCGCGGCGGACTCGGCGCTACCCGAGAACGACGAAGGTGCCTCCACCCGGCCGGGTGGAGGCACCGGTAGGCAGGACGGCATTGCTCATTGCGCGGGCCCCGAGAGACCTTGGCCGACTCTGTCATCCGGGGGCGTGGGCATCGGTGACTGCGGCGAACGGCGGTACGCGTCTGGCCGTGACGTCTGCCCCGACACCGGCCTTGCCCGGCTGTCCTACGACCAAGCCCGCGACCTGCTCGACACCGCCACCGCCGCCGATGGGCCCGGAACCGGCTGGGACCTGCACGAACTGCGCCACTCCGGCCTGACCCACCTCGGGGAAGCCGGGGCCAGCCTGCTGGAACTGATGGCCAAGTCCCGACACCGCAAGGCCGAGAACCTGCGCCGCTACTTCAAACCGTCCCCGCAGGCGATGCGCGAGCTGACCTCGATCCTGGGCCCGGGAGCCGAACGCCGACGCTGACCAGCAGCTACGCCATATCCGTTGATTTTTCGGCGGTTACTACCGGAACCCCAAGTCTGTAGCGTGCACTGTATTCGGCATGTGCGTGCGTCGGGAAGCCCTGTCGACCAAGCGATCTGGACGAACGCCCAACGCGCGCTCCGCGGCATAGAAAGACGTTTAGTGCGTCGGTTTCGGGGACGTGGGGAACGTCCTCCTGATGCGCTTGTCGGGCTTGGTGTCCCATCGCAAGAGCAGGAGGACGTTCCATGAGTAACGGTAGCGGTGT
>NZ_JACVED010000025.1:0-2653 GCF_015355715.1 Nocardia sp. XZ_19_369 | reverse complement strand
CCCACATTCGTGGATCGCCTACGAACGCCGGGCCTCGATCACCGCCCTGCGCACGCTGATCGAGCGATGATCCGCGCATAACGCCCGGCTACCGACGGCACCCACGCCGCCGGTAGCCGCGTTGTGCATTACGGGGACAGTCCGGTCGGGTTGGTCGGGCTGTCCCATCGGAGTCGCGGGGCGGACGCCCCCGGGTCGGACCGCCCACCCGCGACCCTCCGAGACATGTGACAACAGATTTTGTTTCGCGGCGGGCGGTTTGGTGCCCCAGCCCGACGCGCGAGCCTGTGTCTTGCGCGGGCGAGTCCCCTTACCGCTCGTCCGCGCACGGTCATCGGAGCCGATACCGAATGTTCAGCGCGACAGTCGATCTCGCGCCCTGTTCGACCGATATGCGGCAATTTCGGATGCTCCATCGTAGCCCAACGCGCTAGCATCTCAGCGGGTCGAAGAAGGGGGCGTCGATATGATGACCGCGCTTGTTGCGGCATTCGCAGGCATGTTCGGCATTGCGATCGGTCGATTCTGGGACACTAGAGCAGAGTCGGCACGCTGGCGCCGGGATCAGCGGGCAACGAGCTACCTTCGGATCGCTGAAGCCTACTGGGAGATTCTGCGGGAGCTGGATGCGATTGCCGGTACCCAAAATACCCAGGGACTGGGAGAGCCCAGGAACTGGGCGCTACTGAGCCCCAACGGGATGGCTGCCCTGGACCGATGGAACAGCGCGCTCATGTCCGTCCTGGTATACGGATCACCGAGGGTCGCAGGCGCTGCCAAGAATGTCGACGATTGCGTCGATGAGTGCGGCATGAAAGCCAGTTCGGCACAACATGATTGGGAGTCATGGGCAACTGAGACCAGCCCGCTCAAGAAGTCGTTTCAAGATCTGCTGGCGGCCATTCGAGGCGATCTCAAACTTCAGAGCCACTCTTTGTCTTTTTAATCCGCCGCATTCTCTGTTGGTAGGTGCGCACTCGTCGGCAGAAGCGTGCATTCAGCCGGCGGTCGCGCGGCTGCCCCGGATAATCTCGGCGGGTTGATCTTCGACGGTGCCGAGTGGCCGATCCGAACAACGCGCCACGCGGCATGTCAGGACGTTCTCGACCGTGTCATCGCCTGGCCTCCCGGAGCGGAACTCGCATTGCCGGTTGGTCGGCATCAAGACTCGCCGGGCCACCAGTGAGGCAATTAATCCTTGTCGATACTCGATTGATGTAGACGATCTCTCAGCGTTGCCTACGGGAACGCTTGGTACGGCTGCCCAGGAGCCGTGCCTGCTCGCCTTTCAAGAACATGAACCGGTCACGGGTGTACTCACGAAGCTCGCGCCCAGGGAAGGGGATCAGCGATAGATGTTCCCCATAGTTTCCCTGTGCCCAGCCCGCCGCAGTGATCTCGTATCCGGAGGTATGCGCGCAAAGTTCGAGCAGGACAGGCGGCATCTCCTTTTCTATGAGCAGGTCGGCTTTGGTCACCACCACATCGCGCATCGCCTGGATGTTCGGTATGAAGACCGCCGTTGCCCACGTACGCCACTCGGCGAGCTCGCCCTCGGTTGGCGGGATATCGTGGCGAAAGGGGTCACGACCGTCGGGCCGAACGTATTTCGCCGAGAAGGTGTCATAGACCCGGCTGTTGGCTTCCATCAGCGCGAACAAAGGACCGTAGAAGTCGCTCAACTGAAGATTCACCCTCGTCAACCGTGCCTGTCTCTGAGCCAGCCGCAGGCTGTTGAGATACGTAGCTAGGTAGCCGACAAACGCCAACGCGACAGTCGTGATCAACGCAGCCATACGGGAGATCGTAAGCCGAATCGCCTGTATGGTTGCGAACTCGGTTGGTAGTCAGTGGGTTTCGTCACCTACCGGCCATCCGTCAGCGCATACCCGCGCACCTCCATAGCTTGTAGCCAAGGCGCGATCTAGCACGCCGTAATCGGCATGACCGCGCGTTGGGAAGCCTTGTCAGCCAACGGATTGAGACGGCTGACCAACGCGCGCCACGCGACATTTGCGTGCGTATGTTTTCTATCGATGGATCGGTGTGGTGGGCGGTTCAGGGTCGGTGGAGAGGGCTCGGGGTGGGCGGGGGCGCCGTAGTCGTGAGCTATGCGGTGGTGACGGTGCGGGGTCGGGACCGAACACCGCGGGCAGCTGTGTGGTGACCGGATCGGTGACTGGTGTGGTGCGGATCAGATCTACCGGGTTGGCGTTACGCGGGTGTGTGTCGTCGAGGACGGGTTCGCCCAGGCCGGCCTTCTGCTGGATGCGTTTCATCCATGGTGGCGCCCACCAGCAGTCGTCGCCGAGCAGTTTCATCGTCGCCGGCACCAGCAGCATGCGCAGGACTGTGGCGTCGATGACCAGGGCCGCGATCATGCCGACAGCGATGTACTGCATCATCACCAGATCCGAGAACGCGAACGCGCCGACAACCACTAGCAGGATCAGCGCGGCGGCGGTGATGATGCGTCCGGTGTGGGCGGTGCCGATGCGCACTGCCTCGGTGGTCGAGGCTCCTTGTGCGCGGGCTTCGACCATGCGGGAGAGCAGGAAGACCTCGTAGTCGGTGGACAGACCGTAGATGATGGCCATGATGACCACCAGTACCGGCGAGGTGATCGGTTGCGGGGTGAAGTTCAGCAGCGTTT
>NZ_JACVED010000024.1:2500-4615 GCF_015355715.1 Nocardia sp. XZ_19_369 | reverse complement strand
AGAGGGACTATCGGCTCAAGCCGATGGAAGTTTGAGGCAATAACAGGTTGACCTACACAGGCCTGTCACAGTGGTCCTCACTAAAATATCCGCTAGTCGAGCGCATTCACCTCTGTTGGGAAAGCTCCCTTTTACTGGGCAGAGGAGACGGCCGCCGCCGTCTTTGCGTCGGCGACACTACCTGGTACAGGGGACGCCTGAAAGGGCCGATCCTGTGGCGAGCTCGGGTCGCGCCGAGCCGTCGCAACGCACGCTAAGGAGTGGGCTAGGAAACTAGCTTAAGGTACGTGCTAATCCCACGGGCAACCGTGCTCGATCGAATAGGCCCAGTAAGCCGAAGCGATCGGGGCTCTTGGGTAGTTCCGGAGCGGCTTGCTGTCCCCTGGGGAAGAACGACGCCCCGCGTCTGTTCGAACCGGGAGGCGACAAGAATGCTGTGATGCCCTTAGATGTTCTGGGCCGCACGCGCGCTACACTGACGGAGCCAGCGAGTACTTCCTTGGCCGAAAGGCCCGGGTAATCTTGTGAAACTCCGTCGTGCTGGGGATAGAGCATTGCAATTATTGCTCTTCAACGAGGAATCCCTAGTAAGCGCAAGTCATCAGCTTGCGTTGATTACGTCCCTGCCCTTTGTACACACCGCCCGTCGCTACTACCGATTGAATGGCTCAGTGAGGCGTCCGGACTGGCCCAGGGAGGTGGGCAACTACCCCCCAGGGCCGGAAAGCTCTCCAAACTCGGTCATTTAGAGGAAGTAAAAGTCGTAACAAGGTCTCCGTTGGTGAACCAGCGGAGGGATCATTACCGAGTTTTCAACTCCCTAACCCTTCTGTGAACCTACCTATCGTTGCTTCGGCGGACTCGCCCCAGCCCGGACGCGGACTGGACCAGCGGCCCGCCGGGGACCTCAAACTCTTGTATTCCAGCATCTTCTGAATACGCCGCAAGGCAAAACAAATGAATCAAAACTTTCAACAACGGATCTCTTGGCTCTGGCATCGATGAAGAACGCAGCGAAATGCGATAAGTAATGTGAATTGCAGAATCCAGTGAATCATCGAATCTTTGAACGCACATTGCGCCCGCCAGCATTCTGGCGGGCATGCCTGTTCGAGCGTCATTTCAACCCTCGACCTCCCCTTGGGGAGGTCGGCGTTGGGGACCGGCAGCACACCGCCGGCCCTGAAATGGAGTGGCGGCCCGTCTGCGGCGACCTCTGCGTAGTAATACAGCTCGCACCGGAACCCCGACGCGGCCACGCCGTAAAACACCCAACTTCTGAACGTTGACCTCGAATCAGGTAGGACTACCCGCTGAACTTAAGCATATCAATAAGCGGAGGAAAAGAAACCAACAGGGATTGCCCCAGTAACGGCGAGTGAAGCGGCAACAGCTCAAATTTGAAATCTGGCTCTCAGGGCCCGAGTTGTAATTTGTAGAGGATGCTTTTGGCGAGGTGCCTTCCGAGTTCCCTGGAACGGGACGCCACAGAGGGTGAGAGCCCCGTATGGTCGGACACCGAGCCTCTGTAAAGCTCCTTCGACGAGTCGAGTAGTTTGGGAATGCTGCTCAAAATGGGAGGTATATGTCTTCTAAAGCTAAATATTGGCCAGAGACCGATAGCGCACAAGTAGAGTGATCGAAAGATGAAAAGCACTTTGAAAAGAGGGTTAAAAAGTACGTGAAATTGTTGAAAGGGAAGCGCCTATGACCAGACTTGCGCCCGGTGAATCACCCAGCGTTCTCGCTGGTGCACTTTGCCGGGCACAGGCCAGCATCAGTTCAGCGCGGGGGAGAAAGGCTTCGGGAATGTGGCTCCCTCGGGAGTGTTATAGCCCGCTGCGTAATGCCCTGCGCCGGACTGAGGTACGCGCATTGCAAGGATGCTGGCGTAATGGTCATCAGCGACCCGTCTTGAAACACGGACCAAGGAGTCGTCTTCGTATGCGAGTGTTCGGGTGTCAAACCCCTACGCGTAATGAAAGTGAACGCAGGTGAGAGCTTCGGCGCATCACCGACCGATCCTGATGTTCTCGGATGGATTTGAGTAAGAGCATACGGGGCCGGACCCGAAAGAAGGTGAACTATGCCTGTATAGGGTGAAGCCAGAGGAAA
>NZ_JACVED010000023.1:0-5880 GCF_015355715.1 Nocardia sp. XZ_19_369 | reverse complement strand
CGCCAGCACACTGGTGAGGGCGCGTTTGCGCTTCTGATCTTGAAATTGCTTGGGCCGCAGTAGACATGGGACGACCGACGGTTACAGGTGCTGCCGTCACGGTCGTTACCCAACTCGGCGGATGTTGTCGGTGGGGGTCGTTATCGTGCTGCGGGTGCGAGACATTCGAAGTGATCGTCAGGCGGTTGGCCTGGTTACCACCGCCGCCGTTCGGGCTGCCGTGGCGTGGTCGCAGCGACAGGCTCACCCGGCAGCATGGAGAGAACTGTCGCGGATGACCGGGGTTGTCGTACATGCCCTTGGCCCGATGCATACACCGCTGGAGCCGACCAGATTGATCGAGCTGCTTCATGGGCCGCTGTCAGCACTGGTCGGCTCTGGCAGCCCGGTCAGTGAGGTCGTTCTGCTGGAACCGGATGGCGAGGTTGCCGACGCGGCCATAGACATTGCCTGCGAGTACGCCGAGGCGTTGTTCGAAAACAGCTCGGACCCCGCCCGGACATGGCTGCCGAGCTGGACGTGGCAGCGGCGCGAGCAGGTGGAGAGATCGGTCTACGAAGGCTTGATCGCCAACGGCGACCAACGAGCCTACGAGGCGACCCGCAGGTTCCTCATCGAACATCCGGTGGGCGACGCGCGCAGCCTGGTTCAACTCAGGAACGAGGCGGGCGCTCGCAACGTCGCCGAGTACAGTCCGATCGGGCCGGATCGCACTTGGCCGGGTGGCGGCTCGGCCTATTGGTGGCCATGCCCAATCTGTCGTTGGCCGATGCGTGTCAAGCCGCCGCTCGTGGCGTGCGACTTCCGCCACCACGACGCCCGATTCCGGCTCGTAACCCCGGCACGGCACGACGATCGGCCCAGCCTCGTGGCGCTGACAGTCGAGCGCTTGAATACCCCGGTCGCCGTAGCCGCTGACGGGTCGGTTTGTCTGGCGCCCTCGGTCTGGCGTCACGTCACTGTGCCGGGCATCTCTGAGTTGGCCACTGAAACGGCGCTCGAGGAGATCAAGGGGGTCCATGTCGAGATGTGGCTCGGACTGGACGCCATCGATCTGCTCGTGCAGGTCGGCGGTCGGAAATTGGAGGTCGATATCAAGGACCGTGTCGACCCGATCATGATCGCCGAAGACGCACCCACCGCACAGCACATTGTGGTGCCCGACTATCGCAGGGCCCAACTGCCGATCTTACGGGACCTGTTGTCGGACAAGCACATCTGGACGATCCGCGAATTCGTGAAGTACGTCCGCAAACAGGGAGACAGCCGGTAATGACACCAGGCGGCAAAGGTCCGACAGACCGTGATGGGCTGAGGTTCGTAGTAGGTGGTGCCCTCGGCCTTGCAGCGCACTTTTTCCCCCGACACGGCGACGACGGGAGGACCTGTGTCCACCTAGACGATGCGCGCTATTTCCTCAGCGGCCACATGGAGGTGTGGTCACGTTGGCCGTCCCTGCACCAGGACGATCGGGCCAGGATCACGCGCCTGCTGCGTTTCCGACCGGTCGAGGTCGCGAACCGAAACGTTTTCGCTCGGTTGGTGCAGGAATTCGTGCCCCACAAGATCGCGGGTTTCCGGCCGAACGATGACGGTCACCTGCTAGTCGACCTGGGAAGACCTGCCCTGGAATACGTGGATGAATGCCTCGTCGCCTTGCAGGGCGAGCGCGAGATGCGGCCGCGCGCAGCCGCCACGATCGCAGGTTCCGGCGTCTTCGGCACACCTTTGTACCTACCGGGTGAGCGCGGCAGCGGAAGCCGAACCGTCGACGTGCAATATCAGCTGAACCTGCTGGAGGAGGACGTCGCGGGCGAACCTCCTGCAGCCCTCGGTCCTGCCGCCGACGCCGACGCCGTCGACATCCCTGTCGCCGAACTGCGTGATCTGGCCGTGAGGCTGGACACCGCGTTCGGGCAAGTTCATAGACTCGAGTCGGTCGATCGGATTTTCCAGCATCTGCAGACCTTTCCCGGCGAGGAGGTCGTCGACATCTGGACCCTCCGCGCAGGTCCGACTCGAATACTTCATGCGCCAACGGGCGTCGGCAAGAATGTCCTTGCCGAACTCGTCGCCTGCTGGTGCGTCGAACACGAGCGAGTGGCCAGTCTCGTGATGCCGACCAACGCCGTGGTCGTCGCAACGGCGTACTCCATCGAGCGCAGCCTGCGCGCCTTGGGGCACGGCGACGAGGTCGTTGCACTAACCTCGCCGCGCTCGGCGCAGAAAGTGGCCGAGGACACCGCCCGCGGCGCCGGCACCGATCCGTTGGGGGAGTGGACGTTTGCGAAGCTGGCATATGGATGCGCCCTGCCTTCAGCGGCGCTGACGGACGGTGCTGTCGACAGCTGGCAGCCGGGCGACGAGCCGTGCGGCGGTCTGCGAAAGATCCGCGAGGACGGCCGGGCGTCGGGTAGTCGTAGAACGTGCCCGTGGAAGCGTTCGTGCGGCAAGTTCCGAAACGTGCGAAGTGCTCTCGCCGCGTCGGTGATCGTGACCTCGCACGCCAACTGGCAAGTCGGGGGGATACAGGTGCCGGTCGAGATCCAAGGCCGAGTCGAAGAGAACTTCAGAGTCGAGGAGCTGCTGCTGCACCGCAGCCATGTCGTGCTCATCGATGAAATCGATGCTTTCCAGGCGGCCATGCTCGGCCGAAGCGCCCGCGGTCTTGTGCTGGCGGATCGGCGTGTACGTGCGCTGCCCTCGCCGCTGCGGCGTCTGGACAACGAGCTGGCCGAGTCGTCGGGCAGGGTGGACGCCTCGGTCGAACATCAGGTTCGAGCCGCGACCGCTCAAGCACGCTTCCTCGCCGAAACCTACACCGGCCATCTCTCCGAGGGCGCTTTCCGACGTCAGGAACGTGGTCGCAATCCAGGTCACCCTATGTTCGGGCGGTGGCTGCTGCCGCGTCGGTGGGATGCACGGCTGGCCGCAACGCTGTTCGGCATTCCCGACGACGTCAAGCCCACACCTGAGCACTACGAGATGCTGCAGGGCCTGTTTCCCCTCGAAGGGGATCCGGCGAAGGTGCCGGAGTGGCTTCAGCCCGCCAGGACCGCACTGGGGCAGGTGACCAGCCTGACGACTGGTGACGACGCCTTCCAGCCGGTATGGGAAACGATTTTCCAGACGCTTCGAGAGTGCCCCCACCCGGAGAGCCGACTGAGTGACGAAAAGGAGCGGATTGTCGCGACGGACAGGCTCATTCGCCGGGCGTACCTGGAGCAATTGCGTTCTCTGCTATTCCGATTCGTTTACGCGGCTCCCCAGCTTCAGGCGTCGGGCATCATGGCCGCCCGCGATATCGCCGAGGCACTCGGGCAATACGCTGAATGGCGCGCTATCCCATACGGCCCGCTGGGCAGGTCGCTGTTCGCGTTTACCGAGCACTACGACCCCGACCGCCCCGACGACGCATCCCTGCGCGTGAGTGGCTTCGGCGGTGACCCCCACAGCTATGTCACTTCGCTGGGCGAGGTGACCGCATTGGCACACCTCGGCAAACCCCGTGTAGTAGTAGGCTTTTCGGCTACATCCTATTTTCCGGGTGCGCCCCACCATCATGTCTTCAGCAAGCCGACATGGTGGGTGGCCGACGACCACTCAGGTGGCGTCCACATCCTGGCGTCACCGGTCTCCGATGCCGAAGAGTTCCTTCGTGTTTCGGGAACACACGGCAAGGCCCGCACCGATGTTCTGGTACGGCTCGGTGAACTTCTGTGGAAAAAACGCCTGGCACCTGCCCTTCGCAATCTTGCGGCCGACCCCAAAACCGCTCACCGTCAACGCTTGCTGCTTGCGGTGACCTCTTATGACGGTGTCCGAGACCTGGCTGACGGAATCAGTAACGCCGGCGTCCCGGCCGACCAGATCGTGGCCGCGGTGCGCCCTGACGACGACAGGCCGAATCGACGATGGACCCCATTGCCTGCTGATCGGCTGGAGTCGTTCGGCCGTCATGTGGACGGCTCAGTGCTGATCGCGCCGTTGGCTCGAGCTCAACGCGGCTTGAACATCGTCGACTCCCAAGGTCGGTCGCTGCTCGGGTCGGTGTGGCTGGTCGTCCGCCCGATCCCCCTCATCGATGAACCGACCGAAATATTGGCCCACGTCCACAGCCGTGCCAAGGCATCTGAACGCGCCACCGCTGAGCCCGCCGCGGTTCTGGACCTTCTTCGACGTGTCGCTGGCCGAAGTTTTGACGAGATGTTCGACTCGTTGCCCTACTTCCGCACCATGCCCGCCGAGGTCAAACTGGGTATCGTCGCCGAAACCCTCAACGGGCTCATCCAGCTGGCAGGACGCGCCCGGCGCGGCGGCGCGGTCGGCGAGATCCACCTCGTCGATTATGCGTTCCTCGACTCCAGCGGCCGATCCGATATGCCACGCTTGATCACCAAGCTGCGCCAGGAGTGGCAGCGAGAGGGGCACCTCGACCTCATGCAGCGGCTGTATGGCCAGACCCTCGCCGAGATCTTCAGCTTCGCCGACCAGCGGAAGAATACCGATGATCCAGAATGAGACGGGCCTGCACACCCTCGACTATCGAATTGACCCCGCTGCGCTCGGGTCGCTGGTCCTGTATCCGATGCCGCCGGCCTTTCGCTCGGCCTGGGAACAGTTCGAGAAGTCGGTCCGCCAGCGAGCGGGTCGCGACTCCCTGTCGCCCCGCTACTCAAACCTGGCTACAGCGCTGACCGCCGTGACAGGCCAACCTATCGGTTTGTTTCCCAGGGGCGACCTCTCCCGGCGGCAGCAAGCAGAGGGCATCGACTCGCTGCTGATCACCACGGCCCCCATCGACCCCTGGCTGCTGTCCACCGCTGCTCGCGCTTTCGAACGACTCTGTCTGCAGCACGAGCAAGCGGACACCCTCGCAGCGCACCTCAACGATCCCCGCCCCCAGATCATGGAGGTCACCGAGTTCATCGAAGTCCACCAGGACCAGATCACTGCACCTGGATGGGTGTACCGGATGGCGGAATGGAACCTGGCGGCCGCGATTGCCGCCAAGCCACTCGTTATCGACGATCAGCTACCCATCTCACTTCGCCTGGACACCACAGGGAATCTGGTCGCCTGGGACAACCCCGTCACCCGGACCTGGAGCAACGGGCAGCATCACGCAACGGTCCACGTCAGTACCTCGATCGTGACTCTCCCGGGCGCAGGGCACCTTTACCTACGAATCGACGGCCACGTGGCACGGATGCCAAACACTTGGTGGGACATCAAGAATGCCTGGATCGCTCCGACCGACTGCGCGCAACCTCTCCTTCGGCTTCCTGTCTGCGGTCCATGGCCGGCAAAGGGCAGACACCACCCGCAATACCGGGACTTCGTCACCGAAATCGTGAACAGGTGTCAACTGAGCCCCCTTCCCGAACTACCGGAAACCTTCGGCCACGGACCCGGAGCGGTACGACTCATCGGCAAGCCCTCGAAACACCCAGTGGGCAAGGGACCCGGTGCCCGATTTCTGTTTCAACTTCAACAGCAGGTCCGCGACCGACTGGAACTGCCGGATCTGACGTACAAGAAGACCAAGATCAGCGTGTCCGCTCCAATCGGCGGTGCCATCCCCGCTGACAAGATCGACGTCGCCATCGTCGAATCAGGAGTACAGAGACTTCGCATGCTCTGCCTGTACGGCGACCGGCACAGCAGACGCCGAATGGTGGACGCCTTGACCGATTACAGCTCGAAGGACGCCGACGAACTCATCGGAGCGGACGACGACCGGCCTGTCCAGCTCACCGGTCGCCTATCGGTCGTGTTCCACCGAAACGAAGCCCTGCTCGCTCACGGGGACCATCGTCGCGACATCGGCGAGATCCCTTACCTCGCTGGAGATAACGACACAGCAGTAGTGGCATGGGT
>NZ_JACVED010000022.1:0-14331 GCF_015355715.1 Nocardia sp. XZ_19_369 | reverse complement strand
ACGGCAGCACCGGCCCGAGGCGAGTGAGCCCGCGACGAGCTAGCGTGGCAACGACACAACCGGCAGCTGGGTGTTGCCACGTTTTGTGACAGCAGCTCGGCGCCTCACGAACATCCGGTATTGCCGCATACCGTGCGTTGGTCCAAACGACCAGAACTATTGGAGGGCAAAGCTTTTCAACGCGCGGTAATGCCGATGTCAGCGCAGGTTCCCGCAAGTAGGTCACGGATCTGTTGTTCGGTGGGCTGGGGTTGGGGAAGCGGCCTTGTTCCCGATGGCTGTTCGGCCGTCCATTCGTCGAGCGGGAAGACGCTCACCGCGACTCGGCCGCGATAACCGAGCCTGCGCTCGCGCCTGGCATGATCGGTATCGGACTGGTATCGGTCAGCACGTAAGTCGCGAACTGCTGAAACCGAACCCCGGGTCCTGGCCAGCGGCATTGGAATTAGCTGCTCAGGCCCGGAATGCCCGCAACGTGATGTCGACCAGGGAATCGGCGTATTCGGCGGTGAGCGGCCCGGAGCGATGCAGCCACCGTTGAAACAGCGGGGCGTAGAGCACTTCCAGGACCAGGTCGAGATCGGCGTCGGTAGCGAGTTGGCCTGCCAGTTGTGCGCTGCGCAAGCGGGCCTTCTTGGCTTCGTCCACCGGGCGCTCGAGCTTCTCGTGGAACTGGGCAGCGAGTTCGGGGTCGTTGATGATCTCGGTTTCGAGCGCGCGAATCGGACGTTCGAAGTTCGGGTCGGCGAACTCGGCGGCCGTGGCCCGCATGACCAGTTTGAGGTCGGCCTCGATGTCGCCGGTGTCGGGCAGCTCGATCTGCTGCCCGTCGCCTTCGGTGCTCAGCGCCAGGAACGAATCGAAGATGACGGCGCCCTTGGACGGCCACCACCGGTAGATCGTCTGTTTGCCCACCCCGGCGCGTGCCGCGATGGCCTCGATTGAGACCTTCGCGTAGCCGAGCTCGGAGATCAGTGCGCGGGTCGCCGCGAGGATGGCTTGGCGCGAGCGTTCGCTGCGCCGCGAGTTCTCCGGGTGCCGGGCATCGGTCATGAGTGCAGCATATCAGGTTGGCGAGACGAGACGGTTCGTTTGACAACGGACTATGACTTCCGGCAAGGTAATCGAACCGAGACGTTCCGTCTCAAATGAAGGCAGGAGGCCGTATGAAAACCGGCAAAGTTTGGTTCATCACCGGCGCATCCCGGGGTCTGGGTCGCGCGTTCACCGAGGCGGCCTTGGGCGCGGGAGATCGCGTGGTCGCCGTCGCTCGCAACATCGACCCCCTCGACGATCTGGCCGCCGGGTATCCACAAGGTCTGGTGCGGTTTTCGCTGGATGTCTCCGACCGCGCGGCGGTGTTCGATGGTGCGCGCCGGGCATTCGACGCTTTCGGACAGCTCGACGTGGTGGTCAACAACGCCGGCGGGTTGCTCTACGGCATGGTGGAGGAAGCCACCGAGGAGCAGATCAGGGCTCATCTCGACGTCAACTTTTTCGGTGCCGTCTGGGTGGCCCAAGCGGTGCTTCCGTATCTGCGCGCGCAGGGTTGCGGCCGAATCTTGCAGGTCACCTCGATGGGTAGCACCGGTGGCATGGCAACGGTCGGTTTCTATGGTGCCGGCAAGGTGGCGTTGGACTCGCTGAGCGAAGCGCTGGCCATGGAGGTCGATGGGCTCGGTATCAAGGTCACGATCGTCGAAATGGGCGGTTACGCAACGGGTTTGTTCACTGCGGGCATGACGATGACCGAACCCATTGCGGCCTATGGCGCCCTGCGCACCGAACTCGAAGAGATGTGGGGCGAGGAAACAGGCCCGGATCCGAGCACCGCCGCTCCTGTGATCCTGGAATTGGCGGCACTGGCGAACCCGCCCCGGCGTTTGATCATCGGTAGCCGCTCCTACGACCAGGTCCTGGAGCTGGACCGGACCCGGGCCGGGTTGTATCAGGAATGGGAGCATCTGAGCCGGATGGCTCCGGGCTGATCGCGTGCAGAACGGCAGTGCTGCAGGGTTCGGGGTTGCCGGTCCCACGGCAGAATCTCATTGTGGGAATGCATCCGTGCACAGCGCGCAGGTTCTGGAAGGCGCTCATGGACAACGCCTCCAACTCCAGCACTACCTCGCAGCCGTATTCCGACAGACGGCTGTCGGTGGAGATGCTGGTGGACAACGCACTATAATGCCGCATACCGTGCGTTGGTCCAAACGACCAGAACTATTGGAGGGCAAAGCTTTTCAACGCGCGGTGATGCCGAGTTCAGTATTCCCAGAACGTCACGATGTCCTTGCCGCTGCGCTTGGACTCGCGCAGCAGATCGACATGCCATCCGATGTCTACGAGCCCCAACCTGCCCAGGGCAGTACGAACGACGGGACCACTGGCCTCCCACCGGTCCAACGCCGCCGCGCACACCGCTTTGCTCCAACGCCCACCGCCTCCCCAATGCGGTGCGGAATCTCATCGACGACCCCGCCGCCGAGGAGCTTCGTCATGTCGAGATCCATCCCGACTAGTCCGAAGTGAGCGGCACCAGCGAAGTCGTTGCGCTGGTCTCGTTGCGAGTCTGCAGCGGAAAGATGACGTTCAACGATCACCGGATCGTCAGCGGTACAATCGGGCTCACCGGCAACGTTGCTCTGCAATCCGAGAGCCGGAAAGCCCGGCTGACGAATCCAGTCACGCGCCGCGGTCCCACCAGCGCGGTCGGCAGCCAAGCATTCGACGCCGCGGTACCGAGGTCAGGCTTGACGAGGCCGACATCGCCGCGGTTTGCCCAGATGCAGCGCGCATAGTGGCGGTCAGCGTCGCCGCGAGTAGCCTCCCCGGCTATTGCAACCAGATCCGTGCCGCTTGCGGGGTGCAGGCGGCACGGCTGGCTTCGTGGCGGTCAGGTCGTCTGGTAAATCAGCACGTCCACTTGACGGTTGCGCCGAAGACGTTCGAGCTCAAGACCCGAACCTTCGGGATGGAAGCGCGGTTATCCCACGGAACATCGCCGTAGGCGCGCTGTGCGGCGCCGATTCCGATCGTGAACCACTCCGGTCCCTTGTCGGTGTAGCCGAGTCCTTGGACGACGACTGGCGATGCGTTGCTCATCACTTCGAAGGAATAGCGCTGTTTGTAGCCCTTGTGGCCCATCACGTTTACCCCACCAGATGACTCGGGTCCCCAAGTCATCGGCGCTCCGAAGGCAGTGCCACCGCACCGTTTGGCGGCGTTGGCGTCGGGTGCCAGGCCGACCGTCGGCACAGCGATGGCGGCGGAGGTGACGATCGCGGCCATGATCAGTTTTGCGGTCAACTTCATCATCAGTTTCTCCCTTGCAGCGGAGCCGACGTGCCGGCTACCCGGTCGTGCAGCATCTTTGGCGGTGTTTGCCCACTCAGATTGGTGGGCCGACGTGGCGTTGCACAGGACTGTGGGTGGGGTACGTACAGATCCATACACACAGGTCAGAGCGTGGAATTCGTGAGCTGCGACGAAGCGTGAATCATGTGATCGCCGGACTGGCTGCGGCGCGTCGTGTTCAATGACGAGGGTGAGCGGCACGGGCGGGGAATCATCGAATCCGGATGCGGCACAGATCGGTTCCCGAGAGCAATTCGGCCTCGTGCTGACTGGGATCCGGAAGGCCGCAGGTCTTTCGATCCGCAAGGTTGCGGACAAGGCTGCGGTGCCAGCGCCGACCCTTGGTGGTTGGTTCGCAGGCAAGGCTGTTCCGGCGGCCGACGCAGCGGAATATCTCGAGAAAGTGCTGCAGGTATGCGGTGCTCCCGATCAGTTCGAGGCGTTGTGGGAGGCGGCTAACCGAGTACGCGGTATTGCTCGTCCAGCGCGGCCGGCGAACTCGCCATACCGAAGTCTGGCTCCCTATCGATCCGAGGATGCCGAACTGTTCTTCGGTCGGGACGACCTGATCGCCGAACTCGATGCCCGCGTCGCTGACGGGCTCTCAGGCATAGGGCCTCGGTTGATCGGAGTCCCGGGGGCCTCAGGGTCTGGAAAGTCATCGCTTTTGCAGGCAGGTCTGTTGGTGTCCCTGGCGAAACGTAACTGCCCAGCTCGGTACATGGTCCCCGGCGCCGATCCGTATGCCCAGTTAGACGAGGCGCTCGAAGGACTCGGCAACCCAGACCACGGCACGGTTCTGATTGTCGACCAGGCCGAGGAGTTGTGGACCTACACCGACACCGCCCCTGACGACGATATGCGGATTTCGCCGTCTCGATTCGTGGACCGTTTGGCCGATCTGACCCACCGCGGCGTCGTCATCGTGTTCGCGATACGGGTGGACTTTTTCGCGCACGCCTTCGAAATCCCGGCCCTGGAGCGGGCACTGACCACCGACGCGGTACCGGTCGGACCGATGAGCAGCCGGCAATTGGCGCAGGCGATCACCGAGCCAGCGAAGACGCGCGGCGCGGTAATCGAGCCGGCCTTGGTGACCATGCTGCTGCAGGAACTCGCGGTCGCCGGCGGTGGCGCGCACGATCCCGGCGCATTGCCGTTGCTCTCCCATGCTCTGCACGAGACGTGGGTCGGACGCACCACGGTGTCGAACATGCTCACCGTCGAGCACTACCGCAGCACAGGCGGGATTCGGAAAGCGATCGGCCAGACCGCGGAAAAGGTATGGGAGCAACTGGATTCGCAGCAGCAGAGCGCAGCGGAGCGGCTGTTCACCCGGGCAGTGCACCGCGGTGACACCGGGTTGGCTCGGATCATCGTCCGGCCGGCCGAGCTCGATTGGCTCGATGTCGATCGAGGCGCTACCGAGATGGCGATCGACAAGTTCGTCGCAGCGCGCATGCTGACCACGACTCGTGACGGGGTGCAGATCACCCATGAGGCACTACTGCACGCTTGGGAGAAACTAGGGGAGTGGATCGAGACGGATACCGCGGGGCACGTAATGCATGCGCGCCTTGCCGAACTCACCCGAAGCTGGAACCGAGACGATCCATCGACCCTTCTCAGTGCCGCCCGCACCGAGGATTACCAACAGTGGTCACGCGATCCCGAGGGTCGGATCCTGACGGTTACCGAAACTGAGTACTTGGAAGCGAGCGTGGCGCATCACGCGGCGGTCGCGGAGGCCGAGGCGTTGCGGATCCGACGTCTGCGGATCCTCGTTGCTGCACTAGTGGTCACCGTCGTGGTCTTGATCCCCGTGACAGTCTTCGCTTTTAAATCCCGCTCAGACGCCATATCGGCCGAGCAGCAAGCGCAGACCTCGCTAAACCTGGCGATCTCCCGCCAGGCGATTACAAAGGGCGAGCAAGTAGCTGACAACGATCCCATGCTGGCTCAGCAACTCAGCCTGGTCGCCTATCGCATGGCCCCAACCGTTGAAAGCCGCTCGGCACTGCTCGACTCGACGACATTTCCGATCGCGCGCCGCACTGCGGTACCCGAGCTGACGAACGCCGATTCAGCGGCGCTTTCCACCGATGAAACGCTGCTGGCGGTCGCGGACGGCGCACACGTCCAGGTCATCGACCGTCGGCGGCGCGGTGAGATGTCGCCTCTGGTCCCGCTGCCTGAAATCATTCCGACCCGGCTGAACCTTGAGTTCCGGCCTCGCTCGGCGATTCTCAGCTTCCTGACCAGTCGTTCGGTTCAGTTGTGGGACTTCACCGAACTGTCCGCTCCGCGCCTGGTGCTCGAAATCCTGCATGGTTCAGTCGGCATGGATGTCGACGGATTTTCGTGGTCAGCAGACGGTTCGGAGTTGGCTTTGGCAGATAGGGAGACAATCCGGAGGTGGACAATCGGGGCTTCGCTCGAACAATCTGAGCTATCCCGGCTCCATCGTGAACCCCTCGGCCCCTTGGTGATGGGACCAGGGTTGACCTATAGTCCTGACCGCCGGTGGTTGGTGGGGGTCGGCCCAAATCCCAAAGAAGTGCAGCTCTGGGACACCTCCGCCGTGTTACGGCCGCGGATTCTGCGTGCCCCGGACCCCGTGGAGGGAGCCCTGGCTTTCCAGATCTCGGACGATTCGACGACCCTGACTGTTCGCGGCAGATACTCCACTACCGCGAGGATAAATTTGACCGGTCCAGGAGCACTCACCTGGACCGTAGCCGATGCGACCGTCGCGAATGGGACCGCTGCAGATCCAGGGGTGGCGGCTGCCGAGGACAGTTACAGCCTCGTCGATGATGACAGCGCGGACATCGTCATTGCCGACAGTGCTGGCAGACGCAACACCCTTCCTGGGCCATTCGGAAAGGTTCTGCTGGCACAGCGGTTCGACCCAGCCGTCATCCTTGTCCCCAGCGACGGGTTCATCCGCGAATGGTCGCTCCCTCGGCCGCCGGAACCCCCTGCGGTCGACGTGAGGTTCGATGAAGCTCAGATGGATCAGCGCGCGCGAACAGCATTACTGCAAACCGACGGTGGCCTGGGCATCAGCGTTCTCGATTTGAGCGAACCGGACACGCTCCGAGTACAGGAGTTGAAAACGTCAGACTATGCCCAGACGCCATCGATCACCGCAGATGGCCGGTTCGCGGCTGTCGAATTCTGGGCTCGGTCGGGCAGCCGAGTTCAGATCCTCGACCTGCAGGACTCCGCCCGTCCACGCGCACTCGGTGACGTTGTTGCCTTGGAGGTGCGCCCGACATGGGCACTAGCGGTGACGCCTTCTGCCGATGCAGTGTTCGTCGCCGCTGGGGAGTCGATCTTCAAAATTGACCCCCGAGACCCGACTGCACGACACATGGTTGCCGAAATCCCCAACGACACGGGCGAGTTCGTGTTTGCCATGCAGGTCAGCCCCGATGGGCGGTGGCTGGCCGTAGGCACCTCTCGGGCTGTCATCGTCTATGACACCTCCTCCCTGGAATTCGGACGCCCCGCTGGGTCCTGGCAGGTGAAAGCTCACTGGTTTCGATTCAGTCCAGACTCGGCCACCTTGATATCGGGCACGATCGAGGAGGCCGGCGAGGCAACGCTGTGGGATCTCAGCCAGCCGGGCCGCATGCTGCGATTGTCGACAGTTCAGGGTCCACAAAACCAGGCTGGACATTTCAGAGGCGCTGCAGCCATCAACTCGGCCCGCACAAGACTCGCGTTAGCCACCAGCAATGAGGTGTGGATATGGGACATCAGTGACCCCTCGGAGCCGACAAGTTTTGCCACTCTGCGGAAGTCAGCCGGATCGGTTTCAGCGCTCGCCTACAGCGACGACGACAGCACACTGACTGCACTGCAGAGCGCCAATGGGAAGGCGACCATCCGGACATGGCCCTCAGACACTGCATCGGTCGCTGATGACTTCTGCGAACGGTCATACCCCCGGATCGACAAGTCGGAGTGGTTGCGGTACTTCCCTGACACCGCCTTCACGCCACCCTGCCCGGGCTGACCTGAGATCCCTCATCAGCAAGCCATCCTCGAAACGTCGTCGCCTGATCTGCCACTGATCGCTCGGGGATCTAGCTAGCCGGGCTTCGGGGCACATGGACATGGCGAAGGCGAGCGCGACTCAGCGTTTCATCGTGGTCTGCCGTGGGTGTCGCGGCGTGTGATGCCGTGGCGTTGGAGTGTTGTGCGGATGGTGGTGTGGGCGACGCCGAGGTGGTTGCCGATGCGGGCGAGTGATTCGCCGTGTTGGTAGCGGGTGATGGCGTAGTCGATCTCGTCTTTGGTGAGGTGGCGTTGTTCGCGGATGGTGGCGCCGCTGGTCCGAAGTATGTCGAGAATGCTGCCTTTGCCGAGGCGGTACTTGGCGGCGAGTTGCCTGATCGATGCGCCGGCTTGATATTCGCCGAGGATGGTGGCTCTGTCGTCGTCAGTTAAGCGATGACGTAGCGCGTGGTGTTGTGCTGCGGGGGAGTGGCTGCGTGTGCCCTGATCAGCGGTTTCGCGGTGGATTCGTTCTAGGTTGGTGGTTAGGGTGTCCTGGTTCGAGTAACGTCGCATTAGGTCCACTTCACTCGTAGTCGGCTCATGCTCATGGAGAGCATGAGCCGTTCTCGTTTCGTCTGTCTTGTGGGGGCCGCAGCCCCCACGCCCCGCCCGGCGGGGCTTCGCCTCCCGGACCCCTTCTCGGGTTTGCCTACCCGAGGCCGTTCGCTCCCCGGACCCCCCTTCTTGGGTCCGGCTACCCGAGGCGACGTACGGAAGTCGGTAATTGCGCGCGTTGGGAAGTCATGTCGGGCAACGGATTTGGGCAGTCGGCCAACGCGCGCCCTGCGGCATTTGCGGGTACTCGAGTCGGGTGTAGCCAGCTGTGCCGGAGACGGGTTCATCGGGTCGCCGGTTCGGGTCGGCCGCGCCAGCGTGTGGGTCTACTTGTGGGGTTAGTTTCGGCCGTCGGCGGCCGCGGTGAGTCGGCGGGCGAGGGCGCGCACGGCGTCGTTGAGTGTGTCGGGGTGTTCGATGACGAACGGGCGGTTCAGGCCGGCGAGGACGGGGGGAATCCAGTCGAGTTGTTCGGCCCGGATTCGGACTCGGACCCATGGTCGGGTGTCGGGGGTGGTGAGTCGATCTCGTGCATGGTCGCGATCGTCGCGGGGAGCTGCGGGCGGAGCTGGGTGAGTGTGCCTTGGACTCGGATCGATACGTCGTGTCGATAGGGCGCGGTGGCGAATGCGGACAGGAGATGCGCGGCCGGTTCGAATCCGGTGGGCGCAGTGAACGTTCCGGGCAGTGGTAACCGCGGTGATGCGGTCGAGCCGGAACTGGCGTAGTTCGTCACTGTTGTTGTCCTTCCCGGTCAGGTACCACCGGCCGGAGTGGTCGACGAGTCCGTACGGGTGCACGGTCCGCTCGCTGGCCTGCCCGTTGCGGTCGGTGTAACCGATCGCGACCGGTCGGCGCTCGCGGGTGGCCTCGGCGAGCCGGAGCAGGACGGCGGTCTCGACAGCCACTTCCGGGCGATCGTCGGCGGTGAATTCGGCGGTGTTGATCAGTGCATCCAGCCGGGCCGTCAAACGCGGGGGCAGCACACGGCGGAGTTTGGCCGTCGCGCTGTCGGCTGCGCGGGCTGCTGCTGCCGGCCGGTCGGCGCTGCGGCTGGTGAGGAGCCCGAGTAATACGGCCACTGCCTCGTCGTCGGTCAGCATCAGCGGCGGCATGCGGTACCCCGGGGGCGAGCCGGTATCCGCCGTAGCGGCCCTGCATCGATCGGACCGGGATGTCCAGGTCGGTGAGATGGGTGATGTATCGCCTGACGGTGCGTTCATCGACGCCGAGCCGTCGGGCGAGTTGGCCGACGGTGTGGGTACCGCCGGTCTGCAACAGCTCGAGCAGGGCCAGCACGTGACCGGTGTCGAAGCCGCCTGGGCTACACCGGATTTCGCCGAAATCGCCACACCGGCCGGCACGCTCGCGATCGGAAGCGCCCGCACCGTCGCGCTGTTCGGAGCGGGCAGCGCACGCCCGGCCGACAACCACACCGCGATCATCGAATTCCTGGTCCCCGACGTCGATGCCGATTACCGGCGGTTGCGGGATGCGGTCGAGGACTTCGTCAACGAGCCCACGACGATGCCGTGGGGGAACCGGTCGCTGCTGTTTCGCGATCCCGACGGCAACCTGATCAACCTTTTCACCCCGGTCACCGCGCAGGCCGTCGCGAAGTTCGCCGGTTGACATCCGCTCATCGGTGCGGGTTCAGGCGGTCATCGCACCCGAGCGAAGTCGAAGTCCGTTTCCTGTTCCTGATTCAGCAACAGTTTTTGCCACATTCCAAGTGGGTCACGCACGCTCGAATCTCCCCATCAGCTCGAGCGAAAGTGAATGAAAACCGATGAGTGTCAACCTATCCGACGCCCACAACACCGCGAAGACAAGATTCCTGCCGGTCAGCGTGTACCTGCTGGCGTTCGGCCTTTTCGCCATGGGTAGCGCGGAGTTCCTGCTGGCGGGCGTCTTGCCCGCGGTCGCCGCCGATATCGATGTCAGCATGGCCGCTGTGGGCGGGCTGATCACCAGCTTCGCCATCGGCGTCGTCGTCGGCGGTCCGCCGTTCGCGATTCTCAGCCTCCGCTGGCCCCGGCGCATCGCGCTGGTCGTGACGCAGGTGGGGTTCGCGGTGTGCATCGCGATCGGCCTGATCATCGGCACCTATCCGGCACTGTTGATCACGCGCTTCGCCGCCGGGCTCGCCTACGCCGGATTCTTCGCGGTCGCGGCGTCGACCGCCGTCGGCCTCGTGCCGGCGGACCGGGCAGCGCGCGCATCGGGCGTAGTGGTCAGCGGACTCGGCCTGGCGATGGTCCTCGGCGGCCCCGCCGGCACCCTGATCGGTTACCGGACCGGCTGGCAGGGCGGATTCTGGCTGGTGATCGCACTCACCCTCGGAGCGGCGATCGCGGTCGGCCTGACCATGCCGCAGACCTCCGCGGCGAAGAACATCGACATCGGCACCGAGTTCGTCACTCTACGAAGCACCCGGCTGTGGCTCGTCTACGCGATCACTTTGCTGAGCACCGCCGCCTACATGGTCACGTTCAACTACCTGGCCGAGCTCCTCATCACGGTCACCGGACTCGGTGAAATCTGGGTGGCACCGGTGCTGGTCCTGTTCGGCGTGGGCTCCTACATCGGCTTGGCGGTCGGTGGGCGGATCGCCGATCGTCTTCCACACCGCGCCATGCTCATCGGAGCCGCCGGCATCGCCGCAGCCTCCATACTTCTGGCCGTCGGAGCCGAGAGCGTACTCGTCGTCATTCCCCTCGTTCTGCTGCTCGGTGTCGCCGGATTCGTCCTCAACCCCGCAATCTACGGCCGCGTCTTCGCCCTCGCCGCCGACGCCCCAACGCTCGCGGGCGCCACCACGGTGTCGGCGTTCCAACTCGGGATCAGCCTCGTCCCACTACTGGCCGGATCGGCGTTGGGGGCGGGCGCATCGATCACCGCCATCCCCTGGATCGGCGCGGGACTGGCGCTGCTGAGCGTCCCGCTCGTCGTGCTCGAAAACCGTTCCAGCCGTATCGATGCGGCGTCCTCTCACTCCCACCAGTCGACTGAATTGCCCGCACGCTGACGCCGACGACGACGTGGTATCCGTTCCGCGCCCGGACGGAAACTTCCGGGCGTGGAGCTGTCAGGTGAAGTGCTGCATCTCTCGAGGAAAGCATGTCGACATCATCGATGCTCGAGCGGTCGCACCCAGCCCAGAACGTGACCGAAGCGGCAGTTGGCTGCTTCCCAGAGGGTTCTTCCCACCGGATGCGCTCAGACATCATCGGATGTCCTGCGCCACAGTAGATCTCATCCGTAGGCCGCGACGCCCTGCGGCTAGTTAGACACTTGCTGTCAGGATCAGATTCCGGCCAGGATTTGATCCAGGTGCCCGGTGGGATGCTCCCAACATTCGGCTGCCCACCGTCGGTATTGGTGTGGCTCTCAAACGTTCGTCGGTCTGGCGTCGGGGCCTTGAGATCGCGCGCTCCGCGGCATGACAGGACGTTCCCGGCACGGGGATACATTATTGGTTGTAAGTCGGGCGCGCCTGACAGCTTTTGGCCGCAATCCTTGCCCCCGGTACGCCTGGCCCTGGTAACGGCCTGAGGCATCCTGGGAACATGGCGGCCGACGAACGAATCCACCGGGCAGTGCCCGCTGATGGCAGCCAGCACTTCGAAGCAGGAGCACAACGTGCCCAGGACAAGGACTGGTTCTCAGTCGCGGCGCGGTCGGACGCATTGCGACAGGGTCTGGTCGATGCCGCCCGCAGGCTCGCCGCGACCGAGGACGATGCCGCCCGCCTGTACGGCGAGATCGCGTCTCATTCGCGCAACAGAGCTGACGACGTCCGCCGGTTGGCCGAGCACGCGCGTGTGTCTGCCCGGCGCGCCCGCGAGATCGCCGACCATTATTCACGCGGAGACTGATCCCGCGCGGATGCGGATGGTGTAGGCGACCGCAAGCCCATGACGTGGCGGTCAGGGCGGGGGCTGGTGGTTCTCGACATGGGCGAGTATGGCAGGGGCGATATCGGGCAGTGCCAGAATCTGATCGACCAGTGTGGTGTCGATAGCGGCGCCGGGCATGCCGTAGTGGGCGGAGGTGGTGGCGTCCTGGGCGTAGACGGTGCCGCCGCAGTGGGAGACGGCGCGGATTCCGGCTTGTGCGTCCGAGCCCCTGCCGGTGAGCACGACAGCCAGAGCGCGGGGACCGCAGGTCACGGCGAGGGTGGCCAGCAGAAGGTCGGCGGAGGGGCGGGCCGGGGGCAGGGCGCCGGTGTCGATGAGCCCCAGTCGCGCTTGCGAGGTGACCAGCAGATGCCGGGCCGGTGGCGCGATCAGCACGGTGCCGGTCACGAGTGGGTCGTTGTTGCGGGCGTCGCGTACGGGCAGCGCTGTGCGCTGGTCGAGGATGGCGGCCAGTCGGCTCGGGTGCTCGGGGCTCGAATGCTGTGACACCAGAACTGCGGCGGCCAGACCGGCAGGCAGAGGCGCCAGGACTTCGGTGAGGGCTTCGAGCCCGCCGGCGGAGGTGACCAGGGCGACCACGGGGAACTGTAGTGGGTAGCGGTCGGTAGTGGGCATCGACTGATCATCGTCCCCTTCTGCCGGAGTCAGCGTGAAGACCGGAATAACTCCTCACGACTGGTCTCCGGGAACCCCCGCAGACGCGCCGAATCCTCATCCGCGAACACCCGCGTCGCGACGAACCCCCAACCTCCGACATACCGGCCAACCGCATCGGCAGCCAAGCACCAAACACCCCCGCCCGCAGCCCAAACCAGCGAATCAACCCAGACCAGGGACGACGCCATATCCGTTGGCTTTTGCGCAGTCCGGAACCCCCTCCTGCGTGAGCCCAGCTGAAGGTGATGGCGAAATTCGTCTGTACCGACCCGCCCGGATCCGGGCCGAGGCCGAGGCCGAGATTCCCCGGTAACTGGTGTCATTGATGGCCTGTACAACCAGGTGGCTTCAGGCCGCGCGGGTCGCGGCATTACCGTGCATTGGGAACTGGAGTGATCACTCGAAATTAGCGGACGGGTACGGCGATTCCGCCGAAGCGGGCCCGGCGCGGCCACTCGCCGACTTCGGCGCGGCTGGGAGCGAGCCCTGACGACAATGCTATGGAGCCGCCTATCGCTCGTCTCGGAGTCCTTGACCCGACGCGACGAATCCACCCGGTGAATTGTCAGGACCTCGTCGAACCGGCACGGACACACTGCGGCCCACGTGAAGATAGTGCCGCTCACGCCGAGTTCAGGCGGGACGGCCAGCCCGCACCCATCCAAACCGTGCGCAGTCTCGAATCCTGTTCGGCTCTTCTGACAAGTTCGAAAACCGTCCGCGGAGGTCCGCGGACCGGCTGACCCGTCGATGAATCCCGAGGAGACGACTACATGCGCAAAGAAGCGACCGTACGCAGAGCCGCACTCGCGGCGCTGGGGTTAGCCAGCACGCTGACCATCCTCACCCTCTGCGCTCCGGCCGGTGCGGTTCCCTTCGGCGATGCGGCCCCGGCGGACCCGCCCTCAGCTTCCGCCGAGGCGATCAGCGACCAACCGGACTGGGTAATCGACCCCAAGGTGAAGACGGTAGACGCCTTCGACAAAGGTAAATGGGGAAAGCTGAGCGGGAAAGTCGCGACCGCCGCGTGCGACAACGCTAAAAAGTTCACCGACTCGGGAATATCGCAGTGGTGGGATACCTTCGATATTTCACCTCTCGCCTTCAGGCAGTCGCCCACCAAAGCGGCGATAGCCCGCGTCTTCAACCCCGACAGCAAGTTTGCACCGCCGGTTGGCTCCAGCGATGCGGACCTCAAGCGGCACGCGCTGGACAAGTTCTGCCACTCGGACGAAGTGCGACGAGAATTCCTCAATGCTTTGAAGACATTTTCCGAGCGTTATGGCGAGAAGCTCAAGCCGGGCATGGACACCGACTATGCCCTTGTCCAGTTCGATATAAAGAAGACACAGATGCAGGAAGCTCTGCTCATCGAGGAAGGCTTCCTCAAGAAGAATGAGGACGACGGGCTGTAAACGCGACCGCCGGTGATCGCTCGGTCGAGTTCGCTGCGGGCCGAGAGCCTCCGACATCGACGTGTCCGGTGGCGTCTGCGGCGAGCTCGGCACCTACCCTGTCAACCGATCTCCGGACAGCCATCCCCACACGACGCGCGTGGTTATCGGCATTTCAGGGCGTCACTGATGCCGAGACGATCTCTGCCCGTTGATCTCCCGCAGACCCGCGCTACCCTCCTCGGACCGCGCGGGTCGCGGCATAGAAAGACGTTTAGTGCGTCGGTTTCGGGGACGTGGGGAACGTCCTCCTGATGCGCTTGTCGGGCTTGGTGTCCCATCGCAAGAGCAGGAGGACGTTCCATGAGTAACGGTAGCGGTGT
>NZ_JACVED010000021.1:0-17744 GCF_015355715.1 Nocardia sp. XZ_19_369 | reverse complement strand
CTACCTGCCGACGCGGCCGCTGCTCGAGCAATTGCTCGTATTCGTCGCAGAGTCCGGCCTCGTGGTGCTGCTGCCCGCAGTCGTCTTCGCGCTGCCGCGCAGGCATGTCCGGCGCGGAACACGCTGGACCGCAGGAATTCTGGCCGTTCTCGGCGCGGTAGACGGATATCTCGGGATGAAGGCGCTCGAGCACAACGACACGGCGGGATGGGATTTGCTGCTCCTGTCGCCGTTCTACCTGCTGGCAGCGGGCGCGCTCGTGCTGAGCCAACGGCAGCACCGGCCCGAAGCGAGTGAGCCCGCGACGAGCTAGCGTGGCAACGACACAACCGGCAGCTGGGTGTTGCCACGTTTTGTGACAGCAGCTCGGCGCCTCACGAACATCCGGTAATGCCGCGACCCGTGTGTGCTGATCAGGCCAACGCGGACGGTCGGAAATCAACGGTCCGAGTCACTCCCGGCCGTGTTCACCGATCGAAGCCGCGGAAGACACCGTCCTCGTCGACGCTGCCGAGGTAGTCCTCGAAGTCGACGTTGGCGAGCATGAAGTTGACCTCGACCTCGGCGAACGCGATCGGTGCGATCCGGAACACCTGGTCGCTGTCCCCTCGGACTTCCTCGTCGCTGGTATCGACCGCCAGCAGTGGGTGTTCGGGGTCGGTCATGGTGGTGGTGTCGGCGAGGAACACATAGGTTTGGCCATCGACCAGATCACCTAGGTCAGCAGGGGTCACCCCGTCGAAGGTCCTGTCGTCGACGGGTGTCAATTCTGTCATCGCGTCTTCGTCGTAGGACGCGATGACCGCCGCGAGGGTTTGGGCCCACGCCGCGTTGTCGGTGAAATCCGTACGCACCAGAAGCGATTCGCCCTCGGGCAGAGACCGTGTCATACACCCGATTGTGCACCAACTTTGCCGAAGGGCACGCTCAACCAACATCAGGACGTCGAGATCGGCTGGCGGTCGAGATCCGCTGCGGCTCACGGCATCCGCAAATGCCGATGAGCACGCTTGTCATTGAGCTTGTTCAGTCTGCTGCACGACGACGAGGAGATGCAGATGGCACCTGGGATGCCGGGCCGTTCGACAACGACTGTGCTGCTGATTGGTGCGACGAGCTCGCGCGCGCCGAGCCTGGTGAGCGGTCGGAGATGATCCGGCATTCTGCCGTTCTGCTCGCTAGGTTCGCTGCGTCGCCCGTGGCTTCGAAGGTGAACTCACCGCTCGTCTTTGCGGTCCGGTGCTTTTGTACGGCGCTGCTGGCTACCTTCCACGCACCGAGGGGGAAGCGCTGAGTGCGGCCGGGATGCTTACACTCACGCGGTGTCGAATGTGTTCTGGGCAAGCGCCGCCATCAGCACGGCTCTCGCCGTGCTCATCGCGGCACGACTACCTTCTCACGGTCGGCAGCAGTGACGGTGAGCGTGCCGAGGTGGCTCGGCGGTGTGGTGTTCACCCCTGGACTGATGGCGTTCACCGGTGAAATCGGGGACACCGCAGCACATTCCCACGCTGCGGTGCAGTTCCTGCTCGTCACCACCGGTGAGCTGACCCTGACCGACTCCACCGGGCACACGATCTCTGCCCAGCAGGCGATCATTCCTCCGGGGATTCGCCACGAAGTCCGCGCCACCCCAACCACTACCGGCTTCTTCGCTTACCTCGATTCGGCCAGCATCACCGGCCGCGCTGCTGTGGCCCGCCTACATGGACTACCCCCTGACCAGGCGTCGAGTTGGATCACTGCTGCGACCCCGCGAGCCACTCCTGCGGTGCCACTGCCCGACTCGGCATCCCCTGTTCCAAGGCGGTCCTCGCATCCAGTGGTGACCCGAGCGCTGCGCGTGGCGGCCGCGGCGCCGAGCGGTCCGCCGCCGCTGGGCGAGCTCGCCGCCGCCGTCGCGATGTCACCGAGCCGCCTGTCGCATCTGTTCGCCGCCGAAGTCGGGCTGCCCTACGCCGCATGGCGGCGCTGGACCCGCCTGCAATCAGCCGTCGGCACCGTCCGCGCAGGCGGATCGCTGACCGAAGCCGCGCACGCCGCCGGTTTCACCGACAGCGCGCATCTGACCAACACCTGCCGCGACCTGTTCGGCATCACCCCCACCGAAGCCCTCATCGCCACCGGCTGGCGACCCCGCACGCCTCAGTCCAGCTGATTTCTACAAGCCACGAGCCACGCCCGACGGCGACGCTGAACAACATGTCTACGATCACTACACCCCTGATCCGCTACGGCTTCGTGCCTGTGATGCTGATCGGCATCAACGGAACTGGCATCGCCCTGGCAGCCAGCGGAGCCAACAAAGCCTGGCTGCTGGCTCTGCTCGTCACCGCCATCGCCTTATCGTTCGCCGCCGAACGTTTACTGCCTTATCACGATGCCTGGAACACCCCGACCGGGGACGCCGGCCGCGACACCACCCACACCTTCGTCAACGAAACCCTCATCCTCGCCAGCGTCGCCGCGATCCCCGCCTTGGCCGCGCTGATCCCCGGCGACGGAATCTGGCCCAGCAACTGGCCTTTCGTCGTCCAGGTGCTGATCGCGATCCTGGTCGCCGACCTCGGTATCACCCTGGCCCACTACGCCAGCCACAAGATCGGGGTCCTGTGGCGGTTCCACGCTGTGCACCACAGCATCACCCGCTTCTACGGCCTCAACGGCCTGATGAAACACCCCCTGCATCAAACCATCGAAATGACCGCAGGCGTCACCCCACTGCTGCTCATCGGCATTCCCGTCCCCGTCGCCGCCGCGTTGTCTCTCGCGGTCGCGGTGCAGTTGCTGCTGCAACACTCCAACGCCGACTACCGCGTCGGCCCCTTCAAACACCTACTCGCCCTCAACGAAGGCCACCGCTTCCACCACCTCAAATGGGCGGGCATCGGCGACGTCAACTTCGGGCTGTTCACCCTCCTCTGGGACCACCTGCTACGCACCTACAGCTACGACCCCGCCCGCCGATTCAGCAGCGCCGACCTAGGCATGGCCGCCAAGCCCGACTACCCCGTCAACTACCTCGCCCAACTCGTCGAACCATTCACCTACCACGGCGCCTGCCACTTCACCGACGGCACCACCGAAAGTTCTTCTGCCGCATCGGCGGTCGACCGTGACGCGGGCTCTGTCGCGCCCATCAGCTGAACTCGACTGCTCACGAACGCTGCTCACACGAGAGTAGCGTTCAGAACCGGAGCAAAATGTCGTTGCAGGCGCCCGCGGGCGAGGGCACCTGCGCTCGGCAGGCGGCACCGTTCGAGCTCGCCGCGGACGAGGGCCAGGTCTACAGCCCATTCGCCGAGATTGCTTCCCTTCGTCATCGGCCCGGTGCAGGTGGGTCGGTGGGCAGCCGCGTAAAGAGCCTCCCGCCGGGCACCTGGACCCGATCCTGGCCGGGAACGAGCCCTGACGCCAATGCTGAGTAAGCCGCTTATCGCACGTTCCGCGCAGCGAGCAGCTCGACGAGGTGGGAGCGACTTCGTGATCCGGCGACGGCCGACGTTCTCGACGGCGATCCGATCGCGACCTATCACGCCGATTCGCTGAGTGGGCCACCGATCACGCGAAAGACTTTGCCTGACCCAGCTATTCGACTTCGCGTCGTAGCGAGTCGATCATGCCGAGGGCGATCTGGCCTGCTTCGCGGCGCACCTGTTCGTCGGCCGATTCGGCGAGGCTCCAAGCCAATTCGGTGAGCAGTCCGTAGATGGCGCGGACGATCAGGTGCGGCGATCGGGGGCGGAAGACGCCCGCCCGGATCAGCTCGTCGACCAGGTCGCCGATCAGGCCGACCATGTGGCGCTCGTCGAGCTCACGCCAGCGGTCCCAGCCCAGGGCGACCGGGCCTTGCTGCAGCACGATGCGCTGATAGGCCATGTCGGTGCATTCGTCGAGGAAGACGTTCAAGGCCCGGACGGTGGTGTCCCACGGGTCGCCCGGCGTACCGAGTGCCTTCGTCAACCGCTCGGTCAGCTCCTGTTCGACCTGCTCGAAGACTGCCTCGAACAACCCTTGCTTGCCGTTGAAGTGGTGATATACGGCGCCGCGTGTCAGGCGGGCGGCCCCCGCGATCTCGTCGGCGGACAGTTCCGAGTACCGCCGTTCCATGAACAGCCGACGCCCCGCCTCCAACAGCGCGGATCGGGTGGCTTCGGCGTATTCCGCACGTCGTCCCTTGACAGTCACAGCAACAAGACTACATTCACATACATCATGTATCTGAGATGTTAGGTGTATGCGAATGTCGGATCGCAAAGATGTGATCGTCGTGGGGGCCGGGGCGGCCGGGCTGACGGCTGCCCGCGCGCTCGCGGCGGCCGGGCTCGACGTCGTGGTGCTGGAGGCTCGGGAACGGGTCGGCGGTCGCACCCGCAATGTCGAAATACCGGGCAGTGCCTCGTCTGTCGAAGTCGGCGGCATGTGGGTCGGACCCGGGCAGGATCGGGTGCTGGCATTGCTGACCGAACTGGAGTTCGCCACCTATCCGACCTACGACCACGGCCTGAAGATCGGCGAATTCGGCGGCCGCGTCACCCGCTACCCGGGGCGGATACCTCGACTGAATCCGTTGGTACTGGCCGATATCGGGGTCACCCAGCTGCGCCTGGATCGCGCGGCCCGACGAATACCCTTGCAGGCACCGTGGACGGCGCGCCAGGCTGGGGAACTCGATGCGCAAACCTTCGACACCTGGTTGCGCAAGCACTCGCACACCGAGACCGGACGCGCCTTCTTCCGGCTGATCACCCAGGCGGTCTGGTGCGCCGAACCGGAGGACATGTCGGCACTGTGGGCGCAGTTCTACATCCATTCGGGCGGCGGCCTCGACTCGTTGATCAACACGACCGGCGGCGCGCAGCAGGACCGGGTCGTCGGCGGCACCCAGCGGCTGTCGATCGCGATGGCCGAGGAATTGGGCGACCGGGTCGTCCTCGGTGCCGCGGTGACACAAATCGACTGTAGCGACAACAAGATTCGGGTCCGGGCCGGGCGGCGGCAATGGTGCGGGCGGCACGCGATCATCGCGGTCCCACCGCCGCTGGTGAACCGAATCCGGTTCACGCCGGACCTGCCCGCCGAACGCGCCCAACTGCTGCAACGCCTCCCAATGGGCTGGACGATCAAGGTCAACGCGGTCTATGACGAGCCGTTCTGGCGCGCGAAAGGTCTATCCGGACAAGCCAATAGCGACCGGCGCCCGCTCGGTACAGTCTTCGACGCCGGTCCACCCGGCGGCGACCCCGCGGTCCTGGTCGGCTTCCTCGAAGCCACCCATGCCCAAGCCGCCGCTCGCCTGGCACCGAAGGAACGCCGCGCCGCGGTACTCGACGACCTGGCAGCCTATTTCGGCCCCAAGGCACGCAATCCGGTCCACTACGTCGAACAGGACTGGGCCGCCGAATCTTTCAGCCGCGGCTGCTACGGCGCCTTCGCCACCCCCTCGACCTTGACGCGCTTCGGACCGGAGTTGCGCCGCCCGACCGGCTCAATGCACTGGGCCGGCACCGAAACGGCGACCCGCTGGGCCGGATACATCGACGGCGCAATCGAATCCGGTCAACGCGCGGCCCGCGAAATTCTCGCCACCACCCGCTGAAGGGACTCACTCCAATGACCAGCTTCACCACACGTCCCACCCTGCAGGGCACCTTCGGCATGGTCTCGTCCACGCACTGGCTCGCCTCGGCGGCCGCGATGGCGATCCTCGAGGACGGCGGCAACGCCTTCGACGCGGCGGTCGCTGCGGGCTTCACCCTGCATGTGGTCGAGCCGCACCTGAACGGCCCGGCGGGGGAAGTGCCGATCATCCTCGCAGCGGCGGGACAGCCCCCGCAGGTGCTGTGCGGGCAAGGTCCAGCACCAACGGGCGCGACGATCAACCATTACACCGGCCTGGGCTTGGCGTTGGTGCCCGGAACCGGGCCGTTGGCCGCGGCGGTACCCGGCGCCTTCGACGCCTGGATGCTGCTGTTACGCAACCACGGCACCAAGCGGCTGGCCGAGGTGCTGGCACACGCCATCTGGTACGCCGAGCATGGACACCCCGTGCTCGAGGATGTCTCGGTCACCGTGTCCTGGATGCGGGATATCTTCGAGACCGAATGGACTACTTCGGCCTCGGTGTATCTACCGGACGGAAATCCGCCCGCCCCCGGGCAATTGCTGAAGAACCCGGTATTGGCCCGGACCTGGCGGCGGCTGATCACCGAAGCCGAGGCTGCGAGCGCGGACCGCGACACGCAGATCGACATCGCCAGGCGCGCATGGCGCGAGGGGTTCATCGCCGAAGCGCTTGCCTCCGCAGCGGCACAGCCCACGATGGACACCTCCGGCGAGCGCCACGCCGGCACTTTGACCGGCGACGATCTGGCGAATTACGCTGCGACATACGAGGATCCGGCCACCTACACCTGGAACGGCTGGACCATCGCGAAGCCCGGCCTGTGGAGCCAGGGGCCCGTATTTCTGCAACAACTTGCCTTGCTACCAGAACGACTGGACCACGGAACGGCCGATTACTACCACGCGCTGATCGAGGGATCGAAACTCGCGATGGCGGATCGGGAGGCCTGGTACGGGGAGGGCTCCGAGATCAGCCTGGAGGCATTGCTGTCGCCGGTGTACAACGCGGAACGGCGTGCCTTGATCGGCCCGGAGGCGTCCTATCTGCTGCGACCCGGCAGCCCGGGCGGTCGATCGCCGCGGGTGAGTAGCCATGTTCATTCCGCTGCGCCGCAAGATGTTTCGATCAGCATCGGGGAACCTACCGTGGCAGTTACCGGCGCCACCCGCGGCGACACCTGCCACCTCGACATCGTGGATCGCTGGGGCAACATGGTTGCCGCCACGCCCAGCGGAGGCTGGCTGCAATCGAATCCGGTTGTGCCCGAACTGGGTTTCCCGCTCGGCACCCGGTTGCAGATGGCGTGGCTGGAGCCGGGACTCCCGAATTCCCTTGCGCCGGGCCGCCGCCCACGCACCACGCTCAGCCCCACCCTGGCATTACGTGACGGCGAGCCCATCCTGGCGTTCGGCACTCCGGGTGGTGACCAGCAGGATCAGTGGAGCTTGCACTTCTTCCTGGAACTGGTATCGCGCGGCGACGCAAAGGGTTGTGGCCACCTGGATCTCCAGGGGGCGATCGACGCACCGAACTGGCACCAGGACAGCTTTCCCGGCTCGTTCTATCCGCGTTCGATGAATCCCGGTGGTGTGACCATGGAGTCGCGCGTCGACCCGGGCGTTCGAGCCGAGCTGCTCCGGCGCGGTCATCGGATCACCGTGGGCGACCCCTGGTCGGAGGGACGCATCTGCGCCGTCGCCCGCGACCCCGAGACGGGCGTGCTGTCGGCGGCGGCCAATCCACGCGGAATGCAGGGCTACGCCGCCGGACGCTGAAAGACCGAATCGCTTGTTTCTCAACCCATTACATGAGAGGTGTTCCATGAAGTTCCCCATGCGGTGCATGGTCGTCGCGATGCTGGTCGCCGGATGTTCGGTAACAGCCACCGGAATATCGACGGCGGCGCCGTCGAACGACCCTGGATCCGTCGTGTCGTCCCGGCAGCTGGACGGCGCCGAGCTGATTCCCGCGTCGGGCAAGGGTTTCCGGCTCGTCTACCGGACCACCGGCCAGAACGGTGAGCCTCAGGTCAGCGGCGGAAACGTGTATCTTCCCACCGGGACGCCGCCGCCCGGTGGTTGGCGGGTGGTGTCGTGGGCGCATGGCACAAGCGGCATGGCGCAAGGGTGCGCGCCCAACCTGATGGGCGGGATTGCGGATGACCACGACGAGACACCGCAGATGTCTTCGCTCTTGGCCCAGGGTTACGCGGTGGCGGCCACGGATTACATCGGGCTGGGCGCATCGGGGCAGTACGAATACTTGGCCGGGCGCGCCGAAGGGCATGCGGTGCTCGACATCGTCCGGGCCGGTCGAGCCCTCGCCCCCGAACTGTCGGATTCGTATGCGCTGGCCGGGCATTCCATCGGCGGGCACGCGGCGCTGCTCGCGGCGCACCTGTCATCGAGCTATGCCCCGGAACTCGACCTGCGCGGAACCGCCGCCTTCGCTCCGACAAGTAATTACGAAGATCTGATCACCCTGCTCTCCGGCCCCGACCTGGCCGCGCCGCTGCCCGCCGGACTGCAGGTCCGCGTCTTGATGATCATGGCGGGCCTCCAGCACGCACGTCCGGAGCTGGCGGCCACCGATCACCTGAGCGAGCGTGGAAAGCAGGTGCTCGCCCTCGCGGCCGCCGGCGAAGGATGCCTGGAGTCGGCGACCACCGCCGTCAAGGGCCGCCCCGTCGGTGAACTATTCAGCAAACCCCTGACCGATCCGGCGGTGACCGCCGCCCTCCGCGACTACATGGGTGCACCCACCACCGGCTATCACCGCCCACTGCTGCTCCTACAGGGCGGCGCCGACACGGTGCAGCCGATGCCGACGACGGTGCTACTCCAGCAACAACTCCAGCAGGGCGGTGTCGACAGCCGACTGCAGTTCTACCCATCGGCCACTCACTTCACGCTCCTGCCGCACGCCCGTGCCGACGTGTCCGCGTTCCTGGCTGAAGTCTTGCCGAGTCGCTGATCAGGGCGGGGTGGCCTACTTCCTGTCGACCGCACCGCGGTGAATCTCACGAGTGGCACATGGTGGAGGGCTCATTCGCCCGTTGCCGCAACCATGTGCCACTCGGGGATCAGCGGATGAGGTCCGCAGTGGGCAGACCATCCGCGCCGCGGTGGCTGGCGGACCAGAGCTAGCACCAGCACCCGCACATCAGCGGATCTGGACCACCACTTTGCCGAGGGCGCGTCCCGTACCAACGTGGGACAGCGCTTTCGCGGTCTCGTCGAGCGGGAAGGTGTGGTCGACGTGGATTCCGATCCGTCCCGCGACACACGCCTCCGCGAGGGGTGTGAAGTGCGCGGGCCCTTCCTTCACCGCGAGGACTCCGAGAGAACGCCCGCTCACCAATCCGGCGAGCACGCCGACCGTCGTCATCCGCAGCAACGCGCTTGTGGTGCCGCCGACGCAGCGGTACCGGCCGCCGCGGGCGACCGACCTGCGGTAAGTGAAGACCGACCGGTGGGCGACGAGGTCGAGTACTCGGTCGTATGGCCCGGTTCGGGTGAAGTTCTCGACGCGATAGTCGATAACCTCGTCGGCACCGAGCGTGCGCATGAACGCCAGCTTGTCGGCGTTGTCGACCGCGGTCACGTGCGCCCCGGCGTTCTTGGCCAACTGGATCGCGAACGCTCCGGATCCGCCGCCCGCTCCGTTGATCAACACCGACATTCCGGCAGCGATACCGGCCGTGCCCTGGAGGGCGATCGCCCCGGCTTGGGGCAGGGTCGACGCTTCGGCGAAGCTCAGCGACGCCGGTTTGCGGGCCAGCGCCGATTCAGGAGCCACGGCATATTCAGCGAATCCGCCCTTGAGCCTCAGATTGTCGCCGTAGACCTCGTCACCGGGAGCGAACAGGGTGACCTCGGAGCCGACGGCTTCGACCCGTCCGGCGATATCGGACCCGAGAACCCGGCGACCGGGAGTCCGGAGCCCGCCGATGCGCGAATACAGCGGCGTCCCCCGCAGTGTCTCCCAGTCGGAGAGATTGATCGACGTCGCATGCACCTGGACCAGCACCTGTTTCGGCGCTGGCGACGGCGTTGGGATATCCGCGATCGACAGCACCTCGGGGCCGCCGTAGCGGTCGTACACCACGGCCCTCATGCGATACCGGCGCGGCGGATCGAGCGACAGTCTGACACGTGACAAAGCCTAGTCGGCGGGCCGCTCCGCGGTCGGCGAACTGTGCGCCGGCCTTACCGGGCCGAGCCCGACGTAATCGCTTGCGGCGACGGCATATCCGGCACCAAGGAAACGAGACAGATCCGGCGTCTGGATCGACCGGCCCGACGGCACCGTTGTTCCGGCTCGCCGTGCAGCGCTCGGTCATCCCGGAGGTACCGTCCCCCAGGAGACGACCGGCCAGCCACCTTGCGGCGGCTTCCCTCAGGCATGTAGACCATGCCCCCGCTGATTACCGACCCTTCGCTCTGCCCGGTCGTGCGATAGACGAGCCGAAAACCGCTGCCCGCGTGCGGAATCAACTCGGAACCTTGCAGTAGCGCAGAGTCGACCATGGTTCCCGGCGCCATCATGGCCCGGTTGACCGGAAGCTCAAGCATTGATCGGGTGTTGTGATCGGTACGCCACCGCGCCCATCGGCCCGCCATCTTGGTCCGACGTGTCCGTTCGACGCACACCGGGGAGAGCGTAGATTTGGCGACCGGCCGACCAACGCTCGCCGGAATCGCAGCCTGCTAGGTGCAAGCCGTCACTTCATCGGGATTTCGATATGACCGCAGCGCCTTCAAACACAAACCACTACTGAGACACGGCCTAGCAGCGTCCGTACTGACGCGCGTAGGGCTGCGACTCCGGTGAAGTATCGCGCCAGAATTCCTGGCAACCGCCGACGAAGACCGCGAAAACGGGGCCGTTGCGTGTATTGATCGTGTAGTCGACCGCGGCACCGGACTGGGCCAAGTAGGGAAGATGCCTTTCGGCGAGTTCTCGATCCGGTCGACCTGCGCCTTCTGCACCGGTTTGTTACCAGCCAACTCGCCCGCGAGACACCGCAGATCCCTACCGCGACGAAATGCCTGTGGTGGGCGCTACCCACCGAGGATCAGGGCGCGGTGCTCGAGGCGTTCGGGCTCTCCGACCCGGTCCCGGCGACCATAGCTATGGGAAAGGCCGTGGCCGAACAGAACCGCAACTGTCGAGAGTGGAAGTGTGAACGCGTCTACGTCAGCCCCGCATTGAACGGCTGGACACTCGTGTTCGGTGACCCCACCTCGCACTACCCTCGCGATGAGCAACGGATCCGCGAGTGGTTGGCAGACGACTTTCGCATGATGTTCGCCAAGGACGACTCCGAGGCCCTGAGACAACAAAGGCTCGAATCCGTGGCACGCCCCTCCGCCGAGGAGCGTTGCGTCGAGTTGAGCATACGGTTCGGGGCAGCTCACTATTACAAGGAAGTGGATGCCTACGAATGGGGCGGCTGGTGCATCGCGGAGAAGGGTGCGGTACTCAGGCGAGCGCACCGAGGGGATTCTCTCGACGATCTGGCAATGTATGGCGATGGACACCCCTCCGAGGAAGGGCTGCGCGCGGAGTCGATCTCGACATGGTTGGGCGAGCACGGCTTCGCCCCCAACGAATGGGACGATCTCCTCGAAGGCCTCCGGAGCCGCTTCGGAAAAAATCCAGACCGCAGTGAATACATTGCTGCCGCGGAGGCGGAGTGGGCCGAGTTCAAGCGCCGGACAGGAATCCCTGAGGAGATGACCACAACCCGGATCGCTGAAAGAGCCTCGGTGGGACCCCGCAGTTTTGGACCCGACACCCATGTGAAGGGACATGGTGTCCTCGCGTTGACCGAACGCGGCCGCCAAGCCGGCGGATACCGCGGTGCCCTACCCCTCACACCCACAGCGATCGTTCCGTTGACAAGGCCCCTGCGTAGGCGGCTATAGCTGCGAACATGCGCGGCGGCGGGTGAGTGCCGGCGGCGGTGATCGAACACGAATCCATATGCGGCTCAAAGCATCCGGTGTGTACGCCGCTAGTATGGATCTCGATATCTCATCCCCGTAGGGGATGCGCCGATGAATGCGGGCTGAATGGCTACTCGCCTGGCGAGTGAGCCCTACGGTCAGCTGATCCACTTTCGGATCTACCCAATGAGCGGGCGGAGTCGGCGCCCGGTTCTCGGACCGTCGGCGCCCTGGCTTGGATACAGCGCGCCCCGATTCCGGGGAAGGCTGGGGCGGCGGCTCGATTGCATCGGGCCGCCACCCTTCAGAACTATCGGCAGCTGGTTTCAGTCTGCACGAGTGGGCGGTAATGGCACTACCCGCGCGGTCCGAAGCGGCCAGCGCGGGTCAGCGGAAGATCAAACTGCCGGAGATCATCTCAGGGTCACGAACGCGCTGACATGCCCAGCAGCGCATCCAGGACGGATAGGGAGTCACTCGGCGGTCGTCTGTTCGAGCCGGGTCCGTGACTAGCCGAACGCCTCGTAGCCTCGATCATGAACGACGGGAAAAATCCGCTCGATCGAAGCGATCCACGCGTCGATCGATTCCGGTGATCGCCGCGCAGCCTCGACCAGCGCTTCGATGGCCTCGAGCTTGTCCGCGCCAACGTGTTCCTCGAGATTCTGTTCGGTCACCTCGCAGTAGGTCATGCGGAGCTGCCAGACGAACCGCATCAGGTAGCGGCATTCATCTTGGTTCCGGTCGTCTGCCAGTCGGGTCTCAATCACCAGCTGGGCCCGCCGACGCTGGGCATCATCGCGGAATCGGACGCTGAGATCGGTGAGGCTCACTGCCGGACGGTAACAAGGCAAACAGTTATCGGACAAAGACAGCGCCTGCCGCCGTCGAAAGAGCTATCGGCATTGATCAGTGACCGTCGGCCTAGATCGGTTCGGACTGGTATTCGACTTGGTCTGCATTCGCTCCCTGGGATCACCTCGTTGAGGCGCGGCCGATTTCCCTGGTGGAGTAGGTCGTCCAGCTTCCACCGGCTGGCTGGATCCCTTTGAGCAGGTGGACCCGCCAAAGGGATCCAGTCAGGTGCAGTTGATGACCGCCTGAACCCGCACCGCTGAGCGTGCGTTGGGCAGTCGTCCAGATGCTCTGGCGGACGGGGCTTTCCGATGCACGCTCATGCCGATTACCGTAGGTCGCTCGGCTCTGGCGCATCGCCCGACGGAGGTCGCTGCGGGCCGGCCACTTCAACCATGACGAGCCCGAACACGTGATGTCGCCTCTCTAACCCGGCCGTGGCCCTTGATCACCGAGCACATGACCAAGGTCCGACCTGGATTGCGTCCCCAAAATCTCAGCGGACTAACGGCAAACGAATCCAGACCCGAGCGCTACACAGAGGTCAGTTTTCACATGCCGTCGACACGGGTTTGCTGTTCCGGCTCCGTGCTGCGCAGGATATCTATCGGCGCGCGCCCGCGGCGGCTTTCGGTCGTGGGTGTTTGGTCTTGAGGCGGGGCGGGCCCGGTTGCTGGGATCGCTCCGCTGGCAGTGGTTTCGGGCGTGTTCTGCTTGTCAGACATGGCGATGTTTCCTCCTCACCGGCCCGCTACTGCAGCAGGCTGCCCAAAGCGAGTGTGGATCGGACGAAGTCGTCCTCGGTGAGGGTGTCGGGGACCAGTTGGACCTGTTGTGCCAGGCCGGTTACCGCGCCGGTGATGACGAGGGCGAGGTGCTGGGCCTGATCGTCGGTGGTGCGGGGGGCGGCGGGATCGTCGGTGGTGGCGCGGTCGGTCAGCAACCGGGCCAGCCGGGCGTGGCCTGCCTCGCCGGTCGTCTCGTCCAGTAGTGCGCTGACCGAAGGATCGCGCAATGCGGTAGCGAGTAGTTCGGTCTCGAAGGCGAACTGCTCGCGGGCCAGCGGCGCGGTGGCGGCCCGGAACCACGCGACGCCGATACCGCTGAGCACCTGCGTCAGCGACAGTTCTGGGTTCTCCAGATCCGCTGTGGCGTCGAAGAATTCGGCGTTCAGCTGCTCCAGAACGGCGGCGAGCAGCGCGCTTTTGCTACCGAAGATCGAGTAGATGGCGCCGGTGGTCACCTCGGCCCGTTCGGCGATATCTTCCAAACGCGCCGCGGCATACCCGGCGGCCGCCATTTCGACGACGGCCGCCGCGATGAGGGCCTCACGATTTCGCGCTCGGGCTTGGGCCCGGGTCAGCCGCATCGGTGTCCCCCTGTACCGGGTGGGTCGGTGTGTACCGAGAGCATTGCCATAAGGCGATTATCGCCGTAGGCGGTTTGTCGGCTGCGGCGGGCGGCAGCGAGTTACAAGGGACGCCCGTCCCGCAGCCGGGCCGCGGACGTGACGATGGTGGCGGCCTGGATGGCGACGAGCCGGTTCAACGGGACCAGTTGCCCGGGTGCGTCCCGTTCGATCTCGACGCACCAGCGGTCGAAAATCGCGCCGAATCGTGTGCTTTCATCCTGCAGCACAGGCGATCCCGTGCGTGCGGCCTCTTCACGCAGCAACCGGTCGAGTGAGCCGCCGATGCGCAGCCGCACCATTGCCGGCCAGCCGTAGAGATCGGTGGCGACCTCCGCCTGGGTGGCGATGCGGTCGGGAACCTGAGTCGCGCGTTTAGCGGCAGCCATGGCGCTGGCTGCGGGGATGAAGGCCTGCACCAGTGGCAGCAGCGGGTTGGCGGGGTCGAGCAGGCCCGCGGTGCGGGCGAGCACCTCGGTGGTGAGGTCGGCGACTTCCTGCATTATCGCGGCGGCCTCGAGCGTCACCTGCGGCAGCGACATGCTCGATGGGGAATCGTCGGTCAGGCGCGGATCGGTCCACAACGGGAGTTCACTGACCAAATATGCACTGCCGTATCGCGCGGCGTAGTGGCCGCTGCTGCCGCCGGACCCGGTCGTCGGGTCGCCGCCGGCGGCGGCCTCCGCGTCGCAGAGTTGCTCGAAGGTGGGCATGGCGAAGATGCCCTCGGTGAGCAGCCGGGCGCCGGGCGCGTCCGGTTCGCCACGGTGCAGGGGCACATCGTTGTCGAGCATGCACCCGGTCAACGCCGACCAGTAGTCGGCATCGCCGCCGGTGACATAGCAGAATCCGCCGCCGTAGTCCGCGTTGTGCAGGGACGCCACCAGCGCGGGCTCGGTCGCGTCGATCAATTTCATCAGCGCGAGGGTCTCCGGCAGCGGCGTGCCGATCGGGTTGCCCCGCCAGGTCATCGGGAAGGTCCACTCGGCTTGCAGCTCACTGGGTGGCCGGTAGAAATTGCGGGCGACGTTGGTGCGGGTGAACGGTCCGCCGAACCAGCCCTGCCCCAGCAGTGTGGAGTCCGGATCGACCAGCGGCACGATATTCCAGGTGACCCCGAGCGAGGCCGACAGCGACTCGTCCGCAGCCAACCGGCCCATCAGATGTTGGGTGGTGGCCAGCCCGATGGGTTCGTTGCAGTGCGGACTGCCCAACACCACGATCTGATGGGGACCGGATCCGATGCGCACATTGCGTATAGCCTGACCGGCCCGGGAGCGGCCGATCTCGGTGATGGTGACGTGGTCGTGCTGCTCCACGGCGAGGCGGTCGATGAAGGCGTTCATCTCTGCCACCGTCGGGAAGGACGAGATCGGCGGCACCGGGCCCACGATATCGGCGATCTCGCGGGTCCCCGCACGGGCCGCGTCCGCGATCCCACTGCCGGAGTCGCCGGACCGAGCGCATCCGGCCGCGGCAATCGCGCCGGCCGCGGCCAGGCCGAACAGCCGTCGGCGATTCATGTCCATCATGATGTTTCGAACCTCTCGGTGGAAAGGATGCGCACCTGGGTGCGCAGCGGAATCGGTGTGCTCACGCGTGGCTCCAACGGGCTACCAGGTCACCGAGCGTGTCCAGCGGGACCGGCCCGCAGCTGAGCACCGTGTCGTGGAATCCCTTGATGTCGAACCGTTTTCCCATCCGGGCCTTCGCGTCGGAGCGCAGCTGGTCGATATGGTTGCGGCCGATCAGATATGAGAGCGCTTGGCCGGGCATGGCGATGTAGCGGTCGATCTCGGGTTCGACCGACGGCTGCGCGAGCGCACAGTTGTCGCGCAGGAACCCGGCCGCGCGATCGCGGGACCAGCCGTAGTGGTGAATGCCGGTGTCCACCACCAGGCGGCAGGCCCGCCAGGCGTCATTGGACAGCATGCCGAGCTGGTCCAGATCCGTTGTGTACAGACCCATTTCGTCGGCCAGTCGTTCGGTGTAGAGACCCCAGCCCTCGATGTACGCGTTGAACATCCCGTAGCGGCGGAAGTCCGGCAGGTCGACGAGCGTCTGGGCGAGTGCGGACTGTAGGTGGTGTCCGGGGTAGCCCTCGTGGAACGCCATGCCCTCGCAGTCGAACCGTGCGCGGTTCCCCGGGTCGGTGGTGTTGACCCACACCGTGCCGGGGCGCGAACCGTCGGTGGCGGGCGGAATGTAGTAGGCGGGCGGGGCTCCCGTGGCTTCGGCGGGCGAGATCTCGGCGACTTCGCACGGGGCGAGGGAGTAGGAGGAAAACCAGTTCGGCAGTGCTTGGCGTGCCCGGTCCGTCGCGGCGGTCACCATGGCCAGGATCTGCGCTGATGATTCGAACCGCAGTGCGGGGTCCTCACGCAGTCGGGTCAGGATCGCGGGCACCTCGTGCGCGCCCAGCGCACGGGCGCCGACGTCGGCGATCTCGGCGTGGACCCGGGCCAGGGCATCGATTCCGATGCGGTGGATGGCATCGGGATCGAGATCGGTGGTCGTGTGGGCGGCGACCGCGGCGCGATACGCGTCCGTGCCGCGGGGTACCTGCCCGAGCCCCACGTGCTCGTCGTCGCGGCCCAGCGGCGCCAGGTCCCAGGCCAGGGTGTCGCGAAATCGTTGCAGCGCGGGCCGCACGGTGGTCTCTACGATCGCTCCGGCCTGCTCACGCCATCGCACGGCATCGACCCCGCGTGGGTCCAATGCCACCAACCGGTCCTGCGTAATCGGCACTGCGAGAAAGGCATCCACCTGTGCGACCGCCTGGCCTACGCCGCGGGCCACCGGAACCCGGCCCGCACGTGCGGCCTGCAGATACCGCGCGGACAGCGCATCGAAATACCCGCCCACCCGGGTCAGCCGAACCAGATACGCCCCTGCTTGCGCCGCAGTGGTCAAGGACGCCTGCGGCAGCGTGGAGAACACCGCGACCTGGGGTGCGGCGATGCTGGCGGAAACACTGACTTCGGTGGCGGCGCCGAGCAGCTCCGCGCGCCTGTCGCGCAACACCCGGGCGAGCACCGAGTGGGTTACCGCATCCTGACCCGAGAGCCGCTCGACCGGGATCCTCGCCAGCTCTGCGGCGATCGCGGCCAGCTCCGTACCCAAGCGGTCATCGGCCGCGCGGCTGGGATCGGGGACGAGGTCGTCATAACCGGGCACGCCCGCCAAGGTCGCGTCGAACGGGCCAGCGGTCATCTGAGCGCGAAAATATCGCGTCGCCAGCTGATCGAGATTGCGATTTTCCTGTGCCGCAGGGGTATTCGTGCCAGCCCCGCCGGCGGCACAGCCTGCGCTCAGCATGGCGGGCGCCGATACCACGGCAGCCAGAAATGAACGACGCCGCACGGTCACCACACGGTCCTGCGTCGCGCGGTACTCCGAGGCTTGCGCACCGGGCCTGGGCTCCCGACTCCATCAGTGATCATAATTGGATTATATATATAATCTGATTACGGATCCATCCGGCGGGTGCCGTTCGCGCAGCTGTACAAGACTCTGGCCTCGGCCTCGCCGCCGCCCTCGGCCTGCTCGGCGCGGCTACCGCGCACGCCGGCTACGTCGGCAACTACGCCACCATGGCCGCGTGCCAAGCCCATGGCGAATCCCCTTTGACCGGCGGCTCTAAGAGCTTGTGCATTTCCGGCGAGCGTCTCGCTCGACGACAATCCTGCCTTTAGAGAGTGATCGGTCAGAGACCGTCCGACAAGGTATTCAGGTAGGCGACTCAACACGCGGTAATGCACCGCCTACAGCGTGGTCCGAACGTCCGGATCTGCCGATGAGCGGGTCAACTACGTCCGTCGCGAAGCACAGCTCCTAGACTCCAGCGGTGACTCCGGATCTCATCGACGCTGAGGCATGGATCTTCCGTGAGGTTCCTCAATGA
>NZ_JACVED010000020.1:0-21223 GCF_015355715.1 Nocardia sp. XZ_19_369 | reverse complement strand
GGCTGCTCGCCCAGCCTTCCCGGGTACACCGATCCGGAGCCGCGGGCCGAGCGGGAACCGATCACACACGCTGGACCCTCCCAGCGCACCGCGAGCGCTGGATGCCGGACGACTGGCACGCATTGACTGGGACTGAAATCTCGATACCACGTCCCGGAGGATGGGACACTGACCAACTCGCCGCACTCGCCGCACGCCTTTGCCAGCAAACCGTCTCCTGGGACGACCGGACCCGATTGCCCACACCACTGCACCTGGCAAAGTGCGCCGACGACGACCATCCACGCCATCAGCCCGAAGGTGTCGTTGTCGCAGAGGAGTAGATCAGTCAACCTAGGGCTGGGCAACCCGGTCCTCGGTCTTCCTATCCGATCGCAACTTTGACCACCTTTAGTGAATCGCAGCGGCCCCGGACTGCGTGCATCAAGGCGTATGATCCCCGAATAGCCTTGGAACACAGTAACTGTCGCTATTCCGGTGAGTGAGGTGACTGTCTGGTGGACTCGATCGAGTCATTAGGACGAAAGCATTGGCTTGACGACTGGATGGAGGAGTTCGAAGTTCACGACGAGAAGACGGTCCGGCGCCGGCTGAAAAGCGCCCGTGCCCGTCAAGCTCTGCACGAACGGGCTATGGCTGATCTTCAAGAGGGACGTCGCAAGCAAATGCGGAACACGGCCGCGATGCAGGGGTTCGAGTCATTCGAGTACGTTGTAGATGCTCCACTGGTAGGCACGGTCTCGGCTGGCCCCGGTATCGAGATCGAGAGCCTCGGAACGTGCGACCATTTCAAATGTCGAACGGAGAACTTGAACTTAAATATCGGGCCTCTGCTGCAATATTACGACAATATTCTCGTGCAGGGCCCATCGTCCAGGAGATACGAGTCGATTGTCGAGGATCTCGAAAGGTCAAATCGGGACGGATATAAGTTCATGATCGTCGAAGACATTCTGACTATGGAATATCTTCGCAAAACCCATATCGCCGATCATCTCATCTACACGCATAAGCCTGATGGGGAAAGCTGCTGTGACGATCACTTTCGTCAGTATGCCGCGAATGCCGGGTTGAGCGATCTTGCCGACGGTGACATATTGCAAGATATGGCGAAGGAATTAGCGCGATCGGGCGGCATCGAAATCGAGGAAGGGTGCAAGCATCAGTGGTACGGAAGGCTGAGAGATCCACTGTTCAACGGTGCTATGGGGCTCAAATACGAGGTCAAACCAAGCCGAATTGAAGTCGCCGAGGATATTCTCCGGAGAGATTTTACATCGCTTATCTTCGATTCGCTGACCGCAAAGTGGAATGGGGTTCCTCTGGCGTCGCTTGCTGCGCCCGAGCCTAAAACCGACCAGAATGGTCGTGATTTGTCGGTTGACAGCGTGGCGACGAGTTTGTCGCTCCCCATACTCAACAAGCTCACAGCTTCGCAGATTGTCGCGCTTCGCAGAAGTGATCCTGAGTCGTTCGAGATATTTCGATCAGCGCTGAGAACGGCCATTGTGGACACAATTGAAGAACACCCCGACGCGCCGAGGGATGCTGTCGAAAAACTCGTATGGTCCGAGCATATGAAGCCAGCATTGGCGCGCCTGGAGAAAAGCCTCAAAGCGAATAGTTCGGCGACCATGGTCAAAACTGGCGGCGGCCTCACCCTGGGAGTGGCTGCTACCACGATCGCATCAATAGCTTCCACCCCGTGGGCAGCTGCTATTCTGGGAACCGCAGCGGCCGCCACGCTGCCGTGGACCCATATCGCTGAGTATATCAAGGATCGTAAGCAAGCTCAGATGTCCGATATGTTCTTCCTGTGGAAGGCTCAACGAAAGTTCTCACACTGATAAGCTACTACTCGATTTAGCCTCGATCCCTTCAGCGTCCGGATCCTTCGCGTCAATGTTGAATCCCTCGAGTATTCTTCTGGCTTGTCCCGAACGCATCGATCCGCTGAGCATATGTGCTCTTCTATGTGCTTCGGTTCGATACGCTTCACGCCACTCCTGTTCGGCAAGGAGTTCTGCATCGCTGGAGTTTAAATCTCCGCAGCGCTTTGCTTCCGCGCGGACCATTGCAACAAGTTGGAGAACGTCAGATTCTTGCTGCGGTTGCACGCGACTGTACAGCCATTTCTGTATCTGCGTCGGTGACCGCCGCAACTTCGCTGCGATTACCCGATTCGATGGCTGCCTCGCAAGCGTGTTGTCTCGGTACCGTGCAAGCTGATGCATTCGTTGGCCACCCTCCTAGCGCTGTCGTGTTCGCTCAACCTCGGGTTTTGTGCGGGATGCCTCGCTAAGGCCAGCGGCAAGTCCATACCGGCGTCGATCTTGGTTGGTGCGGGAGCTACAGCAACCACGCTGACGGTCTACTTTGCCGGTGTTGCGGCATATCACCAGTGAGGCCGGGCTTCAGGCCCTAGGTCGTCATCGCCGGGCGCATAGTAGGTTCCGCGAGCCCAGGAACTGGAGGGACAGATGGCGTATTCAGGGAGTTTGAATACGCCTACCTTCCCAGTTGTCGCCCGCTGATGCCGGCTTGTGGTCGATCCGGTGAACCGCAGGCATCCGGGTTCGCATGGCACGTCTTGGATCTCGACGAACAACGGCGGCCCGGTGTCCTCGATGAACCGAGTCCACAGCGCCCCGTATTCGTCGGGATGCGCCCACCCGGGATGCCCGCGCGGATCGGGGTCAGCATTCGCCGAATACGCTCCCGAGTCCCCGGCATACGGGACCCGGATCGCTTTGACCGGGAACTTCTCGCCGCGAGAGCGGTACTGGGCCAGTCTTTTTCGCCGACACGAACACCGGCACCGGAGACGCGGTCATCAGACTGGGTTGACCGATCCCCAGAAAGAACAGCAACCGGCGGGCCGAGTCGAGATGATCAGCGCTGATGGTCCAAGGCGTGAGTGGTCCCCACGCGGTGTCGCACCGTTCGATCGATGCGGTGGCCGTGGACAGCAGCAGGCGACGCGGGCAGGGCGTCGGCGACTCCCGCGGGAGCGTGCCGATCCGGGCCGGTAGGCCGAGACCGGCGATGGTGAGTTCGCCGCCAATCGTTTGCCACGTTCGATGCGTGCTGACGCGAGACCTGCGCTCCGCAGCGCGCCAGCACTGAGCGCACGTCGTCGGTCTTGGGGTCTCCGAACAGCTCGCACGCGAGCTGCATCATGTCCTTCTTTGTCGAGCAGCCTTCGAGGGCTGTTCGGAGCATGACATCGTCGGGCACCTCCTCCAACGGGTCGAAACCTTCGGAAAGCAGTGCCACTGCGCCTTCACTGCCAGGCGTGTCGTAGGACACGTCGCTTCAATGGTCATATTGATGTCTCCATCCGGCCCGTTCACGCCGCTGCGGCGAGTGGATGGGGCTCGCCGGTCAAGGTGGCCAGCGCCAACGCGACTTCCTCGAGGCTGGCCCGGGTGTAGATGACGGTCGATCCCTCGGATTTCCCTTCGGCGTGCCCGGCGTAGGCGCGGGCCACGGCGAAGCCGAAGTTGCGTTCCACCCACTTCAGGGTTGTGTGCCGCAGCCAGCGGGTGCTGATCTGCTGGTTTTCGACCCACGGCAATTCGAGCCCGATTCGGGTTCACAGTCCGTCGTAGCGGCGGCGGGTGATCGGCTTGCCGGTGCGGTAGCGCAGCAGTTGTTCACCGGGTTGCACGCCACGCTCCTTGGCGTGATGCATGTAGGTTCTCATGCTAGCTGACACTTTCTCATTGGTTCGGCATCGATATGGCGCAGGCGCCATATCGATGAGAACGCGTCGCCAGCCGAAGGTTTCGCGAGTTGATCAGGTCGCCTCGTCAGGTCAGGTGCCGTATGTCGTCGGCTATGCCAGGCAGCGGCGATCTGTTGTCGATCGAGGCGAACCAGTCCCACAGCTCGAGTGCGTGGTAGAGGGTGTAAAGCTTCAGCCTTTCGCGCCAGTCGTCGGGAAGCGGACCGTATCCGTCCAAGAGCCCGGCGAGTTTGTTCTGGTCGCGTCGGACGGAGTAGTAGGCGGTCTTGGCGATATCCATCAGAGGGTCTGCGGCGATGGCGTTTTCGACGTCGATGAACCCAGTGAATGCCCAGCCGCCGTGTCGGCGGTCGACGAGGGCGTTGCCCTCGTGGAAGTTGTTGTGGCACAGCACAGGGGCTCCACATCGGGCGAACAGTTCACCACGTTCGGCCGCGTGTCGGCTAATCGCATCGTGCAGCGTCGGATCGCCACCGAGTTCGCGGAACTCGCGCAGCTTCTTGTTGAACTGGCGGGTCATGTACGCGGTGTTGTCGGGTTCGGGCTCGACTATGCCGGTGACGAGGTAACCGTAGGAGCTTTGCCGGATACGGTGTATTGCGGACAGGCTTGCGCCTATCCGCTGGTAGATCTGGAAGCTGTCGGCATTGTCGAGCTGGCTGATGACTTGCGAAAGTGGTTGGCCGGGAATGAGTGTCATGACGGTGTAGGCGAATCCGTATGGGCAAGGATCTGGTTCGGCGTGCAGGATCCTAGGGACCGGACCGACACCGTGACCGTTGAGCACGTTGTAGACGTGCACTTCCTTGGCCGGTTTCCAACGCCATTGTTCGTCGTAGATCTTCAGGATTACGGCGGTGGCCGGTCGGGCGCATCGCACCTCGTAGACGGCGCTCAACTGCCCGCCCGTCCTGGTGGTAATCGTGTCGATCACCACGTCGGGCCACACATGGCCGAGCAGCTGGCCCGCCAGGTCGGCGTCGAGATATCGATCGGTCATTCGCTTCACTGTAGGCACAGCGTCCGTCGTGATCGATCGAATTTCAACGCCTTGGAATCGACATGGCGCATGCGGCAGATCGGTGAGAATTCCGTGCGGCGTGTCGGCCGATTGCTCTTGCTTGATAGCGGGAGTGTGGTCGTCATGAATGAAACATGTTATATACTAACCGGTTTCGGTGCTTTGCGGTCTGATGATGTGCTGGTTCGGTACCGGAATTCTGATGGCCGTTTCGTGGACACGACGTTGGCTCGGTTACCGGTCGAGGACGTGCTGGCTGGTCTGCCGGTGCGCGAGTTCCGTTCGTACAAGGAGCGTCGGCACTATTCGGGGTGGTATTGGTCATCGACGACCGGGAATCATCTGGTGCACGAGAGCCGACTGGAATTGGCGAGACTGCTTGTAGCGGACAGGGATTCGACCGTTGTTGCGATCGCGGCCCAGCCGTTTCTGCTGGATGGTTCCGATGGCGGGCGGGTCCGGCGGCACGTGCCGGATCTGTTGTTGGCCCGTGCTGGGGTGGGGTGACGGTGGTCGATGTGAAGGCGCCCTCACGTCTGGCTGATCCGAAGGTGGCCGCGCAGGTCGAGTGGACCGAAAGAGTCTGCGATTTGCTAGGTTTCGGGTTCGAGGTATGGACCGGAATAGACACCGTCGAGCTGGAGAACCTGCGATTCCTGGCTGGATATCGCCGTGAGTCGACGGTGTGCCAGCAGTTGGTTGCGCCGGTGCTGGAATCGGCGGCCGAGCCGGTCAGCCTTGCGGTGTTGGAGCACCGGTTGGCGGAGCTGGCCAGTTCGTCGTTGGTGCGGCCGGTGGCACTGCATTTCTGTGGCGGTCGCAAATGCGGGCGGATCTGAGCTGCCCACTGGACAGTGACACCGTCGTGACGGCAGGAGTGGCGGCATGAACGCGCGCACAATCAGGATCGCGGTGGGGATGACGCTGCTGTTCGACGGGGAATCGGTGCGGATCGTCGAGTTCGACGGGCGCCGAGTCACCTTGCGCCACAGCGATGACCGGTTCAGCAGTGTCGCGGTGTCGGAGTTCGTCACTCGCGCCCGGGGCACTGAGGTCACCGATCCCGATGCGGACCAGGAGGCCGATCCCGGCCTGGTGCTGGCCGGGTTGTCGGTGGCCGATCGTGAGAGGGTCGCCGAGCGCGCCGGGCATGTCCGCGAGGTCCTGACCGGCTATCGGGCCGGTCACCGCGATGCCGCGGTGGAGGGTGAGCCCCGGGCCGAATACGCGCAGACGGTGGCGCTGATCGAGCGCTATCGGGCCAAGGCCGGCGAACTTGGGATCGGATTGCGCACGATCCAGCGCTGGGCTGCGGCCTACCGTGCCTGCGGGGAGACCGGGTTGGTCGACGACCGCTCCCGCAAGGGGCGTTGGACCTCGGTGGATCCGCGCTGGGACGCGGCGGTACGCGCGGAAATCGCTGAGGGCGTGGCGAAGTCGACTCCGTCACGGGCCGCGTTGTTGATGCGTGTCGGTGAGCGGATCGAACGTGAGCACGGCGCAGGTGTGGTGGCGGTGCCGTCGGCGGCGACGGCGTATCGACGGCTCGAGGCGCTGAGCAAGGGCACCGACGCGGTCAGCGGGTCGGCGAAGGGGCGGCGCTCCATTGCTGAACGCCCGCAAGGGGTTTACGGCCGGTTGCGCACGACGCGCCCGGGTGAGTACGTCGTGCTCGACACCCAGGATCTGGATGTGTTCGCGATGGAGCCGGTTACTTGCCGTTGGCTGCGCGCGCAGCTGACCGTCGCGCAGGATCTGTTCGACCGCCAGATTCTGGGGTTGAAGGTCACCGCGGTATCGACCAAATCGGTCGACGTCGCTGGCGTGCTGTTCGAGGCGGTCACCGGTCACGGTTCGGGACGCCCGGTACTGGGGCCTGCCCACGGGTTGCCCGAACGGCTGGTGTTCACCGAATGCGGGCAGCCAGCGGCCGAAGTGTGGTGCCCGCCAGAAACATTGGTGATCGATCACGGCAAAGCGTTTCTGTCGGCGCACGTGATCGGAGTCTGCTCGAGGCTGGGCATCTCCATCCAACCTGCGCAGCCGCGCAAGCCTACCGACAAGCCGACAATCGAGAGGTTCTTCCGGTCGCTGCGGGAAGGACTGATCCAGCATCTGCTCGCCTATAAGGGCCCGGATCTGCACAGCCGCGGAACGGGGTTGCAGGAGCAGGCGTTCTTGTTCCTGCACGAACTCGAAGACGTGATCCGTGACTGGATCACCACGGTCTACCATCGGTCGGCTCATGACGGTCTGGTCGTGGCGGACTGGCCGGATCTGGCGCTCTCGCCCAACGACATGTTCGCCGTCGGCCTGGCCAAGGCCGGGGTGCTGCGCATTCCCGCTGCACCGGAGTTGGTGCTGGAGTTCTTGCGCGTGGAGTGGCGCACGATCCAGCACTACGGAGTGGAGATCGACGGCCGCCGTTACAAGGCACCGCGTTCTCGGCCGAAGCTGCCCGCTACGCCAGGACTCTGGCCGCGCGCAGTAATCGGTTCAACGACCCTGTCGAGGCTTTGGCCGAGGTGCTGGGGCGCTGGAGGACGGGGAGGTGATCGACCGCCGCGAACGGCGCATGGCTGCGCGGCTCTCGGCCGAGCGCAGCGGAATCCGGGCACTCGTCGAGCTTGGTGGTGACAGCATCGCCGCGTCGTCGGCGATCGCGGCCGAGCCTGTCACCGAGATCCGCGGAGATGACGACACCGACCGCCAGGTCGTGCTGACCCGATGGCATCCAGGCCAGCTGAGCAGCCAGGCCGACTACCCGACCTGACAACTCACCGCGAGCTCGGCCCGCGGACGAATCCGCTGGGCGCGCGCCGCAGCGGCTCGAGTAACCGAATTCGGGCAGGGCGTGCCACCGTGGCCCCCGCGATGAAGCAAGTCGTCATCCTGGTTCGGCCGACACATCTGCCGTTGTGGAAGGAGGCGGGCCACCGCTTTCAGGTCCTACAATCTGGATTCGTGAACCGTGACGCGAGCGAAGTGGTTTCGGGGGGATCGACTCGGCCTGTGCGGTTGGTCGTTTCTGGTGGAGGAACCGGTGGGCACATCTATCCAGCACTGACTGCGATTCGTACCCTACGAGTTAAGCTTGCTGCGACGGACCGTCAGCTCGAGGTGCTGTGGATCGGTGCCGCGGGCAGCCTCGAGTCTCGGGTGGCTGCGGCAGAGGGTGTGCGATTCGAGTCGGTAGCAACCGGCAAGATCCGGCGGGCGGCGAATCTGCTGAAGCTGTTGAGCCGCAGCAACATCACCGATATGTGCCGGGTTCCGCTCGGTGTCGTTCAGGCATACCGCCTGCTCGTTCGGTTCGGTCCCGATGTGGTGCTCACCACGGGTGGTTACGTCGCGGTCCCGACCGGTGTCGGGAGCTGGCTGGCACGTCGTCGGCTGGTCGTTCACGAGCAGACGGTCCGTCTGGGCTTGGCGAACAGGCTGCTGTCGCGGTTGGCGAGTCGAGTTACGTTGTCCTCGGAGTCTTCGTTGTCGCTGCTTCGGGGAAAGGTGCGCCGCTCGGCTGTGGTGACCGGCAACCCCGTGCGCGCGGAACTGTTCGGCGGCGACGCCGAGGGTGCTGTGGCAGTGCTCGCGCTCCAGGGATTCGATCGCAGCCTGCCGACCGTCTATGTGACCGGCGGTGCCCAGGGCGCGGTGCAGATCAATCGCGTGGTGCGTGAGGTGCTGCCTTGGATATTGGAGCGAGCCAACATCATTCATCAATGTGGGAAGTCCTCGATCGAGGACCTGATCGAGCACGCAGCGACGCTTGCTCCTGAGCTGTCCGGCCGGTATCTGGTGACCGAGTTCGTCGGCCCGGAGCTGGCGGATGTCTTCGCCTTGGCCGACGTGGTCGTCTCCCGCAGCGGGGCGGGAACGATCGCGGAGATCACCGCCCTGGGTAAAGCGGCGGTGCTTGTTCCGCTGGCCTCGGCCGCGGGCAATGAGCAAGCCCACAACGCCGCCGCTCTGGCCGAGCGCGGCGCTGCGGTGGCGCTGCTCGGCGAAGTATCGGCGCACACATTGCAAGAAGCGCTCGTTCCGCTGCTCGCCGACGCCGAAAAGCGAACCGCTGTCGCCGACAGCGCTCACCTGTGCGGTCGTCCCGATGCCGCTGAACACCTTGCTCAACTTGTGCTTTCGGTAGCTGACGGGCGCAGCTCGTCCCGCGCCTGAAGGTGGCGTTCGGCACCGAACTCGATGAGCGCGAGGCAGTGTTGGAATGCACTGGCCGGGCGGCCGAATGGATCGGGGACGTCTTGGTTGCCGAGGTAGAGCGACAGCTTGGGCCGGGTTCGTCGGTCGCAGTGTCGTTGTAGCGCGGCCAGATTGGTGTGGTCCATCGCCAGAACGACGTCGGCCCATTCCAGCAGGGCCGCGTTGACCATGTGGGCGCGGTGCGGGGTGAGGTCGTAGCCGTAGGTCGCCGCGGTTGCGATCATCGCGGGGTGAAATGGCAGGGACATAATCTGACTTGCGGTGGACTCGGTGACCGGCAGCGGCCGGTACCACGCCTGGAAGGCGGGTTGGGTGTGGTTGGGCGGATAGTGCACGCCCACAACGATGTTCCTGTCGCGCATCGCCGCGAAGACCAGGTCACGGCCAGCAACTCGGACGACGCAATTGAACGGGGTGCTGTGGTCGATGTCCACATCCACTAGGCGAACTCCGTCGAGGCCGGCGAGCTCGCGCGCGTAGCGGCGCCACAGTGCCTTTCGCTTGTCCTGCACTGCCGGGAAGTGCGCGAGTTGCACACGGCCGACGGCGGCGTGAACGGCTGAGAGGTGGTAGCGCCACCCAGGTATGCCGACCTGGTAGTCGGTCGTGCGGATACGCGCGGCTTGGGATTGGGTTACCCCTAGGAGTCGCATTGTGCGCGCGCGGCTTCTGTCGGGTGTCGCGGGATCAGTGCGCCGCCTTCGATGCAGGTGAGGTTTTTGATCGGCCCGAAGGAGAAGCAGGTCAGCGCCGCGCCGGTTGACCCGACGAGCTCGGAGCCGAGGCGGGAGCCGAAGGCATGTGCAGCATCCTCGATCACGGTGATGCCCCGGTCGGTGAGTTCGTCGTGCACGTCGCGGAGATCGACGGCGCGACCTCCGTAGAGGACCGGCAGCACGGCGCGTGTTCTCGGGGTGAGCGCTTTCCGGATTGTGGCGCAGAACGTTTGGGATGGCACGACGACTTCGTCATCGGGGCCGATTCCGGCCAGCAGCAGGCTCAGGTGCAGCGCGGCTGTGCCGGAGTTCACGGTGACGACGTCGGGGACGCCGAGGAAGGCAGCGAGTTCGGCTTCGAAGTACTCGGTTTCGGTGTTGTGCCCGTACTGCCCAGCCTGTACGGCCGCGGCCATCGCGTCGAACTCCGGTCCTGCAGGAAGGGGGCTGCGTTGCGGCTCGAGGGTTCGCCGGTAGTCATCGAATACTCCGTCCGTTACGTCCGGGAGCAGCCGAGACAGCGCTCGGCTGCTGTTCACCGATATCGAGAGTGGTAACGCACTTGGTCAGGCGAACCCCGGCGCGATAGGCCAAGCGTTCGTGCGCGACAGGCTGTCCCCACAGCCCGGCCAACCCTTGGCCGACCAGATCGGCGCCAGCTGCCTCGGCGGGCCGGAATCCTCCCGCGACACGGGCATTCATTTCGGTGACCAAGACCCGTTCATCGAACTCGCGCCCAGCGGCATCGGCACCGCCGAGGAGCCGGCGCGGTGGCGACTCGAACGTGTCGTGCGCGCCTGCGCGGTCGCGTCGCGGGAGGAGGGCGAGTTCGTTCGTCGGCTCCGCCGGGAGAAGCTGCGGCGCTGATCATGCTCCAAACACACCAACAGTCCACGGCGGCCTCCTACCACCTGGTGCTCGCGCAGCTCACCCGCGCGGCCCGCGCTGTGCGCGACGCACACACCGCGATGGATGAATTGCATCGTGCGACGGAACTCGATCGTGTGATGCGTTCAGAGCTGGTCGCGGTTCACTCCCGATACACGTCCTCTCCGGTCGACCACGACCGGCAGATGTCGGCCCGGATGCAACGCGTTATCGAGGGCGCCATCGAGTTCGGTCCTGTCTCCTCCGTCGACTCGAGCTACCCGTCGCCGGTCACCCCGCAGGACGACCGGCCAGACCACGATCATGAGCTTGGGCTCGACCAATCCGAGGATTACGGACAGCAGCGGTAGTCGTCGGAACGCTGGGGCCGACCGTCGACCGTGAAGCTGGACCTCACTCGGCAGTGATCCATTCGAGCTCGTGAATTATGCCGTTATCGAGCAAGTAGCGGTCCATCTCGAGGTCGAAGATCGTCTGCGGATCGTTCCGAGCTACGCGGTACTCGCGTGCCTGCACGCGTCCGTCGTCGAGAGTCCGAACATTGGTGTAGCGGCGGACCCCCACCGGTGTTTCGAACTCCTGATACATCCTCCACCCGGCCTCGGCGGTTTCGCCCCTGACCTCGGCTGCCCCGAGCTCGAACAGACGCTGCTTCTCACCCGGTTCCAGGTCGGAGAACGGGTCGGTGTCGTCCATGGCGGTTCCTTCGATCGAATGTCCACTTTGGCAGTCGCCGGTTTCACAGCAGGCGGCTCATGATGATCACGTCCCAGAGTTCGCCGTTGCCCCTTCGGCAGTGGGCGCGCAGTATTCCTTCGGTGTCGAATCCGGCGCGTTGGTAGAGCCCGATCGCGGGCAGGTTGTGCGGCCATACGCGGAGTGTGACCTTGTGAGCGTGGTGGCTTGCGCACCAGTCGATGAGGTGAGTGAGCAGAGCGGTGCCGATGCCGTGGCCGCGGCGGTCGGCGGCGATCATCATGGTGATCTCGGCGACCCCCGGGAGAGCGAAGCTCGTGGTGGCTAAGGCCACGACCCCGGCGCGGGGGTGGTCGCCGACGAACACCCCCGCGTCGTCAGCGTGGACGAGGTTGTGCAACGAATCAGCCGCCTGATTCTCGTCCACGGGTGGTTCCGCACCGATCCAGGTTCGCTCCTCGGCCACGGCCACGCGTAACCGCACTGCGGCCGGAATGTCCTCAGGCCGGGCCTGACGGATCACAATCTCGGTGCGGGCTTTGCTGCGGGCTGGGGCAGATGGCAGCAGCAGGCCGGCGATGACGTGCTGGCCGATCAGGGTGGCCTCGAGGTTCCGCAGGATCAGTTCGTCGCCGATGGCGGACAGGTGGATTCCGTCCGCAAGCCAAGGGCTGCGTTGCCTGTTGTGGTTGCCGGGTTGTTCGCAGAGCAGGGCGGCGGTGGTAACGAAGGCGCCCCAGCAGTCGACGGACAGTGCTCCGGCGTCGCGGGCGACGGTCCGGGCTACGCGGTTGTAGGCGATCAGGTCGCGATTGATGGCCTCCGCACTCAGGCTGATGGTGGGGCCGACGGGAGGTGCGGCCAGCAGGACAACTCGCCGGGACCGCGAGGCCAAGTGGTCAAGGATGGCCCGAAGGTTGCGGGTGAACTCCTCGATATCGACGGCCTCGCAGTTTCGGCCTTGGGCCCGGCGCAGGACATCGTTGGTGCCGCACTCCACCAACGCCAGGTCCTGGTCGAGGTCGGCGTGTTCGAGGCTGGCGAGCAGGTCACGGCTGGTGGCGCCGCCCCGGCCGTGGTTGTGGATGGTGAAGGCGACGTCGGGCAGCAGTGCCGCCAGGCTGGTTTCGAGTCGATGCACGAATCCGCCGTTACCACGACCGTCCACGGTCACGTAGTCACCGATCTCCGGAATATCGGCGGGGTCGGTCAACCGCGACGACACGGCGACCGCGTGTTCGGTGTGGCTGGTGCCCCAACACCGCACGACCACCGCCCGGCTGGCCGGAGTGGCCCGATGGTCGGGTTCGGCGACGGCGGTGTCCGCAGGTTCGGTGGTCAGCGGCAACCCGGCAGCGGCCGGGATCCGGGCGGTGTCGGTGGTGATGTCTGCGTGAATGGAGGCGACGATGTCTTCGAGACTCGAGGTGGCGTCGAGACGGGTCTCGTCGACGAATCCGAGCGGATCCCAGCCCTGGTACCAGTGACGCATATCGTCACGGCCGAACTCGGCGGCCTTGGCCCGGCGGGAATGCCGTTGCAAGCTCTGCTCAAAGGTCAGGTCGAACGCGTAGAAACACGCACGTTCGGCGTGGCAGGCGAGTTGTTGCAGCATCGGGCCGTAGCGGCGGGCCGTGAGAATGCCCTCCACCACCACCGTCAGCCCGCGCGCCAGACCGAGGGTGGCGATATCGCGGATGAGGTCGACATTGACGCCATCAGGTATCTCGGATTCGCGAAGGAACTGTCTGCGCACGACATCCTGCGGAACCACCAAACACTGCGCCCGATCGAACCGGTGCTGCACCTCGCGGGCCACCGTCGTCTTCCCAGACCCGGAGCCGCCGCGGATCACCACGAGCCGCCCGGACCTGCGCACCCCGTCACGGCGATCGGACATCACAGCGGGTACCGAGGACCCGAAATCGGTGTCTGTGTTGCTGGTGAGAGTGGCCCGGATGCTCTCGGCCAGCGCCGCGAACTCCTCCCGGGTGTAACCGAGGATGCCGTTGTCCGCCGCCACCGCACGGAATTGCTGCTCGTGGTAGGGCACTCCGGGCGGGAGCGGGGCGATGTGCCAGTGGACGTGGGCGTTGCCTTGTGCCGAACCCATCGACATCAGGTACACCCGTTCGGGATCCACGGTGGCGGCGACTGCGCGAGCGACGGTGTGGACGGCCGATTGCAGGCGCAGGTATTCCAGCGAGGTCAGCTCGCCCACGACGTCGGTGACGTGGCGGCGCGGCACGACCAGCACGGAGCCGGGCAGCGTCGGGTACTTGTTGAGGAACCCGACATGATCACCGTCGTCATACACGGTGTCATGCTCGAAACCCGGTGTACCGGCGAGGAACTCGCACACAGAGCATGAGCCGTTCCGGACCCGCTGCTCATAATCGGGGATGTCGAATGGAATGCGGCACCGCCGCATCTCCGCGACCGCGCCAACGGACTGGTCGGGTTTGGTGGCGATCAAATGGAAGAACCGCGCGGAATCGGCATACGGCCGCCGATCAGCCAGAGTGTTCTCCAGCCGCAGTAGCCGGGCGAAGAACTCAAGGTCGTGTTTCATGTCGTCGTCGGCGATCAGGTCGCACACCGCCCGGACGCCGTAGCGCACCGGCGGATTCATCCCCGCCGCAACGATATCGGCGATCAGGTCGTCGGCTGTGCGGGAGCTGTATTCGCGGCCGTAGGTGACCGAGACACGCTCGGTGGTGTCCAACAGCCGCAACGCGGCGTCGAGGTCGGCGCGGCGCACAGCGGCCACCAACGGGTCACACAGCGGATTCGGCGCCAGCACTGATAACCAGCCGCCCGGACCGATCAGCTGCGCCAATGTCGCAAGCACGGGTCCGGGCTTGTCGAGGTACTGAATCACGTTGTGACACAGCACGACGTCGACACTGCCGGGAGCAAACTCGCGGTCGAGGGAACCGACATCGGACAGACGGGTGCTGATTCGGTCGGCGACACCGCGGTCTGCGGCGACCGCGCGGGCCTGGGCAAGGGACTGCTCGGAGATATCAACGATGGTGACGTGGTGGCCGCGTGCGGCCAGCTCGATGGCGTCGAGTCCATTGCCACCGCCGATATCCAGGATCGACAACGGGCTCGGCGGCAGGTGCTTGGCCAGATTCGCTGCCGCGACGGCGTACCGCAACCGGCCCCACGGACTTTCCTGCCATTGCTGGAACTCGGACAGCTTGGCATCGAACAGATCCGGCCCCGTCGGCTGATTCACGCCCTTGTACCCTTCCGGTTGCTCGGCCCGCTTCACCATGGCTTCGGTCACCATGATCGTCCATTGCTGTGGACAGACGCAGCGTCATCACGAATTTGAGGTGCGGGTCGTTAACGCGTGCCGTCATGTCATGTGGCCGCCGCAGGCGGTGATTACCCGGGAGGTGATGTGTCCACGTGGCAGGTCAGGTGGGCGCGGGCAGTGGCGAGCTCCTGTCCTTTACCCAGAACAAGGCGCGTCCCGAGTCGGCTGGTGCTCGCCGTTCCCGAGGCTCGGTCCGATCCAAACGGTAGCCAAGTCGACGTGGTACTGCCGCGCTGCGGAGGTTGGCTGCGTCGCAGCGGATTTCGACGCGGTCGATTCCCGGGAGGCTCAAGGCGATCTCGGTCAGCACTGTCGCGGAGCGGGTGATTACATCGCGCCCGACATGCGCGACGTGACACCAATAGGTGATCTCGAGTGCTGCCGGACCGATCCGATCGTGCAGGCCGATAGCGCCGAGCACAGTGCCGTTCGGATCGAAAATGCCGTAGGCGAAGTCCCCGCCTCGGGTCGGCCAACTGGTCGCCACGGCTTCGCCGTAAGCGCGCTGGTGGTCAAGCGTCGGCGGTTCGGCAAGCCAGCGCATCCAGGGGTTGAGGTGTTCGAACGAGGCCACGATCGCCTCGAACCGTGGTACGAGGTCATCCGGCTGCCATCGGCGAATTGTCATGTTGCCCAGTTCGATCCGCTGGGGCGGTGCAGTTCCTGGTGTAAGCGCCACTGGCTGTCGAGCGTTCATTCCCGATATGCTGGCCCCGCCGTTGGAGTTGAACAAGGCAATATCGTTTGAACGTCCCTATCTGTTGTCATGACATCTGTGACTCCGCGCGGATTGCGAGCGCTGCCAGCAACGGCTGTACCGCGCTAGGATCTGCGGAAATAGGCGCACCGCGCGGCTGATCTCGTGTGCGTCCCAGGCGCGGAGTACCGATTCGCCCTGATCACGCAACGCCATGGTCGACTTCCCATGGGAGGATTACGGATTGGTTCGGGCTCAGGTAGTCGTGGGCGAAGGGGATCACGTAGTCCTGGGCGGCGACGAGCTGGTGGGTGACGACGGAGCCGACAATTCCGGCGCCGCCTGTGACGAGTAGCTTCACGACAGTCGAATCCTTCTCTGTAGCAGTGCTATTCAACAGTTCCGGTCGCGACGACAGCCCTTGGAGTCGCGCCTCACCTGACCGGGATTAGTGGCGAACCAGTGGTCGATATCGGCGCCGGGGTGAGCGCCAAGAGCGTCCGGATGCCGCTTGTAGAGCCGCTGAGCCGACAAAATAGCCAGACCGGTTCAGTCGAATCGGAGAAGCGGAACGTTGAAAAGGTCTGGCTCGTTGCGCCGTGTCATGGCTGGTGTGATGACTTCGAGAAAGAGCATCTTGGTGAGGAACGGCACTTTCGCTGCGAGTAGGTGGCTGGTGTGGCCGGTCGCGGAGTGTTCCTTGAGCCCTACCGCGACGTGGACGTGCGGTAGGACGGAGTCGCTGTCCGGGTCGTAGGCGAGCGTGCCGCCTCCGAACGCTTCGACGTTGGTCAAGTGAACCCGTGTCCAGACCGGCGCTGCTGGGTCGTCGAGCCTGTCGCAGGTTCCGACGATGTCGACCTCGCTGAACCCCGCGATGTATCCCTGCCGGACGTTATGCTTTCAGCAGAAATCGGTAAGGGCGGCGGGCGAGCAGATCACGTTCGGACCCGGGGAACCCGTAGGTGTAGTGCAACGTCGACCCGGCACCGGTGCGGGATGCGAGTACCACAGGCACGGTGGTTGCCAGGGTTTCGAGCGTGGTGACGAGGCGTTCGGGTACATGCCCTGCGCCGAGCCCGGCGACTACGAGCCCGTCGATGCGCCCGTCGAGGCCGCGCAGCAGTGTGCCGTCGTAATCGAGAGTGATGGTGGCGACGGGGAGGCGTATGTCGTCTGCGGGTTTTGCCGGGTACGACGTGGCGGTGGGTGCGGCGGTTGAGCAGGCTGGGGCGGCCTTCGACGAGGTAGCCGAGCGGGCCGCCGTTCAGTGAGCGGAACGTCGCGGTGCTGGTGGTGTGGGTTTTGCGGACGCGGTGGGCGGCGTGGATGGCGTCGGCGAAGACGACCACACAGCGTTGGTTGCGAGGCCGGGGTTCGCGGCGGTCTGGATTGCGGCCAGGAGGTTGGCTGGTCCGTCAGCTCCGGCGAGGGTCGGGTTGCGCATCGCGCCGGTGACGACGATCGGCTCGGGGTGGGCATGGAGCAGGTCGAGTAGGTGGGCGGTCTCCTCGATCGTGTCGGTGCCTTGGGTCACCACGACACCGTTCACGCCGGGTAGGTGCGCGCTGATCGTACCGGCGAGCGCGGTGATGTCGGAGATCGACAGCGAGGCGCCTGGAACCTGTCGGAATGTCACCACATCCACGGCGATTCCGGTTTCTGACAGGCCGGGCACAGAAGCGATGAGTTCGTCGGCTGATAGCGCGGGGGCGACACCGCCGAAGCCGGTGGCCGACATGGCGATAGTGCTGCCAAGACCGAAAACGATGACGCGGCGCCGGTTTTCGATTGCATCGACTGGTTGCACCGAGTCAGCCTAGCGATCTCGGTGGCGCAGGTCTCCCAGAAATCGGCAGGCTTGGTCGAGCCCGGTAAGGGAGAGCAGTCGGGATCGCGGTGTGCGCAGCCCCGCGGTCCCGTAATCGCCGATGTCGGCGGCTCGTGCTGTGACCCATGCCCAATCCAGGTCCAAGTAGTCGGCGAGAGCACGCAGCCGATGCGGAGGACCGGGAGCATCGACGATGGAGTGAGTGAGTGCGTGCCCAGCCGGCGGCATCGCTGTATTCGCGAAGGGTCGGGCGGTGGTCGGTAACCTCGGCGCGGGTGTGCTCGGTGTTGGCCCACGTGGCCACGATGGCCCGGTGGCCAGGATCGAGTACGAAGCCCTCCATCGTGGTGTATTCCGGTTCGGCACAGACGATCACGGTGATCCCGGCCGACTCGATCAGCGCGACGGCCAGCAGCATCAGTATCCGCTCTGGGGCTGGCGAAGCCGCCACGCTCGCGTGGGGGATGCAGAAGACTCGGCTCGAACCGGTGAAGATCGCTGTGCGAGAAAGGTATTCGTACTTGTGGGTAAACAGTAGCCAGGTACTGGCCTCTTCGCCGCGGTGTTCACGGGTCCATCTGGCGGGTGTCTCGGTGAGCTGGTCGAGATGGCGCAGGATGTGGTGCGCGCAGTAGTTCGAGCCCGGCCACATCCGAGACACTGCGGACAGATCAGAGTCCCGCCTGCCGATCCCCAACGGACGGGGCGTCGTGTCGAGTACGTCCAGATGCTGGCCAGCGGCTACGAGCTCGGCATAATCATCTAGCAGCGCCTCGTCGAAATTGGTGATCGCCCACAAAATCGCGGTCGTGAACTCGTTGAGCTCGTAGGCCGTGGGAATCAGCACGGGCGTAGTGAGATTCGATGCAGCTGAGCGTGATCGAGCGCGTCGCGGATCAAGACCAAAGTATCGAGGACCGTTCGAAGTCTCGGTAGCCGCGATGAGCAGTCTGCGGGCCTGGGCCGGGCTAGGGAGTCTGCTCGTGTCGGCAACGACGCGCCCGGATGCCATCCTCGCAGGGGCCACGATCGCCGGTGTGCTCGTCCCGGCGAAGTAGCGGCCCGGCGGTGTATAGATCACGTGGTCATCGGTATCCGATCGTGTTGGTAGACAACTGCACTCACCTGCCGGTCTAGTCCCGGCCCTGAGCTGTGCGGGCGAGTCCATGGTGAGGCTCGGTGGTCGCGTGGCGATGATGCGGTAGAACTCGCCTCGCTGGTCGGGGGTGGAGCGGTCCAGGGTGATGTCGAGCAGCCGGGCTGTGAGGGGCCGCACCTGGATCGACTGACCACGGGCGCGCCAGGTTGTGACCGTTTTCGGATCGATGCCGAGGCGCCGGGCGAACTCGCGGATGGATTGGCGGGTGACCCGCTGCAACGTTTCGGCCTCGAACCCGGTCCATTCCCGACCCATCAGCATGATGTTGTCCTCTGTCGGAGTTCGTTCACGCCCACGCTAGACCCACAGCACTGCCATGCTGGCGCGCGCATCGCGGCCGACCCGGATCCGGTGGGGTGGTGTTCGCCGGAGAGGGCGGCGACGAACTGCTGCTCGGGCAAGTCTTCGCGGTCGCGGATCGTTTCGCGCGCGGCGATACCGCCGGGGGCCGCCGCGGAGCTGGTGACCTTCCCCGATCCGGCGGCCGTGCACCGTGTCGTGGAAGATCTCCTCGCGGGCGCCTATGAGGGCGCCACGCCCGAATCACCCGAGCACTCAACGACATTCCGCCCTGGCTCACCGACACGTACCGCCGCCAGGCCGGGCTGGTGGACCGGCTGACCGAGGGGTACCCACGTCTCGGACAACCGGGGTCGCTGGTCGAGCAGTACTCGCGCGCTGGCGGCCGAGGCCGGCGCGGCCGGCCGGGTTCATTGCGGTGGCTGGTGGGAGGACACCGCCGCCCGCTCCGGCGTCCACATCACCTACCCGTTCCTAGATCCCGATCTGGCGGCCTGGACCTGGGCTCTTCCACCAGAGTTGTTCCGTGACAACGGGTTCGAGAAAGTGGTGCTGCGCGAAGCGTTGCCGGAACTTGTGCCCGAGGTCGCCGCGCGCCGAGACAAAGCCGATGCCCGAGCCATCATGCGAGCCGGACTTACCCGCGCCTCCGACCGGATTAAGGCGGTGGCGCGCACCGGCCGCCCGCTCGTCGACCTCGGGGTGATCGACCCCGATGCACTCATCGTCGCTGTCGAAGACTACGGCTCGGGCCGACGACTCGACCACGGACCGGCACTGTGGGCGACGGTGGCCGTCGACGAATGGCTTATCGAGATAGGAGACCCAGCATGACCAGCACAACCACTCCCGCCACGGCCGACGAGTACCCTCGCGCAGTGGCGGCATGAGTCATTCCTGACGAGGACAACCGGGGAACCGTAGCTCAATCCTGCGCGCCGATAATCGGAAGCCACGGAACAGCATTGGGGCGGAAACTTTGTCGCTCGGGCATTAAGCCACTGTGATCATCGAGGCTCATCATGGTGACGCCGACGAGCGGCGCGTCAGCATCGTCCTGGGCGGCGATTGAGCTTCCGCACGTCCCGCAAAACCCTCGATGGGAATCGGGAAAGGTGTTGTACCAAACCGGTTCCCCGCCTGGGCCGGTCCATTCGAATCCTTCGCGGGGGAAGTCGACCCAGGACATCACGGGGCTACCGGACAGTTTCTGGCAATGTCCACAGCTACACAGGTGGGGAAAAGAAAGGTCGCCCGAGGCCGATACCGGATGTTGCCGCATAAACAGCCGCCAAAGTGCATGGCGCATAAGTCCTTTCACGTGATTCTTACAGGTGGGAAGATTCGTCGGCCGAACCGTAAGGGGGCGGACGGTTGGCTCGTCATCGCCCCCCGGCCGATCACCGGTGCAATAGGTCCGATTCTGGCCAGCCGTCGAGGGAGAAGCTGTTGCCGTTGGCGATTTGGTGGAGGGCGCCAGCGGTGTACGCGACCGTAGTCGCGGGTGGATTTGCAGGGTCAGTCCAGAGGAGGTGGGCGCATTTGTGCGGCTCGCGGTTCCAGGGCTCGCCGTCCCAGGTGTCGGTGACGAAGAAGAATCCGATTCGGCCCTGCTGTTCTGGGCTGCGATAGTGCACGACATGGGCACACCGCAGGTCCTGCGCAGCGATGAAGACCCCAACTTCCTCGCTCGCCTCCCGGATTGCACCTGCGATTACGGATTCTCCGTCTTCGAGGTGCCCGCTCGGTGGGCACAGTTGTCCGTCGGCATAGCCGGTGTTGGCGCGTTCCATCAGGAGAATGTGGCCGTCGGCTCGGCGGAGCAGGATGTAGACGTCGACGATGCTGAGGTATCGGTCCTTCACTGAACTCCTTTGTGCTCGGGGGGTTTCGGGCGGGACCTGGCACAGCTCGTCGCACGGTAGTCGAACATGCGATCGCATTCCGCGAGTCGCCCGACCTACGCGTGTCTTGAATGAACTTCGGCAAGTGCGGTTCGCAAATTTCGCAGTGGGTAACGTACCTTCGGCGTAGCCTCACCTTTGAGTCCCCGGACAGCCCCTTGGTCCGGGGACTTCTTATGTCTCCCAGGCTATTTCAGCGCCCGGTGCGTCCCAGGCCGTTCGTCGCGGGCCCGACTGATGCGATTCGAGCGGGCTCTCCGCTATCTGTCGTGGTCGAAGTCCTGCAAGACATGATTCAGTTGCATATCCGGCTCCACTGTGATCGGGTCTGCAACAGGGGTCGGTGACTTCGTGATCACCGCGCTGAGGGGCACCGCGTTGTCTTGCTCAAGGTTCATCCGGATTCGTCGCAGCGCGGGATCGACGTTGCGATCCTCCAGCTGGGGCCGGATGGCGCCAGTGTGCTCGGTCTGGTTCTGATCCGTGATTCCCGCGGAGCGGGCGGATTCCCGCCTAGCAGGGCGCGCTCCGGAAGCGTTCGACTATGGCCTCCTGAACGCTATGAAGGCCAGAGTTGGTGTCGGGCAAGTTGCTCGACCATCCGGCCGCCGGAACATTCGTCGAGCGCGACAAGCATCGACCACAACGCGGTGACTGAGGAGCCGGCCTCGCAGAACACGCGACCTTTGAGGCTGCCGCCGTAATCGGCAGCGAGCC
>NZ_JACVED010000001.1:0-1359915 GCF_015355715.1 Nocardia sp. XZ_19_369 | reverse complement strand
ACCTTCATCGATGATCAAGGCGACAGCTCGCTCACGAAATTGCGGTGAGTACATCATCGGCACGGGCGGAGATCCTTCCACGGGTAGGAATCTCACAACCCAGCGGACAGAAGATCAGGACAGCCCAAAGCCGGTCCCTTACCCGTGACGGTTCAGGTTTCACCTAACCAGTGGGCGAGATGGAACCGTGCTGTGCGGCAATCGGGATGTACCGAGCCCAGGGTTTCTACGAAGAGAGGCAGCCAAGCGGCCCACATGTCGCGGTTGTCTGCTGCCCGGACAGTCTCGGAAGCCGCAAGCAATTGCACGGCGGCCGTAGAGTCTCCACAGGTCAAATGATGGCGTACGCCAGCTGCCCGGGCATATTCGACCGTGCGGTCTCCATCCGCTCCCGAGATCGCGGTGGAGATCGCGCGATGCGCCTCAACAACGGGCACTCCGAGTCGGTCGGCTTCATCCTGCGTTGGGGACACGAAATCTTGGTGCGTCATTCCCAACATCTCTTGCCGAGTACCTGAGTTGCCCCGACTGATCAGCGCCCCAAGCGCCACCACAACGTCGCGAACTTCCCTGATGGATAGGTGGTGGCCAAGCACGACTACAGCGTCACGCAACAGCTCGATGGGCATTATCGGACCCGATCCCGCCGCCGCCAAAACAGCTAACACTGCCGCCATCGAATCGTTCGGTGCAGGGGCGGCTGTGCCGAGCGCATACCGGATCCGCTCCTTGACCAGCTCGTCCAGACCACCGTCAGCCGCGGCCTTGCAGGCTCGGTCGTCAGTTATCTCGGTCAACAATCGAGCGAGCAGCCAACCTCCTGCTTCCGTCTGTCGCAGCAGCTGGCCGACAGATTGCTCCCACGCTGAATCACTCGCTAGCCCACGATTTGCAACTGCTCTGGCAAGCTCTTCAACCGTGGGCGGAGGCAGCTCGATGCGATGCATCCCTGCAAAAGTGGCGAGATCATCGATACCCGTCCCTGAACGAATCCCAACAATGACTCTGACATGTGTCAGATCAGAACGACCCGCTAGGTCCGCGATCGCAGTTACGATCAGCTGTCGGACGCCAGGCTCAGCCTGATCAATGCCGTCGATTACCAGATTGATTGGCTCCCATGCTGTTTCGAGCCGCGCAAGCGGCGTGAGCACCAATAGATCGAACAGATCAGCAGCGGAATTGTCTCCACTGGCATCGGCGACGGCCGTAGCGATGGGCGCGAAGCCGTCCACTCGACGACACAGTTGGTCAGACAACTCTCGGGCCAGCGATTCGATCGAGCTGGCTGCTGAGACAAACGCTGCTGCAGCGACGTACTCGGACGTGAACCTCGCTCGCGCAAGTAGGTTGGGCCGGATCAGCAACGACATCAGCGTAGACTTGCCGGAACCGGCCGGACCGACTACCCTGCGCAACCGGCTGGAATTGTCGTTCAAGACCTCCGCGAGCCGGCGACGCAAGGTTTCTGTGATCAGTAAGCCGTTCGTGAGTTGGTCTACGAAACCCGCTGTGGGCCTGCCCCACACCGCGTCATTGCGCCGCGCCGCGTTGGGAACCAACCACAAGCCTGGGTCGCCGCCATGCGCGATGCCCAGATGCCCGGGCATCTGACGCGCACACTCGACTTCCAACGGATCGAGCAAATCTACAGGCATGAGATTCTCCCCACGCAGGGGCAAACCTTGATCGAAGACCGCCAACGTGGTCCGGGTGAAGCACCCCCCGTACGCGGCATCGTTACCAGTCGCTATCAGTAATTCGATCCGTCGCGCGGCCAACTCGATTCGATCGGTTAAATGCCGGGCGGCACCACTCAGACTCTCCTGCGTCTCACAGGCATCGATCAGCACGATCAATCCATCAAGGGCATACCTGTCCAGCTGTTCACTGATCACTTGGATGACGTGGAGGGCAGTATCCGACTCCGGGTGCTGGGGGGAGTCATGCGCAAGCAGAAAAAGTTGCCACCCCCCGTCGCCACGCCGTGGCCGACAAAGCTGAGTAGCAGCGCGGCCTGCCGCCGGGCAGCCAGGGCGAACGCGGCTTTAACTTCCGCTACCAACTCTCGCGACGTTGGATTCAGGAGCGGTCCATCATCCAAGCGAGCAGAGTCCCAGCCACCCAACGTAGTCAACCGCGAATGAAGATCAGTGGCCAACTGCAACGGAAAACCCAACTCACCAAGCACTTTGCACTCGGAACCGACAACGAGCGCAAGTCTCCCACCCATACTGGGAAGATACCGGATACGCACCCGACCCAGTTCCGGATCGAGACGAATCGGTGTGCGAGACATGAACAACGCGGCTACCTCGAGTCGCAATCGACCCGAGGTATGTGCGGCTGAAAGTTCAGATGTGCCTGAAGTTTCCTGCCAATATCCCGCTAAGGAACACGTCCCACTCGTGTGGGGTGAAGGCAAGTACCGGGCCGCGCTTCTGCGCCTTGGTGTCCCGAACAGCCACATTGCCTTCCTTTAGGAAGGCTACTTCTACACAGGCTCCGTCGGGTCCGCTAAAGGTACTCTTACGCCAAACAGCGTCCGTCAGATCAACTTTCACGGCACTAGCTCCTTTGCCTGCGTCGAGAACGCGAATTTACCTGACATGGTTCCGCTCGCACCGAACACCCGCGGGGACCACCGCATGCGTTCTCTGCATAGCGTTAGCACGCGGTTTCTACGGCGCGACATCATCACCCTGCACCACTAGGTGCAAACACCACTTTTGAGGGCTGCCCCCGCAACTCAGACCTTAGCAGGTCTATTGAAAGTTTGCCCAGCTCTTGGCTATTAGGCCATCGCAAATGCCAAGTTTGCGAAGACAAAATGTTGCGGGAACATTGCCCATGGGCATAGACCATTCCTCTGATCGGTCATCCGCAAACGTTACGGCCTATGTGATTGCTCTGTGATCCGTCATCATTTCCGCCTTCGGACACTGGCACATCGACGCCATCGCCGGGGGCAGTGCATGATGGAAGTCATGGTTGACCGCGATCGCGACGACGCAGGTCGCGCCCTCAACTCACGTCCGCGTGATCGATTGGGCCGTCCGCTTCCACCCGGCAGTGTCGGAGTTGCCCGAATTCCCGACGATCTGGACCTGCCGCCGCAGCAAACCCTGACCTTCGCTCAGCAACTGCTGGACGATGGTTTGGCATTCAACGCGCACGAGGTATTAGAGGCGGCGTGGAAGAACGGCCCGTTCGCCGAACGGATGCTGTGGCAGGCGCTGGCCCAGCTCGCTGTCGGTGTCACACACATCCAGCGTGGTAATGCGAAGGGCGCGCGCACGCTGCTCACCCGCGCGATCACCCGGCTCACCGAGTTTCACCCGGCGGACGACGCGGACGTGCCCTACGGCATCGACCGCGCGGGTCTGATCGCGCACGCGCAGGCACTGCTCGACGCCCTGGACGCGGGCACCCCGATCTCGCCGACGGAGCTGACGCCGCGCCTGCGCGGCTGATATCTACGATGGGCATCGTGTCCACGTCATGCCGTACCAGCCGGGCCCGTGCCTGAGCCGGGTGCGGGCCGGTACGCGCCGAGCCCCTCCGGGGACCTGCACGTCGGCAATCTGCGCACGGCCCTGCTCGCGTGGGCGTTCGCGCGCTCGACCGGCCGGCGCTTCCTGATCCGGGTCGAGGATCTCGATCGCGTCCGCCCGGGTGCCGAGCAGCGCCAGCTCGACGATCTGGCCGCGATCGGGCTCGACTGGGATGGTCCCGTGGTCCGGCAGTCCGAGCGGCTGCCGTATTACCAGGCCGCCATCGACCGGCTCATCGCCGCCGGGCTCACCTACGAATGCTTCTGCACGCGAAGGGAAATCCAGCAGGCGGCGACGGCACCGCACGGTCCGCTGGGCGCCTACCCCGGCACCTGCCGCACCCTGACCGAGCAGGCGCGCACCAGGTTTCGTGACGAAGGCCGCCCGGCCGCGCTGCGCTTACGCGCGGCGGCAACCGAATTCGAGATCGTCGACGACCTGCACGGCCGCTATCGCGCCCCGGTGGACGACGTGGTGCTGCGGCGCGGAGACGGCATTCCTGCTTACAACCTCGCGGTGGTGGTCGACGACTCGGCGCAGGGCATCGACCAGGTGGTGCGCGGCGACGATCTGTTGCCGTCCACGCCACGGCAGGCCTATCTCGCGACGCTGCTCGATCTGCCGGTGCCGCACTACGCCCACGTTCCACTGGTACTCAACACCGAAGGGCAGCGCTTGGCCAAGCGCGACGGTGCGGTCACGCTGTCCGATCAACTCGCGCTCGGCAACACGCCCGACCAGGTAGTGGCCGCGATGGCCCGATCATTGGGCTACGCAGCAACGTCGTCGGCGGAGCTCCTCGACAGTTTCGACCCGGCACATCTGCCACGCGAACCGTGGATACTCGACGGGAATGGGTTGTTGCAACGCAGTCGATGTCCGTAACGTACGCATTCGTCCAACTACTGATCACTCGACGAGGACAAACAACTATGACAAGCGGTGGGTACGACCCCAACCAATATCCGCAGGGCGGGCAGCCGTATGGGCAGCCGTACCCGCAAGGCGGCCAGCAACATCCGCAAGGCGGTCAGCAGTATCCGCAGGGCGGCCAACAGTTCCCCCAGGGCGGCCAGCAGTACGGCCAGCAGCCCCAGTACGGTCAGCAGCCGCCGCAGTACGGGCAGCAGCCGCAGTACGGCCAGGCGCCGCAGTACGGGCAGCAGCCGCAGGACGCCTACGGTCAGTACCCGCAGCAGCCGGGCGGTTTCAACAACTACGGTGGGCAGCCGGGTGACCTCGGCACCCGCATCGGTGCGCGCGTCATCGACGCGCTCATCCTGATGATCCCTTATTTCATCCTCTACATGCTGGTCAAGAACAGCATGGGCCTGACCATCGGCCTCGGCCTGGTCTGGACCTTGGTTCAGCTCGGCTACTTCGTCGGCATGGAGACCTCGCAGGGGACCACCCTCGGCAAGAAGGTGCTCGGTCTGAAGGTGCTCGCCCCCGGCGGCGCGGCCAAGATCGACCCGGTCACCTCGCTGAAGCGCAACCTGTTCGTCGCGGCGAACATCATTCCGTGCGTCGGCGGCCTGGTCTCGCTGGGTCTGGCGATCTACATCATGGTCACCATCTCGCAGGACCCGAACAAGCAGGGTTGGCACGACAAGTTCGCCGGCGGCACCCAGGTCGTCAAGTCCTGACGTCGAACGGCTGACACATACGCGCAGGGGCGCACCCGTTTCCGGGTGCGCCCCTGACGTTTTCGGCGGGCGGCTGCTACATGCCGCTGAATCCGGCTACGAACGCGACGACGAACCACAGGATGCCGAGCACGATGGAGCCGACGCCGATCCAGACGCCCGCGAGCGCCATGCCGCGGCCTTCCTGGCCGGACTGCTTGACCTGGTTCAAGGCGATGACACCGAGGATGATGCCGATGATCGAGCCGAGGCCACAGGTGACGAACCCGGCCAGCGAGGAGATCAGCGCGCCGATCGCCATACCGTTGGTGCCCTGCTGCGGCGGCATGCCGTAGGGCTGGTAGGCGGGCTGATAACCGTAGTTCGGCTGCTGACCGTAGGGCTGCTGCGGTTGGCCGTACGGTTGCTGCTGGTAGCCCGGGTACTGCTGTTGCGGCGGGGGCGTCATCGGCTGGGCGGGCTGTTGCGGGTATTGCGGCGTCGACGGGTACCCCGAGGGCTGGTCAGCGTTCGGGTATTGCGGAACAGAGCTCGGAGCACCGGATTCCGGCGATACGCCTTGGCCGCCGTACTGCTTCCACCATTCGTCGGAATCGCCGGGATTCGTCATTGCTACAGGGTATTCCACAACCTGGTTGGATGATGCGGGTGAGTGAGCCGAATAAACCCGAAGCCCCGGAACCTGGGCACCCCGCGCCGGCACATGCGGCATTCGCCCAGGTGGCGCGGGGGTACTACACACCGATCGTGGCGTTGTTCACGGCGACGCTGATCATCTCCAATATCTGCGCGACCAAGGGCGTGCAGTTCTTCACCGATCAGTCGGTGAAGATCGGACCGGTGGAGCTGCTGCCGATCAGTACCGACGGCGCCTTCTTCCTCTTTCCCCTCGCCTACATCCTCGGCGATGTGCTGAGCGAGATCTACGGCTTCCGGTCCGCCCGCCGGGCCATCTACTACGGCTTCGCCGTCCTGCTGCTGACGGTGGTGTGCTTCAAGATCGCGATCGAGTTGCCGGCCGCCGGGTTCTACGAGAATCAGGACGCGTTCCGCACCGTCATCGGCAGCACGCCGCAGCTGGTGGCCGCGGGCCTGGCCGGTTACTTCGTCGGCGAGATGCTGAACTCCGCGACGCTGGTACTGATCAAGGAACGCACCAAGGAAAAGCACCTGTGGGCGCGACTGATCGGCTCCACCGTGGTCGGCGAGTTCGGTGACACGCTGATCTTCTGTTCGATCGCGGCCACCGCCATCGGCATCGACTCGTGGAGCCAGTTCGTGAACTACGTGATCGTCGGCTTCCTGTGGAAGACGCTCGCGGAGATCCTCGTGCTGCCGATCACCTATCGGGTGATCGCCTGGCTCAAGAAGAACGAGCCGACCTACGCACCGCGCAAAGAACCCGCACTACAAAGCTGAAAGACGTTGGCGGCCACCGGACTGCACGCCGTGGAGTCCGGGGCCGCCGGTCTACGGCGTCGGGATGCGGCCCTTCCAGCGACCGAGTGTCTCGGCCTTGTGCTCGTCGAAGTAGCCGCCCTCGATGCTCTCGCGGATCCGGTCGACCAGCCGAATCGTGTAGCGCTCGTTGTGAATGGTGCACAGGGTGGCGGCCAGGATCTCCTTGGCCTTGAAGAGATGGTGCAGGTAGGCGCGGGTGTAATTGGCGCAGGTGTAGCAGTCGCAGGTCTCGTCGATGGGCGTGAAGTCACGCCGGAAACGACTGGTGTTGATGTTGAATCGGCCCTCGGCGACATAGATGGCGGCATTGCGCGCAACCCGGGACGGGTTCACACAGTCGAAGGTGTCCGCGCCGTTCTCCACGGCGGTGAAGATGTCCTCCGGCTCGCTGATGCCGAGCATGTGCCTCGGCTTGTCCTCGGGCAGTTCGTCGCAGCACCAGCCGACGATGGTGCCGAGGTTGTGCTTCTCCAGCGCGCCGCCGATGCCGTAACCGTCGAAACCCGTTCCCGCGCTGCCGCGCAATGATTCCAGGCCGCGACAGGCCTTGCGCCGCAGGTCTTCGTACTGCGCGCCCTGGATCACACCGAACAGCGCCTGGTACGGGCGGTGCGTGCGGGCCGCGGTCAGTCGCTCGTGCTCGTCGAGGCAGCGCTGCGCCCACTCGTGCGTGCGCTGCAACGACTTCTCTTGATAGCCACGGGTATTGAGCAGAGTGGTGAGCTCGTCGAAGGCGAACATGATGTCGGCGCCGAGCTGATGCTGGATACCCATCGACACCTCGGGGGTGAACCGATGCGTCGAGCCGTCGAGGTGCGAGCGGAAGGTGACGCCGTCGTCGTCGACGGTGGCCAGTCGCTCCTTACCCTTCGCGATCACATCATCGCTGCGGACATCGACCGCTTCCATCGCGAGCACCTTCTTGAAACCGACGCCCAGCGACATCACCTGGAAGCCGCCGCTGTCGGTGAAGGTGGGCCCCGGCCAGTTCATGAACTTGCCGAGCCCGCCCGCCTCGTCCACGATGTCGGACCCGGGCTGTAGATAGAGGTGGTAGGCGTTGGCCAGCAGAGCCTGCGCGCCGATCTCTTTCATCGTCTCCGGCAGCACCGCCTTCACCGTCGCCTTGGTGCCGACGGGGATGAACGCGGGGGTGGCGATATCGCCGTGCGGCGTGCTGATCACGCCCGATCGGCCGTGCCGCGCTTCCAGGCGCTTACGAACAGCGAACGAAAAAGATCCGGGTCCAACCACTCGGCCATCCTCCCAGGTCCGCGACCCGCCCCGCACCGAGGCAACCCAAGCCGGTGAACCGAGCGTTCTCGACCTGGGCGACAACTCCACGAGCCGGGCGTTCTCGATCCAGCTACACCTCGGCCGCTGCCGCCGCGAACTGCGCGTTGTAGAGGCGGTAGTAGGCGCCGCGTTCCGCCAGCAGGCGTTCGTGGGTGCCGTGTTCGACGATGCGGCCCGCCTCCATGACAACGATCAGGTCGGCGTCGCGGATGGTGGACAGGCGGTGCGCGATGACGAAGCTGGTGCGGTCACGGCGCAGGGCCGCGGTCGCGTGCTGCACCAGCAGTTCGGTGCGGGTGTCCACCGAACTGGTCGCCTCGTCCAGGATCAGGATGGACGGTTTCGCCAGGAACGCCCTGGCAATGGTGATCAGCTGCTTCTCGCCGGCGCTGACGCCGGAGCCCTCCTCATCGATCACGGTGTCGTAGCCGTCGGGCAGCGCGTGCACGAAACGGTCCACGTACGCGGCCCGCGCGGCTTCGAGGATGTCCGCTTCACCGGCGTTCGGGTTGCCGTAGGCGATGTTCTCCCGGATGGTCCCCTTGAACAGCCAGGTGTCCTGCAGCACCATGCCGATGCGCGAACGCAGGTGGTCGCGGCTGATCCGGGTGATGTCGACGCCGTCGATGGTGATCGCGCCGGAGTCCAGTTCGTAGAACCGCATCAGCAGATTCACCAGCGTGGTCTTGCCCGCGCCGGTCGGGCCGACGATGGCGACCACATGGCCGGGTTCGGCGAGCAACGACAGCCGTTCGATCACCGGCTGCTCCGGTTCATAGCGGAACGAGATGCCTTCGAACTCGACCTGCCCGCGGTCGACCGGGCGGGTGTCGGCCACCGCCGGGTCGGGGCTCTGCTCCTCGGCGTCGAGGATCTCGAAGATCCGCTCGGCCGAGGCGACGCCGGACTGCAGCAGGTTCGCCATCGCGCCGATCTGGGTGAGCGGCTGGCTGAACTGACGCGAGTACTGGATGAAGGCCTGCACGTCGCCTAGCGAGAGCTGGCCCGTCGCGACCCGCAGGCCGCCGACCAGCGCCACCAGCACGAAGTTCACGTTCCCGAGGAACATGATCGCGGGCATGATCAGCCCGGAGATGAACTGTGCCTTGAAACTCGACTGGTACAGCTCCTCGTTGCGCTTGTCGAACTCCGCGCCGACCTCGCGGTTACGGCCGAACGCGGTGACGATCTCGTGCCCGGTGTAGGCCTCCTCGACCTGCGCGTTCACCAAACCGGTGTTCTTCCACTGGGCCACGAAGTGCGGCTTGGAGCGCTTGGCGATCAGCGCGGTGACGTACACGGCGGCGGGCACGGTGAGCAGGGCGATCAGCGCCAGCAGCGGCGAGATCCAGAACATCATGACCAGGATGCCGAGCACCGTGAACACCGAGACGATCAACTGGCTCATCGTCTGCTGCAGGCTCTGCGCGACGTTGTCGACGTCGTTGGTGACCCGGCTCAGCACGTCGCCGCGCGGTTGAGAGTCGAAGTAGCGCAACGGAAGTCGATGGATCTTGTCCTCGATGTCGCTGCGCAGCCGCTTGACCGTCCGGTTGATCACCAGGTTGAGCAGATAGGCCTGCAACCAGCCGAACACCGACGCGCCGAGGTAGAGGGCGAGCACCAGCAGCAGCACCCGGCCGACCGCGTCGAAGTCGACGCCGACCCCGGGCACCACGTGCATGGCGCTGAGCATGTCGGCAAAGGTGTTGTCGCCCTTGGCCCGCAGGTACTCGACCGCCTGCTCCTTGGTGGTCCCCGCGGGCACATCCAGCTGCTTGCCGACCACACCGTCGAAGACGATGTTGGTCGCCTTACCGAGCAGGTACGGACCGAGGGTGTTCAGCACCACCGAGACGATGGCGAGCGCCACGACGAGCCAGACGAACATGCGTTCCGGCGCGAGCCTGCGCAGCAGCCGCTTCAGCGACGGTCCGAACGACTTCGGCTTGGCGTCCGGCGCACCGGGGGCCGGCATTCCTGGCCTCATCGCACCTCTTCCGCGCTCAGCTGGGACGACACGATCTCTTGGTATTCCTTGCAGTCGCGCATCAATTGCTCGTGCGTACCGACCCCGGCCATCTCGCCGTCCTCCAGCACCACGATCTGGTCCGCGTCACGAATCGTGGTAATCCGTTGCGCCACAATGATCATCGCGCAATCCCTGGTCGCCGGCCGCAACGCGTCCCGCAAGCGGGCGTCGGTCGCCACGTCCAGCGCGGAGAAGGAGTCGTCGAACAGATAGACCCGGGGCTGCTTGACCAGGGCCCGCGCGATGGCGAGCCGCTGGCGCTGACCACCGGAGACCGTCGTGCCACCCTGGGCGACCGGAGTGTCCAAGCCCTGCGGCATCGCGCGCACGAAGTCGGCGGCCTGCGCGATCTCCAGACAGCGCCACAGGTCCGCGTCGGTGGCGTCCGGATTGCCGTAGCGCAGGTTGCTGGCCACCGTCCCGGAGAACAGATAAGCCTTCTGCGGGATCAGGCCGATCTGCGCGCGCAGCAGTTCGAGGTCGATGTGCCGGACATCGGTGCCGCCGAGGTAGACCGCGCCGTCGGTGACGTCCATCAGCCGCGGAATGAGGTTGAGCAGCGTGGTCTTGCCCGAACCGGTGGCACCGACGATGGCGGTGGTGGTTCCCGGCTTCACTTGGAACCGAATGGCTTTCAGCACAGGCTTCTCGGCGCCGGGGAACGCGAACTCGGCGAACTGGAAGTCGACATCCGCCGGGTCGCCCTGGAACGGTTGCGGCAGCGGCGGCGGGACGACCGACGACTCGGTCTCGAGCACCTCGCCGATCCGGTCGGCGGAGACCGCGGCGCGCGGCGCCATCATGGCCAGGAACGAGGCCATCATCACCGCCATCAGGATCTGCATGATGTAGGAGAGCAACGCGGTGAGCGAGCCGATCTGCATGGTGCCCGCGTCGACGGCGTGCCCGCCGAACCAGATCACCGCGACGGCGGTGACATTGCTGATCAGCATGACCAGCGGGAACATCAGCGCCATCAGCCTGCCGACGCGCAGCGCGGTATCGGTCAGTTCGGAGTTGGCGACGCCGAAGCGCCAGGTCTCCTGGCGTTCCCGGACGAAGGCCCGCACGACGCGGATGCCGGTGATCTGCTCGCGCAGCACCCGATTCACCTCGTCGATCCTGGTCTGCATGTCCCGGAACCCGGGCACCATCTTGCTGATGATGAAAGCCATCGACAGGCCGAGCGCCGGCACCGCGATCAACAGCAACCAGGACAGGCCGAGGTCTTCACGCAACGCCATGACGATGCCGCCGACGCACATGATCGGCGCCATCACCAGGATGGTCGCCGACATCGCGATGAGCAGCTGCACCTGCTGAATGTCGTTGGTATTGCGGGTGATCAGCGAGGGTGCGCCGAACATGCCGACCTCGCGCGCGGAGAAGGTGCCGACCCGATGCAGCAGTGCGCCGCGCATATCGCGGCCCGCGCCCATGGCCGCCTGCGCCCCGAGGTACACCGAGCAGCCCGAGGCGACGATCTGCACGCCGGTGACCGCGAGCATCCACAGGCCGGTGCTCCAGATGTATCCGATATCGCCCTTGGTGACGCCGTTGTCGATGAGGTCGGCGTTGAGACTCGGCAGATACAACATGGCGATCACCGAGATCAACTGCAACACAACGACCCCGGCCAGCTGGGCGCGGTAGGGGTGCAGATAGGTGCGCAGTAGTCGAATCAGCATGATGGATCGCAGGCTACCGGCAACCGGTGACGGGCGTCGTAGACATTTCTGACCAGCATCAATACCCTCCAGTAGAGGCGCTTACCCATTAATCGCGCGGCCCTGGCAGCTGATCATCCGGTGCGTTTTGTCGATCGCCGACCTAATTCAGCGGATGCTCTCGGCGCGCCCACGCACCCGGGTCGTTGGTGAGCGCGTCGACGAACTCGGGCAGCCGATCGTCGGCGACCTCATCGATCGACACGTTCTCCAGTACCGCACGAATATTCACCCGTAAGGCGATCCAGACCCGTTGCAGCGATTCGGCCGCACCCGAATACGTCACATCCTCGGGGCGCTCGCCGCGCACCGAGGCGAGCGGGCCCTCGATCGCCCTGATCACATCGGCGATGGAGATCTCCGACGCCGGGCGGGCCAGCCAGTAACCACCGTCGGGCCCGCGCCTGCTGATCACCAGATCGGCGCGGCGCAGATCGCCGAGCACGGTCTCGAGCACCTTCGGCGGGATGCGCTGCGCGGTCGCGATGGCGTCGGCCTTGACGACCGGCGCCGCCTGCACGACCGGGCCGCTCGGGACCTGATTCAACCGCGGTGCGCGGGCGATTTCGAGCAGCGTCCGCACCGCGTAGTCGACCTTCGCGGTGATGTGCACAGCGTCTCCTGGCGTTGGCGGTGGTCCGACGAGTAGCTGCAATCTACGCGCTACGCAGCGAAGTCAGCACGCAGGTCGCCGCATCGAGCAGCGTGGCTTCCACCAGCGCGTCGTCGGCGCCGGGTGCGAACTCCTTGGACATCAGCGCGACGCCGAGCATCGCGAGCGCGGCGCTGGCGCGCAGCTTGGCTTCATCGGTGGCGTCCGGGCCGGCCAGCCATTCGCGCAGGGTCTGGTCGTCGTCGACGAGATCGGGATGCCGGTCGGCCATCGCGTTGACGATCGTCACGGTGTCGCGCAGCACCAGCGCCCCCGCGTCGCGGTGGTGCACCATGCCGCGCAGATAGCTGCGCAGCACGTAGCGAATGCCGTCCGCGTCGCGGGGCGTCCGGTCCAGATCGACGACCACCGAACGCAGGTGATCGATGATCGGATCGATGATCGCGTGCAGCAGATCGAGCTTCGAAGCGTAGTGATAGTAGAGCGACGCCTTTGTGATTCCCACCGCATCGGCGACCTCGCGCAGGCTGGTCTGCTCGAATCCTTTGTCACCGAACAGCTTCACCGCGGCGTCGCGTATCGCGGATTTAGTGCCCCGACCAGCGGCAACGGTGGCGGGGACGGAACGAGCGGCCATCAAGTGATCCTCTCACCATTCGTGCGCCGAGCTAACGATGCCCGCGAAATTGAGGTTGTGCCTCCGCTTAGACCTCGATAGTCTACCTACCGCACGGTAGGCAGAAAGCGCCAGTGGAGGCGGGGGCATGCAGGGCATCCCGCGAGTGCTGTCTACGGCTTAATCAGCACGCACCCAGCTATCGCTAGGAGATCCTTCGTGTCCGTTTATCTGTACCGATGGGGAAAGTTCGCTTTCCGAAGAAAGTGGATAGTACTGCCCGCCTGGCTCGTGCTGTTCCTGCTCCTCGGCGGCCTCGGCGCACAGCTCAGCAAGCCGATGACCAACGACTTCAGCATGCCGGACCTGCCGTCGGCCCGCGCCAACGACATTCTCGACCAGCACTTTCCCGGCGCCTCCGAGGCATTCAAGTTCGACGCCGTCACCGGCACCTATGTGATCGGCGCGCCGGCCGGCCAAAAGCTCACCGACCAGGTGAACCGGACGGCCCTGGACGCCTTCATCGCCAAGCTCGGCGCACTCGACATCGTCGACCACAGCAAGCCGATCGTGAACCCGGTCGAAGCGGCCGACAAGATGGGCTGTCTGGCCAATCCCGATCCGGGATCGTGCAGTGGCGCGCCGCTGAACGTACTGAGCAAGACCGTGCCCGACTCGGTCGCGGTGCTGAACGTGCCGTTCGCCATCAAGAAGTTCACCGACGTCACCGACGAGCAGCGCGACGCGGCCTACGCGGTCGCCGCCGACGCGCGCAACGCCGGGCTGACCGTCGAGATGAGCGGCTCGATCGCGATGAAGCAGGAGGCGCCGAGCGGCAAGTCCGAGCTGATCGGCATGGGCGTCGCGCTGGTCGTGATGATCGTGGCGTTCGGCGCGATCGTCGCCGCCTTCGTGCCGATCGTCACCGCGATCGTCGGCCTCGGTGCGGCCACCTCGCTGATCATGCTGGGTACCTCGGTGATCGAGGTGCCGAGCTTCACCACCTTCCTCGCCTCGATGATCGGTATCGCGTTGTCCATCGACTACGCGCTGTTCATCGTCTCGCGCTACAAACATGAACTGGCAGTGCAGGATTCGCCGGAGGAAGCGGCCGGTATGGCGCTCGGCACGGCCGGGTCCGCGGTGGTGTTCGCCGGTCTGACCGTGATCATCGCGCTCGGCGGGCTCAGCATCGTCGGCGTGCAGTTCATGACCTTCATGGGGCTGGGCGGCGCGATCGCCGCCGGATTCGCGGTACTCACCGCGGTCACGCTGATGCCCGCGCTGCTCGGCGCGTTCGGCCGGTTCCTGTTCAAGCCGAAGCTGCCGCTGGTCGCCAAGCACGACCCGGAGGACGACAACTCGGTCACCAACGGCATGCGCTTCGGCAAGCTGATCGGCAAGGCGCCGTGGGTCGCGCTGATCCTCAGCGTCGTGGTGCTCGGCGCGCTGGCCGCGCCCGCGGCCGGACTGAACCTCGGCCTGCCCGGCGACGACAGCCAGCCGAAGACCTCCACCATTCGCAAGGCCTACGAGCTGCGCACCGAGGGGTTCGGTGAGGGCAGCAACGGCGTGCTGAACGTGGTGGCCGACCTGTCGAAGGTGCCTGCGGAGAACCGGGACAACGCGGTCAAGGCCTTGCGCGACAAGCTGTCCGCCTACCCCGGCATGGACTACGTGACCGAGCCGCAGTGGAGCGAGGACAAGCAGGGCGTGCTGCTCGACGGCGTGCCGAAGTCGGGTCCGAACAACCAGGCCACCAAGGACCTGGTCAGCGACGCCCGCGACGCGGAAGGTCAGCTGAAGGCCGAGTTCGGCATGGAATACGGCATCACCGGCACCACCGCCATCTATGCCGACGTGGACAACGTGCTGCTCGGCAAGATCGTGCCGTACCTGGCGATCGTCGCCGGTGCCGCGTTCGTCCTGCTGATTCTGGTGTTCCGCTCGATCCTGGTGCCGCTGACCGCGGCCTTGGGCTTCCTGCTCTCCATGGCGGCGACGTTCGGCGCGACCGTGCTGATCTTCCAGGAGGGCAAGTTCGGGCTGATCGAGGACCCGCATCCACTGGTCAGCTTCCTGCCGATCATGTTGATCGGCTTGGTGTTCGGCCTCGCGATGGACTACCAGGTGTTCCTGGTGACCCGGATGCGCGAGGAGTTCGTCAACGGCAAGTCGCCCAAGGACGCGGTCGTCGCCGGTTATCACCACGGCGCTCGCGTGGTGACCTCCGCGGCCATCATCATGATCTCGGTGTTCGGCTCGTTCCTGATGGAGACCGACGTGACGGCGAAGTCGTTCGGCTTCGCGCTGGCGGCCGGTGTGCTGTTCGACGCGTTCATCGTCCGGATGGTGCTGATCCCGTCGCTGCTGATCCTGATGGGCAAGTGGTCGTGGTGGATTCCGCAGTGGCTGGACCGGATCCTGCCCGACATCGACGTCGAGGGCGCGAAGCTGCGTGAACTGCAGCAGCGCTCGGCGGACACGGTGAAGGAGCCGGTCGGCGTCAGCTGATCACCCGGTAGAACCTCTCGGCCCCGCACCCGTTCTCGGGTGCGGGGCCGAGTCGTATCCGGAGTCGGTTCTTGATCTTGTGCGCCGTCCGCAGCAGACTCAGTAGCAGTTCGGCCTCCAGCTCGGTAGTTCCCCGGCGGGTGCAGTCGGCCCGCGCGCGTTTTGTCGCTCGATCCGGCACGACTCGATCACCGCGAGGAGAACCCTGTGTCCGTGTACCTGTACCGATGGGGAAAATTCGCCTTCCGCCACAAGTGGATAGTGCTGCCCATCTGGATCGTCGGCTTCCTGGTTCTCGGTGCGCTGGGAACACAGCTGAAAGAGCCGATGAGCGACGGCTTCAGCATGCCCAACCTGCCGTCGGAGCGCGCGACGCAGATCCTGGACAAGCACTTCCCCGGCATGTCCGAGGCGTTCAAATTCGACGCCGTCACGGGGACCTACGTGCTCGGCGCGCCCGCGGGGCAGAAGCTCACCGATCCGGTCAACCGGCAGGCGATCGACGCGCTGATCGAGAAGCTGAACCAGCTCGACATCGTCGACCACAGCAAGCCGATCCCCAACCCGATCACCGCGACCGAGGAGATGGGCTGCCTCGTCCCCGACCCGGACGCCTCGAAATGCAGCGGCGCACCGTTGAACGTGCTCAACAAGACCGAGCGCGATACCGTCGCGTTCTTCTCTGTGCCGTTCGGGATCAAGAACTTCACCGATGTCACCGCCGACAATCGCAAGGCCGCCTACGACGCGGCCGACCAGGCGCGCGGTGCGGGACTGTCGGTCGAGCTGAGCGGCACCATCGCGATGGAACAGCAGGCGCCCAGCGGTAAGTCCGAGATGATCGGCATGGCCGTCGCGCTGATCGTGATGATCGTGGCGTTCGGCGCGATCGTCGCCGCGTTCGTGCCGATCATCACCGCGATCGTCGGGCTGAGTGCGGCCACCTCGCTGATCTTCCTCGGCACCTCGTTCCTGTCCATCCCCAGCTTCACCACGTTCCTCGCCTCGATGATCGGCATCGCGCTGTCCATCGACTACGCGCTGTTCATCGTCTCGCGCTACAAACATGAACTGGCCGTACAGGACTCACCGGACGAAGCGGCGGGAACCGCGCTCGGCACGGCGGGCTCGGCGGTGGTGTTCGCCGGTCTCACCGTGATCATCGCGCTGGTCGGGCTCAGCATCGTCGGCGTTCGGTTCCTCACCTTCATGGGTCTGGGTGGCGCGGTCGCCGCGGCGTTCGCGGTGCTCACCGCGATCACACTGATGCCCGCGCTGCTCGGCGCGTTCGGGCGGTTCCTGTTCAAGCCGAAACTGCCGGTCATCGCGCAGCACGATCCGGAGGACGACAGCTCGGTCACCAATGGCATGCGGGTGGCCCAGGCGATCGGCAAGGCGCCTGCTGTCGCACTGATCCTCAGCGTTGTCGTGCTCGGTTTGCTCGCGCTGCCCGCCGCCAATATGAACCTCGGGCTGCCCGGCGAGGACAGCATGCCTAAGACCTCCACCGTCCGAAAGGCCTATGAGCTGCGCACGGCCGGGTTCGGCGAGGGTAGCAACGGCGTGCTGCAAGTAGCCGTCGATCTCACTGCCGTACCGGCCGAGAAACGCACCGCAGCCCTGAATTCCCTGCGGGACGAGCTGGCGTCCTACCCGGACATGGACTACGTGACCGAGCCGCGCCTGAGCCAGGACGGGCTCGGCGCCGTCATCAACGGCGTGCCGAAATCAGGCCCGAACGATCAATCCACCAAGGATCTGGTCCGCGACGCCCGCAACGCCGAGGGGCGGCTCGAAGCGGAGTCCGGGATGGAATACGGCATCACCGGCACCACCGCCATCTACGCGGACATCGACCATGTGCTGCTCAGCAAGATCGTGCCGTACATGGCGATCGTCGCGGGCGCCGCGTTCATTCTGCTGATCCTGGTCTTCCGATCCATCCTGGTGCCGCTCACCGGTGCGCTCGGCTTCCTGCTCTCCATGGCGGCGACCTTCGGCGCGACGGTGCTGATCTTCCAGGAGGGCAAGCTCGGGTTGATCCAGGATCCGCGGGCGATCGTCAGCTTCCTGCCGATCATGTTGATCGGCTTGGTGTTCGGGCTCGCGATGGACTACCAGGTGTTCTTGGTGACCCGGATGCGTGAGGAATACGTGCACGGTAAACCGCCGAAGGAGGCGATGATCAGCGGCTATCACCACGGCGCCCGGGTGGTCACCTCCGCGGCCATCATCATGATCTCGGTGTTCGGCTCGTTCCTGCTGGAGTCCGATGTCACCGCGAAGATGATGGGTTTCGCGCTGGCGGCCGGCGTGCTGTTCGATGCCTTCCTGGTGCGCATGCTGCTGATCCCGTCGCTGCTCGCGCTGATGGGCAAGTGGGCATGGTGGATGCCGCGGTGGCTGGACAAGATCGTGCCGGATATCGATGTGGAGGGCGCCAAGTTGTTCGCATTGCGTGGACAGCCGACGCCGGGCCAGGCGCGGCAATCCGCTGACGTCGGTTGATGACACTCGCCCCCACCGCTCGGTGGGGGCGAGGTCGTTTATTGGCTCGGCTGCGGCAATGTGCAGTCGTCGACCTTCGGGTTCACACCCATGTAGTTGAGCGGGCCCGCGATCGCCGTGACAGCGATCGTGCCCCAACCCGCGCAATTGGTCGGACTGCTGTCGAAATAGTGACGCTGACCGGCGGCGAGCAAGCCGACGGCCAACCAGATCAGCAACAGAAAGCTGAAGAACCGGGTACCTGTACGGCGCACTGCTCGACCGCGCACACCGCGGTCGCGAATCTCGTGGTCGCGCATGTCGTCGCTCCCTTTCCGTGCTCCCCACCTGGGAATACCCGTCTGAGCACGGTTTATCCCCTACGGGCTCGGCTGCGGCACGTTGCAGTCGGCGACCTTCGGGTTCACGCCCACATAATTCAGCGGGCCGGCGAGGACGGTGAGCGCGGTATTGCCGAATCCGGCGCAATTGATCGGACCGCTGTCGAAGTAGTCGCGCTGGCCCGCGGCGATCACGCCGACCACCAGCCAGAGCACGACAATCAAACTGCCAAGTCGCATCGCTGCCTCGTTTGTCGGCGTCCTTTGAGCAAGCTCATTATGTGGCGCGGAACGCGACGCGCCGAACGCAGCGAGGGACCCTGCGCGCCGCCTGCGATGCGGAGGACCGACACGGTGGAACCTCTGCGCGGTCGCATGCGGCGGACCTCGCGCCCACTGCCGGGCGCGAGGTCACCGAATGGGTTGGGCCGGTGCGCTATCCGCGATCACCGGGTCTGGCGACTACGGACTCGGTTGCGGGACATTGCAATCGTCGACCTTGGGGTTCACACCCATGTAGTTGAGCGGGCCTGCGATCACAGTGACGATGATGGTGCCGGTACCGGCACAGTTCACCGGGCCACTGTCGAAGTAGTCGCGCTGGGCTGCGGCGATCACGCCGATCAGCAACCAGACCAGGACAATAATGCTTCCGATTCTCATGTTTCTCTCGCTCATCGGTCTCGAGCGGACTGTTCGACGGCGCATGGGCCACCACGTCCTTCCCGCGTTTAGCTATCCGGCGTATACCCCGGTTCGCGCGGAATATCCGTTGCGGGTGAACTATTGCTCGTCGGCGCGCGAGTCGGCGTGTCGTCCCTGGTCAGGGGGTTATGGACGGCGGCGCGGCACTTCGACCCGATCAAACGGATGGAGACGGAGACGCCGCACCACCACCGCAGAGCCCAGACCGAGGGCTGCTGGGATGGTGACCACCGTGAACGGTGTCGATGCTGCGGAGGAAACGCGGAAGGCGCACTATCCTTCGGTGTCGACCTAGACCGGCGCACCGCAATGCTGCGAGCCGAAGGACGAATGAGCTTGGCCCGCCTAGCCTTCCGATAGTGGACCGTCGGCACGCCGAGCGAGGGATGATGTGTCGATGGAGCGGTCGATGAACCAGCAGTGGCAGCGGTTAGGCGAACATCTCGAGTCCGCGCCCGGACGGCTACCGAGCGAGGTGCGGCGGCAGATACGCGGGCGCGCAACCGATTCGACGGAGGGTGACGGCATTTCCGCCGAGCTCGCCGCCTTCACCGATCTGGTCGCGCAGCGCTCCTCCCGGGTTACCGCAGCGACCGTCGCCGGGCTGACAGCGGCGGGTCACAGCGACGACGAAATCTTCGAAGCAGCCGCCCTCGCGGCGTACGGGGCGGCCGACCGGCGTCTGCGGGCCGCCCGCCGCGCCTGGGAAGGACTCTGAAATGTGGCTCACTGCAGTCGAATCCGGACATGACCGGCCGACCCGGTGGATGTTCGCCATGATGCGGCGTTTCACCAGAGGGGACGTGCCCGCCGTGCTGAAGGTGATGTGCTACCGGCATCGCTTTCTAGGGACGCCCCTGTCCGACCTCACGCATCAGGCCATGCGCGGACCCTCGTTCTGGACCGAGGGCGAACGCGAGATCTTCGCCACCGGCACGGCGCAGATCAACGAGTGTCCCTTCTGCGCGTCGGCCCATCACGCGATTGCCAGCGCCTACGTGGACAGCAACGTCGTGCGCCTGGCCTTGGCCGCCGGTGACGATTCGCCGCTGCGGCCCGAGGCACGGGCGATGCTCGAATTCCTGGAGAAGCTGGCCCGCGACCCCGACGGACTCACCCCCGGCGACGCGGACAAGGTGCGGCAAGCGGGCGTCTCCGCCGAAGCATTCGAGGAGGCCGTGTGGGTGGGTACCACCTTCGGCGTGACCACCCGCATGATGAACATGGTCGGCGCCGGCCCGCTGGAGCCCGAAGAAGCCAAGGTCGGCGCACGATTCATCAAGAGTTTCGGGTACCGGATGCCGCCACCGATTACGCTCTTGTCACGCGGCACTTGACCCTCGCAGCTCGCCCGGCATACCCCACCTGTCCAGGAGGTAGCACGATGAGCAGGTCCTTCCCCCGAACCCTCGTGAGCGCCGCGGTCTTCGCAGCCCTCACCGTCACCGCCGCCACCGTCGGTCCGCCGGCCAACGCCGACGTGGTCTCCGTCAGCGCCGCCGTCGGGGCCGAGGGGCTGCTGACCGGCTGCCGCTACACCGTGACGGCCGCCGTCACCGATGCGGTGATCCCGCCCGGCTCGGTGTTCTTCATGCTCGCCGGCGGCGTGATCCCCGGTAACGGTGAACGGATCCCCGGCGAGGTCGTGCACCATCCGGAGAACAACACCGTCACCGCCACCTGGACGCCGACCAGGGTCGGTTCGCAGAATCTGATCGGCATCCAGAGCGAACCGGGGAAGTACACCTCGACGAAGTTCATCACGGTCGAGGTCGTCGGCAGCGGGCTCGACACCGGCAGTTCCTGCGTGCGGATCGGTTAGCCGTTCGTCAGGCGAAGTCCGCGGCGTGGTCGGCTGCCCACTGCTGGTAACCGCGGGCCGGCGATCCGGTGACTTCCTGAACCGTCGAGGTCGGCTGTCCGGGTGCGTCGACCATTGCTGCCAGCCCGGACAGCACAAAATCGGCGTATTCCGCTGGGAGCCAGGTCATGTGCTGTGCGGCCTGCTCCGGCGGGAGTTCCTCCCATTCCAGTGGGCGGCCCAGTGCCGCGCCGATAGCGGCTACCTGTTCGACCCTGCTCAGCGAAATCGGCCCGGTCAGTTCGTATTTCGCACCCGCGTGCCCGTCGGTGGTCAGCGCGCGAACGGCAACGGCGGCAATATCCGCCTCGTGCAGCAACGTCATCGATGCCGCACCGTAGGCGCCGCGCACGATATTGCCCGCGCGGATCTGCGGTGCCCATTCCAGCGTGTTCGTCGCGAAACCGTGTGGCCGCAGGAAGGTCCACGCCAGTCCGGACTCGACGATCGGCCGCTCGACGGCCGCGTGCGCCGCGCCGATCGGGTTGTCCTGCTCATCGATGTCGTCACGGACCGCGCCAGAAGACAGCAGGACAATACGATCCGCGTGCTCGGCGATCACCTGAACCGCCGAGTTCGCTACGGCGGCAGGCAAAGTGGGCCAAGTCATGTACACCGCGTCCACGCCGTCGAGCGCGCGGGCCAGCGTCTCCGGCGCGGCCAGGTCGCCGGGCGCGATTTCGACGTCCGCAGGCAACGAAGCCGCTTCAGGTCGGCGAACCAATGCGCGCACCTGCACCCCGGTCTCCGCCAGCTGCGAAACCACTTGTCCGCCAACATGACCGGTCGCGCCGATCACCAGAATTCTGTTCGGTTGAGCCATGCGCTCACGATACGAAGGAAGCTAACTTCAGGTAAGGCCCTACCTCGAAGTAAGCTCATACCGTGGACGTAGGTTTCCAGAACAGCAAGCTGCCACCCGCTGCCCAGCGTGACGTATTCGACAGCGACTGCCCTGCCCGCACCGTCCTCGACAAGCTGACCAGCCGCTGGGGAGTCCTCATCCTCTCGGCTCTGCGCTGCGGACCGATGCGCTTCCACGCCCTGCGCGACAACATCGGTGGCATCAGCGAAAAGATGCTCTCCCAAAACCTGCGCACCTTCACCAATTACGGCCTGGTCGACCGCACCGTAGAACCCACCACCCCACCCCAGGTCACCTACGCCCTCACCCCGATGGGCAAGGAAGTGGCCGAACAATTACACGGCCTACTGTCCTGGGTCAGCGTCAACGCCGCAGCCATAGTCCAGTTCCAGTCGGAATCGTCGCCATAAGATGTAGTCGATCAGCATAGAAAAAAAGCCCTTCACCTGCTCGTGCAGATGAAGGGCTCTTTGGCGGTGGCGGAGGGATTTGAACTCTCCGTCACCCCGCTACCACGACCAGGGTTAACGACGCAAGAGACCTGCTAGCGCCGGAATCTCATCCACTCGCATCTATGGCCAAGACCGGCCTTCGACCGACATTCCTTGTCAGATTCTTGTCAGCAATCCTGCGGACTATCGCCGCAAGCTGCACGAACCTGTTGAGTGTCGATCCGCGCAGCATGGCTGCATCGACGGCGGCGCGCGCTCGGCTGACCTGCCCATCCATGCCCCTCCCGCCCGGCCCGCTTCAGTTGGTAGAGGACTCTGTGTCGACAGCTTCCAAAGGGTCCTTTTGCCGCCTCTCGCCCCACATCGGAGCACGGGGTGAGGACAGTGGTTGCGGCTTCCTGGGACCTCGCCTCACGCCGGTCACTTGGGCTATCGCGTCGGCTAGTCCAACGGCCGCACACGCACCCTAAATGCATGGCACGCAACCCATCCGGCGCTAGGCTCGGCACCTAGCAACGGCAGCAACCACCGCCCCGAAGGACCTTCATGACGGAACAGCAGTTCACCTTCACGCTTCTCCCGACAGAGGCCACGGTGACCGACGTACTTGCGCACGATTTCGCGGAAAGCCTGCAAGAGGAACTTCCCGATGCCACAATTACGCGCATTCGAGAAGACCCACTGAATCAGGATTTCGGAGCCACCCTTGCCGTCATCTTGAGCGCTCCGGCTGCCATCTCGCTGGCAAATGGCATATCGAAGTGGTTGGCTCGAAGGTCGGATGCCAAGCTGGTTATGCGACGCACAGATGGCGACGGGAAGAAAATCGAGGTTACTGTTAATGGACGTCTTGGAAGGCAGCAAACCGAAGTGCTGATCCGCAAATTCTTTGATGGAGAGCAGTCATAGCCACATGGATACTCCTTCGGATAGGAAGTATCCGCTAGCGGTAATCTGCGGCGCAAGCGAGTGGCCTAGACTGGCCCAATTCAGCTCAAGTCAAGCGTTCGCAAATACTGCGAACCGCGTCCGTGGCTACCTGACAGGCGCGACTGGGCTTGAACTCTCTGACGAGAACGTTCTGTGGTTATTCAATTCCTCCGATAATTCGATCTCTCAGCTTGATCAAGTAGCAGAATTTCTTCGAGAGAGATTCGACCACTTTGGCACTCCCCATGGTGTCGGGTCAACAGTATTTTTTGTTTACGTCGGCCATGGCACTTTACTGGGAAGCGATCAGGCTTACCATTTGCTACTACGGGACACCCATGAGCCGCTGCTCGCTGCATCCAGCCTTCGTGTTGCAGATATTGCTCACACGCTCCGAACCTGCGCCCCTCGAAGTTCGCGGTTCGTAATCCTTGACGCATGTTTCGCGGGTACAGCCTTCAAGTATTTTCAGAGCGACATACAGCAAATCGCGCAGCAGAGACTCGAATCCGAAATTGCCGGAGAAGACAGGAGTGGAGTTGCGCTACTGTGTGCCACGAGCGCGCGCAATCCGGCACGGCTGGAGAAGGCCGGGTACTCGACTCTGTTCGGAAATGCACTTCTCCAAGTCCTTGAGAATGGGGATCCAGACACCCCGGGGCCAATGAGTCTCGACCGAGTGTGCCACCTTACTCGTGAGGTTCTGTCAGCCTACGAAGACGCGCCATACCCGGAGATGCACGCGCCAGATCAGAAGGCCGGTAATTTAACTCAGCTGCCGTTGTTTCCCAATCCTGCCGTAGGCGGCTCCTCCGCAGTGCTGGAAAGCGCTCCGACAGTAGTGTCATCTGATCAAAGTCAATCAACGCGAATCCAAACCCGAGAACAAGACAGGCATGAGGACGCTCTAAAGGTTGCTATGGCGACACTTGAGGATGCAGCCAGGATCGCACATGAGAATCTGATCGATATTACCAAGTCGATTGTTGTCAGTTACGAACTTTTGCGCAGGCAATTGGATTTCGAAGGACTTGAACTAGCCTTAGCTGATGGAATGACAATCAATCTTGCTGGCTTATCCATCGAACATCGGCGAGCCATCCTGATGTGGACGGCTCAGGATAAACTGCGCACACATCTTCAAGAAGCCTCAACAATGATGTACTCGCTGGTTTCCTTCCGATTGGCGCGGCCAATCGATCTCAGAAACTTCTGGGATGAGGTAATGGGCGACTTGGAAGAGCGTCAGAAGAATAATCCCGGTGACCCCTTGATGCTGAAGCGAATGTTGGTGTTTAAGCAGATAGATCCAACCGAGGGATTCGACCCCGAATAGACGGGCCTACGAAACTTCAAACTAGTCTTCAGGACTTGCTGCTTGTGGTGTCTAGTCTATGCGCGAGCCGATCTTGACCGTGCGTTCAATAGTAATACGAATAGTTAAACATGCCTCGTTCAGGCGACCGACTGCCGCGCAAGAATATTGAACGTCCGGTGCAAGATTTATTTGATTTCTTGCGCCTGGCTGATATTTCGCTCCTACCAGGGCCGCCCACCCCCAGGCTGCCTTTCAGGCTCGCATCGCATCACTCGGTTGGTCCCTCCGTATACGGATTCCACGGGTCCTTTTGGCTGGTTGCCCGCTGGCGGTGTCGGCACGGAGCCGCATTGTCGGGCTACGTCCCAGATGGTGCGGCCAACCGGAGCTACAGTCCCAGCGTGGACCTCGTAGCTTGGTTGACGATCGTTGGCATCATTGTGGCGGGGCTTGCTGTCGTCGTTGCACATCGCCAATTGAAGATCGAGGCAGACCGGCGGCATGAGGAACTCGCTCCGGTGTGGGAAACGCCGCGGTTTAAGGCCGTCGGTGAAGGACCGTCATGGCGGCTGGAGCTCACGCTTGCGCGAGGGCTACTGGACGATCTGGTCCTTGAGATCCACGACAGTCCGGGTATCACATTCGACACAGTCCGCCAGCCCGGCGCGACTGCGGATCGCCTCGAACGCAACGCGACGATGCACCCCGGAAGCTCGACGTATTTCTGGATAAGGGTCAATCGGAGTCATGAGGGCAGATTTCGCCTGCGTGCGACAGCAAGTCTCCAGGGCAAAGCGTGGAACCCTGACCTGCTTCCCGAGGTTTCGGTTGTTCACGGCCTGGGTGAGTGACTTGAACTGGATGCTCCGCGACCCTGGAACCCGTACAACGGCGCTTCTGCTATACGGAACGGTGACACAGATGGCGGGGGTGGGGGTATGCCCCCTGGGGTGGTTGCTCCAGGTCGTCCGTTCTCGGCCTGTCGGCCGCTGATCGAGCAGACGCGCTCGGGTAGTTTCTCACCCTTCGCCTCCGTGCGGAGTACACCGAGGAGCCTGTCATGCTGAATGAGGGATGGCGCGACCAGTACGAGCGTATGCGCAGGGCGCACCGCCGCCTCGTAATCGCATGCAGCCCAATCGAAGATGCTGGTTCGGACGATGCCCGTGACACGCTGTACGCGTTCTTTGAAGAGGCGTACAAGCTGAAGGACTGGATCAAGCTCGACACGGCGACGTCCCATCTCGGGAGTGCCGTCGAGAGGACGGTTAGTCGCTCGGTCGCACTGGCCGCGTGCGCCGACATCGCCAACCGGGCCAAGCATTTGAATCTGAATGGCTCCCCGCGTACTACTGGCGGTCGGCATGCGGAGGTTTCAACGCAGGGGGTCACCATCTTTGTGCCACCTGCGAAGGCGACGATTCATGGCGACGGCACCATTACCCATGAGGAGAGCAAAGGCGGACGGACACAGCACATCTGGACCGTAACCGCAGACCACGGCAATGTTTACGACGCATTGGTTCTCGCAAACGCCGCAGTAGCGGACTGGGATGCGTGGCTGAAGGCCAGGAACCTTCTCTGATTTCGTCGCCTGACGGAGTCCGGCGACCGGTAGCTTTGGGCAATGCTGGATCGCAAACCGACCTGGGCGTGGGGTCTCGCTCAGAGCGAGTTGGAGATACCACTACCCCGACGATGGGCACATACGCAGGGAGTGGCCCGCGCGGCAGCCGCTCTCGCCGAAAAGCTCAGCTGCGACCGTGACTTGTTGGTGGCATCCGCTGTTCTGCACGATGTGGGTTATGCACCGCGGATTGCGGTTACCGGCTTCCACCCGCTGGACGGCGCTCGTTTCCTGCGCGACGAGCACCGGGCCGACGAACGGGTGGTGCGCCTGGTCGCCAATCACACGTGCGCTCTCCTCGAGGCGGAGGAACGAGGGCTGAGTGACCAGCTGGCGTCGGAGTTTCCCGTCTTCGATGACGGACTCCTGACGGATGCGCTGACCTACTGCGATATGACCACCACGCCCGACGGATCGCCAACAACTCCGGTCGAACGGATAGGCGAGATCGTGGGACGCTACGGACCCGATTCGGTTGTGGGGCGATTCATCCGACGTGCTGAGCCGAGAATTCTCGCGATGACCGGCCGGATCGACAGTGCGTTGTCGGCTCAGCCGAGGAACGGATAGTTGCCGGACAGATAGTCGCCGATCTGCTGGCGCATGCTCGGGTGGATGTCGTACTGGTCCAAGTCCGCCGAGGCTACGAAGGTCACACCGTCGGCCTCCTCGTTGATCGTCGGCTCCCCTGCAACCGGTCGACCGATGTAGGTGTTCTCGTATTGCTGGCGAGTCTCACCGTCGGTGTAGGCGACGATGTGATTCGGGTTGCTGTACACCCCGAGGAATCCGGTGATCTCAGCAGTAATACCGGTCTCCTCCCGGCATTCCCGGATGGCGCACTCAGCGGCGGTCTCGCCGAAGTCCATCGCTCCACCCGGCAGCGCCCACTGCCCGGTATCCCGCCGGCGCTGTAGCAAGATTGCTCCCGATTCATCGGTCACGAGCAGATTGCACGCCACCACAAGGGAATTCGGCTTGGGAGCTTTCGGGTCGTTGTAGTACTCGATCCTGCCCATGATCGGCCTTTCCTCAAGGTGCCCAGGGCTGCGCGTCAGCCCAGACGGCGTCAAAGCTTTCGGTGTAGTTATCGAACCATCCGGCATCGTCCACACGCTTCAGTTGGAACACCGGGTTCGCACTGGCCGGCTGGCCCCAGATGTGGGGGTTGACGATCAGGTTGTCGTCGTACCGGAACAACGAGTTGTACAGCGTGGTGTCGTGTAACCGGACCTCGCAACGATCCTTGGCAACCAACGGACGGTAGTAGGTCAATGAGGCCCGGACCTTCGCCGCCAACGTATCCCCGATGCCCTCCTCTTGGCCCCGCGTAGCCACGGCCTCCCCGTTCGGGTTCCCGAAGCACAGCCGGACCCTGGCGCCCTGCGCAGCTCGTTCGGCGAGCATCTTCACCACCTGGGGATTCGACTGCACGACGAAGGTGCCCGAGAAGACAAGTACATCTATCTGCTCGGTCGCTTCGCGAAGCAGGGAAAGCCACACTTCGCGAGGCACCTCGGCACGGTTCGGATAGGTGGCAACCAGTTCGAGGTTCTTCGGGACCGGCGGAGTGTCGGGGACTGGCGGCCAAAGGAACTCCGCTTCAACTCGGAGATGGTCAGCGACAAGGTGTCGGTGTTTCGGATGCGGCACCCTGCCTCCGAGCCACCGCCCGACTGTCTTCGGATCCACCTGGCATACCTCGGCCAGCGACTCTGGCCGGACTCCCCGCTGGTGCAACACGGTCTGAAGGCGGATGTTCACAGTTTCTATGGAAGCCGACGCGCAGCTGATCGGCAAGGCAACCACCACCGGGACGCCGCAAACGTCCCCAGGACGTCTGTCGCCCCGGCCCAAACGCGGTTACGCGGTCCCGGCTCAGCCCGCCACGATGGCTTTCCACCCACGAAACATAAGGGGGCCAACGTGATTGAAGAAGTCACCGGTATTCGCAAGATTCGGATGCTCTACCTACAGCTGCTGTACCGCTGCAATTTCAGTTGCGGCCATTGCTTCCACGGTGAGCGCCTCAAGCACGCTGACGCCTTCACCGCTGAGCAGGCGTTCAACCTCATGCGACTCATGTGGCGAGAGCACGACACCGAGGCTGTGACATTGCTCGGTGGCGAACCGTTCGTCTACAAGGATCTGGCGCACGTCGTCCGGTACGCGAAGCACACCCTCGGGATGGCTGTGGAGATATGCACCAACGGCTACCGCATCGGACCACGGTTACGGGAAATCGCACCGTGCGTTGACTTGCTGCGGGTCTCGCTCGAAGGGATCGGGAACACGAACGACCTCATTCGCCGCGCCGGAAGCTACACGGCCGCAATGGAAACCCTCGCTGTGGCGCGAGACCTGTGCGTGCCTACCGGCGCCACGATGACGGTCAATCGCTACAACATCGGCGAAGTGGTCGACCTGGCCGCCACCCTGGAAGCGCTGGGGGTTACCCAGCTCAAATTGCACCAGCTACGCCCGGTCGGCAACGCGGCACTACACCCCGAGATGCTAGTTCGTGATCCGGCCGAATACTCCGTGATGCGCGAGCAGCTGCGCCGTGCGGCGCTACGCATTGAAGTGATCTTGGATGAAGACCTATCCGAAGATGGCAGCTCAAGCTGTGCCACGCCGAGCATGCGCCCCGAAATCGACCGCATCGAGTCGGACCCCCGAGGTGCGCTCACGATGTCGTGCAAGGCCGTCGGCAAGGACTCCCATGCCTTCTGGTACGACAAGGACACAGACCGAATCGTGCACCAGCCGTCATCGAATGACGAAGTGGTGCTAGGCATTCCGGATGTGGTGTACAGCCATGCATAGACACCACCTGTTCGAGAGCATCGAAGGTTTGCCCGGAACCGGGAAATCGACGATAGCGCCGCTGTTGGCGCGTGCCCGTCAGGCCGTCCTCGTTCCGACCGTCCCGCCCTTCTACCAACCACTGCGGCGGGAGTTGGATACCAGCGACAACGTGAACGCACGGATGTGCTTCTTCCTGTCCGCGCTCTTCACAGCGGTCGACCAGATCCGCCGCTACCTCGACGCCGGCATACCCGTAGTGGTCGAAAGCTATTTCGCCCGTTGCCTGACCACGCACCGCGTGTACGGGGCCGACATCGACGTGATTCTCCCCAGGAACCTTCCCCAGCCTGTCATCTACCAGCTCGTCTGTGAACCGCACGAACGGCGCAAGCGGATGGCTGCTCGGGCGAAGCCGACAACGCGATGGGACACCCTAGGAGAGCAGAACGCCGACCGTCTTGCAGACGCCTACCTCCAGTTCCCTATCCACCAGATCGAGACGACCGGGCGAAGGCCAGACCAGATCGTGCAAATGATCCTGGACCTGAACGCGATTGGGGCCGACCATGCCTACCGCTAGCCTCTGGGCACACACGTTGACCTTCTTCCCCCAGTTCCGGCGCGCTCTGGCCGAGGAGTGCCAGCCTGGGGCGACCGTGACAGTGGTAGGCGCAAGCGACGGCAAATTCGTTCTCCCGCTTGCCGAGGACGACCACCCGGTAATCGCTATCGAAAGCGATCCCGTGGCCTTGAACGGTGGCGAAGTACTGCTGCCAGTCTCGGGCATCGCGTCCGCGCCCGGTTTGGTGGGACGCCTGAAGGACGCCGGCCTGGATGAGTTGGTCCGCGTGGTGTGCGCTGATTTCCTCGACACTGCCCCTGGGCAGGTGGCTGCGGATGCGGTCTGGACGAGCTGTTCATGGCACTACAGCGCCAACCACAAACGTCCCCTGGGGGAGTTTGTCACCCGTATGCAGCAGCTCGTACGTCCGGGCGGGGTGTTCGGTGCGGAGTTCATGATGCCGTTCGAATACCGGCATGAGTACGTTGAGCACTACACCACGCCGGACCAGCTCGCACGATACTTCGCCCCCGACGAATGGACGGTCTTGCTGAGGTTGCAGACCGAGGTATTCACCGAACGCGCGCATGTCGGCCAACTGCGCGACCACAAACACCGGATGGGGCTGCTCATCGCCAAGCGGCACCCCGAGGATCTGACGGAAGGCGGAACACGACCGCGATGAAGCACGAATACGAAGCCAAGTTCCTTTCCGTGGATGTCGACGCCATGCGGCAGAAGCTGACGAACCTCGGCGCAACACAGTCGTTCTCGCGAACGCTGCTGACGCGCAAAATCTTTGAGGACGACTCGCTAGACAGTGGTGCATGGATTCGCCTTCGCAACGAAGGATCTCGCTCCACCCTGACCCTCAAGCAGGTAACCGACGCCACCACCATCGACGGCACCACCGAGATCGAAACGACAGTGGGCGACCTGCACGCAATGGCCGAGATCCTGGTCAAGCTGGGCCTGCGCCAGGTCAGGTATCAGGAGAACTACCGCGAGGAGTGGCAGTTCGGCAACCTCGTGTTCGACCTCGATACGTGGCCCGGCCTGCCGACGTTCCTCGAGATCGAAGGCCCCAGCGAAGACGCTGTGCGCCTTGCGGCTTCACGATTGGATCTGGACTACAGCGAAGCCAGGTTCGGCAGTGTGGACGAGATTTACAAGAGCGAGACCGACCGCGACATCCTCACCGAACCAACGCTCTTGTTCGAAGCCCCAGCTGATCTACCTTCGCTCGAACACCCTGCCTAGGAACCAAGGAACCCCGCACCTGGCCGGCATCGGTGCGGGGTTCCTTGTGGGTCTGAAAGTCCGGTCCATTGGACGGCGTGTACACCGTGTACGTGCCGTACACGCCCGCATTTGCGCTGGTAGATGCGGATTTTCAGGTGGTGTACGGACAGTACACCGTGTACAGCTACGCGGGTTCGGTCAGCTTGTACCGCGTCCCGCCCTGGACTTCGATGCTGACAAGGTGGCCCGCGTCTACCAAGTCACCGAAGGCATCATCGAGGAAACTCCGGTGCATCGTGTTCACCTTCTTGCGGATCGCCGAAGCGGAAAGCTCGGGACCGTGCTGTCCGTGCAGCACATTCAGCACGGCGTCGCGCGCCTTACTGCGCCTGGACTCGTTTTCCGCTTCTTCCCGCTCGACCACGGCAAGGCCGCGTGCCCGATTTGCGTGCGCCACCCGTGCGTTCAGCGCGTCCTGAGTGGCAGTGCGCGTCAGGTTGGAGAACACCATCACTTCCCCCGCAAGGGTCCAGTCCTCCTCGCTGACGACGCTGCGTCCGTCCAGAATCATCAGCGCAGCAGCGACCTTGAGCCTGCACAGAAGCGCGTGACCGTTGAGCGGATCGACGTTTTCACCTCGAAGCTGCGCGAGACGGTTCCGGCGGATTGCGTACCTCGCCACCTCCGGAATCTCCAGCGTGCACGCATTCCACGCGGGCGCACGCACCTGGAGGGGTTCAGGAGCAGTGGGGGTGATGTCTGGGGCATCCGGGTCGCGGACATCGAGCCAGACAAACCGCTGTGTAGTGCCACCATCCGCACCGGCGAACAGCGCTTCAGCGCGCAGAGGTTGAACCCCGACCGTCAGAGCTGCTCGGTAGGAATGAGCGGGCACGACCGAACGGGTGGCCTTCTGCGCGTTGGTGAACCCCAGCGCTTCCCCGCTGTAGAGCTTGCGAATTTCGCCCTCCAGCGTCGAGCCCTGCCGCCCCAACAGCGATGACAGTGTGTCGATCTCCGGGACCGAGAACAACGCGCGGTCGATGTGATTCCCTGCGTCATCAGCGGTGCCGGCCGGCCGGAAGGTCCGAGAGATTCCCTCACCCGAGCCCAGCGGCAAAACGGGGACATCGATCAGCCGGCCGAGGTTATCCACGAATTCCACCGCATCGCACGCCGCGGATTCGCTTGCCCCTTTGCCCGCACCGGAAGGGCCAACCAGGGCGAAGAACAGGTTGAGCGACATGGGACCGCCGACAATGGCGGGAAGCGCGACATCCGGCGGCACCGACGCGACGGCCCGCGCCAGCACCACACCCAGTGTCGACCACGGCCCAGACATCCGAGCACGGGCGAAGTCCCGCACATGTGCCAGCACCGGGCGCTTGTCCCAGAACTCTTCTTCCGGCTCCTTGAGTCGATCGAGGGCAGCGTTTGTGTAGTCCACCAGCATCATCACGCCGCACTCCGTTGGGCCGACCGAATCGTGCGCCCGATCTCGATACGAGACAGTCCGCAGTCCTCGGCAGCGTGCGCGATTTCCTGCAACACAGATGGGTTGCCGCCTTCGCTGCATGCACGAGATGCGGCCCAGAAGAGCACCTGATTGCGCTGCCCCTCTGTCGCATTCCGGACGGCGCTCACCAGGCCCGTCCCTGAGCCCCTGTGACGCTTGTACGGCGCGACAGGGAACGGCAGGACCGCAGGAACACGGACTCGGACACCGAGATGCGATGGCAGGTAAGCGATCGGAGCGCGATTTGTCCACCTGTAGCGAATGCCGCTGGGGTGAACGCTCGGCGGAGCGACGAGATAGCCGGTGTGGGTTTTGATGTCCACGCCCTGGGTTCCGTCGAGCTTGCCTCTGGCCTTCCCGTCGCAGCGAAACCACAGGTGCCAGCCGCCGCCCCCGGTCGCAGCCGTCCACGTCTCTGGAGTTTCCCCCAACGCATCGAGACTGCCGCCTGAGCGCGGGTCGACATCGAGCACAACGACACCGGAGTGCGGACGAATCCCGATGTTGCACTGAGCGTTACGAAGCCACCAAGCCCGAATGCGGACCGGGTCGGTGGTCGCGTCGTCCTTGCCATGTGCCGATGCTGGAGTCTTGCCCCATGGCGTCAGTGGCAACACCGCCAGCCCTGCACGTGCATACGCCAGCGCATGGTCCACCATTGGCGAGTCCGGCACCGAACTGCTTGCCGTAGAATTGGTCACGATTATTGGAACATCCTTCCTGGTAGGGGTGTCACTCGCGCCCGGTCCGTGCTGCAACACAGACCGGGCGTTTTGCTGAGTTCATTCGCCCCTGATCCATCGCGAGAGGTCTTCGGGGAAGATCCGCCACCGCCCCTTCGGGGCAGTCCGCTGGTAACCCTTCAGCTCCCCCGCCAAGAGTGCGGCGTAGATCGAGTTCTGGTGGCATCCAGCCATTTGCGCCGCTTCTGCGGGGCTCATCGGAGTGGTGATCATGAATCTCCTTGTCCTTCACCATCACGTGAGGTGCAAGACTGTGAACTCTCTTGCACCTTCATTCAGGACTGTAGTCGCAGTGGGCGACAGATTCCAGGAATGCGAGGGGCAAGAGGTGCAACTATGTTAGTGTCATTGCACCTGGAGGGTTCGAGAATGAAAGAAGGTGAACCGCAGTGGATTACGAAGGTGATGACGATCACGACGACGTTTTCTACTCCGACCAGTACCTCGAGCTCCTGGAGGAGGTGCGGGAACTGCTGCGCCATGCGCGACGTGGGAACCGGTTGGACATGGAGGACCGAAGAGCCGTCGCGGGCGTGGTGAGGGGGGATCGCGTAGAGCTCAATCTGACCCAGCGTCGCCTGAGTGAGTTGTCCGGCGTTCCGCTGCGAACCATCAAGCACATGGATGCAGGGGGCGTGCCTCAGACTGCCACTCTGCTAGCCCTCGCAGATGGCATTGCTTCTGCGCGAAGGGAATTGCAACCAAAGCCAGTCGTGACCCGCGAACCTGGCGACCCGTTGCAGATGTTCATGGAAACCGTCGGTCCGATGTACCTCGAGCTCTCGCCGCAGGCGCAGGGGCAAGCGCTACGTCAGTTCATCCTGTGGATGAACGAGGAGATATCGAAGGAAAAGGGTGGGGAGTAAGTGGCATCCGTTCATGAGTACCAGGTGAAGCCAGACCCGAAAATCAAGGGCGACAAGGGTATTCGCTATCGCGTCGCATACAGCAAGCCGGACGGAAAACCCACCGGTAAGCGAGGATTCCTCCGGAAGGCTGAGGCCAACGCCTTCGCCAACAAGGTGGAGGTCAAGAAGATGGACGGCGAGTACGTTGCTCCGTCTCTGGGCCGCGTCACAGTGGCCGAGTTGGCTCCTGCGTGGCTCAAAGGAAAGAAGGCAAGCACCGCGCCGTCGAACTATCGCACTCTCGATGCAGCTTGGCGTACCCACGTCGAACCGCGGTGGGGCAGCGTCCGCATCGCGGATATCAATCTCGAGGCTGTGGAGGAGTGGATTACCGACCTGCGCCTTGCTGCGATGGAGAAGGCCGCAGTTCAGAAGGAGAAGGGCGGCAAGGTTTCCGATGGTGCGACGACGATCATTCGGGCACATGGCGTCCTGGCAGGGATTCTCGACGCAGCGGTGAAAGCCAAGCGACTACCTAAGAATCTGGCCCGGGGCGTCGAGAACTTGCCGGACAAGAAGAAGAAACGCCATGTCTATCTCACCTCCGCCGACTTGGACCGATTGGCCAAGCAGGCTGGGAAGCACAACCTCCTGGTGCTGATGCTCGGCTACTGCGGTCCGCGCTGGGGTGAACTGATCGCGCTCCGGGTTCGCGATATCGACTTCAGGCGAGCACGAATCACGGTTGCGGACAACGCCGTACAGCTCGGTGTCGACCATGCGGAGGGGGACACGAAGGGCAAGGAGATCCGCACGGTGCCAGTAGCTAAATTCATCCTCGATCAGCTGAATGAGCACGTGAAGGGAAGACACAGGGACGCACTCGTGTTTCCTCACCCGGAGGACCTTGAGAAGTACCTTCCACGCCCGAAGTCGGCGGACGGATGGTTCGCCGGCGCGGTGAAGCGGTCGAAGGTGCAGCCGATTACGCCGCACGACCTCCGGCACACCTGTGCGTCGCTCGCAGTGTCGGCAGGAGCGAACGTCCTGGCGTTGGCGCGCCTGCTCGGCCACAAGGACGCGAAGGAAACTCTCAACACCTACGCGGACCTATTCGATGACGACTTGGACCGCGTAGCCCTGGCCATGAACGAGAAGTATTCCGGCGGCAAAGGGTCCGCTGAGATGAGCGCTGGTAGCTGTTCTTGTCAAAATCTTGTCACCGAGGCCAGTCAGCCCGCTGCGTGATCAAAGAAATAGCCCCCCACCTGCGTGAACAGATGGAGGGCTTTGGCGGTGGCGGAGGGATTTGAACCCTCGGAGGGGGGTTACCCCTCACACGCTTTCGAGGCGTGCTCCTTAGGCCGCTCGGACACGCCACCGCCGACAACCATACCGGACTCCCACCGGATCGCTAAATCGCCAGCACACCTACCAGAGCCGGTGTGACTTGACGCACGGAAGGTGCTCGTGACGCAAGCTGCAGCCTGCGTCAAGAGCGCGCACCGTGCGTCAGGTGGGGCTCAGCGCTGGGTTTGGAAGAAGGTGTTGAGGAGGGCGGCGCAGTCGGGTTCGAGGATGCCGCCGTGGACTTGGGGGCGGTGGTTGAGGCGGCGGTCGCGGACTACGTCCCAGAGGGAGCCTACTGCGCCGGTTTTGGGTTCCCAGGCGCCGAAGACGAGGCGGGAGACGCGGGCCAGGACCAGGGCGCCTGCGCACATGGTGCAGGGCTCGAGGGTGACGGCCAGGGTGGCACCCTCCAGGCGCCAGCCGTCGCCGTGGCGTTCGGCGGCGCGGCGGAGGGCGAGGATCTCGGCGTGTGCGGTGGGGTCGCCGAGGGCCTCGCGCGCGTTTGCCGCGCGCGCGAGTTCCCTTCCGGTGGAGTCGAATACGACGGCGCCGACGGGGACGTCGCGTGGGTCGGCCGCGGCGGCCGCGGCGATCGCGGCGCGCACCATGTCGGCGTCCGACGGGGCGGTCATGTCAGCGGGGGAGCTTGTCCAGCACCGCCGCGAGTTCGTCGGCGAAGCCGAGGCGTTGGGCGATCATGCCGAGCTGCTCGTCAGGGTAGAGGTCGGTCTCGGCGAGGATGACGCTCAGTACCGGCTCGGGCAGACCCAGATCGGCGAGCACGCCGAGGTCGCCCTCTTCCCACGGCTCGATGTCGTCGAGCTCGTCGGGGTCGATGTCCGGAATTTCCACGTTGAGGGCGTCGAGGACGTCCGCGGCGATGTCGTAATCAATGGCGGCGGTCGCATCCGAAACCAGCATCCGGGTGCCGCTCGGCGCGGGCCGGACGACGATGAAGAACTCGTCATCGATGTCCAGCAGACCGAACACGGCTCCCGAGCTACGCAAGGCCTTCAGTTCGTTTTCCGCGGCGGACAAATCCGTGAGCGCGGCCTGGCTCAACGGGCTGCACCGCCATTTGCCTTCTTCGCGGACAACCGCCACTGCGAACCCTTCTACGTCGTCGTAATCATCCGACGCCGCCCTATTCGTGCCCGAGCGCTGTGCTGCCATGGGCGCAACGGTAGTCTGCCCGACCCGAAATGTTGAAGTCGTATGCGAATCTGTTCCGGTGACTTCGACTGAGAAAGCGTCCGTGTGCGTCCTCGGCACCGGCTTGATCGGCGGTTCCCTGCTGCGGGCGGCCGTCGGCGCCGGGTACGACGCCTGGGGTTACAACCGATCGCCGACCGGCGCACAGGCCGCGCAGGCCGACGGCTTCGATGTCACCGAGGAGCTGCCCACCGCGCTCACCCGGGCCGCGGCGGCGGACGCGCTGATCGTCATCGCCGTGCCGATGCCGGCGGTCGAGCACCTGCTCTCCGCCATCGCCACCTACGCGCCGGACTGCGCGCTGACCGATGTGGTCAGCGTGAAGGCACCGGTCGCCGAGGCGGTGCGCAAGGAGGGTTTGTCGGCCCGCTACGTCGGCGGACATCCGATGGCGGGTACCGCCGAATCCGGGTGGGCAGCCACCGATTCCGGCTTGTTCCGGGACGCCGTGTGGGCGGTCGGGGTGGACGAGGGCACCCATGTCGAGCCATGGACCAGGGTGGTTCGGCTGGCGTTGGACTGCGGTTCGGTGGTCGTCCCGATCGTCGCCGACGAGCACGACCGCGCGGTGGCCCGGATCTCGCATTTGCCGCACGTGCTCGCCGAGGCGCTGGCGCTGGCCGGTGCGGCGGGCGGCGGGCTGGCCCTCGGGCTGGCCGCGGGCTCTTTCCGCGACGGCACCCGCGTCGCGGGCACCGCACCCGATCTAGTGCGCGCCATTTGCGAACCGAATTCCGGAGCACTGTTGACGGTCCTCGAGGAAACGCTCACCGTGCTCGGCGCCGCACGCGACAGCCTGCGCGCCGACAATTCCCTGGCCGATCTCGTCGAAGCCGGACACGATGCCCGGGAACGCTACGAAACCGCGCGCCGATGGGAAATCACCGACCTCCGCCCCGGCGACCACAATTGGCTCGCGAACCTTCGGGACGCGGGACAACGCGGCGGCGTAATCACTCGACTGACCTGATCCCGAAGCACCGCCGAGGAAACGCGAAGCGCTGAAACTCAGATGCGTTCGGCGAGACCCGGGTAGTCGAGCAGGAAGCCATCCGCGTCGACGGTGACCGTCGCGCTGGAAACCGGGGACAGCACGCTGATGCCGTCGGCAGCGCTGCTGTACGTGAGGCTCGCCTCCTGCACCAGCAGGTCGGGCAGGCGCACATAGACGACCGGGACCTGGACGTCGTGCACCGCGTGCTGCAGGTCGAAGCGGCGGATCGGCAGCGTGTTGAAGAACGGGCTGAGCACCACGTCCACATCGAGCGCGCCGGCGAAGGTGGAGCGCACGTGGCTGCCGCCGGCGTCGACCAGCCAGTAGTTCTCCTCGTCCCTGGCGATGGACGCGTGCCGCTCACCCGCGGCCGTGGTGGTGCGCAGCGAGAGCCGCTTGGTGGCGCCGCTCTCGTCGGTGACCAGGTCGTAGGACGCGCTGAACGCCGGGTGGTCGTCGCACGCGCCGCCGATCATGCGACCGGCGGCGCGGATGCGATTGCCGTTCAGGGTCACGCGCACCGACTCCATCCGCGACGCGTTGTGGGCGCGCCAGGTGAGAATCGCCGGCCAACGGGAGGCCGGGGGCGTCTCGGGGCCGGAGGCCTGGCTCTCGGGGGCTGGAGTCGTCACGTATCTACCGTAAGCGACACCGAGCTGTAGTCCGCACCACACCAGCTCGCATTACACGAGGGATTCGCGCCAGGCCGCGTGCAGGCTGGCGAACCGGCCGGTGCCCGCGATCAGCTCGGCCGGGGTGCCGTCCTCCACGATGCGCCCGGATTCCAGCACCAGCACCCGGTCGGCGATGGCCACGGTGGACAGCCGGTGGGCGATGATCACCGCGGTGCGCTCGCGCAGCACCGTTTCCAGCGCCCGCTGCACCAGCCGCTCGCTCGGGATGTCCAGGCTGGACGTGGCTTCGTCCAGCACGATCACCGCCGGATCCGCCAGGAACACCCGCGCGAACGCGACCAGCTGACGCTGCCCCGCGGAGAGCCTGCCGCCGCGCTTGCGCACGTCGGTGTCGAAGCCCTCCGGCAGCGCCTGCACGAAGTCGTACAGGCCGACCGCGCGGGCCGCCGCGAACACGTCCTCGTCGGTCGCGTCCGGCCTGCCGAGCCGGATGTTGTCGGCCACCGAACCGGAGAACAGATAGGACTCCTGAGTGACCATCACGACATTGTGGCGCAGATCGGCGTCGGAGATCCGCCGCAGATCGATACCGTCCAGGGTGACCACGCCGTCGGACGGGTCGTAGAACCGCGTCAACAGCTTGGCCAGCGTCGACTTGCCGGCGCCGGTGGCACCCACCAGCGCGACCACCTGTCCGGCCGGGATGTCCAGGGAGAACTCCGGCAGCACCTGACGTTCGGCGCCGTAGCCGAACGACACCCGATCCATCAGGACCGCGCCCTCGGCCTTCGCGAGCGGCGTCGGATCGGCCGGCTCCACCACCGAGGGCTCTTCCTCGAGCACACCGGAAATCTTCTCCAGCGCCGCGGCCGCGGACTGATACGAGTTGAACACCTGGGCGAGTTCGTCGAGCGGACCGTAGAACTCGTTGAGGTACAACAGGTATGCCGCGAGCACGCCCACCGCGAGATTGCCCTCGATCACCTGCCAGGCGCCGACCAGGATGATGATCACCGTGGTCAGGTTGCCGAGCAGCCTGGTCAGGCCCGCGTAGTCGCCCATGCCGCGCATGGCCGTGGTGGTCGCCTGCTGATATTCGGCGTCCTCGTAGGCCAGCACCGACTCGTTGCGCTGCTCGCGGCGGAAGGTCTGCACCGCGCGCATGCCGCCCATCGACTCGACGAACTGCACGACCACCTTCGCGATGGCGCCACGGGTGCGGCGGTAACCGGCCCGCTGCCTGCGCTGCGCCCACCGGGTGACGAACACCAGTGGCACGAAACCGATCAGCACGATCGCGGCCAGCATCAGATCCAGATAGATCAGCAGCGCCGCGATGGTCACCACCGAGAGAATCGCGCTCAACGCCTGGTTCAGCGCGCTCTCCAGCAGTTCCTGCAGCGTCTCGATGTCACCGGTGAGGCGCGCGACGACCTTGCCCGAGGTGTACTTCTCGTGGAAGGCGACGCTGAGCCGCTGCATGTGCGTGAACGAGCGCACCCGCAGGTCGAACAGCACGCTCTGGCTGAGCCTGCCGGACACCCGCAGGAAGAGGAACGTGGTCGCGATGCCGAGCAGCACCGCGCCGAGGTAGCCACCGACCGTCCAGGTCAGCGGAGCCCAATTCCCTTGGCGACCTTCGGCTATGCCTTTGTCGAGCCCGTACGCGACGAACAGCGGCGCCGAGACCATCGCGGCGTTGTCGACCACGATGAGCACCAGCGCGAACGCCGCCAGCTTGCGGTAGGGCCGGACCAGGTCGAGCAGCAGTCGGCGAGATCGCTCGGCCAGCACCAGGTTTCCGGCCTGAGTGACCTCCTTGTCCTCGCTGGCGATGCCGCGCCAATCGGCGGCTTCGTCGCGTGGCTTGTCCAGTACCGCCGAATTCTCGGTGGTAGTCGCGTCTTTCGACGTGACCGTTTCCGTGCTCACCGCTGTTCACCTCCCATCAGGTCGCGGTAACGGCTGCTGGTGCGCAGCAGGTTGTCGTGGGTGCCTTCGGCGACGATCCGGCCCTCGGCCAGCACCGCCACCCGGTCGGCCAGCGCGGCCGTCGAGGGACGGTGTGCGACCAGCAGCGTCGTCGCGCCGGCCAGCACGGTGCGCAGCCGCTCCTGCACCCGCTCTTCGGTTTCCACGTCGAGCGCGGACAGCGGGTCGTCGAGCACCATGATCCGGCTGCGGCTGCCGGGACTCGCACCGCTCAGCACGGCGCGAGCCAGCGCCAGCCGCTGCCGCTGGCCGCCGGACAGGCTGAGTCCCTGCTCGCCGATCCTGGTGTCGAGGCCCCACGGCAGGTTGTCCACGAACTCGGTGGCCTGCGCGACCTCCAGTGCACGACGGACATCGGCGTCGGTGGCCGTCGGGTCGCCGAGCGCGACGTTCTCCCGCACGCTCGCCGAGAACAGCACCGGATCCTCGAACGCGACCGAGACCAGCGAACGCAGATCGGTCAGCCGCATGGACGCGATGTCGATGCCGTCGATGGTGATCACGCCGCCGGACAGGTCGTAGAGCCGTGGAATCAGGTTGAGCAGTGCGGTCTTTCCGCTGCCGGTCGCACCGACCAGCGCGACCGTCTCGCCGGGCCTGATCTTGAGCGAAACATCATGCAGCACTGGCGATTCCGCGTCGGGAAAAGCAAATTTCACGCCTTCCAAACGCAATTCGCCGACAACCTTCTCCGGCAACTCCACCGGATCAGCCGGGTCGGTGATGTCGACGGGAGTGTCGATGATCTCCCAGTACCGGTCCCCCGCCGTGCGGGCGTCGTTCAGCTCGGCCAACAGGAAGCCGGTCCAGATGATCGGCCACTGCAGGAAGTTCGCCAGCGTGATCGCCGCGACCAAGGTGCCCAGCGTCATCGAGCCCTGCACCACCGCGTAGCCGCCGAAACCGAGCGCGAACGCGATCGCCAGCTGCGGCAGACCGGTCATCGCCGACCACAGCCGCGCGTCCAGCCGCACCTTGTGCAGCTCGGTCTGCTGGAGTTCGCGCGACTGAGCGAGGAAGCGCCCGCCGAAGAACACGCCGCGCCCGAACGCCTTCAGCACCCGCACACCCTGCGCCGACTCCTCGGCGATGGTGGCCAGGTCACCCGACTGGTCCTGGGACTTCCGCGACGCCAACGAGTACTCGCGCTCGAAGCGAATGCAGATGTAGGTCAACGGAATCGAGATGATCACGAAGATCAGCCCGACCTGCCAGCTCAGCCACGCCAGCACCAGCAGGCCGACCGGGATCAGGATGATGTGGATGATCAGGAACGGACCGGCGAACGCGACGAAGCGGCGCAGGGTGGCCATGTCGTCGACCGCCCTGGACAGCAGCTGACCCGACTCCCAGGACTCGTGGCGTCCGATCGCCAGCGACTGCAGCTTGCGAAAGATCTTGGCGCGCATGGTGATCTCGACCATGGACGCCGGCTTGGACACCAGCCAGCGGCGGCCCCATACGCCGAGAGCCTCCAGCAGACCGAGCACCAACACCAGCAGCACCGGCGCGACGGCCGCGCCGAGATCGCGCTGCGCGATCGGCCCGTCGATGATCTTGGCGATCACCAGAGGGATGACGATCGCGGTCAGCGAGGCGAGGATCGCGAGCGTGGTGGCACCGAGCAGCGCGCGCCGATACGGGCGCACGTAGGGCCAGAAACGCCGCAGCGAATGCAGGCGACCCGGCACGGACGCACCGGGCCGCTCCGGTCTGTCGGCCTCCGGATCCACCGTCGCGACATCAAGTGCAACTGACATAGTTCCCCCTCGAGGTCTGTGGATGGCAGTGTCGAGAACCCGGACACTCGGTGATGTTCGCATCGAGGTCCGACATCTCAGAGTGGCAGCATCACCTGGGTCAGCCAACTGGTTTTCCGGGCCGGCCGATACCGCAGCATCGGTATCCGTGCTGGATATCACGGTCGGACCGCAGCTGGCGACAACCTTCATGAGCCGAGTCAACAACCTCGAGCATCCTCGAGGTCAAGGGTCGATCCGCCGAATAGACTCCGCGGCATGCTGATCGTTGCCGGGTATCTGAAGGTCACCGACCGGGACCGCTATCTCGCCGCCTGCCGCGAGGTGGTCGAACTCGCCCGCGGCACCGACGGCTGCCTGGACTTCACCCTCGGTGCCGATCTGGTCGAGCCCGACCGCGTGAATATCTACGAGCGCTGGACGACCAGGGACGCGGTGGACAAGTTCCGTGGTAGCGGGACCACAAACGACCTCGGCGCCCACATCGTGGGCGCCGAGGTCAGTGAATTCGAATGTGCGAACGAGGTCCGGCTCTAACGAACTCCCGCGCTCTCCCGCTCCGCCGCGGGGGCGTCCGGGAAGGCTTGCTGCTGGTATCCGCCGCGCAGAGTGCCGTCCAGGTACGCGGCCCGGCAGGCACGTCGGGCGATCTTGCCGCTGGAGGTCCGCGGGATCGAGCCGGCGGGCACGAGCAGCACATCGCGCACGGTGACGCCGTGCCGCTGCGAGACGGCCGCCCGCACCGTGTCCGCGACCGGTTCGGTCTCCAGTTTGCCCGCCCCGGTGTTGCGTTCGGCGACGATCACCAACTGCTCGGAGTTGTCGTCGGCGTCGAACTTCAGCCCGGAGTGACTGCCCTTCTCGAAGACCAGCGCAGGCAGTTCGTTGGCGGGCACCGAGAAGGCCGCGACGAAACCAGGCCGCAGTGCGGTGCTGGATTCCTGCGCCGAGAACTCCAGGTCCTGCGGATAGTGATTGCGACCGTCGACGATCACCAGATCCTTCACCCGGCCGGTGATGTACAACTCGCCGTCGAGATAGGCACCGTAATCGCCGGTGCGCATCCAGTGCGCGTCCTCCGGTGTGCCCTCCGCATGACTGCCCTGCGGCTGACGGGCCGAGAGTTGGGCCCGGAAGGTGGCCGCGGTCTCCTCGGGACGTCCCCAGTAACCGATGCCCATGTTCTCGCCGTGCAACCAGATCTCGCCGACCTCACCGTCGGTCCGCTCGACACCGGTCTCCGGATCGACGATCGTGGCCCACTGCGACAACGCCACATAACCGCAGGACACCTGCGCGATCGAGTTCTCCGCGCCCTCCTCGACCTGAACCATCCGGCCCGAATTGAGTTGGGCCCGATCGACATACACGACCCGCGCCTCGTCCTCGGCTTTGGTCGCGGACACGAACAACGTCGCCTCCGCCATGCCGTAGCAGGGCTTGATCGTCGTTTTCGGCAACCCGTACGGCGCGAACGCCTCGTTGAATTTCCGCATCGACGACACCGACACCGGTTCGCTGCCGTTGATCAGTCCGATCACATTCGACAGGTCGAGCTCTTCACCCGGTTTCGGCTTACCGCGCGCCGCGGCGTGCTCGAAGGCGAAATTCGGTGCCGCCGCGAAAGTCCCGGCACCGTCGGAGGCGGCGGCCAGTTCTTTGATCCAGCGGTACGGACGGCGGACGAACGCGCTCGGCGACATGATGGTGATGAATCCGCCACCGACGGTCGGCAGAATCACGCACAGCAGACCCATGTCGTGGAACAGCGGCAGCCAGGTGACGCCGCGCGAATTCTCTTTGACACCAATGGCGTCGATCATCTGCAGCAGATTCGTGCCGACAGCCCGGTGCGTGATCTCCACGCCTGCAGGCGTTCTGGTGGAACCGGAGGTGTATTGCAGGTAAGCGACGCTGTCGATATTGATATCCGGGCGCACCCAGGTCGCGCCGACGCTGTCCGGAATCGCTTCCACCGCAATAATCCGCGGCCGCTGCACCGCGGGCAGATGGCGGAAGAAGTTCCGCACACCGCCCGCCGCGGAGCCGACGGTGAGAATCGCCGCGGGCGTGCAGTCGCTGAGCACCGCGGTGAGCCGGTCGGTGTGCCCCTGCTCCTCCGGGTCGAACAGCGGCACCGCGATATTGCCCGCGTAGACGGCGGCGAAAATGGAGACGACATAGTCGAGCCCCTGCGGTGCCAGAATCGCTACCCGGTCACCGGGTTTGGTCACCTGCTGCAGCCGGGCCGCGACGGCCCGTAGCCGGACGCCGAACTGTCGCCAGGTCAGCTCGTGGTACTCGCCGTCCCGTTCCCGCGAATAGTCGATATAGCGGTAGGCGAGGTCGTCGCCGTTCTCCGCGCTGTGCTTGTCGACGAAGTCGATCAGGGTCTTGTCGCCGCGGATTTTGATATTGCCCTGGTCGTCCAAATAGTCGTCGAAGGTCTCGTCGATCATCGCCTTATCCTTTTGCCAAAGCACGCACACAGGCCGTGCAGTTACACCGAACACAGGTCGATAACGAAGCGTCGGGAAGGCTAGCAGGTGCGCAGCCTTCCGACGCTCAGTACCGCCCGAAGGCGATCGCCACGTTGTGTCCGCCGAAACCGAACGAGTTGTTCACGGCGTAATCGATCCGACCCGGCCTGCTCTGCCCCTTGACCACATCGAGGTCGATGGCGGGGTCCTGATTGTCCAAATTCAGGGTCGGCGGGACGATTCCGTCCCGAATGGACAGCACGGTGATCACCGACTCCAGCGCACCGACCGCGCCGATCGAGTGCCCGAGTGCCGATTTCGGCGCGTAGACCGAGGTGTGACTGCCGATCGCGGACGAAATGGCTTGCGCCTCAGCGGTATCCCCGATCGGGGTGGCGGTGGCGTGCGCGTTCACGTGGGTGACGTCCTTCTTCGACAACCCGGCCTTCTCGATCGCCCTGGTCATCGCGCGCGCGGCGCCCTTGCCCTCGAGATCGGGCGCGACCAGATGGAAGGCGTCGGAGGTGATGCCCGCACCCATGATCCGCGCGTGGATGGTCGCGCCGCGCGCCTTGGCGTGCTCCTCGGTCTCGATGATCATCATCGCGCCGGCCTCGCCGAATACGAAGCCGTCCCGGTCCTTGTCGAACGGGCGCGACGCGCTCTTCGGATCGTCGTTGCGGGTGCTCATCGCGCGCATCATGGTGAACGCCGCGATCGGCACCGCCTGGATGGAGCCCTCGACACCGCCGGTGACGACCATGTCGGCGTCGCCCATCACGATCATCTGCCACGCGTTGGCGATCGCCTCCGAGCCGGACGAGCAGGCCGACACCGGCGTGACCACGCCCGCGCCCGCGCCGAGCTCGATGCCGACGCAGGCGGCCGACCCGTTGGGCATGATCCGCTGCACGGTCAGCGGTGAAATCTTGCGGTAGCCACCGTTTTTGATCCGGTCCCGCGCGTCGATGATGTACTCGCCGCCGCCGAGTCCGGTGCCGATGGCGACGCCGAGCCGGGTCTTGTCGACCTCCGGGCTACCTGCGTTGCGCCATACCTCGCGGCACAGGACCGTGGCCATCTGCTCGACGTAGGACATGTTGGTCGCCTCGACCCTGGTGAGGCTCTCGGCCGGCGAGACCTTCAGGTGCCCGCCGATGCGGACCGGCAGTTCGAACTGGTCGATGAAGCTGTCCTCCAGGACGTCGATCCCGCTCTCCCCGTTGAGCAGGCCTTTCCACGTCGAGTCGATATCGCCCGCAATCGAGGTGGTCGCCGCCAGGCTGGTGACCACGACGTTGGGAAAGCTCCTGTTTTTCGAAGGTATCTGCATGTTCGCTCACTTTCCCTAGCGTGACGACTAAGAAATTTGTCGAGCCCAAAACCTTGTGGAGCACAGACGCTGTGTGGAGCAAATACGTTTCGCATGCGGACGCGCCGCCGAGCACGTGGGGCGGCGTCCGCGCGGATAGCGCTGGAGCGCAGGCAGATCAGCCTGCCGAGCCTGTCATCAGGGCCACACACATGATCGGCCGATGAGCATTATCGAGCAGCAGCAGACCGATCATGTTGCTGACACGCGGACGGTACCAGGCCACCCTCGGGTTTGCTCCGTCGCGCCGTCATGGCGGTGTTCGCGGACGGCACCCGGCAACTCGAGTAACCTCTGCCGGGCACAGGGGAACCGAGGATGCGAAGAAGGGACAGTCGGTGACGGGCGCGCGGATGGTCGGGCTGTTCGCCGGGATCGGCGGGCTCGAGCTCGGTCTCGCCCGCAATGGCTGGCAATCCGAGCTGCTGTGCGAGATCGACGCGGGCGCGCAAGGCGTGCTGGCCGCTCGGTTTCCCGATGTGCCACTGCATTCCGACATCACCAGCCTGCGCGCGCTACCGGCGGGCACCGAACTGGTCGCGGCCGGCTTCCCCTGCCAGGACCTGTCCCAGGCCGGGCGCACCGCGGGCATCACCGGCAAGCGCTCCGGTCTGGTCGACGAGGTGTTCCGGCTGGTGCGCCGCAAACGCGGGCCGCGCTGGCTGCTGATCGAGAACGTGCCGTTCATGCTGCAACTCGGTCGCGGCGCGGCGATGCGCCACATCACCACCGCCCTGGAGGAGCTCGGTTACACCTGGGCCTATCGGGTGGTGGACGCACGCGCGTTCGGCTTGCCACAGCGGCGTCAGCGGGTGCTGATGCTGGCGTCCCGGACCGAGGACCCGCGTGGGGTGTTGTTCGGCGAGGACGCGGGGCCGCGGATCGTCGGCGACGCGGACCGCGATCCGTGCGGCTTCTACTGGACCGAGGGTGTGCGCGGGCTGGGCTGGGCGGTGAACGCGGTGCCCACGCTGAAGGGTGGGTCCGCGCTGGGTATCGCGAGCCCGCCCGCGGTGCGGCTGCCGTCCGGCGAGATCGTCACGCCCGGACTGGTGGATGTGGAACGGCTGCAAGGCTTCGAGCCCGACTGGACCGCACCCGCGGGTGACGTGCCGGGTATCCGGCAGGGGCATCGATGGAAGTTGGTCGGCAACGCGGTGAGCGTGCGGATGGCCGGGTGGGTCGGGTCTCGACTGGCCGCGCCGCTGACTCCGCTGCCCGGTGACCAGCCATTACCGCCGGGCACACCGTGGCCGGTGGCGGCCTGGGGACACAACGGGGTCGCCCACCGGGTGGCGGTGTCGACCTGGCCGGTGCACGAGCCGTACGAGGACCTGCGGAACTTCCTGACCGACTCGCGGCTGCTGTCCGCGCGGGCGACCGCGGGGTTCTTGCGCCGGACCGGCATGGGCAGCCTGCGGTTTCCACCGGGATTCCTCGATGATGTGGAGAGTCATCTCGATCGGATGGGCGGCTGGGCGGCATGAGCGACTCGCGGGACGGTCTGGACGACGCGCCCGGCGATGCGCAACAGCAACCGAGTGACCTGCGGCCGGTCGGGCGCGCACCCCGTCCGACGACCGATGCGGCGACCAGCGCGCGGATGGCGCGGCAGCGGCGCAGCGGGACCAAGCCGGAGCTGGCGTTGCGCAGGGAGTTGCACCGGCGCGGAATGCGGTACTTCGTCGATCGAGCGCCGCTGCGCGGGCAGCGGCGGCGGGCCGATCTGGTGTTTCCGCGACTACGGGTCGCGGTGTACGTCGACGGCTGCTTCTGGCATCGCTGCCCGCAGCATGCGACCGATCCGCGCAACAACGCGCAGTGGTGGGCCGACAAGCTGGCCGGGAACGTGGCGCGGGACCGGGCGACCGATGCGGCATTGCTGGCAGCCGGCTGGCAGGTCGTTCGCGTGTGGGAGCACGAAGACGCGGTGGCCGCCGCCGATCGGGTGCAGGCCGCGCTGAGCCACCGACCTAGCGGGACCTGACCCGGACCAGGGTGCGCGGTGCGTGGGCGGCGAGGTAGCTCGATGCCACCATCACCGACATCACGGCTATTCCGGCGGCGGCTGTTGCGAAGCCGATCATGTGGGACCTCCTTGGGAACGCTTCCCTGACAGCCTGTCGGTCGAACCTGACAGGAGCCTGTGTGCTGGTTGTCAATGGCGTGTGTTTGCCGACGCGCTGACCTACCGTTCGATCATCGGTCCGGCGACAGGGAGGAGAATGGATCCGTGACGAATAGCCAGGAGGTCGCCGCGCGGCGCACGCGAGTGGCGTCCCTGGCGATCGCAGCGGCAATCCTGGTCGCCGGCGTCTGCTACTCGTCCTGGGTGCTCGAGTTCTTCCTGAAGGTCGACGTCGACCCGGTCAACTCGTTCCTCAGCGAGTTGGATGCCGAAGGCAAGCCCTATCGTGCGGTGTTCGCGACCGCGGACAAGATCGTCGGCGCGCTGCTGATCCCCGCCGCGATCGGCGGACTGCTGGTTTTTCCGCGGCGCCGGTTCACCACGATCGGCTGGGTCGCGCTGCTCTGCTTCGGTGCCGCGACGATCGCCGATGTGTTGCTGCCGCTGAAGGATTGCACGGCGAGCGACAGTGCGTGCGGTGGTGAAAGCGAGCTTTTCCCGCAGTTGCACCAACCGCACGCCCTGTCGAGCACCATCGCGGTCACCTCGATCGCCGTCGCCACGTTCGCGTTCAGCCTGGCCGCGTTCCGCTATCACCGCTGGCGGATCCTGCGCGAAGCCGGACTGGTCGTGCTGGTGGTCGGGTCGGCGGCGACCGTGTGGATGCTGGTCGCCGACAACCTGTCCGGCGATTACGCGCTCGGGATCGCCCAGCGGATCCAGGTCGGTTCGATGTCGCTGTGGCTGATCACGTTGGCCGCCGCGGTGATCCTGGAGGGTCGCGAGTGGACCGATCGCGGCGATTAGCTACGCCACCGTCAGCTTGACGGTGTGTTCCGCGGTCTTCGCGGGCAGCTTCGTGGTGTCGACGAAGAGGATCTCGCCGCTGTCCTGCACGCCGTTGGGCAGGGTCTTGGGCTTCAGCGCGAACGGCGGCTGCTCGCCTTTGCTGCCGGCCAGACCGAAGTCGCTGTCGTTGGCGATGTAGAGCGTCTTGCCGCCGTCCAGGGTGGCCACGCCCTCGATCTTGTCGTGGCCGAAGAACTTTCCGTCGGCGTCGAGTTCCCGGACCAGCGCGGCGAAGTCGAGGTTCTCGGTTTTGGCGGCCGGGGTGACGCCCGCCTTGGTCAGCGCGGCGACACCGTCGGCGGTCGAGACCGAGCCGACCAGCGCCTCCAGCGACTTACCGTCGATCTGCAGGCCGCGTTCCAGATCGTATTGCGCGCCAGGCACCTTCGCGTCGGGGCCGACGTCGGTGGCGTTGGCGATGTCGACCGTCCACAGCTTCTTGTCCGCCTTCGGCGCCAAGCTGCCGTCGCGTTCGTCGATCAGGAAGGTGGTCGCGCTGAGCGCGGTGATCTCCGAGTCGGCGACCTTGCTGCTCTTCGGGTTCTCCAGCGGGACCACGAATTCCTTCAGCGCCTTCGTCTTCAGGTCGACGGTGACGATGCGGGTCAGCGGTGTCTCCTTGGCGGAGCCACTGAGGCCGGGCGTGTTCAGGCCGCTCTGCATCAGACCGACGAGGGTGCTGCCGTCCGGGGTGATCGTCAGGCCTTCCATACCCTGGTTCGGTGTGCGCAGCGAAAGTTCTTTGGGCAGGCCGGATCCCGGCGCGAGCCGCTCGATCTCGGCACCCTTGGCATCGAAATGCACCAGGAACGGGCCGTATTCGTCGGAGACCCAGAAGGTGCCGTCGGGCAGCGCGACCAAACCCTCCGGATCGAGGCCGTGATCGGTGGGCGGCAACACATTTCCGGCCAGGTCCTTGATGGTTTCGCCGGTGTTCGCGGCGATGTCGACCTGGCCGTTGAACGGCACGCCTGCCGCGGTGTGCAGGTCGATGCTCGATTGCAGCACCGCCCGGGTGCCGACCAGCTTGAACCGGCCGATCTTGGGCACGAAACTCGCTATCGGCGCGAGCTTCTCGTTCTTGCCGGGGCCGTCCACGTTCGGGCCGCGGTCGGTGAGGCCGTAGAACTCGTCCGTGCTGCCCGGCACCGGCGTCCACGCGGAGCCGAAACCGCTGCCCTGCACCGTGGTTCCGCCGAACTCACCGAGCGGCGGAATGTCGGTGGTGTACAGGCGCACCGCGTCGGTGGTGGTCACCTTGAAGCTGTCGGAGCCGCGGTAGCCGGCATCGGGGGTGTAGACCAGCGCACCGTCTACCCGGCGGCTCAGCTTGCCGTGCTCCGGGTCGGCGATGCGGACGGCGGCGCTGCCACCCGTCTTGTCGAGCAGTTCATCCAGGGAGATCACCAGCGGCTGGTCCGCGGTCGCGGTGAAATCCGCGGGCGAATCCGAGGCGGAACAGCCGGTGGCCAGCGCGCCGACACAGAGGACGGCGGCGGCGGTGACGCGAGGACGAGAATGAGCTTTCACCGGGACTGCCTACCCCGCCGATCCGACTTCTGACCGACGCGCAGGTGACAACTCGGTGTCGAACATCGGCGTTGCCGCCCATTGACTGCCCGATCGACGCCCCATGCGATGCTGTCGCCATGACCGCACGCGTGAACATCTCCTCCGGCTCCGAGTTCGAAGACATCGTCGGCTACAGCCGCGCCGTCCGAGTCGGCAACCACGTCGCGGTCAGCGGCACCACCGCCTCGATCACCGGCGGCAGCGCGGTCGGCGGCGACGACATCGGCGAACAGACCAGGGAAACCCTGCGCCGCATCAGCACCGCCCTCACCGAGGCGGGCGCGAGCCTTGCCGACGTCGTCCGCACCCGCATCTTCGTCACCGATATCGCGCGCTGGCCCGAGGTCGGCAAGGCGCACGCCGAGGTGTTCGGGGACATCCGGCCGGCCACCGCCATGTACGAGATCAGTGCGCTCATCACCCCTGCGCTGCTGGTCGAGATCGAAGCGGACGCGATCATCACCGAGTAGTCCACCGCGATCGACGGGGCATCACGAAGAAGTCCGGCGGGGCCTGCCCGGGATCGCTAGGGTCGGAACTGTGACCAGTGCTGCTTTGGAAGGCCCCGTCTCACTCGACATTCTCGCCGAGGCGACCGATCGTTTCCTCGACACCGCGCGCAAGCTGAGCAACGACGACGTGCACGAACCGTCGCTGCTGCCCGGCTGGACCCGCGGACATGTGTTGGCGCACACTGCGCGCAACGCCGACAGCTTGCTCAACCTGCTGCTGTGGGCGCACACCGGGGTGGAGATCCCGCAGTACGCGAGCATGTTCCTGCGCGATTTCGACATCGAAGCCGGTGCGCCCCGGCCTGCCACCGAACATCTCATCGACAACGAAGCAGCCGCCAAACGCTGGTTCGCCCTGGGCAATTCGTTCGCCGAGGACACCTGGCACGCGGAAGTCCGTACCCGGCAAGGGCGGCCGATCCCCGCCAGCGAAGTGCGGTGGATGCGGTTGCAGGAGGTGGAGATTCACCACGTCGACCTCAATGCCGGGTACACCCATGCCGATTGGCCCGCTTCGTTTGTTGCCCGCGTGCTGCACCAGGCGACCGTCGACATGAACCGAATCACCGCCGCCGCAACCGAACCGGTCCCCGGCTTCGAACTCGACGCCACCGACACCGACTTCCACGGCATCGTCGGCGCCGATGCGCCCACCCGCTCCGTGGCTGGTCCCGCGTCGTCCATCGCCGCCTGGCTCATCGGGCGGTCCGACGGTTCCGATCTCACCGGTGAACTTCCCGAGCTTCCCGCCTGGAAGTAGTGCTGTCCGACATCCGAATGAGCCAGTCGCGCAATGGTTCTCCTTCGCTGAAGGTCAGCGGAAGGTCTCGTACAGGCGAGCGTCGGTAGCGATACCGAAGTGGCCGGTGATGAACTCGTTGCACTCGGCCCTGGGATGGGTTTGCGTCGCGTCCATCTCAGGGTGCGGGCCCGCGTAGGCGTGGCGCTGACTTGTCTGCCGGTACGGGCCGAACCCCAGGCCGCCACGGGTGACGAACACACCGAAGCAGTCGGCTTCCACGGTGAAATACCCGTCTCCGCCCGGGCAGAAGCCCGTCGCCCCGGTCACCGACCGATCCAGGACACAATCCCTCGGCTCCGCCACCGCCGAACCGGCGGTGGCGATGGCCGCAATGTAGCGGCCGACTCCGCCTCGCCCGAGCACCTTCGCTGACTCCAGTTTCGGTGGCAGCCGCGACCTAGCCTTCGGGATAGAAAACGAACAGCGTGCAACCGGTCACCGTCTGCGGAATGTGCGAGGAACCCGCAGGGGCGTGGATGAAAGAGCCTGCGGGATAGTCGCGTACGCCGTCGTTGAAGATCCCGGATACCACGAAAACCTCTTCGGGGCCCGGTTCGTGCACGTCGATTCCCTGCCAACACGTGTTCGGGTCCAGTTCGAGGAAGTAGGCCTTGGCACCATTGCTGCCGAGCCACAGAGTGCGTGCGCGGATACCGGGAAACAACTCGCGAACCGGGGCGTCGCGCGCGGTGGACCACTCGTATCCGGTCATGTTCAGGTCTGTTGCCATGCAGCCAGCCTCGCCGACCGATGCACTGCGGCCGAGTGTCAGAAATGACATCATGAGGTACTTTTCTGCCATGCATCGAGTCGTCGCACTGGTCCACCCACCCCAGTCGACGTTCGAACTCGGTTGCGCGGCAGAGGTCTTCGGGCTGGAGCGACCCGGTATTCCGCCCCGATACGCCTTCAGCGTGTGCACCGAGCAGCCGGGATCCGTTGCGACGTACGCCGGGTACGACATGGTCGTGACCCACGGACTCGACGCGCTGGAGCAAGCCGACACGGTGCTCGTCCCCGGCTGGTTGCCCACCGAGGAGACGCCCTCCCCCGCCGTAATCCGGTCCCTCCGGCGCGCGCACGATCGCGGTGCGCGGCTGGTCAGCATCTGCACCGGCGCTTTCGCCCTCGCCCACGCGGGCGTCTTGGACGGACGCCGAGCGACCACCCACTGGGCCCGCGCCGACGAACTGTCCACCCGGTTCCCAGCCGTCGAAGTCGATCGCGACGTGCTCTATGTCGACCACGGCGATGTGGCCACGAGCGCAGGCGCCGGAGCCGGCATAGACCTTTGCCTGCACCTCGTCCGCACGGATCACGGCGCCGGATACGCCGCGCAGGTCGCCCGGAGCATGGTCATGCCACCGCACCGCGAAGGCGGACAACTGCAGTACTCCGCCCCGCCCCATCCCGCTCAGATCGACGGCTCCCTGGCACCACTGCTGGAATGGGCTACCGAACGCCTCGGCGAACCTCTCACCGTCGAGGACCTGGCCGCCCGAGCCGCCGTCTCCACCCGCACCCTCGCCCGCCGCTTCACCGACCAACTCGGCATCGGCCCCGGACAGTGGTTACTGGCCCAGCGCATCGCGGCAGCCCGCGAACTACTGGAAACTTCGGACCTCCCCGTAGAAGCCGTAGCCCGTCACGTCGGCCTCTCCTCCGCCACCAACCTCCGCCGACGCTTCCTCCGCGCCCTCGGCACCACCCCCGGTGCTTACCGCAGAGCGTTTCGAACCGACCCGCGATGAGTCTCTCGCTGGCTTCTCAACCCGCGTGAATCCCGTAGCACGGGAATAGGTTCCAGAAACACGAGCAGATTTCTCACGGAATCTCTACGCACCTCGGAATGGGCTGCGTTCTAACGGTTTCTGGTCGGCGACCCGGCGTAGGGTGGTGCCACCTCCAGCTCAGGGGCGGTATGGAATCGGTCCAGCCATACCGTGCCGAGAAGGGAGGTGGTGGGTTTGGCGAAGCATCGCCGGGCAAAGAGCAAGGCCCCGGTCGACTACGGCATCATGCTTACAACAGCTGCCGTGATCGCCGGGGCGCTCGTGCTGGTCCGCTGGTTGAGGGGCTAAGTAACCCATCAGGTGGGGCGTCGATTGGCCTCGGCGTCCCACCGCCAGCATCACTTGCGTGATGACCTCACTATACCGGGTCAGGCGAATCTCGAGCGAAGATGAACCGAACCCCAAGCGAATCGATCTCGGTAGGCGAGGGGCTGTTCTCGATGGATGTGGACGCGGGGCCCGTGTAGCGAATCTTGCACCGCAGCTCCACCACGGGCAGCTCCATCAGACATGCAAGAAGGCTCCTCCCGATTACCCGAGAGGAGCCTTCTACCTATGTGCGGCTGAAGGGATTCGAACCCCTAACCTTCTGATCCGTAGTCAGATGCTCTATCCGTTGAGCTACAGCCGCATGGGTATTCAGTTGTGTACCGGTTGCCCGGGTTGTGGCGGAGGCGAGAGGATTTGAACCTCCGGTCCCCGTGAAGGGACAACTCATTAGCAGTGAGTCCCATTCGGCCGCTCTGGCACGCCTCCTGGAGCCTTCTCTTCGAGGGCACCGGTCCTTTCGAACCGCCGAGCATGAAGATTACAGGAGCCGTTGTCCAGATCGCAAAACGGCTGGTTATCAGCGTAAGTTGCTGTCGAACCAGTCGAAAATCCGGGTCTGGGAGTCGACCAGACCGTTGTCGTCTTCGGTGGCGGGATGATCGGCGCGGTGGCGCAGGCCGGGGTAGCTGACGACCAGGCTGGCCACCGCGGCTCGGCCGGTCGCGTCGCGTAGTCGTTCGACCTCCGCGGGCGGGGTGGCCGGGTCGTCGGTGCCGAACAGTCCGAGCCACGGCGCCTGCAGGTGCGGGGCGACGCGGACGAGGGCGTCGGCGTGTTCGGTGAGCGGTTCGACGATGCCGGGCGCGGCGACGCTGACCGCCGCGCCGACCGGGCGGTTGGTGGCGACCAGGAATGCGGCGGTGCCCGCGGAGTCGAAGCCGAGCACGCCGATGGTGTCAGGGAACACCCCGTGCCGGGTCAGCCAGTCGAAGCAGGCGTCGAAGTCGTCGAAGAGCTCGTCGCCGAACACCTCCGCGACCGACTCGCGGCTGGATCGATGGAAGAGGTTGGGCGCGACCACGGTCCAGCCCTCGGAGGCCAGCGAGTTCATCAGCGCGAGCAGCGCACCGGTGAACTCGCGGGATTCGTGCAGCATCACGATGCCGCCGCGGGCATTGCCCTCGGGCTCCACCACGATGATGGGCACCTGGGTGTCGGCGGCCTGATGTTTCGAGCCGGTCTCGGGTTCGGGCGACGGGTCGTCGCGGCGCAGGGGGGCGAGGTCGTTGTAAGTGCCCGACATGAAACCAGCGTAGGGCGACTTCTTGATCTTCGGTAGAAATTGCTGTTGGGGGCCTATCGACCACAGATTTTCCGGTACGCGGGCCAGGCTTTGCGCTGCGCCACCTATGGTTGGTATGTGACAGCGTCAACCCGGCCGGACCTCGATTCGATTCCGGCGTATGTTCCCGGCCGCAACCACCCCGGCGCGGTAAAGCTCGCCAGCAACGAGACCACCTTCGGCCCGCTGCCCGCCGCGGCCAAGGCGATCGCCGAGGCCGCCGAGCTGGCCAACCGGTATCCGGACAATCTGGCCCTGGAATTGCGTGCCGCACTGGCCGAGTTCCTGGGCGTCGCGCAGGACAACGTCGCGGTCGGCTGCGGCAGCGTCGCGCTGTGCCAGGAGCTGGTGCAGATCACCTGCGACGCACCGACCGACGAGGTGCTGTTCGCCTGGCGCTCGTTCGAGGCCTATCCGATCGTCACCAAGGTGGGTAACGCGACCGCCGTCCAGGTGCCGCTCACCCCGGACCACGTGCACGACCTGGACGCGCTGGCCGCCGCGGTGACCGAGCGAACCAAGTTGATCTTCGTCTGCAACCCGAACAACCCGACCGGCACCGCGGTCGGCAAGGCCGAGCTGGCCCGCTTCCTCGACACGGTGCCCAAGCGGGTGCTGATCGTGCTGGACGAGGCGTACTTCGAGTACCTGCGGCTGGCCGAGGAGGACTACCCGAACGGTATCGAGCTGGGTCGCACCCGCCCGAATGTGGTTGTGCTGCGCACCTTCTCGAAGGCGTACGGCCTGGCCGGCCTGCGCGCGGGCTACGCGGTGGGCGATCCGGCCGTGATCACAGCGCTGACGAAGGTGCACATCCCGTTCAGCGTCAACCGGGTCGCGCAGGCCGCGGCGATCGCGTCGCTGGAGGCGCGGCACGAATTGCTGGACCGCACGCACGCTTTGGTGCTCGAACGCGACCGCGTGCGGGACGCACTACTGGCCGCGGGCTATCAGGTGCCGCCGAGCGAGGCCAACTTCGTCTGGCTGCCGCTGGGCGCGCGCAGCGTCGAGTTCGGCGAGGCCAGTGCCGAGGCAGGCGTGCTCGTCCGGCCTTACGCCGGCGACGGAGTGCGGATCACCACCGGCGATCCGCATGAGAACGACCTGTTCCTGAGCTTCGCCACCGATCCCGCAGTGCTGGAACGCTTCTCGATCTAGACCGCAACCGGGTCAGACGCCGAGGGCACCCGCCACGACCGGCCACGACCGGACCAATTCGTCGGCCCAATACGGCCACGAGTGGGTTCCGGTCGGCCGGAAGTGCGCGGTGACCGGGATGCCGAGCACGCGGAGCCGATCGGTGAGCCGGTGCGTGCAGATGTTGGTCGCGGCCTCGAGCGGACCGCCGAAGCTGATGGCGGTGGCCACGTCGACGTCCGGGTTGCCGGGCACGTCGTGGATGCCGGGTATACCGCTGCCGACGGACATGTAGATCGCCTTGCCGCGCAACGCTTCCGCGTGCAGCGTCACGTCGTGGTCCAGCCAGGCTGGATCGTCCTGCGGGCCGAACATGTTGTCCGGCTCGCCCTGATAGGTGGCGATCACCGTCCTGGCCTGCGCCTGGCCGAGGTCGGTGCCCATGGAGAAGCATCCGCTGTGCGCCGCGATCGCGGTGTACAGCTGCGGGTTCCGGAACGACAGCATCATCGCGGCCTCGGCGCCCATCGAAACGCCCATCACGGCGTTGCGCCCGTTGCCGTTGAACTTCGCGTCGATGAGCGGCGGTAGCTCGCGGGTCAGGAAGGTCTCCCACATGTTGGTGCCGAGTACCGGATCGGGCTTCTTCCAGTCGGTGTAGAAGCTGGCCGGGCCGCCGACGGTCAGCACGACATTGACGTCTTTGTCCTCGAAGAACCGATCGGCGTGGCCCATCTCGGTCCAGTTGTTGCTGTCGGGGCTCGCGCTGCGGCCGTCGAGCATGTAGACGGTCGGACGGGGTTTCGAGGTGTCCCGCGGCAGCAGCACCTGCACCTCCACGGCGCGGCGCATGGCGGGCGATTCGACGAAGACCCGCAGCCACCGATCGTTGATCGGTTCGATGCGGTCGATCGCCGTTTTCGCAGCCCGGCCCGTGGTGGGCTCGGCCGGGGCCGGGCCGTCCGAGGAGCCGGTGCTTGGTTTGGGAGTATCCGAGGGGGCCGCCGACGACTGGGGAGCGCCGAACACCACAGCACCGGAAACCAGTGCCGCACTGACCAAGACGCTGGAAACCCAGCGCCGCATCCTGCGCCGAGACAGCATGCGACCCATCCTGCCAGAAATGTGTGGATCGATCGGGCGGCCATAGCGAGTCGCAATAATGTGTGACCAGGGCCACGTTTGAGCTTTAACGCGCCAGTATTCGTGCCCTGCCAGGAACGTTCGCGTCCCGCCGACCGGGCAATGGCGAAGGTGGCGACCCGGCGGACCACAGCACGTCCGGCAATGCTGTTGCCGAGATCACGTGGATCCGCCGTCAGATCCCCGTTGCCCGCCCGCGCAGCCGGCAGCATCCGAGTGACGCGGCTTGCGACGGCGGCGCCCCAGCCGCGCGGAATGTCGACGGTGCCCCACCCGCGCGGAATGTCGGCAGTGCTCCACCCGCGCGGACATACGAGTTGCGCAGCTCGCACGAACGGTGTCCTTCGACCCCGTGAAGTACCACCGCAAACGGCTCGTTCTGCGCACTCAGCAAACTCCTGGTACGCGAACCCGCCACGCCGTCAATGGGACTCGACGCCACCCATTTCGATCCGCGACCCGGTCCGACCCAGCAAATCCAGCAAATCCGGGCACACCGCCAGCACACCCGCCGTACGCTACTCTCCGGGCCTCTCCCGGGCATGAACAAGGACGCACATGATCGTGGATCCGCACTATCGGCACCGAGCTCGCCGCGCTGCGCTTATGCCCAGCAAGCGGACCGGCCGCTCGGTACGGAATCGCGACAGCCCACGACGGCGCGCACTCCCCTTCGAGCCGAAGCTAATTCGCGGCATCGCCCTGCGTGCCCACCCTCGCGGACCACCAGGGGGAGACGGTGTCGGCCACGCGCCCGTACGAATTCTCCCGCTCGAACTTGTCTGTTTCACCGCAGTACCGATGCCCGACCGGAGAAAACCGTGAATCCTGTGTTACCCGTGCCACCGTTCGAAAACTCCCCCGACACAAAGCCTTTCAGTACAGATCTGAAACGCCGGCTACGTGAGTGCGACGAATTCTTCCGCATGCCGGAACTGGCCCATCTGTCGTCCCAGCGCCGCCGCACCGCGCTGGAGCAGCTCGAACAGACCGGCGGCTATCTGCAGACCGCCGAGGAAATCCTGATCGGCGCCAAGCTCGCGTGGCGCAATCACGCCCGCTGTGTCGGCCGAAAGCATTGGCGCTCATTAAAATTGCTCGACGCGCGGCGCGTGCGGTCCGCGCGTGATCTGGCCGAGGTCTGCTGGCAACATCTACAGATGGCCACCAATGGTGGTGCTATTCAATCGATGATCACCGTCGGGCCGCCGCGGCAGCCGGACGGGCGCGAGTTCCGGATCGTCAGCCCGCAGCTCATCCGCTACGCCGGTTACCGCAACGGCGACGGCACGGTCACCGGCGATGCGGCGAATGTGACGCTCACCGAGTTCGCGATGAAACTCGGCTGGCGCGGCGCGGGAACGCCTTTCGACATTCTGCCGCTACTGATCAGCACGCCGGACGAGCCGATCCGCTGGTTCGACATTCCGCCCGAGCTGGCCCGCGAGGTGGAACTGGAGCACCCGGAGTTCGAGTGGTTCGCCGGGCTGGGCCTGCGCTGGCACGCGTTGCCCGCGGTCTCCAACATGAACCTCGAAGTCGGCGGTGTCACTTACCCGTTCGCGCCGTTCAACGGCTGGTACCTGGGCGCCGAGATCGGCGCACGCAATCTGAGCGACACCAACCGCTACAACATGCTGCCGCTGATCGCCGAAATGATGTGCCTGGACACCCGTTCCGAGCGCACGCTGTGGCGGGACTCGGCGCTGGTCGAACTCAATCGCGCAGTGCTGTACAGCTTCCGCAAAGCGGGGGTGTACATCGTCGATCACCACACGGTGGCCAAGCAGTTCTGCGATCACGTCAAACGAGAGGAGGCCGCGGGCCGGACCTGCCCGACCGACTGGAGTTGGATCAACCCGCCGATCTCGTCGGGTCTGACCCCGACGTTCCACCGGTATTACGATCCGCCGGACCCCGACATCCGCCCCAACTTCGTGCGCCGGGATTTCAGCGGAGACGAATGAGCCGTCCCGATTACTCGGGCCAGGTGCCGGTCAACGACTTGTAGCCGGTCGCGCCCGCCCGGTCGATGGCGGCTTTGACGAGGCCGAAGATGGCGCCCTGGAGCGCGGCGGCGATCAAGACCTCGCTCCAGGTGTAGTTCCGCGCTGTGGCGCTGGGAGCTTCGTCCGCACCGCTGACGGTGCGCCACACGCGGGTGAACGCCGCGTTGGCCGCGAGGCCGCCCACCACGCTGACCAGCATGCCGAGCGGCTTGTACAGCGTCTTCATGCCTGCCGCCTGCGCAGGATCCACCAGACGATGAGCGCCGCGAGTGCCGCGGCACCGGCCACGGCGGCGGGCTGCCGACGCGCCACGTCCGCGGCCTGCCTGCCGCGTTCGACGACCGGCTCGGGGGTGGCGGCTTCGGCTTTGTCGACCAGGTCGCGCGCCTGCGCCTTGGCCTGCTGCGTCTTCTCCTCGGTGGCCTGCTTCACCTGCGCGGCCTTCTCGAGGGTCGCCGCCTCCACCTCGGCGGCCTTCCTGCTGGTGGATTCCTTGACCTCCGCGGTCTTTTTGCTCGCGGCCTGCTTGGTCGCGGCAGCCTTCTTGGCCGCGGCGTCCTTGGTTTCGGCCGCCTTCCGGCTGGCAGCGGACTTGGCCTGCGCGGTCTTCTCTGCGGCGGCTTCGGTTGCCTCCGTTGCCTTTTCGCGCACCGTGTCGGCAGTGTCGTGCAGTTTGTCCTGCGCTCGACCCTTGACGTCCATTTTGTCGGTCAGCTCCGAAACCGTTTGCCCCAGTTGCTCTCTGGTCGCATCACGGTCCGCGCGCAGTGCTTCCTCTTCGATCGGACCGCTCACAATCGGCGTGTCGACTTCGGTGGTGTCGTCGGCGGCCCGGCGTCCCTGGTCGCTCATCGGCGTCTCCCGTCCTTGATGGTTTCGATGTCGCGTTTGACGCCCGCGGCCGCTTCCTGCGGCACCGGCGGGACCGCCTCCTGGACGTCCTTCTTGCCGAGGAGGGCGAGTACGGCACCGACGACCACCAGCACTCCACCGACGATCAGCGCCGCGGCCCACGCGGGTAGCGGTATCGCCAAGGCGAATATCGCCGCGGCGATCAAGGCCGCTCCGCCGTAGAACGCCAAGAGGGCGCCGGCTCCGGCAAGCCCGGCACCACGGCCGATCAGCTTGCCCTTTTTCTGTACCTCTAGCCTGGCCAGCTGCAACTCGTCCCGGATCAGCCTGCTGATCTGCTCGGTCGCGTCGTTGACCAGTTCGCCGACCGACCGAGTCTCCGCCGGTGGCCCGCTCCGCGCTTCTGTCATTTGGCACCTCCCAGTCGACGGCCGGTTACCCGGCGTCGCGGGTGACAAACACGCGTTCTGGGCGGCGGCAGGTGAGGGCGATACCCGTCGCCCCCACCCAGGACACCAAAGGTGGTGTCCGTCAACCACTCATGAACCGGCCGAACGACCTAGGTGGTCCGCCAGTGGAAGCCGCGCTCACTGTCGTACGTGCACACCCATTCCCGGCCGGTGGTTCCGGGACCATCCCACGACCTCCAGTTCAGGTAATCCCTGGTACAGGGAATGTCGGTGGGCTCCGCGGTGGCGTTCGGCGCGGCAAGCGCCAACGAGCCCATGAGGGCCGCCGCAGCGGCAATAACGAATGGCATCTTCTTACGGATATTCATGAATCTCCCCGAAACGAGTTACTTCAGTGCGCGCCGAACGCTCGCTGCATCGATCGTCCGACCAGCCGATACGGCCATTACGCCGGACGGCATTGTGGCGAGTGAACTGGACCCCCCAGCCGACTGCCGGAAACCATTCCGACGGCGCATTGCATACCGAACAAATACCCGTGCAATATCCGGTGAACTATGCAGACACGGGCTGTTAATCCCCTTCCCCCGGTTATTACATCCTACTGCGGATGATCGAGATTGCCTGCAGCACTGCCATTTTCAGCACTGCCATTTAGGCACTGCCATTTTTGTCATCTGCGACCGCTGACGAGGGGCGCAGGAGTCGGCGGCACACCGCGGAGCCTGCGCCTCGGGTACTACCGCGGGCTGACCTCCGCCTGTAGCTCGATCGCCACCAGCAATTCGATCAGGTCGTTGACGCTGCGGACACTGCGGCCGGTGAGGTCTTGGATGCGGCGTAGGCGGTATTTGGCGGTGTTGTGGTGGATGCGCAGGGTGTCGGCGGCTTCGCGCAGGTTCATGTCGGCGGCGGCGAAGGCGCGGATGGTGTCGGCGAGCACGCCGCCGCGGGTTCGGTCGTCGGACAGCACGGCCGCGATGCCGGGGTCGATGAGGTGGCGGGCGGTGTCGTCGGCGCGCAGCATGAGGTAGCGAAACGGGGTGATGTGCGGCAGTGCCAGGACGCCGCCCGCCTCGAGCAGCAGGCCGAGGGCGTTCCGGCTCTGCTGGTACGCCTTCGGCAGCTGCGCGATGCCGGCGACGACGGTGCTGACGCCGACGGCGAGGGTGATGCCCGCCGCGCTCAGTTTGCGCTGCATCGCCTGTAGTCGCTCGCAGAGTTCGCCGGTGCTCGCGCTGCGGTTGAGCGCGGGGACGGCGATGATCTCGGTGCCGCGCACCACCGCGAGGGTGCGCAGGCCGTTGACGCCGACACCGGCCATGGCCGCGGCGGCGAGTTGTCTTGCCTCGGTGTCGGTTCCGTCCTGCGCCTCGCGCAGCTGGCTGTCGAGCACGGTCGCGGTGACGACCACCATCGCGGCGGTGCTCTCCGCGCCGATGCCGTGCGCGCTTGCCTTGGCGAGCAGCGGTCCACGCTCGGGCAGTGCGCCGGCGAGCAGCCGTTCCAGCAGGTCCTGTCCTTCGCGACCGAAGTCGGCCGAGCACGCCTGCTGGAACTCGAGGTAGGCGTTGGCGGCCTCGGTACTGACCAGATCGTTGTAGCGCGCCAACGGAGCGACCATCGACAGCGCGGCCTGCCGCCCGGCCTCGGATTCACCGGCGAAGGCCAGCAGCGCCTTCCACGTCGCCTGCTGGCCGAGCCGGAAGGCGGTGATGTAGTCGACCAGGGTGAGCCCGGCCCTGGCCCGGCGCACCGCGGCCCGGCGGGTGTAGGCGAGTTCCTCGACGGTCACCTTGCGGTGCTCCAGGAACGCGCTGAGCCCGGACCGGCACAGCCTGGTCAGTTGATCGTGCACATCGGCGTGGAAGGTGCTGTCACGAGCCGCGTAGCTGGGAATCTGGGCGAGGATCGCCGCCAGTCCGGCGTCGGCGATCTCCTCCGCCTGGGCATAGGCGTTACCGATTATTCGAATGCGCTCGGCCTGTACTTCGTCCGGATACACCGTGCTGTCCGAATGTGACCCAGCTGACATATGCGGATACTCCATCGCTGTATCGGGGGTGTCAACACGACTAGAGCCGGGCCGTCCATGTCCGGCGAGGACAACATCGCGGGCCGGCTTTGGCCTCCACGGCCGATGTGCCCGCTGACCAGCGCACTTACGCTGACCATCTGCACTCCAGGCGGGCAGCTGAAGTTGTTGTCGCGCAGGGATTTTTTCCCACGTCTCAAACGTGGGCTGGGAGGCCGAATGCTCGAAATATCCGACCTGACCGTCCGCTTCGGCGGCATCACCGCACTGCACGAGGTCGGATTCCGGGTGGAGCCGGGACAGATGGTCGGCCTGATCGGACCCAATGGCGCCGGGAAGACCACGCTGTTCAACTGCCTGACCCGCCGCCACCTGCCGGATTCGGGTGCTATGCGCTATCTGGACACCGATCTGCTGACCGTGCGACCGGATGCGCTCGCCGCGCTCGGCATCGCCAGAACCTTTCAGAATCTCGGGCTGTTTCCTCGGATGTCGGTGCGCGACAACGTCCTGGTCGGCGCACACCACCGGGCCGGTGCCGGATTCACCAGCGCGGCATTGCGGTTACCGCGGGTGCGTCGCGAGGAACGAGCCTTACGCATCGAAATCGACGCGCTGCTCGACCGTTTGGAGCTGGCCGACGTGGCCGATCATCCGGCCGCCGGGCTGCCGTTCGGGACGCTCAAACGGATCGAACTGGCCAGGGCGCTGGCCGTCCAGCCGCGGTTGCTGCTGCTGGACGAGCCGGTCAACGGGCTCAACCACAGTGAGGTCGGCGAATTCGCCGATCGCTTGCGGGCGCTGCGTGACGAATCGGATCTGACGGTGATAGTCGTCGAGCATCACATGGGGTTCGTCATGGGCACCTGCGATCGGGTCGTCTGCCTCGACTTCGGGCGGCTGATCGCCGAGGGCGATCCCGAAGCGGTGCAACGGGATCCGGCCGTCATCGCGGCGTACCTGGGGACGGCGGCATGAGTGCGGAAGCCTTCCTGTCCGTCACCGAGCTGCGGGCCGGATACGGCGGTGCCCAGGTGTTGCACGGGGTGAGTTTCACGGTCCGCCGCGGCGAGGTCTGCGCGATCCTCGGCGCCAACGGTGCGGGGAAATCGACGCTGCTGCGCGCTATCTGCGGCATGATCCGGCCGCGCGGCGCGGTTCGGCTCGACGGCGCCGAAGTCACCGGACGCGCACCGGAGGCGATGGCCCGGCTCGGCGTCGCCCACGTGCCGGAGGGACGCGGCACCTTCATGCCGCTGACCGTCGAGGAGAACCTGCGGCTCGGCGCGTATCCGCGTCGCGATCGCGCCCGCGTCGAGACGGACCTGCAGCGGGTGTTCGGTTACTTCCCGGTGCTCGCGGACAACCTGCGCAAGCCGGCCGGTGGCCTGTCCGGCGGCCAGCAACAGATGCTGGCCATCGGCCGGGCGCTCATGCTGGCGCCCCGGCTGTTGCTGCTGGACGAGCCGTCGCTCGGACTTTCGCCGCTGGTCACCCAGGAGCTTTTTCGCATCGTGCACACCATCAACGAAGAGGAAAAAACCACGGTGATCGTTGTCGAGCAGAACGCTCATCTGGCACTGGAGAACGCGCATCAGGCGCATGTGCTCGAGACCGGCCGAATCGTATTGTCCGGCACCGCCGCCGAGATCAAGGCCGACGAGCAGGTCGCCCGGTCTTACCTCGGATACAGGGTGTAATCGTGGCCGAATTCCTACAGCAGATTTTCGAAGGCATCAGTTCCGGCGCGTTGTACGCCGGGCTGGCGCTGGCTTTGGTGCTGATCTACCGGTTCACCGGGATAGTAAATTTCGCCCAGGGTGAGCTGGCCATGTTCTCGGCTTTTCTCGCGTGGCAGTTCATGCAGCACGGCTTTCCCTTTTGGTTGTCGCTCATCGCGACACTCATCGTCTCGTTCATCGGCGGGATGCTCATCGAACGGGTGATCATCCGGCCGGTCGAGGGCGCCCCGGAATTGACGCTGGTCATCGTGACGGTGGGGTTGTTCTTCTTCATCAACGCCGCCGCGGGCTGGATCTGGTCTTTTCAGGTCAAGTCGTTCCCGAATCCGTTCCCGGACGGTGCGTTACGAGCCGGTGGCGTGACCGCCGGATACGGGAATCTCGGTGTGCTTGCGGTGGTCGGTGTGGTGATGGGACTGCTGTATCTGCTGTTCCGCTACACCAAGATCGGGTTGGCGATGCGGGCGGTCGCGTGTAATCCACAGTCCGCCAGGCTCGTCGGGATTCGGGTCGGCACCGTTCTCTCGCTCGGGTGGGGGCTCGCAGCTTTGGTCGGCGCGGTGTCCGGGGTCTTGTCCGCCCCGCTGCTCTTCCTCGAACCCACCATGATGGGCGGGGTCCTCATCTACGCCTTCGCGGCGGCGACGCTCGGCGGTTTCGACAGCCCGGGCGGGGCGGTGGCGGGCGGTTTGATCGTCGGCATCGCCGAAACCCTCACCGGCGCGTACGTCGACGTGATCGGGACGGAACTCAAGATCGGTGTGCCACTGGTGATCATCCTCGGCGTTCTGCTGGTCCGGCCGCAAGGCCTGTTTGGCCGGGCGGTGGTGGAGCGGGTATGAGCGAAATCACCAAGCCGGTCACCGAGACGGTGACCGCCGAACATACTGTGCCACAACGGAAGACATCGCTGCGCGGACTCGCGGCACAACACTGGCGCTGGCTCGCGGTCGCCGCGGTGATCGTCCTCGCCTGCTATGCGCCGTTCCAATTGGTGCCGTTTCGCACCTTCCAGCTCGCGATGGCGATGATCTACGCGATCGCCCTGGTGGGACTCAATCTGCTGGTGGGGCATACCGGTCAGATCTCGCTCGGACACGGCGCGTTCTTCGCCATCGGCGCATACACCACCGCGGTACTGATGAACCGTTGGGACACAGCGTATCTCGCGACGCTGCCGGTCGCGGCGCTGGTGGCGTTCGTGCTCGGCTTCGCGCTCGGCGTGCCCGCGCTCCGGCTGCGCGGGCTCTATCTGGCCTTGGTCACGCTGTCCATCGCGATCTTCCTGGTGCCGCTGCTCAAACGCTTCGAGACGCTGACCGGCGGATCCATGGGCCTGACCCTGACCAAACCGGTACCGCCGCAATCGACCGGGCTGGCCGAGGACCAGTGGCTGTACTTCCTGGCCTTGGTCAGCACCGGGCTGTGCTTCCTGCTCGTCGCGGGACTGCTCAGATCGCGGGTCGGCCGCGCGCTACACGCCATCCGGGACAACGAGATCGCCGCGGAGATGCTCGGCGTGCGCACGGCGTTCTACAAGACGCTCGCCTTCGCCTGGAGCGCGATGCTCGCCGGCGTCGCGGGCTGTGTCTACACCTGGGTGATCGCCTTCGTCTCCCCCGACTCGTTCGCGGTCGGGCTGTCGATCACGCTGCTGGCCGGGCTGGTCGTCGGCGGGCTCGGCGCCCAGTGGGGACCGCTGCTCGGCGGGCTGTTCGTGCTGTACGTGCCGAGCTTCGCCCAGGACATCAATCAAGCCGCGCCGGGCGTCATCTTCGGACTGCTGATCATCGCGGTCATGTACCTCGCGCCGAACGGATTGGCCGGGCTCATCGGCCGGGCGGCGCGCTGGATCGAAAACCTCCTTCGGAAAGGGAAAACCCATGCGCACTAAGGCGATCCGAGCCGTGGGAGCGGCGGTGGCCGTGCTGCTCACGGCGACCGCCTGCGGAGGCCGCGGCGAAGACGGCGGCACCGTGGGACAGGGCGACTGCAAGGGGCAGCAGACCACCGGCATCACCGAGACCAGCCTCAAACTCGGCGGCGTCTACCCGCTGTCCGGGCCCGCCTCCGCCTACGGCGAACTGCCCAAGGGCGTGCGCGCGTACTTCGACTACGTCAACGCCGAACAGGGCGGAGTCGACGGACGCAAGGTCGAGTTCCTGATCCGCGACGACGGTTACCAGCCGCCCAAAACGGTGGAGGAAACCCGGCGGCTCGTCGAACAGGATCAGGTGTTCGCGGTCTTCTCCACCCTGGGCACGGCGACCTCGGCGGCGGTATGGGACTACCTCAATCAGCGGAAGGTGCCGCAGGCGTTCATCGCGGGCGGTGCGACCAAATGGGGCAGCGACACCGAACACCCGTGGACCATCGGCTGGCAGCCCAGCTATAAGGCCGAGGGACAGGCGTTCGCGCGCTACGTCCGCGAACAGCGGCCGAACGCGACCGTCGCGGTGCTCTACCAGAACGACGACTTCGGCAAGGACCTGCTGACCAGCTTCACCGAAGCCGTCGCGGGCAGCGGCATCAAGATCGTGGGTGAGCAGAGCTACGAGGTCACCGACCCGACCGTGGAACCGCAGCTGCGCAATCTCGCCAACACGAAAGCCGATGTGCTGCTGAACTTCTCGACACCGAAGTTCGCGTCGCAGGCCTTGGCCGCCGACGCCCGCAACACCGACTGGAACCCGCTGCACATCCTCGCGCAGGTAGCGAACAGCGTCACCATGCTCAAGCAGGTCGGCTTCCAGAACGTGCAGAACGTGGTGTCGGTCGCGTTCATGAAGGACCCCGCCGACGCGCAGTGGGACGCCGACGCCGGCATGCGCACCTACCGGGACAAAGTGGCCCAGTACACCCGCGACGCCGACCCCACCAACCAGTACACGGCGGTCGGCTGGGCGATGGCGCAGACCTTCCACAAAACCATGGAAGCGGCGAAATGCCCCACCCGCGAAGGACTCCGCGACGCCATGCGGGCCCTCGACAACATCGACATCGGCCTGCTGCTGCCCGGCATCACCGTCAAGACCGGCCCCGGCGACGCGTTCCCACTCGAAGCCATGCGGATCCAGCGGTTCGAAGGTGACCACTGGACGCTCATCGGCGACCTGATCAACACCGGCAAGTAGCCGCGCACGACCTTGACCTGCTGGTTCAGGTCAAGGTCTGTTGCGGAGACGGAGGGATTTGAACCCTTCTAGCGATGCTGGCAGAGGCACCAGAATCGCCCCTACCAGCTAAAGCACATCACTGTGACTTACACCAACTGACCCGGATTCACAGCGGATTGTGGCCAGGATGTGTCCACGGCAAGCGAGCGGCCCCGGCACCTCGAGAGGAGGTAGCCGGGGCCGCAGTCGTCTATGGGGACGCCCATACGCCCCCCGCTCACGTCATCCAGACGTTCTACATCAAGTCGTCGAACTCGCCGCGCTTGCAGCCCTTCAACCAGGCAGAGAACTCGTCGCGGGTGAACGCGACGGTTCCGGCATCGCGCGCGTTCGAGTTGCGGACGAATACCGTGTCGGGGGTTCCGGCTACTTCCACGCACGTCCCGTTGTCGGTGAAGCTCGACACTCGCCACTCGAGGTTATCCATGGTTCCTGCTCTCCCATTCCTCAGCTAGCCCAAGTACGAAACGGCGGGATTCGGTGGGGCTCAGCGCGACCTTAGCCGCGTGATCGAACGCCGCAGCGAAGTAGCCCACTTCATCCGCATCCGTGATGAACGTACCGCCACGGTAGCTCTCGATATGCACCCGTGGGTTGCCCCATGGATGGGACATCAGAGAGAAGCCTCCGAGCCTGCGCGCTTCGTACTGCCCAACCTCGAACGTCGTTACTCGCACCGTGACATTGGGCAGCTCTGCCAGCTCCGCCAACGTACGCAGCTGCTCGGCCATCACGGTTGGGGTACCGACTCTGAGTCGTAGTGCAGGCTCCGGCTGAATCACGTCAAGTACCAAGTCGCCGGACCGAACTCGCTTCTGCCGGTGTAGCCGTTGGTCTACCGCCTGTTGCACGTAAGTGTCGGACACTCCGCTTATGCCGACACGGCTGACCAACGCTTCAACGTAGGACGGAACCTGTAGGAGTCCGTACACCGCGCGCGGTTCGTGTGTACGGATCGAAGTTGCCGACTGCTCCATGCCGAGATACGTCGATAGCCATTCGGGCATCTCGCCGGTCACCGACGGAACGCTACTCAGCATCGCTGAGAGTTCATCCATCGTGATGCCCAGGGCTTCCGCATATTTGGGCCGTTGCGCCGGGTGCGGCGTCCCCTCGTTGCGCTCCCATCGCCCTAGCGTCGTTCGATCCACCTCGACTTCTTCGGCAATCTGCTCTTGCGTCTTGCCTGTTGCCTTGCGAGCGTCGATGAGGCGTTCCCTGCGCATAAGTGCATCGTAGGTACGTCTTGCGCGCCGTGGTCCGTTTCGCTATGTCCCCGGACCATTACCTTATGGCTCCAACGCTAAGCAAGTGCCGGTCTGCGGTGCTGGTCGCACTGGTACCTGGCGGAATCCAGTTGGCGTGGATGCCCCATCACCGACAGGGCGGGCGCACTCTCACCGGCCGATGCGAGCAGGGGACCGAAACGCGATGAAGAACATACCTTTTGGGGATACGGCAGTTTCTCGATGCGTCTACTACCGGTTGGTGTGCGGACTGCCCGCCAATATCGACCCGCCCGGTTCCGGGCATCTCGCGTTCCCTGCCGGGAGCACGGGCGCGCTCACCATGCCGGGACCATTGGGGAGCATGCTGCGGACCTACATGCAGCGTCATGGCGTAGCGCTCGGCCCGACCGTGGCACACATCGGCTCGAATCGGTGGAGCTTTCTTGTCCGGCCTGACGTACCCGATGACGACACGGGACTGTTCAGCGACATGTTCCGGCTGAACGTCATGATCGTGCGTTCGGGCAGTATCTCGCTGCCGTCACCGACAGCGGAATCCAACGGCGTGCGACGGTGGATTGAACTGCCGCGCAACACCTTCCGCCCCTCGGGTGCCGTTGTGGTCAATGCGATACGTGCATGTGCTGGTACCAATCGCGATTCGCAACCGTTGGCGGTCCGTCGTGGCTGGTGATAACTCAGTTCGGTTACGCCGATGAATGCCGACAGGACTGCTGACCATAGCTCTCCTCATCCGGAGGAACCGGACCTACACCTACGCGTGAGGCTGCGGGGTGAATCGCTGGACTTCGCCGCGTGCCTCACCTCGGCGCTGTTCTTCCTGGAGGAGCAACGCCAGAGGGGTTTCATCGACGCTGTGACCGTAATCCCTGGCGACACAACAGGTTTGCGACGATTGCCGACCGAAAGACTGTACGACGGGCCATGAGCGAGTACCGGAAAGCGCTGAGCGAATGGCATCGGGCCAAGGATGCATGGACCATCGCCGGGGAGCCGCAGTCCGGGCCTCTCCTCGAACGGCTCAATGCCGCGCGGGAACGGTTCATCGACGCGCAGCGGCCCGACGCAGAATAATTCGGCAAGGGTGCGTGGTAGTGGTTCGAACCGGGCCACCACGACGCCCGCCCGAGCAGAACCAAGAACCCTGTGTAAATGAGCGGACAGCGGTAAACCCGGCCTCGATGACGAATTCCCCGACCGCAAGGCACCAAGTCGGGGTGTCGTGGTGAGGTAGGCCGGGATCACGAGAGCAGGCGCGATCGTTGCGTGCAGCATCCTCCGCAATTTGCATCTCGAACGCCACCAAACATCCGCTTGTGCCGCGCCGTGCGGACGTTCTACACGACGAGATCGACTGCGGCGCAGAACGTCCGGTATAGCCGATTATCGTGCGCCAATCAGTCCGTGCGCCTGCGCGAACCCCGATCCGGCGGGAGCATCGATACGAGTTAACCCAGCAATCACACGGGGTAGTGGATGAGTGGCGAATGACGGCGCTGAATCTGCGGAATTGCGATATGCATCAAGTGCAGCATCCACGACAATGGCGCATCCGTGTCGATCCACTGCCAGCCGGTCAGTGGTGGCTCGCCACCTCGTCTCAGCTGGACAGGTCCGATGCCCGATCGCAGGTTCCACATCAAGCCCCTTCCCAGAATGCAGATCGCGTCGAGCGCGTGCTGTGGAGTGTCTTCTTTGAAGAAGAGTTTTGTCGGCTGCACAGGTGCCAACGGAGCATCGTTCATCCGCTTCAACAGCGTGTCGATTGCAACGTCGTTCTCTAATGCCAACACGAAAAATGGAGGAAGAAGTTGAGTCTCCACCAAGTACTCTTCTGAATGGTTTAGTACGACGTCGTCCTTACCGACTGCACGCCGAAGCCGCTTGAAACTAAGCCCTTTCGCGATGCAGTCGGGCAGTTCGTCGGTTGTGAGTTTGGTCTTGACCTCGCCGACGGCAGCTACACCGTCAAGCATGTACGGCATCGCTTGATGCCCCGGATGAGTGAAGGGGTGGTCCAGTGTCGTGACAACGATGTCCATCTGCTTACTGGTGTCGCCGTATCGGTCGAAGACCTCGCCGTGGCCAACGTCGAATTGCCGAGGTAGCACGTCGCGAAGCGCCTTTCGTGCTGCGTCTTCAACGCGGCCGCCACGGTTGCCCATATGGCTCAGACCGACGCGGGCTTTGCTGAGTTCGACTTGCATTTCTGCCTCGACCGCTCGGAACATGTCCCCGAGCTTTGTTGCGGGGCTATTGGCTTCCCGATCATTCACACCGCCGATCGTAGCCGCGGAAGCCTACCGCGCGGCTTGCTGCGGGATGCCTTGCTGTTCAGGGCATCCCCGCTATTGCCTGCGGATTCCGTATGCCTAGAGCCAAAACGGTGCTCCGGTCACTCCGAGCTCGGAGGCCACTCAGTGCCAAGGTGCTTCTTCAACAGCGCGCTTACCATGTCACCTAGGCCTTCCGCACTGAGCGGGGCTGGTGGCCTGGGCGACATCAGCGTCCACAGTTCGGAAAGGAACGCCGACGACCGGGGATTGGGGAACAGGATCCCGGTCAGGTGGGCCTGACCGGGAGGCATCACCCAGTAGGTGACCACCGAACTGACCTTTTCGAACAGTTCGGTCGCCATTTCCTCGGTGCACTGTTCGGCAGGAACGCGTATTGAACCCGATTTAGTTTCGAAGTCCACATAGAAACCTGCCTGTTTGCCGCGGTCGTGCTCGGCCGCCTTACCCGGGGCGGAGTTCCATTCGCGTAGCCAATCAGCATCGCCGACCGAGCCAATTGGCCCCCACTCCTGGCCGTCAACGTACTGCCCGAACCATGCGGCGAACTTCGGCTTGTGGAGCCTGAAGTCCCGCCAGAATTTCTCCCACGTGTGGTCCTTGGCGTCCATAGACAAGCTTTCCAGAACACAGCGGTGGAATTTCCCGTACTCCTCTGCTGCCAGGACTGTGACACTGTAGGCACGAGGCCACCTCCCGCCTGCGAGGAGCAACTGAGCGTCGTCCAACAACGAAGCGGAATTATCGAGTGCGGCTCTGGCAAGTTCTGCAACCTGCGACCTGGTCAGTGCGGGCGAATGCTTTCCCACTACTCCAGCATGCCACTGTTTCGCCCCGAGAGGCTTCTCGATACCGAAATAAATATACTGGACCCGTCAGTGAGCCGCAGTCAACAACGCACTCTCTTGCCACATATCGCGCGTTCAACGCCCGTATGGCAGGTGCGGGACTGCACGGGTTTTCGGGCTGTCGAATCGGGGTGTGGGGCTGGAAAAGTTCGGCCCCCGCCCCTGACTCGGTCGGTTGCAGTCAGGAGAATTTTCTGTCCCGGACGAAACTTCGGAACCCGTACGGAGTGGCAGGCTCTATGCCAACCGCCCGAGCTCAGGCCGGCGGGGAGGGGCTGCCGCCCCGCCGGCCTAAGTCGGGGTCTGCTGTCTGGTGTTGTGCTGGTGGCGCGCGGCGTAGAGCACAGCGGGGTTCTCGGCGATGTTCCATTGCGACCATCCGCATTCGCATTCGGCGAGGTACTGCTCGCGGCGCGGGTCAGTGAGCTGTACGAGCTTGATCGTGACCCGATGGTCTGGGTACTTGTTGAGTATCCAGACCAGTTCGGGCCACGGCGTCCACATTGCTAGTCCTGCTGCTCGGTCGGGCCGAGGAGGTTGCCGAATCGGTCGTAGCGGTGTGGTTTCGGGGGTTCGATGGGCTTGCCTTGGTTGTCCACGCGTACGCCTTGGGCGCGCTGTTTGGCGGTGATGCTGGCGAGTAGGTCGCGGTGGTGGTGTGGGTTGCTGGCGTCCTGGATCCGGGTGTCGGTCATGGTTCTAGACCTCTGTGGTGAGTGCTTGGACTACCGCGCCAAGGATGAGGTCGCGGGCGGGGAATGGGTTGGTGTTGTCGACGGTGAGGCCCTGGCGCCGCAGGTCGGTGTCGATGGCGACGGGCCACACCCGCGCGGTGGTGTCGTAGCCGTAACCACCGAGCCAGTCACGGGCAGCGAACGCCGATACCGCGACCTCGAGTTCGGCGGCGAGAGCTTCGGCTTTTGGTAATAGCGCGGCGAGCAGATCCGGGCGCGGATCCTCGCTGGCGAACCAGGCGCGCGTTTTCGCGTCTTCGCATTCGATGGTCACCGCGGCCAGGGCGGCACGGTGGGCATCGAGTTCTCGGGTGGCTTTGTCCCGGTCGCTGGTCAGCTTCGGTATGGCCTTGGGGGCGGGGATGGGTTTCCCGGCCCGCGCGGCTGCTGCTGCGGTGTCGGCGTCGGCGCGCTCGGCGTCTCGGTCGCGCTGTTCGTCGGCCAGGTGGGCGCGTGCGGTGTCGGCGACACTGACTCGCTCGGCGATCGTGTCGCGTTCGGTGAGCAGGGCTGCCAGCTCAGCGGGTACCAGCTCGAGCGGGGGGCGCTCTGCGGGGTCGAGCTGGCGCGACGATGGACCGAGGACCTGCCTGCCTTGGTTCGGTGTGTATCTCATTCGGTGTTCCTTCCGTCTCGATGTTCGGTGATGGCGTTGGTGTCGAACAGCCATCGGTGCCCGATCCTGTGGCCGCCGATCCGTTCGCCGAGACGGCGGATGTGGCGGGTGCTGCAACCCAGTGCTGCTGCGGCCTCAGTGGTGGTGATGAACCGACCGGGACCGGACGACTCCGATGCTGCCGCGACAGCGGCATCGGCTGGTCCGGTCGCGGACGCCAGCGCCGCACCGTGGGCACGGAAATGTGCCCGAAGCCGTTCGGGCACAGGCAGACCGTGACGTTGGCGGCGCGTGATCTCGCAAGCCGCGAGCCAATGCGCAAGCCCGAGATCGACACCCCTATCCCGGATTTCAGGTGTCCCGCGTCCCGTTGTCCCGCTCTCTAAGAGAGGAGAGCGGGACGGGACGAACGGCGCGGGACGGGACAACAGCGGGACGGACGCGGGACGGCGGGACGTTCTCATTGCCCACCATCTCCGGGCGGCAACCTTGTACACACGTACCGCACCCGGCTCCCGGTGCCGACGTCCCGCAGGATTCCACGCTCTACCAGCATGTTTATCGCCTCGTAGGCGCGTGTGCGGCTGACATCGTTGTCCATGGCGAGGTCTCGCAGCTGTGCGGTAGTCAAACCGCCTGTGCCGCATGTCGTCCCGGCGATGTCCCACACCTTCCGCAGCGAGACCGGCTCGTCGGACTGAGTCGTCCCGCGCGCAAACGGGACGATTACCAGGGACTTTCGCCCGTCCTCGCCGACGCCTGGCATCAGTGATTCCGACACCGTGTGCGGCACGAGCCGGTAGTCGAAGTCCATCCCGCTCGGCGCGTCCTTGTGCTTCTCGACATGAATCGACACCGCGAGGTAGTCCGACTTGAGCCGCAGGTCCGACCACACCGCGCCGTCCCATGCGGTCGAACCACGCGGGGCGGTTCCGCTGCGTCCGGTGTGGTGCACGGCCAGCACGGTGCAGCCCGCTGCCTCACGGATACGCTCGGCTGCGTCGATCGCTCTGCCCTGCTCGGTCGCCGAATTCTCCTCGAGTCCCAGCGTGCAACGCGCACGGGTATCGAGCACGAGCAGGCCCGCGCCGATCTCGGCGGCCAGCTGGGCAGCCTCGGTCACCTCGAGCAGCGCGCCGAGCTGTACCGGGCATGGCAGCACGTACAGCCAGCCCTCGAGGTCACGCGGATCCACCCGTGTCAGCTCGCACCACGCCAGGATGCGAGCACGTAGCCCCGAAGCACCTTCGGCCGCAACGTAAACGACCTTCTCGCGCGACGGGACATGGTGGGTCTCCCAGTTCTGTCCTGTCGACAGCGCGCACGAAATACCCACTGCCACAAACGATTTGTACGAACCAGGTGGTCCGGCGAGCTGGGCAAGAGTGTTGCGATAGAGCAGGCCATCGACCAACGGCTCCGCTGCGGGCAGTAGGCCGAGGTCGGCCAGCGACAGCAGACGCTCGCCCAACGGTTTGCGCCGACCGGGCGGTGCTCGCCCATGGTCCGGCGCACCAGGTTCGGGTTCCCTCGGAAAGTCCTCGTCGGTGCGATGCCTCGCGACGACCGCCGCCGCATCGGCCGGAGTGGAGATCTGGGTCACGCTGCGGACCCGCCCGCCCGATACACCCGTTCGGCTATCTCCCGGTCCGGGCCGCCCCGATGCCACAACAGGCGCGCGATCTCTACCGGGATTATGGGTGTAAGCCCATCCGCTACAACATGATTCGCAGCGTGGCACCACGCCTCCAGCTTGCGGGCAGTCAGCTCGGGTTCACGATCGTTCAGCCCTTGAACCCACGGATCCCCGCCTGGCAACCGACGCGCAGCTTCTGCGCGGCGGCGGAGCGCGCTATCCCGAATCCGGTCCGCCCGACCATCCGCCGCCTCCGCGCCGGGGCGCGTGAATCTCTGGGGCACCTCACGCCACCCCCGACCGTTCATCGGTGCGCGAAATCGTGTGCGCCGCTTCCCATTCCAAAATCTCGGCCCACTGATACAGAATCCTGCGGCCCCGCTTGAGGAACTTCGGACCGGTACCCCGGTACCTGTCTTGCGCCAGCGATTCCTGCGTGGTGTGCCAGCGGTCGGCCAGCTGCTCTGGCGTCGCATACGCGCCTGGTGTCGACATTGGTTCGGACTCCTCCCCGCAGGAGATCATCTCCCACAATTCGAGATCATTCTGTGGGAAATCATTCCATTGTCGAGCATTCAACGCAATATACTGATATATTGTGGGATTATGACGCAAAAAACGTGGGAGGCACGGCAGGCTGAGGCGATCGGCCGTGCAATCAAGGAGCTTCGAGGGAAGCGTTCGGCTCAATGGCTGTCCGACCAGACCACCGCACTCGGCTACGCGGTGTCCCGATCGACCATCACCGACATCGAGAACCGACGCCGCAAGTACATTTCGACGGCAGAACTGTCCGTGATCGCATGGGCACTCGGTGTGCCCCCGGTACAACTGCTGTTCCCAGCGCTGCCCGATGGCGACGCCGAAATCGTCCCCGGAGTCCACACCACCGCGATCCGAGCCGCGACGTGGTTCTCCGGCGAGACGCTGATGCGCCCCGTCCTCGAGTCGACAGACGAGCCGGACGAGCAATGGAAAGCCGACGCCGCCCGGATCATGGAACTCGAAGAGCGCGCCGAACTGATCCTTCTGTCCCGTCGCCGAATCGAATTGAACCAGCGGTTGCACACAGTCGCATCCACGATCGCCCAACTCAGCGACTCTGCGCCCGACGCCATCCCCTCAATGCTCGAATCGCTCACACGCGCCAAGGTCGAGCTGGGACAGGTCGAGGGCGAACTACTGCAAATTCCTGGCGCAGTCGTCGTAGCCACCGACGCCACAACCATGAACCCGAACCAGTCCAGATGACACCCAAGGGTGACCCCCGCCGGAAGTCCCGCAGTTCCAGCTGCGGGCGACGGGGGCCACGGACGCCACTACCCACAACCAGCAAGGAAATGGAGCAGCAGCATGGATAAGCGTAGCGAGACGGCCGGAGGTCGATAGGCGTGGCCACAGTCGAGCCGTACTCCACACAATCCGGCCAGAAGCGGTACCGAGTCCGCTACCGCAAGCCGGACGGTAAGCAGACCAGCAAACGCGGATTTCGGCGCAAAGTAGACGCCGAGAACTTCAAGAGCACGGTCGAGGTCCAGAAGATGACGGGCGACTACGTCGCGCCATCCCTCGGGCGGGTCACCGTGGCGGAACTTTCGCTGAACTGGTTGGCACGCAAGGAATCTGACCTCAAGCCCTCCACATACAAGTCGATCGAGACCGCTTGGCGCATACATGTCGAGCCACGCTGGGGCGGCGTGCGAATCTCCGATATCGACCTCGATTCGGTAGAGACCTGGATCTCGGATATGGGCCGGACAGTCATCGACCGAAACGACTCCGACAAGGTGGTGAAGAAGGGCAGCGGCGCTACCGTGGTCATTCGCGCCTACGGCGTCCTGGCGGGGATTCTCGACACCGCTGTGAAGGGAAAGCGGTTGGCCAAGAATCCCGCTCGTGGTGTCGAGAACCTGCCGAAGAAGAAGCGGAAGCCGCGCACCTACCTCACTCACGAACAAGTCGCCCTGCTCGCCAGCAAGTCAGGTCAGCACCGACTCCTCGTGTTGGTTCTCGCGTACTGCGGTATCCGCTGGGGCGAGGCGATCGGGCTACGGGTCAAACACCTTGACCTGCTGCGCAAACGGCTCAGCGTGGTCGAGAACGCCGTGCAGGTGAATATGGAGGTGCACGTCGGCACGCCGAAATCCGAGGACGAGCGGTCGGTGCCGGTACCGATGTTCATCGTGACCGAGCTGGCTCGGCGGTGTGAGGGCAAGCGCCGCAACGACCTCGTGTTTCCGGGAAGCGACGGCCAGCACCTGAAACGGCCGATCAGTCATTCTGGTTGGTTCAACAAGGCCGTGCGGGCCTCCGATATCCCTCGCGTCACTCCGCACGATCTTCGGCACACGGCGGCAAGCCTCGCGGTGTCCGCCGGGGTCAATGTGAAAGCGCTGCAAAGGATGTTGGGGCACGCCTCGGCCGCGATGACCTTGGACACTTACGCGGACTTGTTCGATGACGATTTGGACGCCGTCGGCGAAGCGCTGGACAAGGCCGCCGCGGCCAGTGTGGCCAAAATGTGGCCAGACGGTAGGCCAGCTGTGCCGACTCCCCCGAAAATAGTGCCCCTGACCTGCCGGAGCAGGTCAGGGGAAGTTGCGGAGACGGAGGGATTTGAACCCCCGGTCGATCTCTCGACGCTCGCTTTCAAGGCGAGTGCATTCGGCCGCTCTGCCACGTCTCCAGGATCACGATGGTAGCGGACGGGTCAGAGGGGGCGCGTTCCGATTTCCTGATCGACGCGGGCGAAGACTTCGGCGATGACCTCTAGCTGGTGCGGGGTGAGCAGGTCGACGAAGTCGCGGCGGACGGCTTCGACGTGGCCGGGAGCGGCGGCTTCGAGGCGGCGCATGCCCTCGTCGGTGAGTTCGGCGAGGACGCCGCGGCCGTCTTCGAGGCAGGTATTGCGGCGCACCATGCGCTCGCCTTCCAGGCGCCGGATCTGGTGGGTGAGGCGGCTGCGGGAGGAGAGCACGCCGTCGGCGAGTTCGCTCATCCGCAAGGCGCGGCCGGGCGCTTCCGACAGCAGCACCAGGATGCGGTACTCGGCGACGCTGAGGTCGCTGTCGCGCTGTAACTGGCGGTTCAGCGCGGTCATCAGTCGCTGGTGGCCATCCATATAGGCCCGCCAGGCCCGTTGCTGCGCCGGGGTGAGCCACCTCGGTTCGGCCACGGGACTACTCGGTTCTGGATGCACGGTGCTCATTCTATGCCGCCCTCAACTGCGGAAATTCCCTGTGGGGAAAGATGTATCGCTCAGTGCACAGTCTCGCTCAGTGATCTCTCCAGCTCGGCGCGGTTCGCGAAACCGCGAGAATGCGCTTGTGGTTGCGCCTGAGCCGACCGCTACCGCGACCGCTCACGAGGGGCCCGCGGTTCGGGACGGTGCGGGCGGGGGCACTATGGAACCTGTGCGTGCTATCGAGCTGAACGGATTCGGCGGGCCCGAGGTAATGACGTGGGGCGAGGCGGCAGATCCCGCGCCCGGCCACGGTGAGGTGCTGATCCAGGTGGCGGCGGCCGGGGTGAACCGCGCCGACCTGATGCAGCGCCAAGGGTTTTACCCGCCGCCGCCGGGTGCCAGCGAGGTGCTCGGTCTCGAATGCTCCGGCGTCATCGCCGAGCTCGGTGACGGCGTGCAGGACTGGCAGGTCGGCGACCGGGTGTGCGCGCTGCTGTCCGGCGGCGGGTATGCCGAAAAGGTGGTCGTCCCGGCCACGCAACTGCTGCCGGTGCCCGACGGGCTGGATCTCGGCGCGGCCGCCGGGCTGCCCGAGGTGGCGGCGACGGTGTGGTCGAACCTGGTCATGACCGCCGGGCTGCAAGCGGGTCAGCTGGTGTTGATCCACGGTGGCGGCAGCGGAATCGGCACGCATGCCATCCAGGTGGCGCGCAGCCTCGGTGCGCGGGTCGCGGTCACCGCAGGCTCGGCCGACAAGCTGCAGCGGTGCAAGGAACTCGGCGCGAGCGTGCTGATCAATTACCGGGACGACGATTTCATCGCCGCGGTGCGGGCCGACGGCACGGGCGCCGACGTCATCCTGGACAACATGGGCGCGGCCTACCTGGCCCGCAATGTCGAGGCCCTGGCGAATTTCGGGCACCTGGTGGTGATCGGCATGCAGGGCGGGGTCGGCGGCGAGCTGAATCTCGGTGCGCTGCTGCGGAAATGGGGCACGGTGCACGCCACCAATGTGCGCAACCGGCCGGCCACCGGCCACGGCAGCAAGGCTGAGATCATCGCCGAGGTGCGTAGGCAGCTGTGGCCGTTGGTCGCCGACGGCACCGTGGCGCCGGTCATCCACGCGGAATTGCCGATCAGTGAGGCGGGCGAGGCGCATCGGTTGCTGGAATCCGGTGACGCCTTCGGCAAGGTCGTGCTGCAAGTACAGGATCTCTGAGCTCGTAAACCCAAGGGAGAGTGGCCACCCCGCGGGAAGAACGTGGCTCTACTACTCCATCGCGGCGAGCGCGCGGCCGAGCTGGTCGATCTCGAACTTGGTGGTGTACGGCGCCAGGCCGATGGTGACCGCGCCGCCTTCGTCGTTCACACCGAGGGCGTCGAGCAGCCGACTGCCGCCGTGCACGCCGCTGAGGGTGCCGATGCGGTTGTCGGCGAGCTTGGCGGCGACCTTCTCGGCCTGCATGCCCGCGAGAGTGAAACTGACGGTGGGGATTCGGGTGGAGGCCCGGCCGATCACGGTGAGGTTCGGGATCTTGTCCAGCACATCCATCAGGTGCTCGAACAGCTGATCGTGGTAGTCCTGCAGCGAGGTGATCGACATTTCCAGGCGCTGGCGGCGGCTGCCGCGGGCCCGCTCGTCGAGGCCGGCCAGGAAGTCGATCGAGGTGGTCAGCCCGGCGAGCAGGGCGTATTGGTGTCCGCCGACCTCGAGCCGCTCGGCGCCCTTCGCGTAGGGGTTCAACGACATCGAGGGAATCCGGTCAAGAAAGGCCGGATCGCGGAACACCAGCGCGCCGATCTGTGGACCGCCCCAGGCGGGTGCGCTGAGCGCGACCACGTCGGCGTTGAGTTCGTCGATGTCGATGAGCGCGTAGGGCGCCGCGCCGAACGCGTCCGCGACGAGCAGTCCGCCCACCTCGTGCACCCGGTCCGCGGCCACCCCGACCGCGGGGGCGGAGCCGACGATCGGCGAGGCGGCGGTGAGCGCGACCAGTCGTGCGGTGGGCCCGATCAACTCCTCGAACTGCCAGGACGGCATCTCGCAGGTCTCGATCTCCACCTCGGCCCAGCGCACGTGCGCGCCGTAGCGATTGGCGATGCGCAACCACGGCGCGACATTCGCCTCGTCGTCCAGCCGGGACAACACGATGCCGGTGCCGAGCCCGAGCCGCGAGCTCAAGGATTCGGCCAGCCAGGCGAGCAGCACGGCCCGATCCGGGCCGAGCACAACGCCCGCCGGATCGCCGCCTACCAGATCCGCCACCGCCTCGCGGGCCGCGTCCAGAATGGCGGCGCTACGCACCGCCGCACCATTGCGACCGATATGCGAAAAAGAGGAAGTTCGGAATCCTGTTGAGACGGCGCGAGATACCGCATCGGGCACCAGCATGCCCGCTTGCGGGTCGAGATGGATCCAGCCGTCGCCGAGGGACGGTATCAGGCCCCGAACCCTCGCGACGTCGTAAGTCATGTTGGCCACTCTAAGGGCAGCGGGCGAGCCTGTGTAACCGTGTTCCCCTCCGCTTCATAGCGGGGGCACAGCGACCTGGGACTCAGCATGGCAACCGACTTTCAGCAAATCCGAACCACACGACCCGAACAGAATAGAACGCCGCCCCGCGCCTATGACGAGGACCGGGCAACCTGGTCGCAGCCGGTTATCCGCAGGCGGCGTGAACACCGGCTTAGCGCGTTCGGGAGCGACGCGACATGATAGGGACCATGACGCAATCGGATGAGGCCCCGGACCACATCGTCGTAGTCGGGCCCGACGGCCGCCCGTTGGTCATCCCAGCGGAGGCCGCGGACGACGCACCGTTCACCGCGCAGGTGGTGACCGACGAAGACAAGAAGGACAACTCGGACGACCGGGACGATTCGGGTGAATCGCTCGCCGACATGGTCGAGCAGCCCGCGAAGGTCATGCGCATCGGCACCATGATCAAGCAGCTGCTGGAGGAGGTGCGCGCGGCTCCGCTCGACGACGCCAGCCGCAGCAGGCTGAAGGAGATCCACAAGTCGTCGGTGCGCGAACTGGAGCAGGGCCTGGCCCCGGAACTGCGCGACGAACTCGAGCGGCTGACGCTGCCGTTCACCGATGACGCCATTCCGTCCGACGCCGAACTGCGGATCGCGCAGGCCCAGCTGGTCGGCTGGCTGGAGGGCCTGTTCCACGGCATCCAGACCGCGCTGTTCGCGCAGCAGATGGCCGCGCGGGCGCAACTCGAGCAAATGCGCCAGGGCGCGCTACCGCCCGGCATCCACGCGAGCGACCCCCGCGGCGGCCCGGCCAATCACGTGACCGGCGGTTCCGGGCAGTATCTGTGAGGCGCTGACCCGCGTGTGCCACGCGGGTCGGTAGGAATGTCCAAGGGTAGTGTCGAGCACCGTGCCCGCCGCTGCCGCTCGCCCCGACTCGGAACAGAGTCCGGGGCGTCCTGAAGAGAGCTCAGTGCGTTCAGATGACAGCCAAGTGCGTTCAGATGACTCCGTGCGTCCGGAAGAGGATTCCTCCGGCGACAGCACGGTGCGCTCCGATGACGGCGCGGCGGAAGAGGATCCGGTGAGTCCCGCGGAGACCCCGGCCGCGCCCGGGCAGACCGCCGAGGTCGCCGAACCGGTGGACACCGAGCCGATCGCCTCGGATTCGCAGACCCTGCAGCGGGCGTTCAAGGATTTCCGCGTCGGTTTCGGCCAGCGCGAACTGTGGTTGTCGCTCGGCTGGCAGGACATCAAGCAGCGGTACCGGCGCTCGGTGCTCGGCCCGTTCTGGATCACCATCGCGACCGGTGTCCAGGCGGCCGCGATCGGGCTGCTGTACGCGGCGCTGCTCAATCAGCCGATCAAGGACTACCTGCCCTACGTGGCGGTGGGCATCATCGTCTGGAACGTGATCAACGCGAGCATCCTCGAGGGCTCCGATGTCTTCATCGCCAACGAGGGGCTGATCAAACAGTTGCCCTCGGCGTTGAGCGTGCACGTCTACCGGCTGGTCTGGCGGCAGCTGCTGTTCTTCGCGCACAACATGCTGATCTATCTCGTGGTGCTCGTCGCGTTCGGTGTGTGGGAGAAACTGCACTGGACCGCGCTGTTCGCCATTCCCGCGCTCGGGCTGCTGTTCCTGAACGCGATGTGGGTGTCGATCGTGTTCGGCATCTTCAGCACCCGCTACCGCGATATCGCGCCGATCCTCGGCAGTCTCACGCTGATGCTGTTCGTGCTGACGCCGGTGATGTGGAATACCAAGAGCCTCGAGGCGCAGGGCGGCCAGGTCAGCGAACGCGCGAAATTGGCCGAGCTGGTCCCGACGTTCCACTATCTGGAGATCATCCGCGCGCCATTGCTCGGCGACGATCAGCATCTGTATCACTGGGGCATCGTCGGCGCCATCACCGTGGTCGGCTGGCTCGTCGCGATCTACGCGATGAAGCAGTTCCGCTCGCGCGTGCCGTACTGGGTTTAGGAGGGCATCGATGACCGACCATGTGAGTATCGAAACCCGCCAGGCCTGGGTCGAATTCCCGATCTTCGACGCCAAATCGCGATCGCTGAAGAAGGCGTTCCTCGGCAAGGCGGGCGGCGCGATCGGGCGCAACCAATCCGATGTGGTGGTGGTCGAGGCGCTGCGCGACATCACCCTGTCGCTGAAGGAAGGCGACAAGGTCGGCCTGGTCGGGCACAACGGCGCGGGTAAATCCACGCTGCTGCGGCTGCTTTCGGGCATCTACGAGCCGTCGCGCGGCAGTGCGCGCATCCGCGGCCGGGTGGCCCCGGTGTTCGACCTCGGCGTCGGCATGGACCCGGAGATCTCGGGCTACGAGAACATCATCATCCGCGGCCTGTTCCTCGGGCAGACGCGAAAGTCGATGCTGGCCAAGATCGATGAGATCGCCGATTTCACCGAGCTCGGCGAATACCTGTCCATGCCGCTGCGCACCTACTCCACCGGTATGCGGGTTCGCCTGGCGATGGGCGTGGTGACCTCGATCGACCCGGAGATCCTGCTGCTGGACGAGGGCATCGGCGCGGTGGACGCCGAATTCATGAAGAAAGCCCGGCTGCGTCTGCAGAAATTGGTGGCCCGATCAGGCATCCTGGTATTCGCCAGCCATTCCAACGAATTTCTCGCGCAACTCTGCGATTCCGCGTTGTGGATCGATCACGGACAGATCCGCCTGCGTGGCGGTATCGAAGAAGTGGTGCGAGCCTACGAGGGTCCGGACGCGGGAAACCACGTCGCGACCGTGCTGCGCGAATTGGAAGCCGAAAAGACCATGGACACCGAACGAGAACTGGAGCGGAACCAGGCATGAGTGAGCCGACCGGGCAGGACACCCCGATCGAGAAAGGGGCATCTGCTCCGGTCGACGCCACCACAGCGCCGGTGCGTGCGAGCGGTGCCGTCGGCACCGGCCCCGACGCGCGGATCGTGGCGATCGTGGTCACGCACAAGCGTCGCGAACTGCTCGCCGAGTCGCTGAAAGTCATTGCCTCCCAGTCGCGCCCGGTCGATCACCTGATCGTGGTCGACAATGCCAACGAGCCCGAGGTCGCGGACCTGGTCCGGGACCAGCCGATCGAGACCACCTACCTCGGTTCGGCACACAACCTCGGCGGCGCGGGCGGTTTCGCGCTCGGCATGCTGCACGCGTTGAGCCTCGGCGCGGACTGGGTCTGGCTGGCCGACGACGACGGACGGCCCGAAGGCCCGGAAGTCCTTGCCATCCTGCTGGATTGCGCGAAGCGGCACGGCCTGGTCGAGGTGTCGCCGGTGGTCTGCGACATCAACGAGCCCGACCAGCTCGCCTTCCCGCTGCGCCGCGGCGTGGTGTGGCGGCGGTTGCGTTCCGAACTCGGCGACGAGGACTTCCTGCCCGGCATCGCCTCGCTGTTCAACGGAGCGCTCATCTCCGCCAAGGCCGTCGACGTGATCGGCGTGCCCGACCTGCGCCTGTTCGTGCGCGGCGACGAGGTCGAGGTGCATCGCAGGCTGGTCCGCTCCGGGCTGCCCTTCGGCACCTGTCTGCAGACCGCGTATCTGCATCCGAATGGTGCCGCCGAATTCAAGCCGATCCTCGGCGGCCGGATGCACACCCAGTACCCCGACGACCCGGTGAAGCGTTATTTCACCTACCGGAACCGGGGCTACCTGATGTCGCAGCCCGGGATGCGGAAGCTGCTGCCGCAGGAATGGATTCGCTTCTCCTGGTTCTTCCTGGTCACCCGCCGCGACCCGGCGGGCCTGCGCGAATGGTTCCATCTGCGCTCGCTGGGCCGCCACGAGCAGTTCGGCAAACCCGACGAGCGTCCCTGAACTGCGCGCAGCCAGGCTGCGCGCACGCGGGTAGTCGGAACCCGGCAATAAATGAGTTGCGTGGGGTGTCGAGCCATGTCAATGTTGGGCAACTGCGAGTGAGGCGAGGAGGTGTGGACCGTGGCTAGGAGCTTGCGGATTGTCGTGTTCGGACGAGCTGTGCCTGCGCACGCCGCCACACGAAACGCCCCCTCATTCTTCAGTCACTGAGTCCGCGTTGGGCTCGGTGCCCAACGAAAGATTCCTTCCATCATGGTCGAGAACGACCTCCTTGTCCCTTACGGCTGGACCGAAGCCGTAGCCGATGAATACGCCTCGCTGATCGAGGAAGGCTGTGTGCCCGCCCGGGTGATCCGGATGGACCGCAGCGAATGTGATGTCGCCACACCCACCGGGCCGGCTCGGGCCAAGTGCCCGCGCGCCGATGCCGAGGTCAGCGGGCTCTGCACCGGTGACTGGGTGACGATCGATGCCGAATCCGTTGTGCGACAGCTGCTGCCACGAAAGTCGGCGATCATGCGATCGTCAGTATCCGGACGCTCGCAAGGACAGGTGCTCGCCACCAATGTCGATACGGTGCTGATCTGCACCGCGGCCGACGGGGACGTCGACCTCGGGCGGATCGAGCGGATGCTCGCGCTGGCCTGGGAAAGCAACGCCCAACCCATCGTGGTGCTCACCAAAGCCGACGCGGCAGAAGATATTCCGCTCGACGAGGTGCGGGCCGTCGCACCCGGTGCCGCGGTGGCCGCGGTGAGCGCGAACAGCGGTGCCGGCCTGGATGTGCTCGCCGCCATGCTCGACGGCACCGTCGCGCTGATCGGACCGTCCGGCGCGGGGAAGTCCACCCTCGCCAATGCCCTGCTCGGTCAGGAAGTGTTCGCCACCAACGCCGTTCGCGCCGCGGACAAGAAGGGTCGGCACACGACGGTGCATCGGGAACTGCGGCCGCTGCCGAACGGCGGCACGCTGATCGATACACCGGGACTGCGCGGGATCGGGCTGTGGGACGCCGCCGAAGGCCTCGAGAAGACCTTCAGCGACATCGAATCCCTCGCCGCCCGATGCCGATTCGGCGACTGCGCGCACAACGGCGAACCCGGCTGTGCCGTGCTCGAAGCCATCGACAACGGCGAACTCCCGCAGCGGCGCTTCGACAGCTACCGCAAGCTGGCCAAGGAGAACGCCTGGATGGCGGCGCGCACCGACAAACGCCTGCAGGCCGAACGCGACCGCAACTGGCGCAGCATCATGAAGCAGCAGCGACTGGGTTACAAGGAACGAGGTTCCCGCCGCTGACCCCGGGCGGCCGGGCGGGCGGTAGCAGTCGGCGACCAGCGCCGCCCGCCCTTGGCCACCGCGTTGCATCAGGCAACGGCCCGAGCGGCGTTATTGATCATGAAGAACCTGCTCAGCATGCTATGCAACTGGTTGCATATGACGAGGGTTTACGCTTAGTGTGCACACGGTGGACGGCTGCGGGGTCTCCCCTGCGGCGCTGACGACAGGAGCAGGTCAATGACGGAACCGGGATCCAAGCCGCTCGCGGGTAGAACGCTGATCATGTCGGGCGGCAGCCGCGGCATCGGTCTGGAGATCGCCAAGCGGGCAGCGGCCGACGGCGCGAACATCACCCTGATCGCCAAGACCGATCTTCCGCACCCGAAGCTTCCCGGCACCATCCATACCGCGGCGGCCGAGCTCGAGGCGGCCGGCGCTCAGGTGCTGCCGTTCGTCGGCGATGTACGCATCGACGATTCGGTGGCCGAGGCCGTGCGGCAGACGGTCGAGCGGTTCGGCGGCATCGACATCGTGGTGAACAACGCCTCGGCCATCGACTTGTCGCCCACCGACGCGCTGACGATGAAGAAATACGACCTCATGCAGGACATCAACACCCGCGGCAGCTTCCTGCTGTCGAAGCTGAGCATCCCGCATCTGCGCGCCTCGGCCGCGGCCGACCGCAACCCGCACATCCTCACCCTGTCCCCGCCGCTCAATCTCGACCCGAGATGGGCGGGCATGGCGCTGGGTTACACCATCGCCAAGTACGGAATGTCGCTCACCACACTGGGTTTGGCGGAGGAGCTGAAGGGCGACGGGATCGGCGTGAACTCGCTGTGGCCGCGCACCACCATCGCCACCGCCGCGGTGAAGAACCTGCTCGGCGGCGAGGAGATGATCGCGACCTCACGCACCCCCGACATCTACGCCGACGCCGCCTACCTGGTGCTCACCTCGCCGGCCAAGTCGACCTCCGGCAACTTCTTCATCGATGACGATGTTCTTGCCGCGCACGGCATCACGGATCTGGAGAAGTACCGCGTGGTCCCCGGCGACGGCCCGCTCACCACCGACCTGTTCTTGTCCGACTCGCCACTGGGCAGGTAGCACGGAAGCGGGGGACGGGCCAGGCCCGTCCCCCGCTCATGTCCGTGCGAGATCAGCTGTCTTGCTTGGCATTCGCGATGCCGTACAGCCGCTCCCAGTTGGCGCGGCTGGTCAGCTCGGGCACCGCGGCGCGGTATTCCCGTTGCAGGGCCGGCAGTTCGTTGCGGAGCCTGCGCAGCACGTGAATGGTGCGGCGCAGCAGCTGACGGGCCCGCGCCTTGTCCCGCTGCCGAACGCGAACGCCGGACTGCGAGGCGTCGGTGACCACCACGTGGTCGAACAGCGAGACATGCCACCAGTACGCGTCTTCGCGGGTGACGCCGATGACGCCGTGCTGAGTGCGGCCGAACCACTGGTTGACGGCGCGCTTGATCAGCACGAGCATCGGGCGGCTGGGTTCGCCGGTGGCGCGGCGCAATTGGATGTCACCGGAGCGCACGGGCGGTGTCGAGGCCGGATGCTTGATCGTCTCCGGGTAGTCGGCCCGGCTGCCGCGGGCGGCGGCCAGCGCGGCGATACCGCCGTCCTGCAACACCTTCGGGCCCTTCAGGAAGTCCTCGATGCCCTGCAGGGTGGTGTGCACCAGGCCGTACTGCATTGCGACCAGCTGTTCGGCCAGCTCGCGGAACAGCTTGCGGGTGATCGCCTTTCCGTCGAGATCGGTGTGCAGCGAGCCGACGATCAACGAGTTGCGCGTGCTGAAGTAGCGCGCCCAGTCGTCGTAGTCCTTCCAGTAGAAATCCGCGTGCCAAACCGCCGCGTTCGGCAGGGTGACCGTGACGAAACCGTTCTCGCGGGCGCGGATGCCGTATTCGACGTCGTCCCACTGGAAGAAGATCGGGACGGGCAGTCCGATCTTGGCGACCACCTCGGCCGGGATCAGGCAGGTCCACCACGCGTTGTACCCGGCATCGACGCGCCGCTCCTGGTTGCGCTTGAGCATGCTGGTGTTGCGCAACGCCTTCGGCACCTTCTGACCGTGCCGCAGCTGCTGAAGGTGCACCTCTTCGGCGCCGACATTGAGGTAATCGGGGTTGAGCAGGAACAACATCTGCGCGCCGACCAGGGTCGGCTCCACCGTCATGTTGGCGAAGGCGTTGAGCCGCAACACCGTTTCCGGTTCGCACAGGATGTCGTCGTCCATCAGGATGACGTCGGCGTGCTCGTTCGCCGCGGACACCTCGTAGAGCCCGCGCGTGAAGCCGCCCGCCCCACCGAGATTCGGCTGGCGCAGGTAGCGCAGCTTGTCGCCGAACACCGGCACGACCTCTTGGTACAGCGGCCGATCCTGCACCAGGTCGGTGCCCTGGTCCACCACGTACACCGCGTCGATCGCGCCGAGCACGACCTCGTCGGAGGCCAGCGCCGCGACGGTGTGCGCGCAGTCCTCGGCGCGGTTGAAGGTGCAGATGGCGATCGCGACGGGCCGGATGTGGTCCGGTGCCGCCGTGGTCCAGCTGACCTCGGTGATGCCGAGGTCGCCACCGATGGCGTCGAATTCGAGCCAGATCGCCCCGCCGTCGACGTACTGATCCAGCGGCGCGGTGAGCGTCAGCGGGCCGCTTTCGGTGACTTGCGCGGTGTCGATGATCCGGCGGTGCCCCGCGATATCGGAGGCGACCAGCCGGATCCTGGCCTTCTTGGTCACGTCGAGCACCATGGCCACCCGTACCTCGGTGACGGTGGTCCAGCGCTGCCAGTAGCTCGCGGCGAATCGGCCGAAGTAGGTGTTGGTGTGCGCGGCGGCGCCCTTTTCCAGCCGCAGCGCCTGGCGTTCCCGATGCGCGCGACCCTTGACGACGGCATACAGCTCGTCGCTCACCTTCGCCGAGGGACCGGTGAAGATGCCGCGCTGCAACACCAGCCGATCCGGCGCCCGGTGGTCGGAGCGCAGCGAGGCAGGCGCGACAACGGCCGGCGCTCGATCGTTCGTTTCGGTAACGGCCTGGGTAGCCGACTGATCCATGAAGTCCTCGAAATCGTTATCGTGCCGGACGGGACAGACTGCCCCTGGATGCCGTTCGCGGCGGGGGTGAGGATATCAACCACCGTAGCGAGCTGCCTGCTCAGCCGTGGTGCCGCCGTGTCCTATTTCGGTTGCTGAGCGTTCGCTACTCCGTCGGTGCCTGCCTCGTCGCCGCGCTCGCGCGCGCCGGTGAAGACGAATTTGTCGTAGGCCCAGTAGCGGAAGACCACCGCCACCATCTGGCCGATGAGCGTGCCGGAGATGTTGTCCGAGAGCGGCGAGGACAGGTCGAGCACGTACCGGGAGAAACCGAGGCACCCCAGTTGCAGGCCGATCGCGACGACATTGAAGACGGCATAGAGAAGGTATTCGCGCCCCGGGTTGTCGGTCTTCTTGTGCGCGAAGGTCCACCACTTGTTGCCGAAATAGGTGACCACCGTGGCCACCGCGATCGCAATGATCTTGGCGGGCAGCGGGTAGTGATAAAGCATGCCCTCGCCGCCCCAGAACACCAGGAGGTTGTAGGTGCCCGCGTCGACGAGGAAGCCGATGGCCCCGACCACCAGGAACGCGCTGCCCTGCCGCAGCGCGGCGAGCACCTTCCCGACGATCGATGCCTCGGCGGGCACGGTCTCGCCCGCCCGCGCGGTCGATTCACTGGTTGGCACGGCCCGACGGTACCGCAGCCCCGGCGCGCCATGGCGCGAGGCGAAATTCCCCTGTCGGCGCGCTGAGGTCGGCCACACGTCCGCAGTGAGTTCCCTGTACCCTCCCGGTGTTCCCACATTCACCACCGATCGCGAGGATTGACCCGGGTGGACTCCACCGAGCTTCGAATTGCCGCCGTGGTGCCGTGCCACAACGAGGAGGCGTCCGTCGCCAAGGTCGTGGCCGACCTGCTGGCCGCCGTGCCGGGAATCGTCGTCTATGTCTACGACAACCTGAGTACGGACAAGACGGCCGAACGCGCCCGCGAGGCCGGTGCGATCGTGCGCCACGAATACACCAAGGGCAAGGGCAATGTGGTGCGCCGCGCCTTCGCCGACATCGAGGCCGATGTCTACCTGATGATCGACGGCGACGACACCTACGAGGCGTCGGCCGCGCCGCTGATGATCAAGACCCTGCTCGACGGTCCATACGACCACGTGCTCGGCGTCCGCAGGCAGGACGAGAGCGGATCGGCGTACCGCACGGGCCACGAGACCGGTAACAAGGTGCTCAACGGCGTGGTCGGCAAGGTGTTCGGCGAGAACGTCGAAGACATGCTGAGCGGCTTCCGGGTGTTCTCCCGCCGGTTCGTGAAGAGCTTCCCCGCCGTGTCGCGCGAGTTCGAGATCGAGACCGAGCTGACGGTGCACTCGCTGCACCTGCGGGTGCCGCGGACCGCGGTGCCGGTCGGTTTCCGCGACCGCCCCGCGGGCAGTGAGAGCAAGCTGCGCACCTATCACGACGGGTTCAAGATCCTGGCGCTGATCATCGGCCTGGCCAGGCACGAGCGCCCCGTCGCGTTCTACGGCCTGTTCGGCACGCTGAGCTGGCTGGTTTCCATCATTCTGAGCGTCCCGATCGTGGTCGAGTTCTACAACACCGGTGAGGTGCCCCGGTTCCCGACGCTGTTCCTCGCCTTCACCTTGCTGCTGCTCGGCAGCCTGGCCTGGACCGCGGGCCTGATCCTGGACGGCATCCGGCGCTCGCGGCACGAGGCCGCGCGACTGGTGTACCTGCGCTACTCCGCGGTGAGCGCGGACGAGCACCAGCCCAACGGCAACGGCGGTGACGCCCGCACCGGCGGAGCAGGACTGTGACCACCGCGGCGGAGGACACCGAATCGAATACGACACGGGCGCTGGACGAATCGGCTGCTGAATCGACCAATGGGTCGACGAAGACCACGGCGGTCGAAGCTTCGGTGAAGTCCGGGTCGGCTCGTGACTTCGGCGCGCGGATCGTGACGCGCCTCGGCGGGGCAACGGTCGCGTTCACGGTGCTCGTCGCGATCTTCGGCGGGCTGTTCACCGTTCTCACGCCGCCCTTCTGGGGCCACGACGAGATCACCCAGTTCGGCCGCGCCTACCAGGTCGCGCACGGCGGGTTGTTGCCACAGAAGATTCACGACACGCGCGGAGTCGCCTACGGCGGCGATGTGCCGAAAAGCATCACCGCCGTAATGGGTTACGCGCTGCGCGACTACACGACCAATCCCGAAGAGCCGGGCTCGATGGTCGAGGACCCGGGCGCCTACGACCGGCTCGGCGGGGCCGCGGTCTCCGACGCCACCGAACCGGTCTGGTTCACCAACACCGCCGCCTACTCACCGGTGCCGTATATCCCTGCCGCCGTGGGCATTCGGCTGGCCGAGCTGTTCGGGCTCGACGTCGGCGGGATGATCGCGCTGACCAGGCTCGCCGGGCTGCTCGCCTACCTCACGGTGGTCGGCTTCGGCCTGTACGCACTGCGCAAGCATCGGGTGCAGTGGCTGGCGTTCACCGTCGCGGTGCTGCCGATCGCGGTGTTCCAGGCGGGCACCGTCACCGCGGACACCATGACCAACGCGCTGGCCATCATGGTGTCGGCGCTGCTGGTGAAGGCGCTGTTCCTCGGCGACCGGCTCGGTCGCGTGGAAACCGGTGCGCTGCTCGCCGCGACGATCCTGCTGCCGGTGAGCAAGCCGACCTATGTGCTGCTCGCGATGCTGGTGGTGCTGGTGCCCGCGGACCGGCTGGGTTTCACCGGTTGGCGGCGCTGGATTCCGTGGGCCTTCGCGGCCGCGGCCGGTTTGGTCTTCGCCGTGTGGATGAAGATCGCGGCGCCCACCGGCGACGGCATGGGCCTGATGCGGCCCGAGCACCAGTGGCGCTCGGTGCAGCCTGGCGAGCAGCTGCGCGGAATTCTCACCGATCCAGGGCATTTCATCTCCGTGTTCGGCGAGAGCATCGCACTGCGCGACCAACGGTGGTTCAGCCAGTTCTTCGGTGAGCTCGGTTTCGCCTACATCGATGTCCCCGCATTGACGATGCTGGCCTGCCTGTTCGCGTTCGCGGTGAGCATCGGCGTCGCGGATCGGCTGACCGCGGCCACCTTCCGGCGCACCCTGCTCGTCGCGCTGACCGTGGCGGCCAGCGTGGCGATGATCTACGTGACGCTGTACATGTCGTTCACGCCGGTCGGCTACTACATCATCGACGGTGTGCAGGGCCGCTACTTCGTGCCGCTGGCGATCGTCGCCTTCGCCGTGCTGCTGCGCTGGATGCCGTTGCGGCTCACCAACATCGCGGGCCGCACGCCGACCGTCGGCCCCGCCGTCACCATCATCGTCGCCACCGTCATCGCCCTCATCGGCGCGGTCTGGAAGTACTACGACATCGTCTGGGGCTGAACCGCACCGTTATTGATTTCCCGCACCTGGAATCGCAGGCGAATCTCGGTGCGGGAAATCGGAAGGTGTGCGGCTAGTCGGTTGGGGTGAGGGTCTGTTCGCCCGCCGCGACGTACGCGCGCTCGGTGATGGCTTTGTAGGGGCGCCACCAGGATTCGTTGTCGCGGTACCACTGGACGGTCGCCGCGAGGCCCGCGCGGAAGTCGGCGTAGCGCGGGGTCCAGCCGAGTTCGGTGCGCAGCAGCGTCGCGTCGATGGCGTAGCGCTGGTCGTGGCCCGGCCGGTCGGTGACGTGGTCGAAGTCGTCCGGGTCGCGGTCGAAGGCTTGCAGGATCATCCGCACCACGGACTTGTTGTCCAGTTCGCCGTCGGCGCCGATCAGATAGGTCTGCCCGATCCGGCCGCGCTCCAGGATGTCCCACACGGCGCGGTTGTGGTCGTCGACGTGGATCCAGTCGCGCACCTGATGGCCGGCGCCGTAGAGCCGCGGCCGGACGCCATCGATCAGATTGGTGATCTGGCGCGGGATGAACTTCTCCACATGTTGATAGGGACCGTAGTTGTTGCTGCAGTTCGACAGGGTGGCACGGACGCCGAACGAGCGGGTCCAGGCGCGCACCAGCAGATCACTGGAGGCCTTGGTCGCCGAGTACGGACTGGACGGGTTGTACGGAGTGCGTTCGGTGAACGCGGGCTCGTCGGGGGTGAGATCGCCGTAGACCTCGTCGGTGGAGACGTGGTGGTAGCGCACGTCGTAGCGGCGCACGGCCTGCAGCAGTGAATAGGTGCCGATGATATTGGTCTGCACGAACGGCCACGGCTCGGCCAGCGAGTTGTCGTTGTGCGATTCGGCGGCGAAATGCACCACCGCGTCGACGCCGCTGACCAGTTCGTCGACCAGATCGAGGTCGGCGATATCGCCGTGCACGAAATCGATCCGATCGGCCACCGGGTCCAGCGAGGCGCGATTTCCGGCGTAGGTCAGTGCGTCGAGCACCGTTACGGTGGTATCGGGACGGTCGGCAACGGTCTGCTTGACGAAGTTGGCTCCGATGAATCCGGCTCCGCCGGTGACAAGCAAGCGCACCCCATGACCTTACTTCCACCGGTTAGGCACAGCGTGATCGATTCGAGATAGGCGCGCTCGAACGATCGAACTAGCCCATGCCGCCAGAGTTGCGCTCTGTGACCTTGGTCTCTTACTCTTCAGTAGAAGTCGGACATCCAGTCCTGTTTGTAGCCCAAAACCGCACTTAGAGTGTGTGTTTCCGACACCCCACCATGCCACGAGTCTCTTTGGTGAACAAAATTTGAATAAAAGGTCACAACCCGTTCACCACTCGTTGGCTGGTCTAGATTTCGATCGTCTAGTCCCCTCCGAACGCTTCACATTGAGGTTCCACCACATGCTGATGAGGAAATTCGCCGTCTCTTCGGCGCTGCTGATCGCCGCTCTCGGCGTGACCGCGGGCACCGTCAACGCGGCCCCCGCTGCCGATCAGAAGGTGATCAACTACACCGCTACCGGCACCGACACCCAGTCCATTCTCTCGATCGACCAGGGCTCGATCGAGGTCGAAGACGGCGCCCTCAAGATCAAGGACGCGGCCGGCACCACCGTCGCGGGCACCCCGCTCGTCATGCGCGTCGACGACTTCGAATTTCCGATCGCCGCGGACATCTCCGATCGCACCGCCACCCTGACCCCGCAGCTCGACATGGCGCACGCGACCTACAAGCCCGTCGCCCTGCCCTACGAGGACAAGGCGCCCTGGAAGACCGAATACGATCGTGAGCAGGCCGCCTGGTCGCGCATGACCTCCACCATCTCCATGGGCGCCACCATCGGCACCCTCGTCGGCGGCCTCGGCGGCGCCGCAATCGGTTGCGTCCTCGGCGGCGCCGCAGGCCTCGTCCTCACCGGTGCCCTCTCCGCAATGCTCGGCGCCCCGGTCGGTTTCATCGGCGGCTGCATTGCCGGCTTCCTCGCGATGGGTGCCGTCGGCACTCTCCTGGGTCAGATTTTCGTGACGGCTCCTGTCGCGATCGGCGCGGCCATCCAGTACTTCACCACCATCAACGCCCCCTTCGTTCCCCCGGCCCCGGCCAAGTAGATACGTCCGTGCCCAGCTGAAGCTGGACTGGCACAACTGAATTCACCCAACCGAATTGCAACCGAACATCGAGCCAGGAACCCCTGCTCCCGGCGCACCGCCGGGGGCAGGGGTTCCTGAGGACCGCGCCCCGGTTACTGAAAGTTCGTGAGATCAGTTGCCGGTCGTTTCACTCACTCAACGCACCCGATGAGGAACCAAAGCACATGCGTATCACTAAGTTTGCCGCCACCTCCGCGTTACTGATCGCCGCTCTCGGCGTGACCGCGGGCACCGTCAACGCGGCCCCCGCTGCCGATCAGAAGGTGATCAACTACACCGCTACCGGCACCGACACCCAGTCCATTCTCTCGATCGACCAGGGCTCGATCGAGGTCGAAGACGGCGCCCTCAAGATCAAGGACGCGGCCGGCACCACCGTCGCGGGCACCCCGCTCGTCATGCGCGTCGACGACTTCGAATTTCCGATCGCCGCGGACATCTCCGATCGCACCGCCACCCTGACCCCGCAGCTCGACATGGCGCACGCGACCTACAAGCCCGTCGCCCTGCCCTACGAGGACAAGGCGCCCTGGAAGACCGAATACGATCGTGAGCAGGCCGCCTGGTCGCGCATGACCTCCACCATCTCCATGGGCGCCACCATCGGCACCCTCGTCGGCGGCCTCGGCGGCGCCGCAATCGGTTGCGTCCTCGGCGGCGCCGCAGGCCTCGTCCTCACCGGTGCCCTCTCCGCAATGCTCGGCGCCCCCGCCGGCTTCATCGGCGGCTGCATCGCCGGCTTCCTCGCCATCGGCGCTCTCGGCACCCTGCTCGGTCAGGTCTTCGTGACCGCTCCTGTCGCGATCGGCGCGGCCATCCAGTACTTCACCACCATCAACGCCCCCTTCGTTCCCCCGGCCCCTGCCAAGTAGGCAACGCGCACAACCGAATACGAAACTGAACCCCGCTCGGCCGTTGCCGGGCGGGGTTTTTCGTGGTCCCGGCATGCGCGAGCCCCGTCCCGGCCACAGCGGAACGGGGCTCGCCTGGACAGGCCGGCCGGCTTACGCCGTCCGCGCCTGTTGGCCTTCCTCGATCCGAGCCCGGACGAAGCGCGACACCCTGGCCAGGGCCGCTCTGCTCTCCGGCAGGCTCGGTGCGATGCTCATGAACGCGTGCACTTGGCCGCGCCAGAGCTCCACCGCGTTCGGCACGCCTGCGGCGGTGAGCCGCTGCGCCATCAACTCGCAGTCGTAGCGGAGCACCTCGTCTTCGGCGGCGATCAACAGCACCGGCGGCAGGCCAGCCAGGAGCCCGTTGACCGGGGACAGCAGCGGATCGAGTTTTCCGTCGATCTCCGCGCCGATGCGGACCACGGCTTCCAGCGCGAGCAACGGAATGTACGGATCTTTCCGCACATTCATGTGGGTTCGCTTCGCCGCGTAGTCCAGGTCGAGCAGCGGACTCAGCCCGACCAGTCCGGCGGGGGCGGGCAGGCCCTCCTCGATGGCGCGCAGTGCGGTGGCGAAGGTCAGGTAGCCGCCCGCCGAGTCACCGGCGAAGACGATCCGGCGGGCGTCCGCGCCGTGGCGCAGCAGCCAGCGGTAGGCGGTGAGACAGTCGTCGACCGAATTGGTGATGCGCTTGCTCGGCAACTGCCGATAGTCGACGTTCACCACGGGCAGGCCCGTGCGCCGCGCCAGGCTCGCCGCGACCGGCCGGTGGGTACGCAACCCGCAAACCGCGAATCCGCCGCCGTGCATGTACAGCAGGGCCCCGTGGCGCAGTGCCCTGGCCGCGCCCGCGGGCCGCACGATCTCCATTCGGAAACCGTTGAGCGACACCTGCTCCCGATCGATACCCTGCGGCTCCGGCCGCAACCTGGCGAGCGTGTCGATCGCCAGCGCGCCGATCGGGATGGTCGCGCGGGTGATCGGTGCGGCGCGCAACGCGGGACGGACCACGCCGAGGCAGGCCGCCAGGACCAGACGCGCGGGGGCACTCAGATTTTCCGGATTCATGACAGTGGCTGACTCGCCGACCCTGGTCGCTGCCATCGCGCACCTACCTCACCAACTGGCGCGCCGAGCCACGACCGAGCGGTCCCAGGCGAGCTGTCGGCGCTGACATCTCACACAGTGTTGTTTCAGAACACCATGCATTGTGTGACCTAAGCAACAGAATCGCTGAACCGACCGCTCCGGAAACCGTGAATGCCGATTCCGTAATCAATTCGACGAGCAGTCGGAACCTCGCCGACGCTTGGCCAAGGCCGAACTGGCAGACTCCTGGTCATGCGGGGCATTATCTTGGCGGGTGGCACCGGCTCCCGGTTACATCCGATCACACGCGGGGTCAGCAAGCAGCTGGTCCCGGTCTACGACAAGCCGATGGTCTACTACCCGCTGTGCACGCTGATGCTCGCGGGCATCCGCGACATCCTCGTCATCACCACGCCTGCGGACGCCGACGCGTTCGGCAGGCTGCTCGGCGACGGCGCGCAGTTCGGCCTCTCGATCAGCTACGTGGTGCAACCCGAGCCGGACGGCCTGGCCCGCGCCTTCGTGCTCGGCGCCGGCCACATCGGCACCGACAACGCGGCGCTGGTGCTCGGCGACAACATCTTTCACGGCCCCGGGCTCGGCACCAGCCTGAACCGCTTCGCGGGCATCGACGGCGGCGCGGTGTTCGCCTACTGGGTATCGGACCCGACCGCGTACGGCGTGGTCGAGTTCACCGAGGGGCGCGCGGTGTCCATCGAGGAGAAGCCGAAGACCCCGCGCTCGAACTACGCCATCCCCGGGCTGTACTTCTACGACAACGACGTGGTCGAGATCGCGCGCACGCTGAAGCCCTCCGCGCGTGGCGAATACGAGATCACCGACATCAATCGGGCCTACCTGGAACAGGATCGGCTCCGGGTCGACGTACTCGCGCGCGGCACAGCCTGGCTCGACACCGGCACCTTCGATTCGCTGCTCGACGCCGCCAACTACGTGCGCACCATCGAAGAACGGCAGGGCCTCAAGATCGGCGTGCCGGAGGAGGTGGCCTGGCGGATGGGCTACATCGACGACGAACAGCTGTGCAAGCTGGCCGAACCGCTGACCCGCTCCGGCTACGGCAGCTACCTGCTCGACATCCTCGAACGCGGCCGGGACTGGTGAGCATGGAGTTCCGGGAGCTCGACGTCCCCGGCGCCTGGGTGATCACCCCGCGCCAGCTCGGCGACGGTCGCGGCATGTTTCTCGAGGGATTCAAGGCCTCGGAGTTCGAGAAGGTGACGGGCCGGCCGTTCGATCTGCGGCAGGTGAACTGCTCGGTTTCCGCCGCCGGGGTGCTGCGCGGCATCCACTACACCGAGGATCCGCCGGGGCAGGCGAAGTACGTAACCTGTGTGCGCGGTGCGTTTCTCGACGTGGTCGTCGACCTGCGCCCGGGCTCACCCACCTACGGGCGCTGGGACAGCGTGCTGCTCGACGATGTCGACCGGCGCTCGATGTTCCTGTCCGAGGGCCTCGGCCACGCGATCCTCTCGCTGGAGGACAACTCCACCGTCACCTATCTGTGCTCGCTGGAGTACACGCCCGAATTCGACAGGGACATCGACGCTTTCGATCCGCAGCTCGGCATCGACTGGCCGACGGTCGGCCGCGACGGTAGTCCGCTGACTTTTGTTCGCTCGGCCAAAGACACTGCCGCACCGCCCTTTTCCTGAGTAGCCCGAAACAGGCCGGCCCCACCTCGCGGTGGCACCGGCCTGTTTCGTGTCGGCTGTCGGAGGTCAGCCGACGAGCTCGAGCTCCGGTTCCGGAGTCCGCTCGGCCTGCTTGGTGCGCTTCACGAAGAAGGCCGAAAGGGCAACCAGCGCACCGGCGATGGAGACGGCCGCGGCGAAGATCAGGCCGGGGCGGTAGGTGTCCAGCATCGCGGTGGGCGAGGTGTCACCGTGGCTGCCCGACGCGATGATCGCGGTGGTCACGGCGAGCACGATGGCCGCACCGACCTGCATCGAGGTCTGCAGCACGCCCGCCGCGAGACCCTGTTCGTCGTCGTCGATCCCGTTGGTCGCCTGAATGTTGATGGCGGGGAAGCCGACCCAGCCGATGCCGATCAGCATGATCGCGGGCAGCAGCATCGTCCAGTACGACGGCGCGGTGTCCAGTCGCAGGAACATCAGGTAGCCGACGGCCATCACGGCCATGGTGACGCCGATGATCGGGCCGGTGCCGAACCGGTCGACCAGCTTGTCGGAGAACACCGCGGACAACGCGACCATCAGACCGACCGGCAGCAGCGCCATCGACAGCTTCAGCGGCGACCAGCCCAGGGTGTCCTGCATGTACATGGTCACGATGAACTGCCAGCTGAAGTAGGAACCGGCCACCGCGACGATCGCCAAGCTGGCGCGGACCAGCGAGACCTTGCGCAGGATGCCGAGCCGGACCAGCGGGTGCTTGACCCGCTTCTCCACCGCGACGAAGCCGGCGAACAAGACCAGCACCGCGGCGAACGAGCCGAGGGTGCGCGCGGACACCCAGCCCGCTTCCGGCGCCGTGACGACGGTGTAGACCAGCAGCAGCATCGCGGAGGTGGACAGCAGCGCGCCGAACAGGTCGTGGCCGCCTTCCTCGGCGGGCTTGTCCTTCGGGACCAACACCCACGCGGCGGCCAGCGCGGCCAGCGCGATCGGGACCGGCAGCAGGAAGGTCCAGCGCCAGCCGACCCCGGTCATCAGGCCACCGAACAGCAGGCCGGACGAGTAGCCGCCCGCGCCGAACACGGTGTAGATGGACAGCGCCTTGTTACGGGCCGGGCCCTCGGCGAAGTTGGTGGTGATGATCGACAGGCCGGTCGGCGCGGTGAACGCGGCGGCCAGGCCCTTGATGAATCGGGTGAGGATGAGCAGCGGCCCGGAGCTGACCAGGCCACCGGCCAGCGAGGCGACGGCGAAGACGGCCAGTGCGATCAGGAAGACCTTGCGGCGCCCGAACAGGTCGGCGGTGCGTCCGCCGAGCAGCAGCAGGCCGCCGTAGCCGAGGATGTAGCCGCTGACCAGCCACTGCAGGGTGGAGGTCGAGAGATCCAATTCATTGCCGATGGACGGCAGCGCTACGCCGATCATCGAGACGTCGAGGCCATCGAGGAACAGCACGATGCACAGCGTGATCAGCATGCCCCAAAGCCGGGTAGTCCATACGTTCGCGTCGGTCGCGGAGGCGGCCGCCGGGGTTGCCGGTGAAGTCATGCGGGGTACGTTACATGCGCACGCATTAAATGCCAACACATTTAATGCAGTTGCATAGACCTCCGATGGCCACTAGGATGGGGCCATGTCGAACCCGTCGGCAATCCAGACAGCCCGGCGCACCGTCGCGCCGACCGGGCTGGTTGGCGAGTGGCGCGAGCTGCTCGACCGGCATGCGACGGTGAGTTGCGCACTGGAAAAAGCGCTACAGGGACAGCATCGGATCGGACTCAGCGAGTTCGAGACGCTGGACCGGCTGGTCGACGCCAACTGTGGCGACTATCGAATGAGCGATCTGGCCAACGACATCTACCTGAGCCAGAGCGCGCTCTCGCGTGCGGTGGCCCGGCTGGAACGCGACGGCCTGGTCTCGCGCACCATGTGCCCCGAGGACCGGCGCGCCGTGTTCGTCTGCCTCACCGAGAAGGGCCGCGAGGTCTACCAGCAGGCGCTGCCCACCCACCGTGCGGTGCTGAGCGACACCTGGCCGTCGCCCGGTCGAAAGTGCTGAGACCCCGCCGAAACCGCTGAGGCACAACGAACTTCAGACGGCGCAGCTCTCGCGCGCCGCCTCGATGCCGTCGCGTGCGTCCACCGCCACCGCCCCCAGGCTCGCGAAAGCCCTTCGGTAGCGGTCGATGTCGTTCTCCTTGTCCAGGTAGACCGGTCCGGTGAACGCCTCGACGTAGACCACCGGCGGCTCGGGCTGCTCGCCGACGCGCAACTCGGGGAATTCGAGCATGACGAACCGGCCCGAGTCCATGCCCTCGTGGTAGCCGGAATCCGGTGGCACCACCCGGATTCGGACGTTGGGCAGGTCGCACATCTGCCGCAGGTGCGCCAGCTGCCCGGCGGCCACCTCGGCCCCGCCGATGCGGCGCCACAGCACACTCTCACTGATCACCGCGTCGAGCTGCAACGGCGCGTCGGCCCGGGTGACCAAGGCCTGCCGGGCCATTCGCAGCTGCACCCGGCGATCGATCTCGCTCGCGGACATGTCGGGGCGCGCGGCGGCCAGCATCGCCCGCGTGTACGCCTCGGTCTGCAACAGACCGGGCACCAGCTCGTTCTCGTAGGTCGACAGCCGGGACGCGGCTTCCTCGAGGCCGATGTACACCTCGAAACCCTCGGCGATGACGTCACCGTAGGCGGTCCACCACCCCCGCGCCTTGGTCTCCCGCGCCAAGGCGGTGAGCGGACCGATCAGATCGGACGGCGCGCCGTACACCTTGCACATCGCCTCGACATCGAGGCTGCGCAAAGAGGTTTGGCCCGTCTCGATCCGCCAGATCTTGGCCTCCGACCATTCCAGCTGCTGAGCCGCCGTCCTGGTGGTCATCCGGGCGCGATTGCGCAGATCACGCAAGTGACGCCCCAGCTGGCGCCGGGGCATCGTCGATCCAGTGGTCCCCTGCGGTAAAGCCATAGTTGTTCCCCCCTCGTTGCCGTGCGCCGGCCGCACTGCCGAACCCCTCACGAGTTCGCCATTGTGACCATCCCTACCAGATGCTGTCGTCGGAACACCGGCATCCAAACAGCATTGTTTCACAGCAAAACGGACATAGGTCACGATGGGTGTCACAGCTAGGCCGGTGGCAAAACAACGCCAAAAACCCTGCGCCGGGCGCGATTCGGCGCGTCTACCTGCGCGAGCCGCCCTTGCGGAAGCGCCAGAACTGCACGGCGCGAACGTCTTCGGAGAGCTGATTGACCGGTTCGGCGACATCGGACAGCGCCTGGAACAAATCGTCGGCCAGCTCGCTGATGTGCTCCACCCTGGTCGCCAACCGGGACGCGTTCACCAGGAATTCCAGCATCAGGCGGACCACGGCCGCGATGGTCAGCCCCAACGGAATTCCGATCACCGCGGCGAGCACCCCCAGCACCGCGGAGACCCGCCACATGAGTACTGTCAGCGCGATCGGAACGGCGCAGGCGAACACCAGACCGAGGATGTAGGCCAGCGGCAGCAGCGTTCGGGTGGCGGGCCGCCGGAACTGCACATCGAGCAAGCCGCGCGCCGCCTCGACACTCCACTGGCCGAAGGCGCGCGGACTCTCGAACGGCTCGGCCGGTTGCTCCTCCTCGATGACAGCGGCGCGGGAGAACCGGCGGGTCGCTGATTCTTTCCAGGTGATCCACCGCGATTCGGCTTCGTACCCCGCCGGGTCGGGCAGCTCGGTCCCCTTGCCCGCGCCGGTGGACTCATCGCTCATGGTCGAAATCCTCCCCGCAATCCCACATCCGAGCCAGCCGGAGAAGTAGCGCAGACCACATCAGTCCCATCATCCTCAGCGGGCTCGCAGTAATGGCACAGCGAAAGGACAGGTCAGCGACTCAAAGTAGCCGGGGGACAACAAAATTTGCGAAGTTCGAGCAACGTCATAGCAATTTGCTTTCAAGGGCACCTGAAAGAGACGTAGCCAACACTGGCAAAGAAGTTTCGAAGATCGCGTAACGCTGCGGACAGCTGGCACCGATACGACCCATGAATGCAGGACCCAGATCTACCGGGGAATGGAGAGAACAGTGCGCACCACGTTTCCGACTTCCGTCTCGGCGGCCGCTATGACCGCCGCTGCGCAGGACTACACCCAGCGCGGATGGACGGTCGCAGAAACGGCCAACGGTCTCTGCCTGATCACCGATGACGACCTTTCGGCCATCGAGGTCAGCGGCGAGCTGGCCGGCGAGGTTCGCCGCTTTCTGCGGGCGAACAATCTTTCCGGCCCGGTCATCGAACTGCCCGGCGCGGAGCGTCGCGAGATCCACCTGGTCACCGGCGTCCGCAAGGCCGCCATGGCGCTCGAGGCGCTGACAGCCGCAGGTGCCATCGTGCACACCGACGGCGCGACCGTCCCGCTGCCGCCCACCCACCTGCTGGCCGGTTCGGCCTGCTGGGGTGTCGCACCGGGCGAGGCCCGCTGGGTTCCGCCGGTGGTCGCGATCAGCGCCGCCGTCCGGGCTGCGACCGCGCAGAAGCGCGACCAGCTCACCAGCGTCGCCTGCTAGAGGTTTTGAACGACGGCCGGGTGACCCCCGGCCACTACGACCGATATCCGATTCGCGTCGACAGCCCCGGCGCTCCGGTATCGGTCGTTCTGCTTCCAGCGATGCGAGGGATCCGCAGTCCCCGCCAGACACCCGCACCACGTCTTCGATGTCCGAAGAAGAGGTAGCGGGTATCGGTCGTTGTAGCCGGCACCCGCCTCGCATATCCCGCGTTCCCTTTTCAGACCGGCGATAGCGCGGGAGGATGTGGCATGGCCTCGATCACGGAATCACGCAATCTGTTGCGCACCTGCCCGCTCTGCGAGGCGGTGTGCGGACTCGAACTCACCCTCGATTCCGATGATCATGTGACCTCGGTCCGCGGCGACAAGCAGGACCCCTTCAGCAAGGGCTTCATCTGCCCCAAGGGGGCGAGCTTCGGCCATCTCGACGAGGACCCCGATCGGGTGACCGAGCCGATGATTCGCGACCGGGCCACCGATACCTGGCGGACCGCCTCGTGGAACGAGGCCTTCGATCTGATCGCGGAACGCTTTCCCGCGGTGGTCGCCGAACACGGAAAACAGGCGGCGGCAGCCTATTTGGGCAACCCGAACGCACACACCGTAGCTGGGGCGCTCTATGTTCCTGTGCTGCTGCGCGCGTTGAGTACCAAGAACCTTTTCTCGGCGAGTACCGCCGACCAGATGCCCAAGCAGGTGGCCAGCGGGCTGATGTTCGGCGATCCGCTGACGGTGCCGGTCCCGGATCTGGATCGCACCGATTACCTGCTGATGCTCGGCGCGAATCCGCTGGAGTCGAACGGGTCGTTGTGCACCGCACCGGATTTCCCCGGGCGGTTGAAGGCGTTGCAGCGCCGCGGCGGCCGGTTCGTGGTTGTGGACCCGCGCGTCACCCGCACCGCGAAGCTGGCCGACGAGCACCTGTTCATCCGGCCGGGCAGCGACGCGTACCTGCTGTTCGGCATCGTGCACACCCTGTTCGCCGAGCAGCTCACCGACCTGCGGGTCGAGGTCGCCGGGCTCGACGAACTGCGCACGGCCGCAGCGGCCTTCAGCCCGGACTCGGTGGCGGTCCGCACCGGGGTGCCCGCGGCGACGGTGATCCGCCTCGCCCGCGAGCTCGCGGCCGCGCCGACCGCGGCGGTGTACGCCAGGATCGGCACCTGCACAGCGGAGTTCGGCACCATCACCCAGTGGCTCGTCGATGCGATCAACGCGTTGACCGGCAACCTGGACTCGCCGGGCGGGGCGATGTTCGCCACCGCGGCGGCGGGCGGGATCTCGCGCAGCAGGCCGTTCCGGCTCGGCCGCTGGGCCAGCCGGGTGCGGGGCCTGCCCGAGGCAATGGGTGAACTGCCGGTCGCGACGCTGGCCGACGAAATCCTCACCCCGGGTGAGGGGCAGATCCGCGCGCTGGTGACGGTCGCGGGCAACCCGGTGCTCTCCGCGCCGAGCGGTGCCCGGCTGGACGCCGCCTTCGCCCAGCTCGACTTCATGGTCAGCGTGGACCGCTACCGCAACGAAACCACCAGGCACGCCGACGTGATCCTGCCGCCGCCGCGACCGGTGCAGTCACCGCACTACGACTTCGCCCTGCTGCAGTTCGCGGTGCACAACTACGCCCGCTACTCCCGGCCATTGGTGCCGCTCGGCGATCGCCCGTCGGAGTCGGGGGTGCTGGCGCGCCTGGCCGCGGCGGTCTCGGGCATGCCGCACGAGGGTGCCGACGGGGTGGACCCGCTCACCGGGGTGGACGAACTGATCATGGCGGGCATGCTGCAGAAAGCCGGAATGGCGGACCGGCGCGGCGAATTGATCGGGAACGACACCACCGAGCAGCGCCTCGACCTGATGCTTCGCCTCGGGCCGTACGGCGAATGGAACGGCGGCACGCTGAATCTGCAAGTGCTGCTCGACAATCCGCACGGCATCGATCTCGGGCCGTTGCAGCCGAAGCTGCCCGGCGTGCTGCGCACCGAGTCGAAGAAGGTGGACCTCGCCCCGCGGCAGTTGCTCGACGATGTGGCCAGGATGCGGGCCCGGCTGGCCGACACCGCGCCGGACGTGGTGCTGATCGGGCGGCGCCAGCTGCGGTCCAACAACAGCTGGATGCACAACATCGGCCAGCTGGTGAGCGGGTCGAATCGCTGCACGCTGCATATCAATCCGGCCGATGTGGCGCGGCTCGGGCTCGGTGAGCACGCGGTGGTGAAGTCGGCGGCGGGCACGCTGACGGTGCCGCTGGAGCCGACCGAGACGATCATGCCCGGCGTGGTGAGCCTGCCGCACGGCTGGGGCCACACCGACAGCACGCAGACGGTCGCGCGGGCGCACGCGGGCGTCAACGCCAATGTGCTGACCGATGATTCGGTGGTCGACGTGCCCTCCGGCAACGCGGTCTTCAACGGTGTCCCGGTGACCCTGAACCCGGCGTGACGCGCGCCCGGAAACCCTCTCCCGCACGTCGACCCGGCCGGCCGATCATTCCGGCCGGTCGGCTTGTAGCTAAGTTTCGGAATCCCTTGCGCTAACTACGCATTCGGTGCATTCTCAACTTGGATTTCGTAGTTTTGCCAGGCCGAACGGACTTAACATGGACAGGATTTCGGTTTAGTCGCGGGCTCAACGCCGAACCCTCGCAGGATCCGGATTCCGGCTACCAGAGGGTGACGAAGATGCCCAGTACGCAGTGCGGCAGTGACGGCGAGCACGAGCTACAGGAGCGGTACGGCACACAGGACAGAGCGGCGCGTTTCTACCACGACCAGGTACTCGAGCAGCTCAATCCCACGATGATCGAGTTCATCGGGCGGATGGACATGGCCTTCATCGCCACGGCGGACAAACACGGCGAGTGCGACTCGACCTTCCGGGCGGGCGAACCCGGTTTTCTGCACGTCATCGACGAACGCACGATTGCGTATCCCGAATACCGCGGCAACGGGGTGCTGGCCAGCCTCGGCAACATCCTGGAGAACCCGCACGTAGGCATCCTGCTCATCGATTTCGTGCGCGACCTGATCGGCCTGCACATCAACGGCTCGGCCCGGATCATCCCGGACGCAACCTTGCGCAACGCGGTATCCGGCCTGCCGGAGAACCTCAAGGGCCGCACCGCCGAACGCTGGGTGGTGGTCGACATCGAAGAGGCCTACATCCACTGCCGCAAGCACATTCCGCACCTGGTCCCCGCCGACCGCGAACGCCGCGACTGGGGCACCGACAATGTCCGCGCCAAGGGTGGCGACTACTTCGGCGCCAAAGCAGAGAGCGGCGACCGGGTAGAGGTGGCCGCGCTGGTCACCCGCTGATCGAGCCGTCCCGCGGGCCTAGTGGATCTTGAAGATCACCAGGCGCTGCACGACGAAGTTGATCACGGTGGCGGTGCCCTGGGCGACGACGAAGGCCAGGAGCTGACGCCAGACGGCGTCGGGCAGGGCTTCGTAGAGCACCGCGTTGATACCGACCTGGACGGCGAAGGTGACCGCGTAGAGGATCACCACGGCGACGAACCGGGCTCGGCTCGGCGCCGCCTGGAAGGTCCACCGGCGGTTGATCAGATAGGCCGTGGTGGTGCCCGCGATGAAGCTGAGCGACTTCGCGGCCTCGCGCGGCAGCCCGAGCACGTTGAACAGCAGGCTGTACAGCCCGAAGTCGACGACCGCCGACAGACCGCCGGTCAGCGTGAACCGGACGATCTGGGTCTTCAGGTCGACGTCGGTACCGCCCGGCTCGTCGACCAGCGGCAGCTCGGCCGGGAGCGGCAGGTGGGGTTCGGCATGCACGCGACGAGCGTAGCGGTCGCCAAAACGATATGTAGATCACTACTCCGGAGTAAGAGACCTCGACCGGATGTCCGGTCATACCTGTAGCCTCTATCCCGATGTCCACGAAAGCTCCGACCGCCACCACGACAACCGGTAACGAGAGCGGCACCACCGTCACAAACGATGGGGCCGACGCCGGGAACGCGTTCGCATTGCCGACGCACACCCGCACGTTGACCGGGTGGGGTCGCACCGCACCAACCTCTTCCGAAGTGCTCTCGACCAGCGATCCCGAACTGATCGCCAAGGCCGTCGCCATGGTCGCCGAGGACAACGACTCGAAGCCACCGCACCTGCGCCGCGGCATCATCGCGCGCGGGCTCGGGCGCTCCTACGGCGACCACGCGCAGAACGCCGGCGGGCTGGTCGTCGATATGACGGCGCTGAACCATATCCACCGGATCGACCGCGATACGCGGATCGTCGACGTGGACGGCGGCGTCAGCCTGGACCAGCTCATGAAGGCGGCGCTGCCGTTCGGGCTCTGGGTTCCAGTGCTGCCGGGCACCCGTCAGGTGACGATCGGCGGCGCCATCGCCTCCGACATCCACGGTAAGAACCATCACAGCGAGGGCAGCTTCGGCAACCACGTGCGCTCGATCGATCTGCTGACCGCCGATGGGCAGGTGCAGCACATCACCCCGAAGCGCAACGCCAAGCTGTTCTGGGCGACCGTCGGCGGCAACGGCCTCACCGGCATCATCCTGCGCGCGACCATCGAGATGACGCCCACCGAGTCGGCGTACTTCCTCAACGACGGCGTGAAGACCACCACGCTCGACGAGACCATCGCGGCACACAGCGACGGCAGCGAGGCGAACTACACCTACTCGAGCGCGTGGTTCGACGTGATCAGCCCGCTGCCGAAGCTCGGCCGGGCCACCATCACCCGTGGCCGCCTGGCCAAGGTGGACGAGCTGCCCAAGCGGCTGCGCAAGAAGCCGCTGAAATTCGATGCGCCGCAACTGATGACGGTGCCCGACATCTTCCCGAACTGGACCATGAACAAGCTCACGCTGCGGTCCATCGGTGAGGCGTACTACGCCATGGGTGGCAACTACACCGGCAAGGTGCAGAACCTGACGCAGTTCTATCACCCGCTGGACATGATCGCGGAGTGGAACCGTGGCTACGGTTCCAACGGATTCCTGCAGTACCAGTTCGTGGTGCCGACCGAGGCGGTCGAGGAATTCAAGCGCATCATCATCGATATCCAAGGGTCCGGGCACTACTCGGCGCTCAACGTGTTCAAGCTGTTCGGCGCGAGCAACCCGGCGCCGCTGAGCTTCCCGATGCCGGGCTGGAACATCTGCGTCGACTTCCCGATCAAGCCGGGTTTGAACGAGCTGGTCAGCGAGCTGGACCGCCGGGTGCTGGAGTTCGGCGGCAGGCTGTACACCGCGAAGGACTCGCGGACCACCGCGGAGACGTTCCACCAGATGTACCCGCGGATCGACGAGTGGATCAAGATCCGCCGAAGCGTCGACCCCACAGGCGTTTTCATGTCCGATATGGCGAGAAGGCTGGAGCTGCAGTGATCAATGCCGTAGGAAACCCGCAGGCCATCCTGCTGCTCGGCGGGACCTCCGAAATCGGCCTGGCGATCTGCGCGGAATACCTGAAGAAGGGCCCCGCGCGCATCGTGCTCGCCGCGCTGCCCAACGATCCGCTGCGGGACGAGGCGGTCGCGCAGATGAAGGCGGCGGGCGCGAGCCAGGTCGACGTCATCGACTTCGACGCCCTCGACACCGACGGCCACCCGAAGGTGATCGACGCGGCGTGGGACGGCGGCGACGTCGATGTCGCCATCGTCGCGTTCGGGCTGCTCGGCAATGCCGAGGAGCTGTGGCAAGACCAGCGCAAGGCCGTGCAGATCGCCGGAATCAACTACACCGCCGCGGTTTCGGTCGGCGTGCTGATCGGCGAGAAGATGAAGGCGCAGGGCTACGGCCGGATCATCGCCATGTCCTCGGCGGCCGGTGAGCGGGTGCGCCGCTCGAACTTCGTCTACGGCTCGACCAAGGCCGGCCTGGACGGGTTCTACCTCGGCCTCGGCGAGGCGCTACGGCCGTTCGGCCCGCGCGTCCTGGTCATCCGGCCCGGTCAGGTGCGCACCAAGACCACCATCGACGCGTGGGCCTCGGCAGGTGTCAAGGAGGCTCCGCTCACCGTCGACAAGGAAGACGTTGCGGCGCTTGCCGTTTCGGCTTCCCAGCGGGGCAAGGACCTGATCTGGGCACCCGGTGCCTTCCGCTACGTGATGATGATCCTGCGGCACATCCCGCGCCCGATCTTCCGCAAGCTGCCCATCTGAGTTTTGCTTCGAGCCGCACCTCGATCCGATCCCGCATCCGGTACGCGGGTCGGCGAGGTGCGGTTTTCGTTTCGCCACGACCGGCACAGGTCGCCGCATCCGACGCCGGACCTGGCAGCATGATCGCCGATCCCCCGCACGCTCTCGATCCGAGACCGTGCGGCGCCGACGCGAATGCTCAGCCCGAGTGAACCCGGAGATGCCATGCGAGTAATCCGAGAAGGCCGCACCGGCACGGCGTGCCTGCCGCACGTCGAGGCCGCCGGAGTGGGCCGATGACGGCCACGGTCGCCGAGCGGGGCGAAGCACCCGCTCCCCTCGGTGGGCGAGGTGCATTGCTGCTCAGGCACATCGGGTCCGGCGTCGGCGAGGCGCTGCTGGCAACGCTGGTCGCCATCGCGGTGACCGCGGTGGGGCTCGTGGCGTTTTCGATGGTCCAGTGGCCCGCGTTCAACTCCTCCAACGTGACTCGGGCACTGACGACGGTGGGACAGGTCGTCGCCGCGGTCTTCGTGGTCGCGGCCATCGCGCTGGTGCGACGCGGACAGCGCCCGGGCAAGTGGTTCACCCAGCCATGGGTCGCGAAACTGCTGTCCTGGGTGGGTATTTCGACCTTCGTCACGTTCACCCTCGGCATGCCGTTGGCGGCGACCAAGCTGTATCTGTTCGGTGTCTCGGTGGATCAGGAGTTCCGTACCGAATACCTGACCCGCCTCACCGATTCGGCCGCGCTGCACGACATGACCTATGCGGATCTGCCGCCGTTCTATCCGGCGGGCTGGTTCTGGATCGGCGGGCGCGTCGCGAACGTGCTCGGCATGGACGGCTGGGAGGCGTTCAAGCCTTATGCGATCGGGTCGATCGCGGTGGCGGCGGTGATCTCGCTCGTGCTGTGGTCCAAGCTGATTCGCGCGGACTGGGCGATCGCGGTCACGGCGGCGGTCACCGCGCTCGCGGTGGCATACGCCGCGCCGGAGGCGTACAGCTCGGTGATCGTCATCCTGTTGCCGCCCGCGCTCGTCCTCGCGTGGGGAGCGCTGCACCGGCCGGAGGAACCGACCGCGCGCGGCACCGCCGGCGGCTGGGGCGCGGTGGTCGGCACCGGCCTCTTCCTCGGTGTCGCGGCGACCTTCTACACGCTGTACCTCGGCGTCGCGGCCTTCGCCGTCGGCCTGATGGGTCTGGTGGCAGCCTGGCTCGCCGTGCGGGAACGGCGGCTCGCCGGTCATCCACGGCGGGTTCGCACCGCCGAAGGCGCGGCGCGGCCGGTGTGGCGGGCAGCCGTCTCGCCGCTGGTGCGGCTGGTGGTGATCGCCGCGATCGCCGCGGTGGTCGCACTGATCGTGTGGCTGCCGATCCTGTTGAAGGCGCTGGACGGGGTGCCGACGAGGTCCGGTTCGGCGTTCCACTACCTGCCGGAGGGCGGAGCCGAGCTGGCGTTCCCGATGGCGGAGTTCTCGTTGCGTGGCGCGCTGTGTCTGGTCGGGCTGGTCTGGCTGGTGGTGCGCGCGGCCTCGTCGCGGCGGGCGCAGGCGCTCGGCATCGGTGTGGTGGCGATCTACCTGTGGACGCTGCTGTCGATGACGGCCACCGCGGCAGGCACCACGCTGCTGTCGTTCCGGCTGGAGCCGGTCCTGCTGGTACTGCTCGGGGCGGCGGGTGCGTTCGGCTTCGTCGAGGGTGCCAGGGCCGTCTACCAGGCGATCGGCGAGCCGAGCAGGTTCCGGCTCGCGGCGGTGGCCGTCGCCATCGTCGGCGCGCTGGCGTTCACCCAGAACATCCCGCACGTCCTGGCGCCGGAGATCACCACCGCGTACACCGACACCGACGGAAACGGCGAACGTGCCGATCAACGCCCACCCTCAGCGGTCGCGCACTACCGGGCGGTGGACGCGGCGCTCACCGCGCAGACCGGCCGCCCGCGCTCGGACACCGTGGTCCTCACCGCCGACACCAGCTTCCTGTCCTTCTACCCCTACTACGGCTTCCAGGCGCTCACCTCGCACTACGCCAACCCGCTCGCCGACTTCGCGGGCCGGGCCGCGACCATCGAGGGCTGGAGCAAGCTGAAGTCCTCCGGCGCGCTGCTGGACGCCTTGGCGGCCTGCCCGTGGCGGGCGCCGGATGCCTTCCTGTTCCGGCGCAGTGCTGACGCCTACACCTTGCGCCTCGCCAAGGACGTCTACCCGAACGATCCCAACGTGGAGCGCTACACCGTCACCTTCCCCAAGGAGCTCTTCGCCGACCCGCGCTTCACGGCCACCGATATCGGCCCGTTCGCCCTGGTCACTCTCCGTCGATAGCGCAGCTCCGCACGGAACACCGCAGAAGCGCGTCCCAACCTGCGCGTCTGCGGTGTTCCGTGCACCCGTCAGCCCCCGTTGCCAGGCACAACACAGCCTGTTCGGTTACCGTGGGCGGCTGAGTTAGAGCTAGCTAGTAGGAGAAGTTTGCAGGTGGAACGGGTGCAGCAGGTCGATTCGGGCGGTTTGGACGGGTCGGCGGTCGGGGTCGCGAGCAGGGAATCCATCGCGACCGAAGTGCTCACCAAGGGCCCGTCGGCTCCGGTTCGGCGGCGAAGACTCCCCCGCCTCCGGGTCAATCGGTTCGACCTGTTCGCCGGACTCGGCTACCTCGCGCTGGCCGTCCTGGTGCTGTCCGGGCAGTGGCGCAATACGCAGAGCGGGTACCTGATCAAGAGCGGTCAGGACCAGACGATGTGGGAGTGGTTCTTCGCGGTCACCGCGCACTCGGTGGCGAATCTGGAGAACCCGCTCGGCACGAACCTGCAGAACTTCCCCGCCGGGGTGAACATGATGGCCAACACGGCCATGTTCGGGGTCGGGGTGCCGTTCACGCCGATCACCCTGCTGTTCGGGCCGACGGTGACCTTCGTGCTCGTGCTCACCCTCGGCCTGGCCGCCACCGCGCTCGGCTGGTACTGGCTGTTCTCCAGGGAGCTCGTCGAATCGAAGTTCGCGGCGAGCATCGGCGGCCTGTTCTGCGGCTTCGCGCCCGCGATGATCTCGCATGCCAACGCCCACCCCAATTTCGTTGTGCTGGTGCTTCTTCCGGTCATCGCCGGTCACCTGATCCGGATGGCGCGGCGGGCCGGTGCGGCGGGGGCGCGCAGCCGGGTCCGGGATGCCGTCGTGCTCGGACTGCTCGTCGCCATGCAGATCGCGCTCGGCGAGGAGCCGCTGCTGATCTTCGCGCTGTCGTTCGGGCTGTTCGCGGTCGTGTACTACCTGCACGCGCCGCGGCTGGGGTTGCGCGCGCTGCGCCGGGTCACCCCGACTGTGCTGCTCGCGGCGGTGCTCACGCTTGCGCTCACCGCGATACCGCTGTGGTGGCAGTTCTTCGGGCCGCAGAGTTACCGCTCGATCGATCACGGGCCGATGGGCAACGACCTGAAGGCGATCGTGCAGTTCCCGTCCGAATCGCTGGGCGGAATGTTCTCACCCGGTCAGTACGTGGCGATCAACGAGACCGAGCAGAACGCCTACTTCGGCTGGCCGCTGCTGCTGCTCGTCGCCGCCACCGCCGTGCTGCTGTGGCGTGATCGACTGGTGCGCGCCGCGGTCGCGGTGATCGCGGTGTTCGGTGTGCTGTCGCTGGGTGCGGTCGCCATGCTGGGCAAGCGGAGCACCGGCGTCGAATTGCCGTGGCGCTGGGCCGAAAAGGTCCCGCTGCTCAACACGGTGCTGGAGTCCCGGCTCACCATGGCGGCGATTCCCGCCATCGCGGTGATCCTCGCGCTGGCGACCGATCGGGCGGTCCGGGCCTGGCGCGAGTCGCCGGTCGACTGGCGGCCACTGGCCTGGTTCGGCACGCTCGCGTGCGCGTTGCTGCCGCTGGTGCCGACGGTGCTGCCGGTGATCGAGCGCGCGCCGACGCCGGAGTTCTTCGCCGACGGTGCGGTGCGCGAGTACGTCCGCGACGGGTCGGTCGTCATGGTGCCGCCGCCGCGCCCGGCCGACGCGCGGGCGTTGCGCTGGCAGGCCGACGCCGGCTTCGACTTCCCGTTGGCAGGCGGGTACTTCGTCGGACCGACCGGGACGCAGAAGAAGGGCATCTACGGCCCGGAGATGCGCCCGACCACCGCGCTGCTCGTGCAGGCGCAGGACACCGGGGTGGTGCCGCCGATCGGCGACGAGGAACGCGCGCAGCTGCTCGACGACCTGAACTTCTGGCAGGCCGACGTGCTGGTGCTGGCCGCGACCGCGAACGGCGACACGCTGTCCGCCGCCGTGACGCGGCTGCTCGGCTTCGGGCCGACCCGGGTGGACGACGTGTGGGTTTGGAACGTTCGCGCGCTGCGGTGAGCGCCGGTAACAGTGGTGATCACCGGGTCCGGCCCCGCGGGTAGCTAGCATCAACCCCCGTGCGACCGGACCGATCAACTCGAGCGTTCACCCGTTACCGCCTGATCGCCCTCGTCTCCGGGTTCCTGGGATTCGTGCTGGCGCTGCTGACACCGCTGTTGCCGGTGCGGCAGGACCAGGCCACGCTGGACTGGCCACAGGCCGGGGTCAGCAGCGTCGAGGCGCCGCTGGTGTCGTATCAGCCGCTGCGGCTGACCACGACGCTGCCGTGCTCGGTCATCCAGGCGGTGGGCACGGGCACGGTGGTGTCCACCGTGCCGGTCGCCTCGGGCCAGGCCGCGAGCAAGGGGCTGGTCGTCTCGGTCGCCGACGACACGCTCTCGGTGGTGCTGCGCGACGTTCCGCTGCTGTCCGCGCCGGTCGCCGAGATCACCGCGGCGGGCTGCACGGCGCTCACCGTCGACTCGACCGCCGCCGCGACGACCACCGAGATCACCGGCGCGTCCCGGCAGGACGGAACGCCCTTCCGCAACACCGTGACTCGCGACATCCGCCCGCAGGTGGTCGGGGTGTTCACCGATCTGGCGGCCGGTCGGTTGGCCGGTGCCCGGTTGCACGCCGACATCGACTCCCGGTTCTCCTCGTCGCCGTCGGTGCCGAAGCTGGCCGCGATCATCGCGGCCGTGCTGTGCACGCTCATCGCACTGATCGCGCTGCACCTGCTGGACACCAGCGACCGGCGCCGGGCCCGCCGGTTCCTGCCCGCGCACTGGTGGCGGTTCACCGTGACCGACGGCGTGGTGCTCGGCACGCTCGGGCTGTGGCACTTCATCGGCGCCAACACCTCCGACGACGGCTACATCCTGAACATGGCCCGCGCCTCCGGGCACGCCGGGTACATGGCCAACTACTACCGCTGGTTCGCGGTGCCCGAGGCGCCGTTCGGCTGGTCGTACGAGGTGCTCGCCTGGATGACCCGGATTTCCGACGCCAGCCCGTGGATGCGGCTGCCCGCCGTGCTCGCGGGCGTGGTCTGCTGGCTGGTGATCAGCCGGGAAGTGTTGCCGCGCCTGGGTGCTCGGGTGCGGCGGAACAAGGTCGCGCTGTGGACCGCCGGGTTGGTGTTCCTCGCCTTCTGGCTGCCCTATGACAACGGGCTGCGACCCGAGCCGCTGATCGCGGCGGGTGCGCTGCTCACCTGGTGCTCGATCGAACGGGCCATTGCCACCGGACGGCTGCTGCCCGCCGCGGTCGCGGTGTTGATCGCGGGGTTCTCGCTGGCCGCCGGGCCGACCGGGCTCATCTGCATCGCGGCGTTGATCGCGGGATCGCGGCCGGTGTTGCAGATCATCATCAAGCGGGCGCGCGGGGTGGTCGCTGCGGTAGGCGGTGGAGTGGCCGAAAGCCCCACGGGGGCAATGGGACTCGGTGCCAAAGATGGCACAGGTACCGTGGCGGCCGAGAACGCCGGTCCGACATCGAAGTCCGGGGCACACGAGCCCACCCGCCGCCCCTCCTGGGCGACAACGCTTTTCCGCTACCTCGCGCTGCTCGCACCGGGCCTGTCCGCCGGAACCCTCGTGCTGGTAGTGGTTTTCGCCGATCAGACCCTGTCCACCGTGCTGGAAGCCACCCGGGTGCGCACCATCATCGGCCCGAACGTGGCCTGGTTCGACGAACGCACACGGTGGGATTCACTGCTGATGCTCTCCCCGGACGGTTCGCTGGCGCGGCGGTTCGGCGTGCTGGTCATGCTGCTGTGCCTGCTGGTCTGCGTGCTGCAGGTGCTGCGCAAGGGCCGCATCCCGGGCACCTCGCGCGGACCGTCGGTGCGGATCCTCGGCATCGTGTTCGCGTCGCTGGTCCTGATGATGTTCACGCCGACCAAGTGGACGCACCACTTCGGTGTGTACGCCGGCTTGGCCGGGTCGCTGGCCGCGCTCGCGGCAGTCGCGGTGGGCAGCGAGGGAATTCGCTCGCCGCGCAACCGGGCGCTGTTCGCGGCGGCGGTGCTGTTCCTGCTCGCGATCACCTTCACCGGGTCGAACGGCTGGTGGTATGTGTCCAGCTACGGGGTGCCGTGGTGGGACAAGGCGCCGCTGTTCGCGGGCAAGGGCTTCTCCACGCTGTTCCTGGGGCTCAGCGGCGTCGCGCTGGTGGTCGCCGTCTGGCTGCACTATCGAGAGCCGTACCGCGAGGCACGCACGGCGCCTAAGCGATTCGATCGATTCGCGACCGCGCCGCTGACCATCGCCGCGGCGGTCCTGGTGTTGTTCGAGGTGATGTCGCTGGCCAAGGCGGCGGTCGCGCAGTACCCCGCGTACTCGGTCGCCAAGTCGAATCTTCAGTCGTTGACGGGTGATCCGTGCGCGCTGGCCAACGAGGTGCTGGTGGAGACGGACACCGCCAACTCGCTGCTGAGCCCCTACTCGGGTTCGCCCGCCGACGGATTGGCCGCTGAGACAAAGGGATTCGCGCCCAACGGCGTCGCGAGCGACCTCACCGCCGACGCGGACGAAACCGTGGCCGGCGGCGCGAACTCGGTGAACTCCGACGCCAAGAACAAGACAACCAAGACCACCGGCGCGGGCACCGGCGGCGGCAGCACCGCGCAAACCGGCATCAACGGCAGCACGGTCGCCTTGCCGTTCGGCCTCGACCCGGCGACCACGCCGATCATGGGCAGCTACCAGGAGGACGAGCAGCAGCAGGCCTCGCTGACCTCCCAGTGGTACCGCCTCGACCTGGCCGACAGCATGCGCCACGACCCCGCCTACCAGGTGCTCGCGATCACCGCGGCGGGCCGGATCAGGCATGTCGACGCCGACGGTGTGGTGACCTACGGACAGGAACTGCATCTCGAGTACGGCGTGCACGAGGCGGACGGCTCGGTGCGCAAGCTCGGCACGGTCGATCCTATCGATATCGGGCCCGCGCCGTCCTGGCGCAATCTGCGGGTGCCGTTGGACCAGCTGCCGATCGAGGCGAACGCGGTGCGGCTGGTCGCGGTGGACAACGACATCACCCCGAAGCAGTGGCTCGCCGTCACCCCGCCCCGGCTGCCCAAGCTGGCTCCGTTGAATTCCGTTGTCGGCTCAGCCGATCCGGTGCTGCTCGACTGGCACGTCGGGCTCGCCTTCCCGTGCCAGCGTCCGTTCAATCACCGCGACGGCGTCGCCGAGGTGCCGAACTGGCGCATCCTGCCCGACCGGGTCGGCTCCGACGCCTCCAACGCCTGGCAGGACGACATCGGCGGCGGGCCGCTCGGCTGGACCGGACTGCTGCTGAAGTCGGAGACCATCCCCAGCTACCTCGAGCACGACTGGTCGCGGGACTGGGGTTCGCTGGAGAAGTTCACCCCCTACGACCCGCAGGCCGAACCGGCGCGGATCGGCGTCACCGTCGAAACCCGCACCGGTTTGGCCAAGGACGATCCGATCCGCGTTCGCTAGGGCGATAGCCGCGCGACACCGAACCAGCCGGTTCGGTGTTGCGCCGGCGCAAAGATGTCGTAAACAGACCGGTTGGAAGCCTATTTCGCCGCACGATCGCAGGACGAAACCCACATAAATCCGTAATCTGTGCAGTATGACGTCGACCTTCGACCACATGGATCTGCGCGATCTCGTCGGTCTCCTCACCGCAGAAGAACAGCGCGAACTGCGACCCGCAGTCCTGCGCGTACTAGACCGCCTCCCCGCCCAGGAGGTCCTCCGCCGCGAACTCGGTCTGCGTATGACCAAGGTCTGAGCAACCCCCGGCCACTGAACCGGCGCGAAGCGATCCATACCGCGCAATCCACGGTATGTCGATGCCGCGCAACACAATCGGAGTCCCGACCCCCAAGGTTTGTCTCCCGGGTCGACTGCGCCCTGACCGAACTGCGACACAGTCTCGAATCGGTCATCCCGTCTCGCCCTGCACGACGTCTCCCGAATCCCCTTTCCCTACAACAGTCATCGGCCATAGCCGACAAACGAACACAGGCCCGTCGAGGCCGGCTGGCGTGCCGGTGCGACGGGCCTGTGGTGTTGTCAGGGGTGGCTAGAACACCCGGAGCTTGCCCGGGGACCAGAGGCCGGAGCGGGTGGCCGTGCCGGTTTCCAGGCGGGCGGGGGTGGCGTTGCGGTCGTACTGGTCGTAGCGCTCCAGGGAGCCCCAGTCGCGGGCCCAGTCGTCCTTGAGGTAGGTGGGGATGGTGACCGAGCTCGCGAGCATTTGGGAGAAGCCGAGCAGGCCGCCGAACTCCTGGGCCTGCCAGGTGTTGGTGGAGGTGGTTGCCAGCGGGCGATCAGGGAGGATGCGGTAGCCGGGGACCTCTGCGACGCCGTTCTTGTGGTAAAGCGGGCGCTGGCAGGGGAACTGGAGACCGACGGCCCAGTCCTCGAGCACGGGCTGATCGGGGCCGATGAAGGTGTTGAGCGACTGCAACTTCGGCATCCGCGGCGGAGTGAACGCCAGCCACTGATCACCGATCAGGATCGGGTCGTTGGCGACGATCCGTACCGCGTCCGCCTCGGGCGCGATCTCGGCGAGCGGGACGCGCAGGTTACGCCAGGACGGGGCCGGGCCGATATCGCGCGGCAGGTAGGTGCCGAGCTTCGCGACGCTGCCGTCCGGCTGCCGCTTGCCGTAGTCGAGGGTGAGCGACTGGCCGTACTCGGTGTCACCGGTGTCGTCGACCGACAGGACGCGACCGGCCGCGGAGATCACCACGAGCGGGCTGTCCGCCGAGCGCGGGGCGAGCCCGTACCAGCTCGACGTGAGATGCGCGGGCTGCTGCACATTGTCCTGGTAGCTGCCAAGGACCGGCGTGGTGGCCGGGTCGAGCCCGAACGGCAGCGCCACGGTACTGCCGTTGACGCCGCGCGCGCCCTGACCACCGCCGGTGCCCGCGCTCTGCCCGTCGGCGAACGCGGCGCCGACGGACTGCTTCGAGGTGTTGCCGGTACCCGGCTTCACCTCCACGCTGTCGGCGGACAGGTCGTTGGGCACCCCGTTCGGAGCGAAGCCGACCGCGTCGACCCCGGCCAGCGGATCGTTCGGATCGGCGAGCGGGTTCGCCGGATCGACGATCGGCGCCAGCGCGCCGCCGTTCGGATCCGCTTCCACCAGAACGTCATTGGCGAGACCGCAGCTGTTGCCGCGCAGCGCGTCGAAGTTCGAGCGGGCCAGCGAGTACGCCGGGTACTGCGCGACCGCGCCCTTGACCAGCGACATCGCCTCGAGCAACACCATCAGCGCGGCGACAACGGTCAGCGGGATCGCGGCGAACTTGCGAATTCGCTTGCCACGCGCGGACTTCGGTGAGGCCTCCGGTTTTGCGTAACCCTCGCGCAGCGAGTGCCAGGCGACCAGCGCCAGCGCGAGACCGAACAAACCAAGCATCAGAGTGTTCGACTGGTAGCCGTGCAGCGAGATCCGCTTGTCGAACCACGGCACCCCGAAGCTGGACACATACCAGTAGCCGTTGATGCCGGAGAACGCGAGCGCGAGCACGAACAACAGGCCTGCCAGGAAGATCGCGCGATTCTTGCGTGCGCGCAACGCCGACGCCGAGACGGCGACCGCGGTCACCGCGGCCAGCGAACCGGCGATACCCGCGTACGCGCCGAAGTGGTGCGTCCACTTGGTCGGGTTGAACATCATGAAGAAGACGGTGCCGAAGACGACGCCCATCAACCGCCAGGTCGGCCCGCTCGCGATGCCGGGAACCTGCCTGCGCCGCAACAACACCAGCATGGTGGTGAACAGGCACAGCAGCATCACCAGGAACGCGAACCGGCGGGCCAGCGAGCCGTCGACGGTCTCCACGAACAGGTAGTAGTAGCGCAGGTAGTCCTCGTACCAGGCCAGGTTCGGGCCCTTCACCTGACGCACCCGGTTGGCCTCTTGGATACCCGAGAAGGTCTGGTCGCTGTACACCACGATCAGCACCAGCAACCCGGCCGCGGCGATCGGGGCGAGCAGCGGCAGCGTCGACCACCACTTGGCTCCGGCCGAGCCGAACTGCCTGCGCCTGCGCACCACGATCCGCACCAGCGGGCGAACACCGGCGAGCAACGCCGCCACACACATCAATCCGGTCGGCGCGGCCGCGAGCGTGAACGCCGCGATCAAGACCGCGACACCGGCGGGCAACAACCGTCCGGTCGCGATGGCCCGCTCGATCGACACCCAGGTCAGCAGCGCGCCGAGCGCGACGATCGGCTCCGAGCGCAGGCCGTTGTCGAACGGCATCCAGAACGCGAGGAACACCAGACCGCCGGTCCACAGCGCGACCTTGCTGTTGCGCACCCCGCGGCCGAGCCGGGGCACCACCTCTCGGCTGATCACCATCCAGCAGAGGATGGCGCAGGCCAGCGCGGGCAACCGCACCCACGGGCTGGCGGTGGAGATCTCCGAGAAGACCTGGATCACGTAGTAGTACCAGCCGAACGGCGCCTCCGGCACGCCGTACCAGCGGAAGTAGTTGGCCATGTAGCCCGCGTGCGGCGCGACCCGCACCATGCTCAGGATGTAGCCGTCGTCGGAGGTGTTGGCGCCCACGAAATGCCACGCCAGCAGCGTGCCGACCACCGCGCCGTCGGTCCAGGTCGGCTTCAGCCAGTTGGCAGGCAGGAACCGGCGGTGCCCGCGCCCGTCGCTGCCGTCGAGCCGAGCCAGCGCCGCGAGCGCGACCAGGGTGCACAACACCGCCGCGATCATCGCGATCAGTTTGATCACGGTCGGGCTGGTGCTGAACCGGGTGTCCACCGTCATGTGGAAGTCGAGTCCGGCGGGCGCCGCGCCCTTCAGGTCGGAGAACACGCCGACCACCTGCGGCCGCAGGTCACCGTTCAGCGCGCCCTCGACCGGCACCTCGACCTGCTGCTCGGTCCCGGGCGCCGCGCCCTCGACCGGCTTGGTGACGGTGGTGGTCAGGCCGGTGAACACCGCGTGCGTGCGCTTGTGGTCGGAGGTGAACTCGAGCGCCGAGCACCGCTCCATGTCCGCGCGCGGCGCCGACACCACGACGGCGTTGCGGTCGACCACGTCCACCGAGGTGTCCGACACTCGAATGAACATGGCTTCCAACGCGGCCTTGTGGCCCTGCGGCGGCGCGGTGGCCAGCAGCATGCCGCCCCGCTCCGGCAGCTGCGCGACCGCGCTACACGGAATGGTGGCGCGCAGGTCGATCGGGACCTGAGACATCAAGGGGGCCTGCACATTGCCGAGCGTCGCGCCCTGCGGCCAGTTGAGTTCCGCGGTGGTCTGGGTGACCGGCAGGAACGGGGTGGCCAAGGCGAAGAGCGCGCCGAGCAATCCGGCGACCAGCGCGATTATTCGCGCGGTGCGGAAATCGGCCGTAGAGGCCGCTGGCACGGCAGGCGGTTTCGTCAGGACAGCAGTAGCGGCGTCGGGCACGATTGGCAATGCTAGCTCCCCGGCCCTCCCGCGTCTTCAGGCCCGCTCCCCCCGCGTCTACGCGTTTTCCGGCAAGGTGCGCCGGCTTCTCCGCGACTTCAGGCCGGACTTACTCGTGCAGTAAGTTTGGTTGACGTCCGATGGATATCCACGAGTTACGTTGCGGACGTACCCGGCGAGTTACCCGGATGCCCGCAAGATCAGTTGTTCGTTTCTCCGCCATTTGAAATGCGAGTGAACTTTTCGCCTTCCGACCTGGACAAATGTCACAGCAGATCCGGCCGGAACGCGGCTGGCTCGCCGATCCTGCCCAGCGTGGCGCCCGTTCCCGGCCCGCAGCACACGGCGATACCCGCGCCGCACGCCAAGACCGGCAAAAGGCGCGCGATGGCGGGCTGGCAAGGTGTGGGTATGACCAAGGTGAATCTCTCGACGAATTACGGACCGATCGTCCTGGAACTTGACGACCAGAAGGCGCCGAACACGGTGCAGAACTTCGTGGATTACGTGAACGCGGGCCACTACAACGGCACCATCTTCCACCGTGTCATTCCCGGCTTCATGATTCAGGGCGGCGGCTTCGAGCGCGGCCTGCGCCAGAAGGGCGTGCAGGCGCCGATCCAGAACGAGGCCAACAACGGCCTGAAGAACGACAAGTACACCGTTGCGATGGCGCGCACCAACGACCCGCACTCGGCGACCGCGCAGTTCTTCGTCAACGTCTCCGACAACGCGTTCCTCAACCACTCCGCGCCGACGCCGTCGGGCTGGGGCTACACGGTGTTCGGCAAGGTGATCGAGGGCACCGAGGTGGTCGACAAGATCGCCGGCGTCGCCACCGGCAGCGCGGGCGGGCACCAGGATGTGCCGGTCGACGACGTCGTCATCGAATCCGCCAGCCTCGGCTGAGGTAACCGACCTCGGTGAATCGGGCCGCGCCACAACGGATGCGGCCCGATTCCGGCGTCAGAGCGGCAGCAGGTGGTGCTTGCGCGGATTGCGCGCGAGCGACTTGTCGCGCAGCAGCTGCAAGGCTTTGCGCAGTTCCAACCGGGTGTTCGCGGGCTCGATGACCGCGTCGATATAGCCGCGCTCGGCGGCCACCCACGGCGTCGCCATGGTGGCGTTGTAGAAGTCGATCATCTGCTGGCGCACGGCCGCCCGCTGCTCCTCCGGCGCCGCCTCGATCTGCTTACCGCCGATCAGGCTCACCGCGCTCTCGGCGCCCATCACCGCGATGCGCGCGGTCGGCCAGGCCAGGTTCACGTCGGCGCCGAGCTGCTTGGAGCCCATCACCGCGTAGCCGCCGCCGTACGACTTGCGAATCACCACAGTGACTTTCGGCACGGTCGCCTCCACGAAGGAGAACAGGAACCGGCCGCCGCGCTTGATCACGCCGATCTTCTCCTGCTCCACCCCGGGCAGGAAGCCGGGGGTGTCGACGATGAAGACCAGCGGGATCTCGAACGCATCGCACAGCCGCACGAAATGCGCCGCCTTGTCCGAGGCCCGCGCGTCCAGCGCGCCCGCGTAGACCATCGGCTGGTTCGCCACCACACCGACCGGACGGCCGTCGACGCGGGCGAAGCCGGTGATCATATTGCGTCCGGCGGTGGCGCCGATCTCGTGGAAGCCGCCGTCGTCGAAGATGCGCAGCAGGATGTCGTGCATGTCATAGGCGGCGTTATCCGAGTCCGGCACCAGGGAATTCAGCTCCCGGTCGCTGTCGGTGAGCTCCGGCTCCAGGCCGGGGTTCACGATCGGCGCCAGCTCCTGACAGCTGGTCGGCAGGAAGCTCAGGTAGTCGCGCACCCACTCGAACGCCGACTTCTCGTCCGGGGCGACATGATGGATGTTGCCGTACTCGGCCTGGCTCTGCGCGCCGCCGAGCTCCTCGAGGCTGACGTCCTCGCCGGTGACCTCGCGGATCACCTTGGGGCCGGTGACGAACATGTACGCCTCTTCGGTCGCCACCACCACATCGGTGTTGATCGGGGCGTACACCGCACCGCCCGCGCACTTGCCGAGGATCATCGAGATCTGCGGCACCAGACCGGACAGCGGTTCCTGCCGTCGGCCCAGCTCGGCGTACCAGGCGAGCGAGGTCACCGCCTCCTGCACGCGCGCGCCGCCGGAATCGTTGATGCCGACCACCGGGCAGCCGACCTTGGCCGCGTACTCCATGATCCCGGCGACCTTGCGGCCGAACATCTCGCCGACCGAACCGCCGTAGACGGTCTGGTCGTGCGAGAACACCGCCACCGGCCGGCCCTCGACCAGGCCGTGCCCGGTGACCACGCCGTCGCCGTAGAGCGCGGTGGGGTCACCCGGCTTGCGCACCAGCGCACCGATTTCCACGAAGGTGCCCGGATCGAGCAGCATGTTGATCCGTTCACGGGCGCTGGGAATCCCCTTCTTCGCCCGCTTCGCCACCCCCGCTTCACCCGCCGGTTCCTGCGCTAGATCCATTCGTTTACGCAGGTCGGCGAGCTTCTCGGCAGTAGTGCTCACTTCGTCCCTTTCGTAAGGCGCACCCGCTAAGGGGCGATTGCCGCCAGCTTCGCGGCGAGGTCGGCTCCGATCTTTCCGATCCGCGGTTCGTCGATGATCTGCAGGTGATCGCCCGGGATGTGGACGATCTCCAGGTTGGAAAGGTACTCGTCCCAACCACCGTTCGGCAGTCGTTCGGCGTAGCGCGGCTCCAGCTCGATCGCACCGTCGTGGTAGCGATCTGCGAGGTAGAGCACCACGTCACCGTCGTACTGAGTCGGCCGGACCTGTTGCAGCGCACGGTTTTCGATCCATGAGGTCTTCTGGTGCTCCAGCACGCCGCCGGGAATCTTCGCGCCGCTGATCTTGATGAGATCCGAGATCATCTTGAACTGTTCCTCGTCGCCGGCCTGGGCGAGTTCCTTCAGCTGCTCCGGCGGGAGTTCACCGTCGACGCCGTAGGTCTTCTTCGCGAAGGCCTGGTATCGCTCGATGCGGCGCACCCGCTCCTCGGGACTGTTGTCCTCGGGCTCGCTCGGGATTGCCAGGTCGATCAGGCCGACCACGCGAACGTCCGCGCCCTCAGCGCGCAGCAGCTGCGCACAGGCCATGGCCAGCACCGCGCCAAGGGACCAACCGTAGAGCACGAACGGTCCTTCGCCCTGCAACTTGCGCAGCTCCGGCACGTACTGACGGGCACGCTCCTCGATGGCACCATCGACCCGCTCGAAGCCGTACATCGGGGTGTCCGAGGGAAGGCGCTTCAGCAGCGGTTCGTACACAAGGGTGTTGCCGCCAGCCGGGTGAAATACGAAGACCGGCACTGCGGTCGAACCATCAGTACGTGCACGGAGCGGGCGGACGAAGCCATCGACGTCGGCACCGCTGTCCTGCAAGGTGCGCACGATGTCGGCCAGTTGCTCGATGGTCTCGCAGTCGAGCACGTCGTCTACCGTGACCTCAGCTTTGACCCGATCGGTGAGGCGGGCAGCCAGCTTTTCAGCAGTGTCTTCGTCAAGGATCGGCAGGGTGTTGAAGATGCCCCCGGCCGACTTTCCGGTCACAACCGCCCAGGTAGCGAACGTCAGTCGTTCGGCAGCGTCGCGCGGCGGCACATCGTCTTCGTCGCCCGATTGCTGCGCACCGAAGACTGCCTCCATTGCCGCTGCTTCAGCAACCGGTGCCGCCTGTGCGGCAACCGATTCGGCGGCACCCACCGCGGTCGTGTCCTGATTGTCGAGCGCCCGTTCGTTCGCCGCTTCCTTCGCATCCGCCGCGGCGGCCTGCGCCGGCGACGCCGGGGCGGGGGTCGCGGTACCGGCGGCAGCACCGGTGATGCCTGCGGCCGTCTCCGCCTGCGCGACGATCTGCTCGGCCTCCGCCTGCACCGAGGTGGTCTCGACGTCCAGCGAAACACCTTCGGCGGCAGCTGCTTCGGTGACCGCGGCGGCCGGGTCCGCACCGGCTTCGACGGCCGCGCGGGCGGCGGCGATGAAGTTGCTGTCGACCACGATCTCTTCGCCGGCGGCCTGCCGCTCGGCCACCGCGAGCATTTCCTCGCGATGGTCGATGGCGTAGCGCAGCACCTTGCCGACCTCGGTCAGGTTGGCGTCGCGCACGGCCTGGATCTGCAGCTGCGGGATGTCGAACTCGTACTCGACGCGGTTCTTGATGCGCATGGCCATCAGCGAGTCGAGACCCAGCTCCATCAGCGGGATCTCCATCGGGAGGTCCTCGACCGCGTAACCCATCGACTCGGCGACGATCAGTGCGAGGCGGTCTTCCAGCGGCTGGGTGCCGTCGGGATCCCAGCGCTCACCGAAGGTTTCGACGACCTCGAGATCGGCCTCGCCCGCCGGGGCGGTAGCGGCCGCCGGAACAGCTTCGGCCACCACGGATTCGGGCAGTGGCGCACCGGAGGTGACCACCGCGTCGAACAGCAGCCGGAAAGCGTTGCCCTCCTTGGCATGCACCTGCACCGAGGCGCCGCCGGGGTGCGGGGTCAGCGTGGTGGTCAGCGTGCCGGTGGCCGGAACGGTGGCATGCGCGACCGAAGCGCCCAGCGAGACGTCGCTGAGTACCTGTGCCGCAGCGGCATTCACCAGCGCGGCGAGATCGGCGACCGCGGACGCCTGCACTTCCCACGCGTGCCTGCCGTCCGGCATGGCCACGTGCGCACCCGGCACCCGGGTGTTGCCACTGCCGCTGGCCAGCGAGACTTTCGGCCAGAACTCCTTGCGCACGAACGCGGTTCGCGGAACATCGGCGTACTCGCCAACCGGCAGCAGCGACGACAGGTCCACCTTGTGCCCGTGCACGTACAGCTGGGCGAGTGCGCCGATCACGCCCGCCGCCTCGTCTTCCTTGCGCTTGAGCGTCGGGATGAGCTGTGCGTCGTGCAAGCCCGCCGCGAAGGTGGTGCCCAGCACCTGCATCAGCGCAACGGAATTCGGCGCGAGCTCCAGGAAGGTGGTGTGCCCGGCGTCGACCGCGAGCTTCACCGCGTTGGTGAAGTACACGCTGCTGCGCATGTTCTTCACCCAGTAGTCCTCGGTGTGAATCGGGTCGTTGCCCGGTCGGTAGAACGCGCCCTTGTGCACCGTCGAGTAGAGGCCGGTCTTCAGCTTGGTCGGCTCGATACCGGCCAGCTCCGCGGCCAGTTCACCGAGCAGCGGGTCCATCTGCGAGGTGTGGCCCGCTCCGCGGGTCTGCAGGATCCGCGCGAACTTGCCCTCCGCCTCGACCCGCGCCACGATCGCCTCGACCTGCTCGCGCGGGCCGCCGATCACCGTGTTGGTGGGCGCGGCGTATACGCCGACCTCTACGTCGGGGTATTCGGTGAGCAGCTTCTCGATGTCCTCGGCGCTGTACTCGACGAGCGCCATGTTGCGCACGTCGTCGTCGGTGATCATCTGCTCGCCCTCGTGCATCAAGCGCGAACGGGCGCAGATCACCCGGACCGCGTCCTCGAGCGGCAGGCCACCTGCGATGTAGGCCTCGGCGACCTCACCCATCGAATGGCCGACCACCGCGTCGGGTTGCGCGCCGTGCGCGCGCAGCAGCGCGGCCAGGCCGATCTGGATGGTGAAGATGCCGACCTGCGAGGTGCCGACGTTGTAGTCCTGGCTGTCATCCAGGAACATTTCCCGGATCGAGTACCCGGCTTCGTCCTGCACCAGTTCGTCGACCTCGTCGACGGCCTTGGCGAAGATCGAGTTCTCCAGGTAGAGCGCCTTGCCCATCTTCCGGTGCTGCGCACCGAAACCGGAGAGCACCCAGACCGCACCCATGGTGGCGGGCGCGTCGGCGGTGAACACACCGTTGCCAGGCTTACCCGCCGCGATGGCACGCAGACCGGCGACGGCCTCCTCGTGCGACTTGGCGAGCACGACACCGCGCGAACGCCAGTGGCTGCGCTTGGCCAGCGACCGCGCCACGTCCTCCAGCGAAACATTCCGTCCCGCTTCGGATTCCAGCCAATCGGCCAGCTCGGCGGCGGCGCGGCGGCGGCGCGAGGGCAGGTAGCCGGAGACCGGCAGGATCACCGGCAGCGGCTCGGCGCGCTCGGCGGTCCATTCCGCCACGGGCGCTATGGATTCCGCGACCGGCTCGGCTTCCGCGACCGGCGCGGGAGCTTCGGCGGGCTCGTCGGCCGCCGTGTCCGCTGCCGTGATCACATCGCCGGTCTCGTCATCGAGGTCGGTGTCGAGCGCCGAGGCGGCCACCTCGACCTCCGCAGCGGGCGCGGCAGGTTCGGGCGCGACCTCGGCCGAGGCCGGAACGTATTCCTGCACAACGACATGCGCGTTGGTGCCACCGAAGCCGAAACCGGAGATGCCGATGGTCGCTTTGCCGCTGTAGCGGGGGAATTCGGTCGGCTGGTCGACGACCTTCAACCGCGCCTGGTCGAACGGGATGTACGGGTTCGGACCCGCGAAGTTGATGTTCGGCGGAATGACATTGTGCTGCAATGCCATCACGATCTTGGCGAAGCTCGCCGCGCCGGCGGCGGACTCCAGGTGGCCGAAATTGGACTTCGCCGAGCCGAGCAGCGCGGGCTTGTCGTCGTCGCGACCACGACCGACCACCCGGCCGAGCGCGTCGGCCTCGATCGGGTCGCCGAGCAGCGTTCCCGTGCCATGCGCCTCGATGTAGTCGACAGTGGACGGCACGATGCCCGCGTCCCGATACGCCCGGCGCAGCACTTCGGCCTGGGCATCAGGGTTCGGGGCGACGAGACCGTTGGATCGTCCGTCCGAGTTGATCGCGGAACCCTTGATGACGGCCAGGATTCGATCGCCGTCACGTTCCGCGTCGGCGAGGCGCTTGAGAACGATGAGCCCGGCACCCTCGGAACGGACCATGCCATCGGCATCCGAGGAGAACGCCTTGATCCGGCCGTCCTTCGCGACCGCGCCGACCGAGTCGTAGCCCAAGGTGACCATCGGTGCGAGCAGCATGTTCACGCCACCGGCCAGGGCCAGGTCAGCGTCGCCCTCGCGGAGCGCACGCACCGCCTGATGCACCGCCACCAGCGTGGACGAGCACGCGGTGTCGACGGCGACCGAGGGGCCGCGGAAGTCGTAGAAGTAGGAAACGCGGTTGGAGATGATGCCGGACGACGCACCGGTGATCCCGTAAGCGGCGGCCGAAGCGGGCCGGTTGGGGTCCTGGTCGCCAACCCCGAGCGCCGCGACAAGCATGAAGTCGCTGGTGGAAGTGCCGATGAAGACGCCGACCGGCGAGCCTTTGAGGTCGCTCGCGGGAATCCTGGCGTGCTCCAGCGCCTCCCAGGTCAGCTCCATCATCAGGCGCTGTTGCGGATCGACACTCTCGACCTCGATCGGCGACATCGCGAAGAACTCCGCGTCGAAGCCCTTGACCACGTCTTGGTCCAGGTATCCGCCGAGGGTGTTGGCGGCGGCGATTGCCGCGGCCGCATTCGGATCCGTGGCGAACTCGCCCCAACGGCCCTCGGGCAGTTCGCGAATCGCGTCGCCGCGATTGATCAGGAACTCCCAGGTCGACTCCGGCGTATCGCCCGCACCGGGCAGCCGGGTCGACAGGCCGACGATGGCGATGTCGTGCGCATCGTTCGGCTGGTAGCCCGCCGTATAGAAAGAGTCGCCGGAAGCGTCTTCCACGCTTTCCGGCTCACCGTTGATGACCACTTCGGCCAGCGAGGCGATCGTCGGGTGCTGGTAAACGACCGTCGCCGTCAGCACCACACCGGTCAGTTCCTCGATGTCACCACCGAGGGCGATCGCGTCGCGTGAGGCGAGCCCGAACTCCTCCATCGGCCGATCGACGGTGATCTGCTCGATCGATTGCCCGGTCGCCTCGGCAACCCAGTTGCGCAGCCAGTCCCGCAGCTCCGACACGGTCATGTCGGTCTGCGCGCCGGAAGCCTCGGTGGAGGCAGCGGCCACCTGCGCGGATGCCTGGTCGGCGTCCGCGTCGGCGGGCAGGGATTCGGTCGTCGTGGTGGACGTGCCCTCGTTGTCAGCCATCAATTCCTCAAGCTACCTGTCTGCGAACCGGGCGCACCGCGAATGTCGGCTGTCCGAGGCCACCCCTGGGCAATTACTCGTCTGGTGCATCGGGGAACGCCTGCTGGGTGTAACCACCCCGCAGCGTTCCCTCGAGGTAGGCGGCCTTGCAGGCCCGCCGGGCGATCTTGCCGCTGGAGGTACGCGGGATGGAACCCGCGGGAACCAGCAGTACGTCTCGAACGGTCACCCCGTGGCGCGACGCCACCGCGGCGCGCACCTCGTCGGCGATGGGTAGTGGATCGGCCTTGCCCGCGCCCGGGCCGCGTTCGGCCACGATGACCAGCTGCTCGGAGGCGTCGTCGGCGTCGAACTTGAGTCCGGAGTGGCTGCCCTGGTCGAAGACGAGCGCGGGTAGCTGGTTCGCGGGCACCGAGAACGCGGCGACGAAGCCGCGGCGTAGCGCCTTGGAGGCTTCCTGCGCGGAGAACTCCAGGTCCTGCGGGTAGTGGTTGCGGCCGTCGACGATCACCAGGTCCTTCACCCGCCCGGTGATGTACAGCTCGCCGTCCAGGTACACGCCGTAGTCGCCGGTGCGCATCCAGTTGGCGTCGCGGTCGGTGCCTTCGGCGTGGCTGCCCTCGGCCAACCGGTGCGAGACCTTGTTCTGGAAGGTCGCGGCGGTTTCGTCCGGCCTGCCCCAGTACCCGATGCCCATGTTGTTGCCGTGCAACCAGATCTCACCGACCCGGCCGTCGGGCTGCTCGTGCCCGCCGTCGGCCTCGACGGTCTCCGGATCGACGATCACGGCCCACTGCGACAGCGCGACGTAACCGCAGGAGACCTGCGCGATGGCGTTCTCCGAGCCCGGCTCGACCTTGACCATGCGGCCCGCGTTGAGCTCGTGGCGGTCGACGTAGGTGACCTTCGCTTCGTCCTCGGCCTTGGTCGCGGACACGAACAGCGTCGCCTCGGCCATGCCGTAGCAGGGCTTGATCGCGGTCTTGGGTAGGCCGTAGGGCGCGAACGCCTCGTTGAACTTCTTCATCGAGGAGGTGGTCACCGGCTCGCTGCCGTTGATCAGGCCGATCACGTTCGACAGATCCAGCGACTCGCCGTTCTTCGGCAGGCCACGCGCCGCGGCGTGCTCGAACGCGAAATTCGGTGCGGCGGCGAAGGTTCCGGCGCCGTCGGACTGCGCGGCGAGTTCCTTGATCCAGCGGTACGGGCGGCGCACGAACGCGCTCGGCGACATGATGGTGATGTACTTGCCGCCGACCGCGGGCAGGATCACCGTGAGCAGGCCCATGTCGTGGAACAGCGGCAGCCAGGTGACGCCGCGCGAGTTCCAGTCCAGGTTGATCGCGTCGACCATCTGCAGCAGGTTGGTGCCGACCGCGCGGTGGGTGATCTCCACGCCGGCCGGGGTCCTGGTCGAGCCCGAGGTGTACTGCAGGTAGGCGATGTCGTCGATGGCGATGTCCGGGCGTACCCAGCCCTCGCCGACACTGTCCGGGATCGCGTCGACCGCGATGATGCGCGGGCGCTGCGCGGCGGGCAGCGACCGGAAGAACTGCCGCACACCGGCCGCCGAGGAGCTGGCGGTCAGGATCGCAGCGGGTTCGCAGTCGCCGAGCACGGCGTGCAGGCGGTCGGTGTGACCAGGCTCGTCCGGGTCGAACAGGGGCACCGAGATGGTGCCCGCGTAGATCGCGGCGAAGAAGGAGATCACGTAATCCAGGCCCTGCGGCGCGAGGATCGCGACCCGGTCGCCCGGGTTGGTCACCTGCTGCAGTCGAGCGGCCACCGCGCGCAGCCGAATGCCGAACTCACGCCACGTCAGTTCCTGCGCCTCGCCATCACGCTCACGCGAGTAATCGATGTAGCGGTACGCCAGAGTGTTCGCGTCGTTCCGGGTGTGCTTCTCGACGTGATCGACCAGGGTGTGATCCTCGGGAATTCGGATGTTCCCGGTCTCGTCCAGGTAGTCGTCGAAAGTCTCTTCCATTCCTTCTTCTCCTCCGAGGCACACGCAGCAAGACGGCGACAACGCCGTTGTTACCTGTGAGGCCCCGACTCGCTTTCGCCCGCGGGTGGCTCCAAGTGCTCGAGTCAGCCTGCAGTTATTGGGCGGTCTGCGCGGTGACCGCTATCGGCTAGATGTACTCAAACCAGAGTCATGTTACAGAGAAGACCGGCTCACTCGTCTCGCAGCAGGGGAATAACGGGGGCGAATGCGTCCATCTGGGTGGGAAAGACCCCGACATACGACATCGAGGTGAGTTGGCGCACACGGCGGATCTGCTCGGCGATTTCTTCGAAGCTGCCGATGGCCACGTACGGCGAGTTCAAGATGTCCTCGACCGAAAGCTTCACGTCCACCTCGAGATCCGGGTGCAGACCGCGGTCGATCGCGGAAAGCGCCATCTCAGCGGTCTTCTCGCGATCGTCGGTGATGACGATGGCGGTGATGGCCCAGTTCAGCTCGATATCGGCGAACCGGTCGCCCGCGGCCTCGCGGATCAGGTTCACCTTCTCGATCGTCTTCTCGAGCGTGATGCCCGACAAGAGGCCTTTACCGTTCTTGGTGGTCACCGGCACGACCGAGATGATGTCGGCGTGCTTGGCGGCCAGCCGCAGCATCTTCGGACCGCCGCCACCGGTGCAGATCGGCGGGCGCGGACCCTGCCGCGGCCGAGGCGTGCCCTTGATGCCCTGTACTTGGTAGTACTTGCCCTCGAAGGTGCACTCCTGGCCGCGCAGCAGCACGTCCAGGATGGTCAGCGCCTCGTCGAGCTTCGCGAGCCGAACGCCCGGCGTCTCGTACGGCAGGCCCGCAGCGACGAACTCGTCCTGCTTCCAGCCCGCGCCGAGACCGACCTCGAGCCTGCCCTTGGACAGCACGTCGATGGTGGCCAGATCCTTGGCCAGCACCACGGGGTGCCGGAAACCGTTGGCCAGCACCGACGTTCCGAGGCGGATCTTCTCGGTGGCCTGGGTCAGCGCGCCGAGCGCGGCGATCGGGCCGATCTGGTCACCCAGGTGATCCGGCACGACGAAGGTGTCGAAGCCGTACTCCTCGGCCTGCTGCGCCGTCTGGATGAACTTGCGGGCGCCACCCTCTTGCTTATTTCCCTCGCCCGCTGCCGCGAAGCGGAAGCTGCGCAGCGGCGTACCCAGCGCGGTCAACTCACCGGCTGGTGCGGCGGCTTCTGTCATGAACTCATGCTCCTGGCTGTAAGGAAATTCGGGCGCGACGGTGCAGGGTGAAGTCCCGGACACGGCGTCGGTGCTACCTGCGTCGCGATCACCTGCGGCACTTTACAGCGTGCTGTCCAACGGGAGTCGCGCTTGTCGGGGCAGTACTGGTGTTCTGCGTGCCGACCCCCGCGTTGCCTGTGAAATCTCACGACTACGCCTCGCTGGCGCTCGGCTCCGTCGTGCGATTTACGCGCTGTGTCTCCAGCTAGCGCACTCACGAATGCGGCGGATGCGGTGCCGATTCGACGAGGCCGTTCGCCCAGTTGACGGTCCACTGGGTGGAGGTGGTGCCGTTCTCGTCGACGATGAAACCGTTGTACAGCGCGTGCACCGGGTTGCCCGCCGCGCGCACCAGCGCGCCGACGCTGCCCATGATGTTCCACGGGCTCAGTGCCTCGCGCGGTGCGTCGCAGATCAGGTCGCCCTGCGCGCAAATCGTGAAGGTGCGTTCGGCCAGTTCACCGAATCCACCCGGGCGCGGACCGCTCATCGTGATGCCGGGGACGTTGAGCCCCTTCAGCGCGACCTCCGCGCCGACGCCCGCAGGCACCGCACCGATCTGGACGGGCTGGCCGGGACCGGTGTCGCCGGTGCGCCTGCCATCGGAAATGAGCGTCACGCCGAGCACCTTGTTCGCAGGCACCGGTCCCTTGCCCTGGCCGATCTGCGAAGCCACATCACCCGCGATCACCGCGCCTTGCGAGAACCCGGCGATCACGTAGGTGGTCAACGGACATTCGCGGTGCTGCTGCTGCATCGCGTCGATCATCCGCTGGGTGCCCTCGGACCGGCTGTTGTTGTAGGACTGCTGGCCGTCCGGCGGAATGGCGATGGGATTGGAGAACTGCGCGACGTACGGGACGGTGTACACGTCCAGCCGTTCCTCCGGGAACTGCTGTCCGATCGGGTTGGAGATGTTGAGCATCAGCGAGATCGGATTCGCGGTCGGGTTGTGCGGGTCGTCGTTGCTGTTGGACTCCCAGGTGCCCGGCACCGAGATCATCTGCACGTCCGGACAACTCGCCGGTTGCGAGGTCGGCTCCTCGGGCGGCTTCGGTCCCGGCTTGGGCTGGCGCAGCAGCCCGGCGAGCAGGTACCACAGCAGCAGCACCACGATGATGATCAGGACGGGGATCCCGATCAGCAGGAGACACCCCACCGGCCTCGACCGGCGGGATGTGCCACCACGGCGCGCATTCACAACTGCGCCTCGCTAGCGCTCGGCTCCGTCGTGCCTGCGGTGCAGCTGTGTTCCCGGTTCACTCGCCGCGCTCCTTCACGTCGCTCACGCCTTGCAGTACGTCTGCTTCGCGGCGCTGATGTAGACCTCTCCGGCCTTCTCGACCGGCATCTTCGCCGGGTCGAAGGAGGGGTCGGAGCCGGCCATCGCGGTCACGAAGGTCATCAGATCCTGATCGGAGGCCCCGGACGCGGTGCCCTGGCAGACGTAGTTCGCCACGCTGAGCGCGATATCCGGGGTGGACGGCGTGACGCCCTGCTGCTTGAGCGCGTCGAGGTACTTCTTGTCCTTGTCGGTGAGCTTCGAGGTGTCCGCGGGCGGCGCGGACTCGGCAGGCACCGGCTGTGGACGCTCGGGGGCGACCGTCTCGGCGGGCGGCTGCTCGGGCTGGGGGGTGGGCGCCGGCGCCTGCTGGCCGGTGTCGGCACCGCTGGTGGACGAGGCGGGCGGCTGCGTCGCCGCCGTGGTGCGGGTCAGCGTCGGCGTGCTCGATGCGGTCGAGTCGTTGCCACCGCAGGCGGCGAGCAGGCCGGTCGCCGCGATCGCCACGACAACGCCGAATACCTTGCCACGGGTCCTCTGCATGAATTCTGTCCTCGATCTGTTCGCAAACGGGGGAGGTCGCCACCCAACATAGCGGCAAGACTTAAGAGATCGGAGCCGGACAACAAACAGACCGGTCAGATTTAAAGCCCGTGAACCTCCGGTTTGCCATCGCGCAGCACGATGAAACCGGTTTGGAAGTTCTGCTGCACGCCGCCGGGGACGGGGAACTCGTCGCTGATCGGATAGCCGAGCTTGCCGTTCTCATACCCGAGCACCTGCCAGGCCTCCATGAGCGGACCGTTCTTCACCGCCCACGCACCGGAGAGCGGGCTCCAGTAGATATTGCCGCCCTCGAAACGGCTGTACCGGCCGAGGTCCTTCAGTGGCTGCTCCTCGGCGGCGGGGAAGCCGAGCCAGCTGTTCTCGTAACCCATTTGAGCGTATTTGCCCAGGATCATGCCCTGCACCCGGTGCACACCGGTCTTGGCGCTGTAGTAGAACGGGCCGTTCTCGAACGACTGCACGGCGCCGTCCCGGCTCGGTGTCGCCACCTCGGGTCCGATCGGGTAACCCGCCGGGCTGCTCTCGTACCCCTGCTTGCCCCATTCGTCGAGGATCGCGCCGCGCACCGCCTGCGCACCGGTCTGCGGGGTCCAGTAGAGCGAGCCGTGCTGGAAGGTCTGCATGCGGCCCTTGCCGTCCGGCAGTCCGCGTTCGTCACCGGTCGGCAGGCCGAGCGGACCGGCGGCACCCTGCGTGGCCTGATAACCGCCGCCGATCATGCCGCCGACCGGGTGCGCGCCGCTGCCCGGGGTGAAGTAGACCCGGCCGGACCGGAAGTCCTGGGCCACACCGCCGCCCGCCACCGGATACTCGGCGGACAGGCAGTCCCCCAGCCAGTTGTTGGCAACGGCCACGGTGGCGATCTGCCCGCCGACGGTGCAGCCGGTCTGCCCGGGATCGACGCCGAGCGCGGCCGCGGCCTGCGTCCAGGACTGCCGCATCTCGAAGTCCCAGTAGGGCCACGAGTGCGTGCCGGACGGGCGGTAGTTCACCTGCGCCGGGATCGCCAGCTTGCCGAGCTTGGTGACGAAGTTCTGCGAGGTGAGCCGCGACAGGATCTCCAGCCCCATGCCCGCGTAGTTGGTACTCACGCCGGGAATGCCGGACGCCTGGTCGAACGGGCCGGAGGCGCCGCTGCCGCTGGAGACGTACAGGGTGACGCCCTTGAGCTTCTCGGCCAGCGTGTACGGGTCGTGCGCGGCCCATTCCGGGCTGGTCGGCGGGCCCCACATTGCGCCGACGTCGTAGCCGCCCGCGTCGCGCATGGCGAACTGGATGGCCTGCGGCATGCCGATCGTGGTGGTGGTGAGGAAGCCCGAGTACGACGCGGCGTACTTGGCGAAGCCGGGGTTGCGCGCGGCCAGGAACATGGCCGCCGTGCCGCCCATCGAAAGCCCCTCCATGCCACGGACATCCGTCGCGCGCCAATCGGCTTCGAGTAGCGGCGGCAGTTCCTTGGTCAGGAAGGTTTCCCACTTGTAGTTCTTGCCGTTGTCCGGCTGGATCCAGTCGGAGTAGAAGCTGGACTGGCCGCCGATCGGCAGCACCACGGTGACGTTCTTGTCGGCGAAGAACTCGACGGCGCCCGCGTCCTTGGTCCAGCCGCTCTCCTCGTCGGTGGCACGCAGGCCGTCGAGCAGGTAAAGCACCGGGAAGCGAACGTCGGGGCGGGTGTTCCAGTCCTTGGCGAGCAGCAGCTGCACCTGGATCGGGGTGGCCATGGACGGCGAGTTGATCCACAGGGCGACCCGGCGGTCGGTCAGCCAGATCACCTTCCGCACGGTCGCAGGCGCGCCTGCCTCCGCGGCCGCCGGGCCGGGTGCCGGGGCGGGAGCGGGTTGCGCGGCGGCCGGTGCGGCGCCCGCGGCCAACGGGATGACCATGGCGGTGGCGAGCAGCACTAACCGCCCGCGAGCTGGACGCGCGCCACGACGCTCGCGTCTCCCCCATCTGCCGCGCCGAATCCCTGCCACAAGAGCTTTCTACTCCCGTGCACGCCGTCTTCCGGGGAGGACACGCACTATTAGAAAACCGCCGTGTTCGTTTTGCGGGCTCGCACAACGCATCCGGCGCCGCCTCTTCCGTGCGAGAAGATGCGGCGCCGAAGCGGTCTTACCGGGACAAATGATGTGTGAGCACAGAGATACCGCAGCGAACGGCTCGGCAAACCACCTGTGCCGAAACGCAACTCGGGCCGCACCCCTGAGGGGTACGGCCCGAGTGGTTGATCAGGCGATCACCAGGCGCCGGTCGCGTCCAGGATCTGGTTGCGCGAGTTGAAGAGCTGACCCTCCCAGTACTTCCAGGAGTGGGTGCCCTGGGCCGGGAAGTCGAACCGGGCCGGGATACCCAGCGAGGCCAGGCGAGCCTGGAACGCCCGGGTGTTGACCAGCGAGAGGGCCTCGAGCGCCATCGCGTTGCTGGTGTTGAACGCACCGACCGCCGAGTTCGGCTTGTCGAACTGACCCGGCAGGCCGCTGGCCGCCGAGATGTACATCGGCAGGCCCTTGAGCTGCGGTGCGAACACGAAGGGGTCCATCCGCAGCCACGCCGGGCTCCACGGCGCCGCCATCGAGTCGACGTTGAAGCGGCCCGCGTCCAGCATCGCGACGCGGATCGCCTCGCGCATGCCCGGCGCGGAGATGTTCAGGTAGCCCGAGTACGAGGCGGCGAACTTGAACTGGTCCCGGTGGTAGGCGGCGAGCGCGAGCGCGCCACTGCCACCCATGGAGAGACCGGCCACCGCGTTGTTGGTGCGCGAGACGCCGTAGCCCTCGAGGAAGGTCGGGAGCTCCTTGGTCAGGAAGGTCTCCCACTTGTAGGTGGTCTTCTGGCCGTTGGTGTTGCTCGGCGCGTACCAGTCCGTGTAGAAGCTGGACTGTCCGCCGACCGGCATCACCAGGGTGATGTTGTCGTTCGCGAACTGCTGCAGCGCGTTCGTCTCGAACGACCACGCGTTGCGGTCGTCCCGCGCGCGGAGTCCGTCGAGCAGGTAGAGCGCCGCGTTGCCGCCGCGTGCTGCCCACTGCACCTGAACCTTGATCGGGCCCATGCTGGACGGGACCATCAGATCTTCGAATCCGCCTGCGGGAGCACGCAAGACCGGTGCGTGCACCGGTGCCGCGGTGGCGATCGGGGCCGCCACGCCCGCGGCGATCGGTAGCGCCAATGCAGCGGCACCGACAGCCAGAATTCGATTACGCCAACCACGAGGTGCGCCTCGCCGTCCCGACTCACTTCTCATCGGCGCGGCCGCCCTGCCGAAACGCATGAATCCTGCTCTCTTTCTGCTTTTCTGCCTGTTGTGGTGCCGTCGGCGACCCCGCGAGGGGTGCAACCGCACCAGTGCTGCCAACGAGACGCACGCCGCAGCACACCGGACCCCGACATTCCGGCGCATGCGACTGCGAAACTACGATCTGGTCACACTTGCGCTCGCTGGACGATATTCGACGCCGGTGGCCTTAGCAAGGCCGAGGCAACCAGGTGGCCGAAATCCGCCCGTACGCAATCTGTGATGGTGCGGTGACCCTATCGCGTTCGGCCGGTGATTGTCGTGCCGGAGCACCAAATTTTCACCTGATGGCCGGAAGTGTCAGCACGGGCGCGGGTGCCGAACCCGGCGTGGACAGCGGAGAGTGCCTGGGAATGCGGCGAATTGAGTTCACCCCAAATTCGCGCTGAGATCTGGCAGCATCTGGAAAACCTGGTCCTGCCAGTAGTTCCAGCTGTGCACACCCACCGGGGTGTACACGAACACGGCATTGCTCGGACCGAGACTGTTCATCCGCGCTTCGAACGCACGGGTGTTGGCCAGCGCGATCGTCTCCAGCGCCATCGCATTGCCGAGGTGGTAGACGTCGATCGGGCCATTGATCACATCGCGTGGTCCGTTCACGCCGTTGCCGGTGGCGATCCACAGGCGAGTTCCGTTGTCGCGCAACCGTGGCGCGAACATGAACGGATCGTTGCGCAACCAGCGCGGATCCCATGGCGGACCCCACATGGCGTCGATGTTGTAGCCGCCCGCGTCGAGCATGGCCAGCCGCAAGCCCTCCTTCATGGCCGGCGCGGAGATGTTCAGATAGCCCGAATATGAACCGGCATAACGGAACTGGTCGGCATGGTATGCGGCCAGCGCGAGCGCGGCACTGCCACCCATAGACAAGCCGAACACGCCGTTGCCGCGCGGGTTGAACCCGAGACGGTCGCGCAGCGCCCAGCGCAGATTGTCGGTGAGAAAGGTCTCCCACGCATAAGCCTGCTGTTGGCCGTTGGTATTACTCGGCGCAATCCAATCCGAATAGAAGCTGGACTGGCCGCCGACCGGCATCACCACATTGATGTTCCACTGCGGCAGCACCCGGGAGATGTCGGTGTCGATCTCCCAGCCGCTCAGATCGTTGCGGGCGCGCAGTCCGTCCAGCGCGTAGACCACGCGGTCGGTGTTGCCGTCCGCGGCACGGAAGATCCTGGACTTGATCGGGCCCATGCTGGAGTCGACCCAGAAGTCGAAGCCGCCGGGATCGAATGCGGCCTGCGCGGGGGTGCCGAGGCCGCCGCCGAACGGCAGGGTCATGGCAACGGCAAGACCGGCGACCGAGCGCCGGAACCAGCGGCGACCGATCGATTCGTGCCCGCTGGCAACCGTTCCGCGTACTCCATCCGACCGCATCGACTTCACCTTTCGCCCGTGCGGTCGGCGTTGACCGCAACCGTGGTGCATGGAGATCGACACTCGGCGTCGATGGCTTCCAACGGCGAAGTCCTCGGGCCTATGGCTCTTCTATAGGCAGTTATTCGGGTTTTCCCGTTCGGGAAACGCACGGCGATGCCGGATCGTGACGGAAACCAGTGATTTGCCGTTATCGGCGGACAGCTCGCGCGTCCTGACAATGACAAGATCGCAATTCGGCCGCCAGCGACCAACCAGCCAATAAGTGCGGCCCGGCAGAAAACAACAGACCGCCCGGCGCTGGACAGCGCCGGGCGGTCTGGTTACGACGAATTCGTCAGCCGATATTGGCGGACATGTCCGGAATCATCCGGTAGGCCTCATCGGTCCAGTTGTTCCACGCGTGAATACCGAAGGCGGGATAGGAGTAGACGGTGTTGCCGCCGCCCAGCGTCGCCATCCGCACCTGGAACGCACGGGTATTCGCCAAGGCGAGTGCCTCCAGCCCCATGCCGTTCAGGGTGTTGAAGCTCGGTCCGTCGGTCGCCGTCGGCAGACCGCTGGCCGCGGCGATCCACAGGCGGGTGCCGTTGCGCACCAGGTTGGGCGCGAACACGAACGGATCCATCCGCAGCCACTGCGGGCCCCACGGCGGCGCCATCGAGTCGACGTTGTACCCGCCGGCGTCCAGCATGGCGATCCGGATCGCCTCACGCATGCCCGGCGCCGAGATGTTCAGGTAGCCGGAGTACGAACCGGCGAAGCTGAACTGGTCCGGGTGGTACGCGGCCAGGGTGAGCGCCGCGCTGCCGCCCATGGACAGGCCGAACACACCGTTGCGGGTGTCGCTGAAGCCGAGCCGGTCGCGCAGCGCGTTGCGCAGGTCGCGGGTCAGGAAGGTCTCCCACTGGTACCGGTAGCTCTTGCCCGGCCCCGCGGCCAGGATGTTGAGCGCGCCGGAGCCGGAGGACGAGCCGGTGCCGGCCGGAATGCCGAGCAGCTCGCTCGGCGAGTTCCAGTCGGCGTAGAAGCTGGACATGCCGCCGACGGGCATGACGACGTTGATGTTCCAGTCCGCCAGCACCTGGGGAACGTTGGTCTCGATTTCCCAGCCGTTGAGGTTCTCCGGCGCCCGCATGCCGTCGAGCACGTAGGCGACGCGGTTGGTGTTGCCGTCCCTGGCGCGCAGCACGCGCGACTTGATCGGGCCCATGCCGGAGTCGACCCAGAAGTCGAACGCGGCGGGGTCGAAGCCCGCCGATGCGGTGGCTCCGCTGCCTGCTGCCGCGATACCGAAGGGCAGCAGAAGTGCCACGGCGATCCCCAGAGCGGATCGCTTGACCCACGAACCAGTGGCTCCCGAGGTACCGGGTCTACCTTTCCAGCGGGCAATTCGCATCAAACTCGACCTTTCGTTCGGGCGGCCGGGGGGCAAACAGCTGGCGATCTCTACCGGCCCCCTCTTTCGGACACCGAGTGCCGCTGTCCACCGAAACGGGACGAATCGACCTCTGTGCATGTTCTTCGTGTATCAATCGGCAGCGGAAGCTTATATGTTGCTGGAAAGTGACTCATGCCACAACTCACCGACCACTACCTCTCCACATTCGTTACCGAACAGCACTTGGACGACCGGCACACGAAAAGACCGCCCGGTGCACTCGGCACCGGGCGGTCCTGTCGAACAGACTTACCCGAGAATCACCCGATATTGGCGGACATATCCGGGATCATCCGGTAGACCTCGTCGGCCCAGTAGGTCCAGTTGTGCACACCGACGGCCGGGAAGTCGTAGGTGGCGTTGCTGGCGCCCAGCGTCATCATCCGAACCTGGAACGCGCGGGTGTTGGCCAGGGCCAGCGCCTCGAGCCCCATCGCATTGACGGTGTTGAAGCTCAGCCCGTCGGCAGCGCTCGGCAGGCCGCTGCCCGCCGAGATCCACAGCCGGGTGTTGTTGGCCTTGAGCCGCGGCGCGAAGACGAACGGATCCATCCGCAGCCACTGCGGGCCCCACGGCGGTGCCATCGCGTCGATATTGAAGCCGCCCGCGTCCAGCATGGCCACCCGCAGCGCCTCGCGCATACCCGGGGCCGAGATGTTCAGGTAGCCGGAATACGAACCGGCGTAACGGAACTGGTCCGGATGGTAGGCGGCGAGGGTGAGCGCGGCGCTGCCGCCCATGGACAGGCCGAACACGGCATTGCCGGTCGGGCTGAAGCCGAGGCGGTCACGCAGCGCGTAGCGCAGGTGCTTGGTGAGGAAGGTTTCCCACTTGTAGGTGTTCGACTTGCCCAGGCCCGCCGAACCCGACAGCAGACCCGAGCCGGAGTTGGCCGAACCGGTGGACGAGGATCCGGCGCTGCCGAGACCGAAGAAATCGCTCGGCCCGTTCCAGTCGGCGTAGAAGCTCGATGGTCCGCCCACCGGCATCACGACGTTCATGTTCCACTTGGTCAGCTCGCGCACGACCTCGGTGTCGACTTCCCAGCCGCTCAGATCCGGCCGGGCGCGCATGCCGTCCAGCGCGTAGACCACGCGACTGGTGTTGCCGTCGGCGGCCCGGAACACCCGATTCTTGATCGGGCCCATCTCCGAGTCGACCCAGAAATCGAAGCCGTCCGGGTTGAACGCTGCGGACGCCGGGCCGGCCGGGCCTGCCACCGACACCCCGAGCGGTAGCAGAATCGCCATCGACAGCAGCGCCGAACGCTTCAGCCACGATCCGGCTCTTCGAGTATTCAGACGCCCGAACACGCCTCGCATCAGTTTCGACCTCTCGTTCGTGCAACAGCATCGGCCGTTGTCTAACGATGACCCGCCGATGCCAACACCTAGTTGACGCCATGACGGGCGTACTTTCGCAGCCTAGCGTGTCATCGTGACTCTGGCGTTATCGAACCGAGACAGAGGGGTGTACACCAGATTTGTGGACTCGACCAATGCGACGCGCCGGACCCTGTGAAAGCACCAACCCACCGGCGCCCGGAAAGTCCAGGCCCCGGTGGGTTAATCGGGCATGTTTTCTAGCGCGGCTGCGGAGCCTTGGGGAACGGATCGACCAGGCCGCAGCGTTCGATCTCGTACTTGGGCACCCGGTCGATCCGGTACTTGGCGAAGGTCAGCGCATTGCGCAGGTTGTGCCGGAAACGCTCGAAGGTGAGCGGGTCACGGTAGGAGACCAGCAGCGCTTCGGTGGTCGGGCACGCCATCGCGGTGCGGGCCTGGGTCACCCACTTCTCGTCCATGTACCAGGGCATCCACGGCTTCTTGTCCACCATGCCGGTGTCCACCACGACCCAGTCCGGGTACAGGGCCTTGTCGTGCCCGATCCGGCCGTCGGTGAGCCGCTCGGTGTGCGCGGCGAGCGGATAGGCCAGGCCCATCTGGTCGATGACGCGCACGTCCAGCGGGACGTTCATGCTGGTCATGCCGAGGTTGAGGAAGTACACCGTGTGCCCGGCGCCGCCCGGCGGGATGGGCTGCGGCGGCGGGGCCATGTACCAGAACATGAACGACGGCGAATTCAGCAGCAGGCCGCCGTTCGGGGTCGCGGCGATGGTGTCGACCATCGGGCGGATGCGCGGGTAGTCCAGGTAGTCCTCGGCCAGGATCGGATGATCGTGGCCGGTGTTGAGGACGTAGTAGACCCGCTCGTCGACGATGCCGGACGCGGAGATCTTGGTGCCGGTCTTGATGGCGGTCGTGTTGGCGGCGAACAGCGCCCAGCCCGCGGTGCCGAGCAACGCGAACAACACCACCGCGAACGACCAGTCGGCGGCGGTGGCCGACCGTAATCCGCCCGCGGGCAACCGGATCGGCACCACGGCGACCGGCAGCAGCAGCAAGAACAACTGCGCCAACAGCATTCGGCCGTGCATGAAGTCGCCGCCGACGCGCAGCGCGTAGATCGTGAGCAGGAAACCGCTCACCAGCACCAGGGTGACGACCGCGCCCGGCGAGCGCAGCCACACCCGGATCCGGTGCGCATTCCACCGGGACTGCTCCTCGGGCGCGGCATGGCGTCCGATCGGCGCCGCGGGCACCGGTGCCTTGCCGCGGGCCGCGACCACACCCGCGATGAGCAGCACCAGCAACGGCACCCACAGGTAGTACGGGCCGACCAGATCCCACAGGTAGGTGAAGCCCTGACCCCACTTGGCGCCGCCCGCGTCCTTGGCCACCGCGGTGTTCGGGTAGGGCAGGCCGTAGTAGCCCATCCGCCAGATCTGGTAGCCCATCGGCACCACGCCCGCGACAAGAACGATCAAGCCGCGCAACACGATCGGACTCAGCCGCGCCTGCGGCATCGGCGCGATGACGATCATCAGCAGCGCGAGCCCGCCGACCAGCGTCATCTCCGGACGGATCAGCGGGGCCAGCCCCGCGAGGAACACCAGCCCGAACAGGCCGGGCAGTCGCACCCGCTCCGCCTGACTCCAGCGGATCAGCTGCCACCACAGCAGGCCGAGCCAGCAGATCACCAGGCTGCTCTCCAGCCCGGAGGTGACGTAGTCACGGGCCGGCGGAATGGCGATGTAGACGAGCATCCCGGCGGGCAGCAGCAGCGCCGACGTCGGGCCGCCCCACAGCCTGCTCGCGCCGAGCATGGCGAACACCACCGCGGCCAGCGACAATGTGAACGCGATGCCGAGCACCACGTACTCGAGTCGCGCCTGGGTCAGCCAGCTGAAGAACCAGACGAGGTAGGTCCACGCGGTACTGGTGTTGGTCTCGACGCGCTCGCCCGCGTTGAAGACGGGCCCGTTGCCTGCCAGCAGGTTGCGCACGGTGCGCAGCACGATCAGACCGTCGTCGGCGATCCAGCGGCGCTGCCAGCCGCCGACGGCGAAAAGGACGACGGTGAACGCGATCCCACCGACGAACGTGGCGCGGGATAGGAGGGTGTACCGCGACGCCGAGCGGGCCGGCTGCACAGCCGGCCCCTCGTTCGCGTATTCCGTTTGCTCCACTCCCGCTACCAACATCTCGTCAGGTGAGATAGACAGCGACACCTACCGCTCCGATCCAGGCGATTGCGAGGAACTGGAGGACGCGATCCCCCAGTGCGATCTCTTCGGGTTCACCGGCCTCGCCGCCATCGACGTCGACCGCGTAACGCAGGATTGCGATGGTAAACGGAATCATAGAAATAGAGAACCAGTTGGTGTCTTTCAGACTGTCCTGCTGGAACGCCCACAGACCGTAGAACACCACGACGGCCGTGGCCGCGAGGGTCCAGATGAACCGCAGATAGGTCGGCGTGTAGTACTCCAGCGACTTGCGGATCTTGGCGCCGGTGCCCAGCGCGATCTGCAACTCGGCGTAGCGCTTACCCGCCGCCATGAACAGCGAGCCGAACGCCATGATCAGCAGGAACCACTGCGACAGCACGATATCCGCGGCCGCGCCACCGGCCACGGCACGCAGCAGGAAGCCCGAGGAAACGATGCAGATGTCCAGCACCGCCTGGTGCTTGAGGCCGAGGCAGTACGCCAGCTGGATGCCGATGTAGACCGCCATCACCACGGCCAGATGCCAGGAGGCGAGGAACGATCCGGCGATCGAAGCAGCCAGCAGCAGCACCGCGAGCACATACGCCAGCTTGATCGGGACGACGCCCGCGGCGATCGGCCGGTACCGCTTGGTCGGGTGCGCCCGATCGGCGTCCACGTCGAGCGCGTCGTTGATCAGGTAGATGCCCGAGGCTGCCATGCAGAACACCACGAAGGCGATGGCGATCGGCTGGAGCACGTCGAGTTCGTTGGCCGTGCCCGCGGCCAACGGGGCCGCGAGCACCAGGACGTTCTTGACCCACTGCCGCGGCCGGACAGCCTTGAACAGCCCACCGGCCAATGTCTTCGGCGGACCCTTGACGACCGCTTCGGCTAGGTCGGTTCCGGTTGGCTCTTCGCTCATGACTCCACCTCGCTGGCGCTCGGCTCCGTCATGTGCGAAGCACGCTGTTTCATGATTCGCTCGCTGCGCTCCCTCATGTCAACCAAAGCTCTTTCTGTGGCGGTCATCGAGTCTCTTTTCGGCGGCAAGCACAACGGCGGCGGACGCGGCACCGAGCGCCGAACCAGCGAGCACATCGGAGGGATAGTGCACCCCGAGTACGACCCGGGAGAGCAGCATCGGTGGGACGAGCACCGCAGGCAAGGGTAGCCCGGTCAATCTGCCGAGCAACACCGCCGCCGCGGTGGTCGAGGTGGCGTGCGAGGACGGGAAGCTCAGCTTGCTCGGCGTCGACACGTTGACCTGCACCGAGGGATCGTTCGGGCGCGGCCGCCGGACGACCCGCTTGATGACGATCGAGGCGGCGTGCGCGCCGACCGCCCCCACCGCGACGCCGGCCCACTGCCTGCGCCGCGGCTTGTCGACCAGCCAGCCCGCCGCGGCGATGCCGACCCAGCCGAGCGCGTGCTCACCGAAGTGCGACATGCCGCGGGCGACCTTGACCACCTCGGGCGTGCCGATCTTGGCCTGCACCGCATTGAGGATTCGCACCTCGGCTGCTGCCTGCTCGGTGGACGGCAGCGCGGAGACCGGGCCGCCGTGGCCGTTCGTGCTCTGCAGCGGCTTGTCGACTGCAGTGTTGTCCGCGAGGCTCATGACTTGTCCCCCTTCGTCTCAGCACCGATGCCGAAGGCATTTTCCCAGGCCGAGGTGCTGGTCAGCTGCGGGTGGGCGGCGCGGTAGCGCTGCTGCATCTCCGGGAAGCGCGCGGCCAGTTCCTTGCGCAGGCGCATGGCTTCCTTGAAGAGGCCGAGGGCTTGGCGCGGGTCGCGCTTGCGGTAGACCACGCCGCGGCCGTCGGCGGTGGTGACGGTAACGCCGTCGACCTGCGACAGCAAGAACCACCGGGCGTCCAGCGTCGGGACGTTCAGCTGCGGGATCTCGTGGTGCTGGGTGTGCGCCGGGCGCAGGTTGTGCACGAGGCCCTTGGCCAGGCGGACCACCTTGGCGATCGGGTTGGCCGGCTCGCCGACCGCGCCGACCTCGATGTGGCTGGCCAGCGGCAGTTCGGTGGACGAGGGCAGGATGACCGCGTCCGGGTACTGCTTGCGCAGCGCGTGCACCGCGCCGAGGGCGCTCGGCAGCAGCTGGAACAGCCGCTCCGGACCGGCCAGGAAGTCGCGGATGGCCAGGTTCTGGATGGCGACCGTCGAATACTCCAGGCAGAGCAGGTGTTTCAGGGTCGCCTTGACCGTGTTCACCACCATGCCGCGCCCGTTGCCCGGCATGTGCAGCGAGGCCACCACCAGCCTGTTGCGCAGGTGGAAGTAGGCCTGCCAGTCGATGGCGTCGTCCTTGTCGCTCCACGCCATGTGCCAGACCGCGGCACCGGGCAGGGTGACCGTGGAGTAGCCGTGCACCCGGGCGCGCAGGCCGTACTCGACGTCGTCCCACTTCAGGAACAGCGGCAGCGGCTGGCCGATCTCCTCGGCGACCCGGCGCGGGATCACGCAGGTCCACCAGCCGTTGAAGTCGACGTCGATGCGCCGGTGCAGCAGCTTGGAGTTGTCGCGGTCCTTGAGCGGGTACTTGGCGAAGTCGTGGTCGTACTCGACGTTCGGCGCCGAGGTCCACATGAAGATGCCGCGGTCGACGACCTCACCCATGCTGTGCAGGTGTGAGCGTTCCTGCAGGTTGAGCATCTGCCCGCCGACCAGCATCGGCGACTTGGCGAACCGGGCGAAGGCCAGCGCGCGCAGGATCGAGTCGGGCTCGATCTCGATGTCGTCGTCCATGTAGACGATGTACTGCGCGTCGGTGGTCTCGAGCGCCTCGTACATCACCCGGCTGTAACCGCCGGAGCCACCGAGGTTGGGCTGGTTGTGAATGGACAGCCGGTCGCCGAGCGGCGCGGCGGCCTCGGTGAAGCCGGGCTCGTCGACCACCTTGCGGTTGCCCTGGTCGGCCACGATCACCGCGGTGATCTTCGCCAGCACCAGCGGGTCCGAGCCAAGGGCGGCAAGGGTTTTCACCAGATCGGTAGGCCGGTTGAAGGTCGGCATGCCGACCGCGATGGTGCCCTCGTCGGGTGCGTCCACCGGCGCGTACCAGCCGCCGGACAGCAGCGTGACCGCCGTGTCGGTGGTGATGTCGAACCAGATCCAGCCGCCGTCCTCGAACGGACCGAGGTCGGTCTCGAACTCGACGTGCACCGACTCGGTGCCCGGCGCGACGGCGAACTCCTTGCCCTGCACGTGGATTCGCGAACCGTCCGCCTTCGACCGGTAGACGTCCACCCGGCCGTGACCGGCCAGCTCGAGGCGCAGCACCACCGACTCGAGGATGCTCCAGCGGCGCCAGTAGCTCGCGGGCAGCGCGTTGAAGTAGGTGCAGAACGACACCTCGGACTCCGCGCCGACCGACAGCGAGGTGCGGGTGGCGGCGTGCGCGCGCTTGGCGTTGGTCTTGGATTCCTCGACGTAGAGGGTGCGCACGTCGAGCGGCTCACCCGGCCGGGGCAGGATGATCCGCTGGAGCAGCGATTTCGCGCGAGTCTGGGTGGTCATGTCTTCCACAAGGGCTTGGGAGGTCATTCTGCACTTTCGTCAGCGAGCGGCGCACCGGTCTCCAAGTGCGGTCGCAGCACATTGTCGAACATGCTGAGCGCACTGCCGATGGCCATATGCATATCGAGGTACTGGTAGGTGCCGAGGCGGCCGCCGAAAAGAACCTTCTCCGCCGCGGTTTCCTTCTTCGCGAGCGCGCGGTACGCGGCCAGCTTGGCCCGGTCCTCCGGCGTGTTGATCGGGTAGTACGGCTCGTCCCCGGTCTGCGCGAAGCGAGAGAACTCGCGCATGATCACCGTCTTGTCCTTCGGGTAGTCGCGCTCCGGGTGGAAGTGGCGCGGCTCGATGATGCGGGTGAAGGGCACGTCCGCGTCGTTGTAGTTCATCACCGAGGTGCCCTGGTAGTCGCCGGTCTCGAGCACTTCGGTCTCGAAATCGATGGTACGCCAGCCGAGTTCGCCCTCTTGGTAGTCGAAGTAGCGGTCCAGCGGACCGGTGTAGACGACCGGGGCGTCCGGGTTCGCCGCGCGCAGCTCGTCGCGCACCTCGAACCAGTCGGTGTTCACCCTGACCTCGATGAGCTCGGAGGCGGCCATGTTCTCCAGCCACTTCGTGTAGCCCTCTTTGGGCAGGCCCTCGTAGGTGTCGTTGAAGTAGCGGTTGTCGAAGGTGTAGCGCACCGGCAGGCGAGTGATGTTTCCTGCGGGCAGTTCCTTCGGGTCGGTCTGCCACTGCTTGGCGGTGTAGTCCCGGACGAACGCCTCGTACAGCGGGCGGCCGATCAGCGAGATCGCCTTCTCCTCGAGGTTCTGCGCGTCTTGGGTCTGGACCTCCGCAGCCTGCTCGGCGATGAGTGTGCGCGCCTCTTCCGGCGTGAAGTAGCGGCCGAAGAACTGGGAGATCAGGCCGAGGCCCATCGGGAACTGGTAGGCCTGCCCCTTGTGCATCGCGAAGACCCGGTGCTGGTACCCGGTGAACTCGGTGAACTTGGTGACGTAATCCCAGACGCGGTTGTTCGAGGTGTGGAACAGGTGCGCGCCGTACTTGTGGATCTCGATCCCGGTATCCGGATCCGGCTCCGAGTAGGCGTTGCCGCCGAGGTGGTAGCGACGATCGATCACCAGCACGCGTTTGCCGAGCTCGGTAGCGGCGCGTTCGGCGACGGTCAGCCCGAAGAAGCCGGAGCCGACGACGATCAGATCGAACTGTGAGGTGGAGTTGGCGGAGTTACCCGGGGACGATGCGACGGTCACGGGAGCCCAGAGTATCGGAAGTCCGCGCGGGGTCTGGGTGGAGTCGTGCGGCGCACAGAACGGCGGGTTGTTCGCGGCGGGTTTCGTGTCCGAGCCATCCGAATTTCGCCGGAAGTTTGCCGAGCGGTGGGGCTGGCGGAAACGGGGTGCTATTCACTGGACGGTTCGCCCGGCCGAAGTGCGGATGGACAGCCGGTCAGGGGTGTGGGGGTTGGTAGGGCATCGGGGCGACATAGTGCGCCGGTGCTTGCGGGGTGGCGGATCCGATCGGCGCGGTGGTCACTGTCAGCACCAAGGAGATCAACGCCAGGGCGGCCCCGATGATGATCATTGCGGCCAGGATGAAGGAATCGGACAAGCCGTAGTCCCCGCCATACGTCACGCTGATCAAACCGCCGACGACCAGCCAAGCAGCACCGATGATCTCCATCTGCCGGCCGGCCGGCTTGCCGAGCATGGACAGCAGGTTGCCGAGGGCAAGGAGGCCCGCCATCAGCACCGAGACGATCAGCAGAACTTGCAGCACGGAATGAAATTGCGACGCGAGTTTCCAGGCCTCGTATTTGTCGTCGGTGATCTTCGGCTCGGTGATCCGGTCCACCACCCGGAAATGCTGAAAGCCGGCGAGCGAGCCCATGCCGACCGCCGCCGCGCCGAGCCAGGCCGACAGGATGGTGATCACCCCGGTCAGCCCTTGGTGCGTAGACGTCGAATTGCCCGGTCGGCCATATGGATCAGCCATCGAACCCCCCTCTAGGTACGGGCGAACCTTACCGCGTGACCAGCGGTCGATCGAGCCGATGCGGGGTATCGGATGACATCGAGTCCGGCGAGCTAGATGTCGGACGGCTCCAAAGACGCTTGGCTGTAAGGAGATTCGGCGCGGAAACGTGGTGGGGTGTAGGCGATCCAGCGAGTGGTGTAGCCCGAGGAGGCGGCGAGGAACACCGCTAAGGGCAGCACGGCGGCGGTCAGGGCGGCCGGCCATTCGCGGTGGACCAAGGCGGTGACCGAGCCGACCAGGCCGTTGAAGAGGCCGTTGACGGCTTCGAGCGAATGGCTCTCTGCCGGCAGCCAATCGATGCCGTAGTCGGGCTGGTAGTCGACCAGTGCGCAGGCCAGGGCGACAAGGGCGACTGCGGTCAGCAGGCCCGAGGTGAGGATCAGGAGAAAGCGGCCGGTTTCGTCGCGGCGCAGCAGCAGGACGGCGCCGTAGCCGAGGGCGATGGCGGCGAGCAGGGCGCCCAGGATCGAGAAGACGGCCAGGGATGTATCGATGTGGGATTCGCCGCGCAAGGCGCTGAGCACGGTTCCGGCGCCCCACAGGTTGAGCAGACCGGCGCACAGCGCCAGCACGACCGCGGTGGTCGCGACGGCTCCACTCGGCGCCGCGGGACGCTCACTGGCGTATGTCATCGATGCCCTTTCTCCGCCGACGGCCGGCACGCATCCAGTATGCGTACCGGCCGTCTGTTGGGCGCGATCTACAGGTGTGTCTCGGCGTAGACCCGCATGGCGTCCCGGATCAGCTCCGCGGTGCCTGCGCCGTGTACGTCGTAGTTCGCCGCGAAACGCGGATCGTCGACGTACATCTCACCGAGCCCGATGAAGGCCTCCTTGGCTACCGGGCGACCCTGCCAGCCGATGCCGACCCAGCGGAAATGGCGGGCCGTGATGGCCTGCACCTCCGCGCTGTCCGAGGCGAGCCCGGCGGCGTGGGCCCGGCCGAAATCGGCGGCGATGTCGGCCTGGGTCTGCTGGAACTGCTTCTGCTCGGCTTCGCTCATCGAGCGCCACCAGCGATCACCGCTCTCGTAGGCATCCTTGCCCCAGCGTTCGATCACCTCATCCTTGTACTGAGTGTGGTCGAAGCCGTCGAAAACCTCTGCGGCCATGAGTGGTTCACCTCTTTCCGTCTTGTGCAGCGTGGTTTGCACCGACTCGATCTGGCGCCGGATCCGTTCCTGTTCCTGCCGAAGCAGTTCCAGGTGTGTGCGCAGTGCGGTACCGGAGTCCTGTTCACCGGCAAGAACTTCGGCGATGACCGGAAGGCCGAGGCCGAGTTCCCGCAGCAGCAGGATGCGTTGCAACCGCACCAGGGAGCCCTGGTCGTAGTAGCGATACCCGTTGGTGCCGATCCGGCTCGGCGGCAACAGCCCCAACTGGCCGTAGTGGCGCAGCGTGCGGCTGGTGGTACCGGCCGCCTTGGCCAGATCCTGGATGGACCATTCGGTGCGCACGACCTCGTTCTCCCTTCTCATCTCGTCGGTGTAACCAGCATGCAAGTTGACGTTACGTCAAGGTCAACCCCTTTATTCGCAGCTCAGCGGGCGGTCGCCAGCACCGGCTGGGCAGGCGCCGAAATGGTGATCGGCATGGTCTGTTCGGGGACAGCGGTCGGCGCGGTCGGTGCGTCAACGCCGGCCGAGGCGATCGGTGCGGCAGCGCTGGCCGAGGCGATCGGTGCCGCAACGCTGACCGGCGGGGTCGGTGCCGCAACGCCGGCAGGTCCGGTCGGTGCGGCAATGGTGACCGGCCCGATCGGGGGCGCAGTGTTGACCAGTCCGGTCGGCGCGGCAAGGGTGACCGGCGCGGTCGGTGCCGCAGCGCTGGCCGGCGCGGTCGGCGCGACAACGTTGGGCGACACCGCCTTCGGCCTGCCAGCCATCTGGCCGAGCACGGTGCCGCCCAGCGCGATGACCAGACCTGTCATCTGCAGCGGGCTCAATGCCTGACCGAGCGCGATCCAGCCGATCACGGCGGCGGACACCGGGCTCAGCAGGCCGAGGAAAGCCACCGAGGTCGCGGGGACTTTGGAGATGCCGCGCAGCCAGAGCCAGTAGGCCGCAGCGGTGCCGATGATGCCGATGTACAGGTAGCCACCGATGGCGCCGCTGTCGAGCGCCGGCGGTGCGCCCTCGATAAGGAAGGCCAGCGGCAGGATGAACAGTCCACCGGCGGTGAGCTGCCAGCCGGTCATCGCGAGCGGGCCGACGCCCTCGGGACGTCCCCAGCGCTGCGTGAGTACAGTGCCCGCCGCCATGGACGCGGCACCGGCCAGTCCGGCGATGACGCCGACGGTATCGAGTTGCGCGTTGGCGCGCAGCACCACGAGCGCGACTCCGAAGACACCGATCAGGCCGGCGATCACCTTGCGCCCGTTGGGCTTTTCGGCGAGCACGACGGTGGCCAGGCCGAGCGCGAACATCGGCGCGACGGCACCGAGCACGCCGGCGACGCCGCCCGGCAGCCGGTATGCGGCGAGGAACAGCAGCGGGAAGAAGGCGCCGATATTGAGCAGGCCGAGCACGGCGGCGCGCCCGATCCAGTTGCCGCGCGGCAGCACCCTGGTGATGGCGAGGAGCGCGAGACCGGCGGGCAGTGCGCGCATCAGCGCTGTGAACAGCGGGCGGTCCGGCGGCAGGAATTCGGTGGTGATGGCGTAGGTGGAGCCCCAGACGATAGGGGTGAGGGCGGTGACCGCCAGGGTGCCCGCGTACGAGTTCCCGGTGCGCGGGGTGATGCTTGTGGTCATATCGTTCGCTCCTCATTGATAATCTCAACGTTGAAATATTTACTCCGTCGGGTACCTCAACGTCAAGTAGATCAATGTTAAGATTCTTAGAGTAGAGAGGAGCGATCATGGACGCGGTGGATCTGTTCACTCAGCACTGGAATCGGGAGCGGCCGGATGTCGACGTCTCGCCGATGGCGGTGATCGGCCGCATCCAACGGCTGTCGCGCCTGTTCGAGCAGGACCTCAAGCGGTTCTTCAGCGACTTCGGCATGGAGTTCTGGGAGTTCGACGTGCTCGCCACACTGCGCCGCTCCGGCAGCGAAGCCGGCCTCACCGCGGGTGCGCTGATCAAGGTGGCCATGGTGACCTCGGGTGCGATCACCAACCGGATCGACCGGCTGGTGGCCAAGGGGTGGATCGAGCGCCAACCCTGCCCGGAGGACCGCAGGGTGATCCGAGTCAGGCTCACCCCGGAAGGTCGCAAGATGATCGACGATGTGCTGCCGAAACACATGGAAAACGAGCAGCGGCTGCTCGCGTCCCTGGACATGGACTCGCGCGAGCAGCTCGCAGGGTTGTTGCGGACGCTCGCCGAATCACTCGGCGATGGTGCGCCGGACTGACGTCGGTCTACCGAAAGCCCGGCCTAGGTGGACACTTTCGGCCCTTGCCGGGCTTCTAGCGTTGCGACGCAACGAAAAGTGTCCGCCTAGACCGACACCACCGCGCATTCGTTATCGCCCGCAACCCATCACCGCTCCGCCACAACGATTTCCGTGGATGCGGTGACAAGCCGGTCGCTGGTCGCGTTGCCTGTCGGGATACGCATCCCAGGCGTCGGACGTGGCGTCGGAGTAGCCGCAGTAGTCGGCGCGAGCGTGCGCCCCGGTGACGCTGATGCCGCGGGTGGCAAGGCGCCAGCGGACGGCGCGGACACGGGCGGCACACCGGAACTCGAAGGCGCGGACTCGAATACGGGCGGGACGCTCTCGTTGGACGGCGCCGACTCATACAGAGGAGCCACTACGACATCGGACGGCGCGGGCCCGTGCGCCGATGGCGCGCTCACTCCTGCCGGCACAGAATCCTGCACCGGAGCGATACGCGTACCGGACGGCGCGGATTCCCGCCGCACGCTCTCGTTGGACAACGTGGGCTCGTGTGCCGACGGCGCGCTCACTCCTGCCGGCACAGAATCCTGCACGGGAGCGATGTGCGCATCGGACGGCGGGGATTCACGCCTCCATAGCGCGCTCGCGTTCGACGGCGGGGATTCGTGCAGCCGGTACCCGCTGGTACCGGACGGCGCGGATTCTCGCTGCCGCGGCGTGTTCGCGTTCGACATCACCGGTTCGTACCGCGACAACACGCTGGTACCGGACGGCGCGGGGCCGTTCCCGAGGGGCGCGCTCACACCAGATGGCGCAGCGTCCGGCGCAGCTGGCGAATTCGTCCAGGATGGCGCGAATTCCTTTGCCGGCGTTGAATTTATGTTGGCCACCCCGGATTTCCCTGCGGGCGGCGCACTTCCGCTGGGCAGAACGGGCACACGCCCCGGCTGCGCACTCACATCGGTGGGCGCGGATTCATCGAAAGGCACCGCACCCGTAGGTCCGGGTTCGCGCACAGGAGGCACGTTCAGACCCACCGGCGCGGGCTCACCCACACCGACGGGTGCGGATTCATGCGCAGGCGGCACGCTCAAACCCGCAGGCGCGGATTCATCCACAGGCGCCACACCTGCGGGTGCAGGCTCACCCACAGGAGGCCCGCTCAAATCGCCAGGTGCAGGGGGTACACCCCCGCCAGCGGGCGCGGATTCATGCACAGGCGGCGTGCTCGAACCGGCAGGGGCGGATTTATCCACAGGCGGTGTGCCCACGCCGGACTCGCGGGCGGACGGCACGCCCGGGGCGGGTGTGGCCGGGTCGGGAACCAACTGGAGAAGCGTGGTGAAGTCGACGACCTGGGCACCGAGGGTCGGGGTGGAGATGATGACGCCGTTGGTGAACATGCGGTAGGTTCCGGCGTTTTCGGGCAGTGCCATCTCCGGGCCGAGTGGCTGGCCGACAGCGCTGTTCGCACCGCCGATCCGCCGGTACTCGAGGTCGATCGGCGATTCGGCGACTGCGGCTCGGGTACGTGGGTCCACCGGAATTCGCGGCGCATTGGGGGCGAGATCGCTCAGCGCGGGTCCGACTTCGAAGGTGTAGATGTCGGCGGGTTCGCCGCCGTCGGGGGCGGAGGAGTACTCCGATCGCAGGATACGCCCGTCCCGCAGCAGCACGGTCCCGGCGCTGGCCGCCACGGCGGCGGCCGTGCGCGGATCTTCTTTGACCGTACCGGGATACACCTGACAGTCGGTGCTGTCGCAGCTCTGCGCGTACGAATAACGGCGCTCGGCAAGGACATACGAGCGAGCGGCGATCGCCTGGGCGCGCAAGGCCTCGGCCGCGCCCTGGTCCGCCCAGTTCGCCTGCACCTCGGCCGGCAGGACGCCGAGCAGGTAGTCCTCCACGTCGACGCGGTTGACGGTGCGCGCCGCCCCGTTCTCCAGCGCCACCCCGAGCGCGCCGCGGTACCCGGTGCCGCCACAGAGCGTGAGGTGTTCGGCGGCAGGTCGATTCGGGCCGGGGTCGAGCGGATAGACCCACGGATCGTTGGTCCCCGCCTGCCACAGCACCTCGCCCTCGCACCCGACCGTCACCACCACGTTCGCTCCGCCGTTCGGCAGCGGAGTCAGATGCGCGGCCTGCCCGGCCTGGACCACCCGACCGGCGACGCGCAGACCGGCGGCCGCGTAGGTGTCGAGGGTGGAGTCGTCCTGAGCGGTCAGCCGGATGCCGACGGTGTTTGCCGGAACGGTGCCGAGAGTGGCGCCCGGGTAGTAGTGACCGAGGATGGCTTCGGCGGTCCACCCCTCCTGCGCGTTCGCGAACGCGCCGTGCTGGCTCATGCCGCGTCCGTGGCCCGGTCCCGCCACCGTCCGATAGGGGGACTCACCCGGCCAGGCCCACAGCATGAGAACGGTGCCTACCGCAAGCGCCGCAGTACCTGTGACCAGCACTGGACGCACGGATAGCGCAGGTCGATCGGGTCCGCGTCTGCGCTGCCCCCGGCGCACCGCTCGCTTTTCTCTGCGCGCAGATTTCACCCGCATTCGTGCTCCCCCCGTGCTCTTTCGTTCCGGTGCTGTGTTGCGTCGCATCCGTTCACTCCCACGGTATTCCGGGGCCGGGCGGATTGGATACCTGTCGGCATGTCGTTCCGTCCCGGCCGCATTCCGAGAGCTACATTCGAGCAATCACATAATCCTCAACAAGAGGTTTAGATATGTGACAGTTGTGACTATTGTGGTCGTTGATACATCAGGAAGCAACCCTGGTTTTGCACACGATCACTGGTTCGACCTGAATGGAGACGCTCGTGCCCTACCGCAAACCGAAACGTTCCTACGTCCTCCCGGTTATCACCACGCTTGCGGTAGCGGCCCCGCTCGCGGCGCTCACGATGAGCGACTCGCCCGACTATCGCTCGGCCACCGATACCGAGCTCGCCGCCGTACCGGCGCAGCTGGCCGAGGTCGTGCTGAATTCGGCGCCCGACATCGTGCTTCCGCTGCGCGAACTCACCGGATTGGACCTACCGGATTTACGCCTGTCCGATCTACGAATGCTGCCGCTACCAGCGTCCATTCCCATTCCGGAAGGGCTACCGCTGCCGCCCGGCGTACAACTACCCAAAGAAATTCCACTACCGAAGCTCAATGGTCCACACCCGGCCACTCCCGGCCAGCAGAGCGCGCCAGGTCAGAACTCCACACCTGGACTGAACGCCACTCCCGGGCAAGGCATCGCACCAGGCCAGACACCATTCCCGGGACAAGCCGCCACACCAGGGCAGGCACCCATTCCCGGTCAGGCCACCGCGCCGAATCGAAACGCCATTCCAGGCCAGGCCGCAGCACCAATTCAGAATCCCGCTCCAGGTCAGGCGATAGCGCCGAATCAGAACGCCGTCCCAGGCCAGGCAGCCGCACCAAGCCAGAACGCCGTGCCAGGCCAGGCAGTCGCACCGAGCCAGAACGCCGTGCCAGGCCAGGCCACCGCACCGGCGCAGAACCCGGGTCAGGCGATAGCGCCGAGCCAGAGCGTCGCACCAGGCCAAGCCACTGCGCCGGCGCAAAACCCCATCCCAGGTCAAGTCACCGCACCGGCCCAGAATGTCGTGCCGGGCCAGGCCGCCGCGCCTGGTCAGAACCCCATTCCAAGCCCGGCCGCAGCACCAGGTCAGGCCACAGCACCGGGTCAGGCCATCGCGCCGAGTCAGAACTCCATTCCAGGCCAGGCCGCAGCACCAATTCAGAACCCAGCACCAGGTCAGACCCCTAATTCCGGGCAACCCGCACAGGCACCGACTTACACTCCCGGCGCCCGTTTCATCGCGGATCCCAGCCACCTCGAACCGGGCACCACCCCCGACACGCCCGCGCTCGCACCCGGCGCCGTCCCAGCTGAATGGGCCGACCAGGTCGGCGCCCAGGTCAAGGAACTGTCCCGGGAAACACCTTTCAGCGTGGTCGCACTCACCGCCGCCGACCTGACGAACACCAAGGCGCTGCTGCGTGCCCGCCAAACCGACGGCACCTGGGGCCCCTGGCTCGACACCGAACCGGTGGACACCCGCCGCACCGATCGCACCGCCCCGGGCGGCAAGACCGGCACCGAACCGATCTACGTCGGCACCACCAACGCGGTGCAGATGCTGGTCACCCGCAAGCCCGCCGCGGCGGCAGTCGACGACGCCGTCGCACCGGACCCCGCGAACCCACCGGCACCGAGCACGGACGATCCCGCGCAGGTGGCGGGTGTCGACCTGACCGCCGTTCTCATCGATCCGGGTCGCGGCGCCATCGACAGCGCACTGCACAAGGTCGCGGCACCCGTGCCCGGCGGTGGCGGCCCCAAGGTGATCACCCGCGAGGGGTGGGGCGCCGACGAGAGCATCCGCTGTGAGGAACCCACCTACGACGACGGCCCCGGCAAGGACGGGCTCGGTGGCATCACCGTGCACCACACCGCCGGACGCAACGACTACAGCAGGGAAGAATCCGCGGGCATCGTCCGCGCGATCTACACCTATCACGCGCAGACGCTGGGCTGGTGCGACATCGGCTACAACGCACTGGTCGACAAGTACGGCCAGATCTTCGAGGGTCGCGCGGGCGGGCTCAACCGCGCGGTGCAGGGCGCGCACGCGGGCGGGTTCAACGAGAACACCGCGGGTGTCGCGCTGATGGGCAATTACACCTCCGAGGAGCCCAGCGAAGAGTCCATCGAAGCGATGGGCAACTTCATCGGCTGGCGCGCCAAGATCGCGGGCCTCGACCCGGTCGGCTACACCACGATGTATTCCGAGGGCACCGAATTCACGTCGTATGCCCTCGGCCAGGCGGTGAAGCTGCCGATCGTGTTCGCGCACCGCGACGTCGGCAACACCTCCTGCCCGGGTGACGCCGCCTACGACATGATGGATCAGATTCGCGAAATCGCCGCGAGTGTCGCGGGCGGTGCGAGCCTGGCGAACAGCGGAAACAGCGGCGCGAACAACAGCACAGGCCCCGACGGCACCGCGAACAGCCCGGCTCCGCAGGCCGCGCCGCGCGGCAAACCCGACCTCGCCGCGCTGGCCGCTCTCACCAAGAAGCTGCTCAGCATGGTGAACGACAACGCGATCGCCAAGCACTGGGCCGACAAGGGCGGTCCCAGTGGACCGCTCGGCGCCGCGCAGACCGAGCCGCTGCCCGCCGCGCAAGGCCAGCAGTACGCCAAGTTCGCCAACGGTTACGTCTACACCGCGCCGGACGGCAAGGTGATCGAGGTGCTCGGCGCGATCCTCGATCGCTTCCTGCAGCTCGGCGGTGACGCGGGCGTGCTCGGCCTCCCGCAGAGCGACGCGTACCAGGTGCCGGACGGCTTGCGTTCAGATTTCCAGTACGGCTCGCTGATCCTCAACCAGGCGACGGGGATCGTCACCACGGTGTGGAAGACCTACAACGACATGTATCAGCAGGAAGCGAGTCGGCAGGCTCCGGCTCCGGCCGAATCTCCAGCTCCCGCTGCGGTTCCCGCGCCGGCACCCGCCATAGTCCCGGCCCCGAGCCAGGACTCGGCCCCGGCTGAGGGTCCCGCACCCGCCGAGTTCGCAACTCCGGAACCCGGCACCCTCCAGTTCCCGGCACCCGAGGACTTCCTGCCACACCCCGCTCCGGAACCAGCGGGCTGATCCACGACCGCCCTCGGAGCTCGCTGCCACAGCAGCGGGCTCCGAGTTCGTTCAACGGCATCGTGATCTGCCGCGATTGCGTGTTGCCAACCGCACGGCCCAGGTGGAACTGGTGCATCGCGGCTCTCGGCCGATGCCACACCATCGCCCCTCGGCTTGTGCGCCGGAAATCGCTTGGGCGCGTGCGGCAGTCGCGCGAGCGGGCTACCCGCTCAAATCCACCAGCGCTCGAGAACGCGGGCAACGCCGTCGTCGGAGTTGGATTCGGCGACCTCGTCAGCCGCCTCTTTGGCTTCGGCGTGCGCATTCGCCATCGCGACACCGTGGCCGGCCATGGTGAGCATCGGCACGTCGTTGGGCATGTCGCCGAACGCGACGATGTTCGCGGCCTCGACGCCGAGGCGTTGCGCGACGATCGACAGGCCGGAGGCCTTGGTGACACCAGGTGCGGACAGTTCGATCAGTCCGTGTTCGGTCGAGTAGGTGATGTCGGCGCGCTCGCCGATCAGTGGCGCCAGCACCGTGCGCATGTCGGAGCTGCGGGCGCCGGGTAGGCGGATCAGCATCTTGATCGCCGGTGCGTCGACGACCTCGTTGCGGGCCACCGTGGTGTCGTCCGGATTCAGCCAGGCGTGCTCGTACAGCGGCGAGCTCACGAACTGCGGGGTGACCGCGTCGTGCGCGCTCGCCCCGACCCGCTCGGCCGCGAGCCCGCACCCCGGCAGCGCCTCCTCAGCCAGGTCGGCGACCCAGGACAGGGTGTCCACGTCCAACGTCATGCTGGCCAGCACCCGATCGGTCGCGCTGTCGTAGATGACCGCCCCGTTGCCGCACACGCACAGCGGCGCGTAGCCGAGCCCGTCGACGACCGGATCGATCCAGCGCGGCGGGCGTCCGGTGGCGAGCACGAACGGCACACCGTCGCCGATCAGCGCGTCGACCGCGGCCTTGGTGCGCGCGGTGACCCGCTCGTCATGGTCGATGAGGGTGCCGTCGACATCGGTGGCCACCATCTTCGGCTTGGGCAGGTGCAGGAGGGTCACCTATTCCATCCTGCCGGACAACCATCTCGAAGTGGCGGGCGTGTCGTCCTGCGCACAGGAACCGATCACTCGACGCCAGAGCGGTTACGACGGTGGTGGACGCCAAACACTGTCGTCCTCGGGGTTCGGCGGCTCCGAAGATGGTGGCTGCCGGACCGTCTCGTCATCACGCGTCTCGGGAGCGGGCTGCGCGGACGGATCACCGGCAGCTCGCGACTCGGGTTGCGGACGCGCCTCCTGACCGCTGGGCGGCTGGGCGGGCGCACCCCAAGCAGCTTGCGGCTCTGGCGGAGACGATGCGGCCTGGCCACGCTGTGGCATGGCACCGGATTGTGCGGGTCCATCCCCGCCGACTGGTGGCGCGGCAGGCAGCCACCCGCTCTGCCCGGTCGGCGCCGTGGGCTGTGCGGACAGATTCCAGGCAACCTGACGTGTTGACGGCTCCTCAGCGGCCTTGTCGAGGGACACCGCGTCACCGGATTGCGCGGGCACACCCCAGGTGGGTTGCGGCGAGGGCGCGGCGACCTGATCGGTGGGATCTGCCGACGCGGATTGCGCACGAGGTTGGGCGGGCGCGCTCCAGGCGGCTTGTGGCGGCTGGAGCCAGGCCGCATCGGAGACACCTGGTTGTGCGGGCTGCCAGGGCGGGCCGGGCTGCGGCGGGCCGGGGTAGGGGTATCCGTACGGCTGGGGGATGGCGGCGGCGGGGCTGTGCGCCAACCAGCGGGAGGTGGGCGGAAGCAGCGCGAGGATCACGGTGGCAACGGGAAAGATGAGCCCGATCAGGCTGCCCGCACTACCGCTGATCACGCCGAGCCCGTCCGAGGAACCATCGATGGAACTGACGAGCGCGAACCCGACGATCTCCGCGACGACCACCGTGACACAGCCGACGACGACGAGCAGCCGGCCGAACGATTTCCTGCTGAACATCGCGACCGCGCCGACGCCGAGCACGACCGCGATCACCAGCGACAGCACGCCGGACACGATGGCCCAGGTCTGAAACCAGTCCTGGGAAAACAGCCCGGATGTGTCGTAATCCTGCAGTTGCCAGCCGATGAACCCGAACGCCAAACTGATTCCGCCACCGAGCAATTGGCCGATACTGCCGACGCACGCGAGCACCCCGGCGGTCACCGAGGTTGCCCCGCTCGGCGCGGGAACTCCGGCCGAATACGCCGGATATGGGTTGTATCCCCCGGGATATTGCGGATAACTCACGACTCCCCCTTCGACGCGTCGCACCGCCCGCGCACCTATGTGCCGCAAGAATAAAGGACATGCCGAACCCCGCGTGACACGCGCGACCGGGTCATCGTCCTTATGATCAGGGGCTAATACTCGACGCTGGTCCGTCCAGCCGAAAGACCATGAGGACTGATGACCGGCTTCCTGCTACGACGCGCGCTTCACTATGTCGTGCTGTTGCTGCTGGCGTCGTTCCTGACCTTCAGCCTGGCGTCGCTGACGTTTCGCCCGCTGGACAGTCTGGAACAGCGCAACCCGCGCCCACCGCAGGCGGTGATCGACGCCAAGGCGGAGGAGTTACACCTCAACGACCCGATCCCGCAGCGCTATATCACCTGGCTCAAGGGGATCCCGCAAGGGGATTTCGGCAAAACCCTGGCCGGCCAGCCGGTGAGCGAGGAGCTGCCGCGCCGGGTCGCGGTGAGTTTGCGGCTGCTGATCCTCGGCTCCCTGGTGGGCACCGTGCTGGGTGTGCTGATCGGTGCGGCGGGTGCCATCAGGCAATACAAATTCAGTGACTACTTCACCACGGTGATCTCGCTACTGGTGTTGAGCACGCCGGTGTTCCTGCTCGCGACATTGTTGAAATATGGTGCGCTGGAAATCAATTCGCTCACCGGCTCGCAGATATTCCTCTACACCGGGGAGACCTCGGCGAACCGCATCGACGGATTCTGGCCGCAACTGCTGGACCGCCTGCAGCATCTGGTGCTGCCGACGGCCGGTCTCGCCCTGGGCGGCATGGCCGGCTACAGCCGTTATCAACGCAACGCGATGCTCGACGTGCTGCAAAGCGATTTCATTCGCACGGCCCGCGCCAAAGGCTTGACCCGTAGCAAAGCGCTCTACAAGCACGGTTTGCGCACGGCGTTGATTCCGATGGCGACCTTGTTCGCCTACAGCCTGCTCGGTTTGATCACCGGCGCGACGTTCACCGAGAAGATCTTCGGCTGGCACGGCGTCGGTGAGTGGCTGGTGGATTCGATCAATGCGCAGGACCTGTACGTGGTGGTCACGGTGACCGCGTTCGCCGGCCTGGTGGTGCTGGTGTCGGGCCTGCTCTCCGATGTGGTGCTGGCGATTCTCGATCCCCGGGTGCGTGTGCGATGACTGAAGCCGTCGAGATCATCGTCCAGGGTGCGCCCGAGCCGGCGGCGGCAGGCCGGAGCAAGCTGGTGCTGCGCAGGTTCCTGCGCAACAAGCCCGCCGTCATCGGCGCGGTGATCCTGATCCTGCTGTTCATCGCCAGTTTCGCGTTGCCGCCGCTGCTGAAGTACGACTACCAGCAGCTGGATTACACCGCCCTGTTGAAGCCGCCCAGCGCCAAGCATCCGTTCGGCACCACCCAGATCGGGCAGGACGTGCTGGCGCAGACCCTGCGCGGCATGCAGAAGTCCCTGCTCATCGGCCTGTGCGTGGCGCTGGTCTCCACCACCATCGCCGCGACGGCGGGCGCGACGGCCGGGCTGCTCGGCGGCTGGACCGACCGCGCGATCATGTGGCTGGTCGATCTGCTGCTGGTGGTGCCGAGCTTCATCATCGTCGCGCTGTTCGCACCGCGCACCAAGGGCAGCGGATCGATCCTGCTGCTGATTCTGCTGCTCAGCCTGTTCGGCTGGATGATCAGCGCGCGCATCGTGCGCGGTCTGACGCTCAGCCTGCGCGACCGCGAATTCGTCAGGGCCGCACGGTATATGGGCGCTCCGACGCGCACCGTCATCGTCAGCCATATCCTGCCGAACATCGCCTCGATCCTGATCATCGACACCACGCTGGCGGTCGGCGCGGCGATTATGGCCGAAACGGGGCTCAGCTTCCTCGGTTTCGGTGTGCAGCCGCCGGATGTCTCGCTCGGCTCGCTGATCGCGTCCGGCACCAAGTCGGCGCTGACCTATCCCTGGCTGTTCCTGTTCGCCGGTGGCCTGCTGATCACCATCGTGTTGTGCGCCAACCTGGTCGGTGACGGACTGCGCGACGCATTCGATCCCGGCGCCAAGCGGGCGCGCTCGAAGAAGAAGGCAAAGGTATGACGGGCGCTGACCCCACCGAGAAGGTCGTGGTCGAGAAGAACTTCACCGCACCGCTGCTGGAGGTCACCGACCTTCGGGTCTCCTTCCCCAGCGAGGAGGGCCGCATCGAGGCGGTGCGCGGGGTCAACTACACCGTCTCCGACGGTGAGGTGCTCGCCATCGTCGGCGAATCCGGCTCCGGCAAGTCCGTGTCGTCGCTCGCGGTGATGGGCCTGCTGCCGGAGCAGGCCCGGATCGGCGGCTCCATCCGGCTGCGCGGCCGTGAACTGCTCGGCCTCGGCGACCGCGAATTGTCCAGGCTGCGTGGCAGTTCCATCAGCATGGTGTTCCAGGACCCGCTCTCGGCGCTGACCCCGGTGTACCGGGTCGGCGAGCAGATCGCCGAAGCCCTGCTGGCCCACGGGAAGATGAGCAAGACCGAGGCGGCGGACCGGGCGGTCGAGCTGCTCGGCTTGGTCGGCATCGGCGAACCCGAGGTGCGCGCCAAGGCGTTCCCGCACGAGTTCTCCGGCGGCATGCGCCAGCGGGTGGTCATCGCCATGGCCATCGCCAACGATCCCGCCCTGATCATCTGCGATGAGCCGACCACCGCGCTCGACGTCACGGTGCAGAAACAGATCCTGAATCTGCTACGCAAGGCGCGCGACATCACCGGCGCGGGCGTCATCATGATCACCCACGACATGGGAATCGCCGCCACGCTGGCCGACCGGGTCGCGGTGATGTATGCCGGGAAGATCGTCGAAACCGCTACCACCACTGAGCTTTTCAGCGCACCGCGGATGCCGTACACGGTGGGCCTACTCGGCTCCATTCCTCGGATGGACCGCCCGGCCCGCCAGCCGCTGATCCCGATCTTCGGCGCACCGCCCGCCATGCACGCGCTGCCACCGGGCTGCTCGTTCGCGCCGCGCTGCCCGATCTCCATCGACGAATGCCGGGTCGCCGAGCCGCCGTTGGAGAAGACCAATCCCGGGCATGCCGCCGCCTGCATCCGCACCGCGGAGGTCGGCACGGACGACCTGTTCGAGGCGTATCGGCAGGAAGTCACCGAGCCGAGGGTCGAGGCCGAGGTCAGTGAGCAAGTGGTACTGCGGGTTTCGGAGTTGGTGAAGACCTTCCCGATCACCGCGGGCATCCTGTTCAAGCGCCGTAAGGGCGAGATCCGCGCGGTCGACGGCATCAGCTTCGAGGTGCGCGCGGGCCGCACGCTGGCGCTGGTCGGCGAGTCCGGTTCCGGAAAATCGACGACGCTCAGCCAGATTCTCGACCTGGTCCGGCCGGAATCGGGCACCATCGAAATCATGGGCAGCGACGTCGCGACCCTGACCAAGGCCCGCAAACGTGAGATCCGCCGGAAGATGCAGATCGTCTTCCAGGATCCGACCGCGTCGCTGGATCCGCGCCTGCCGATCTTCGACGCGCTGGCCGAGCCGATGCGCATCGACGGGCGCGGACGCGACGAGATCAGCCGCCGGGTACCGGAACTACTCGAGCAGGTCGGCCTGCGCCGCGATCATGCCGAGCGCTATCCCGCCGACTTCTCCGGCGGCCAGAAACAGCGCATCAGCATCGCCCGCGCGCTCGCGCTGGACCCGGAGCTCCTGGTGCTCGACGAACCGGTGTCCTCGCTGGACGTCTCCATCCAGGCCGGAGTGCTGAACCTGTTGCGCGACTTGCAGATCGAGCGCGGACTGTCCTATCTGTTCGTCTCGCACGACCTGTCCGTGGTGCGCAACCTGGCCCACGATATCGCGGTGATGTACCGCGGCAAGATCGTCGAATCCGGCCCGGCGGAACAGATTTTCGCCGATCCACGGCACGAGTACACCCGCGAGCTCATCGACGCGGTACCCGTGCCTGCCGTCAGCCGATAGGAGGAGAGCGCGATGCCGATCCGAGCGAGCCGAAGGCCGGCATTGTGCTGGGCGATACCGGTGATCGCGCTGAGCCTGATCACGGCGGGTTGCGGTGCGGGTGACACGCCCTCGACCGAGGGTGTGTCCGGCGCGATCGGCTCCACCAGCGACATCAACCCCAAGGGTGTCGACGAGCTGCGCGACGGCGGCAACCTGCGGCTGGCCACCACCTCGTTTCCCGCCAACTGGAACACCCTGTCCATCGACGGCAACGACGGCGAGATCGCCGACATCGAACGACCGTTGATGCCCCGCGCGTTCGACACCAACGCGGCGGGTGAGCTGACGGTCAACCACGACTACTTCACCGATGTCCAGCTCACCAACACCAGCCCGCAGCAGGTCACCTACACGATCAACCCGAAAGCCGTTTGGTCCGACGGTAATCCGATCACCTGGGAAGACATCGCTTCCCAGGCCAAGGCACTCAATGGCACCGACAAGCGTTTCATGATCGCCATCACCGTCGGTTTCGACCGGGTGGAGAAGGTGGAGCGTGGCGTCGACGACCGGCAGGCCGTCATCACGTTCCGTCAGCCCTTCACCGAATGGCGCGGCCAGTTCGCGGGGAACATGTCGCTGTTCCCCAAGTCGGTGACCGCCGACCCGGAAAGCTTCAACAAGGGTCTCGTCGACAAAATGGGGCCGACGGCGGGCCCGTTCCTCGTCCAGTCCACCGATCGCGGCCAGGGCCGAATCGTGCTGGGCCGCAACCCGAACTGGTGGGGCGCCAAGCCGAAGCTCGACACCATCACCTACACCGTGCTCGACCGCAACGCCTGGGTCGGCGGCCTGCAGAACAACGAGCTCGACGCGGTGCTGCTCAGCAACCTCGACGACGCGACCACCGTGCGCAGGTCCTCGGGCGTCGTCGTCCGCCGCGCACCGGGTAATCGCTGGCGGCACATCACCTTCAACGGCGCACCCGGCTCCATCCTCGCCGATCCCGCTCTGCGCGTAGCCTTCTCGAAGGCGATCGATCGCCAAGGCATCGCCACCGCGGTGCAGAACGGTCTGGTCGAGCAGCCGAAGCCGCTGAACAACCACGTCTTCCTGGAGGGCCAAGCCGGCTACCAGGACAACAGCCTAGGCTTCGATCCGGACGCCGCCGCACGGGAACTCGACGCACTCGGCTGGAAACTCAACGGCGACACCCGCGAAAAGGACGGCCGCAAGCTCATCATCCGGGACGTCATGTACAACGACGACACCTGGGTCCAGATCGCCCGCATCATCCAGCAGAACCTCGCCCGAATCGGCGTCGAGCTCACCATCGACCCCAAGCCGGGCACGGGCTTCTTCACCGACGTCATCATCCCCGGCGACTTCGACGCCGCCCAATTCTCCTACATCGGCGACGCATTCCCGCTGAGCAGCATTCCGCAGACCTACGGCTACAACCCCGGCGACTGGCAGAACAACTTCGGCCACATCGGCTCCCCCGAACTCAACGCCCTGATCGATCGCACCCTCTCCGAACTGGACCCGAAGAAGGCGATCGAGTTGGCCAACGAGGTGGATCGAAAGGTGTTCGAGGAAGGGCACTCGTTGCCGCTGACCCAGTCGGAAGGGAACTGGGGCGTGCGCGCGGACATCGCCAACTTCGGGTCACCTGGGTTGGCGTCGTATGACTACACGAAGATCGGATTTATGAAGTGAGCAAAGCCGTGCAACGCCGTGAGGCGTCCCTGTGGGGACGTTCTGCCGCAACAAGATTCGCCATTCCGATGTTCGCGCTCGGGTTGATCGTGAGCGGCTGCGCGAGCTCCGACGACGACGGCCATGCCCAGGGTGAGACCGGTGCGCTGAGCACGACCAACGACATCAACCCGAAGTCGCGCGACGAGCTGCGCGACGGCGGCAACCTGCGGCTGGCGACGTCGGCGATTCCGGAGAACTGGAACACGCTGTCGATCGACGGAAACGACGCCTCGATCAGCAGCATCGTCCGCCCGACGATGCCGCGCGCCTATCGGACCGATGCGGCGGGCAAGCTGTCGATCGACACCGACTACTTCACCGATATCCAGCTCACCAGCACGAATCCGCAGGTGGTGACCTACACGATCAACCCGAAGGCCGTGTGGTCCGACGGGTCTCCGATCACCTGGGAGGACATGCGATCCCAGGGCATGGCGCTGAGCGGGGCCGACAAGCAGTTCCAGATCGCGCAGACGTTCGGCTTCGACCGGGTGGCGAAGATCGAACGCGGTACCGACGACCGGCAGGCGGTCATCACCTTCAAACAGCCGTATGCGGAATGGCAGGGTCAATTCGCCGGCGAGGCGTACCTGTTCCCGAAATCGGTGACCGCGAATCCGGAGGCGTTCAACAAGAGCCTGATCGACGGAATCACCCTGACCGCAGGACCCTTCGTCGTGCAGACGGTCGATCGCTCCCAGCGCCGCATCGTCCTCGGGCGCAATCCGAAGTGGTGGGGTGCTACCCCGAAGCTCGACACCATCACCTTCAGCGTGCTCGACCCCGCCGCAACGCTTCCCGCCCTGCAGAACAACGAGATCGATGCGGTGGGACTCGGCACCATCGATGACGTGCGAACGGCGCGCAGCACCCCTGGCATCACGATCCGCCGCGCGACCAGCAACTTCTGGGGTCATCTGCGCTTCAACGGTGCGCCGGGTTCCATCCTCGCCGATCGCGAACTGCGCATTGCCGTTTCGAAGGCCATCGACCGGCAGGGCATCGTCACCGCCATCCACAACGGCATGGTCGAGAATCCGAAACCGCTGAACAGTCACGTCTTCCTGGCGGGTCAGGTCGGCTACCAGGACAATTCGGCGTCGATCGCGTACGACCCCGCCGCAGCCGCGCGGCTGCTCGACGACCTCGGCTGGAAACTCAACGGCGACGTCCGGGAGAAGGACGGCCGCAAACTCGAGATCCGCGACGTCATGCTCAACAGCCAGGGCTGGATCCAGATGGCGCAGATCATGCAGCAGAATCTGGCCCAGGTCGGCGTCAAGTTGATCATCGACACCAAGCCTGCTCAGGGCTTGTTCACCGACGTCATCCGGCCGGGCAATTTCGACGTTGCCCAGTTCTCACTCGTCGGCGACGCTTTCCCGATCGGCGACCTCGCCCAGGTATTCGCCTACAACCCCGATGACCTGCAGGGCAATTACGGCCGGATCGGTTCGCCCGAGCTGAACGCGCTGATCGAACGCACCGTCTCGGAACTCGATCCGCAGAAGGTGATCGAACTGGCCAACGAGGTGGATCGGAAGATCTTCGAAGAAGGACATTCGCTGCCGCTGTACCAAACGCCGGGCAACGTGGGTGTTCGCGCCGAGCTCGCCAATTATGGGGCGGCCGGGCTGGCCTCGTACGACTACACCACAATCGGTTTCGTCAAGTGACTACGCAGCATCCCTGCGGGAAGGAGCGAAACATGCGGGTTCGTTCATGGACAACGCGATTGGCGATTCCGCTGGTCGCCCTCGGGTTGATCGCGGCAGGTTGCAGTTCCGACGACACCGGTGCGCCCGCGGGTTCCACCGATGCCCTCGGGACTACGAACGACATCAATCCGAAGGACGTCAGTGAGCTGCGTGACGGCGGGAATCTGCGTCTTTCGCTGGGCGCTCTGCCGCAGAACTGGAACGGGCTGACCAACGACGGGAACGATGCCGACACGGCCGCGCTGCTGCGGCCGACCATGCCGCGCGCATTCAAAACCGACGCCGCTGCCAAGCTTTCGGTGAACACCGACTACTTCACCGATATTCAGCTGACCAATACCGAACCGCAGCAAGTCACCTACACCATCAATCCCAAGGCGGTGTGGTCGGATGGTGCGCCGATTACCTGGGAAGACATTCAGTCACAGGCACATGCGATGAGCGGCGTGGACAAGTCGTTCCTGATCGCGGCCAATGCGGGCTTCGACCGGGTGGAGAAGGTCGAACGCGGCGTAGACGACCGGCAAGCGATCATTACGTTCAAGAAGCACTACGCCGACTGGCGTGGACAATTCGCCGGCACCACGTTCCTCTTTCCCAGGTCTGTCACCGCGACGCCGGAGACTTTCAACAAGAGCCTGGTCCAGGATGCCGGACCGAGCGCGGGCCCCTTCATCGTGCAGTCGGTCGATCGAGCACAGGGCCGGGTGGTGCTCGGGCACAACCCGAAGTGGTGGGGTGACAAACCGAAGCTAGAAACCATCACCTTCAGTGTGCTCGACAGCTCGGCGCTGCTGCCTGCCCTGCAGAACAACGAAATCGATGCCGTCGGTATCGCCAGTCGAGATGAACTGAAGACCGCGCAGAGCACACCCGGTGTCGTGCTGCGGCGGGCGCCGGGCAACCAGTGGTCGCACCTGACCTTCAATGGTGCGCAGGGCTCGATCCTCGCCGATACCAAACTGCGTGTTGCGATCTCGAAGGCCATCGACCGGCAGGCCATTGCGACGGCTACCCAGAATGGCCTCGTCGAGAAACCGAAACCGCTGAACAACCACGTCTACCTGCACGGCCAAGAGGGCTACCAGGACAACAGCCTCGGCTTCGATCCGGAAGCCGCGGCAAAGGAACTGGACGATCTCGGATGGAAACTCAACGGCGACGTCCGGGAAAAGGACGGCCGCAAGCTGGAGATCCGCGATGTCATGTACAACCAGGACGTCTGGGTCCAGATCGCCCAGATCATTCAGCAAAACCTGGCGCAGGTCGGCGTCAAACTGACCATCGAGACCAAGCCGGGTACTGGTTTCTTCAGCGACGTGATCATCCCCGGCAATTTCGATGTCGGACAGTGGAGTTGGGTCGGAGACCCGTTCCCGCTCAGCAGCCTGTCGCAGATCTGGGGGTACAACCCGGATGATGTGCAGGGCAACTATGGCCGGATCGGCTCGCCCGAACTCAACGACCTGATCGAGCAGGCGGTGTCGGAACTCGACCCGAAGAAGGCCATCGAGTTGGCCAATCAGGTCGACCGCAAGATCTTCGAGGAAGGTCACTCACTGCCGCTCACCCAGTCGCCGGGCAATATCGCGGTCCGCGACAACCTGGCGAACTTCGGCGCGGCCGGTCTGGCGACCTACGACTACACGAAAATTGGCTTCCTGAAGTGAGTTTCGGATCAGGCCACCCGCTGGCCTATCCGAGCAGCGTGACGGTCGGCGCCCTGGCGATTTGCCTCGCCTGGGCGCCGTTCGGCGATCTGGACCAGGTGGCGGCGCTGGCGACGGTGGCGCTGGGGATTATCGGATACTCGAGTTACCGGATCGCTGTTGCACTCGGGTTTCTCGCCTTCTGGCCCGCCGGATCGACTCGCACTGTGGGGGTTTCGCGCATCCGCCAGCAGCACCGGCTGCTCAGTCGATCCTGGCTGGAGGTCAGCGGCACCGGCCGACCACGGTGGCTCCCGGTCTATTTCGACCCCGCACTGATGACCATGACCGAAAGCCACGCCGATATCACCGATCGAACCATCCACATCGCAGGCCGCCGCCTCTACCCCTCCGGCCGCATCCGCACCACTGAACCACCGGGGCGACTGATCGACAACCCATCCCGCCCCGACCCGGACGCCCCCACCCTCACCACCACCGCGTCCCGCCTACGCCGACGCCTACTCCTCGACGCCCAATCCACCGTCGCCGCCCCCTTCGCAGCCCTGCTGTGGATCTACGTCGACGGCGGCTCCTTCACCACCTTCCTCGCCGCCACCTGCGTCGCCGCCGCCACCGCCCTCTGGCTCTCCGCCGTCCGCGGCTCCGACCCGAGCTGACCGCGGACCGGGTTGGATCTGCGGCGATAGATCTCCGCCGCGCGGACCTGGCGGCGGCAATATGCGGGTAGGCGCTCCGTGGCGTCACCTCGATACGACAATTAAATTGGTCTGACCACTTGACCTCCTGACCTATAGGGCGCAGAGTGGGGGTATGGCTTTGCAACCTGTGGTCAAGCGGTCGGTGTCGGGGGATGTTTTCGAGCAGATCGCGGCGGATGTGCTGAGTGGGGAGTTGGTGCCGGGGGCGACGTTGCCGAGTGAGCGGCAGTTGGCGGAGGCGTTGGGGGTGTCGCGGCCTGCGGTGCGGGAGGCGTTGCAGCGGTTGGCGGCGGCGGGGTTGGTTGCGGTGCGGCAGGGGGATGCGACGACGGTGCTGGACTATCGGCGGGGGGCGGGGCTGGAGGTTTTGCCGCGACTGCTGGTGCAGGCCGGGGAGTTGGATCCGAAAGTGGCGCGCAGCATTTTGGAGGCGCGGCTGCACAACGGGCCGAAGGTGGCGGTGCTCGCGGCCGGGCGGCTGGGTGTGACGGACGCCGAGACTGTGGGTGCCCTGCTGACGGGCTCCGTTGAAGCGCTTGCGGCGGAAGAGGATCCGGTGGCGCAGCAGCGGCATGCGATGGAGTTCTGGGATCACGTGGTGGACGCGGCCGATTCGATCGTGTTCCGGCTGATGTTCAACATGTTGCGGGCCGCTTATGAACCAGCGCTCGCGGCGCTGGCCCCGATCATGTCCGCCGAGGTGGGCAATGTCGAGGCTTACCGCGAACTGGCCGCCGCCATTGTGGCGGGCCGGCCGCAAGAGGCCGCCGAGATCGCCCGGGCCCTGCTCGAGCCGGCGACCACCGCACTGATCGACGTCCTCGACGGACGCTTCAACGAGGAAACAACATGACGAAACCCCATGCTCCCGAGCAGAATTCAGTCGAGGCGAACGCGCGGTCCCGAGTGCGCAACGATGAGCGATCCTTGCGTCGCGGACTCACGCTCGACGCCGCGTTCCGCGAGTTTCTGCGCCACCCCTCGCCATGGCTCATCGGGGTCACGCTGATCGCGGCCGTTTTCGGCCGAATCCTGGTGGGCGACTGGCAATCGACCGATCTCCTGGTGCCCGCAGTGATGCTCGCGGTGTTCCCGATCTTCGAATGGATCGTGCACGTCACCGTATTGCACTGGCGGCCGAGGCAACTCGGTCCGATTCCGATCGACAGCGAACTGGCTCGCAAACACCGGGAGCACCATGTCGATCCGCGCAATATCCCGCTGATCTTCATTCCGACCAAGACTTTGTCGGTGCTGGTGGTGGTGCTGCTCGCGCTGGCCGCCTTCGCTTTCCCGCGCCTCGGCCTGGGCTTGACCTTCCTGATCACCATCACGGTCCTCGGCCTCGGCTACGAGTGGACGCACTACCTGATCCACACCGACTACAAGCCGAAAGGCGCGCTGTACCGCTCGGTCTGGCGGAACCACCGGCACCATCACTACAAGAACGAGCACTACTGGTTCACCGTGACGACCTCCGGCACCGCCGACCGTCTCTTCGGCACCCACCCCGACCCCGCTACCACCGAAGTATCCCCCACCGCCCGCAACCTGCACGCAGGCTGATCGCGCAGTCCACTGAAACAAAGCCACCGCCCCGGGGGCGGTGGCTTTTTCGTGTCCTGGCCGAACACCCCTGTGATCAGGCGCACTTCTCCCGCCGCGAAACAACCTCTTGACTCAGTACCCTAGGGGGGTATGGTAACTAGCAGGAGCACGGCAGAGGCCGTCGCCGGAGAAGGAGAAACACCATGAGCACCGCGATCACCGTGACCGTCACCGGAATGACCTGCGGCGGCTGCGCCACGTCGGTGCGCGACGGGATCGGCCGCGTCTCCGGCGTCGACACCGTCACGATCGACCTGCCCACCGGCCAGGTCACCGTCGAGAGCGCGGCCCCGATCGAGCGCGACACCATCGTCGCGGCCATCGATCAGGCCGGCTACACCGTCGCCGACTGACACCGGAAACGGAGCATCCGATGAACGCAACCACCAAGTTCGCCGGCTTCGCCCTCGGCCTGGCCGCCGTCTTCGGGATCGCCATCGCCACCGGCGCGGCGATCGGCCCCGAGCCCGCAGCCCCCGAATCACACGCGCACGAAGAGGGACCCGCCGCCCCCGCCACCCGAGAACCCAACGGCACGATGGCGACCGAGAGCGGTTACACGCTGCGGCTCGACACCGCACTCACCACTGCGGCGCCGAACACAGCGCTGCGCTTCCGCATCCTGAACCAGGACGGCGCACCACTCACCCGCTACCAGCGCACCCACGACAAAGACCTGCACCTGATCGTGGTGCGGCGCGACATGACCGCCTTCCAGCACGTGCACCCCGTCCTCGGCGGTGACGGAACCTGGAGCGTCCCACTGGATCTCACCCGTGCGGGGGACTATCGAGTGTTCGCCGACTTCACCCCCGAGGGCGGCGAGAACCTGACTCTCGGCACCGACCTGCGGGTGGCGGGCAACTACGACCCACGTCCGCTGCCGGTCGCGGCGACCACCAGCACGGTCGACGGCTACACCGTCACCCTCGACGGCACCGTCACCCCCGGCCAATCCTCGAAGGTCACGCTGTCCGTCAGCCGCAACGGCACGCCGGTCACCGACCTGCAGCCCTACCTGGCGGCCTACGGTCACCTCGTCGCACTGCGCGCCGCCGACCTCGCCTACCTGCACGTGCACCCCGACGGTCACCCCGGCGACGGTGTCACACCGGCGGGACCGGGCATCACCTTCTATGTCACCGCACCGAGTGCGGGCGACTACCGGCTGTTCCTCGACTTCCAGCACGAAGGGGTGGTCCGCACCGCCGAGTTCACGCTGACCGTCGGCCAGGACACCGGGGCGACGGAGTCCGCGACCCACGACGGGCACGGCAGCACACCCCCGCCCGCTCCGGCACCCGGCGCACCGGCCCCGGAACCGGCACACGGCCACTGATGTCCGGTCGGTGCTTCGCAGACCGCAAGGCACCGACTCGACAGATATCGACCCAGCACGGCGCGCACCACGGTCGCGACGACCGAATCTCCACTACCGTGCCGCACAGAACGGAGCACACGATGACCACCGCGACGCAACCACCCGGCACCGGGCAGGTCGAACTGGTAATCGGCGGCATGACCTGCGCGTCCTGCGCCAATCGCATCGAGAAGAAGCTGAACAAGCTCGACGGTGTCACCGCGACGGTGAACTACGCGACCGAGAAAGCGCGGGTCGACGTTACCGGTGACGTCTCACCGGCGGAGTTGATCGCGACCGTCGAGCAAGCTGGATACAGCGCGACACTGCCGCCGCCGAAGTCCGCACCGGCGGAAGTCGCTGCCACCGAGCAAGATCCGACGGCCGCGCTGCGCACGCGACTGCTGGTCTCGCTCGTACTGACGGTGCCGGTGATCGCGATGGCGATGATCCCAGCACTGCAGTTCACCAACTGGCAGTGGCTTTCGCTGACGCTGGCCGCGCCGGTGGTGGTGTGGGGTGCGCTGCCGTTCCACCGCGCGGCGCTGACCAACCTGCGCCACGGCACGGCCACCATGGACACGCTGGTGTCGATGGGCACCCTGGCCGCGTTGGGCTGGTCGCTGTACGCGCTGTTCTGGGGTACCGCGGGCACGCCGGGCATGAAGCACCCGTTCGAGTTCACCATCTCCCGGATGGACGGCACCGGCAGCATCTACCTGGAGGCCGCTGCGGGTGTCACCACGTTCATCCTGGCCGGGCGCTTCTTCGAGGCGCGGTCCAAGCGGCGCGCCGGTGCGGCGCTGCGGGCCCTGCTGGAACTCGGCGCGAAGGAGGTCTCGGTGCTGCGCGACGGTACCGAGCAGCGGATCCCGGTGGAGCAGTTGGCCGTCGGCGACCGGTTCGTCGTGCGGCCCGGTGAGAAGATCGCCACCGACGGTGTGGTGACCGAGGGCTCCTCCGCGGTCGACGCCTCGATGCTGACCGGCGAGTCCGTGCCGGCCGAAGTCGGTCCGGACGACACCGTGGTCGGTGCCACCGTGAACGTCGGTGGGCGGATCGTGGTGCGCGCCAGCCGGATCGGCTCGGATACGCAGCTGGCTCAGATGGCGCAGCTGGTCGAGGACGCGCAGACCGGCAAGGCGCAGGCGCAGCGGCTGGCCGACAAGATCTCCGGCATCTTCGTGCCGATCGTGATCGCGCTGTCGGTCGCGACGCTCGGATTCTGGCTCGGCACCGGCGGTTCCGTCGCCGCGGCCTTCACCGCCGCGGTCGCGGTACTGATCATCGCCTGCCCCTGCGCCCTCGGGCTGGCCACGCCGACCGCGCTGATGGTCGGGACCGGTCGCGGTGCGCAACTGGGCATCCTGATCAAAGGCCCGGAAGTGCTGGAATCGACCAGGCGGGTGGACACCGTGGTGCTGGACAAGACCGGCACCGTCACCACCGGCAAGATGACGCTGCTGGACGTCGTCGCGGCCGACGGCGAAGACACCGCCGAGGTGCTCGCATTGGCTGGGGCACTGGAGGATTCGTCCGAACACCCGATCGCCCAGGCGATCGCCAAGGGTGCCAGGGAGCAGACCGGTACGCTGCGCGCGGTCGAGGGCTTCGCGAATATCGAGGGCCTCGGAGTGCAGGGCGTGGTGGATGGGCACGCGGTGATCGTCGGACGGGCCCGCCTGCTCGCCGACTGGGCACAGCACTTGGACGCGGAGCTGGAGCGGACCATGCAGGCCGCCGAAGCCGACGGCAAAACGGCGGTGGCGATCGGCTGGGACGGTAAGGCGCGCGGCGTGCTCGTGGTCGCCGATGCCGTGAAACCGACTTCCGCCGAGGCGATTTCGCAACTGCGTGCGCTCGGGCTCACGCCGATCATGTTGACCGGCGACAACACGGCCGCCGCCGAGGCGATCGCCGCGCAGGTGGGCATCGACCAGGTGATCGCGGAGGTGCTGCCGCAGGACAAGGTCGCCACCGTCAAGCGGTTGCAAGCCGAGGGCAAGGTCGTGGCGATGGTGGGTGACGGGGTCAACGACGCCGCCGCGCTGGCCCAGGCCGACCTCGGTTTGGCCATGGGCACCGGCACCGATGTCGCCATCGAGGCCAGCGACCTGACCCTCGTCCGTGGCGACCTGCGTGCCGCGGCCGACGCGATCCGCCTGTCCCGCAGGACCTTGGGCACCATCAAGGGCAACCTGTTCTGGGCCTTCGCCTACAACGTGGCTGCGATCCCGCTGGCCATGGCCGGGCTGCTGAACCCGATGCTCGCGGGCGCCGCCATGGCGTTCTCCTCGGTCTTCGTCGTCAGCAACAGCCTGCGACTGCGCACCTTCCGCTCCACCGCGCAGTAGTCGCTGCGAACCGGAAAATCACCGCGAACCCGAAGGGGACGGCACCCACACGGTGCCGTCCCCTTAGACACGCTCAGCGCAGAATGCTGCTGTTACCCACTGCTATACCGTGGCCCGCGCCGCGTCGGCGCTGCTGGTCGCCTACTCGAGCCGCTACGCCAGCGTCATGCGGCCAGGGGTGACCACGTCCGGCGCTTCGAGGAATGCGGCGGCATGATCGGTGGCCCAGTCGGCGTAGGTGCGTGGTGTCCGGCCCAGGATCCGGCTGAGGTCGTCGGTGAGCACAGCGTTGCCGCCCGCACGGACAAAGGCCTGCCCGGCGAGGGCACCCTCGATGAATTCCGCGGACATGCCCAGGGCGCGCATGTGTTCGCGGGCCGCCTCGTCCGGCACGTCGAGCACCGGCACCGGGCGACCGAGTACCTCGGCGAGGGTGGCGGCCTGATCCGTGCTGGTCAGGAGTTCCGGGCCGGTGAGGGTGTAGATATTGCCCGCGTGGTCGGCGGAGAGCAGAGCCTCGACCGCGGCTGCCGAGACGTCGCGTGGGTCGACCACTCCTTGCTGTCCGGTACCGGTCATGCTGGGCACCGGCTGGCCGTTGCGGATCGCGTCGGCCCAGCTCAACGTGTTCGACGCGAATGAGCTCGGGCGCAAGATTATCCATTCGACACCACTCTCGCGGGCCGCCTGTTCGCCGGGCAGGTGCCAGGTGCCGACTCGGCCGAGTGCGGTGTCGCCGGTGCCGATGGCAGAAAGTTTCACGATGCGGCGGACGCCGGCGTCGCGGGCGGTGGCGATCAAAGCACGGTCGGTGTCGATGTATTCCGGGCCGAGGACGCCGACGATGAACGCCGCATCGGTGCCTTGCGCGGCCGCCGCCATCGAGGCGGGGTCGAGGTAGTCGCCGCGAACCACCTCGACACCGGCGGGCAGGTTCGCCCGCGCCGGTTCTCGGGTGACGGCGCGGACCTGCTCGCCACGCGCCACCAATTGCCGGACGAGGTCGCTGCCGATGGTGCCCGTGGCACCGGTGATCAGAATCATGAGCTCAACGCTGCCGTCCGAGCCACCGCGTTCGCTAGGAAATTTCGGCACAGTTGCCGACCTGATCAGTGCTTACAGTGGGTCGGGTGACCACCATGCTGCGCACGGCGCCCGTCGTGACCACGGATCTCGTCGAAGCGACGGTCCCCGTGCCGGAGTCGTTGCGGCCCTGGTTCACCGAGCTCGGTCGCATTCCGATGGTGCACGACCTGCCCGAGTTGTTCACCCACCTGCCGCAGACCGCGACCACGCTCGTGCAGCGCACCGAGCAGTTCGGTCCGCGCGAGATTCTGGTCATCGGCCCGCAGACCACAGCGTTCTACACCGAGCCCATCCAACCCGCGGGGTGCGTCCAGCTCCGCTTGGCGCCCGGTGCGACGCGTCCGCTGCTCGGTGTTCCGGCGGCTGCCCTCACCAACCGGGTGGTTCGTCTCGCCGATCTGCCCGGTGCCGCAGCGGATCTCGCCGATCAGCTGGCCGAATTGGCACCGGAAGAGATGGTTGCGTTCCTGGAAGAGGCACTGCCGCAACGTATCTCCGAGAACGAAGCACTGCGCACCCAACGCGACGTGCTCCGTGCGGCCGTGGTGGCGCTGTCGACGGACCCCACCGGGCACTCGGTGCAAGCGCTGGCCGGTGAACTCGCGGTCAGTGAACGCCAACTCCGCAATCTGTTCACCGCTGGAATCGGCCTGTCCCCCAAGCACTTCGCACGCATCGATCGGGTGCGTCGTGTGTTGGCCCAGGCGGGGAACGCCCGGTGGCTCACCGCCGACACGCAACCGGCCAGGACTACCCTCGCGCAGCTAGCCGCCGACAACGGCTACTTCGACCAATCCCACATGACCGCTGACTTCCGCACCCTCATGGGCGTCCCGCCGACCTCATTCCTCCGCGGTGCCCTCCCCACCCCGACCCCCTGCCGACCACTCGACCGCATCTAGCACGGCGAGCCGCCCACCACGGCCGGTCGGCTGGCGACCGTGCGGTGAGTGGCACACCACGGAGTAAGCAACTCGGCCGATGCCGCAGCCATGTGCCACTCACGCCTGCCGCCCCCTTGGCGCGGCGGAGCGCTAGTGGTGTGGGCGTTGGGATTTGGCTCGGCGCCGGGCCAGTTCTTCCTGCTCCAAAACGGCGGCTTCGGCGAGCGTGGGTGCGGTGCCGCCGAGGCGGGCGGGAACCCAGCGGGCGCCGGGTTCCATGGGGTAGTCCTGTTGAGCCTGGTCGAGGAGCTCGCCCATGCGGGTGCGCAAAGTGGCGGTGAGGGTTTCGGGTGGTGCTGCGGGCGGGAGGGGTTCGCCGATGCGGATGTTGATCGGGAACCGGTGCCGGCCGAGCTGTTTCGGGATGTCCTTGGTCCAGACGCGGTGGGCACCCCAGATGACCAGGGGGACGATCGGAACGTCGGCCTCCAGCGCCATCCGGGCGGCGCCGGACTTGAATTCCTTCAGTTCGAAACTGCGGCTGATGGTGGCTTCCGGATAGACCACGACGAGTTCGCCGTCGCGCAGCGCTGCTACCGCGCGGCTATAGGACTGGGCGCCCGCCGTGCGGTCCACCCCGATCGCCTTGCAGTGCTTCATCAGAAAGCCGACGATGCCGTGCTCGAGCTCGGCCTTCATCATGTACCGGACGTTGCGGCCCGACTTGCGGCCGACCAGCCCGACTTCCATGAAGTCCAGGTACGCGGTGTGGTTCACGGCGAGCACCGCGCCGCCGGTGCGCGGGATCCGGTCCTGGCCCGCGATATCGAACCGCAGTCCCTGCACCAGGAAAATGGTGCGGACCAAGCCGGTGAGCATGTCGTAAACCGGTTCCCGCGCCATCCGAATTCTCCGCTGCTACGTGGCCGTCTTCCGCGCGGCCTTCGCCGCGGCCTCGGCGGCATCGAGCGCGTCGGCCTCTTCCAGGGTAGGAGCGCTGCCGCCGAGCCGGGCCGGTACCCAGTAGGCGCCTGGCTCGTGGGTGTAGTCCTTTTGCAGGTCGAGCAGCATCTCCTGCATGGTCGAGCGCAGTTTCGCAGTCAGCTCGGCGGCCGGCTCGGACGGCGGGATCGGCTCGCCGACCGCGATGGAGATCGGAGTGCTGGTGCGGCCGAGCCGCTTCGGGAAACCCTTGGTCCACACCCGCTGTGCGCCCCAGATGACGATCGGGATGATCGGCACGTCGGCCTCGATCGCCATACGCGCGGCGCCGGACTTGAAGTCCTTGATCTCGAAGCTGCGGCTGATGGTCGCCTCGGGATACACCCCGACGAGCTCACCGCGCCGCAGGTATTCGACCGCGGCCTTGTACGAGTCCGCACCGGCGCCACGGTCGACCGGAATGTGCTTGAGCGCACGCATGATCGGGCCGGAGATCTTGTCGTCGAAGACCTCTTTCTTGGCCATGAACCGGATGTAGCGCTTGGGGGTGCGCACCGGTAGACCCGCATAGGTGAAGTCCATATACCCGGTGTGGTTGACCGCGAGCACGGCGCCACCCCGCGCGGGGATATGTTCATCGCCCTTGACGGTGAACTTCAGGCCTTCGACGAAGAAGACGGTACGGGCTAGGCCGATGATCGTCCGGTAGACGGGTTCCACAATTCCGCTAGCGTAGTCGCTGACTGTCTCATCCGGCAGTGGGCCGCTGCTTTCTCGGTCACACCGGGCCTGGGACGGCTCGCTCGACCGACGCACGCTGTAGAGAAGAGGATCGTCGAAGTGGAAACCGCCCGTCCGAATTCATCTGGACGCGACCGGAAAACGACGCGCCGAACCGGACAGCAGCTCGGCAGGATCGCCCTGGATCCCTCTCGACTGCTCGGCGCGCAGCACTGGTCGGCGTCCCGTGCTCGGCGAGTAGTCGTCGGCAGCGTGGCGATCGCCGGCGCCCTCGTGCTCGCGGGCTGTGACTCGGTCTCGGGCATCCCCGGCGACGAGCCTGCGCCCGCCGCGGTCACCACCCCGCCCGCCGCGGCGCCGACCATCCACGCCACCTCGGCGGCGCCCGCACCGTCGGCCGCTGCCCCGTCGACCGGCGCCGTCGCTGAACTGCCTGCCGCCGTGCAGCGTTGGGCGAACGACCTGAAGACCAGCACGATCGCCCAACTCCAGGCGAAATGCTGGACCATCGCGCCGAAGAACGTGTCCGACATGTACAGCGACGAGCAGCCCATCCTGGCCGCGCTCGCCCAGCCGGGCACCGCCACCGAGGACGCGGTCACCTGGAAGACCCGCACCACCACGGTCGCCGTCGAACGTGCCGCGCTCGACACCGGTTACGCCTGTCCCCGGGTCGCCTCGGCGGGCGCGGACATCGAGTACAACGACGCCGATGCCAGGCACACCGTGCGCCGCTACCTGGCCAGAGTCGTCGGCACTCCGCTCGACGCCGCGGACAAGGACGGCACCTACCCGCTGGTCTGCAAGGCTGCCCCGGCGACCTGGGATCCCACCGGCACCGGCAAGGCCAGCGCCGCGCCACTCGCCAACAACCCCGGCAAGCTGACCGGCGTGACCAAATTCGCCGATCAGGAGATCAGCTCCGAGACGCTGCGCGGGGACTACCTCGCGGTAGAGGTCCCGGTCACCAACTCCGCCGGCGTGACCAAGAGCCGCACCTTCACCCTGGTCGCCGGCGAACAGGGCTACTGCATCGGCGACGTTTCCCCCTAGCCCGGGGTGCTCGTACCGCACCGCGAGCGTCGGCATTCCCTACAGCCACTACCCTGGATGGCTGGTAACGGTAGGAGGAGCAGCTCGTGCAGATCACCAGCGTCGGACACGCCGGATTCCACATCCGCACCGCGGCGGGGTCGATTCTTTGCGACCCGTGGGTCAACCCCGCGTACTTCGCTTCGTGGTTCCCGTTCCCCGACAACACCCAGCTGGACTGGGACGAGCTGGGTAACTGCGATTTCCTCTACGTGTCGCATCTGCACCGCGACCACTTCGACGCGAAGAACCTGACCGAGCACGTCAACAAGGACGCGACGGTGCTGCTGCCGGACTATCCGGTGCCGGATCTGCGGCGCGAGCTCGAGCAGCTCGGCTTCCACAAGTTCTTCGAGACCGAGGACTCGGTCAAGCACACCCTCACCGGCCGGGACGGCGCCGCGCTGGACATCATGATCATCGCGTTGCGCGCGCCCGCCGACGGGCCGATCGGCGACTCCGGGCTGGTCGTCTCCGACGGCGAGACCACCTGTTTCAACATGAACGACGCCCGCCCGGTCGACATGGACGTACTGCACGACTCGTTCGGCCACATCGACATCCACCTGCTGCAGTATTCGGGCGCCATCTGGTATCCGATGGTCTACGACATCCCGAGCCGGACCAAGTCGAACTTCGGTAAACAAAAGCGCCAGCGCGGCATGGACCGGTGCCGCAGCTACATCGAGCAGGTCGGGGCCACCTGGGTGGTGCCGTCGGCCGGGCCGCCGGTGTTCCTGGACGACGAGCTGCGCTACCTCAACGACGATCGCGGCGACGAGGGCAACATCTTCCCGGACCAGATGGTGTTCCTGGAGCAGATGAAGATCCACGGCAACGAGGGCGGGATCCTGATGATCCCCGGCTCGGTCGCCGACGTGCGCGGCGCCGAACTGGAGCTGACCCACCCCTTCGAGCCCGGGCTGATCTACGACAACAAGGCCGAGTACATCGAGCTGATGGCGCAGCGGCTCGCGCCGGTGCTCGCGGCCGAAAAGGCCTCATGGGCAACGGGAGACGGGCCGCTGCTGGAACCGTTGCAGGCGCTGTTCGAGCCGATCATGGCGCAGAGCGATCTGATCTGCGACGGCATCGGTTATCCGGTCGGCCTGGTGCTCGGCGACGAGACCGTGGTGCTGGACTTCCCCAAGCGGGTGGTGCGCGGCCCGATCGAGGGCGAAGGCAAATACCGCTATGGGTTCCGCATCGCGCCCGACCTGGTGCGCACCGTGCTGCGGGACAACGAACCCGACTGGGTGAACACGATTTTCCTGTCCACCCGCTTCCAGGCGTGGCGGATCGGCGGTTACAACGAATTCCTCTACACCTTCTTCAAATGCCTCACCGACGAGCGGATCGCCTATGCGGACGGCTGGTTCGCCGAGGCGCACGACGATTCCGCCTCGACCGAATTGGACGGGTGGGAAGTGCAGCGGCGCTGCCCGCATCTGAAGGCGGATCTGTCGAAATTCGGTGTGGTGGAGGGCAATACCCTTACTTGTAATCTGCACGGCTGGCAGTGGGATCTGGAATCGGGGCGTTGCAAGACGTCCAAGGGACACGAACTGCGGTCACGCAAACTGAGCTGAGGCAGCGGGCGGGCAGGCACCCTTCGGTACCTGCCCGATGTTCGCTCCCCTTGTCGGTGTTCAGGCGGTCAACTCCCTGGTGAGCCGGGATGACCATGGGCACCAGAAGCATCCGGGCAGGAACGCTCCGCACGCCTCGTCGAGGTGGTCCTCCAAATAGGTGATGCTGGCGTCACAGACCTCGATGGCCATGGTGAAGAAGGTGACGGTGTCCGGGTCCAAATGGAAGCTCCAGCCCGGGTTGTAATCGGCCTGCTGCTTACGAATACGTCCCATCACGTGGATCGACATCTGTTCCTCGCCGGATAGGATCCGTCGCGCTTCCGCGATGCGCGCCTCGTTGGTCAATCTGACAACGAATTCTTTGCCGGAGTAATCCGTGAATGCGAAGTCCGCCATGATATTTCACCTCGAAGGATCGGTCGATGGAGCCTTGCCATTCGATGGTAGCCAGCGCTGTTGTACTATTTCCGGCGAAATCGATTGTGCGGCAACATAATTAAAGGACCGTTCCGTATGCGCTCGGTGAAACGGACGAATTTGCTGTAACGGTCGGCGCCGTGCGTACCACAATCCTGATTCGGAGCGTGCTCAGCGCCGGACAACCGTTTTCGCCTGCATTATCAGCTCACGCGCGGCGATCGCACCCCTGGCAACGGGGGCGGTGACCCGACCTTCGGCGTCGATGAGTACCGCCGACGGAGTGCCGCGCACGCGGTAGCGCAGCGCCGCCTCGTTTCCCTGCTGCACCAGCACCGGGATGTCTTCCAGTCCCTGTTCACGCCCCCATTCGGCATGTTCGGCGGCGTCACCGTTGCCGACGACGACGATGGTCAGCGCCGACGCGGTGCGCTGCTGCCAGCGCGGCAATTCCCGCGCCAATGCCGCGCACAGTTCGCACCCTGGGTGGACGAAGACCAGCAGCACCTGCCTGCCCCGTTCCAGCAGCGACGCCAAATTCGTTCGGCCACCGGCGACATCGAGCAACTCGAACTCCGGCGCGACCGCGCCGACCGGCAAGCCCTCCGCGCCGAGCGTCGACAAGGCTTGCTCATCGACCCGCTTGCGCAGCGCATGCACCTCACCCCACACCCACGTCAGCATCGCCACCAACGCTGCGGCCACGGCGAGCCAGACCGCATCGTCGGTAGGCAGCACGCCCGGCACCTGTCGGTACGCCACCGCACCCCACGCGACCAGCGCCGCGAGTACCAGTAGGACACCGTTGCGCACCAGTGTTCGCGTCCCGATGGGCGCCGCACTCATCGCGCCGAAGCACGAGCAGGCCGGACGCTCCCCCCGCCGCAACAGCCGCACCACCGCTGCTGTGAACACGAGCAACAACAGCAACGCCAGCAACGCGCCCGGCAGGACCGTCCACGGCACCAGCACGGCGACAACAACCACCGCCTCCAACGCCGGTAGCCCCCACGCCACCACAGCTACCCGCCGAATCGGAACACCGAACTCCTCCACCGCTTTCCGCGTACCGACCGGATCAGCCACCTTCCCGAAGGCCGACAATCCGAATAGCACACTGACCACCAGCCGCGAAATCCACACCCCGTATTCGATCAGCATGAGCGCACCATCCCACACCCGCAAACCCTCGAAAGACGAATCAGCGGAACTACTTCCAGCTCCCGATCACCGGTGAGTGGCACACCGTGGAGAGGAGTACTCGGCCGATGCCGCAGCCATGCGCCACTCTGGGCGCGCGCACGGGATGTGCCGCGGTCCGACCGGCAAGTGGGCGACACCATGCTGGTGACTGGCCTGAGACGCAAGCGTGCTGCCGCCGGGAAGCTGGTGACTGGGCCGAGACGCAAGCGTGCTGCCGCCGGGAAGCTGGTGACTGGGCCGAGACGCAAGCGTGCTGCCGACGGGAGGCTGGCGACCGCCGACGCAAGTCAGGGGCTGCGGTGTCATCGACGGCCGCGACGCGAGCCAGCGCTGCGGCCTAGCCCACGACCGCGGCGCAAGCCAATGCTGCGGCGCAAGCGACGGCAGCGACGCAAGTCGCGGCAACGGCGCAAGTCGCGGCAACGGCGCAAGTCAGCGTTGCGGGGCTGAGCCACGGCTGCAGCACAAGTCAGGGCTGGGAACGGGTGGCTATGCCGACGGCCACCAATGTCAGCACGCTGCCGACCACCGCGGTGGCGGACAGGCCCGCGCTGGTGGGGGTGGCGAGGTCGAGGGCGATCGACATCACGAGTTGACCTGCGATGGAGGTCAGGCCGAGCAGGAGGACGCCGATCCAGCGGACGGTGAGCGCGGCCAGTGCGATGAAGGCGATGCCGATCAGGCCGCCGAGATAGAGCCAGGGCTGCGTGGGGAATTCGGCGGGCAGGCCGGAACCGAGCAGGACGGCGGCCTCGAGCACCACTAGGGCGATCAGACCCACACAGAAGTTGACCAGGGTGGCGGGCAGCGGGCCACCGGCCTGGCCGACCCGACCGTTCACCGCTTGCTGCCAGGCCAAGCCGATGCCGGCCAGCGCGGGCAGGATGATCAGCAGCGCGGTCGGTGCGCCGCGCAGCGAGTCGGGGACCGAGAGCGCGCCGGTCGGTGCGCCCGAGCGGCCCGACCCGGCGAGCACCACCGCGGCCACCCCCAGGGCGGCACCACCGAAACGCAACGCGGTGACCGGAGTTCGCCCGTTGGGGGCCACACCGAGACGGTCGACCACGAGACTGCTCAGCAGCTGACCTGCGACGACGGCGACAGTGAACGCCGTGACCCCGATCGCCGCGACGGTGAGGCCCTGGCAGGCGACGAAGAACGCGCCACACAGACCACCGAGCAGATGCCACGGACGCAACGTGCCCGCCGCCAGGGCCCGCCGAACCTGCGCCACCCCACCCCGGAGCCGAGCGCTGAACGCGAACGCGATCACCAGGATCAGCAGACCGGTCCCGAAACTGATGGTGGCCGCGGCGATCCCGTCGTGCAATCGCGCCCCGAGCGCCCCGTTGATCCGGCCCTGCACGGCCACACCCGCACCGATGCCGAACCCGAACACCAGTCCCAACCTCGCCCGCGCGGTCACCACCGGCACGCTACCGCCGCAGCACCCCACCCCGCCGCGCGCACGCCGCCCAGGTGGTATCGGGCAATGCCGCCGGCGTGTCCGGCGGCCATGAAACGCGATCAGTCGATGCGTCCGAGGCGACGGACCGTGCCTCACCGCCGACCCGGCCGTATCGCTGCGCGCCGTGCCGACTGCCAGCAGGCCCCCGGTTTCACGGCCGACACTCCGAGCCACGAGCCGCTGGCCATGCCGTGCAGGGGCGACCGAGCACGATCACCCCACCCGCCGACCACTACTGCCACATGGCCACCAACGGCCAGGTGATCAACACGATGCCGGCGATCACGCCGAAGCGACCGGGTACCGGGAGGGCGCGGGCAGCGATCGGTGCGTGCACCCCGCACGGAGGCCGACAGGCCGGATCACCCTGCGCGGAGGGTGGCGCGGGTGGCGTAGGTGTCGTGCCGGGCGTAGGTGCGGTCGCCGCCGTTGCGAGCGATGGAGCCGCGGACCAGGCGGGTGCGGATGCGAGCGCCGAGGTTTTCGTGGAAGCGGGTGGCGCCGGGGAGGATTCGGCGGGGCACCTCCAGCGCGCCGTTGACGACGGCGGTGGCCAGCACGGCGGTCTTGAAGAATCTGCTGTCGGGCAGGTCGAGGAAGTCGGCGTTGCTGGGGCCGAGGATGATTCGGCTGTAGGCGACCAGGTAGCTGGTGACCACGCGGCGCACCGCGCGCTGCGCCGCGGTCGTGTCGCCGACGAAAAGGCCGCCCGCCGCGGGGATGAGGGCTTGGGCCAGGCGCTGGGAATCGGCGTCGGGGATGAATTCGGTGTCGGCGAGGATCCAGAATGCGCGCCAGGTGTCGGTCTCGCAGGTCGGCAGGATCTCCGCGTCCACGCCGAGCAGGAACCCGACGTAGCGCCACAGCTGGAATACCGCGTCCTTCTCCTTGGCCGAGAACTGCAGGCCGAGCGCTTGGGCGCCAACGAGATTCGCCATCGAGAACAGCCCGAGGGTGCCGACGGTGAGTACCTGGTTGACCGGATGGTCCCAGGCCGCGTAGTCCCAGTCGGGGCGCCTGTTCATGCCCGCACGCACCAGCGCGTGCATCAACCGCACGCGCAGCACGCTCTTGTAGCCGACCGCATTGCGTTCCAGGCCACCGGGAGTCGTCACGTCCAGCCACCACTGGGTGGTTTCGGCCAGCCTGCGCGGCGCCATCGCGTCCAGGTCGCCGGTGCCGACGAGGGTCTTGTCCGCGCGCGACGCCAGGTAGCCGCCCATCAGGGCGAACATGCCCATGGCGATGCCACCCCAGACGCCGGTGCGGCCGACGACGCGGGCACCGCGATCGATCTTGTCGCGGTCCAGCCAGTACGGCGCCGCTTCCACCTGTTCGAAGAGCGCCACCAGCTCCGGCGGGGCGTCCGGCACGGCGTCGATACCGTTTTCGACGGCGAGCTCGAACATCCGGCGGCCCTCGCCGACGGGCAGCCGCTTGAACATGGCGACCACGGCGTCCGCCAGCGGATCGCCGACCTGGGTGAAGCGGCGGAACGAGTCGCGCTGGGCGGCGGTGCAGCTCAGGTCGCCCGGTGCCAGCACGGGCACGGCGTACTTGAACGGGAACTCCGTGAACAGCTGCGGAGTGGGCAGTTTCTGGTTGTCATGCGCCATTGCACTTCACCCGTCGGATCGAGGTTCGCGGTCGAACATTCTGACAAGACCGTCCCACAAAATCGGATATCTGGCAAGGATGTATGCCAGAATGTCTCGGATGGCTACCACCTCGCGGTCCTACGGCGGCGTCCCGATCGAACAGCGCAAAGCGCGGCGGCGCGTCGCACTGCTCGATGCCGCGCAGGAAATCATCGGGACCTCGGGTTTCGCCAAGCTGACCGTCTCCGGTCTGTGCACGCAGGCGCGGCTCTCCGAGCGGTACTACTACGAGAGCTTCAGCGACCTCGACGCGGTGTTCAGCGAGGTGTTCGACCGGATCGTCGACGAAATCGGCCAGGCGGTCGTCACCGCGTTCGTCACCACGCCCACCGACATCCGAGCCAAGACCAGGGCGGCCATCGCCGCGGCCATCGACCTCATCGCCGACGACCCGCGCAAGGCGCGCATTGCCACCGTCGAGGCGCAGCTGAACCCCGCCCTGCTGATGCGCCGGGCCGAGGTGATGCGCTCCTTCGCGGGCATCATGCTGGCCGTGTGCGCGGACGAGGTCGGCGCCGACGTCGTCGAAAACGCCGGGGACCACGCCGAATTCGCCGCCACCCACCTCCTAGGCGGCCTCTGGGAGACCACCAACAGCTGGCTGGCAGGCACCCTTCCGGTCACCCGCACCGCGCTGATCGACCGCTCCACCGACCAATTCCTGCTCACCGCAAGCCATCTCATCGGCGTCACACTCGATTAGTCACAGTCGGCATACGCAGGACGCGCCCAGCGGTGGCTCACTCAGCTGACGACGGGTCGACCGGTTTCGGCGGTAGCCACGAGGTCGTCACCAGGGCGATCGGCAGCAGGGTGGCAGCGAGGACGGCGAGAATGATCGGCATGGACCACCAGGCGGTGGCGATGGCGGCGAAAGCGAAGACGACCAGGGCGACAACCTCGCCGAGCAGCCCGGATACCGAGGTCACGGTCGCCCGGGCGGGACCCTCGATGGCGTCCTGGAGGCGCGCGCCCGCGACGACACCGGCGTTGTAGACGATGCCGTAGGAGACGCCGATCGCGGTGAACCCCAGGCCGGTAAGGACATACACGGCGCTCGGCCGACCCTCGGCGAGCCCGGCGATGAGCGAGCCGCCGAGGAACAGCACACCACCGAAACCGACCGCGATCGCCATGGTGCGGCCCGACATGCCCTCGGTGCGCCCGGCGAGGACCGAGCCGATGAGCGAGCCGAGCACCGTCACGCCGACGAGCAACGGCACCACCGCCGTCGCCACCCCGGCCGACTCGGCGAGCAGCGCGAAGTACTCGTCGAACGCGGTGATCCCGAACAACAGCGCCCCGAGCAGCACACCGTTGCGCACCGCTCGCACCCGAATCGCCTCCGCGACACCGGTCTTCAGCATGCCGAGATAGCGAGCGAACGGTCCCGATACATCCGTTGCCGCTGGGTACGCGAGGGGCGGTTGATCGTCCTCTTCCAGCTCGTCGACAGCCGCGGCGGAGACCACTTTCGGTGCACTGGGCAACGTCATCGCGATCACCGTATGCAGGGCGGCGAATCCGACGCTGGACCAACCGATCAGCGCATAGCCACCCCAGAGGTACAGCGGGGTGGCGGCCACGATGCCGATGACGATGGCGGTCTCCGAGGCCGCACGGGTGTAGCCGAGGATGCGCGCGTAGGAGGACTGTTCGCCACGGGCGGCGAGGTCGTCGTACAGCAGCGCCTCGAATGTGCCGGACACCAAAGCGCCTGCCGCGCCCCACAGTACGAAGCCCAGCGCGAAGCCGAGGTAGGTAGGCACCAGGGTCCACAGGGCGAACCCGGCGGTCAGCAGGACACCGCTGAGGATGAGCAGGGCACGGCGCGACACCGTGTCCGCCCAGGCGCCGGACGGCACCTCGAGCAGGAACGCGGTGGTCGACCAGATCGCGAACAGCGAGGAGATCTGCCCGGTGCTCAACCCATGATCGGCGAACAGCAGGGAGTACAGCGCATAGAGCGGGATGAGGTCGCCGATGCCTTTGAACAGCACGGCGCGAATGGTCAGCGCGCGCAGCGACGGCGAATCGGTGCTACCCGTCAGCCGGGCAAGCACCTCACTGACAGGTCAATAGGCATAAACGAGCAAACGCATACGGTCAGCATGCGCAGCCGCGCCGGGCCGCGTCAAGCGGTTATCGCAGCGGCAGCCAACCGTTGGCGGCGGGCATCGAATCGCCGTCGTCGAGCCGCCGGTCCGTCGCACCGGGACCGACCCGTCCGTGGTTCTCGTTGAGGTCGCTGATCAGCTCCGCCACCGGATGCGAGTCGCTGTAGTGGTAGCCCTGGGCGAGCGCGAACCCGAGTTCGGTGAGCACCGCGGCCTGGTATTCGGTCTCCACCCCCTCGGCGATCACCTGGAGGTCGAGCGCGCTGCTCAACGCGGCGATCACGCCGAGCAGCGGCGGCGCCGGGGAGTCGGAGCGGATCGCGGCGACGAAGGACTGGTCGACCTTGAGGATGTCGCTGGGCAGCGTGGCCAGCCTGCTGAGCGAGGAGTATCCGGTGCCGAAGTCGTCGATGGCGATGCGCACGCCACGCTCGCGCAGCGTGTGCAGATTCGCGATGGCGGTGTGGGATTCGGCGGCCAGCTCGCTCTCGGTCACCTCGAGCACCAGTTGCTCGGCGGGCCAGCCGGTGCCGGCGAGGATGCCCGCCACCCGGTCGGCGTAGCCGGCTTCGGCCAGTTCCAAGCCGCTGACGTTCACGTTCAGTGTCAGGTCGAGCTGGGCGAAGGTGTCCTGCAACCGCGCGGCGTCGGCGCAGGCCCGGCGCAGCACCAGCTCGTCCAGATCGGAGATGAGGTCGTACTCCTCGGCGACCCGGATCAGGCCCTCGGTGGTGACATCCGGCTGCGCGCTCGACGACCAGCGCAGCAGCGCCTCGACACCGACCGCCTTGCCGCCACCCTCGGTCAGGCTGACGATCGGCTGGTAGTGCACGTCCAGCAGGCCGCGGTCGATGGCCTCGCGCAACTCCACCGCAAGCGGCAGCTGGCGCGACGACTCGAGCACCGTCCGGTTGCGGCCCGCCTGCTTGGCCCGGTACAGGCCGACGTCCGCGCGACTCACCAGCAGCGAACCGGATTCGCCCGGCTGCCACGAGGTCACGCCCGCCGAACAGCCGGTGGTGACCGCCGCGCGTAGCTGCTCGGTGAGCAGGATGGCGGCCTGCTCGGTGGTGTTCGGCAACAACATCGCGAACGCGTCGCCGCCGTAGCGGGCCAGACGCTGGTCCGGCGCAAGCAGTTTCGACCAGGTGTCGGCCACCCGCTGCAGCACGGCGTCGCCCGCGCGGTGGCCGAGGTGGTCGTTGATCTTCTGGAAGCGGTCGAGATCGACCAGCACCAGCGCGAGACCCTGGCCGGTGCGGGTGGCCTGGTCGATCGCGGAGTTCAGCGCGCGATCGAAGCCGCGCCGGTTCAACAGCCCGGTCAGCACGTCGATATCGGCTTCCGAGGCCATCCTGGTGAGGATGCCGACCACCACGCCGACGCCGACGGTGACACCGGCCGGGATCAGCCCGGACCACCACGGCAGCCCGGGATCCACCGGCCGCGCAGGCAGCACCCACAGGCACAACGCCAGCGCGAAGGCGATGTGCGCGGCGGCTTGCGACCAGGCGAAGAACAGGGCGGCGTCGCAGGCGATGAAGACGTAGAACGCGGCGAGGCTGATCGCGCCGACCGTGTTGGGGAACGCGTACACCGCGATGGTCACCAGCACCGTCGCGATCGCGACGTAACCGTGGTGCACCGAGTGCGGCAACCGCGGCCCCCACGCCAGCAGGGTGAGCCCGAGCGTCAGCGCGATCGCCGCGGCCGTGCCGACCAGCGCCCGATTACCTTCGTCGCCCGGGGCGACGGCAGTGATAAGCAGACCCAGCACACCACCCATGACGTAGAACGCCCCGGTGGTCCGAGCCATGACCATAGCTGTCGCCAGCGCCGATGCCGCCCGCACCCGGGTTCGGGTATCGCCGCGCGCCCCGATTCCTCGCACGGTGAATAGCCTAGACACAACGAATCCCAGCGGTTGCCACATCCCGTGAATCCGGAGTGGCGAACGGTTGGCTATTCATCTTCGCGAAACATTCGGGTAGCCAACGCGACTAGGCCGCGGGTGCCCAGACTCGATATTCATAGGCACTATCCAGTGCGCCGAGGGGCGGACCGGAGGCGATTCGGACGAGCGAATGTCCGCCCACCGCCGCCGACCCGTCCGCTACTTCGGCGGCGTCAGCACCTCGGTGCCGACGAACGGCACCAGCGCCGCGGGCACCCGCACCGAACCGTCGGCCTGCTGGTGGTTCTCCAGGATCGCCACGATCCAGCGGGTGGTCGCGAGCGTGCCGTTCAAAGTGGCTGCGATTTGCGGCTTTCCGTTCTCGTCGCGGTAACGCACCGAGAGTCGACGAGCCTGGAAGGTGGTGCAGTTCGACGTCGAGGTGAGTTCCCGGTAGGTCTGCTGGGTCGGCACCCAGGCCTCACAGTCGAACTTGCGCGCGGCCGAACTGCCGAGATCGCCTGCGGCGACGTCGATGACCCGGTACGGGACCTCGACGGCCGCGAGCATGTCCTGCTCCCAGCCGAGCAGGCGCTGGTGTTCGGCGTCGGCTTCTTCGGGCGTGGTGAAGACGAACATCTCCACCTTGTCGAACTGGTGCACCCGGATGATGCCGCGGGTGTCCTTGCCGTAGCTGCCCGCCTCCCGCCGGAAGCACGACGACCAGCCCGCGTAGCGCTTCGCGCCGTTGCTCAGGTCGAGGATCTCGTCCGAGTGGTAACCGGCCAGCGGCACCTCCGAGGTGCCGACCAGGTAGAGGTCCTCCTCGGCGAGGCGATAGACCTCCGAGGCGTGCTGGCCGAGGAAGCCGGTACCCGCCATGATCTCCGGGCGCACCAGCACCGGCGGGATCATCATGGTGAAACCGTTGGCCACGGCCTTCTGCGCCGCGAGCTGCAGCAGACCGAGCTGCAGCAGCGCGCCGTAGCCGGTCATGAAGTAGAAGCGGGCGCCCGAGACCTTCGCGCCGCGTTCCATGTCGATCAGGCCGAGCGACTCGCTGAGATCCAGGTGGTCTTTCGGTTCGAAGTCGAACTCCGGTGGCGTCCCGATGGTTTCGAGCACGACGAAATCGGCCTCGCCGCCGGCAGGCGCGCCCTCCTGCACCACGTTCGAGATGGCGCGGTGCGCGGCGTCCATATCGGCATCGGCCGCGTGCTGCGCGGCCTCGGCCTCCTTGACCTTGACCGACATCTCCTGCGCCTGCGCGAGCAGCGCGGGCCGCTCCTCTTTGCTCGCCTTGCCGACCAGCTTGCCCATCGCCTTGTGCTCGGCGCGCAGGTTGTCGGCGGTGGCCACCGCCGCACGGCGGGCGGCGTCGGCCTCGAGCAGGGCATCGACGAGGGCGGGGTCTTCGCCACGGGCGCGCTGCGAGGCGCGGACCGCGTCGGGGTTGTCCCGCAGGAATCGGAGGTCGATCATGGGGCCTCAGCCTAGTGGTCCGGATATTGCTGTTTCACCCCGATATCCCAGGATGCGGACCGCTCGGCCGAGGACGCGCGCATAGTTGGCTTGTGGGTACAACTTTCGACGAATCAGCCATCGATGACGTACTGACCGAGCTGACCGCGGGCGAGAAAGCCTGGGCACAGACCCCGCTGCGCCGCCGCCGGGAGCTCCTCGACGACATCCACGCCCGAACCGGGCGCTTCGCCGGCGACTGGGTGCGGGCGGCGCGGACCATCAAGGGTCTGGACGCCGACTCGCCGCTGGTCGGCGAGGAGTGGATGTCCGGACCGCTGACCCTGCTGCAGGCCACGGCCGCGCTCGCCGCGACGCTGGCCGCCCTGGACGAGGGGCGCAGTCCGCTCGACGGAGTCACGGTGCGGACCGCGCTCGGCAATCGGGTGGCGGTGCCGATCCTGCCGCTGAGCAACTACGACCGGTTGCTGCTCAACGGTTTTCACGGCGAGGTCTGGCTGCGGCCGGGGGTCGACGCCGATACCGCGCGGCGGCGGGCCGGGCTGGCGCAGCTCGACCCGACCGCGACCGGCGGGATCGGGGTCGTGCTCGGCGCGGGCAACATCACCTCCATTCCGCCGCTGGACGCGTTGTACGAGCTGTTCGCGCACAACCGGGTGGTCGTGCTGAAGCTGAACCCGATCACCGATCCGCTGTACACGGTGTTCGAGATGGTGTTCGCGCCGCTGTGCGAGCTGGGTGTGCTGCGGATCGTGACCGGGGACGCGGACACCGGCCGCTACCTGGTGCACCACCCGGAGGTCGCGCATGTGCACATGACCGGCAGCGCGCAGACCCACGACACGATCGTGTGGGGGCCGGGCCCGGAGGGGCTGGAACGCAAGAAGGACAAGCGGCCGCTGCTGGACAAGCCGATCACCAGCGAGCTCGGCGGTGTGTCGCCGACCATCGTGGTGCCCGGTGACTGGTCCGACGCCGATCTGCGCTTCCAGGCCGAGCATGTGGCCACCCAGCGGCTGCACAACGGCGGCTACAACTGCGTCGCCGCGCAGGCGGTGGTGCTCAGCAAGGACTGGGCGCTCAAGGACAAGTTCCTGGCCGAGTTGCGCACCGCGCTCGCCCAGGCCCCGCAGCGGGCCGCGTACTACCCGGGCAGCGATTCGCGGGTCGCGGACGCGCTGGCGTCCTATCCGGGCGCAGGCCAGGTCGGCTCGGGCCGGGTGCTGATCGAGCAGCTACCGCTCACCGATACGCCGCTGCTGCGCACCGAGTACTTCTCACCCGTCCTCGGCGTGGTCGAACTGCCCTACCCGGGCGGCGAATTCCTGCAGCGCGCGGTCGATTTCGTGAACAACGAACTCACCGGGACGCTCGGCGCCAACGTACTGGCCCATCCGTCGACCATCCGCAGGCTCGGCATCGGCTTCGAGCGCGCCATCGAACGGTTGCGCTACGGCGCGATCGCGGTGAACGCGTGGACCGGGCTCGCCTTCCTCGCCCCGCACGCCGCGTGGGGCGCGTTCCCCGGCCACACCCTCGACGACGTACAGAGCGGAATCGGCGTGGTGCACAACGCCTTCCTGCTCGACGACGTGGAGCGCACGGTGGTGCGCGGACCGTTCCGGCCCGCGCCGCGCTCGCTGCTGCACGGTGAGCTCGCCTTGTCGCCGAAACCGCCGTGGTTCGTCGGCAACACGGCCGCGGCGGCGACCGCGCGCAAGCTCACCGAGTTCTACGCGAGCGGCAACCCGGCGCGGATTCCCGGCATCTTCGTCTCCGCGTTCCGTGGTTAGCCGGGAAAAGCACTGATCAGAACGGGTCGTGGCACCGCGGCGCGGAGACTGCCATGATGGATCGCGATGTCCCCCTCCGATCACGCCCCCGAGCCAGAGCCGTCGAGCCGGCCGACCACGCGCGCCATGCCGTCACGCAGCGGCGGCGGCGCGGCGCGGCGTTCGTTCGACGCGGTACGGGGCGTGTTCACCGGAGAGACGCCGCTGCCTGCGCCGACGCTGCGCTGGGGGCTGCTGCTGGTGGCCACGGGTGCGGTGATCGCCGCCCTGGTGACGCTGTTCGTGACGGGGTTCGACAACAACAAGATCGAGGCGCACAGCCCGGCTTCGGCCGGTGAACCGGTGGTCGACAAGGAGTTCGGTACCGCGGTCAAGGGCGATTGCCTGAGCTGGTCCAAGCCCGACCACTCCGACCTGGTCAAGGTGCGTTGCGAGAGCAAGCACATGTTCGAGGTCGCGGCGGATATCGACATGAGCAGGTACCCGGGCAAGGAATTCGGGCCCGGCTCACGATTCCCCGACTCGCTGCGGTTGACCGAGCTGAAGGAAGAGCACTGCGTGCCCGCGGTACAGCAGTACATGGGCGGCAAGTTCGATCCGCGCGGGCGCTACATCGTCGGGTTGATGTATCCGAGCCCCGACGGCTGGCAGCACGGCGATCGCACGCTGCGCTGCGGGTTGCAGTACGCGGCTAGCGCGGGCACGCCGCCGTCGACCGGCAGCGCCGCCGAACACGATCAGTCGAAGGTGTACGGGCCGGGCGTGTGCCTCGGCATCAACCAGAACCTGCCGACCGACCCGGTGGATTGCTCGCAGGTGCACGCCGTCGAGATCGTCTCCACCATCGACCTCGGCCAGCGGTTCCAGGGCGGGCCGCCCGCCAAGGAGGAGCAGGACCGGTTCGTCGAGGAGGAGTGCGCGCGCACCTCGGCGGAGTATCTCGGCGGGCCGGATGTCGTGCGCAACAAGACGCTGACGCTGTTCTTCGACTTCCTGGACGCGCGCAGCTGGCTGGCGGGCAGCCGCAAGCTGGACTGCATGGTCGGCAAGGGGGCCGATCGGGAGGGCTTCGCGCCGATCACCGGTTCCGCGCGCGGCGACATCCTGATCAACGGGCAGGCGCCGCAGCCGCCGCCGAATACCGGCCGCTCCACCCCGACGCCGCTGCCCGGCGCCGCGCCGCTGCCGCCGCAGCCGAGGTAATCCGCGACGATGTCGGTCTCCATGTCCGAGGACCGGTTCGAGGAGTTGGTCGGCGACGCGCTCGATCGGATCCCGCCGGAGCTTGCCCAAGCCATCGATAATGTCGTCGTGCTGATCGAAGCACGCAATTCGGATGATCCACATTTGCTCGGGCTCTATCACGGAATCGCACTCACCGAACGGGACAGTCACTATGGCGGCGCGCTGCCGGACACCGTGACGATCTATCGCGAATCCATCCTCGCCATCTGCTCGGACGAGAGCGAAGTGGTGGAAGAGGTGGCGATCACCGTGATCCATGAGATCGCACACTATTTCGGCATTGACGAAGACCGCCTGCATCAGCTGGGATGGGGCTAGTCTTTATCCAGCTGTATGAGTGCGGTTGCAGTTGGGGCGAGACAGGAAGAAACTTCAGGGGATTCGATGGAACCGATCGCTTCGCTGTCGCGTCCTATCACTCGAAGGGGGAATTCTCGTGGTTCCGCCCCATAGCCGCCACTAGAAGGAGTCGAGTCATGGTTGGCCACGTACTAGTACAACCCGAGGTCGTCCTTGCTGCCGCCGCCGAGCTGGATCTGCTGGCCGAGCGGCTCGCCGCCGCCGCCGCGCTGACCGCACCCGCGACGCATGTCGTCCCCTCCGGGATCGACGAGGTGTCACTGCACGCCGCGAACCACCTCAACAAGGGTGCCGCGACGCACGACCAAGCCGTAGCCCAGGGAATTCTGGAACTGCACCACGCCGCCGCGACGTTGCGCAGTCAGCTCATCACCCACGTCGGTGAGGATGTCGTGCGGGCGGGCGCACTCAACATCGTCAGCGGAACAATCGCTTAACGCCTGCGGGCATCGCATAACGCACAAGCAAGGGGAGAAAGCATGACCGCAGGAATCACCGGGGTGTTCTGGCTGCCCCGTCAGGCAGAAGGCAACTCGATCGCGCTGAACGCAGGCGCGCACGCCATCCCGATCTCGGCAGCGGCCACCGCGTGGGGCGGGCTGACCGCGGCCTGGGTCGATGCCACCGCGACCGTCGCCCGGGTGATGGCGGAGCTGGGCGTCGGCATGCAGGGCATCAACGGCATCTCGGCGCTGTCCAAGCTCACCGGCTTCATCGGCTGGTCCGAGCAACAGGGAGTCATGGCGGCCACCATGAGCTCGAAGGCGGCGAGCAACGCGATCGCCTACACCGTGGCCTCGCTGGCCATGCCGAGCATCCCGGAGATCGCGGCGGTGAACGCGGCGCGCATCGCCGCGCACTCGACCGGCGGCGTGCTCAACGGCACCTCGGAGCTGGCCGAGGCCGCCAAGGCCGCGCTCGACCTGCGGGCCGCGCTGACCATGGAGACCTACGAGGCGGCGACCACCGCGATGGTGGTCACCCCCGGCGAGTTCGTGAACCCGCCGACGATCGCGAAGGGTGCGGGCACCGCGGACGCGGGCCAGACCGATCAGGCCTTCCAGGCCACCAACGCCGACCCGGTGCAGAGCGCGATCGCCGCGGCAGGCGCGTTCGTGAACAACCCCGCCGTGGTGGGCGCCGCGACGCAGGCGGCGAACATCGCGGGCTCGGTGGCGACCACCGGTGTGTCCACCGTGGGCACCATCGGCTCGCAGGCGGTCGCGGCCGTCACCACCGCCGCCGCACCCGGAATCACCAGTGCCGCACCGGCCGCCATGGTCGGCGGCGCCGGACTGGCCTCCGCCGCCTCGGCCGCGGGAACGCGGTCCGCGTCGTTCTCCTCCGGCCCCTCGGTCGCGCTCGGCAACGGCTCGCTCAAGCTGCCCGACGGCTGGGGCACCGGTACGCCGACCGGTGCACCCGCCGCGGCACCCGTCGTCGAGAACGTCTCGGCCACTCAGCCCGCCGCGGCACCGGCGCGCAGCAACAACACTGCGGGTAGCCCGTTGCTGGGCAACCAGGTGCGCGACGAGGACGACGAGTCCGAGCACAAGGGGCAGGACTACCTGCGCTCGACCGAGCACTTCAACGACGGCCGCTACGCCGCCGACGGGGTGATCGGCGCCGACGCCGGTATGGCCGCTAAGTGACGGTGCTCGGTGCGGGCCGCGGCCCGTCGATGCTCGCATCGGTGGTGCTGTCGCTCGATGAAATGCAGTTTCTCCTGGAGAAGCTGGAGATCGACGAGGTGCCCGTCGTGCTGGACGCACGCGGGCAGTACGACAACGTCGCCGATCACGATGCCGCGATGGCCGTGGCCGCCCAGTCGCTCACCGATCGGGAACTGCTGATCGGTGACGCGGTCCACCAGGAACTCGAGGACCGGCTGCGCGCGCTGTACCGGCCGCACTGGGTGGTCGCGCTCCGGCTGTTCGTGGAGGGTCAAGCGAGTCGCATGTGTCTCGCGAAGGGCGACGATGTGGTCACCGTCGCCCTGCGCGGGCCGCAGTCCTACGTGATCGACGAAGCGGAGGACGACCTGCCCGGCCCGGTGATCGCGGCGCTCGGCCAAGCCGACCCGCTCGACCTGACCGGCATGCGGGCACCGACCGAACAGCTGGTCCCGATCTTCGACGACACCGGCGACGCCGCGGCGACCGCCAACCGGCTGGCCAAGGTCGGCACTCCACCTGCGGACGCGCAGGCCCTCGCCTCGGCCATGGTGCAGATCCATTCGCACGCCGAGATCGTCGGCGTGGTGTACGGCGACGGCACCCGCGACCTCACCGACAACCACATCGCGGTGTTCAACACCCGCGCGGGCCGCTTCATCGCGACCGCGAGCAAGTCCGATGACGGCGTGAAGTGGACGTCACTCAGCACCGGAACGACCTCCCGCTTGCGAACGGCGTTGCAGGACTTGATCAGTGGACTGCCGGAACGCGCGGAGTTCCCGCGCAAACCGGAACAGGTGTAGGCGGGGCCTAACCCATCGGGTCGTCCGAAGTTGGGGCGACGTCGTAGCCGAAGGGTGGGGTGAAGCGGCCCCAGCGGATGCAGTCCCAGCTGCCGTCGGGCAGCGGGACCAGTTCGATGGTTTCGGTGTTGTCGAGATGGTTGTTCGTGGTGAACGGCGGCAGCACATCGGCGAGATAGCGGGACACCAGGCGCATCGCGGCACCGTGGTTGACCAGCAGCACATCGCCTTCGCTCGACCCCGGCGTCAGGTACGTCTCGCGGAGTTCCTCGATGACGGGCAGGAAACGATCGAGCACGTCGCGGCCGGACTCACCGCCGGGGATGCGTTCATCCAGATCGCCGTTGTGCCAGGCCCGGTAGATGCGCTGGAAGAACAGGTGCGCCTCCTCGCTGTGCTTGCCCTCCAGGTCGCCGGCCTGCACCTCCTGCAGGTTGTCCAGCACCATGGTGGGCACGCCGGTCGCGGCCTCGATGTAGCCCGCGGTCTGCCGGGCGCGCAACGCCGTCGAGCAGAACAGCACGCGCGGCGGGTTCAGCAGGGTTTCGCCGAACAACTTCGCCTGTGCCGCACCGCGTTCGGTCAGCGGCAAACCAGGAACCTTGGTGTCGAGCAGCTTCGCGACATTGCCTTCGGTCTCGCCGTGCCGGACCAGAACCAACTTGGCCGGGCCGATCTTCGCCTCGGTCACAGATCCGCCACCCCCTTTCGTAGCTGGGTCAGCCATCCCGCGGCCGCCTCGTCCGAGGGCGGTGGCGTGCCGGTCGCCGACGTGGCGGGCCAGGAACCGAGGAACCGGATCCGGGCGGTGCGGTGCAAAGCCTTGAGCGCCTCGGCCACCGCGGTGTCATCGATGTGCCCGACGCAGTCGAGATAAAAGCGATAGGTGCCCATGCCGGTGCGGGTCGGCCGGGACTCGATCCTGGTCAAATCGATACCGCGGGTGGCGAACTCGGCGAACGCGCGCATCAGCGAGCCCGGCTCGTTCGGCAACTCCAGCACGATCGAGGTCCGATCCGCACCGGTCGCGGGCGGCGCCACGCACGGCCGGGTGACCAGCACGAAGCGGGTGATCGCCTGCTCGTGGTCGGCCACGCCCGCGGCCAGCACAGCCAGTCCGAGCCGGGTCCCCGCCAGCGCGGTGGACACCGCGGCATCGGCCTTGCCTGCCGCGACGTCCTCGGCCGCAGCGGCATTCGAGGCCGAGACGTAGGGCTGGGCTTGCGGCAGATTCCGCGACACCCACTCGCGGACCTGGGCGGCGGCCACCGGATAGGCAGCCAGCGTGCGCACCTCGGACAGGTCGGTGCCGGGGTGGCCCAGGATCGTGAAGGTCACCTCCAGCTCGGTCTCCGCCACGATCTGCAGCCGCGGGCCGATGGCCAGGGAATCCAGCGTCGCGGCGATCGAGCCCTCGACCGAACTCTCGATCGGCACCACCGCGCCGTCGACGTCCCCGGCGCGGACCAGCTCGAGCGCGGCGCCTTGGCTGGGCGCGGCAACCCGCTCGACGGCCCCTTCGAAGGCCCCCGAGGATTCGAGTTCGGCGAGGGCCATCTCGGTGAAGGTTCCGGAGGGCCCGAAGTACGCGATACGCGGCACGGTTACGACCTTACTTGCGTCCGCGACCGGCGCTCCCGGTATTTACCGGCTAACCCTTTTCACCACGCCTTTCACCGTTGCGCGCGAGCGGGGCGAGGGTGTGGGTTACTTCGTCGGGGTGCTCGGTCTCGATGGCGAGCAGGACGGTTAGGAGAGCTTCTACCGCAGGCGGTTTCAGGGCGTTCAGGAACGCGGTGTCCGGGGTGCTGAGCGCGGTGCGGATGTCTTCGCCGCAGAGGGCGGCGGCGGTGGCGGCGACGATCGCGAGGGCTCTGGTCCCCGAGGAGGTTCGGGCGATGAAGCCGGTATCGGTGTGCACGATGGCGGCCAGGAAGTCGGCGATGTCCGCGTCGGGTGCGTCGGCGTCGAGGATCGGGGCCGCGTCGCCGGTGGTCGGGACGCGCACCAGGTCGTCGACGATGCTGCGCCGGGCCGGTGCCGTCAACGCGATGAGTACCGGTTCGCCAGGTGTTTCCGCTCCGTGCGCCACCGATCCACCGTAACAACCAGGTGCGGTGCGGAGTTCGGCCGTGCAACGGGCGGCGAATTCTCAGGATCAGCGTGGGGCGAACGCTTGCGGATGTTCCGCTCGTCACTTAGCTTAGGGTAACCTAATTGAGCGCCGAGCAAGGCGAACAACGCCCGACCACGGAGGTTTGCATGCCGCGTCCGACACCGACCGTCACACCGTCCACCGCCGAGCGGGTCCGCAGCGCGTGTGCGCATGCGGAGCAGGCGGTGCTGGCCATGCCCGGCATCGATCCGACGCCCGTCTCGGTGCATCACGTACGCGAGTGCGGCGACGCGGTGATCGCGGTCCCGACCACGTCGGTGGCGGCACTGGTGGCCGGTAATTCACCGGACGCGGGTGCGCCCGCGGTCTTGGAGCTCACCGATCATGCCCCGCTCCCCTTGCGCGAACCCGTGCGCGCGCTGGTCTGGCTGCGCGGCTGGGTGCGCGCGGTGCCCGCGCAGGCGCAGCGGGCGCTGGCCGGCGAGGTCGCCAAGGAGAACCCGGACCCGGGCCTGCTCGACGTCGGCCACACCGCGACCCTGCTGCGGCTGGTGATCAACTCCGCGGTGGTCGCCGACTCGACCGGCGCCGAATCGGTGAGCATCGACGAACTACGGGTGGCGCAGCCGGATCCGTTCTGTGCCTTGGAATCCGCCTGGCTGCTGCACATGGACGCCGACCACGCGGACGTCGTCGCACAGCTGGCCAGGCACCTGCCGCCCCGGCTCCAGCACGGCATCGTGCACCCACTCGCCATCGACCGCTACGGCCTCACCCTGCGCGTCGAGGGCCGCGACGGGGACCACGACTTCCGGCTGCCGTTCAACTCCCCCGCCGACGACATCGAATCGCTCAGCCGCGCGGTCCGCACCCTGGCGGGTTGCCCGTTCCTCAACGGACTGCGTCGCATCTGAGCCGCCGACCGCAGCGCTCGACTCGATCGTTTGCCTGATCGCTTACGGCAGCCAGGACACGTGGCCGCGCAGGACCGTGTAGCCGAGGTAGGCGACCGCGTCGATGGTGGCGTGCGCGAGGATCAGCGGCCACAGCTTGTTCGTGCGCTGCCAGTAGCGGCCGAAGATCAAGCCCATCACCAGGTTTCCGAGGCCGCCGCCGAGCCCCTGGTACAGGTGGTAACTGCCGCGCAGCAGGGCCGAGGCGAGCAGTGACGAGTTCTCCGACCAGCCGAGCTTACGCAGGCGGGTGATCAGGTAGGCGACCACGATGATCTCCTCGGCCAGCGAGTTCGCGCAGGCGGACAGGATCAGCGCGGGCAGCCGCCACCAGTGGTCGCCGAGCGACGCGGGCACGATCGTGACGCTCACTCCCATGGCGTGCGCGATCAGGTACAGGCCGAGGCCGGGTAGGCCGATGACGGCCGCGAGCACCAGCCCGGGCACGACATCCGCGCGCCACCGCAGCCGGGCCGCCAGCCCGATCAGGCGCGGCCCGATCCCGCTGCGCCACAACAGGTACAGGCCGAGCGCCGCCCACCCGACCAGGCGCGCCACACTCAGCAGCTGGAACAGCAGATCGATGGTCGACTGGGCGGACCGCGACGGATTCAGCGCGACGGTGCGCCCACCCACCCCGCCCGGCGAGAGCGCGCTCTCCACCAGCGACAGCCCCGCATTGAGCCCGCTCAACCCGAAGGTGACCACCAGCACGACCGCGATCTCGAGCTTGATCCCGAGCCGCTCCCGCTCCGTCACCTCGGCCTCGCCCCGCTCCGCCCCGGACTCACCACGCATGGACTCGAATCTATTGCCCCGCCGCCACCGGCGCGGCGCACGCCCCGCGCGCCGCGCCTTTCGTCACACCCGATGCGGCAACGCCGACTCGGCCGGGCCCGTGGCACACCGCCGCCGAGCAGGGTCATCTGGTCGCCGGACTGGCCCACACCACCGCGAGCAGGGGCGTCTAGCTGAACTGGCCGAGGCCGGTGGCACACCACCAGCGCACAGAGCCACCTGGTCGCCGGGCCTCGCTCAGGCCGGTGGTCTCACCGGCCTTGTTGTGGGCGGCGGCGCCACCCAGCGAGCGGACTCGTCTGTTCGCCTGGCCTCGCCCCAGGCCGGGGGGCACACCACCCAGCGAGCAGAATCAACTGGGTCGCCGGGCCTCGCCCAGACCTGTGGTCTCGCGGGCCGCGTCATGGGCGGCGAAGGCGGCGGCACACCACCCAGCGAGCAGAATCGTCTGGCCGCCGGGCCTCGCCCAGGCCGGCCACACGTCACCCAGCGAGCAGGGCCGACACAGGACTCCGCTCACCTGCATCGATACGCCCGGCCAGCTACCGTGACCGAACTGTTCTCCGTCCGGCGATAACACTGCCCGGGCGCCGGCGAATTCATAGAGAGTGCGCGGGCGGACGGGCACTGCGACCGGGGCGATATCCGCGTGCCTACTGAGCAGGAGAACGCTCGGACCGGATCGAGATCATCCGTCGCACCACCGACCCGAACGACGAGCGATAAGTAGAGTCTCAGTGATGAATGGCGACGACCCCCAGTACCGCGCACGGATGCGCCGGGTGCCGCCGCCCGGTCAGCCGCCGATGCCGCGCCCCGGACCGCGCCGCGCGGGACCGCCGGTCGACCCGCAGTCGCCGTACGTCGAGCCGACGCAGGTGCTGCGCCGCGGTGGCCCGCACCAACCGCTCGCGTATTCGCAGGTCCCGCCGGAACCCGCGGTGTCGCGGCGACCACCGCCGCTCGACAAGCCCCGCGGCGGCCCCACGCACGCGCCCACGCAGCAGCCGGTGCCCTATCGCGAGGGCCCGCCACCGCAGCGGCCCCGGCCGCGCCGCGGGAGTCCGCCGCCACCGCCGCCCGGTCCACCGCGCGGCGAACGGCAGCCGCGCGCCCCGCGGCCGCGCCGCAAGCGCCACTATTTCCGCTGGTTCCTGGTCCTGCTGCTGGTGCTCGTGCTGGCCGCTGTCGGCGCCATCGTGAAACTCGACGGTTCGCTGACCCGCATCCCCGCGCTGGCCAACTACTCCGACCGCCTCGGTGATACCCCCGGCACCAACTGGCTGATCGTCGGCTCGGATGGCCGCGCGGGCCTGACGCCCGAGCAGGAACAGGAGCTCGCCACCGGCGGCGAGGTCGGCCCGGAGCGCACCGACACGATCATGCTGGTGCACATCCCGAAGTCGGGGAAGACCACCATGGTCAGCCTGCCGCGCGACTCGTACGTCAGCATTCCCGGCAACGGCCAGGACAAGCTCAACGCCGCCTTCGCCCTCGGCGGGCCGCAGTTGCTCGTGCAGACCGTCGAGATCGCCACCGGCGTGCGCATCGATCACTACGCGGAGATCGGCTTCAGCGGTTTCGCCGGTGTCGTCGACGCACTCGGCGGCATCGACGTCTGCCTGCCGACGGCCATCGACGATCCGCTGGCCGGAATCAACCTGCCCGCGGGCTGCCAGAAATTGAGCGGACCGGAGGCGCTCGGTTTCGTGCGCAGCCGCGCGACCGCGCTCGCCGACCTGGACCGGATCAATAACCAGCGCATCTTCATGGCCGCCCTGGTGAAGAAGGCGACCAGCACTGCGACCCTGGTCAATCCGTTCAAGCTGTGGCCGTTGGCCTCCGACACGGTGAAATCGTTGAAGGTCGACGACGGTGACCACATCTGGCATCTGGCGCAGCTCGGCTGGGCGATGCGCGGCGACACGGTGGCGACGACGGTGCCGATCGGCCGGTTCGCCGATACCGACAGCGGCAATGTGCTGGTGTGGGACAAGAACAAGGCGAGCCAGTTCTTCGATGCGCTCGCTTCCGACCGTCCGATTCCGGAGGACCTGCTGACGAGGTAGCGTCGGTCACATGCCGGACACCGAGCTCGATCGCCCCTTCCCGACTCTGCTCACCGCACAGATTCGTCACGGGTTCACGGCAGCGCAGCAGTATCTCGCCGCCGCCGTGTACCTGGACGCGAATCGGTTGCCGCAGTTGGCCAGACACTGCTACGGCAAGTCCGAGGAGCAGCGCGCCCACGCATTGCGGATGGTCCAGTATCTGCTCGACCGTGATCTCGACGTCCGGATCGGCGGACTGGACGAGATCCAGTCGACCTTCGAATCCCCGCGCGCCGCAATAGCTTTCCTGCTGGAGACCGAACAGCACCGCAGTACTCAGATCACCGGCCTCGCCCGCGCCGCCCGCGAATCGGGCGACTATCTCGGCGAGCGCTTCGTCCAGTGGTTCCTGAAGGAACAGGTCGAAGACGTCGCCAGGATGACCACGCTGCTGACCGTCATCGACCGCGCGGCGGACAACCTGTTCGACGTCGAGGACTTCATCGCGCGCGAACTCCGGGTGCCGCAGCGCATCGATAACGCGACCCCGAGAATGGCTGGGACAGCGAAGAATTAATTAGGCAATACTAGCCTCAATAAGGTTGCACTTGGATGACACGCGCCTTGACCAGCGCTAATGTCAGCTACTATGTCCAGCCATCCGGAGTCCCCACGCAGCAAATTCCACGGCCTGCTCCATGATCAGATCAGGCATGAATTCAATGCCGAACATCAATACATCGCCATCGCGGTGTGGTTCGACAATGCTGATCTGCCCCAGTTGGCCAAGCGTTTCTATGCGCAGGCGGTGGAAGAACGCAACCACGCGATGATGATCGTGCAGTACTTCCTCGACCGGGACATCAGTGTCGAGCTGTCCGGCATCGACGCCGCCAAATCCAAGTTCGAGAATGTGCACGAGCCGATCGCGCTCGCCCTCGCCCAGGAGAAGACGGTCACCGACCAGATCATCCAGCTGGCAAGCACCGCCCGCGAAGAAGGCGATTACCTGGGCGAACAGTTCATGCAGTGGTTCCTGAAGGAGCAGGTCGAGGAGGTCGCCAACATGACCACCCTGCTCACCATTGCCGAGCGCGCCGGGTCCAACCTGTTCGATCTGGAAGAGTTCATCGCCCGGGAAATGAGTGGTCCCAGCGATACTTCCGGTGCCCCGTCGGCAGCGGGTGGATCCGTCTGATAGGCGTCGCCCATCAATAGCAAACAGGCCCGGCTCGCGCGACGAGCTGGGCCTGTTGCCGTTCGAGCAGCGATTTCCGCGGCCGAAGAATAACGTCCGCGGTTTCTTCTCCCGCACCGTCCAGTGAGACCGCGCTCACCTACGCCGCTTTTCGGTAGGAGTAGCGGGCCGCGCAATTAGCCGGACCGGTTTTCGCTGAATTCTCCTACTGGTGCCCCGCAATTCAGCGCAGGGTCACCTGACGCGACCGCAGACCATCGCGCGACCGACGCTCACCGGCGGTCAACGGCGCATCGGAAGCCAGCGCCTCGGCCAGCCGGGCATCGAATTGCTGAGCGGGCTTGGCCCATTCGTCGGCGTGCATCTCCGGATCCAGGTCGAAGACCGGGACGAGCACACCGTGCGTGCGGAACGAGCCCGCGAAGCGGGAGCCCTCGCCGAGCTGCAGACCACCCGCGGCATGCAGGCGAGCCAGCGCCAGCATCAGGTCGTCCTCGTTCTCCGGGCGAACCCAGCGGATGTGCGCCTTGTCGCCGGCGTCCACCCACCACGCCGCACCGACCGCGTCCGGGCCGAGCGCGATCCGAGCGGACGGCTTGATCGCCAGCTTGGCCTGCTCGATGGTCGCGGCGACCTGCGGGTCGGGCTGCACACCCTCCGGCACCCACCAGTCGAAGTCCTGGTGCACCGTGACGTCCAGTGGCGCAGCGGGATCGATCACGTCGGCCAGGCGGGGGCCGCCCGCGACGCTCTCCACCGAGGCCAGCGAGTCGCCTGGCTCGGCGGACTGCGTCCACAGGATGGCGGCGGCGATATCGGCACCCAGGTCGGCGCCTTGGAACTGCACCTGCGCGCCGACGTAGCCGCTCGGCGGCTCGCCCGCCCGCACCAGTGCGGCCACCGCACCCGGTAGCACGGTGGCGAGCACGACCGAACGCTCGGCCGCGACACCGGGCGCCAGCTTCAGCTCGGCGGTCGCCGACGGCACGAACTCGCACAGCGCGACCAGATCGCACTCCGCGGCCAGCCCCTCGAAGGGACGCGAGACGGACTGCGCCGCCTGCTCGAGCGCCACCTTCCGCTCGGCGAGACGCTGTGCCCGGTTCCCTCCGGGCTTAGGACTATTCCGCTTGCTCTTACCCACGGGGGGTCAACCTACATGGTGTGCGCTCCGCCACCCCGCGCGCCACGGCACCGGGACGGTGCTCGACGCGGCCGCGGGCAGGTCGCTGCTGAACGGCGCACGCGCACAACCTGGTTCGCCGGTCCGTCGGGCCGAGGTGAACTAGTCGCCAGACCAACTCTGTCAAGCGGCCTATTCGTCAGCCCATCTGTGTCGGGCCGCGCCGACGAGCAGCGAACCGAGGCGCGCCGATTCGGCGATGACGGGGCGCCGAGTTACCGGCCCTTCGGTCGGGAAGGGCGCGAAGCGGATACGCATGGACTGCTTCAGAGGTCAGCGGTGCCAACCCCATTCGAGCGGGTCAGGCGGCGTCGAGCAACGCCTTGGTCCGACCGGGATGGTTCGTGGCGACCCAGCTGACACCGAGGTCGGCGCACAGGCGCACATCGTCGGGGTCGTCCACGGTCCAGCAGTAGGTGGCGCGGCCTGCGGCGGCGGCCTTGTCGACCAGTTCGGGGTGGTCGCGCAGCGTCTTCACCGACGGGCCGACGGCGGTGGCGCCCACCGTGGTCGCGGCGCCGCCGCCGAGGTAGCGCGACGATTCGCCGAGCAGCACGGTCGGCAGCAGGGGTGCGGCCCGGCGGATCCGCCAGACCGCGGTGGCCGCGAAAGACATGACCACCGCGCGGGAATGATCGGCGGAGGCGGGGGTGGCGATGCCGAACCGCTGCAGTTCGGCCAGCAGTTTGTTCTCCACCAGCGCGCCGTAGCGGACCGGGTGCTTGGTCTCGATGAACAGCTTGGTCGGCCTGCTGCGCCAATCGAGCACCAACGTGATCAGCTCGCTGAGAGTGAGCACCTCCGCGGCTTCGCCGTCGGCGCCGAAGTCGAGTTCCTTCAGTTCGTCCAGCGTCATCTCGCTGACCAGGCCGGTGCCGGAGGAGGTCCGGTCGACGGTACGGTCGTGCACGCACACCAGATGCCCGTCCCTGGTCAGCCGGACGTCGCATTCGACGCCATCAGCGCCTTCCTGGAGCGCCAATTCGTATGCGGCAAGGGTGTGTTCGGGGCGCGCCGCCGAAGCACCTCGGTGCGCCACGACGAACGGTGCGCGACTGACCTGGCTCACTTGGCCAAAACCTCCTGTTGCTCACGGTCCACTGCACCGTTGTCCTCAACACCTGTGCCGTTGTCATCGGCATCGGTGTGCTCGGCCGCGTCCGGTGCGGACGCGCCGACCGCCTGCGGCGCCCGCCCACCGGGATGCACCGGTTCGATCACCGGCACCGCCGGGTCGACGGCTACCAACCAGCGCCGGGCGGTCCTGCTGCGGCCGAGCACGTCTCGTTCCTCGACCGCCCGCATCATGGCCAGGGTGAGCAGCGCGACGGCGGCGGCGACCAGGTCGGTGAACGCGGTGAACAGCACGCCGTCCGCCTCGGCCTGCAACGAATCCGCGGTCCGCCACAGCAGCGCGGCCGCGGCGACCACCCCGCCGAATACCCAGGCGGCCCACCAGATCCGGATGACCCGCAGGGCGCGCGGATCGGACCGTCGTGCGACGAGTTCGGTCAGGAAAACCCCGGGCCACAACAGATTGACCACCGGGATCACACAGCCGAGCACCAGTACCCGCACCGATCGCGGGTCGGCGCGCCCGGTTTCCTGGAAGGCGGCGCGGCGCGCGTCGATCAACCAGCCGACCACGGCCACCGCGCTCAGCAGTGCGAACAACAGAGCGAGCACCGCGGCGCCGATGACGAGCGCGTCGGAGGCGAACAGCAGCGCGGGATGAATCAGCCGGGTGCGATTGCGCAGCAGGAGTAGATAGCGCAGCAACTCGCCGACGGCCGCGACCGCGAACAACGCGGTGGTGGTGATCAGCAGGGTGGATGCCCGGGCGGTCAGCCTGGTGAGCGGACGAGGCGCCGCGGCGGCGGGCTTCGGCGGCGGGTCGAGCAGACCCCAGCGCGGAATATGGGTGTAGCGCGGAGTTTCGGCGCTCGGCACGGGGTGTCCGGCGGCCGGGGACCTACGCGCGCGATGGTCCGGCCTGCGCGCCACCCAGCGATAGTTACGCCGCTCGGCGGGTGCGTCGATGGGCGCAGGCGAGAGCAGCACGCCGCGGCAGCGCGGGCACCAGTGCATCGGGGTCGACTGCACGGCCCAGCGCGCGCCACACCGCGCACAAGGTTGTACGACCGTGCTCACCGTGCCTCCTGTGTCTTGCGGGACACCCGCGCCCGGTCGGCTCTGATGAGCGCTGCGCCATTGTGTCTCATCACGCCTCCTTCGCGGCGGTCCTAGTAGATCTTCGCCTGCCCGTCACCGTCGGCGACCAGCGGGCGGCCCGCCTGCTGCCAGGCGACCATGCCGCCGTTCACCTGGATGGCGTCGAAGCCGATGTGCGTGAGGTATTCGACCACCTGGAGGGAACGGCCGCCTTGCCTGCAGATGACGTAGAGATCGACGTCGTACTCCAGCTCGTCCACCCGGGCGGGCACGTCGACCATCGGGATGTGCACGGCGCCCGGGGCGTGCCCGAGTTGCCACTCGTCGTCCTCGCGCACATCGAGCAGGATCGCTCGCGCGGCGTCGGTTGCCGGTTCGGCGCTGTCGAATTCGCGCGGCACCGCGTCCACCGGGACCGAGGGCACATGGGGACTCGTCACGGTTTCGATCCTGCCATGGGCGACGAGAGGCTGTGCGGTTCCGCCCGCGCGGGGGGCCGTCGGCGGCTCGACATCGAGCCGATACTTCAGGTATGTTCTGCGTCCCGGAACCCTGATCGCTGCCCCGCTCAGGGTCGGCATGTGCATACCTCCGACAGAGTTATCCACATAATCCACAACTTCATCCACAGGCTGCAGCTATCGGACAGCGCACCATTTTCAGGATTTGGCTATCAAAGCTACCCTCCGGCTAACCCGCTCTCCGAGCCCAGATCGCCGGATCAGGGGTCTTATCTCAGCCCTCAGCGGATTCGCGGCATGACCTTCGGCGCGAACAACCGATCCGAGACTCCCCTCCAGCCGCCATCCCGGAGCGGTTATTCGCCGCCGACCTCGGAACTCGCGGCGCGGCGGGTTCCGATATCTACTTGGACGGCGCGGGGTGCGGTTCGGTTCCATAAAAAACGAGAACACTAGCGAAAAACTGAAATACTGGGCTCCACCGGTAGCTGTCGGTAGCCTGTGGCCATGAACGTGAGCAGGGGGCTACTCGACGGCATGGATACGGCTGGGCTCAATGTCGCTCTGTCCGAGGCGACCTGCCTCGGCCTGGAGGTCGACGCGGCGGCCGGACAACTACGACTCGACATAGAGGTGCTGACGCTTCCGGAAAACGGAACGCCCACCGAGGATTACCGGGTGCAGGTCACCTTCACCGGGGTCAGCCGCGTCGCGGCGTCCCTGCGCATGCAGAACTGGGACGACCTCGAACCGCGGGTGCTGCCACTGGAACTCACCGGTCTCGACGAGGCCATCCGCAGCTTCGGCGGCGGCAGGCTGCACGGCTGGGAGTTCATCGACCTCGACGACAGCGGCTGGGCACTGTGGAGCGAGCTGCTCAGCTTCGACACCACCCTCGACGAACATGTCTCCGCGCACGTACTGGAGTTCTCCCAGGAGGAGGGCATCGACCCGCGCGAGCTGGACGTGCGCGTGTGGTTCGACAACATGCTCATCAACGACACCGCAGGCCGGGAGATCCCGCTGGCGGAGTTCATCGCCGGCGCGGCGCGCTGGTGGGCGGCGCACGACGCGGGCGATCCGCGCGCAACCCGTCCGGGAGTAGCACCGCCGCTCTGAATCCACCACACCGATACCGCACACTCGGACTTCCGGATGTGCGGTATTTCTGTCTCCGTGTCGCCGGCGCGGGCGGCAACCGCGGTGATTCTCGGCCGGAAACACGCCCTCGACTCGGGCTGATTCCGGGATCGGCGGCTGCCGCGGATGACCATTGACGTATTGGGTATCCGGAACGAGGATCGGTGCTGCCGACCGGGCAGCGCCGCTCCGAGTGATCATGGACGCGCGCGGGGAGGCGCAGTCGCTCCACTGGTTCGTCGTACCGCGACATGGTTCGATGCAACGCGTGAGGTTCGACCCGCTGCCGATGACGACGTGCCGGTGCACAGCCCGTGTCCGCGTCGGAATGCGGGGGCATCAGGCCCGGTTGCAACCGAGCGGGTGTACGAATGATGGTTGGGTGTGCTCGATAAGGGCGCACACAGCCCGACATAGGAAGGGACATCGTGGCTGAGTACACGCTGCCAGATCTGGATTACGACTACAGCGCCCTGGAGCCCCACATCTCCGGGCAGATCAACGAGCTGCATCATTCCAAGCACCACGCCGCTTACGTCGCGGGCGCGAACACCGCGCTCGAGAAGCTCGAAGCGGCCCGCGAAAGCGGCGATCACGGCGCCATTTTCCTGTACGAGAAGAACCTGGCCTTCCACCTGGGTGGGCACGTCAACCACTCCATCTGGTGGAAGAACCTGTCCCCCAACGGTGGTGACAAGCCGGTCGGCGACCTCGCCGCGGCGATCGACGACCAGTTCGGCTCGTTCGACAAGTTCCGCGCGCAGTTCACCGCCGCGGCCAACGGCCTGCAGGGCTCCGGCTGGGCGGTGCTCGGCTACGACACCCTCGGCCAGAAGCTGCTGACCTTCCAGCTCTACGACCAGCAGGCCAACGTCCCGCTGGGCATCATCCCGCTGCTGCAGGTCGACATGTGGGAGCACGCCTTCTACCTGCAGTACAAGAACGTCAAGGCGGACTACGTGACCGCGTTCTGGAACGTCGTCAACTGGGAAGACGTGCAGGACCGCTTCACCCGCGCCGTCGGCCAGGGCAAGGGCCTCATCTTCGGCTGATAGCGACCACGCGCCCACGGGCCCGTGTCCCTGCCGCGCTCACGCGGTCGGGGGCGCGGGCCCGTCGCCGTTTCGGGTGACTATCGCGACGCGATCAGGACACGCCCGAGCGGCAAACCGGTCTCGGACCGTGGGCCCGACCGGCCGTCGCGGGCCTGTGGGCTGGCTCGATCGCTGGTCAGCTCGATTTCGCCGGGCAGCTGGCACTCTTTGGTACTTGTGTGCCAGGTGATTCGTAGTTCATTCTCGGATTCCACAGTTCGAGGACGGGCAAAGCCGCTGGGAGCGCTATCGAGCGTGAACGCGCGAGGCCGCCCCCGGTTACCCGGACGGGAGGCACCATGCGGACGAATGGACCGATCGGCATCACGCCTTTCCATGCCCGCGGCTCGCTGCGCGGCTTCGTCATCTCCGGCCGCTGGCCGGACACCACCAAGGAATGGGCGCAGGTACTCGTGCTCGCCGTCCGGGTGGCCACGCTACCCGGGCTGCTGTCCACCTCGACGGTGTTCGGGGTGCGCGAGGAGCTGCCGGACGACCCCGCACCCGACATGGTCGGCCTGGTGATGGCCGAGGGCACCGTGCTCGGCGAGGAGGCCCTCGCACCCGGCCGGTTTGCCGATCATGTGCCGGCCGCCCTGCTGATGCTGCATCCGCCCTCGGAAACCCGGCCTTCGCTGCCGGAATGCGCGGGTGCCGCCTCCGGCTGTGTGCTACTGCCCGGCGTGCCGCATCTGGGCCTGGAACACCGGGCGGCGTGGGCCGAGGCCGAATCCGACGGGACGGTCACCTCGCTGGTCAGCCGGGTGGGACTGGACCCGATCAGCGATCCCGACACCGCGGTTCTGGCCATGCTGCTGGCCGCGTAAGGGTACCCGAAACTCTGCACATGGATCGCCAAACTTATTGTGCGCATTGCGATTTCGGTAACAGCCGGTTGGCACACCGCGGCACCCGCGGGTAGAGTTGGTAACAGCGAAGGGGAGTAGCCCCCAATTGCACAGTCGACATACTGACCCGCTTCCCCACGAGGGCTCGGGTCCGGCTGTGTGAACCGGCGTAGACCGGTGGGCGAGACCTTCGGCCGAGACAACTATTTCGTTGTCGGCCGGAGGCATACCCAGACTCCGACCGGCAGGCCGGAGACCCGGGAGCCGCACACATCATGATCGCCACCGTTTTGCTGAGTATCGGCATCGTCTTCCTTGCCGAGCTCGGTGACAAATCCCAGCTGATGGCTTTGACGTTCGCGTTGCGCTACCGCTGGTGGGTCGTGCTCGGCGGCATCGCGACCGCCTCGGCCGCGGTGCACCTGATCTCGGTGGGCGTCGGCTACTTCCTCGGATCGGCGCTGCCCACCCGGGCCATCTCGCTGGTCGCCGCCCTCACCTTCCTGGCCGTCGGCCTGTGGACGCTGCGCGAACACTTCGGCGCGGACGAGGAGAACCCGGCGCCGAAGTCATTGCGCGGGAGCACCGCACCGTTCCTGGTGGTGCTGTCCGCCTTCCTGCTCGCCGAACTCGGCGACCGGACCATGTTCGCGACCGCCGCGCTGGCCACCGACTACGACTGGGTCGGCGTGTGGGTCGGCTCGACCATCGGCATGGTCGCCGCCGACGCGCTCGCCATCGGGATCGGCATCCTGGTCGGCAAGCATCTGCCGGAACGCGCGATCGGGATCGGCTCGGGGCTGCTGTTCCTGTACTTCGGTGCCGCGACGCTGCTCTCCACCGCCGCGCCCGCGCTGGGTGGGCCGAGCGTGGCCGTACTGGCGACCGTCGCGCCGGCGCTGGGTGGTGCGGTCATGCTGATCCTGCGCAAGCTGCGACCTGCCGCGGCACCCGAGCCCGCAGCGGAAACAGCCGACCTGTCAACACCGTCCGGGCTGCCATTGGCTGCCGCAGCGACGCCCGACTCGGCAGTGCCTGCCGCACCCCTCGATCCGAAAGGACGGCGGTAGTCCAGCCGGCGCTGTAGTCGCCTAGGTCCGCGGTTCGTTCGATTCGAGCAAGGCGTCGCCGTACAGCTCCCCGCCGCGCCGCACCAGATTCAGCAGCGGAACCCGCAGGGCGAGCAGACCGTCCAGATCATCCGCCGCGATCCGGCCGGTGACCATCGCGCTGATCGAGGCCGCGAGGGTCTGGCAGGCGAACCGCTGATCGTCGGTGCCCGCGCCGAGCACGTCGGCGATCAGGCCCACGAACAGCTCCATCAGCTGCGCCCGCCGGGAGAGCGCCGCCGAACCCACTGCGTAGACCTCGACCAGGAACAGTCGCGCGCTGGCCGGATCGTCCACCAGGTGCTGCAGATAGGCCTGGAAGATCCGGTCCATCCGGTCCAAGCTGGTCAGTTCGGGTCCGGCCGCTTCGTCGGCGCCGCGCGAGGCATCCTCGATGCGGCCGAGCAGGTTCTGCACGGCCCGCTCGTAGGCGGCTTCGAAACATGCCTCCTTGGAACGGAATTGCTCGTAGAAGGTCTCCCGGGACACTCCCGCGCGCTTCAGGATCGCCGCGACGGACGTTCCGACATAACCGTTCTCGGCCATCGCCTCGGCCATCGCGATCAGGATGCGCTCGCGCTGCGAGGCGACCACTTGCTCCCGCGGCAGGCCGTGCCTACCGCGCGGGAGTTGGCGTGCGCTGGTTGCCGGTTCGGTCATTCGGTGGCTCCGGTGGTTCGGTCGGGCTAGGCTGGCCGCTCCATTTTGCGGGGTCGGGTGGGTTGGTCCGTTGTGAAGGGTGCCTCTTCACTTCGCGCGATCTCCAGGGCACGCCGCACACCTCGGCGCAGCGTCAAGCCGATCAGCCGCTGGGCGATCGGCCGGAACGGTAGTGCGACGGCCACCCACCAGGGCGAAACCACCTGACGACGCCGGCGCGCGATGGCCTTTTCCACCGAATCGATGGCGGGGCCGAGCGGCGCGACGCCGGAAACGGTGGAGCGGCCGAGGATGGCGCGGGCCGCGGCGGTGCCGAAACCGCGCGAAGTCATGTCCGTGTCGAGTTCGGCAAAGTAGGCGATGCCGACCTTCGCACCCGTGTGCTTCAGTTCGATGCGCAGCGTATGGCCGAGCGCCTCCACCGCCGCCTTCGACGCGCTGTAGGCGCCGACCAGCGGCAGGTTCACCGCGGCGGCGAGCGAAGAGACCACCAGCGCATAGCCGTTCGCGTGACTGATGTGCGGACCGGCCGCGCGCACCGTGTAGTAGACGCCGAGCACATTGACCGCGAGCGTCTCCTCCATCACCGCCGGATCGCCACCGATCAACGGCAGCTGCCGCGCCACCCCCGCATTGGCCACCACCACATCCAGCCCGCCGAGCTCACCGACCAGCATCTCCACCACCCGGTCCACCTGCTCGACATCCCCCACATCGCAGTAGCGCCACGGCGCGTCCCCGCACTCCCGCGCCACCTCCCCCAGCAACTCCTCCTCCAACCCCAGCAGCGCAACCTTCGCCCCCGCCTCATACAACTGCCGAGCCAACGCAGCCCCGATCCCCCGCGCCGCCCCGGTGATCAACACCCGCCGCCCAGCCACCGACACCCCACCGAACAGCTTCATGCAGCGACGGTACCACCGAAGAACACGTTTGTTCGCAAATGGCCGTTCCGCATCGTCGGCACGGATTTCGATGATCTCGAGCGGCCTCGAAGCGCCCCACCTCGGTAACCGCACCGCAGGTGAGCCGACAATCCGCGCGGAAATGAGAGGGATGCCTCATGAAGGTCGGTGGGGGCAACCGTTAGGGTGCAATTGACGAAGGGCCAACTGGCTGTCACGAACGAGAGGACCATCGTGGAGATTTCGGGTTCCGCCGCCATTGTCACCGGAGGCGCATCCGGCCTCGGCGCCGCCACCGCCAAGCGTTTCGCCGAGCTGGGGGCCACTGTCTTCGGACTGGATGTGCCGCAGTCGATCGAACGGGCCGGGGACAATGTGCCCGCCGGGGTCACCCTCATTCCGGCCGATGTGACCAGCAATGACGAGGTCAGCGCCGCGGTCGCGCAGGTCGTCGACTCGGGTGCGCCGCTGCGCATCGTGGTCAACTGCGCCGGTGTCGGCTGGGCGGGGCGCATCCTGTCCAAGAACGGCCCGCACGACCTGGAGCTGTTTCGCACCGTCATCACCGTGAACCTGCTCGGCACCTTCAACGTGATGCGCCTGGCCGCCGACGCCATCGCCAAGACCGAGGCCGTGGACGAGTACGGCCAGCGTGGCGTCGTGATCAACACCGCGTCGGTGGCCGCGTTCGAGGGCCAGATCGGCCAGATCGCGTACTCGGCGTCCAAGGGTGGCGTGCACGGCATGACCGTGCCCGCCGCGCGCGACCTGGCCCAGTTCGGCATCCGGGTGAACACCATCGCCCCCGGCATCATCGACACCCCGATGCTGGCCGGCGTCACCGAGGAGTACCGCAAGGGCCTCGAGGCGGGCGTGCCCTTCCCGTCCCGCCTGGGCCGGCCGGACGAGTACGCGCAACTGTCGCAGTACATCGTCGAGCACGACTACCTCAACGGCGAGACCATCCGCATGGATGGCGCGCTGCGCATGGCCCCGCGCTAGCAAGACCAACGCGAAAGCCGCCGCCGACCGACACGGTCGGTGGCGGCTTTTTCGTACTACTCAGGCGAGCGGCTTGTGCCCGATACCGAGGAACGCGGTGGTGGACAACGGCCGCTGCGGGCGATAGTGCTCGGCGAGGTAGGCCTTCATCAGCGCGACGCGTTCGGCCCACACCTGTTCGCCGACGCTGCGGCGCAGCAGAGCCAGCGGCGCGCTGCTGCGCACCAGGGTTTCCCACATCTCGTCGGCGCTGGCGAAGGCGAGCGCGGTCGAATGTCGTTGAATGGAGACGGCTTCGAAGCCGGCGCGGCGCATCTCGGTCTGGAAGACCTCGGGATTTTCCAGGCTGAGGTAGTTGGGCTGCGGCTCCTGAACGCTCGGATCGGCGGCGTGCAGCGCGCCGAACATCGTCCGCATCAGCGGTGATTCGGCCACCGGCGCCCAGCTGGACACCACGGCCGTGCCGCCGGGGCGCAGCACCCGGAACAGTTCGGCGAAACCTTTGGCCCGTTCCGGGAAGAACATCAGCCCGAACATCGAGAATCCCGCGTCGAAGGTGTCGCTGTCGAACGGCAGCGCCTGCCCATCCCCCACCCGCGCTTCGATATTGGTCACCCCGGCGGCCCGCGCGGCGGCGGTGAGCCGCTCGATCATCGGGGCGGAGAAGTCGATGGCCTGCACCCGCGCCACCTGCGGCGCGGCGAGCAGGCTCAGCAGGCCCGTCCCCGCCGCGACATCGATGACCTGGGAAGACGGTGTCAGCGAAGCGAATTCGAGCGCGCGATCGGAGAAGGGCTGCATGAGCACGGGCGCGAATTCGGCGTATCCATCGGCGACGAGATCCCACGGCTCGGCGGCGGCAAGAGGGTTTCCGGACATAAGCTGACGATCCTTTCGATCGCCCAAATTTAACCGCGTCCACCCGTGACCCAGCACCAACTCAGGCGAATAACGCTGTGCGCGAAGCTATTCGGATCGCGTGCCAGAAGGTAGCGAAGCCCGTCATTTCACACTGGACGCAGGATCGTGAATCGCTCGTGCCGGACGTGCTTCGGCGAGAGCCACCGTGGGGTGGCCCTCGCCGAAGTCCGGATCAGAGGGTACGGGTGAGGCGATCGGTGAGGATGTGCGCGAACCGCGCCGGGTCCTTCAGCTCGCCGCCCTCGGCCAAGACCGCTGTGCCGTAGAGCAACTCGGCGGTCTCGGTGAGCTCGGGCACCTTGCCCGCGTCGGCGTCGTCCTTGCGGGTGTCGTAGGCGTCGCGCAGACCGGTGACCAGCGGGTGGGTCGGGTTGAGCTCGAGGATCCGCTTGGTTTCCGGCACCAGCTGACCGGAGGCGCGGTACATCCGCTCCAGCATCGGGGTGAAGTCGAAGACGTCACCGACGAGGCAGGCGGGTGAGGTGGTGAGCCGGTTGGTGAGGCGCACCTCCTTGACGCTGTCGTCCAGGGTCTTGCCGAGCCAGGTCAGCACCTCGGCGAAGTCCTTGTCCTGCTGATCGCGCAGCGCCTCGGAGGCCTTCTTCTCCTCCTCGGACTCCAGGTCGACCTCGCCCTTGGCGATCGAGGTGAAGGCCTTGCCGTCGAACTCGGGCACCGAGCCGACCCACATCTCGTCCACCGGGTCGGTGAGGATCAGCACCTCGCGGCCCTTGGCCTTGAAAGCCTCCATGTGCGGGGAGCTTTCGACCTGCTGACGGGACTCGCCGGTCATGTAGTAGATGGCGTCCTGCCCCTCCGGCATGCGCTCCACGTACTGGGCCAGCGTGGTCAGCTCGGTCTCGGAGTTCGTCGAGGCGAACGAGGAGACCTGCAGGATGGTTTCGCGGTTGTCGAAGTCGCCGAGCAGGCCCTCCTTGAGGACGCGCCCGAACTCCTTCCAGAAGGTCTGGTACTTGGTCTGATCCTCGGCGCCCTGCAGGTCCTTGACCGTGGACAGCACCTTCTTGACCAGCCGCTTGCGGATCATCTGGATCTGGCGATCCTGCTGCAGGATCTCGCGGGACACGTTGAGCGAGAGGTCCTGTGCGTCGACCACACCCTTGACGAAGCGCAGGTACTCCGGCATCAGCTCTTCGCAGTTGTCCATGATGAACACCCGCTTGACGTAGAGCTGCACGCCGCGCTTGTGCTCGCGGGTGAACAGGTCGAACGGCGCCTGCGACGGCAGGAACAGCAGCGCCTGGTATTCGAAGGTGCCCTCCGCCTTGAGCGGGATGATCTCCAGCGGATCGTCCCAGGCGTGGCTGACGTGCTTGTAGAACTCCTTGTACTCCTCGTCGCTGACCTCGCTCTTCGGGCGGGTCCACAGCGCCTTCATGGAGTTGAGGGTCTGGTCCTCGACGATGGTCTGCTCGGACTTCTCCTCGCCCTCACCCTCGGTGACGGTCCGCTCGACCTGCATGCGGATCGGCCAGGCGATGAAGTCGGAGTATTTCTTGACGATCTCCCGGAGCTTCCACTCCTGGGTGTAGTCGAAGAGGTGGTCCTCTTCGTCGGCGGGCTTGAGGTGCAGCGAGACCGCGGTGCCCTGGGGTGCGGTGTCGAGGGTTTCGATGGTGTAGGTGGAACTGCCCGCGGCCGACTCCCAGCGGGTGCCCTCGGTCTCCCCGGCCCGCCGGGTGGTCAGGGTGACCTTGTCGGCGACCATGAAGGTCGAGTAGAAGCCGATGCCGAATTGGCCGATCAGCTCCGCGGTGTCGATGTTGGCGGCCGCGCTCTTGGCCTCGTTGAGCTTCTTGCGCAGCTCGGCGGTGCCGGATTTGGCGAGAGTGCCGATCAGGTCGACCACCTCGGCACGGGACATACCGATGCCGTTGTCCCGAACGGTCAGGATCCGGTTGTCCTTGTCGACTTCCAGCTCGATGTGGAGGTCGGACGTGTCGACATGCAGATCCTTGTCCCGGAAGGACTCCAGCCGCAGCTTGTCCAGCGCGTCGGAGGAGTTCGAGATCAGCTCCCGCAGGAAGGTGTCCTTGTTGGAGTAGACCGAATGGATCATCAGCTCGAGCAGCTGATGCGTCTCTGCCTGGAACTCGAGTTGTTCGACGTGCTCTGTCACGACGCGATAGTACGACGCCCGAAATCCGCTAGGCCAGGAACCTCGAGGTCTGCCCGATTCGACATCCATTCGCGCAGCACCTGGGTGGCCCGGACGTCGTCCTCGTTGTACTCCAGCAACCGGGTGCGCTGGGACATGTCGGGGTCGCCCTCGTAGCCGACGGCCAGCCGATACCAGCTCATCGACGCCTCGCCGCCCGCCTCGGCATCGCGCCAGGCAAACCCCGCGACCGGCGCGATCTTCTTCAGGCCCTTGCCGTTCGGGCAGATGAACTGATCGGAGACGGCCTGGAACATGTCCACCCACTCCGGTCCGTCGACGAACGCGCGCACCTGGTCGACCGTCGGCACGCCGGGGCGCCCGGCGAAGCGGCGCGCCGACTCGTAGAGCCACTTGTCCTCGGCGGTGCGCGAGTAGCAGTAGGCGGCAAAGGTTTTGCCGCGCGCGGCGGCTTCGGCGCGGATGGTCATCAGCCAGGTCCAGAACTCGCCGAACGAGCGGCCCTCGTCCTCGGTGGGCAGCGGATCCCAGGTGACGAACGGGCGGTACACGCCGTCGAGCAGCGTGCCCCACAGGTACGCGCCGTATTCCTGGAAGCTCTCCAGGTCGACATCGACCTCCACGTCGGCCCGCTGCACCCGGATCGGCTCCACCCGGCGGACCAGCGGCGCGCCCGCGATCCAGGCGCGCGCGGTGACCACCGCCTCGTCGAACGGGCCGTGCTGCCAGTCGTCGGGGTCGTCGCCCGCCCACTCGGCGAGTTCGTCGATGGTCTGCACGCCGTGCCTGCGCAGCACGTCGGCGCGCGAGCCGGGCGCGACCAGGCTGACGTCGCGATGCTCGATGAGCCAGCCCTCACAGCTGGGTCCTTCGATGCTGCGCGTCCACCACGGGCACTGCCTGCACTCGGGCACCTTCGACGGAATGGTCGGCAGTTCGCCGCGGACCACCGCGACCCGGTCGGCGTAGCGCTGGTCGTAGTCGGCGAGCACCGGTCCGAGGTCGTGCACCAGGATGCAGTCGAAGTGGTAGCCGATCACGCCGCCGACCAGCGCCGGGCTGGCCATGCCGTGGCGCTGCAGCATTCGGTACAGGTGCGCGAGGCGCTGCTGGTCGCGTGGCTGCTGGCGCAGCTTGCGGTGCCGGTCCGGTTTCGGGTTCCAGTGGTACGGGTTCGAGGTGGTCGGGTGGAAATCGGCGGGTTCGGGGTTTCGCGGGTCGGTCACCTTGTGGTTCACCACGATCACCGGGATGTACCCGCCGCGGTCGAGGTCGCGCAGCAGGATCTCCGAGCCGCCGCGCCTGCCCGTCTCCGGTTCCTGCGGCAGCAGCCCGCCCCAGATGTGTTGCACGCCAGCCGCACACGCCTGCATGGTGGCCTCGGCTCGCTCGGCCGCGCGCAGTGTGGGGTCGATGACCACCCAGCCTGCCGGGTCCGCCGCGATCAGCGCGTCGCGGACCCGTAGCCGATGTGCCGTGGCTGCCTCCCTGCGCTGCCGCACCCCCGGGTCCTCGGTGACGCCGTGCAGCGCCCCGGGATGCGCCGCGTCCAAGTGCAGTCGGTGACGACAGCCGATGAGCGCTCTGGCATCGATGAAGGGGGTCGGCGCATCCGCGACGCCGGCCGGCCGTTCGACGGCCGTGCCGTTGTGCTTGCGACCCGCTCGGTCACCGATGCCCGATTCCACGCTATGCAGTATGGTCCCTACCCCCGACAAACCCACGAACCCCATGGGCAACGGCACCGTTCGCGGCTCGTCGCCCTGCCACGCTCGCTGGTGTCGCGATGCACCCGTTAGGGTAGGACGCAAACCGTGTGACATGGGCGGACGGGCTTTCCCCGGCGTCGTACTGCCATGGCAAACCAGCATGACGGAGGGCCTTCGATGGGGTTGTTCACGAAGCGCAAGCGGCGCCCGAGCCGCAGGGCCGAGGCGAAAGCTCTCAAGCACAAGGCCGGTTTGGAAGCCAAGCTGGTCGCCAAGAACGACCGCAAAGCCCGCCGCGCGGAGGCCCGTACCCAGCGCAAGGTCGCCAAGGCGCAGATCTCGGCCCTGCAGGCGGAGGAGAAGGCCGCGCTCAAGCTGGCCGCCAAGGCCGAGCGTGAGCTGTTCAGCGCCGGTCAGGTGAAGAAGTATCTGGGCGTCGCCCGGGTGCTCATCCCGGTGCTCGCGCCGCTGGCCTACCGTGGCGCGACGTTCCTGCGTGCGCAGCTCGACACCCGCAAGGCCCAGCAGCTGGGCATCGGCGTCGATCAGCTCGCCGACTTCAGCGGCCACGGCGCCAAGCTGCGGGCTCGGATCGTGAATACCGAAGCGGCCCTTGGCAAGGTCGGCGCGCAGGGCGGCAAGGACAAGGCCGAGACGCAGAAGTTCGTCACCGCCACCCAGGCCCGCCTGGACAGCCTCGCCGCCGCGGTGCAGACCGCCGAGCAGATGCCCGCGCCGCGCCGCCGCGCCGTACACACCTCGATCGCGGACGAACTGTCCGGCGTCGAGGCGGACGTGCTCGCCCGGCTCGGCGTGCGCTGACCTTCGCCAACGATGCCGCCAGCACCGAGTACCGGCCACCTGCGTGGTGGCCTGGTCGGTGTGCTGGTCGGCGCGCTCGCCGTCGCCGCGCACGGGGTCGCGGGCGGCGGTTTTCCCGGCTCGACGGAGCTGACCCTGGTGCTGCTGGTCGCCGCGCTGGCCGGTAGCGCCGCGAATGTGGCTGCGCGCGGCCGTGGTTCGGTGCTCGCCCTGCTGGGACTCGGGCAGGTGGCGAGCCATTTCGCACTGTCCGGCCTGCTCGGCCACGAGCACGGCACTGCCGCAACGAATCCGCTGCCCACCGGCTGGATGCTCGCCGCGCACGCCGTCGCCACGATCGGCTGTGCCGCGGTCATCTCGGTCGCCGAACGGCTCTACGCGCTGGTCTCCGGCGCCGTGCGCGCGGTACTCGCGAAACCGCGACTCCCCCGCGCCACCGGATCGCCGCACTGGTCCGATCCCGGTCTCGCGCACTATCACTGCCCGCCGAAGGGTGCGATCGGCCCGCGCGCGCCACCGGTGCTCGCCTGACTCGCAGCACCATTCCCCTTCGGACAGAAAGTCTCTCCATGCACCGTTCGATTTCGCGCGCCACCGGCACGGCCGCAGTCGCCGCCACCCTCGCCGTGCTGGCCTGCGGCACCGCCGCCGCGCACGTCAGCGTGGACGCGCCGGGCGCCCAGCAGGGCAAGTATTCGGTCGCCACCTTCCGGGTGCCCACCGAATCCGACACCGCAAGCACCACTGCGCTCACCGTCACCCTGCCCAACCTGAAAAGCGCACGCCCCGAACCCATTCCGGGCTGGTCGGTCAAGGTCGACAAGAACGAGAAGAAAGAGATCACCGCGATCACCTGGACCGCGGACCCGGGCGCCCCCGGTGTCGGCCCCGGCCAGTTCCAGCGGTTCGCCGTCTCGGTCGGCCCGCTGCCCGCGCAGGAGACGGTCAGCTTCCCGGCCAAGCAGACCTACAGCGACGGCAAGATCGTCAACTGGGACCAGCCCGCGGGCAAAGACGGTGCGGAGCCCGAACATCCGGCGCCGTCGCTCACCCTCGCCCAGGGCAAGGCCGACGCGGGCGACGACCACAAGGTCGACAGCGAGGCCGCGCACGGCACCGCCGACGACACCGACAACACCGCCCGCTGGCTCGGCGGCATCGGCCTGGCGCTCGGCCTGCTCGCCGTCGCGCTCGGCCTCGGCAATGTGATCCGGGCGCGGCAGTCATGACCCGGCGTCTGCTCACCGCACTCGTCGCAGGTCTGTTCCTGCTCGGCTTCGGTCTCGCCGCAACGGGAACCGCCGCCGCGCACTCCGCCCCGACGGCCAGCGTGCCGGACGACGGCGCGACCATCGAGGCGGGCCCGGCGCGTGCGAGCGTCACCTTCAACGAGGCCTTGCAGCCGAGCTTCCCGGCGCTCACCGTGGTCGGCCCGGACGGCAAGCTGTGGTCGAAGGGCTCGCCGACGGTCGACGGCAATACGGTCAGCGTCGAAGTGGGTGAGCTGGGGCCGGTCGGCGAATACACCGTCGCCTACCGGGTGACCTCCGCCGACGGCCATCCGGTCAGTGGCACCCGGCATTTCACGCTGAGCAAGGCGGGCAACGGGGTCCCCGGCGCGAAGCCGAATGCCAACAGCGGTAGCTCCGACGACGACGGCTCCGGCGGAATCCCGTTGTGGGTCTTCATCGTCGGCGCCGTCGTGCTCTTCGGCGGCGGGCTGGCGTTCGCGCTGTTCGGCGGCAGGAGCCGGAAACCGAACCAGTGACCGGACGGACGATCGGCGGCCGGGGCGGTGCGCGGCGGAGTACCGCCCGCGCACCGTGGCCGGTGCTGCTGGTCGTCCCCGCCGGTCTGCTCGGTGTGCTGATCGCCTGGGCGCTGGCCAGGTCCGCTGGTTTCGCGGCCGAGGCCATCGTCCGGGTGCTCGCCGACGGCCTCGGCGCGACGGTGCTCGGCTTGGCCGCGCTGCCCCGGCTGCACGCCCGCCTGGAGCCGCCGTGGCGGTTGCTCGCGGTGCTGGCCGGCTGCTGGAGCGGCGCCGAGTTCGCGATCATCGTGTTCGAGGCGGCCCAGGTGGTCGGAGTACCGATCAGCGAATTGGGGGCCGCGCAGTTCGGCGACTATCTGGTGCAGATCAGCGGCGGGCAGGTCGGCATCGCCATCCTGGTGGGCGTCGGCGCGGTCGCGTGCTATTCGACGGTGGCGTTCCGGCGGACCGAGATCGCCTCCGCCGACCTGGTTCTGGTGTTCGCGGCGGTCGCGCTGGCGCTGCGGCCGATCACCGGGCACATGTCGCAGCAGGCGTTCGGGTCGGTACTCGCCGCGGTGCACGCGCTGGCGGCGGCGGCCTGGTTCGGGCTGCTCATCGCGCTCGCGTTGGTGGTGCGCACCCGGGGCGAGTGGGCCGTGGTGTTGCCGAGGTATTCGGCGGTGGCATTGCCGCTGGTCGCGGTGGTGGCGGCGACCGGCCTGCTCAACGGACTGGTGCGGGTCGGCGGGCTCACGCCGTTCGTCAGCACCGGTTACGGTCGCATCCTGCTCGCGAAAACCCTTGTGCTGGTTGGCCTGCTGGCACTGGGCTGGTGGTGGCGACGCAGCTGGGTGCGCCGGGCCGCCGATCATCGGATGACCGCCGAGGCCTCGCTGCGCCGGGCGACCATCGAGGTGGTCGTGATGGCACTGGCCTTCGGTTTGGCCGCGACGCTCGCGGTCACCGCCTGACCTCCGCGAGCAGGCGACCCGGATCGCCACCGGTTACTGTTTTCGCATGACCGAAGTGAAGATCGTCGAGGACTGCGCGGCGTCGGCGGAGTCCGCGTTCGCCTACGTGAACGACTATCGGAATCTGCCGAAGTTCCTGTACGGGATTCAGTCGTTCACGCCGGTCGGCGAGCAGACCGTCGGTGTCGGCGCCGCGTTCGACGGGCACATCAAGCTCGGGCCCGCCTCGCTGAAGTCCCGCGTCGAGGTGGTGCGCTGGGCGGAGAACAGCCTGATCGCGGTGAAGTCGATCAAGGGCTTCGAGGTCGAGTCGACTTTCCTGTTCCACCCCAAGAGCGACGCGCTCTGCACCGTCGACGCGATCGTCGACTTCCGGGTCGGCGGCGGCCTGGCCGGCCGCGCGCTCGGCAAGACCATCGAGCCGTTCGTGAAGATCGCGGTGCAGCACACCACGCACAACCTGATCACCCAGATCCAGGCTTTCCACGCCGGTCGCGCCGCGGAATCCGATGAGTCCGTGCATTGATCCGCCGGTACGGGATGTTTAGTCGATGAGTGCCACGCCGTCCCTCGTCCAGCGCATCGGTTACGTCGCGGGCCGCACCCTGCCCGCCTCGATGACCGACTGGGTTCGCGAAGACCTGGTCGGCCCCGGCGCGACGCGGCGGTATCTGCTGCGCATCCTGCTGCCGTTGATTCCGGTGCTCATGCTGTTCCTGCTGCTGCCCGGCCCGTTGTGGATGGGGCCTGGCGATGATGGCGCTGCTGTATCTGCCGCTGATCTACTTCACGGTGGCGCTGATGTATGTGTACCGGCGGCACCGGCTGATCAAGCACGGCCTCGATCCAGCGCTGGCCGACGCGGACGCCCGGCGCAAGGCCGAGCCGGAACGCCTCGCCTACGAGCGGCGGCACGGCCGAGGTTGAGGGGCTCAGCAACCTAGCGGTGACCGATACCACAGGCATAGCCTTTAGGTATGAAAACCCCCACAATTTGGCAGCGGATCGCCTACGATCTGGGCCGCGAGCTCCCCGAGGAGCTGCACGAGTGGGTCATCCGCGACCTCGTCGGACACGGGGCCATGGAGCGCTATCTCGTCCGGTTTCTCGGGCCTGTGTTGCCGTTCTTCGCCCTGGTACTGCTGTTCCCGGGTCCGATGCCGCTGAAGATCGGCTTGATCGTGATGATGATCGTTCCGATGGTCATCTTCACCGTGGCGCTCAGCTATGTCTGGCGCCGCTACCGTTTGGGCCAGCACGGGTTGAACCCCGAACTGGTCAACCGCGCCAAGTTCTCCGAGCACGACCGGGAGCGGTACGAACTGCGCTACGGGCACCGTTAGGTAGCGCCCAGACGAGACGCGCACACCCGAAGCAACCACCACGCGCGAGTTTTGCGAGCGCCGTTCGCGGCCCGTCTCGCGTCCGAGTGGCCGAAGCGCATGCGACGAAGTCGCTAGTCTCGGCCGCTCGGACGCGAGACTAAGGGGGCCGTGAACACGCCGGGCCGCAGGCACGGCAAAATCAACACAGTGACCGAATCGCAGAATGATGTTGTCGCCACTGCCGACCTGGCCGACGAGATCGGCCCCGAGATCCGCAGCTGCGATACGCAGTTCATCCAGTTCGGTGGCCGCGCGGCATTTTCCGGCCGCATCTCCACCATCCGCTGCTTCCAGGACAACCTGCTGGTGAAGCAGACGCTCGGCGAACCGGGCCACGGCAAGGTGCTGGTCGTCGACGGCGACGCGAGCGTGCACACCGCCCTGGTGGGTGACATCATCGCCGGTCGCGGCGTGGACAACGGCTGGGCCGGCGTGATCATCAACGGCGCGGTGCGCGACTCGGCCATCCTGCGCACGCTCGACATCGGCGTCAAGGCGCTGGGCACCAACCCGCGCAAGAGCACGCAGACCGGCTCCGGCGACCGTGACGTCCCGGTCGAGTTCGGCGGCGTCACTTTCGTGCCCGGCGACATGCTCTACAGCGACCACGACGGCGTCGTGGTGCGGGCCGAGGACTGAAAGTCCGCCTCAGACCGACACTCTCGCCTGATGACCGGCCAGGGTGACGACGTCACCGATCTGTAGTTGCCTGCCGCGGCGCAGCTCCACCTCGTCGTTCACCCGCACCAGACCGGACGCGATCACCGTCTTGGCCTCCGAGCCGGATTCGATCAGGTTGGCCAGTTTCAGGAACTGACCGAGCCGGATGACGTCGTCATCGATCGGTACATCGACTGGTTCTGACATGAGGTACATCCTTACCTTGCCTCCGGAATCAGCAGAAACCAGCCCCCGGTGCGTGTTGCTGACACGCGTGTGCGACGCGCCGAGAACCGACATGCCCGGGTGGTCTTCGAGCACCGACACGGCGGCACCGTACACACTGGTTCAGTGACCACCACGCAAGCCCGGCAACACCTGATCGAACCGCCCGCGGACAGACCGACCCCGCCCGTCCCACATCGAGGACATGGCCGACTGGCCGAGGTACCGCATATCGCGGGCCTGGTGCTCGGGGTTTTCGCGGTGGCGTGTTTCCTCTGGAGCCTCTCGCCCGGCCTGCGTTTCCTGACTCAGATACCGCGTCGCTACATCGACAACTACTACTTCGACGCCCCCGACACCAACCTGATGTGGGCGCTGATCGTCGGCCTGCTCGCGGGCGCGCTGGCCAGCCGCAAACGGATCGCCTGGTGGTTGCTGCTCGGTTATCTGGCGCTGTACGCGCTGGCCGACGGCTTGGATTTCGCGGACACCGGCAATATCGACGCGCTGGTGGCGATGATCGTGCACCTGGCCGTGATCGGCGTGCTGATCGCGGCCTGGCGCGAGTTCTATACGAGGGTGCGCCGCGGCGCGGGCTTGAAGGCGCTGGGTGTGCTCGCCGGCGGCCTGACGGTCGGCTCGCTGCTCGGCTGGGGTTTGGTCGAGTTGTTCCCCGGTTCGCTGCCGAGCGGCGCGCAGCGGCCCGGCTGGGCGATCTATCGGGTGACCGCCGCGGTGCTGGTGGACAACGAACACTTCGACGGGCACCCGCGCCCGTTCGTCAACTTCTTGCTCGGCCTGTTCGGCGCGATCGCGCTACTGGCCGCGGTGCTCATCCTGCTGCGCTCGCAGCGGGCGGCGAACGCGATGACCGGCACCGACGAGTCGGCCATCCGCGGCCTGCTGGAACGTTCCGATCTGGAGGACTCGCTCGGCTACTTCGCGACCCGCCGCGACAAGGCGGTGGTGTTCGCGCCCAGCGGCAAGGCGGCGGTCACCTACCGCGTGGAACTGGGCGTCTGTCTCGCCAGCGGCGACCCGATCGGCATCCGCGAGGCCTGGCCGCAGGCCATCGACGCCTGGCTGCGGCTGGCCGACCAATTCGGCTGGGCGCCCGCGGTGATGGGCGCCAGCGAAATCGGCGCGACCTCCTACCGGCGGGCCGGGCTCTCCGCGATCCGGCTCGGTGACGAGGCCATCCTGGACACCAGGACGTTCTCCCTCGCGGGCCCGGAGATGAAGCCGGTCCGCCAGGCCGCGAACCGCTTGCGCAAGCACGGCATCACCGTCCGGATCCGGCGGCACCGCGACATCCCGGCCGAGGAGTTCCGGCAGGTGATCGCCCGCGCGGACGCCTGGCGCGACACCGAGACCGAGCGCGGCTTCTCGATGGCGCTCGGCAGGCTCGGCGATCCGCTGGACGGGGACTGCCTGCTCGTCGAGGCGGTGAACGGTCAGGATCGGGTGCTCGGCATGCTGTCGCTGGTGCCGTGGGGCCGCACCGGTGTCTCACTGGAGTTGATGCGCCGGGACCCGCACGGCCCGAACGGCGTGATGGAGCTGATGATTTCGCAGCTCGCGTTGAACTCCGAACAGCAGGGCATCACCAAGGTCTCGCTGAATTTCGCGGTGTTCCGCTCGGTGTTCGAGGAGGGCGGCCGGATCGGCGCCGGTCCGGTGCTGCGGCTGTGGCGCGGTGTGCTGCTGTTCTTTTCGCGCTGGTGGCAGCTGGAGGCGCTGTACCGCTCCAACGTGAAGTACCAGCCGCATTGGGTACCAAGGTTTTTCCTGTTCGAGGAGCGCAGGCAGCTGCCGAGGGTCGCGGTGGCCAGCGCGCTCGCCGAGGGTTTCCTGCCGCGCTTCGGCAAGGAGCCGGATACGGTCGCGCACACCGGTATCCACAGCGCGGTGCCCGCCACCATGACCGGCCTGCACGCCGACGGCAGCCCGCCCGACATCGATCACGTCGAGGGCAACGAACAGCTGCCGCGCCGCCCCGAGCAGGTGCGGGTGCGGATGGACAAGCTGGACCGGCTCACCGCGTCCGGCGTCGAGGCCTACCCGGTCGCCTACCCGCCGACGCACACCGTCGCGAAGGCCAGGCAGTCGCCGCGCGGCACCACGGTCCGGGTCTGCGGCAGGCTGCTGCGCATCCGCGACTACGGCGGCGTGATCTTCGCCGTGGTGCGCGACTGGACCGACGACATCCAGCTGGTGATCGACCGCGACCGGGTCGGCGCCGAGCGCAGCGCCGAGTTCACCGAATTCTTCGATCTCGGCGACCTGATCGAGGTCAGCGGGCAGATCGGGCGCAGCCGCCGCGGCGAACTCTCGCTGCTCGCGGCGGACTGGCGGATGCTCGGCAAGTGCCTGCATCCGTTGCCGGACAAGTGGAAAGGGCTGTCCGACCCCGAGGCGAAGGTGCGGCAGCGCTACGTCGACATGGCGATCAACGCCGAGACCAGGGAGGTGCTCGCCAAGCGCAGCGCGGTGGTCCGCTCGCTGCGTGACTCGTTGAACGCCTGGGGTTATCTGGAGGTGGAGACGCCGATCCTGCAGCAGGTGCACGGCGGCGCCAACGCCACCCCGTTCCTGACCCACATCAACGCCTACGACCTGGATCTGTACCTGCGGATCGCTCCCGAGCTGTACCTGAAGCGGCTCTGCGTCGGCGGCATGGAGAAGGTCTTCGAGATCGGCCGGACCTTCCGCAACGAGGGCGTCGACTTCAGCCACAACCCCGAGTTCACCATTCTCGAGGCGTACGAGGCGCACAGCGACTACGAGCGGATGATGCACGCCTGCCGCCAGCTCATCCAGGACGCCGCGCTCGCCGCGAACGGTGCGATGGTGGCGTTGCGGCCGCAGGGCGACGGCTCCTACGAGCCGGTGGACATCTCCGGCGAGTGGGCGGTGAAGACGGTGCACGGCGCGGTGTCCGAGGCCATCGGTACCGAGATCACCCCGGACACCGACCTGGACCAGCTGCGCGAACTGTGCGACAAGGCCGAGGTGCCCTACCAGCACGGCTGGGACGAGGGCCAGGTGGTGCTGGAGATGTATGAGCACCTGGTCGAGTCCCGCACCGAGGAACCGACCTTCTACATCAACTTCCCCACCTCGGTGTCCCCGCTGACCCGCGCGCACCGCTCGATTCCGGGGGTCACCGAGCGCTGGGACCTGGTCGCCTGGGGTGTCGAACTCGGTACCGCCTACAGCGAACTCACCGACCCGGTCGAGCAGCGCCGCAGGCTCACCGAGCAGTCGATGCTCGCGGCCAACGGTGATCCGGAGGCGATGGAGCTCGACGAGGACTTCCTGCAGGCACTGGAACACGCGATGCCGCCGACCGGCGGGCTCGGCATGGGTGTGGACCGGGTGGTCATGCTGATCACCGGCCGCAGCATCCGCGAGACGCTGCCGTTCCCGTTGGTGAAACCGCGCTGAGCCGAGGCAAGGTTCGCGAAGGGTCCACTCCGGATGAATCGGACAGCTACCCTGGGTTATTCGGTCCGGGCGGCCGAATACTCGGGTTGACCGGCCGGTGGTTCGGGCGTGCGGTGAGTGGTATTCGGCCCGGGAGGAGACCGAAACACGAGATGGGGTTCTGAATGTATCTTGACCTGCTGACCAATATGAGCCTGGTGGACACGAGCGTGTGGGCGAGTCCGGACGTATGGAACTCGGCGCTGGACCTCGCGGCCAAGAAGAAACGCAGAAGCAGCGGCGGGCTGATCATCGGCGGGCTCTGCTGCCTGTTGGTCGTCGCGGCGATCATCGCAGGCGTCTACCTGATGCGGCGGCGGAAGAAGGGGCCCGACCAGCAACCGCCGAACCAGCCGCCCTACGGCGAGCAGCCCCCGTACGGGCAGCAGCAACCGCCTTACACTCCTTGACCGAAATGGCCCGGCTCGCATAGCGAACCGGGCCATTTGCTTGTTCAGCCGTTCGATCAGCGGACGGTGCGCTCGGACGCCACTTCCGCCTCGAGCAACAGCTCGTCGTCCAGGTCGACGCCGTGCTCGGTGGCGGGCACCGACTTCAGCACCAGCACCGCGGCCAGCAGCGCCGCGCCGACCAACGCCGCGCCGATCCAGAATGCGAGCTGGAACCCGCTGGTCAGCGCCTCGTTCACCGGGGTGCCCGCCGCCAACAGGTCGGTCGTCTTGCTCGCCGACAGGGTCGCCAGCACGGCGAGCCCGAGTGCGCCACCGACCTGCATCGTGGTGTTGGCCAGTCCGGAGGCCAACCCCGCTTCCTCCGGCGCCACCCCGGACATCGCCAGGTTCATCAGCGCCGGGAAGGCAAGGCCCGCACCGGTTCCGAACAGCACCATCGGGCCGAAGATGTGCAGCCAGTAGTTGCCGTCGACCGGCGCCTGGGTCAGCCAGAGCAGCGCGGCGAGGATCAGCGACAGTCCCGGGATCAGCACCTTGCGCGCACCGAACCGCATCACCAGGCCCTCGGAGTAGCGCACCGAGAGCAGGCCCATGATCGCGGCCACCGGGAAGAACGCCAGGCCCAGCTGCAGCGGCTCGTAGCCGAGCACCTGCTTCAGGTACAGCGAGCCCAGGAAGAACATGCCGAACATGCCCGCCACGGTGACCACCTGAATCGCGTTGGCGCCGGACAGGTTCCGGGACCGGAAGATCGTCAGCGGCATCAGCGGTGTCTTCGCCGTCGCCTCCCGCGCGACGAACCCGGCGAGCAGCGCCAGCGACGCCACCCCGAGGCCCAGGGTGACCGGGTCGGTCCAGCCGTACTCGGCGGCCGGCTTGACGATGGTGTAGACGCCGAGCATCAGCGCCGCCGTGATCAGCACGGCGCCGGGCACATCCGCGCCGTCCTTCAGGCCCGCGCCCTGGTCCTTGTCCAGGATCTTCATCGCGGCGAGCCCGACCAGAATGCCGATCGGCAGGTTGACCAGGAAGATCAGCCGCCAGTCCAGCGCGGTGAGCAGGCCGCCGAGCAGCAGGCCGATCGCGCCACCGGCCGACGCGACGAACGCGTAGCGACCGATCGCCTTCGCCTGCTCCCTCGGGTCCGGGAACATCGCGAAGATCATGCCGAGGATCACCGCGGAGGTCATCGCGCCGCCGATGCCCTGCAGGAATCGGGCCGCGATCAGGGTGACCTCGTTGACGGCCAGCCCGCACAGCACCGAGGCCACGGTGAACACCACCAGGCCGGACAGGAACATGGTGCGGCGGCCGATCAGGTCGCCGAGCCGGCCCGCCAGCATCAGCAGGCCACCGAACGAGATCAGGTAGCCGTTCACCACCCAGGCCAGCCCGGCCGAGGTGAACCCGAGGTCCTGCTGGATGTCGGCGAGCGCGACGTTCACGATCGTGGCGTCCAGCACGATCATCAGCATGCCGCCGCACAGCACATACAGCGCGAGCCAGCGACCGCGGTCCGCCGCCTCGCGCGTCCGTTCTCTTACGTCAACCACCAGCGTTGCCTTCCACCCGAAGATCGTTATGGTGCGACGCTAGCAGTGGTTAGTCCTAAAAGACAACTAGCTAATTCGATTGCAGTATCTACTGATATGCTGTATTCCATGACTGCTGCTCCCGAGCACCGCAACAAGCGCAGCTACCACGACGCGTGCGGTGCGGCCCGCGCGCTCGACCTGGTCGGTGAGCGATGGACCCTGCTGGTGGTGCGCGAACTGCTCCTCGGCCCCAAGCGATTCACCGATCTGCGGGCCGGGCTGCCCACGATCAGCCCGAACGTGCTCTCCCAGCGGCTCGACGAGCTGGTCCAGGCGGGCGTGGTGCACAAGCGCAAGCTGCCGCCGCCGGTCAGCGCCGCGGTCTACGACCTCACCGACTGGGGCAAGGAACTGGACACGGTGATCCTCGCGCTGAGTCACTGGGGTGCGCGCACACCCAGCACCTACCGCTGTTCGGAGGTGAGCACCGACGCCCTCGTCGTCTCGCTGCGCACGCATTTCCAGGCGGATCGGGCGGCAGGCATCCGGGCCGACTTCGACCTGCACTTCACCGGACCCGATGCGAACACCGACGAATTCCACGCGGTGGTCGACGACGGCACGCTCACGATCAGCCGCGGCGCGAGCGGCACCGCGGCGACCGCCGTGCACACCAGCGTCGCCGCCTTCGTCGCGGTCGTCTACGACGGGCACTCGATGGCCGAGACGATCACCGCGGGCGACGCGTTGGTGACCGGCGACGCGGCCGCCGCCGAGCAGTTCACCACCCTGTTCGAGCTGCCGCGGGAGTGCACCGGGCGTTGACGCGGCGCCGTGTCGCGCCCGGAGCGAAGTGCGGCCCGCGATACGGCAGAGTGGGCGTGTGCAGTTGATCCTCGTTCGCCATGCCCAACCGGTCCGGATCATGAACTCCGCCGGTCCCGCCGATCCCGAGCTCGCGCCCGTCGGGCTCGAGCAGGCCGAGCGGGTGCCCGCCGCGTTGAGCCAGCACCGGATCACCCGGGTGGTGAGCAGCCCGCAGCGCCGGGCGCGCGAGACCGCGGCACCGACCGCGGCGAAGCTCGGCGCCGGCCTCGACCTCATCGACGACCTCGCCGAATACGATCGCGACCTGCCCGCCTACATTCCGATCGAGGACGCCAAGGTCGAGTTCCGCGAGGTCTACGAACGGATCAAAGCGGGGCACCTGCCGCACCAGATCGACGGCAAGGCGTTCAAGTCCCGGGTGCTCGACGCGGTCACCGAGATCGCCGCGAGCACCGACCCGGCGGGCACGGTGGTCGCCTTCACGCACGGCGGCGTGATCAACGTGCTGCTCCAGGAGATCCTCGGTTTGGAACGGCCGCTGACCTTTCCGATCGACTACTGCTCGATCACCCGAATCCTGTTCTCCCGCACCGGGCGCCGGACCGCGGCGACGATCAATGAGAACGGGCACGTCTGGGATCTGTTGCCGCGCAATATCAAAGCCTGAGCGCCACTCACAGCCGATTGGCAGGGACGTCGCACCGTCGTCCCAGCGACGGAACCTTCTATGGGACGGGTGCGCTACCACCCTCAGTAGCGCACGGTTCCAGAGAAAGGATTCCCGTGTTGCTCTCCAGTACATCGAGACGCCGCCTCACCCGAATTGCCGTGGCGGGAGCGTTGATCGCGTTACCGGTCGGCGCGCTGGCCGCGACCGCTTCGGCGGCGACACCCGATCCGGCGGCTGTTCAGCTGACCCCGGCCGACGGCACCGACATCAGTGCGCATCCGCACAGCGGCCTGGACCTACCCGGCGGCCAGGGACACGACGGCCCGCGGGTGGAATATCGCGAGGGTCCGCGTGGTGACGGGCCGCGCATCCACCGGAAGGACGAGCCAGGTCCGCGGATCTTCTTCAAGGACGGTCGACCGTCGACCGGTTCCGCGGGCAGCAGCTGATCCCTTGTCCCGCTAGGCCATACGACGAAGGCCCACCTCCTTGCCGGAGGTGGGCCTTCGTTTCGGTACGCGGTGGATCAGGCCATGCCCGCAATCCAGTTGTGCATCCAGGAGACGGCGGTCTGGCCGCCGCCGACCGGGTAGCTGCCGTACAGGGTGTGCGCCTGCGACTTGTAGAACCGCTCCAGGTCCTTGGCCCGCTGCTCGTTCGCCGACTCCGTCAGCTGCGCCTGCAATGTGGGCACGCCACCATGCGCGAACAGGTCGTTCATGATGTTTCCGGCTTCGATCTGGTAGCGCCACATGTTGGCCGGGTTCGCGTCCGAGGCCTGCGCCAGGAAGCCGGCGAACCGGGTGACGAAGTCGTCGGGTGCGGTCGCGCAGTACAGGTCGCTCACCGCGCAGATACTGCGGGTGCGGTCGCTGATCCAGCCGAAGCCGCCGACCCGGGGGCCACCGGCACCCGCGCCGGGCGCCGGGGCGCCGACCTGAATGTCGCTCGGGGAACGGCGCGGGTCGGAGATCAGGCCGACGCCCGCGATCCGTTCCGGCGCGACCACGCTGAGCCCGGTACCGATCTCGGCCGCCAGATCACCGGCGGCGTCGGCACCCTGGCTGTAGCCGACGAGCGCGATCTTCGTCGCGCCGCACGACTTCGCCATGTCGGAGATGAGGCCGCGCGCGGCGTCGACGGCTTCCTTCTTCGAGTTGCCGTAGACCTCGCCCTCCCACGGGAACGCGGTCGCGGCATAGGTCACGTAGTCGACCTCCGCCGAACGGGGCAGATTGTTGGTGACCCCGGCCAGCATGCCGGGCTTCGGCGTCTTGTCTTTGCCGGTCTCCCAGGTACCCGGGATCGCCACCACGTACAGGCTCGGGCAGCCGGGCGCCGCGCTCGCGGCACCGGCGCCGAACACCATGCCGGACAACACCGTCGCGGAAGCACCGAGAGCCGCGACAACCTTCTTCAACTGCATACCGCTCCAGTCCAAAACCATGCCTCTCGCGAGTGCGTCCTCGACAAGTTGCGCCCCAATGCTGAACCCGACGGATGACATTTCAGTGCACGCTGGGTTAACACAAGCCACCCACCGACGTGTCGGCTACGACCAGAACCCACATCCCAAGATCAGCAGCACGACGGGATCACAATAGAGGTACCAGCTCGCCGGCGCCATCCGAAACCCCGGCCTTGTCCGAATTTTCGTCGAATGCCCAAATCTCCAGCGTCCCGTTCGTCGCGAAAATCCTTATGCGCTGGGGTAGTTGAGCATCGAACCGGATTGTTGTCAGGCCCTTGCTCTTTGGGGCAGCCCGCTACGGGAAACAAAGGCGCCTGTGGACATTGCTGTCCACAGGCGCCTTTTCCGCTCCGGTAAGAGAGGGGTTCAGGTCATCGCTGGGCGACCATGGTGGGGGTGATGGGGGCGGGCAGCGCCGTCTCACCTTCCAGGAAGCGGTCCACCGCGGCGGCCGCGGCGCGGCCTTCGGCGATGGCCCAGACGATGAGGGATTGGCCGCGGCCCATGTCGCCGGCGACGAACACGCCGGGGATGTTGGTCGCCCAGTTCTTGTCCCGCTGGACGTTGCCGCGCTGGTCGTAGCCGACGCCGAGATCTTCGAGCAGGCCCGGCTTCTCGGGGCCGGTGAAGCCCATGGCGAGCAGGACGAGGTCGGCCTCGAGGGTGAAGTCGGTGCCGTCGACCTTCTCGAAGCGGCCGTTGACCATGCTGACCTCGTGCGCCTGCAGGCCGGTGACCTTGCCGTCTTCGCCGATGAAACGCTCGGTGTTCACCGAGAACACCCGCTCGCCGCCCTCTTCGTGCGCCGAGGACACCCGGTACATGAGCGGGTAAGTCGGCCATGGAGTGGACGCGGCGCGCTCCTCCGGCGGGCGCGGCATGATCTCGAACTGGTGGATGCTGGCCGCGCCCTGCCGGTGCGAGGTGCCGAGGCAGTCGGCGCCGGTGTCGCCGCCGCCGATGATGATGACCTTCTTGCCGCGCGCGTGAATGGGCGGCAGGCCGTCTTCGTCGGTGACGTCGTCGCCGAGCTGCACCTTGTTGGCCCACGGCAGGAACTCCATGGCCTGGTGGATGCCGTCGAGTTCCCGCCCGGGGATCGGCAGGTCACGCGCGAGGGTGGCGCCGCCGGAGAGCACGACCGCGTCGTAGATTTCGCGCAGCTGCTCGGCGGTGATGTCCACCCCGACGTTCACGCCGGTCTTGAAGATGGTGCCCTCGGCCTCCATCTGCGCGAGCCGCCGGTCGATGAAGCGCTTCTCCATCTTGAATTCCGGGATGCCGTAGCGCAGCAGCCCGCCGATGCGATCGGCCCGCTCGAACACGGTCACGGTGTGGCCCGCGCGGGTGAGCTGCTGTGCGGCCGCGAGCCCGGCGGGACCGGAGCCGACGACGGCGACGCGCTTGCCGGTCAACCGGGTCGGGTAGACCGGAGTCACCCAGCCCTCGTCGAAGGCGTTCTCGATGAGATCGACCTCGACCTGCTTGATGGTCACCGGGTCCTGGTTGATCCCGAGGACACAGGACGCCTCACACGGCGCCGGGCACAGCCGCCCGGTGAACTCCGGGAAGTTGTTGGTGGCGTGCAGCCGGTCGATGCCTTCGCGCCACTGCCCCTTGTAGACCAGGTCGTTCCACTCGGGGATCAGGTTGCCCAGCGGGCAGCCGTTGTGGCAGAACGGAATACCGCAGTCCATGCACCGGCTGGCCTGCCGCTGCAGGGTTTCCTTCGGATACCCCTGCTCGTAGACCTCTTTCCAGTCCATCAACCGCAGCTCGACCGGTCGACGGGTCGGTAGCTCCCGGTGGGTGTGCTTCAAAAATCCTTGTGCGTCAGCCACGTTCGGCCTCCGTAATATTGCCTGTGGACATCGGACTCAGCTGTTGAATGCGTCGCGTGCTAGCCACGGGCCGCCTCCATGATCGCCTCGTCGACGTCCTTGCCCGCCTTCTCCGCCTCGGAGATGGCCAGCAGTACCTTCTTGTATTCGCGCGGCATCAGCTTCACGAAGTGGTTCACCTGCTGCGACCAGTCGCCCAGAATGCGTTCGGCGACAGCGGAACCCGTCTGATCGCGGTGCTGGGTGATGATGTCGCGCAGCCAGGTGAAGTCGTCACCGGAGAGCTGCTCGACGGCATCGGCCTGCTCGGGGTTGAGCCTGGACTCGAAGGTGCCGTTCGGGTTGTAGACGAACGCGACACCGCCGGACATACCGGCGCCGAAGTTGCGGCCGGTCTCACCGAGGATGACCACCCGGCCACCGGTCATGTACTCCAGACCGTGGTCGCCGACGCCCTCGACCACCGCGAGGGCACCCGAGTTACGGACGGCGAAGCGCTCGCCGACCACACCGCGGATGAACGCCTTGCCGTTGGTGGCGCCGAACAGGATCACGTTGCCCGCGATGATGTTCTCCTCCGCCACGAACTCGGCAGGCGCGTTCAGCGACGGGCGCACCACCAGGTGACCGCCGGAAAGTCCCTTGCCGACATAGTCGTTCGCATCACCCTGCACCCGCAGCGTGATGCCCGCGGGCACGAAGGCACCGAAGCTGTTGCCCGCCGAGCCGGTGAAGGTGATGTCGATGGTGTCGTCGGGCAGGCCCGCGCCACCGTAGAGCTTGGTCACCTCGTGGCCGAGCATGGTGCCGACGGTGCGGTTCACGTTCGTGATCTTGGTTTCGAACTTCACCGCCTGGCCCCGCTCGAGCGCGTCGCGGCTCTGCGTGATCAGCTGCTGATCCAGCGCCTTGTCCAGGCCGTGGTCCTGGGTCTTGGTGCAGCGCCGGTCCTGGTACATGAACGCGGTCTCGACATTGTCGAGGATCGGCGACAGGTCCAGCTTGCTGGCCTTCCAGTGCTGCTTGGCCTTGGCGGTGTCGAGCAGGTCGACCCGGCCGATGGCCTCGTCCAGCGTGCGGAAGCCCAACTGCGCCAGCAGTTCCCGGACCTCCTCGGCGATGAACAGCATGAAGTTCTCGACGAATTCCGGCTTGCCGGTGAAGCGTTCGCGCAGCACCGGATTCTGCGTCGCGACACCGACGGGGCAGGTGTCGAGGTGGCAGACCCGCATCATGATGCAGCCCGAGACCACCAGAGGCGCAGTGGCGAAACCGTATTCCTCGGCGCCGAGCAGCGCGGCGATCATCACGTCGCGGCCGGTCTTCATCTGACCGTCCACCTGCACGACGATCCGATCGCGAAGTCCGTTGAGCAGCAACGTCTGCTGGGTCTCGGCCAGGCCGAGCTCCCACGGACCGCCCGCGTGCTTGAGCGAGGTGAGCGGCGAGGCACCGGTGCCGCCGTCGTGGCCGGAGATCAGCACCACGTCCGCGTGCGCCTTGGACACACCGGCCGCGACGGTGCCGACGCCGGGCTCCGCAACAAGTTTCACGTGAATCCGCGCCTGCGGGTTCGCGTTCTTCAGGTCGTGGATCAGCTGCGCCAGATCCTCGATCGAGTAGATGTCGTGGTGCGGCGGCGGCGAGATCAGGCCGACACCCGGTGTCGAGTGCCGCACCTCGGCGACCCACGGGTACACCTTGTGCGCCGGAAGTTGGCCGCCCTCACCGGGCTTCGCGCCCTGCGCCATCTTGATCTGGATGTCGGTGCAGTTGGTCAGGTAGTGCGCGGTCACGCCGAAGCGGCCGGAGGCCACCTGCTTGATCGCGCTGCGCCGCCAGTCGCCGTTCTCCTCCGGCTCGAAGCGGGCCGGCGATTCGCCGCCCTCACCCGAGTTCGACCGGCCGCCGAGCCGGTTCATCGCGATGGCGAGGGTCTCGTGCGCCTCGGCGGAGATGGAGCCGTAGCTCATCGCGCCGGTGGAGAACCGCTTCACGATCTCCGACGCGGGCTCGACCTCGTCGATCGAGATCGACGCGCGCTCCTTCTTGAACTTGAACAGGCCGCGCAGCGAGGCCAGCCGCTCGGTCTGGTCGTCGACCATCTTGGTGTACTCCTTGAAGATGGAGTACTGACCGGTGCGGGTGGCGTGCTGCAGCTTGAACACGGTGTCCGGGTTGAACAGGTGGTACTCACCCTCGCGCCGCCACTGGTATTCGCCGCCGACCTCGAGCTCGCGGTGCGCGCGCTCGTTGCGGTTCTCCAGGAACGCGAGCCGGTGCCGCTCGGCGACGTCGGCCGCGATGTCCTCGAGGCCGATGCCGTCCAGGTGCGAGCGCAGGCCGGTGAAGTACTCGTCGGCCAGGTCCTGGGACAGGCCGATCACCTGGAACAGCTGCGCGCCGGTGTAGGAGGCCAGCGTCGAGATGCCCATCTTGGACATCACCTTCAGCACGCCCTTGCTGGCGGCCTTGTTGTAGTTGGCGACCGCCTTGCGGAAGTCCGCCGCGTGATCGCCGGTGCTGCCGGGCATTTCGAGCGCGCCGCGCTCGAGCATGTCCTCGATGGTCTCGAAGGCCATGTACGGGTTGATCGCGGCCGCGCCGAAGCCGACCAGCATCGCCATGTGGTGCACCTCGCGGGCGTCACCGGCCTCGACGACCAGACCGACCATGGTGCGGGTGCGCTCGCGCACCAGGTGGTGGTGCACCGACGCGGTCAGCAGCAGCGACGGGATCGGCGCCAGCTTCTCGTTGGACTCGCGGTCGGAGAGCACGACGATCCGGGCGCCGCCGTCGATGGCGGCCGACACCTGGGTGTTGATCGCCTTGAGTGCCTTGCGCAGACCCTTGCCGCCCTTGGCCACCGGGTACAGGCCGCGCACGATCACCGAACGCAGCTCGGGCTGCGAGCCGTCGTCGTTGATGTGCACCAGCTTGGCCAGCTGGTCGTTGTCGATGATCGGCGATTCGATCGCGATCTGCTTGCACGACTCCGGGCCGGGGTGCATCAGGTCGGCCTCCGGGCCGATGGCCCGGCGCAGGCTGGTCACCACCTCTTCGCGGATCGCGTCCAGCGGCGGGTTGGTGACCTGCGCGAACAGCTGGGAGAAGTAGTCGAACAGCAGCCGGGGCCGCGACGACAGCACCGCGATCGGGGTGTCGGTGCCCATCGAGCCGAGCGCCTCGCCGCCGGTCTTGGCCATCGGCGAGATCAGCAGGTTCAGTTCTTCGTTGGTGTATCCGAAGATCTGCTGGCGGATCAGCACCCGATCGTGCGACATGTGCACGTGCGGGCGGTCGGGCAGGTCCTCGAGCTTGGTCACACCCGCGTCCAGCCATTCCTGGTACGGGTGCTCGGCCGCAAGGTCGGTCTTCAGCTCGTCGTCGCCGACGATGCGGCCCAGCGAGGTATCGACCAGGAACATGCGGCCGGGTTGTAGTCGGACCTTGCGGACCACCTTGGACGGGTCGATGTCGAGCACACCGACCTCCGAGGCCATCACCACGAGGCCGTCGTCGGTGATCCAGATGCGGCTGGGGCGCAGGCCGTTCCGGTCGAGCACGGCGCCGACCACGGTGCCGTCGGAGAAGCACACCGACGCCGGGCCGTCCCACGGCTCCATCAGCATCGAGTGGTACTCGTAGAACGCGCGGCGGCGCTGATCCATGGTCTCGTTGCGTTCCCACGCCTCGGGGATCATCATCAGCACCGAGTGGGGCAAGCTGCGGCCGCCGAGGTGCAGCAGTTCCAGGACCTCGTCGAAGCGCGCGGTATCGCTCGCCCCCGGGGTACAGACCGGGAAGATCTTCTCCAGCCGGTTGTTGCCCGCCGAGTCGGTGCCGAAGATGTCCGAACGCAGCAGCGCCTCGCGCGCCCGCATCCAGTTCTCGTTGCCGGTGACGGTGTTGATCTCGCCGTTGTGCGCGACCCGGCGGAACGGGTGCGCCAGCGGCCAGGACGGGAAGGTGTTGGTGGAGAAGCGCGAGTGCACGATGCCGAGGGCGGACTCCACCCGGCCGTCCTGCAGGTCCAGGTAGAAGGCGCGCAGCTGCGGCGTGGTGAACATGCCCTTGTAGACGAAGGTCTGGCCGGACAGGCTCGGGAAGTACACCGACTCCTTGCCGACCGAGCCCTCGCCGGGGCCCGACTTGCCGAGCTCGTGCTCGACCCGCTTGCGGACGACGTAGGCACGGCGCTCCAGGTCCATCCCGGACAGCTGCTCGGCCGCACCCCGCGGGGAGCCGATGAAGATCTGCCGGAACGTCGGCATGGCATCACGCGCCAGCGCACCGAGCGACGACTCGTCGATCGGCACCTCGCGCCAGCCGAGAACCTCGAGGCCCTCTTCCTTGACGATCTTCTCCACGCCGTAGGCGGCACGCGCGGCCTCGCGCCTGGCCTGCGGCAGGAAGGCGATACCGGTGGCGTAGGAGCCCTCCGGCGGCAACTCGAAGTCCACGATGGCGCGGAAGAACCGGTCCGGGACCTGGATCAGGATGCCCGCGCCGTCACCACTGTTGGGTTCGGCGCCTGCGGCACCACGGTGCTCCAGGTTCAACAGAGCCGTAATAGCCTTGTCGACGATGTCGCGGCTGCGGCGGCCGTGCATGTCGACGACGAACGCGACACCGCAGGCGTCGTGTTCGTTCGCCGGGTCGTAGAGCCCGACGAGTCCAGGTGACCTGTGGCCAGGAAGTTGCATCATGCCTCTGCCTTCAAGAAGGGCGTTCGACGAAATGAATTACGCAATTTCGCCTGAATGCCTCCGTACAAGACTGCGCCCGTACGTTCCGAAACCAGCCGCGCTGATGGTCTTCGGCGTGCAGTCACGTCTCCAGTTGTTCACCCGCTTCAGTGACGTAGTGGGTGCTCGTCGGTAACAGATCCCTAACGAGATCCTTACCTCCGTGCGGGTTCTCGCCAGCTACGCTGAGCACCGGTCCAGGAGCTGCCCGAGCGGGCGAGGGTGCCGAGCATTCTGTGTTCGGCGTAAGAGCAAACGATAAGTCAGGTCCGGGGCCCAACCAACTAAGGTTGCACTAATAACCGAGTCTAGCTGGGCTTCTTCATTCGGTCCTCCACGTGTGCGCGTCGTCCAGTGTAAAGCAGCGGGTACCGCTCGATCGACCCTGCGGCACCCTCGGCCAGCCGCTCGACGGCAGCGCGCGAGAGCGGCCCCAACCCTCGCAAATCGGTCAGAAGAACGCTCTCACCTGCATCGAAGATGATTTCCCTCGCTCAGCATCCGGCAAACCCCTCGGCGGCGGCTAACTCGGAAGCGGGCTGGATGAGATATTTCCGACAGGGTCCTGACGAGCCCGAGCTGTGATCCGACCGTCCGGACTGTTTTGTTTGCTGTGGCCTTCAGCACATTTTCAGCTAACCGACGGGAGTGGCATTCGACACATTTTCGCGGCCGAAACCTATACGCCGTCCGGGGGTTATGGGTGTGATTTATTGCGGGCCTGAACGCTTTTCGCCGAATATTCGCCGACAGCGCGGACTTTCCGCCTGAAGACGGCGCTTAAGAAAGGGTTAAGCGGGGTATGGAGCGGGTTCCGTGGGGAGCTCGCAGCGTTCAACGCGGCGCGCACAAGGCGGCCGCGGCACGCACCAGCGCGGCCTGATGCAAGGCGTCGGTATTTCCCGCGCCGAATACGTCGAAGACGCTGTAAGCCAATCTTTCCGCACAGTCCGGCGCGGTCAGCTCGGCCCGCCGGGCGGCCAGCTGGTCGACGATCTCGATGTTCACCCGGTCGATCACCGGGCGCACCGCCGCCAGATCGGGTGCCGACCCGGGTGCCGCGGCCGGGTCGAAGCGCCAGCGGGTGATCAGACCGCGCTGCACGATCTTGTTGGACTCGATCTGGCCGGAGAACACCTGCCGCACCCAGGGTTCGGGCAGGTCGCGCCCGGCGCCCAGCTTTGCCATCGCGTCGTAGACCACGGCTTCCCTGGCCGGGTCGTCGATGGTGGGTTCGGTGCCGGACTCGGCGGCGGCCACCCACTTCGCCGCGGCCACCGCGTCACCGGTGTCGAGGCGCTCGAGCACCAGGGCGACCAGGCGATCCAGCGACTCGGCGCGGCCGTCGCCCGGCTCGGCGGCCGCGCTAACCGGCGACATGATCAGTGCCGCCGACACGATCATCAGCATGACAAGGCGCATAACCCGACCTCCTGAGCTGGCTCGCGCGGAAACCGATCATCGAGCCAGGGTAAGCGAACGGACCCGCGCGCTCGGTCCCGAAACCGGCCCCGCGCGGTGGCCGCCGGCACCCGTACCCGCACCACATCGGCGGTTTTGTGAGCCTGACCACATACCTCCGCCGCCACTCGGTGTGTCGGGTTCGGTCCTGTCACGCTGTGACCACGAAACCGTGACGGTTTCATCGAGCCCTGAAATCGACTGGGACCAAGAGGATGTGAGCTCCCATGACCGTCATCGGCTTGTTCACCTGGCTCGGCGGGGGTCAGACCGGTGAAGTCGCCTACCGCCACGAGCGCACCGGCTATGCCGTCACCGGTGCGGCGGTGCTGTTGTTCGCGGTGGTGTCCGGCCTGGTCGCCGCGCTCGCGCTGGCCTCGACCGGTACCTGGGCCCTGCTCGCGATCATCCCGGTGGCCCTGCTCGTCGCGGCGCTCGCGGGCGCGATCGCCCGCGCGGTGGCGACCGCGCGGCCCAGCGGCGAGCCCGACCGGCTCGGCCTGCTCGCCCGCATCGCCTTTGCCGTGCTGGCCGGCGGGTTGCTCGCCGAGCTTGCCGCGATCGTCGTCTTCGGCGGCAGCGTCGACCGGACCCTCGACGAACGAGCCCAGCGTTCCGTCACTTCCGCGCCCCTGGTCGTCGCCGCAGCAGCCGAACTCGACAAGGCCCGCGCCGACCGGACCGCGCTGGATCAGTCGATCACCAAGGCGCAGGCCGACGTCGATCGCTCGCTGCTGATCGCCCGCTGTGAGTTCAACCCGAGCCCGCGCTGCTCGCAGGTTCCGATCACCAACGTGCCGGGACGCGGGCCGGAAGCCCAGACCGCCAACGACATGCTCGACGACGCCCGCAGGCAACTGGCCGCGGCGCAGGGCCGGGCCGACGCGCTGGACCAGCGGATCGCCGACAACGAAAAGGCCGTGGCCGCAGCCGAGTCGGCCGCCTTCGCCGACGCCGACCGCGGTCTCGGCGCGCGCTGGTTGGCGATGAACGACTACACCATCCACCACCCGGGCGCGCTGCCGCTGCGCATCCTGACCATCATCGCTGTCGTCGCGCTGGCACTGCTGCCACTGATACTGCGCTGGTGGCGCGGGCAGACCTCGTTCGACCGGCGAGTCGCCTACCTCGAAGTACAGGCGCGCGCCGAGGCCGAAGCCGACACGGCCATCGCCCTGAAACAGGCCCAGGTGCGCGCCGAGGCCGAAGCACTGCGCGCCGAACAACAACTCACCGCGGCCCGCCTCGCCGCCGAGGCGGACACCGCCATCGACCGGGAGCGCCAGCGCACCAGGATCGTCGCGGCCATCGGCGGCCTGGAGATCGGTATCGCCGAACCGCCGAACCGCCCCGCACTGCCAGCCGCACCGGCTGACGACCGAAAGGACAGCTCCGTGTCTGAAGGATTCGCGCCGTCGAACCTGCCCGCCCCCGTCACCGCGCGGGAGATCGGCCCGGGCACCATAGCGCCGACGCCCAAGACCGGTGGCGGCCTGGAACTTCCGCTGATCGGCACGGTGCCGTTCACCGACACCGCGGCCCGGTTGATCCGCCCGCTGGTGCCGTCGTTCGTGGCCAACGCGATCGACAACGCCACGCACCCGCTGCGCACGGCCCGGCAGGCGTTCGAAGAGGTCGAGGAGATCACCTTCACCCTGCGCCGCACCCGCAAGGTCACCGTCGAGACCCAGGACTCGCACGCGCCGACCGGTTACCAGCTCGCGCCGGGCTCGCCGGAGGCGCTGCACGCCCAGCGCGTCGCCGCCACCGTGGTCGACGCGGACTACGGGCAGCACGACCCGCGCTACTCGGCACTGCCGGACGGTGCGGCGCAGCCGTACGGTCTGTCGGCCGGGCGGCAGGACGAGCTCAGCGGCCGCCGAAATCCCGAACTGCCGGGTCATGGTCGCCGCGAACTGCCCCGCGGCAACTGACCGTCCGCCGCGCGCTGGTCGAGGCGCTCGGCCGGTCCTGGACCACTGGTCCGGCTCTTCGCGGGTCCTCCGGCCTAGGCTTTGGTCCCATGGCCCACAGTGACGTCTCGACAGCCGCGTTCGGGTCGCGGCTGCTCGGACCGGTGGACGAGTCCTCCGGGATGCGGCGGATCCGGGTTCAGCTGCTGCTGACCGTGCCGCTGGTGGCCGCGAACCTGGCCGGCATGGCCGTCACTTTCGCGCTGATCGGGTTCGTGCTGCCCGGACCGACGGTGTTCACCCGGGAACTGCTGCTGCTCGATGTCATCGCGACGCCGCTGTACGCGGCGCTGGCCTTGCTGGTCGGCATGTGGTGGGGCACCGTGCGCGGCCTGCGCACGCTGCGCTGGGCGATCCAGCCGGACCAGGTGCCCACCGAGGCGGAGCAGATCGCCGCGTCCAGGGTGCCCCGGCATCTGGTGCTGCAACAGGCCCTGCTGTGGTCGGGTGCGGCCGCCGTGCTGACACCGCTCTACGCGCTGGTGGAGCCCGCGCTCGTTCCCAAGATCCTGATCGGTATCTCCTTCAGCGCCATCGTGGTCTGCGCCAACGGCTACCTGATCGCCGAGTTCGCACTGCGTGCGGTGACCGCCCGCGTCCTGGACGCGGCGCCGTTGCGGCGGCGGCGTGGCATGGGTGTGTTCTCCCGCTCGATGGTGGCCTGGATGCTGGGCGCCGGCGTGCCGGTGACCCTGTCGATGATCGTGGCGGGGTGGGCCCTGGTCGACTCGTCGGTCAGCACGGCCCGGCTCGCGGTCTGTGTGCTCTCGCTCGGCGGTGCGGCGCTGGTGTTCGGCCTGTTGCTGATGATGCAGACCGTGTCGGCGATCATCGCGCCGATCCGCGGGGTGCGGCGCGCGCTGCGGCAGGTCGAGGACGGTGACCTGCGGGTGGCGATCACCGTGTACGACGGCACCGAATTGGGTGAGCTGCAAAGCGGTTTCAACCACATGGTGGAGGGGCTGCGCGAGCGCGAGCAGATCAGGGATCTGTTCGGCAGGCACGTCGGCCGCGACGTGGCCGACGCGGCGCTGGCCGGTAATCCGACGCTCGGCGGCGTGGAGACCGAGGCGGCGGCGCTGTTCATCGATATCGTCGGCTCCACCACGATGGCCGCGACGGTGCCCGCGCCCGAGATGGTCGCCATCCTCAATCGCTTCTTCGACATCGTGGTCGACGAGGTGGAGGCGCACGGCGGGCTGCTCAACAAGTTCGAGGGCGACGCCGCCCTGGCCGTATTCGGCACGCCCGCCGCGCTTTCCGACGCCTCGGGCGCGGCGCTGGCCTGTGCCCGCGCCATCCGGCAGCGCCTCGACCTGACCGCCGACGACTTCATCGCCGCCATCGGCGTCGCCGCGGGCCGGGTGGTCGCGGGCAATGTCGGCGCCCGGCAGCGTTACGAGTTCACCGTCATCGGCGACGCGGTCAACGAAGCGGCGCGCCTGTGCGAACTCGCCAAGCACGACGACCTCCTGCTCACCTCCGCGAACACCGTCAACAGCGCCGACGACACCGAGGCGGCGCATTGGCAGCTCGGCGAGTCCGTCACCTTGCGCGGCCGCCTCACGCCGACCCGGCTCGGTCGCCCGCGCGGTTCCGGGCAACCGGCCGAGCGCGGTCTGCGCCCGAGCGAGCGGCGAACCGAATGACGGCCGCCCCCGAATAGTGAACGGCCGCACCTCTATACAGCTGCGCGCCCGCTCGGGGGAATCCAGAGCGGGCGCGCAGAGTCGGCTTTACGGACGCGCGGCCCGCAGCCGGAACGCGACCACCGCGGCGATCAGCAGGATCGACGCCGTGCCGAGCGCGGCGAAGTGGATGCCGGAAACGAACGCCTCGCGCACCGAGGTGAGGAACGCCGCCGACACCGACTCCGGTAGCTGACGCGCGAAACCCGTGGCGGCGCCGAGGGATTCCGACGCGACACCCACCTGGTCGCTCGGCACGCCGGTCAGGTCGAGGCCGTTGCGGAAGATCGCCATGACCACGCTGCCGAGGATCGCGACGCCCAGGGCGATGCCGGTTTCGTAGGCGGTCTCGGAGACCGCCGCGGCCGCACCGGCCCGCTCGGCGGGCGCCGAGCTGACCACCAGGTCCGACGAGACCGTCAGTGCGATACCGACACCCGCGCCGATGAACAGGAAGCCGAGAATGAACGGCGTCGTGCTACCGGCGGCGTCCGGGCCGAGCCACAGGAACAGCGCCGAGCCGAACGCGGCGATGGTCAGCGCACCACCGAGCACCGCGCCGGGCCGCACCCGCTGTACCAGCCACGCCGCGGCCAGCGACGCGACCACGCTGGCGGCCAGACCCGGCAGCAGCAGCAAGCCGGCCTGCATCGGCGAGCGGCCGAGCACCAGCTGCAGATACTGCGAGCCGAAGAACAGCACACCGGCCAGCGCGAACACCGCGAGCAGGTTGGTGATCACCGCGGTGCGGAACCTGGGCAGCGCGAACAACTTCAGGTCGAGCATCGGATTCGCCAGCGTGCGCTGCCTGCGCACGAACAGCACGCCCGCGACGACACCGACCGCACCGATCAGGGCCAGCCGGATGCTGGCGCCGTGCGCCGCCGACTCCTTGATCGCATAGACGACCGGCACCAGCGCCAGCATGGACAACCCGGCGCTCGGCAGATCGAATCGGCCGGGGTTCGGGTCACGCGACTCCGGCACGAGGAACGGGCCGAGCGCGAGCAGCACCAGCATGACCGGCAGGTTCACCAGGAACACCGAGCCCCACCAGTAGTGCTCGAGCAACCAGCCGCCGAGCAGCGGACCGGCCGCCGCGCCGCCACCGGCCATCGCGCTCCACACCGCGATGGCCACGGTCCGCTGCCGCGGATCCAGGAACATCGAGCGGATCAGGCCCAGCGTCGCGGGCATGAGCGTCGCACCGGCGACGCCCTGCAGCACGCGCGCGCCGATCAGCATCTCCGGCGAGACGGCCCACGCCGCGAGCACCGAGGCGACACCGAAGCCCGCCGCACCGATCAGCAGCAGCCTGCGGCGGCCGATCCGGTCACCCAGGTTGCCCATCATCACCAGCAGGCCGGCCAGCACGAACGAGTACACGTCGATGATCCACAGCAGCTGCGGTGTGGTCGGCGCCAGATCGGCGCTGATCGCGGGCACGGCCAGGTCGAGCACCGTGGCGTCGACGGCGAGCAGCAGCAGGGCGAGGGCGAGCACGGCGAGGCCGGCCCAGTCGCGCGCGGTCGCGCGGGGCGGGGCTTCGGTTGTCATCCCGGTTTTCCCGGGGTTCTGCACGGTTGATGTGGTCATTGGCTTTCTCGACTTCCGTCGCACTCTTTTCTTACCGTCCGGACGGTACAGTATCAGACATTACCGTCCAGCCGGTATAGTTCGCCCGGTGACGGTGAACACCCGCGACCGCATCCTGGACGCCCTCGAATCCCTGCTCTTGGAGAAAGGCCTGTCGCATGTGACATTGGAGAGCGTCGCGACGAAGGCAGGCGTCTCCAAAGGCGGCCTGCTCTATCACTTCAAGAGCAAGGACGCGCTGCTCGCCGGGCTGGTCCGGCGGCTCACCGAACGCGCGAACCAGCAGCTGACCGACGCCACCGCCCGTGGCCAGTCGGTCGCCGGCTGGTATCTGCAGACCCCGAATCCGGACGACGCCACCGACGCGGTGGAGCTGGAGCTCTACCGCTCCATGCTGGCCACCATGCGCACCATCGACGCCGCGACCGACGCGGAAACCGACGAGGTGCAGCAGGCGCTGATGGACATGATGAGCTCCTGGTCCGACGACCTGGACACCGAGATCGCGGACCCGGTGCAGGCCGACCTCATCCGGTTGGTCGGCGACGGCGTGTACCTGCGGGCCCTGCTCGGCCTGCCGCAGATCGAGCCGGCCCGGTACCGCCGCGTGGTGCAACGCCTGCTGGACCCGCCGAGCGCCGAGTAACCGCGAAGGCGCTGCACCGACCGCGAATCGGGCACTGACCGTTAGACTCGGCCCGTGCTACCAGCCGCCGACCCGGCCGGTGCCGTCGGGGCGGGAGCAGATCCGGTACCAGGGTCCTCTGGAACGACGGTGCCGATCCGTCCGATGACCTTCCGCGAACTCCTCGATGTGCCGTTCGCGCTCATCCAGGCGAATCTGCTCGCGCTGGCCTGGTCGAGCCTGCTCGCCCTGGTCACCGCCGAGCTGCTGGTCGTCGCGATCACCGCGGGGATCTCGACGCTGACCGACGGTTCGGACGCCGCCATCGCCTGGGCGGCCATCCTGTCGACCATGGCCTGCGCCTGGCTGCTGCGATTCGTGCTGCGCGGCACGACCGTGGCGATCGGCCTCGCGAGCGTGGCGGGTGCCCCGATCGGCTGGCGCACCGCGCTGCGCCGGGTCGGCGCGACGGCCGGGCCGTTGCTGGTGTTCCAGATGCTCTACACCGCGGTCGGGGTCGGCGTGCTCGCGCTGTCCAGCCTGCTGATCATCACCTTTCCGTTCGGCGTGGCCTGGCTGGGGCAGCTGCGGGCCAAGCGCTTCGTCGCGGTGCCGGTGATGTTCGTCGAGCGGGCCGCGCATCGAACGGCGGTCGAGCGCTCGAAACTCCTTGTCGCCGGAGCGGAATGGCAGACGGCCGCGCTGTGGTTCGCGCAGCGCTGTCTGCTGGTCCTGTTGTCCGTGCCGCTGCTGGGGATTCCGTGGTATCTCTCGGACTTTTCCGGCACCCATCAGTGGCAGGTGATCGTGCTGCTCACCACGGGCGTGCTGATGATCGTCGCGTTCGGCGAGGTCGTCGAGGCGGCCACCAGGGTGGTGTCGTACGTCGACCGGCGCTGCCGCCGTGAGGGTTTGGACATTCACGTCCCGGGTCGCGAGGTGCGATGAACGAGCACGACCCAGCGCCCCCGGCCCAGCCGCGCCTCGGTGCCGCGGCCGACCATCGTGCGGCCGCCGAAAACGCCGCTCAGCATCGCGATTTCGACAGCGCGCTGCGCGAACGCTTCCGCGCCGTGCTGCGTGGGCTGGAACAGCGCGGCGTGCTGGAGGTGCGGCGGTCACGCACCGCACGCGAGACCGCGGACGACGTGACCACCGCGCTGCCGCTGGAGGTCGCCGCCGAATTCCACCCAGCCGCACACAGTTTCGACGAGGTCGTCTACGGCGGGCGGCGGGCCACCGAAGACGAGTACCGCAGACTCGAATACGCCGACCGGTTCTCCGCGGCGGCACCACCGCCCGCACCGGAACCCACCGAAATCACCGCCACCGAGAAGGCGCCGCGCACCCGCCGGAAGCTGCCGCCGCTGCCCGCGCTCTTACGCAGCCCCAAGTTCTGGGCCGCCCTGGCCGGCGCGGCGGTGCTGCTCCTGCTGCTCTACGGCGCGTTGCAGTCCTGCGGCGCGCCGACAGCGCCGAAACCACCGCCACCACCACCGGACCTCCCGAACCCCGAGCCGCCGCGCGACTTCGACGCACCCGGCTTCGGCACCGGTGACGACCCGATCTGGGACCGGCTGCCCGCCCCCGTTTTCTTCGGCGGGCTGCAATTCCTGATCGCCGCCGCGCTGGTGGTGTGGTGGCGGGCGCGGCGCCGCGGCGCGCTGGTGCGCGAACCACGACCCGTCGAGGTCGCGGCGAACGAGCTGCTCGCCGGGCAAGCGGCGCTGTATCGGCGCTCGAAGGACCACGAACACGTCGCGGCGAAGCTGCGGGCGGCGACCCTGCGCCGGATCCGCCCGCCACTCGGGATGACCGCGGACACCCCACCCGACCGGCTGGTCGCCGCCGTGGCCGCCCGCACCGGTGCGCCGCCGGAGCAGATCGGCCGCGCCCTCTTCGGCGCGGTACCGGACGCGGACACCCTGGAACTCGTTGCCACCCAACTCGACTGGATCGAATCGGAGGTCGGATGACCATCCCCACCACCAAGACCAACCACACCCCCACTGCCGAGGAGGCGGGGGCGGCGTTCGCGGCGTTGCGCGGCGAGATCGGCAAGGCGGTGGTCGGCAACGACAACGCGGTCATCTTCCTGGTGCTCGCGCTGCTGTGCCGGGGCCATGTGCTGCTGGAAGGTGTGCCCGGCGTGGCGAAGACGCTGCTGGTGCGGGCCTTGGCGACAGCACTGGAACTCGATCATGCCCGGGTGCAGTTCACTCCGGACCTGATGCCCGGCGATGTCACCGGGTCGCAGATCTACGACCCGCACTCGGCCGAGTTCACCTTCCGGCACGGCCCGGTGTTCACCAATCTGCTGCTGGCCGACGAGATCAACCGCACGCCGCCGAAAACCCAATCGGCCCTGCTGGAATCGATGGAGGAGCGACAGGTCTCGGTCGACGGTCAGCCACGGCCGCTGCCCGATCCGTTCGTCGTGGTCGCCACCCAGAACCCGATCGAACAGGAGGGCACCTATCCGCTGCCGGAGGCGCAGCTGGACCGGTTCCTGTTCAAGGTCGACATCCAATTGCCCAGTCGCGATGACGAATTCCGCGTGCTGCAGCGGCACGCCGCGGGCTTCGATCCGCGCGACCTGGCCGCGGCGGGCCTGCGCCCGGTGGCGGGCCCCGCGCATATCGCCGCGGCGCGGGCCGCGATCGGCAAGGTGGCGATCAGCCCCGAGGTGCTCGCCTACGTGGTCGACCTGTGCCGGGCCACCCGGGTGTCGCCTGCCGTGCAGCACGGCGCGTCCACCCGCGGCGCCACCGCGCTGATGGCGGCTTCGCGTGCGTTCGCCTGGCTGAACGGGCGCGGCTTCGTGACCCCGGACGACGTCAAAACCCTTGCCGTGGCGGTCCTTCGGCATCGGCTGCAGTTGCGGCCGGAGGCGGAGCTGGACGGGGTGACCACCGAGAGTGTCATGACGTCGCTGCTGCTTTCGGTCCCGGTCCCGGTGTAGCCCGTGGTCGTCACCGGTCGGCTGGCCGCCGTCGCAGGGCTACTCGCGCTGCTCGTCACCTTCGTCGTCCCGTCGTTGCCCGGCGTGCTGATCGCGACCGCCGTGCTGGCCGCCGCCCTGCTGTTCGACCTCGGTTCGGTCGGCGGGGCAGGCGATCTCACGCTGTCCAGGCAGCCGCTGACCACGGTTCGGCTCGGCCGGTCCACCGAGGTGGAACTCGTCGCCACCAACACCGGTGCGCGCACCCTGCGCGGCACCGTGTGGGACGACTGGCCCGACAGCGCCCGCGCCGAAAACCGTACGCACCAGCTCGATCTGGCACCCGCCACCCTGGTCCGTTTCCGCACCACGCTGACACCGGCGTATCGCGGCGACCGGGTGGCCGGGCAGGTGACCGTGCGGCTGATCGGCCCACTCGGTGTGGCGGGCAGGCAGACTCGCCGCAGTGTCGCGGCCCGCGTGCGCGCACTGCCACCGTTCCGCAGCGAGCGGCTGCTGCGCTCGAAAGTCAAACGGCTGCAACACCTCGAGGGCCGCAACGTGGCGAATATGCGGGGCCAGGGCAGCGAGTTCGACTCGTTCCGCGAATACGTCGCGGGTGACGACGTGCGCGCCATCGACTGGCGCGCCACCGCACGGGCCACCGACGTGCTGGTGCGCACCTGGCGCCCGGAACGCCACCGGCACATGCTGATGCTGCTGGACACCGGCCGGGTCAGCGCGGGCCGGGTCGGTGCGGGCACCCGGCTGGACGCGAGCATCGAGGCCGCGCTGCTGCTCGGCGGGCTCGCCGCCGCCGCGGGCGACTCGGTCGACCTGCTCGCCTACGACCGGGAAGCACGCGCCGAGGTCCGCGGAATCGGCGGAAAAGGCTTGCAGCTCAAGCTGATGCACGCGATGGCCGGCATCACCCCTGCCCTCGTCGACACCGACAGCGCGGCCCTGGTGCGCGCTGCCATCCAGCGCACCCGCCGGCGCAGCCTGGTCGTCTGGTTCACCAGTCTGGACGGCGCCGCCGTGGAGGAGAACCTGCTCCCGGTACTGCCCACCCTCGCCCAGCGCCACCGCGTGCTGATCGTCTCGGTCACCGACCCCGAGGTCGCCGACGCCGCCGCCCGCCGCGCCACCCGCGCCGACCTCTACCCCGCGGCCGCCGCCGAGTCCGTCCTCGCCGAACGCGCGCTGGTCCAGGAGTCCCTACGGCGCAAGGGCATCGCGGTGGTCGCCGCCGCACCCGATCGCCTGCCCGAAGCCCTCGCGGACGAATACTTGGAACTCAAGCAGTCCGGGACGATGTAGTCCCCTCAAGTGCCCTTGTGGAAGTGGGCCGCGGAGGACTATGGAGCACATGTCTGATCTCGACGCGTTTGTCCGTGGGCTGCCCAAGGCCGAGTTGCACCTGCACCTGGAAGGGACGCTGGAACCGGAGTTGAAGTTCCGGCTGGCCCGGCGCAACGGGATCGAGCTGGCGGAGCAGACGGTGGACGAGGTCCAGCAGACGTACCGGTTCCACGATCTGACCTCGTTCTTGCAGGTCTACTACCCCGCCATGCGAGTGCTGCTGGAACCGGCGGACTTCCATGATCTGGCGTTCGACTATCTGACCAGGGCACACGCCCAGGGTGTCCGGCACGTCGAGATGTTCTTCGATCCCCAGGCGCACACCGGGCGCGGTGTCCCGTTCGCCACCGTGCTGGACGGGTATCGGTCGGCGATCGTGCGGGCGCGGCGGGAGTTCGGGATCTCGGCCGAGCTGATCCTCTGTTTCCTGCGCGACTACTCCGCGGAGTACGCCATGGCAACGCTGCTGGAGGCGCTCCCCTACCGCGACTGGATCATCGGCGTCGGGCTCGACTCGGATGAGCGCGGCAATCCGCCGAGCAAGTTCGCGGACGTCTTCGCGCGGGCCCGCCGCGAAGGCTTCCTGCTGACCATGCACTGCGACATCGATCAACCGGACTCGATCGAGCACATTCGGCAGGCACTCGAGGACATCGGGGTGGACCGGCTCGACCACGGCACGAACATTGTGGAGGACGACCGGCTGGTCGAGCTGGCCAAGGCCAAGGGCATCGCGTTCACCTGCTGTCCGGTCTCGAACTCGTTCGTCACCAGCCAGATGAAATCGGACGAGATCGTCGGACTGCTGGCGCGCGGGCTCACCGTGACCGTCAACAGTGACGATCCCGCATACTTCGGCGCGTACGCGGCGGACAACTACCTGGCACTAGCCGAGCACGCCAGCCTTGACCTCGATCAACTGGTGGCACTGGCGAAGAACTCGTTCCGCGCCTCGTGGATCACCCCGGCGCGCCTCGATCTGTTCCTCCGGGAGATCGACGACTACGTCGCCGCCAACCGGTAACTCGTCGGCACGCGGTCAAGGACCCACCCGCATCGGCATCGGCCGGAAGACCGGGAACATCGGCGGCGGCAGCACCCGACGTTGCCGCTCGGCGATGACCGCACCGAGTACCTGAAGCGGCGGATACCCCGTCGGCACCGGCACCTGCAGCCGCGCGCACACCGCATCTACCAGCGCGGTGCCCAGCTCGTGCTGCACCACAGGGGTGAGAGTGCGGAACCGGCTCAGATACTGGCGCACCGCGAGCGCCAGGTCATCCGGCAGCATGGCCAGCGGCAGCGGTCCGGCCCAGCCCGCGAGCCACGGCGGCGCGACCGCGAGCAGCGGCGCGGGCAGCGGTCGCTGGGCATGTACGACCACGGTGCCCGCGAGCACGTCACCGATCCGTCGCGCGTTCGGCGAGCACATCGAGGTGAGCACCGCGACGGCACCGAACGCGCCGAGCATCCAGAAGTCGACGATCGCACCGGCCAGCCCGCGGGTGAGTGCGTGCCGGAAGTCGATCGGGCCGCCGTCCGCGCGCACCACCCGCAGACCGAGCAGCAATTTGCCGAAGGTGCGACCGCGCCAGATGGTTTCGCACGCCACCGGATACCCCACCAGCACGCCGACGAGGGTGACCATGACGGCCACGTCCAGCCACGCCGTGTCCGCGCCGCCGGGCAGCAGGACGCTGATGGTCAGCACGAACAGCACGCCGGCCAGCATGAACTGCACCACCACGTCGACGAGGAAGGCGGTAGCCCTGGTGGGGATCCGGGCGATCGGCAGCTCCAGCGCGACCGCTTCCCCGGTGGTGAATTCAGCCATGTCGATAGCATTCTCCCGAGCGGCGGTAGTGGGAGGCAAGCCTGTGGATGTTGACGCGTACAGCTATGCACACCGGAGGGCCTGGGAACGCCTCGATTACCTGTCGACGCGGCGCAAGCTCACCGGTGCCGAGGCGGACGAACTCGTCACGCTGTACCGGCGCACCTCGCAGCAGTTGGCCCGGTTGCAATCGCACAGCCCCGATCCGGAGCTGATCGCCGGGTTGAGCGCGCTGCTGGCCAGGGCGCGCGGCCGGGTGCTCGGCGGCCGGGCCGACACGTGGCAGGAGATCGGCCGGTTCTTCACGCACCGGTTCCCGGCTGCCCTGTATCGGACGTGGCCGTGGTGGGCCGGGGTGGCGGCGGTGTTCCTGCTGGTGTCCGCCGGGCTGGCCGGCTGGGTGGCCCGATTCGATTCGGCCCGTACGGTTCTCGGTATTCCACGGGACACCGGCGCGCTGACGGAGCGGGGCGGCGCCTTCGAGACCTATTACTCCGAACATCCCCAGGGTGCCTTCGCCGCGCAGGTGTGGACGAACAACGCCTGGGTGACCGCGATCGCGCTGTTCACCGGGGTGCTGATCCTGCCTGCGGTGTATCTGCTGTTCATGAACGCGCTCAATCTCGGCGTCTCGGCCGGGTTGATGGCCGAGGCGGGGCGGTTGGATTCGTTCTTCGGGTTCATCCTGCCGCACGGCACGCTCGAGTTGACCGCCATCTTCGTGGCAGGCGGCGTCGGCCTGAAACTCGGTTGGACGCTGATAGATCCGGGTCGGCTGAGCCGGGTGGAGGCGGTGGCGCGGCAGGGCCGGGCGACCGCGACGGTCGCGCTCGGGTTGGTCGCGGTGTTGCTGGTGTGCGGCTGCATCGAGGGATTCGTGACGCCGAGCGCGCTGCCCGCGCCGGTGCGGATCGCCATCGGGTTCACCGCCGAGGCGTTGTTCCTGGTCTATGTGTTCGGAGTTGGCCGGCGTGTGGTATCGGCGCGGGCCGAGGGTGCGGCGGGGACCACCGGAGATGTGCCGGGCGACGGTCGGTAGACAACCTCGAGCACACACTGAGCGACATGGGTTCGGACACGCGACAGCAACGCTGTGTGACAGAGCGGTTTCGGTGTCCCCCAATTGAGTTCCGCTGGCCGCAGCGAGTCGAGCTCAGCTGCGGCCAGCGTTGCCGTTGACTCTACACAATCGTTATCCCGATGCAACCCTCCTCGCTCGTGTCAAGCGTATAAAGCAGCACGCCAGCAAACCGTGGTGGCGGCATCGTTTTTCACCGTTCCAGCTAACTTGTAGCTGCGACTTCGGCGCGGTTTCGCAGGGCCCGGAAGTACGCGCTCGGGCGAATCCGCAGGTCTGCCCAGATCCACTTCGTGGCGGTACAAACATTCTTCGAACCATTAGCTGCGCCGTCGACATAGACCACTCCATCCCCCACCTGTATGGCCGATGACCTGCGAGTTCGTCGCGATAAATCAAGGTAGCTAGACAACGGATGAACAGAAAGCGACCGTAGGTTTGTTTACAGCGTAATTAACACGATGCATACCCGGTAGGACGATCCGTACACGTGCATGCGTCTTGTCAAGATCAGGAATAACCAGACACCGAAAGGCGATCGTCGGAGCGTCGCGAGCGGGCTGGTTCAGCACCTCGGCCGCAACCTCGGGGCAGGGTGTGATCTTCGCCTCACTGGTCGCGGGGACCCTGGCGAATACGGCGAAATCGACACTGCGGCAAGCATTCCCCACTTCGGACACACCGGGACAACACGCCGATGAGGACGCCGACTGGGGCTGCACAACCACCGTGTTCGAGTACCGGTGTGGAACGTGCGTCACGGTCGTCCACAGCCTGGGAGTCGCGCACGCTCCACCGTTGTGGACAGGATCGGCCTGGTTCACAGCGGCCCGCAGCGTCGCCGACCACCGCTATCGATGTCCACACCTGGGCAGCACCGCGTCATCCACAGCGACGGCGTTATCTCGAGCGCTTGCCCACAGGGTTGTCCCCATTCATTCGGACGCTCATGCACAGGCCGCACCCAGGCGCTTCGGGGTCGATTCCGCCCGCATCGCTCGAGGTCGGGCCGGCAACGCGCAGTTGAACGGCGTTCGACCATCCCGAAACAACACACAGCATCATCCACAGCCGCGAGCGCCCGCCGCCAAACCTGGTGCACCGCAATAACACGCCCAGGACAAGGTGCGATCCAGGTCGGCTGGCATCGGCGCTCCTCGAGCAGCGCACAGATCTATCCACAGGACGATCACCCATCATCAGGTTGTGCATAAACCGCGAACTCGACTGAGCGGCAGCGGTATCCAGCACCCGAAATGGTCGGCCAGAAACGCCACCGGCTCATCCGACGCGCAGAATCCCGGTGATCGTGCCCTGCAACACCTGACGTCCGTGGGTGATCAACGGCGAGGTCTGCAGCGGATCGTCGACGATGGTGCCGGGCATCGGACGACTGGCGGTCACCGCGCCGGTGTCCGGATCGACCACGGTGAACGCATACCCGTCCAGCGGCGTCGTCGGGTCGAGACCGACCCTGGCCACTGTGTACAGCGCTGCGTCGGCTGTGGATAAATGCGGAACCGCCGCGCTGCGCACCGTGTTCTCCCACACTGTGTGGCAACCGTTCTCGTCCACATCAACCCTGGTCATGCCGCCGGGGAACGCCGCGGCCGCGGGCACCGCCGGTCCCGCGCCTTCGGGCACGGCCGGATACGGATAGCCGTAGGTGCTCGCGACGAACAGCGAGCGGCCGATGCCGACCGGTGAATTCTCGCTCCCCGCACCGCCCTTCGTGAGGACCGGTTGCGCACACACGAATTGTCCGCTTCCGGAACGGAATACCAGCGCGTTGACCTGCCCGTCGGCGTTGTCGACGATGGTCAGATAGTCGGCACCGGTGTCCGGCCCGAAATAGGTGGGTGTCGATCCGGTGCCCCAGCTGAGCTGCCCCGGCTTTCGGGCCGGGCCGCGTTCGTACGCCGCGCGCCAGAGCACCTCGGGTCGCCCCGACGAATCGGCCCGCAGTTCGTAGAGCGCATGCGTGGTCGCCACGGCGATCCACCCGCTCGGTGCCGCCGAAATGCTGTTGGCCACTTGCTCGCCGGCGGGCAATGCCACCGTCGCCGCTGCCCCGGACGGCGCGACGGTCCCGACAACGCCCTTGCCGGTGGCGAACCAGACGGTGCCCGACCAATCCGGCACCAACCCGGTTACGTTGTCGCCCAGCGGAATCACCGCCGACAGATCGGCTACCTGTTCGCTGACCAACCGCCACTTACCCGCCGCGTCGCGGGAATGACCCACCCGAAGCAGCCGGTTGTCCCCGTCGACCACGACGAGCCGGTCGTTGTTGTCCAGATACGCGTACACGCCACCGAGCAGGCTGCCCTTGCTGAGCGGGAGTGCCGCCAGCGAATGCCCGAGCGGTCCTGGCGCCGCGGGGTCGATCAGGTGCACGGTCGGCACCTGACCGGCGATCGCCGTGCACAACGCGACCACCAGATTGTCCGAGCCCTCCAGCAGCGTCGGGCACGCCGAGGCGAGTGGATAGGCCGAGACCGATACGGCACCCACGCCGGGCCCGGCCAGCGGAGTCGCGTCCGACGAACCCGCGTCCCCATGCATCGTCGCGGTGCCGAGCGGCCCGAGATACGGATTGGGCGCTGCCAGTGGCCCCCACGGTCCGGTCGCCGAGGCGGGTGTCGCGGGCAGCAGCGCCATCGAACAGGCGGCGAGGAAAATCAGCGGTGCACGCATGGCGGTCTTTCGGGTCGATGACACTGCATCCGATCGAACCGAAACGAACGCCTTCGGCACAGTATTCGAAACGTCGGTGATCCAAATGCCGCCGGGCGCCCCGTGCCTTCGCGGGCCCGAGGCGACACCGCAAGTGCGCCTACGATGGCGCCATGAACGGTCTGCGTGCCCGGTTGTTGTTCACTTTGGCCGGTCAGCTCGGCAATCCACACGGCTTGCTCGGCAAGGGCGTGGCGTTCATGCTCAATCGCGGCAACAAGCGCGCCATCGCCGCCGCGGTGACGGCCGCCGCGATCACCGAGGGCGAGACCGCGGCCGATCTCGGATTCGGCGGCGGCGCCGGGCTTTCCCTGCTGCTCGACCGCGTCGGAGCCGACGGCATCGTGCACGGGATAGAGCTCTCCGCCGACATGCTCGCCCGCGCCCGCGCCGGCTATCCGCGCGAAACCGCCGCAGGCCGACTGCTTCTCGCCGAGGGTTCGCTCACCGCGCTGCCGCTCGCCGACGACAGCCTCGACGCCGCGATCACGGTCAACACCGTCTACTTCGTGCCGGAGTTGGACGCGGTCTGCACCGAGCTCGCCCGCGTCATCCGGCCCGGCGGCAGGCTGGTCATCGGCATCGGCGAACCGGACGCCATGGCGAAGCTGCCGTTCACGCGGTACGGCTTCACGCTGCGCCCGGTCGCCGACGTCATTGCCGCGCTCGAGAAGTCGGGCTGTGTCGTCACGCACGAGCAGCTCCCGAACCCGCCGATTCCGCATCATCTACTGATCGCGCAGAAGCCCACGTAACTCCGCGCGACTACATCAACGCGCCGCCGTCGATCCGGATCTCGGTACCGGTCATGTAGCGGCCGTCGTCCGAGGCGACCATCGCGACCACACCGGCGATGTCCTCCGGACTACCGAGCGCACCGCCGTTGAGCCAGCCGGTCATCCGCGCGAACAGCTTCGGATCGAAACCTTCCGGCTGATCCAGAATCGATTTCGTGGTGATACCGCTGGTGATCCCCGCGGGCACGATGTTCACCGCGCGCAGGCCCTGCTTGGCGTACTCCAGCGCGATCGCGTGGGTGAACGCGTTGACGCCGCCCTTCGAGGCCGCATACGCCGCGAGATAGGGCGCGGCGCTGAAGGCCGCGGTCGAGGAGACGTTCACGACCACCCCGTGCCCGGAGTCGACCAGCGCGGGCAGCGCGGCCTGGGTCATCAGGAAGGTGCCCGTGAGATTCACCGAGATCACCTGATTCCAGGCGTCGAGCGGCATCTCGTGGGTGCGGGCCGGGCGCAGGATGCCCGCCGCGTTCACCAGCACATCGAGTCCGCCGAGGAACTCGAGCGCCGTCGCGGTCGCGGTACCGACCGACGCCGGGTCCGCGATGTTCACCGCGACCGTTCGCAACCGGTCGGCGGCGTCGCCCGCCTTCTCCGCCGTGGCCGCCAGCCCCGGCTCGTCGATGTCGGCGGCGACCAGCTGGGCACCCTCGTCCAGCAGCCGCAGGGCGATGCCCTGTCCGATGCCGGAGCCTGCTCCCGTCACCACCACGCGGCGGCCGTCATATCTGCGCATGCCAAGAATTAGAACAGGTTCTCATTGTGAGTCAAGACACTTCCCAGGTCTCGTTTCGCTGACGCCGAACTGGAACACGTTCTAGTCTGGGCGGATGCCGCACGACGCGTTCCAACCGGCCATGCTCGGACCGGTTCAGCTGCGCAACCGGATCATCAAGGCCGCGACCTTCGAGGGACGTACGCCCGACGCGCTGGTCACCGACGAGCTCATCGACTTCCATCGCGCGGTCGCCGCGGGCGGCGCCGGGCTGACCACGGTCGCCTACTGCGCCGTCGCGCCCGAGGGCAGAACCGACCAGCACCAGATCTGGATGCGGCCCGAGGCGGTGCCCGGGTTGCGACGGCTCACCGATGCGGTGCACCGCGAGGGCGGCGCGGTATCGGCGCAATTGGGCCATGCCGGCCCGGTGGCGAACGCCGCCTCCAATCGCGCGCCCGCACTCGCGCCGAGCAAGCAGTTCAGTCCGATCAGCCTGCGGCTCACCCGCGCGGCGACCGCGGCCGACATCCGGCGGATCATCGCCGCCCACGCCCGCGCCGCCCGGCTCGCGGTGGACGCCGGATTCGACGCCGTGGAACTGCATTTCGGGCACAACTATCTGATCAGCTCGTTCCTCAGCCCTGCCTTGAACAAGCGCTCGGACGAGTTCGGCGGCACCCTGGTCAACCGCGCCGAGCTGGCCAGGCAGACCGCGGACGCGGTGCGGCAGGAGGTCGGCGACGAGATCGCGGTGCTCGCCAAGTTCAATATGGACGACGGTGTGCGCGGCGGCTTCGGCGGCGACGAAAGCCTGTCCGTCGCACGGTGGCTCGCACGCGACGGCAACCTCGACGCGCTCGAGCTCACCGTCGGCAGTTCGCTGCGCAATCCGATGTATCTGTTCCGCGGCGACGTGCCGCTGCGCGAGTTCGCCGACCAGTTCCCGCCGCCGCAGCGCTGGGGTATTCGCTTCGCGGGGCGTAGGTTTCTGCGCACCTACCCGTATCAGGAGACCTACCTGCTCGAGCAGGCGCTGCGCTTCCGAGCGGAACTGGATCTGCCGCTGGTGTTGCTGGGCGGCATCGCTTCACGCGGCGCCATCGAGACCGCGATGTCGCACGGGTTCGAGTTCGTCGCCATGGCTCGCGCGCTCCTGCACGATCCGGGGTTGGTCGATCGCCTGCGGGCCGACGCGGCGAGCGTGTCCGGGTGTACCCATTGCAATCGCTGCATGCCGACGATCTATCGGGGCACGCGTTGTGTGCTGACTTCGCCCGTGCCGGATCCGGCGATATAAGCGAGAAGGCCCGGTCCTGATGGACCGGGCCTTCTTTCGGCGGGTCGAACCACAACGGTCGGCGATGTGGTTCACGCCGATTTCGCCATCCTCACCTGTCGAACAATCAGGCGGGCTTGGCCGCGGAAGCAGTCAGCTCCGGACCGACGATCGACACCCATTCGTTCATCTCCGGGGAATCGTCCTTCGCGATTGCCGCGACATCCTGCCTATTGCAGCCGCTGCCGACGGGAACACCGTCGAAACGCTCCTGCAGCCACTGATATGTGCCCGGCACCGACAAGAATGCCTGTGAGTAGGCCTCGCCGATTTGGATGCGCCGGTAGGTGATCTGCCCGTCGTTCTGGCAGTAGGTATCCACCAGCCGGTCGGTCGCGTAGGCGGGCATAATCCAGTCACCCATCGACTGGAAGATATATGTCGGCCGGTCCGGCGTCGCATTTCCCATCTTGACCTGATCGAGTATCTTGCTCGGCAGCGGCTCACGCGTCATGTCCGGTGTATCGAACAGTCCCTTGATGTTCAGGTTCGGGAAACTCGAAACCGACCAACCCTGGCATACATTGCTGTGCACGGTCCGCAGGCCCTGGCCCAGCGGATTCATGTGCTGATCCAGATAGGTCTGCAATTCCGGGTATTCGCGACTCAGGCCGACGATGCCTGCGAACACCGTCCCGGCGGCGGGACCATTGTTCTGATAGTCGACCAGGTCCCGCAGGTCTGCGGCGGTGGAGCCGGAGACGGTACCGACCAGGTTGACGTCCGGTGCGTAGGTGGCGCGCTGCTCAGCGGCGTGCATCGTCGGGATGGAGCCACCCGAGTCGCCCCACAGGCCGACCTTGGTGTCGCGGCCCTGATGCAGCTCCATCGGCTTGAAGTTCTCCGCGGCCCGGATGCCGTCGAGGGTGATCCGGCCCGCCAGCGGGCCCGCGGCGAAGGCGGAGAGCAGGCCTTCGTGGTCGGGAATGGAGACGCCCCAACCCTTTGTGACCGCGTAGAGGGCCATCGGCAGCATGAAATTCGGGCCCATCGTGCCCGCGTAGTTCGGCGGCAGCGCCAACATCTGGCTGGTGTACGACGGCGCGCAGTGCGCCGCGACCGCGTCCTCCGGGATCTGCACCGACACCAAGTTCGTCGGCGCCTTGCCGCGCGGCTTCATCACCGTGGTGACCGCGGCGATCGGCTCGTCGCGACTGTTGTTCGACCGGTAGGACAGCTGCCACGCATCCACGTCCGGCTGAATAATCGACTGGAACGCGGGATGCACTTCGCGCGCGGCAATGATCTCGCCCGGCTGCTTCGCCGCGACAACATCGCGCGGCGGATTGAGAAACACTTGATCCTCGGCGGGCATTGCCGGCGGAGTCAGTGCGGGCTGAATCGGTACATAGTCATCCGACGCGCACGGGCACGCCGCGGCAAAACCTGCGGTGGCCACTTGAATCACGACCGCGGCACCCGCGGCCAACATCGTTGCCCGCCCGTATCGGCGGTGCCGTGTTTTGAACATGTTCATACCTGATCCTTCAGCTGAGGGAGAGGTGCATGACAAGCTGCGACCAGGAGCAGTAGCACCAAATCCCCGACGAATGCAGGTATTTGCGAAGTGACCACTCCGGTGTGAGCCGTCGCAATCGTAGATGAACATTTGAATAATCCAGCGCGAAACGCGAGAGGGAACGCATTCAAATCGCCCCTACCACTCACAACATCACTCCCCCAACCTCCAATTAACTTCCGCCCGATACCTTTTCCGCCCCAGTCCGGCCCGAAATGTCCGATGTGAAACCACGTCACCGATCAAAGAGAACAGTCACGTACACAATCCGAAATAACCGAAAATAACGCCCACTGGGCGGATTTCACGTCGAACAAACCTGTGGATATCAGCAGTTGTGCACAGCTTGTGGATATACCTCCACACCCCGACCGCGCACATCCACGAGAACCCCACTCCACCAACCCGAGTCACCAGCACCCCCACCGATCCCGGTGCCCGGAAACGAAACACAGCGGCCCACTGGAGTCTCGTTCACCCGAGAACACACCCGACAGACACGACGATCATGGAAGTCACAACCAGCCACGAAGGCGGTACACCTCACACCCCACGCAGCAGCCAGGAACTCGCACACCCCGAGGCAACGTCCGCGCCCCACAGACCGCGCACGTTCACCAGCAACGCCCGCCGCCCCAACGCACGCAACCCACGCGCGGGGCAACCATCGACCTGGGGGGTTCGGGGGGCGAAGCCCCGCCGAGCGGGGCATGGGGGCTGCGCCCCCATATAACACTGAACGAAACGAGAAAAGCTCGTGCTCTCTACGAGCACGAGCTTCCCCGAGTGGAGTGGGCGAAGGGGGACTTGAACCCCCACGTCCCGAAGGACACTGGCACCTGAAGCCAGCGCGTCTGCCATTCCGCCACTCGCCCGAGCGACTCGGAGACAGTATCACGCAGTCCGTGTCGACACGAAATCGGCTGTGTGGGGCCGTGACGCGGGGGCTGGACAAGCGCGGGAACCTGCTGATCTTTCCAAGAGTTACAGGTGTGGACGATCGTGGATATCATGCAATGAACGTGCTCGATGGGCGACACGCCATATGCGTGTGTCGTTGTTACGTATCAGCAGAAGAGACGCTCACCGAAGGGAGGCCGGAATGGGCATCGTTTCACGGTTCGAGCGTCGTCTTCAGGGCGCCGTCGGTGACGTGTTCGCCAGGGTGTTCGGCGGCAACGTCGTGCCCCAGGAGGTGGAGGCGGCGCTGCAACGGGAGGCCGCTGATCATGTCCAAGAGCTCGACGGCGGGCACCTGTTGGCACCCAACAGCTATGTGATCACTATCAACTCCTCCGATCACCAGCAGTTGGACGCCGATCACGACCTCACCACCCGCGCGTTCGCCAAACACCTGCAGGATTACATCCGCGAGCAAGGCTGGCAGACCTACGGCGAAGTACACGTGGCGTTCGAGGCATCCCCTACGCTGCACACCGGACAGTTCAGGGCTAGCGGCCGGGTCGATCCGGACGTCGGCCGCGGAGCTACACCAGCTCACAGCCCTGAACGCACGCCACAACGACCTGCAAACCCGCAACCAGGAGCTGGCCCCATGACGCAGAACTCAGGCTACGACCCGAGCCGTGAGCCCGCGGAGTCCGATCCACGCAACCGCGGGTACGCCCCACCGCCTGCCGGTCGCGGCGGCGCGCAGAACGGCGCGTACCGCGAGGACTACGGTCGCGGCGCGGCGCCCTACGGCGCCGACTATCCGGCGCCGGAGGGTCAGCAGGGTTACGGCGAGTACCAGAACGGCTACGACTACCAGCAGGGTGGCCAGGCCTACGGTCAGCCGGGGTATCAGGAGCCGGGCTACGCCGCCCAGCAGCCGGGCTACGCCGATCGTGGTTACGGGCAGCCGGGTTACCAGGAGCCCGCGTACGGCCAGCCGGGCTATCAGGAACCGCCGGCCTACGGTCAGCCGGGCTACCAGGAGCCGGGCTACGGCCAGCAGGGTTACGCCCAGCAAGGTTACGGCGATCAGGCCTACGCGGATCCGGCGTACGGCCAGCAAGGCCAGGGCTACGCCCAGCCGGGCTACGGCCAGCAGGGTTACCAGGAGCCCGGTTACGGCGAGCAGGCCTACGCCGAGCCCGCCGCCTACGGCCAGGATGACCAGGCCGGTTACGGCCAGGCCTACTCGCAGCAGCCCGGCTACGGCGCGCAGCCCGGCTATGGTGCCGCGCCCGCGTATGCCGCTCCCCCGCAGGCGGGTTCGGGCTACTCCGCGACTCTTCAGCTCGACGACGGCAGCGGCCGCACGTACCAGTTGCGCGAGGGCAGCAACATCATCGGCCGTGGCCAGGACGCGCATTTCCGGCTGCCCGACACCGGTGTCTCGCGCAGGCACATCGAGGTCCGCTGGGACGGGCAGACCGCCATGCTCTCAGATCTGGGTTCCACCAACGGCACGCTGGTCAACGGTTCTCCCGTGCAAGACTGGCAGCTCGCCGACGGGGACGTGATCCGCGCCGGGCACTCCGAGATCCTGATCCGTATCGTCTGATCCCGTAAGCTCGCGATGCAGGTCACGACTTGGCCATCAAGGATTCGTCGGTCGTATCGTGATCGAACTCGACCTACGGCCCTATGATGCTGCCAACACACGCACGGCACCGGAACCCGGGGTCGGCAAGACCAGCATGCTGGTGGGGGTGGTCGAACCGCACCTACGGCACCGACATACACGGTCGAACAGGAGGTGGAACGCCGTGCAGGGACTGATCCTGCAACTGACCCGTGCGGGGTTCCTGCTGCTGTTGTGGTTGTTCGTGTGGGCGGTGCTGCGCACCTTGCGCAGCGACATCTACGCGGCATCCGGCATACGGATACAGCCCAGGGCCGCACGCGGTTCCGCGGTGCTGCCCTCCTTCAGCCGGGGCCAGAAGGGCGCCAAATTTCTTGTGGTGACTCAAGGTTCACTCGCCGGCACCCGCATCTCGCTAGGCACCCAACCGGTGCTGATCGGGCGTGCGGACGACTCCACGCTGGTGCTCACCGATGATTACGCCTCGACCAGACATGCGCGACTGTCCCCGCGTGGCGATGATTGGTACGTCGAAGACCTCGGCTCGACGAACGGCACCTACCTCGATCGCGCGAAAGTCACCACTGCCGTGCGGGTTCCGCTCGGCACGCCTGTCCGTGTCGGCAAAACAGTGATCGAGTTGCGATCGTGACACTCGTTCTCCGCTACGCAGCGCGTAGCGACCGCGGTCTCGTCCGGGGCAACAACGAAGACTCCGTCTACGCCGGCGCGCGATTACTCGCGCTCGCCGACGGCATGGGTGGCCATGCCGCGGGCGAGGTGGCGTCGCAGTTGATGATCGCCGCGCTGGCCCATCTGGACGACGACGAGCCGGGCGACGATCTGCTCGGCAAACTGGATTCGGCGACCCGAGAGGGCAACGCCGCCATCGCCGATCAGGTCGAGGAGGAGCCCGAACTCGACGGGATGGGCACCACGCTCACCGCGATCCTGTTCGCGGGCAAGAAGCTCGGCCTGGTGCACATCGGTGACTCCCGTGCCTATCTGCTGCGCGGCGGCGAACTGGCGCAGATCACCAGGGACGACACGTTCGTCCAATCACTGGTGGACGAGGGCCGGATCACGCCCGAGCAGGCGCACACGCACCCGCAGCGCTCGCTGATCATGCGCGCGCTCACCGGCAACGAGATCGAGCCGACGCTGATCATGCGCGAGGCCCGCGCCGGGGACCGCTACCTGCTGTGCTCGGACGGCCTCTCCGATGTGGTGAGCGATGAGACCATCGCGAACACCATGCGCGAGGGCAGCACCGACGAATGTGCCGACCGGCTCATCGAACTCGCGTTGCGCAGCGGCGGACCCGACAATGTCACCGTCGTCGTCGCCGACGTGATCGACCTCGATTACGGCCAGAGTCACCCGATCGTGGCCGGTGCCGCGTCCGGGGTGGACGAGGACACGCCACCGCCGAACACCGCGGCCGGACGCGCGGCGGCCATGCGCCCGCCGCGAGCCGCGCCACGCCGGGCCGCCGCGACACCCGAGCCGGAGCCGAAGGGCAAGGCGCGCAAACTGCGCTGGTTCGTCCTCGCGTTCGCGCTGGTGCTGGCCGTCGGTGTCGGACTGCTGGTCGGCTACAAGATGATTCGCAGCAACTACTACGTCGGGGCCGACAACGGCTCGGTGGTGATCCTGCGCGGGTTACCGGGCTCGGTGCTCGGTTACTCGATCCACGACGTGAATCTTGTCGGCTGCGTCACCAAGACCGGGGAACTGTCCCTGGTCGATCCCGGCGGCGATCTGCCGTCGTCCTGCAAGCAGCTGAAGGTCACCGATCTCAAGCAGACCGGCCGCGAACAGGTCGGCAAGGGCCTGCCGCCCGGCTCGCTGGACCGGGCCAAGGACCAGATGCGCTCCATCGCGCAGGGCGAGCTGCTGCCGCCGTGCCCGGCGAAGACATCGGTGCCCCAGCCCGGCGTGCTGCCGACGACCGAGCCGCCGCCGCCCGGACCGGCCGCACCGAGTACCGCGGCCGCCCCGACCTCCGAGCCCGCACCGCCGGCTCCGCCGGTACCCGGCAACGGTGACGCGGGCACCGATCTCAAGACACCGACGAAGTCGGAAGCACCGGTTCCGCCGAACCCCCAGATCGCGGGGGAGAACTGCCGGGTGACGGACTGATGTCCGCGCCCGCACCGCCGTCCGCTGGGGCTTTTCCCAGTCCTCCCGGCGGCTTCGCTCCCGCGCCACCGCCGAGCACCAGACGCAATGCCGAGCTGCTGCTGCTGGCCGGCGCGGCGGTGATCACCACGGCCTCACTGTTTTTGGTGGAGGCCAGCCAGGAGCAGTCGGTCACCTGGGATATCGCCAAGTACGGACTGGCTTTTCTGGCGTTGTTCGGCGTCGCCCACCTCGCGGTGCGCCGCTTCGCGCCCTTCGCCGACCCGCTGCTGCTGCCGATCGTCGCGCTGCTCAACGGACTCGGACTGGTGCTGATCCACCGGCTCGACCTGGCCGATGAGCAGAACGCGGTCTACAACTCCTGGCCGATGCCGTCTCCGGACGCCAACCAGCAGATCCTGTGGACCACCCTCGGCATGATCGTGTTCATCGGGCTGCTGATCGCGCTGCGCGACTACCGCACGCTGGCCCGCTACGGCTACACCCTGGGCCTGATCGGATTGATCGCGCTGGCGCTGCCCGCCGTGCTGCCCAGCCGCTTCTCCGAGATCAACGGCTCCAAGAACTGGATCAAGATCACCGGATTCAGCATCCAGCCCGCGGAGTTCTCGAAGATCCTGCTGATCATCTTCTTCGCCTCGGTGCTGGTGGCCAAGCGCGATCTGTTCACCGCCGCCGGAAAGCACCTGCTGGGCATGGAGTTCCCGCGCGGACGCGACCTCGGCCCGATCGTGGTGGTCTGGATCGTCTGCGTCGGCGTGCTCGTCTTCGAGAAAGACCTCGGCACCTCGCTGCTGATCTTCAGCACGGTGCTGGTGATGCTCTACATCGCCACCGAACGGGTGGGCTGGCTGGTGATCGGCGGCGCGCTGCTCACCCTCGGATTCTTCTTCGCCTACCAAACTTTCGGCCATGTGAAGATCCGCACCCAGACCTGGCTGCATCCGTTCGACGACTACAACAACACCGGCTATCAGATCTCCCAGTCGCTGTTCGGGCTGGCCACCGGCGGGCTCGCGGGGACCGGCCTCGGCAGCGGACGCCCCAACCAGGTGCCCTTCGCCAAGACCGACTTCATCATCACCACGATCGGTGAGGAACTCGGCCTGATCGGGCTCACCGCGGTGCTGGTGCTGTTCCTGGTGTTCATCGTGCGCGGCCTGCGCACCGCACTCGCCGTGCGCGACAGCTTCGGTAAGCTGCTGGCCGCCGGCCTCGCGTTCACCGTCGCGATCCAGCTGTTCGTCGTGGTCGGCGGTGTCACCAAACTGATTCCGCTGACCGGTCTCACCACACCCTTCATGTCCTACGGCGGCTCGTCGCTGCTGGCCAACTACGCGCTGCTCGCGCTGCTGATCAAGGTCTCGGACGCGGCGCGCGCGCCGGCCCCGGCCCGTAAGGCCGTGCCCGCGGCCCCGATCGCGGAGGCGGCCACCGAGCTGCTGCGCAAGCCCGACGCGGGCCGACCGGAAGCGGGGCCCGCCACATGAACACACCACTACGCCGGGTCGCGATCGCGGTGATGCTGATGATCGTCGCGTTGCTGGTCAACGCGACCTACGTCCAGGTGATCAAGGCCGACGACTACCGCACCGACCCGCGCAACTCGCGGGTGCTGCTCGACGAGTACTCGCGCCAGCGCGGGCAGATCTCCGCGGGCGGCACCGTGCTCGCCAACTCGGTGGCCACCGAGGACCGCTACAAGTACCTGCGCACCTACCCCAGCTCCCCCGAGGCGTTCGCGCCCGTCACCGGCTTCTACTCGATGCAGTACGGCAGCAACGGGCTGGAGCGGGCCGAGGATTCGGTGCTCAACGGTTCCGACAGCCACCTGTTCGGCTCGCGGCTGGTCGACATGGTGTCCGGACGCGACCCGCGCGGCGGCAACGTGATCACCACCCTCGACCCGGCCATGCAGCAGGTGGCCTACGACCAGCTGACCAGCAAGGGCTACACCGGTTCGGTGGTGGCGATCGAGCCGAGCACCGGCCGGATCCTCACCATGGTGTCCACCCCGAGCTACGACCCGAACCAGCTGTCCGGCCACGACGGCGCCCGCGGCACCCAGACCTGGGAGGCGCTCAGCGCGGACGAGAAGCAGCCGATGCTGAATCGGGCTGTCTCGCAGACCTATCCGCCCGGCTCCACCTTCAAGGTGGTGGTCACCGCGGCCGCGCTGGCGAACAACATCGCGACGCCGGAGGATCAGTTCACCGCGGCGCCGAACATCACGCTGCCCGGCACGAGCACCACGCTGGAGAACTACAACGGCTCCAACTGTGGTGGCGGCCAGAGCGCCTCGCTGCACGAGGCGTTCCGGCTCTCCTGCAACACCGCGTTCGCCGAACTCGGTGTCAAGGTGGGGGCCGCGAAACTCAAGGACCAGGCCGCCGCGTTCGGCATCGGCGAGAACCGGGGCATCCCGATCCCGGTCGCCGAGAGCACGGTCGGCACCATGCCGGACAACGCCGCGCTGGCTCAGAGCAGCATCGGACAGCGCGACGTGGCGCTGACCCCGCTGGACAACGCGGTGATCGCGGCGACCGTCGCCAACGGCGGCGTCCGGATGGAACCGCACCTGGTCGACCAACTGCAGGGACCCGACCTCAGTGAGTTGTCCAAGACCAAGCCGGTCTCGCTGGGCCAAGCGTTCAATGCCCAGGTAGCGTCATCGCTGACGAATCTGATGATCGCGTCGGAGGAGAACACCGGCGGTAGCAGGTCTTCCCGCTATCAGATCGCGTCCAAGACCGGCACCGCCGAGCACGGCAGCAATCCCCGCAATACCCCACCGCACGCCTGGTACATCGCCTTCGCGCCCGCGCAGAACCCGAAGATCGCCATCGCGGTCATCGTGGAGAACGGCGGCGACCGGGCACTCGGGGCGACGGGTGGCAAGGTGGCCGCGCCGATCGCACGCGCGGTCTTGGACGCCGGTCTGCGAGGCGGCTGAACGATATGGATGTGCGAGTGAAGGTACGGGGATGCTGAACAACGGTGCGATGATCGCCGACCGGTACCGGCTGCAGCGCCTGATCGCGACCGGCGGCATGGGCCAGGTCTGGGAGGCGCTGGACACCCGGCTGGATCGCCGGGTGGCGGTCAAGGTGCTCAAGTCGGAGTTCTCCACCGACCCGACGTTCCGGCAGCGGTTCCGCACCGAGGCAAGGACCACCGCCCAGCTGAACCACCCCGGCATCGCCGGGATCTACGACTACGGCGAGACCACCGACCCGCAGGGCAGTGAAACCGCCTATCTGGTCATGGAATTGGTGCAGGGCGAGCCGCTGAACACGGTGCTGAACCGGCTCGGCAGGCTCTCGGTGGGCCAGGGTCTCGACATGCTCGAGCAGACCGGTCGCGCGCTGGACGTGGCGCACCGGGCCGGCGTCGTGCACCGCGACGTGAAGCCGGGCAACATCCTGGTCACGCCGACCGGTCAGGTGAAGATCACCGACTTCGGTATCGCCAAGGCGGTCGACGCCTCGCCGGTGACCAAGACCGGCATGGTGATGGGCACCGCCCAGTACATCGCGCCGGAGCAGGCGGTCGGCGAGGACGCCACCGCCGCCAGCGATGTGTACTCCCTCGGCGTGGTCGGCTACGAGGCGCTCGCCGGGACCAGGCCGTTCAGCGGCGACGGCGCGATCACCGTCGCAATGAAGCACGTGCGCGAAACGCCACCGCCGATGCCGGGTGACCTGCCTGCCAACGTGCGTGAGCTCATCGAGATCACCATGGGCAAGGATCCGAAGGGCCGCTACTCGCGCGGCGGCGAGTTCGCCGACGCGGTCGCCGCGGTGCGCGCGGGTCGCAGGCCGCCGACCCCGACCGGGGCCAACCCGTCGATGTCGATGACCGGCGCCACCCGGGTGCTGCCGCCCGGACCGACCGTCGCATTGCCCTCCACGCCATCGGAGTTCGACGGCGCGACCGTGCACTACTCCACGCCCGCGGGCGCGGCCCTCAACAACGCCGGCTACGCCAACGGCACCGGTGCGCCCGCGACGATGCTCAACAGCGGTACCGGTGGCAATCAGCTGCCGCCGGAGAACGGCAAGAAGTACACCACCACGCAGAAGTGGATGGCTGCGCTCGGCGCGGGCGCGGTGCTGCTGCTCGCCATCGTGCTCTACCTGATGTTCGGTGGCGACACGAACCCGGATTCGAAGGTCCCGCCTGCCACCACGACCACGCAGGCGCCGAAGCCGCCACCGCCGCCGGTGACCAGCACGACGACGCCCAAACCCGTTCCGCCGCCGGTGGTGACCACGGAGCCGACCACCACCGAACCGACCACCACCACGCCGGAACCGACGACGACCACGCCGTCGCCGACCACCACGCCGCCGAGCAGTACCAAGCCGACGACGACAACACCGGCGACGACCCTGCCCCGAATCCCCACTATCGACATACCATTTCCGGGGAACAGTGCTCGAAGCTCCGCCACCCCCAGCGCGCCCAAAACCTCTTCGCAAGGACAACAATGACGACCCCGAAGAATCTCTCCTCCCGCTATGAGCTGGGCGAGATCATCGGGTTCGGCGGCATGTCCGAGGTGCACAAGGCGCGCGATCTGCGGCTCAGCCGGGACGTGGCGATCAAGGTGCTGCGGGCCGATCTGGCCCGCGATCCCACCTTCTATCTGCGGTTCAAGCGCGAGGCCCAGAACGCCGCCGCGCTGAATCATCCGGCCATCGTCGCGGTGTACGACACCGGCGAGGCCAAGGTCGACGACGGCCCGCTGCCGTACATCGTGATGGAGTACGTCGACGGCGACACGCTGCGCGACATCGTGCGCGGCCAGGGTCCGCTGCCGCCGCGCCGCGCCATGGAAGTCGTCGCGGACGTGTGTGCCGCACTGGATTTCAGCCACAAGGCCGGCATCGTGCACCGCGACATGAAGCCGGCCAACATCATGATCAACCGGGCCGGCGCGGTGAAGGTGATGGACTTCGGCATCGCGAGGGCGCTCGCCGACAGCTCCAACCCGATGACCCAGACGGCCGCGGTCATCGGTACCGCACAGTATCTTTCGCCCGAGCAGGCGCGCGGCGAGACGGTGGACGCCCGTTCGGACGTCTACTCCGTCGGTTGCGTGCTGTTCGAAATCCTCACCGGTGAGCCGCCTTTCACCGGTGACTCGCCGGTCGCGGTCGCCTACCAGCACGTCCGGGAGGATCCGCGGCTGCCGTCGCACGTGCATCCCGGAGTACCGCGCGAGCTGGACTCGGTGATCCTCAAGGCGATGAGCAAGAACCCGGCCAACCGCTACCAGAGCGCGGCCGAGATGCGGGCCGACCTGATCCGGGTGCTCGGCGGGCAGAAGCCCATCGCGCCGATGGTGATGACCGACGAGGACCGCACCACCGTCTTCGGCTCGAACGAGCCCGCGCCGCGCAGCTACCGCACCGTCGAGCGCAACGACGACACCGCGGAGCAGGGGCCGCCGGAGTCCGGCGGACCGCGCCGCTCCATCTATGTCGCCGTCGCCGCGGCCGCCGGTGTCGCCGTGCTGCTCGCCTTGTTCTGGGTATGGGTCGGACCGGGCAGCAAGCCGGAACAGGTTGCCGTGCCCGACCTTTCGGGCAAGTCCGCGCAACAGGCGGCCGATACGCTCCAGCAGGCCGGTTTCGCCGTCTCCATCCAGCAGAAGCCGGACAGCAAAGTGGCCACCGGCAACGTCATCTCCACCGCACCGCTGGGCGGTGCGCGGGCGGACAAGGGCAGCAACGTCACCATTCAGGTGTCCACCGGCCCGGCCCAGGTGCAGGTGCCGAAGCTCGACGGGATGAGCCAGCAGGAGGCCGAAGCCGCATTGCTCAACGGCAACCTACAGATGGATCCGAGTGTCGTGCGCAAGCCGTCCAGCACGCAGGACACCGACAAGGTCATCGGGCAGGATCCGTCGGCGGGTTCCCGGGTGGATGTGGGCCGGGCCATCGTCGTCACCATCGGCTCCGGCCCGGAATCGGTCCGGGTGCCGAACGTGATCGGTCAGGACATCGACGTCGCGCGGCCGAACCTGGTGGACAGCGCCGGATTCAAGATCTCGATCCAGGAGGTGCCGTCGTCGCGGCCCAAGGGCGAGGTGCTCTCGACCAGCCCCGCGGGCGGCGCGCCGGCGGAGAAGGGCTCGACGGTCACCGTGCAGGTGTCCAGCGATCAGATCAAGATGCCGTCGCTGGTGGGTCTCACGGTCGCGCAGGCGGTGGACAAGCTGCGCGCGGAAGGCTGGACCGGCACGCAGAGCCAGATCAGCCAGTCCCCGCAGGGCACCTTCGACACGAGCAGCGTGGGCCGGATCCTCAGCCAGCAGCCATCCGCCAGCGGTTCCATCCCGAAGAACGGGACCGTGTCGGTCGGCGTGGGCGTCCTCGGCCCACCGTGAGATAGCGGTATCGGCGAAACACCGACCGGTCGGTGTGATCGGCGGCAGAATTGGGTGTGCTCCATCCGGATCAGCAGTGCTGAGCAACGAGGAGGAAGCCTTATGACTACCGCCAGGGACATCATGAAACCCGGTGCGCAGTGGATCTCCAAGGAGGAGACCGTCGGGAAGGCCGCCCGGGTGATGGCCGAACTCGGCGTCGGATCACTGGTCATCGCCGACGACAGCGATCGCATGTGCGGCATCATCACCGACCGCGACATTGTCGTGAAATGCGTTGCGCAGGGTCGTTCGCCGGCGACCACGCGGGCCGAGGAACTCTGTGAGTCCACGCCCCGCTGGGTCGCCGCCGACGCCGACGTCGAGGAGGTGCTCGACCAGATGGAGAGCCACCGGGTCAAGCGGATGCCGGTGATCGACAACAAGCGGCTGGTCGGCATGATCAGCGAGGCCGACCTGGCCAGGCACCTCGACGACAACCAGCTCGGTGAGTTCGTGACGGCGGTCTACGGGCGACCCTAGGTTCCCGGCGGCGCCGATCGCACTTCGACACAGGGCCTCGTCCCCCACTCTCGGCGGGGTCGGGCACTCGGTGCAGCGTGCTGAGCACAAGGCCTCCGGTGTCCGAATTCTGCTCGGGCGCAAACTCGCTGCCGGAGGCCTCGCCCGCGGCGGCGTATCGGCACGACCACGTGGGCCGTATCCGCTACACCGTCGCGATATTTCGGTATCACAGAGCCGCAGGTGTCAGGTTATTCCCGTTTCACCTAACGCAGTGCAGCGCCGGTTGTTTCACCGAAACAGCTGAATGCTGCTCAGTAGTGCTCGTAACCGGGCCCGGGCCCGGCCATGCAGGTCACTTCACCGATCGGCACCCAGCCTGTTATATGCGGAATGTGCACGATGTAGTAGTAGGTGTTTCCTTCCGTTTTGTACAACTGGTACCCGTAGGCATAGCCATCGTCTTTGATTTCGGTGAACTTCCCGTTCTGCCCGCAGTGCAAAGGGGGTTTGAGCAGGCTTTGCGCGGACGCAGTGCCGGCAGCCATGCTGCTCAACATCATTGCGGCGACGGACGCGCCTGCGACACCTGCGGCGAGCCTCCGAAGGTTTATCATGGAAGTGTTCCAATCTGTGTTGTGAACTGTGAATTGCTGCATGCGTGCAGCTCCGGGTGTTGGGGAGTGGCAGCTCCCCAACACCAGGTTCTATAAGATCTTGTGTTCTATAGGATCTGACGCGTCGAGTCCGAAATCGGTTCCATCGAAATCGGAAGTTGTCTTGGCAGCCGAAAGTTGGCAGTCATCGACGTTCGATCACGAATATCCTGCCGCCGCAACGATGTAGAACATTGCGTGCTGAATCCTGGTGCGCTTCAGGACAGCTCGAGGTGACCGTTCATCGACATCGCCTCCGCCGCCAGCTCGGTCAGCTCGATCACCTCGACGCCCTGCTCGCGCAGCTTCTCCACGCCGACGCAGTTCGTCACGAAGGTCGCGGGCTCGCGCCAGGCCAGCACGACCCGGGGAATTCCCGCCCGCAGGATGCGATCGGTACACGGCGGCCGGGTCGCGGTGGCCCGCTGCGAACACGGTTCCAGCGTGGTGTAGATCGTCGCCCTGGCCAGCCGCGGATCGTCCGCGTCGAGCTTGTCCAGCGCCGACTCCTCGGCATGCACCTTCGCGTCGGTCTCGCGCGAGTAGCCGGTGGCGATCTCCACATCGTCGGCCACGATCACCGCGCCGACGGAGAACGCCGTCTCGCTCGGCGGGCAGCGCCACGCGAGTTCGATGGCTCGCCGCATGTACCGAGTGTCGCGCTCCGCCATGGGTTCGGACTTCGGGCGGTAGCGCAAGACCGCGACGTCGCCGAACAGGGCGATGTCGACCAGCCGCATGCGGCGGTGCGGGGCGCCGGGATAGCTTGCGGCGCCGAGGAATCGCGGGGCTTCGGGGTCACCGACCAACAGGGGTGCGACCGCCAGGTGCAGTTCGTCGGCGAGGTCGTCGGCAAGAAAGGTGGTGTGGATGCGGGTGCCGCCCTCGACCATGAGGCGGGCGACGCCGCGGCGACCGAGGTCGTCCAGGAGGGCGCCGAAGTCGAGTTCGGTGCCGAGCGAGACGATTTCGGCAAGACCGGACAGGCGATCGGCGAGCCGCGCTGCGCCCGCATCGGTGGTGTACACGAGCTTGTCGCCGCCGTGATGCCAGAACCTCAGGTCCGGATCCAGGTCACCGCTCGCCGTGACAGTGATCTTCAGCGGGTACTCCGGTTTGCCCGCCTCGACCCGTGCTGTGCGGCGCTCGGCGCTGTCGACCAACAGCCGAGGGTTGTCGCGGCGCAGTGTTTCGGCGCCGATCAGAATCGCGTCGGAGTCCGCACGCACCTGATCCACCCGGTCGAAATCCGCCGGGTCCGACAGCCGCAGACGCTCAGGGCTCGCATCATCGATGTATCCGTCGACGCTCACCGCGACCGACAGCAGAACATATGGACGGGTCACTGCCGCACCTCCCGGTCGTCCCACGTCTCCCGGTCGCTCACCGCGTCCGTTCACTGCACGCCTCCCGGTCGCTGACCATGTCCGCTCCCTGCCACACCCTCGGTCGCACGCCGCGTCCGACTATTGCAGCACCAGCGCGGCGACCTCCGCCTCGAGCATCTCCACCAGACCCTCGGCCGGGCGCTCGCCGCAGACGCCGAGCCAGTTGGCCAGCATCCGGTGCCCACCCTGGGTCAGCACCGATTCGGGGTGGAACTGCACGCCGTGGATCGGCAGGGTGCGATGCCGCATGGCCATCACGATGCCGGATTCGGTGCGTCCGAGCACCTCGAGCTCGTCCGGCAGCGTGTCTTCGAGGACGGTGAGCGAGTGGTAGCGCGTGGCGGTGAACGGGTCGGGCAGGCCGGCCAGCACACCGGCGCCGATGTGGAAGACGGAGCTGGTCTTGCCGTGCAGCAGCTCGGGCGCGCGGGTCACCGTCGCGCCGAAGGCTTCGCCGATGGCCTGATGACCCAGGCACACGCCGAGCAGCGGAACGGTGTGCCGGGCGCAGGCCCGCACCAGGTCGATGCTGGCGCCCGCGCGATCGGGGGAACCGGGCCCGGGGCTGATCAAAATGCCGTCGAATTCGGCCACGACGGCGTCCACATCGGCCAGGTTCGGGTCGTCGTTGCGCCACACCACGGCCTCGGCACCCAGCTGCCCGAGGTACTGGACCAGGTTGAAGACGAAGCTGTCGTAATTGTCGACGACCAGAACACGCATGATCCGAGATTACGTCCCCGCACGGCACCGCGTCGCATCCAATACCAGTTGGGATAGCCTAGAGGCACACCGGAGGGCGCCAGAGCCTCGTCCACCGTGGCGAGCGAGCTCCGCACCACCACCCGCGCCTGCCCCGCCGGTACCGACCTGCACGCCGAATACGAGGACGTCATGCCCAAGTCGAAGGTCCGGAAGAAGACCGATTACACGATCAACCCGGCCAGCCGGACGCCGGTGAAGGTGAAAGCCGGACCGTCGCCGGTCTGGTACGTCACCATCATGCTCGGTTTCATGCTCGCCGGGCTGGTGTGGCTGCTCGTCTATTACCTCGCCGCCGATCACATCAGCTGGATGAGTGATCTGAACGCCTGGAACTTCCTGATCGGATTCGGCCTCATGGTCGTCGGTCTGATCATGACCATGCGGTGGCGCTGACACCACATCTGGGCTGTTCCAGGTAACGCAGGCACCACATCTAGATTACAGACGTGTCATTCATGCACACCTGTGGATGAACCTGTGGACAACTCGAGGAGTGCTTGGGGAAAGTGACCCGTGACACCTGATTCTCCCGATCCACAGCCCCGCGAGGCCACGCCTCGGCTCGCCTGGACCACGCCGGCACCGGCCCTCGTCGCGGTGACCGGTGGTGGCATCGTGCTGGCCGTTGCCGCGATCCTCGCCAACGAGGCCGCGGCCCGCCTGCTCATCGGGCTGGCGGCGGCCGGGCTCTTGGTCATGGCCGGGCTCGGCTTTCGGCAGCGACCACGGCTGACCGCTGTCGCGGGCGCCGACCCGCGGATGGTCGTGCGCACTCTGATCGGTGCCGACGAATACACCCGCGACCAGATCATCCGCGCTCGGGTGGTCGACTACCGCCGCCTCGGGCGCAAGATGCCGATGCTGGAAATCGACGTCGACCACGACGGCACCGAGCGGCTGCTGATCTTCGGCCGCTGGGATCTGGGTGCTCGCCCCGACGACGTCTACGACACCTTGGTCCGCACCCTCCGGTTGTCCGGCGAGACCACCCGCTGAACCCCGTCTGCCCGCAAGCAGCAGCGACGCAGTCGTTGTTGCTGTGTGGCTTTCCGGTGTTTCACGTGAAGCCACACCACGAATCCCGAGTCAGGCCAGCGACATAGCGGTGGCGCCGATCACCCCGAACGACACCAGTGCGATGACCGCGACCGCGATCCAGCCCACGAGCCGTGCGGTCTCTTGCGATTTCACGCGCAGCCAGCCCGGCAGGAACAGAATGCCCAGCGTGGCAAGCGTGCCCGCGGCCAGCCCGCCGAGATGTCCCCACAGGGAGATGCCCGGCAACGAGATACTGATGAAGACGTTGATGGCGATCAGGATCAGCATCTGATTCGGGTTCTGCCGCAGCCGGATCAGGATGACGGTGATCGCCCCGAACAGGCCGTATACCGCGCCCGATGCACCTGCGGTGAAGCTGTCCTGCGCGAACACCATGACGGCGGCGGAACCACCGAGCAGCGACACGAGATAGACCGCGAGGTAGCGCAGCCGTCCGAGTACCAGCTCGCCGTCCCGGCCGATCACATACAGCGCGAACATATTGAGCAGCAGATGGATCGGACCGTAGTGCAGGAAGCCGGAGCCGATCACCCGCCACCACTCGCCGCCGGCCACCGCAGGCGGGTAGAGCATCCAGTCGATGAACAGCGCCGAGGCCCGGTTCGCCATCAGGCTTTGGGCCTGCACCGCGGTGATCGCGTAGATCGCCACGTTGATCGCGATCAACGCGTAGGTCACGTACGGCAGCGACGCCCTGGCCACCGGCGCGCCTGCGACGGTGCGCACCGGCGCCACATCACGCTGCCCCTGCTGCAGGCAGTCGACACAGTGCTGGCCGACCGCCGCGGGGCGCAGGCATTCCGGGCAGGAGGGCCGTCCGCAGCGCGTGCACGCCAGGCCGGTCGGACGATTGGGATGGCGAACGCACGTCGGCGCAGGCGGCTGGGCGGTCATAAGCTCATTCGATCGTGATCTTGGTGATTTCGACGGGTTCCAGGGGGCGGTCATTGCGGTCGGTCGCCGTCTTGGCGATGGCGTCGACGACCTTGCGCGACTCCGGATCGACGACCTCACCGAAGATGCTGTGCTTGCGGTTGAGGTGCGGCTGCGGGCCGACGGTGATGAAGAACTGCGACCCGTTGGTCGCCGGTCCGGCGTTGGCCATGGCCAGCAGGTAGCCGCGGTCGAAGCGCAGTTCCGGGTGGAACTCGTCGCCGAACTCGTAGCCGGGTCCGCCGCGTCCGGTGCCGGTGGGATCGCCGCCCTGAATCATGAACCCGTCCATCACCCGGTGGAACACGGCGCCGTCGTAGAACGGGCCGGTGCTGCCGCCGCTCGCGTTCGCGGTGGTGTACGGCGCCGAGCCGTCGGCGAGCCCGATGAAGTTGCGGACCGTCTTGGGGGCGTGGTTACCGAAGAGCGAGATCTTGATGTCGCCGCGATTCGTGTGGAGCGTCGCCACAGCGGTCTGGTTCGGTGAGGTCACGCCGCAATGCTACGGTCCCGCCGCTCAGGAACCGCAGCGCACCGGCCGGTACCACCCGTGTCGGGTCGAGTTCCGGTGCGCCAGGCGAAGTTACCCGCGACGCAAACGGTGGTCGTCCGCGCCGCGGGCGAGTCGCCGTCCGACCCGCCACCTGAACCGATCAGTAGTGGTTACGGCACACCCGGGTGAGCCGCTGAGCTGGAGCTACTGCATGAACGGCGCGGTTGTGCCAGCATGGGCCAATGACCATGGGGCCCCTACATGTATCCACACGTACTCGTAACCGGCTCATTGTCGCGGCGGCCGTCGCGCTGGCGGGTGGCGTGGCCTGGCTGGTACGCAGCAAGCGGCCGCAGCCGCCCGCACCGGCACCGGCGCCCCCGCGCATCGGCTACTCCCGCAACGGCTCCGCGCCCGCTCCGGTAGCCGGAGCGGGCGCGGAGAACGGCCGCTAGCGGTTCAGCGACTGACGGTCTTCTTGTACTGCCGGACCGCCAGCGGTACGAAAATCGCCATGATCACCACCACCCAGATCAGCGTGGTCACCTCCGGATTGCGCAGCGACCACGCGGTGGGCGTAGGTGCCACCGCACTGGTGTTGCCGAAGAGATCGCGGGTCGCCTGAGTCAGCGCCGAGACGGGATTCCACTCGGCGATCACGCGCAGCACCGTCGGCAGCTTGTCGCTCGGCACGAAGGTGTTGCCGATGAACGTCAGCGGGAACACCACGATGAAACTGGCGTTGTTGAAGACCTCCGGTGCCCGCACCAGCAGCCCGACGTAGGCCATGATCCAGGACACCGCGTAGGCGAACAGCAACAGCAGCAGGAACGCCAGCACCGCGTCCAGGAACGAGCCGCGGATCCGCCAGCCGATCGCCAGACCGGTCAGCGACATCACCGTCAGGCTGACCACGTTGATCACCACGTCGCTGAGTGTGCGCCCGATCAGCACGGCCGACGGCGCCATCGGCAGCGAACGGAAGCGGTCGATGATGCCCTTCTGCATGTCCTCGGCCAGCGCCGCACCGGTGAACGAAGCACCGAACACCACGGTCTGCGCGAAGATGCCGCCGATCATGAACTCCCGGTAGCTCACCCCGGGGATCTCGATCGCCGAGCCGAAGATGTAGGCGAACAACAGCACGAACATGATCGGCGAGAGCGTCGAGAAGATCAGCACGTCGGGCACGCGCCTGATCTTGATGACCCCGCGCTTGGCGATGGTCAGGCTGTCGCTCACCACCATCGACAGTTTGTCGCCGAGCGAGAGCCGCTCGTGCACCGGAGCCATCGTGGTCATCGGGTCGTTCCTTCCACTGCGGCCTGCCGCTCTGCCGCGGCGCGGCCGTTGTCGTTGGTCAGTTCCTCGGCCTCGTGCCCGGTGAGGGTCAGGAAGACGTCGTCGAGCGAGGGCCTGCGCAGGCCGACGTCGTTGATCCGTACGTCGTGTTCGGCGAGCTTGCCGATCGCTGCGACCAGCGCCTGCGATCCGTCGGCCACCGGGACGGTGAGGCGGCGCAGCCCTGGCTCGACGTGAATCTCGCCGTCGGCCAGGCCTTTCAGCGCCTGCATCGCGGTACCGAGGTTGTCGGCGTGGTCCACGGTGAGCTCGATCCGGTCGCCGCCCACCAGGGTCTTGAGCTCGTCGGCGGTGCCGCGGGCGATGACCTTGCCGTGGTCGATCACCGCGATGGCGTCGGCCAGCCGGTCGGCCTCGTCCATGTACTGGGTGGTGAGCAACAGCGTGGTGCCGCCGGCCACCAACTCCTCGATGACGTCCCACAGCGCCAGCCTGGCGCGTGGATCCAGGCCGGTGGTCGGCTCGTCGAGGAACAGCACCGGCGGGTTCGCCACCAGCGCACCCGCCAGATCGAGTCGCCTGCGCATGCCGCCGGAGTACGTTTTCACCGGCCGGTCGGCGGCGTCGCTGAGCCGGAACCGCTCGAGCAGTTCGCGTGCGCGCTCCTTACTGCGCTGCACCCCCATGTGATAGAGCCGCCCCACCATTTCCAAATTCTCGAAACCGGTGAGATATTCGTCCACCGCGGCATATTGGCCGGACGCGCCGATGCGGGAGCGCAGGGTCCGTGGCTCGCGCAGCACGTCGATGCCCGCGACCGTCGCCCGGCCGGAGTCCGGCACGAGCAGGGTGGTGAGCACCCGGACCGTGGTGGTCTTACCTGCGCCGTTGGGTCCGAGTAGCGCGGTGACGGTCCCCGCCGGAACCGAGAGGTCGAGTCCATCGAGGGCGACCAGATCGCCATATCGTTTGACCAGACCCTCGGCGACTATTGCGTCGGGCATGATTCTCCTGAGTTCGTGAGTTTTCGTGGGATGTATTTGCACGACGCCAGTGATCTGGTGCCGACCGAATTCGCTGGGCCGGGGGAAATGGCCGATACCCGAGTCAGTATTGCGCCACCCACCGACAATTTCATCCGATTTGCGCCGGTTTGCGATCTTGAAAAAGCGCGTGCCCGCCACCACCGGGCATCCCTCGGCGCCGAGGTTGCCCGATGTTGCCCTGAGGGAGAGCCGAGGGCACGGTGTGCGAAGTGATGTGCAATCGCTCGGTCCTTCGGTTGGGCGCGCGGCGAATCTTTCTCTCTACAACGTACAGAGTTAATGGCGGATTGCCCACCCCCGAATCGGCCCGGACGCGCCTCCCACAAACGAAGGCCGCACCTCGATCCAGGCGGTGCTCGGGGGTGCCGGATCGAAGTGCGACCGGTTCGATACTCCCGCGTGTGGTCCATCGAGTCGTGCGTAGCGGACTACCCGAATCGTCGTCGCGCGGTACTCGTGCACCGGGCTGCGCCCACGCGAAAGCGCCCGGGCCCCTTGCTCGCTCGGACCGTTCGATCGGCCGGAACCCGCTGAACACGAACACATGTTCGCACCGGGGTACGACAGATTCCGGCCGCCGACTACCGACACGCATCGGCGTCGGTCGCCCACCGCCGTCGAATCGTGCTCGCGGGGCAGCGATTCTCCCCACACAGCGACCGGTCGGCTTGTTTTGTCAGGCTGTAACAGCCCCGGATCGCAAGGCGTAAGGAGCGGGTATCGACCTGCGCAACAGTGGTTTTGGCAAACACCAGGCCACCGCCGAACAGTGGCCCCCCGGAGGGTCCCACCTACCCGAAACGGTCACGAACTAGCAGAAAGTAAGCGGACCCAAAAAATCTTCAAAAAGTGGCACTCCCCACGCGCACACAATCGGGAATCATCGCGTAGGATCATTCAAGTCGGCCCCTCCCCCCCGGGCCGACCTTACGCGGGCCTCGGCTAACTCCCCCCCTTCGCCGAGGCCCGCTCCCCATTTCCGGACCAGGTCAGACGGCCTGATTCTCGCCGGGTAGCACCGATCGCCAGGCCGTAGCCAGACGCTGATCACGCACCCGTCCGGCGATCCCGAGCAGCGGACGATCCCGCTCCCACCGGTGCCCGGTCACCGAATCCACGGACGCCCACAGCGAATCCAGCTCCGCCAGCAACCGCTCGACGGACGCGAATATGCCACCCAGCGCGATGTGCACGCCCGGCGAACTCGGCGCATCGAGGTCGAGCCCACGCACCGCCGCCACCACGGTGAGCAGTCGCTCCAGCACAGAATGCGACCAGCCCGCTTCGCGCGCCACCCGCACCAGCCAGCCGAGCGCCGCGGCCAGCACATGAATGTCCTCGATCGTGCGGAACGGCTTGAGGTAATCCAGGTAGCCGTCACCCGGTAACACCTCTGCCGCAACATCTGTCAGCGTGACCATCGCATGCGGGATCTCCGGGGCAAAGGGAGTCGCGGGCAGATTCGTCACGTGCACCCCGGTCGCACCGGCGTCGACCACGGTGGCGCGCAACCGATTCCGGCCGTCCTCGGCCGCTCCCACGCTGGCCAGTACCACCAGCCGCTGCGCCAGCTTGCCCAGCGTGACAAAGGTTTTGGTCCCGTTGAGCCGGAACTCGCCGCGGTCTTCGATCAGCGTGGTCCGGATCGCCGCCGGGTGCCCGCCGCCCGCCTCGGTCGCACACAACGCGACAAGTTCGTCAGCGGGCAGGTCCGGAATCAGCGTGCGCACCGCCTCCTGATACCCGGACAGGAACGCGTAACCGAGCCGGTCGGCGCCGAATCCGCCCGCGATGGCGACATCGACCGGCTTGCCGAATCGGTTCGCGGCCACCCGATGTCGCGTCCAGGCCGCGCCGGCATCATCGAGCGGCGTCGCGGCGAGCGGTTCGGTCAGCAGGAAATCGAGCACGGAGTCCACCCGTGCACGGTAACCGGCGGTGCGATGGAGAGCGGTGTGGTCACCCGGCGGCGCGTGCTACCTCGGGCGGCGCCTGCCAGATCCGGCTGCGCAGATCCCGGCCGCGAATCACCTGGATCCGCCACGGGTCCAGCCGCAGGATCTGCAGCTTCGGGTCCTGCGGTGAGTGCCAGAACTGGCCGAGGTCGTAGCCGGCGCCCGGCGGGCTGGTCTGCCGGTACAGCTGCCACACCCGCTCTCTGATCTCGGGCGCGTCGGCCCACTCGGCCGTCGCGTCCACCGCCACCGAATTGTTGCCCGGCGCCCAGTAGGAGAAGTTCACATGTGGATTGGCGGCGATGTGTGCCGCTTTGACGGGAGTCTTGTAGGTGGCCAGCCAGCCGAGCGGCGTGCCGTCCGCGTGCTCCCAGACCGGGATCAGCACCCGCGTCCTCGGCCGATGCTGCTTGTCCACGGTCACCATGGTGGCGTAGCCGATCTGTCCGACGAAGGTGTCGAACTCCGTCTCGATGTCGGCGAAGGCCGTCACCTTGTTCGTCATGCTGCCATTCCTTTCGTGCGACCGATCACAACGGACCGGCTGTCTGTCGGTGTACGCACGTTCCGTTCGCCACTGTCCCGAGTCGGCCCGTACGGTTACTTCCGGTAACTGACAGCATCATGCGTCACCAGCACTGAACAGGGAAGACGGCACATCGAAGTCACTCGGTTACTGCGCGGATACCGACCACTCGATCGACCCGATCGTCGGACGAACACTCGATTCGACGCTGGTGACCATCCGGCAACCTACGGCGCTGCACATGCGCGTTCCTCCGACGAGCGGTAACACTGAGGAGGACCATCCGCCCCGAAAGGAGCCCGACCTGTGCGCAAACCGGACGAAGCTCGCAAGAGGGCACTTTTCGACAACGAGGCGCGACTGTCCTGGGTGCTGGCCGCACTGGCCGGATTGATCGGCGCGGCGGCGTTCATGCACACCGCTGGCTACTTCGTCACGTTCATGACCGGCAATACCGAGCGTGCCATCCTCGGCCACTTCAGTGGTCAGAAGGACACGGCGGCCGCGGCGGCGGGACTGCTCGCGTCGTTCGTCGGTGGCGTCGTGGTCGCCTCCTGGTGCCGCAGACACTATTGGTCCGGGCATCCGCACGGGCCGACCCTGCTGACCACCTTCAGCTTGGCCACCGCGTCGATCATCGACATCGTCCGGTTCCAGAACCCGGAGACCGCCGACATCGACTTCGTGCCGATCCTGTTCGTCGCGTTCGGCGTCGGCGCGCTGAACACCTCGTTCGTCAAGGACGGCGAGGTGTCGGTGCCGCTGAGCTATGTCACCGGAACCTTGGTCAAGCTGGCCCAGGGCATCGAACGCCATATCAGCGGCGGCGACTACGCCGACTGGCTCGGCTACTTCCTGCTCTATCTGAGCTTCGCGCTCGGCGCCCTGCTCGGTGGCCTGTTGAGCATGCTGGTCGCCGGCTGGGCGATGCTGATCACCGCGACCGTGGTCTGCCTGATCGTCACCGGCTACACCTACCTGCACCTCGACCGGCACGGACCGCTGTCGGGCCGCTGACTCCTGTGCACTCGTCGGTCGGTCCGGTTACGGTTGCCGCGTGGAGGAGAAATTCAGGGCCGACGCCGATCAGTTCGCGGCGCTCGTCCTGCAGCGATTGACCGAGGCCGGCGAGCAAGACGCGAAGTACGATCCGGACGAGTTCATGATCACCGTCGGCGACCTCGAGCTGTACCTGGGCAATATCTTCCGGGAGGCCGCCCACCTCCCGGCCGACGATCGGGACGCCCGGATAGCCCGTTACATCGCAGGCGTCCAGGACAACGACGCACCGGAAACCTGGCTCGAGTGCCGCGCCTTGCTGCGACCGATCTTGCGCCCCAACGGCTTCGGGCTCAACACCCCGACCGAGGAGATGCTGCCGATCGCCCGCCCCGTGCTCCCGTTCCTCGACGAACTGGTCGCGATCGACAAGCCCCACTCCCGCTCAATCGTCTCCGGAGCGACGCTGGAACGCTGGGGTATCGCCGCCGACGAGGTCTTCGCCGCCGCACGCGAAAACCTCACGGCCCTGGTCGGTTCCCACGGCATCAAAGAGCCGGGCCTGCTCCATTTCGCCGACAACGGCGACGGTTACTGCACCTCCTGGCCCCTGATCCCCGGCTGGCTCGCCGGCTCCGGCGACGGCACCCACCGCCCCATCGCCTTCATGCCCGAGGTCGACACTCTGATCATCACCCCAGACGACGGCGACCTCACTTCTCTTTTCGAGCAGGTCGAGCAGCAGTACCGCGCCGCCGTCCGCCCCATCTCCCCCCAGGGTTACACGGTCGACGACAACGGCACCGTAATCCCCCTCGACCAGGTACCCGACCACCGCCACCACGCCCTCGCCCTCCGCGCCCGATGCGGCTTGGCCATCACCGAATACGACGCCCAAACCGAGGCCCTGAAAACCGCGATGGAACGCGACTTCGTCTACCCCCACCACGAGGACCTCGACCCCGCCTTCGTAGCCTCGGTCCGCTACATGGTCACCGACGAGGGTCCCTACACTGTGACCGTCTGGGGCAAGGACGTCGAATACCTACTCCCCGAAGCCGACCGAATCCTCTTCTGCACCGAAGAGAACGGTGAAATGCAAACCCTCTTCGAAGTCCCCTTCGCCACTGCAGCCGAAATCACCGGCCTGACACCAATTCCCGGCATGTCCCCCCGCCGCTACGAAATCCGCCACTGGCCGAACCCCGAAACCCTCACCCGTCTAGAGGCCGCGGCAGTACCGCATTGAGCTCAACCCTCGGCGGCACGTAACCGCGTGCCGCCCTAGGGGGTTCGGCGACAGGCAGAGGCTCAGCGAAACAAGTCGCCTGCCAATGGCTCGAAACTGCCGCCAGCTCGCTTACTTGCTGGCGCTGTATTCGAGCGACCTAAGCGTCAGCGAGGCAAGGGAGTTACCTCAGATACGCGACCAGCGGCAGGGGTACGGGGCGAAGCCCCGCAAACATCAAACCAGCACACAACCCGAGAAGGCGCACCCGAGAAGGGGGGTCCGGGGGCAAAGCCCCGCCGGGCGGGGTGTGGGGGCTCCGCCCCCACAAGACACGACGAAACGAGCCCCGCACGCGCTTTCCGCGTGCAGGGCTCGCCTACGAGTGGAGTGGAGCCTAGGGGAATCGAACCCCTAACCCCTGCCTTGCAAAGGCAGTGCTCTGCCAATTGAGCTAAGGCCCCGAGTCAGCGGGTGGTGACTTCGTGCCACAGGTCGGCGTCGGTGCGCTGGCGCAGCTTGGAGATGCCGATGAGAACCGCGACCACGGCGCCTACCGTGACAAGAAACTTCATGGTTCCCACCCTACTGTGATGTTCGGGAGTGGGCCTAGGAGGACTTGAACCTCCGACCTCTTCGTTATCAGCGAAGCGCTCTAACCGCCTGAGCTATAGGCCCGTATCGACTCTTGTTTTCTTCCACCTGAGCCGAGGCTAGAGATTACCCGACTTGCCCGTGAACGACCAAAACGGCTGGTAGCAGGGGTGCCGATCGACGAAAACGGCCGGCGCCGTCCCTGGTGGAGGGACTACGCCGGCCGCTGGGTGTTCGAGGTGCTAGTCGGGATCGGCGAGCGTCACCTGGATGCCGCCGACCAGATCACAGCACTGGTTGTAGATGAACGTGCCGACGGTGCCGAGCGCGGTGAACAGCACCACGTTGATCAGCCCGATGACGCCCGCATAGCCGAAGACCGTGCCCGCGTCGATGAGCCCGACCGACCCGCTGTCCTGGGACACCATGTCGGTGAAGGTGTTGTTCAACCGTTCCCATACACCCATGCCCTCGAGCACGATGTAGAGCAGGCCGACCGCGAGCATCCACACGAAGAACATGGCCACGCTGATCACCAGCGAGATCTTCAGGGTCGACCAGGGGTCGATCCGGCGGATCTGCACGGTGGCGCGCAGCGGCTCGCCGGTGGCGACGGCCGCGGCGACCGCGACCGGCACCGCGGGCGAGATGGGCGGCTGCTGCCCGGTGTGGTGTTCGGCCGACGGCGGCAGCGGGTGCCGGATGTCGGACAGGTCCGGCATGTCCTTGATCAGCTCGGGGCGCGCGATGCTGCGGGTCGGTCCGTCGATGCCGACGGACTTCACCATCGCCGCTTCCTTGCGGGCCGCCTTGGCGGCGAGGTCGGCGGTGGTGCGCGCGTTGGTCACGCCACCGCCCAGGCCGCCACCGCCCGAACCGCCTTGGCCCCCTGAGCCGCTCGGTCGTCCGGTGACCGGCGCCTGGCCCGGCCGGTACAGGTTGGACTGTGGTTCCCGCTGCGGCAGCTGCGCCCAGCCGTCCTGGAACGGCGATTGGCCACCGCCGTTGCCACCGGACTGATCCCCCGACTCGGGCGCACCGGGCTCTGAGTTGTTCATGCGGACATTCTGATCGAACGGATCTTGGCCGCCGTGACCGGGAGCCTGGTCCGACCCCGGTTGCTTGCCCGCGAAATCGCCTTGCTGATCGTGCATTTCGCGTTGCTGCCCGCCCTGCTGCCCGCCGGATCGGTCGCCGCCTTGCTGGCCACCGCCCTGCGGACCACCGTGCTGCTGCTGGCTGCCGTGTTGCTGCCCGCCCTGCTGGCCAGCGGCGGACTGCCCACCACCCGGTTGGCCACCGTTCGGCTGGCCGCCTCCCGGCTGCCCGCCACCCGGTTGGCCGTTCTCGGCCGACGAGTTCGGCCGGGGGATCGGCCGCGGCGGAATCGGTGACGGTGCGATCCGCTCGGTCACACCGTTCGTCGGGTGCCGCTCGTCATTCGGCTGATTCGGAGTGGTCAATGGGAATCCTTAGATCCGTTCGTTGCCGCCGCTGTTGGGTTACTACTCAGAGGAACCGGTGTCGCTGTTGTCGCCGGCGAGCAGATCGGGATCGGGCTCATCGGCATTGCGCGCGATAGCAAGCAACGTATCGCCCTCACCGAGGTTCATCAATCGCACGCCCTTGGTCTGTCGTCCAGCCTTGCGAACCTGCTTGGCCACCGTCCGGATGACACCACCACCGGACGTGATCGCATACAACTCATCCTCGTCCTCGACGATGAGTGCACCGACCAGGGTGCCACGCTTGGGGTCGTACTGGATGGTCAATACGCCTTTACCACCCCGACCCTGCGCTGTGTACTCCTCGATCGCAGTCCGCTTAGCGTAACCGCCAGCGGTGGCCACCAGCAGATATGTATCCGGCCGCACAACGTTGAGCGACAAGAGTTCATCGGAGGCGTTGAACCGCATGCCCTGCACACCGGAGGTGGCGCGGCCCATCGGGCGCAGCGCCTCGTCGGTGGCGGAGAACCGGATGGACTGGCCGAGCGCCGAGACCAGCAGCAGGTCGTCGTCGGACGAGCACAGCACGGCGCCGACCAGTTCGTCTTCGTCGCGCAGGTTCACCGCGACGATGCCGCCGGTGCGGTTGGAGTCGAAATCGGTCAGCTTCGACTTCTTCACCAGGCCGTTCTTGGTGGCGAGCACCAGGTACGGCGAATCCTCGTAGGACTTCAGCTGGATGATCTGGGCGATCTTCTCGTCCGGCTGGAAGGCGAGCAGGTTCGCCACGTGCTGACCACGCGCGGTGCGGCTGGCCTCCGGCAGCTCGTAGGCCTTGGCGCGGTACACCCGGCCCTTGTTCGTGAAGAACAGCAGCCAGTCGTGGGTCGAGGAGATGAAGAAGTGCTTGACCAGGTCGTCCTGCTTGAGCCCGGCACCCTGCACGCCCTTGCCGCCGCGCTTCTGGCTGCGGTAGAGGTCGGTCTTGGTGCGCTTGGCGTAGCCGGTCTCGGTGATCGTGACGACCACGTCTTCGCGGGCGATCAGATCTTCGTCGGCCACGTCACCGTCGGCCGCGATGATCCTGGTGCGCCGGTCGTCGCCGTACTTCTCGACGATCTCGGCCAGCTCGTCCCGCACGATGGCGCGCTGGCGCTCCGGCTTGGCGAGGATGTCCTTCAAGTCGGCGATCTCGAGTTCGATCTTGGCCAACTCGTCGACGATCTTCTGCCGCTCCAACGCCGAGAGGCGGCGCAGCTGCATGTCGAGGATCGCGGTGGCCTGGATCTCGTCGATATCCAGCATCTGCATCAGGCCGGTGCGCGCGGTGTCGGTGTTGGCCGAACGCCGGATCAACGCGATGACCTCGTCGAGCGCGTCGAGCGCCTTGACCAGGCCGCGCAGGATGTGGGCCCGCTCCTCGGCCTTGCGCAGCAAGTACTTGGTGCGCCGGACGATGACGTCCAACTGGTGCTTGACGTAGTACCGGATCATCTGGTCCAGCCGCAGCGTGCGCGGCACACCGTCGACGATGGACAGCATGTTGCAGCCGAAGCTGGTCTGCAGCTGGGTGTGCTTGTACAGGTTGTTCAGCACGACCTTGGCGACGGCGTCCCGCTTGACGGTGACGACGATCCGCATGCCCGCGCGGTCCGAGGACTCGTCGTGGATGTCGGAGATGCCCGCGATCTTGCCGTCGCGTACCTGCTCGGCGATCGAGTTGATGAAGTTGTCGGTGTTGACCTGGTACGGCAGCTCGGTGATGACCAGGGTGGTGCGACCCTTGTTGTCTTCCTCGATCTCGACCACGCCGCGCATCCGGACCGAGCCGCGGCCGGTGGTGTAGGCATCGTGGATGCCCTGGCCACCGACGATGAGACCGTAGGTCGGGAAGTCCGGGCCCTTGACCCGCTCCATACAGGCGGCCAGGGTGGACTCTTCGTCGGCGTCGAAATTGTCCAGCGCCCAGTAGATCGCCTCGGCCAGCTCGCGCAGGTTGTGCGGCGGAATGTTGGTCGCCATGCCGACCGCAATGCCGTTGCTGCCGTTCATCAGCAGCGCGGGCACCCGGCTCGGCAGCACGGTCGGCTCCTGCGAGCGACCGTCGTAGTTGGGGATGAAATCGACCGTCTCGTGGTCGATCTCGCGCAGCATCTCCATCGCGAGCGGCGTCAGCCTGCACTCGGTGTATCGCATGGCGGCCGCGCCGTCGTTGCCGCGGGAACCGAAGTTGCCCTGGCCGTCGACCAGCGGGTAGCGCAGCGACCACGGCTGCGCCATGCGCACGAGGGTGTCGTAGATCGAGCTGTCGCCGTGCGGGTGGTAGTTACCCATGGTCTCGGCGACCGGGCGCGCGGACTTCACGTAGCCGCGGTCGGGCCGATACCCGTTGTCGTACATGGCGTACAGCACGCGCCGGTGCACCGGCTTGAGGCCGTCGCGCACCTCGGGCAGCGCGCGGCCGACGATCACGCTCATCGCGTAATCGATGTAGCTGTTCTGCATTTCCTGCTGGATGTCGACCGGATCGATCCGGTCGCCGCCGGTGCCTCCGTACGGAGGCAGCGTCGTGTCGGTCATGAAGTCTCCTTAGCGGGCCTGGTGCGGTTGCGGTGACGGGGCACGCGCACCGGCTTATACGTCGAGGAAGCGAACGTCCTTGGCATTACGGGTGATGAAGCTGCGGCGGGCCTCAACGTCCTCACCCATCAGCACGCTGAACAGCTCGTCGGCCGCGGCGGCGTCGTCCAGGGTGACCAGCTTGAGCACGCGCACCGACGGATCCATGGTGGTCTCCCACAGTTCCTTGGCGTTCATCTCGCCGAGACCCTTGTAGCGCTGGACGCCGTCTTCCTTGTTGATCTTCTTGCCCGCCGCGAGGCCGGCCTCGAGCAGACCGTCGCGTTCGCGGTCGGAGTAGGCGAACTCCGGATCGCTGCGCTGCCACTTAAGCTTGTACAGCGGCGGCTGGGCCAGATACACATGCCCCTGCTCGACCAGCGGGCGCATGAACCGGAACAGCAATGTCAACAGCAAAGTCGCGATGTGCTGACCGTCGACGTCGGCGTCGGCCATCAGCACGATCTTGTGATAGCGCAGCTTGGCGATATCGAACTCGTCGTGGATACCGGTACCGAACGCGGTGATGATCGACTGGACTTCGTTGTTCTTCAACACCCGATCGATACGGGCCTTCTCGACATTGATGATCTTTCCGCGCAACGGCAGGATCGCCTGATACATCGAGTCACGCCCGGACTTGGCCGAACCACCGGCGGAGTCACCCTCGACGATGTAAATCTCGGACCTACTCGGATCCTTGGACCGGCAATCAGCCAGCTTGCCCGGCAGACCACCCAGGTCGGTTGCGCTCTTACGGCGCACCAACTCCCGGGCCTTGCGGGCGGCGACCCGCGCCTGCGCCGACGAGACCGCCTTGTTCACAATGGTCTTCGCGTCGGCCGGGTTGGCTTCGAACCAGTGCGACAGGTGCTCGTTGCACGCTTTCTGCACGAAGGACTTGACCTCGGTGTTGCCGAGCTTGGTCTTGGTCTGGCCTTCGAACTGCGGCTCGGAGACCTTGACGCTCACGATGGCGGCCAGGCCCTCGCGGATGTCGTCACCGGTGAGGTTGCCGTCTTTCTCCTTGAGCAGCTTCTTGTCTTTGGCGTACTTGTTGACCACCGTGGTCAGCGCAGCGCGGAAGCCCTCTTCGTGGGTGCCGCCCTCGTGGGTGTTGATGGTGTTGGCGAAGGTGTGCACCGACTCGGAGTAACCCGAGTTCCACTGCATGGCGACCTCGAGCTCGTGGCCGGTGCCCTTGCCGGTGAACCCGACGACCGAGTTGTGGATCGGCTGCTTGGTCCGGTTGATGTGGCGGACGAAGTCCTCCAGGCCACCCGGGTAGTGGTAGGTGCGCTTCTTCACCTTGTGCTCGACCGGTGCGGTGGCGTCTTCGGCCTCCGCGTGCTTCGGCGCGTCGGCCGTCTCGCTGACCACCTCGTCGGTGACCTCGGCGTCGGTGACGCGCTCGTCGGTGAGCGTGATGGTCAGTCCCTTGTTGAGGAACGCCATCTCCTGCAGCCTGCGGGCCACGGTCTCGAAGTTGTAGGTGGTCGTCTCGAAGATGTTCGGATCGGCCCAGAAGCGGATCGTGGTGCCGGTCTGCTTGGACGGATCACCCTGGAGCAGCTTGCCGGGGACCGAATCCTTGTAGGTCTGGGTCCAGTGGTACCCGTCGCGGTGGATCTCCGCCTCCAGCTGGGAGGACAGCGCGTTCACCACGGAGATACCGACGCCGTGCAGACCACCGGACACCGCGTAGGAGTCGGAGTCGAACTTGCCGCCCGCGTGCAGCTGGGTCATGACCACCTCGATGGTCGGGACACCCTGCGCGTGCATGGCCACCGGAATACCGCGGCCGTCGTCGACCACCTCGACGCCGCCGTCGGCGAGCAGCGTGACATCGACCCGGGTGGCGTACCCGGCCATCGCCTCGTCGACGGAGTTGTCGACGACCTCCCAGATCAGGTGGTGCAGGCCACGCTCACCGGTGGAACCGATGTACATGCCGGGACGCTTGCGGACCGCCTCGAGTCCCTCGAGGACCGTGATCGACGAGGCGCCGTAATCCGCCTTGCCCGAGGAAGCGTTGGTCGAGCCCGATGCGTTGGAGTCGTTGGCAGCCACTGGTCGGTAGCTCTCCTTACTTGCTGATCCTCCTGGCGGGGCACTGCACAGCACGCGTTGGTCCCTGGTCATGACTGCTCGAGAAATACAGGGCCACGCGGGCGGTACGGAACGCGCCGAAGGTGATCGCCGCTAGTTACGTCACCATCCTACTGGTACACCCAACCTACAGCGCACCTACGACACCCCTGACAGCTCCGTGAATGCGAGAAATCGGATTGCGGCGAGTCTGTTCCGCCCTCCGGGGCTTTCACTCGCCTCTGGGAGGATTCGGGCGGTGCGTGTCGACGGGCCACCGGCGCCGCGCACGCCGACGGGGCGGAATGCCCGTATTTCCGGGCTCGCGGGCGTAGCCGAGGAGTTACTCACGAGGCTCGCCGGGTGCTGTGCGCTGTCGGCGCCCGGCCGCGGAACAGGCTGCGAGCAGGGCGGGAGATCAACTATTCGGGGTGGGACGAGGTTGCGCGAAGTTCGAGTGTGGTCGACTGCGGGGCGCTGGGCTGCTGTCGGCACAATCCAGCTACTTACCGCTCGGGCGAAATCCGTTGGCGCATCGAGCGATACCGAGACGCGGTTTCACGTGGAACGCCCATGGGTCTATCCGTAGGTATCGCGGGGTCCGCGGCCTCTGACATGACGTTCCCCCTTGCGCCAGCTGGGCGCGGCGGGGCCGGTGATCTTGAGCGAGGTCACGACGCCCGGGCCGACCGCGGCGTTGATCTTCGCCAGGATCTGGCTCTGCAACATGCGCAATTGGGTTGCCCACGCGGTGGATTCGGCGGCGATGCTCAGCACGTTGTCCTTCAAGGTCAACGGCGTGGCGTGCGAGGCGATGTCCTCGCCGACGACGCCGGCCCAACGGCCGAACACCATCCCCTCGGCGACCTTGGTGGACCAGCCGCGATTCTTGGCCAGCGAGCCGGTCAGCTTGCCGAACGGCTGGGGATCGCGGGCATCCGGTCCGGCCCCCGACCAGCCGCTGCGCCTGCGCGCCCCCGTCCGCAGCTTCCGCTGTGGGGAGGATCGCCCCTGCCCGACCGACTTACCGCTCGCCTTCGCCGCCGCGCGGGCCTCTTCCAGCGCCCGCCTGGCCAGATCGATACCGCGCAACTCCGGCTCTTTACCTGCCGGTTCGGCGCCTTGTTGATCGGTCACCAGGCTCCTCTCGTATCGCGCGGCCAGAGGGTCACTCTACGACAAGGCACCGACAAAACGGCCGCTCCGGGCACGGCACCGAACGCACTAGTTATCAACAGGACCTGTTGATAACCATGCTTTTCTGTGCATACGTCATAGTGCGAACGCGATCGTCACGGTGACGGTGTGGCGGGCTCGGCGATCCTGGAGGTTCGGCCGTCCGGTCCGCCGCTGGTTTCCACGCGCAGGGGCACGGCGGCGAGTTCGGCAGGCACGTCCTCGGGCACCGCCGCGGTGATCAGGACCTGTTCCGCGCCCGCCGCGACGGCCGCGAGGGCGGTGCGGCGGCGGCGGTCGAGTTCGGCGAAGACGTCATCGAGCAGCAGCACGGGTTCGGAGCCGGTGGCGCGCAGCAGTTCGAACGCGCCGAGGCGCAGCGCGAGGGCGAACGACCATGATTCGCCGTGGCTGGCGAAACCCTTGGCCGGTGCGTCACCGAGGTTCAGGTCGAGCTCGTCGCGGTGCGGACCGACCAGGCACACACCACGTTCCAGCTCTTTCGGCCGGGCGGCGGCGAGCTCGCGCAGCATGATCGCCTCCAGCGCCTCGGTGTCGTCCGGCTGGGGTTCCCTTGCGGGGTCCAGGAATTCGGGCGGCAGCGTGGCACTGCGGTAAGCGATTGCGGCAGGCCGGGATTCAGGGGCGATGGCGGCGTAGGACTGCGCGAGGTACGGGTACAGATCGTGCACCAGGCGCAGCCGGTAGGTCAGCAGCACCGAGGCGTGCGTGGCCAGGTGGCCGTCCCACACATCGAGGGTGCCGAGCTCCGTCTTCGATCTGGCTTGCCGCCCAGCGGATTTCAACAGCGCCGAGCGCTGCCGCAATACCCGGTCGTAGTCGCTGCGGACGGCGGCGAGCCTGGGCAGGCGGGCTGTGCACAACTCGTCCATGAACCGGCGGCGCTCCCCCGGATCGCCGCGCACCAGTGCGAGATCCTCCGGAGCGAACAGCACCGTCTGCAGGATGCCGAGGATCTCCCGCGGCCTGCGGGCCGGCGACCGATTGATCTGGGCACGGTTGGCGGCGCCCTGATTCAGCTCGATGTCGATCCGCAGTTCGCGGCCGCTGTTGACCACGGAGGCGCCGATTCGGGCCTTGTCGGCACCCAGCCTGATCAGCGGGGCGTCGGCCGCGACCCGATGCGAGCCGAGGGTGGCCAGGTAGCCGATCGCCTCGAGCAGGTTGGTCTTGCCGTTGCCGTTCGAGCCGAGGAAAACCGTTCGGCCTGGGGATAATTCGAGTTCGGCGTGTTCCCAGGAGCGGAAGTCACGCAGTGACAGTGTTCGGATGAACATCCGCTATCCGGCCCCTACCTGCACGAATTCGGTCCTACGATGTTGTGCACAACTCTTGGACGTGGGCGCCGAGGTGACCGACGCCCACCCACAGTGTGTGGAAGACCTGTGCATGAATAGCGTCCACCTCGACCGTCGTGTTGCCGAATCCCACAGCGGCGCTACCGGTTTCGCAGCGGCCGAGGCAGGAGACGAGCCCGGATCGCGGTCGTGCACAGGCGTTCAGCCCGGCAGCCGGACCGGCATCAACAGGTAGGTGTACGGACTGTCCAGCGCGGCGAACGCACCTGACTCGAGCACCTTCGGCTCCTCGTCGACCGCGGGCAGCAGCACCGCGGGCCGGCTCGGCGTGGTGAACCCGAAGGTGACCCGCTCGGCGTGCAGCGCGGACAGACCGTCGATCAGGTAGCCCGGGTTGAACGCGATGGTCAGCGATTCGCCGCGGAAGTCGGCCTCGAGCCATTCCTCGGCGCGACCGGCGTCGTCCCCACCCGCGGACAGTTGCAGGCCCTCGGTGGAGAACTCCAGGCGCACCTGGGCACCACGCTCGGCGACCAGGGCGACGCGCTTGATGGCCTCGGTCAGCACCGACACCTGCAGGGTGGCGATGGAGGTGTGTTCCTTCGGCAGCAGCTGACGGAACTTCGGGAACTCGGCATCGAGCAGCCGGGTGGTGGTCCGGCGGCCCGCGTTCACGATGCCGAGCAGGCCATCCGAGCCGGCACCGGTGCCGAGCGAAAGCTGCACGGGGGCATCGGAGGTGCCCAGTGTCTTGCCTGCCTCGGACAGCGTCCTGGCCGGGATGAGCACGGCGGTCTCGATATTCGCGTCGGCGGGCGACCACTCGATGTGCCGGACCGCGAGACGGAATCGGTCGGTGGCCGCGAGCACCACCTTCGAGCCCTCGATCTCGACGCGGATACCGGTGAGCATCGGCAGCGTGTCGTCCCGGCCCGCCGCGACGGCGACCTGGCCGACCGCGTTGGCGAACACCTCGACGCTCAATTCGCCGGACTGCTGCGGTACCTCGGGAAGCTGGGGATAGTCCTCGACCGGCATGGTCGGCAGGGAGAACTTCGCACTGCCACAACTGATCAGCACGCGGGTGCCGTCGACGGAGACGTCGACCGGCTTGTTCGACAGCGCCTTGGTGATGTCGGCGAGCAGTCTGCCGGAGACGAGCACCTCGCCGGGGCCGGCGACCTCGGCGGCGACGCGCATCTGCGCGGAGACCTCGTAGTCGAAGCCGGAGACGGTGAGCCCGCTGTCGTCGGCCACCAGCAGCACACCGCCGAGTACGGGCACGGGAGGCCGGGACGGGAGGCTACGCGCCACCCAGGCAACGGATTCCGCGAAGTCCTCTCGGGCGACCCGAAACTTCATGCTTGCAAGCTCCATCGCCCGATCTGTCCTCTCCCAGTTCCGTGAGCTGTTATGCGGTGGCCGGACATTCGTCCTCCAAGCCTGTCGGCTCGTTCAACGTTGGTTGTTCGCGAAGGGTGCTGGATCGGCCGCCATCAAAAGTGTGGCACAGGCGACCGACAACAAACCGTACCCGCGACTGGAGCTATGGCCTAGTCCGACCCGCTAGATGGCGGCAGGTGAGTCTCGAGCCGAGCAAGGAGAGACGGGGGCCGGCTCTTCTCCTTGCCTGGGGACAGGAGTCCCTCGAGACGTGACCCTCTTCGACCGACTTTCCACACACCTGTTTTCAAGAGAGTTCTTCTAGGAGAAGAACTGAAGTAGTAGTAGGCACTGTGGAATCTGTGCACTGACGCCGTATCCGCTGGTCAACGGGCGTGGTGCCGTGGGGATGAGCAGAGGGTGTCTCGAGGATGAACGAGGGGCGTCTGTGGAGTTCCGAAGTTGTCCCACATTCATCCTCGAGTGCTCCTCGAGTTGTTCCACCGAATTCACCCGGTTGTTCACACGTGTGTACCGATACGTGGACAACTCGAGGAATCCTCGAGGACTCCACATGGACTCCTCGAGGATTCCCCAACCCCGTGACCGAACGCCGCGCTGGTCACCGCCTGTGCGCAAGTCGGGCTGGGGATGCTGGGGATGAAGCCCTGTTAGCGGAGCCCGCACAGTCCATCCCCACACCTGTTAGCCAATCGGTGCACAAACCGGTGGATTCCTCGAGGACTCCACAAGAATTCCTCGAGGAATCCACAGGGCAAAAAAAGCACCGCCCCAGGTCAGGGCGGTGCTCGGTTGTTAGTAAAGCTCAGCGCGAGCGCTGTTTGATTCGGGCTGTTAGTTCTTGGACCTGGTCGTACACCCGACGCCGCTCGGTCATCTCCTTGCGGATTTTCTTCTCCGCGTACATCACCGTGGTGTGGTCGCGGCCGAACGCCTGACCGATCTTGGGCAGGGACAGATCGGTGAGCTCGCGGCACAGGTACATGGCGATCTGGCGGGCCTGTGCCAGCGGCCGCGCCTTGCCCGGCCCGGTCAGCTCCTCGAGCGTGGTGTTGAAGTACTCGGCGGTGACCGCCATGATCGTCGCCGCGTTGATCTCCAGCGCCGCGGTATCGGGCATCAGGTCGCGCAGCACGACCTCGGCCAGCGGCAGATCCAGCGGTTGCCCGTTCAGCGAGGCGAACGCGGTCACCCGGATCAGCGCGCCCTCCAGCTCACGGATATTGCGTTCGACCCTGGTGGCGATCAGTTCCATCACGTCGTGCGGCACGTCGAGCCGGTCCATCCGCGCCTTCTTGCGCAGGATGGCGATGCGGGTCTCCAGCTCGGGCGGCTGCACGTCGGTGATCAGACCCCACTCGAACCGAGTCCGCAGCCGCTCTTCCAGCGTGGCCAGCTGCTTGGGCGGGCGGTCCGAGGAGACGACGATCTGCTTGTTGGCGTTGTGCAGGGTGTTGAAGGTGTGGAAGAACTCTTCCTGGATGCCTTCCTTGCCCTCGATGAACTGGATGTCATCGACCAGCAGGATGTCGGTCTCGCGGTAGCGGCGCTTGAACGCCACCTTCCGGTCGTCCCGCAGGCTGTTGATGAAGTCGTTGGTGAACTCTTCGGTCGAGACGTACTTCACCCGCATGCCGGGAAACAGCCGCTGGGCGTAGTGGCCGGCCGCGTGTAGTAGGTGCGTCTTGCCCAAACCCGAAGCGCCCCAGACGAACAGCGGGTTGTAGGCGCGCGCGGGCGCCTCCGCGATGGCGACCGCGGCGGCGTGCGCGAAGCGGTTGGACGCGCCGATGACGAACGTCTCGAAGGTGTACTTCGCATTCAGGCTGGCCGAGGAACTCGACGGCGCCGAGCTCTCCTGCGACTTGGTGAAGTAGGTCGGCCAGGAGTTACGGGCGTTGACCACGGGCTCGTCGTCGCGGTCGGACCGCGGGTTCTCCGACTCACGGACCGACTCGTGCGCGGCCGCCAGGCCGGGATCGTCGGACTGCGCCTCGCGCACGGGCGCCCGGACCGGACCGCGCACGGCGGCGGGGCCTGGGTCGGGTGTGAACAGCGACTCCTGGCCGGGCGGGATCGATTCGCGGCGCGGGGGCAGGCCTTGTTCGCGGCGCTGCGCGGGGGTGGGTTCGTGGCGCTGCGCGGACTGCAGGTCGGCCTGGGGGGCGTATTCGTCGCGGACCGGGTATTCGTCGTGGCCGTAGTCCTGCCGGTCGTACTCCCCCGCGGACGCGTACTCCGGCGCGTACTCGCCGTCGGAGTAGTCGGATCCGCTGTTGTAGCTGGGGGTTTGTGCGTACTCGTTGGTCTGGGCGTAGCGCGGCTGCTGGTAATCGTCGCGGCCTTGGTACTCGCCGCCGGGGTAACCGGCTTGGCCGCGGCTGTTGTCGCCACGTCCGCTGTCGCGAGGTCCATTGTCGCGGGGACCGTTGTCCCTGGGCCCGTTGTCCCGATGACCGTTGTCCCTGGGCCCGTTGTCGCGATGGCCGGTATCGCGGGGACCGTTCTCTCGGTGCCCGTTGTCCCTGGAACGTTCGGGCGTGCTCGTCATCCTGGCGTGCCGCGGGTTGTTGCCTGCCCGCTCGGTGCTCTGGGCGGCCGGCGCGGCGATGCGCACGCCGAGCCCTTCCACCTGGGGGCCGAGGCGCCGGGCCAGTGACCGCAGGATCGGCTCGCGCAGATCGCGTTCGATGGCTTCTTGAGCCAACGAGGAAGGCACCGAGAGCAGGGCGAACCCCTGCGCCACCGTCAGTGGCTTGACCAGTTTCAGCCAGGCCTGCTGCGCTCGGGTCACCGGCGGAATGGCACCGTCGGATGAGCCGGTGGTCAGCTCGGCAACTACCTCGGGCCACACCGTGGCCAACACGTCCTGCTCGTCGTCCATGCAGTTTCCTCCCCGGAAGTAGGTCGATAGGAGCAGACGGTCGGGGCAGGCGGGGAGGTGGTGGTGACGACCATGCTCGATCGGTACCGTGATCCCGCATACGTCCGTAACCGGTCCGGACGCTGCCCGGATCCCCATTCCGGGCCGCGGCGTGGCACCGTCGGCCCTACGAATATGCCACTCCAGGGGTCTTTCCACACAATTATCCACAGATGTGGAGAACCCTGGGGAGTTGTGAAATGCGGCTGCGCGTCCGGTGGATAACGCTCTGACCTGCGGTTGTGTAGCAACCCTTCGGCAAAGCAGGTTGCCGATGCGGTCGGGCGTGGCTAGGGGTGTGGACGAACTCACGGTAATACTCACAGGGCTGGACAGTGATATGCACAGCCTTGGAGTGTGGGCACCGCGGTTCCTGCTGGTCGGGCGATCGGGGCAGCCCGGGTGGGGCGAGTTTGACCCGCTCCTAGGCGATCAGTACCCTCGTACAGTCACCCTTTGGTGCGGTGGCGGTCTTGTGCTGACCGCGTGTGGGTCGTGATCGACCGACTGTGCGCCAAGACCGACGCGCCGATGATGACCAGACCTGCGATTCATCGCGAATACCTGTTTCACCGAAAAAGCTTCGGGCATCAACTGATGCCCACTGACTCGAGGAGTGTTGACCGTGGCCAAGGGCAAGCGGACGTTCCAGCCGAACAACCGTCGTCGGGCGCGCGTCCACGGCTTCCGTCTCCGGATGCGTACCCGTGCGGGTCGCGCCATCGTTTCGGCGCGCCGCCGCAAGGGCCGCGCCGAACTCACTGCCTGATCCTCGCTCGCGGACGCTCGGGTGTTGCCTGAGTCGTATCGGTTGCATCATCGTGCCGACTTCTCCCGGACGGTGCGCCGCGGCCAGCGAATCGGGAGGCGCGATGTGGTCGTGCACGTGCTCACGCACGGGTATGACGGAGTCGTGGACGTAGATGGACGACATGGTGATCCAGCCGGTGCGCTGGTCCGCGTAGGCGGGCCGCGCTTCGGGCTGATCGTCAGCAAGGCGGTGGGCAACGCGGTGATTCGACACCGTGTAGCCCGCCGCCTGCGTCATATGTGCGGCCAGATGATTCCCGAGCTGCCCGCCGACACCGATATCGTGATCCGTGCGCTGCCCGGTGCGGCCGACGCCTCCGCCGAGGAGCTGTTGCGCCAGCTGCGTGGCGCGGTGCGCAAGCTCGGTGTCGGCTCAGCGGGAGCCGGTCCGGCATGAGCCTGCCCGCGAAGATCGGCCGGTTACCGGCGAACGCACTGATCTTTCTGATCGAGTTGTATCGGACCTACGTCTCCCCCACCCGCATGCCGGTGTGCCGATTCACCCCGACCTGCAGCGAGTACGCGGTCACCGCATTGCGGACGCGCGGGCTGTTCGTCGGCCTCGGATTGGCAGCCGTGCGACTGGCCAAATGTGCGCCCTGGCACCCTGGTGGGTGGGACCCCGTTCCGGAGCGGAAGCGAAGCACCGTTCGCACCGCACCTGGGACCGTGGCAGCCACCGAGCCGGCGCCGCAGGAAACCAGCCTGCAGGCCGATCCGGTGTCGGAGCCGAACGCTTGGAAAGGATCACCGCGCGCGGTGATCGGCGATACGAACGACGGGAGTGCATAGAGCCGTGCTCGACTTCATTTATTATCCGGTGTCCTGGATCTTGTGGTTCTGGCACCGGGTTTTTGCCGCAGTGCCCGGCCTCGGTAAGGACAGTGGCCTTGCCTGGGCGCTGGCCGTCGTGTTCCTGGTGTTCACCCTCCGAGTGCTGCTCTACAAGCCGTTCGTGAAGCAGGTGCGCACCACCAAGCAGATGCAGGAGCTGCAGCCCCAGATCAAGGAGCTGCAGAAGAAGTACAAGAACGACCGCCAGAAGATGGCGGTCGAGATGCAGAAGCTGCAGAAGGACCACGGCTTCAACCCGCTGATGGGCTGCCTGCCGATCCTGGCGCAGGTGCCGGTGTTCCTCGGTCTGTTCCATGTGCTGCGCTCGTTCAACCGCACCGGCCACGGCTTCGGCCAGCTGGGGCTCTCGATCACCGAGAACGCGAACACGCCCAACTACGTCTTCAACGCGGCCGACGTCCAGTCCTTCCTGAGCGCCCGCATCTTCGGCGCACCCATCTCGGCCTTCATCACCATCCCGAACTCCGAGCTGCAGGCCTTCGCCATCGACGGCGGCGTCCCGAGCAAGGTGGCCATCGCTGCCGTGGCGATCCCGCTGATGATCATCGCCGGTCTGGCCACCCACTTCAACGCGCGCGCCTCGGTCGCCCGGCAGACGCCGGAGGCGGCCGCCAACCCGCAGGCCGCGATGATGAACAAGCTTGCGCTGTGGGTCTTCCCGCTCGGCGTGATGGTCGGTGGTCCGTTCCTGCCGATCGCCATCCTCCTGTACTGGGTTTCCAACAACATCTGGACCTACGGCCAGCAGCACCTCGTCTTCGGCAAGATGGAGAAGGAAGAAGAGGCCAAGAAGCAGGCCAAGATCGAGCAGCGGGCGCAGAACGCGCCGAAGCCAGGCGCCAAGCCGGTCAACACCCGGAAGAAGACGGCTACCGATGCTGTCGAGGACGCCACAGACGCTGTGGACGCGGTCGACGCTTCCCCCTCCACCAACGGGACCGGCAAGTCCACCGGCAAGGCCGCGGGACAGCGCAGGCCGGGTGGCCAGAAGCGTCCGGGCAACCGGGGCCGAGCGAACCAAAAACGCCGACGCTGATCGCATTTCGGTGGCCGGCGGGCCACCACGCTGAGCAACCCCTTGATCGCGCACCGTCCGGCGGCGAGCGCACGGCGAGCGTGATGAGCAGATGAAGGAAATCAAATGACAGTTGAGACCGACGGAGGGGACGCCACAGTGGCGACGACGATGGTGAACGCGGAAACGGACGCCGACGATGTCGTGAACGATGCCGAGGAAGCCCTGATCGAAGAGGGCGAAATCGCGGGCGACTACCTGGAGCAGTTGCTCGACGTGCTCGACTTCGACGGCGACATCGACCTCGACGTGGAGGGCGACCGCGCCATCGTGAGCATCGACGGTGGCCGGGATCTGTCAAAGCTGGTGGGCCGCAACGGCGAGACGCTGGACGCGCTACAGGAATTGACCCGGCTGGCGGTGCAGCAGGCGACCGGTGTGCGCAGCAGGCTGATGCTGGACGTGGCCGGTTGGCGCGCCAAGCGCCGCGAAGACCTGAGCGCGCTCGGCACCGCCGCCGCGCAGCGGGTGCTGGAGTCGGGGGCGCCGGAGTCGCTGGCGCCGATGACTCCGTTCGAGCGCAAGATCGTGCACGACGCGGTGGCGGTGATCGACGGCGTCAACAGCGAGAGCGAAGGCGTCGAGCCGAACCGGCATGTGGTGGTCGTTCCGGCCTGAGTGCCGGACACGTTAGGGCACGGCGCATTTCGTCACCCTGACGGGAAGTGGTTGGATAGGGCCTCTGGTCTTCGGATCGGGGGCCTTGTTCGTGTCCGATTCGAGTTCGGAAGGATGTTTCACGTGGAACGAGATCTCGGTGGAACCACCGCGTTGCCCGCCGAGCTGGAACCCCCAGCCTCGGCCGCCGCGGTGTTCGGCGACCGACTCGATCTCGCGCGCCAGTACTGCGCGGCCCTCGCGACCGCAGGCGTCGAGCGCGGGCTGATCGGCCCCCGCGAGGTACCCCGCCTCTGGGATCGCCACATCCTCAACTGCGCGGTGATCGGCGAACTGATCGCCGAAGGTTCCTCCGTGGTCGACATCGGCAGCGGCGCCGGCCTCCCCGGCATCCCGTTGGCCATCGCCCGACCGGACCTCCGCATCACCCTGGTCGAACCGCTGCTGCGCCGCACCATCTTCCTGAGCGAGTTCATCGAGGCGGCTGGCCTCGACGTCACCGTAGTGCGCGGCCGGGCCGAACAGTCCGGTGTCATGAAAGAAGCAGGCGGCGCCGACGTCGTCACCTCCCGCGCCGTCGCCCCCCTCGGCAAGCTTGCCCAGTGGTCCCTACCCCTGCTCCGCGACCACGGCCGGATGCTCGCCCTCAAAGGTGTCAGCGCCGCCGAGGAACTCGAGCGCGACGGTGAGGCGCTCACCCGTGCCGGTGCCGGCAACGCAATGGTCGTCGAATGCGGCGCCGGGCTCGTCTCCATTCCCACCCTCATCATCAGCGCCGAACGCCTCCCCCGCGCCGAGCGCGCGCATCGACCACGGGGCGAGAAGGCGACCGCGCGCCGAGAGGCGAGGGCGGCGAAGCGCGCTGACAAGCCTGCGGCGGGTCGGATCCGGAAGGCGAAGTAGGAGTAGTCGGGCGTTGCGATCCGCGTGTGCGGGGTCATCTGACTCGGACGGTTTCACGTGAAGCATGGGAGTTGTTGCTCCCCGCAACGGGATCCCTGCCGCGCTAGTTGCCGCGGGCTGTCGGCGTATGAACCAGTCGGTGTTTGCGACGCGTACCGGGTGAGCCCGCGCGTTCGCTAGACCGCTGCCGTGCCGGGTCCGAGAGTGCATCGCCTACTCCTCACCTAACCGGAGCTGACCCATCACCAACAGACGAGCGGCGGAGGCAAGACGGCTTTCGCAGCGAATCTCGCCAGCCCCCCGCTCGATGAAGTAGCGGGGCCAGCTGTTGTCGTCCCCTCACGCACTGAGCGCACCGACAGTCCCGCACACCGCCGCATCTTTGTACCCGGCCGGGCCAGACCATCCGACGGAGCCGGACACTCGGCGGGGCCGCTAGACCCCGCGAGTCCGGCAGTCAGGATCACCGGCATCGCAGACTGGTACCCGCGGAGCTCCCCGAGATAACTGACAGCCTCACGGATCCTCTGCGGTCTCAGTTCTCGATCCAGTGGACAGAAGGGTCGAGCAGCGCCTGGGCCCCGTGCGTCAAGCGCCAAAGTCAATTGGCTGCGGGGGTCTGCCGGACTGCATTTCTGGGAGTTGCGTTAGTGCGTGAGTTGCTGGGGGTCAGTTAAAGTTCGTCGGTTTACCGGGCCGGGTCCCGTGCGTTCCTCTCGGTGTGCAGTTCGTATCCCGCGCGGTCGTGGGGTCCGTAGGCGCGGGGACTGACCCCAGTCCGAGGAGGGGCGGGGTCCGCGCGAAAGGTGATGCGGGTCGGCCGGGCTGAGGTGTGGAGCTGGCCTCGAGATGGCCGTCGGGTGAGGCGTCCAGAGATCTGTGGATTGAACTGGGTCGGCGGGTCCGCTGTGCCGTTGGTCGTCGACCGACGGGCGCGCGGAGACGTGGGCAAGTGCGTGGCCGTTACTTCTCCGCTGCGCCTACTCGGGTACGGCGGTTTCACGTGAAACGGATTGCGTATCAGGATCGGGTCAGCTGCGCGGAGAAGATCGGGGTGGTCTCCCCCCGCGCTCATCGTTTGGCGCGCGCACGGTTGATTCGTTTCGCTTTTGAGCAACCGCCGGTTAGTTTGCGACGGGTGGAGATTCGGCCATGGGGGTAAGTGGCGGTCGGGGAAGCGGTGCCCCGTCGAGTAAGTCCTCTCCTTGTTTCACATGAAACGAGAACTTGGATTCTGGGTCCGAAGAGTTGGAGGCTTGGGGTCCCGGCTGCGGGAGTCACGTGACGCATCGCTGGCGGAGGTGGTGGCTGCTTCGGCGGCGCGGCTGAACGTTGTGTGCGGACGCTCAACCGTTGTGGGACGCATCCCGGCAATCGGCTCGAACGTCGAAGCAACCCCGTCGGATGTTTCACGGGAAACGAAAGCGGTCTGTCCCCCTCCGCCCGGCAACACGCCTCATGGTTCGAGAGGCGGGTTCACATCAAACGGCGAGCTGGCGCCTGAGTCGCTTCACACCCAGATTCGGCTACGCCGACAAGTTGTCCAGCGGGTGCGGTAGCCGCGCATCGTGCCGGACTTCCACCGCGACGATCAGTCCGGCAACCCCTTGGCGGAACCCGGGTTTCATGTGAAACATCGGGGATCGGTGGCCGAATGAGGACAGATTGGCGTGTCCTGCGTACATTGCCGCGATTCAGCTTTCCTATCCTGCTCGCGGCTGGCAAGCTAGTGGTCGTCGGGCGTGAGCGTAGGTGCCACGGAGGAATTGGTGTCGCGACGAGAGCTCCGCTCGGTCGATCGGGCGCCGCGAACCCGGTTGAGCATCATGTTCGAACCGACACCAGCTGTTTGATGACACGGCGCCGACGCTCGTCGGAAGCGTGATCTGAAGTTCTCGGGTTAGGAGCTGTCTATGTCGAGCGGTCCGGCGAATGTTTCACGGGAAACTACGTCGCGCGTGCCGGGAATGCTGGACTCCAGCAATTTCGACACGGAGACATTCGGAAGCACACCGTTTGGGAACATCTCCCCCAGCGAGACCCCGATCGCGGCCGAAGCACAACGCGCCAGCCAGATTCTCCATCCAGGAAAGGTGACAGTGCAGAAACCGCACGAGCAACGCATCATCACCATCGCCAATCAGAAGGGCGGCGTCGGTAAGACGACCACCGCGGTGAATCTCGCGGCCGCCCTGGCGCATCAGGGGATGACCGTCCTCGTGATCGATCTGGACCCGCAGGGCAACGCCAGCACCGCCCTCGGCATCGAGCACCATTCGGGTGTGCCGTCCAGCTACGAACTGCTGATCGGCGAGGTGTCGGTCAGGGACGCGATCCAGCAGAGCCCGCACAACGAGCGGTTGCTGTGCATCCCGGCGACCATCGATCTGGCCGGCGCGGAGATCGAACTGGTGTCGATGGTGGCCAGGGAGGGCCGGCTCAAGGCCGCCATCCAGGAGGCCAACATCGCGGGCTACGACATCGACTACGTGATGATCGACTGCCCGCCGTCGCTCGGCCTGCTGACCGTCAACGCGATGGTCGCGGCCAAGGAGGTGCTGATCCCGATCCAGTGCGAGTACTACGCGCTGGAGGGTGTCGGGCAGTTGCTCCGCAATATCGGTCTGGTGCAGGCGCACCTGAATCCCGATTTACACGTGTCGACCGTGATCCTCACGATGTACGACGGCCGGACCAAGCTGGCCGACCAGGTCGCCGAGGAGGTGCGCGGACACTTCGGCGACGTGGTGCTGCGGTCGGTGATTCCGCGCAGCGTGAAGGTGTCCGAGGCACCGGGCTACGGAATGACGGTGCTCGATTATGATCCAGGCTCCCGAGGCGCGATGAGCTACCTCGATGCCGGACGCGAAATGGCGGCCAGGGCAACGGCGATGGCGCATGCCGCGGCCGAAGCCGCGGAGTGAGCTGGCTGGATGAGAGCCGGGTCGGCAAGACCCGGTTTGGTGGCGGAACGAGGAAGGGGTCAGTGGACCGATGAGTCAGGCGAAGAAGGGTGGGCTAGGACGCGGTCTTGCCGCGTTGATCCCGACGGGACCGGCGGCGGCGCCGGGGCTCAGCAGTCAAGCGGCCAGCGTCATCGGTCTGGACCCGATCGGGCCGCAGCCCGCTTCGGCCTATCTGCATCGGGTCCCGGACCCGGCGGAGGACGACCTCTCCCCCGGCGGCGCGACCTACCGCGAGATTCCGCCGGAACAGATCGAGCCCAATCCGAAGCAGCCGCGCCAGGTGTTCGAGGCGGAGGCGCTGGACGAGTTGGTGCACTCGATCAAGGAATTCGGCCTGATGCAGCCGATCGTGGTGCGTCGGGTCGAACCGGGTGTCGACAAGTATCAGCTCGTGATGGGCGAACGCCGGTGGCGCGCTTCGCAGGTCGCGGGCCTCGCCGCGATCCCGGCGATCGTCCGGGATACCGCGGACGAGTCGATGCTGCGCGATGCCTTGCTGGAGAACATCCACCGGGTGCAACTCAACCCGCTGGAAGAGGCGGCGGCCTATCAGCAGCTGCTCGAAGAGTTCGGCGTGACCCACGAGGTGCTCGCCGATCGCATCGGCCGTTCCCGCTCTGCCGTGACCAACATGATCCGTCTGCTGAAGCTGCCGATCTCGGTGCAGCGGCGGGTGGCGGCGGGCGTGCTGTCGGCCGGACACGCGCGTGCCCTACTCGGGCTGACCGCGGGAGCGGACGCGCAGGAGGAACTAGCCAAGCGCGTTGTCGCCGAGGGGCTCTCCGTGCGGAGCACCGAGGAGGCGGTCATCCTCGCGAACCAGGAGACGACGCCCGCTCCCGATCCTGCTGCCCCGCCGACCCCGCAGCGCAAGCCGATTCACATGCCGGGTTTGCAGGATGTGGCCGACCGGTTGTCGGGTTCGTTCGACACCCGGGTCATCGTGAGCATGGGCAAGCGCAAAGGGCGGATCGTCGTGGAGTTCGGCTCGGTCGACGACCTCGAGCGGATCGTCAGCTTAATGGAACAGAGCAAGCGCGATTTGTGACAGAAGTGACCAAAATAGACTTGTGAACGCGACAGGTACGAGCCCAGGGCCGAAACGTCACTGTGACGCAGCAGCTTTCGTGAGTTAGTGGAGCACACGACCCGCCCCGGACGGACCAGCACAAGTTCTTGACCAACAGCACAGCGACGTGGAATGAGGCGGGTTCTCTTGATCGCTTATTCTTGCTGGCAAGAAAATAGTGGTGCGGTGTGAGTGAACGAACCGCGTGTCAGTGTGCCTCGCGCACACTGGGGCCGAGCGCAAGCGAGGCGGCGACATGAGTGTGGACGAATCGGACAGCTGGAGGCTGAGCAGAGCAGTGTCGACCAGCGTCACGGCCCTAACCCTCGGCGGGCTCGACAAGCTCCCCGCGCACTCCCGGCGCTGCGTGTTCTGGGAGATGGATCCCGCCGTCGCCGAGGACTCCCGCGGCTTCAGCGATCCGGTCTTCGAAAAGGAGGCCTGGCTCTCCACCGTGCTACTGGAGTGGGGCTCCTGCGGGCAGGTGGCGAACGTCGACGGCAACGTCGCGGGGTGTGCGCTGTATTCGCCGCCTAGCGCCGTGCCGCGGGCCACCCTCTTCCCCACCTCGCCGGTAAGCCCGGACGCGGTCCTGCTGACCACGCTGCAGGCCGAATTTCCGTATCAGGAGGCGGAGGTTGCCCACCAGCTGATGCAGGCTGTGGTGGCCGATCTGGTGCGCCGCGGCGTGCGCGCGCTGGAGTCCTTCGGGATTCGTTCCGATCCGCCCTCGCAGGCGCTGTCGGAGCGCTTCGGCTCGATGACGTTGATGGAGCGCATCATCTCGCCGATCAAGGGTTCCGGGGCTAACGCACCGGGTTCGAAGACCGAGTGCTCGCCGGAGACCTGCATGATCGAGGCGGACTTTCTCGAGGAGGTCGGCTTCAAAGTGGTCGCGCCGCACCACCGTTTCCCCCGGCTGCGCCTGGAACTCGACTCCGATCACTATTGGAAGGAAGACGTGGAGCGCGCGCTCGACCAGCTGCTCGCCGCCGCGGCGATGACGCCCCCGGCCCGGGCCGGAGTTCGCTGACACCTGCCGGACGAGGACAAAGCAGAGCCCCTGGCGATATCGAATCGGCAGGGGCTCTTTGCTTCGATCGACTACATACGGTCGGCGGCGGCGAGTTCCTCCGCCAGCAGTTCCGCGAAAGTGTATGTGCCTGTTGGCTGGTCGTCCTGCCCAAGTAGGTACAGCCGCTTGACCGAGATCAGGATGGCTTCGGCGATCACGTCGCGCATGCGCGGATTGGTGAGCACGGTGGCGTCGTATTCGTTTGTCAGATAACCGATATCGACCTGCACGGTCGGCATCTTGGTGAGCCGCAACAGATCCCAGGTCCTGGCGTGCGTCCGGCAGTCCTGCAGCGAGGTGCGCGCGACGACCTCACGCTGGATGAAGCCGGCCAGCACCTGACCGATCATCGACACCGAGCCGTGCGAATTGCCGAAGTAGAAGCCTGCGACACCGTTGGCCAGCGGGCTCGGGTTGGTCGCGCAGCGCAGCGAGATCATCAGGTCGGCATCGAAGGTGTTCGAGATTTCGGCGCGTTCCGCGTCGGTCGGGTTCTTGCCCCAGGACCGCGACAGGAAGGTTTCCATGCCGGTGGCCGCCATCCGGCCCTCTAGCCGACTTGCCAAGTCCCACAGGATTTCCGACTCGTACACGTCGCCGAACTCGGTCGGCACCGGATGGCCCTTGTCGGGTCCGCCGAGACCGGGATCGATGATGATGCGCTTGCCGGTGAGCTGCGGACCGGCCCGGTGCACCACTTCTTCCTCGGCGATCCGATGCGGATTACCGCCGGTGACCCGAGCGCCGAGCAGGTCGAGCGAGCGCAAGGTATCCGGCCCGCAGATGCCGTCGGCGGCCAGCCCGATCTCCCGCTGGAAGGACGACAGCCCCTCGTGCGTGTGCGGACCGAAGTAGCCGTCCACCCGGTGCACGTAGAAACCCAGGTCCTGCAGCTTGCGCTGCAACGTCGCGACATCGTCGCCGTACAGCGGTGCGGAGAGCTGATAGATCAGCGTGCGGGCACCGAGCCGGTAGGACGCCTCTTTGAGCGCCCGATAGGTGGCCGGGCCGACCACACCGTCGACGAGCAGTCCGCGGTGCTGCTGGAACGCGCGGACCGCTGAGTCGAGACGGTGGTCGAAAGAGGCCTCGGTGTCTTTCCAGTACTCGCGGGCGTCGGCGTGTTCGGTATCGACGTGCGCGTGTAAGAACCCGAGACTTGCCAGGGTGCTCCGAACCTCTGCTACGGCTGGACCGCTATCGCCGTGACGAAGTCGGTGCATGCGTGAGAGCCCTTTCCTTCCGTCAATCCGGGTACCCACTCATGCGATGGGATACACCTTCGCACGACCGGCGTCGGTCGATTGTCTCAGACCCGGACGGGAATTCGGCATTCCCGGGTCCAGGCATCCTACGGCGCGTCGATCGATCTCGACGTCCTTTGGCGCCTATGGCATTTCCGCGACAGGTGTCAGATTTCGCCGTCGAGTTCGCGCAAAAGGGCGGCTTTGCCCTTCGCTCCGACGATCTGCTTCACCGGCTTACCGCCGCGGAACAGCATCATAGTGGGCAGCGAGAGGATCTTGTAATCGCGGGCGGTGCCGGGGTTCGCGTCGACGTCCAATTTCGCGATGGTGAGTTTGTCCGCGTGCGTGCCCGCGATCTCCTCCAGCACCGGGGCGATCATCTTGCACGGCCCGCACCAGGTCGCCCAGAAATCGACGAGCACGGGCTTCTCGCTGAGCAGCACGTCGTCGGCGAACGAGGCGTCGGTGACGGTGATCGTCTTCTTGTCACCAACGGTGGTCTTGGCACTATCGGACATGGGTTTTCTCCTTGCTGAATCGCGGTGCAGCCGTGGGGGTTCGTGACCACGGGAGCCACCGCTCTAGGGCCCCGTCCCGGGCGACGGGGCTGTCAGAGGGTCAGTTGGCGGGTACGGCGACGTTCTGACCGGCGTGGTCCAGGGTGTTGGAGCTGATGTCGCCCTGATCGGCGAGCCAGCGCTCGGCGTCGATGGCCGCGCGACAGCCGGTGCCTGCCGCGGTGATCGCCTGACGGTAGGTGTGGTCGACCAGGTCGCCCGCGGCGAACACGCCGGGCACCTTCGTCGCGGTCGACGGGTGCACCACCTGGACGTAGCCTTCGTCGTCCAGTTCCACCTGGTCGCGGACCAGTTCGCTGCGCGGATCGTGGCCGATCGCGACGAACAGGCCGGTCGCGGCCAGCTCCGAGGTCTCCCCCGTGCGGGTGTCGCGCAGCACCAGGCTCGTCACGCTGCTGTCGCCCTTGACCTCGGCGACCTCGGCGTTGAGCACGAACTTGATCTTCTCGTTGGCCTTGGCCCGCTCCAGCATGATGCGCGAGGCCCGGAACTCCTCGCGGCGGTGCACGATGGTGACGCTGCTGGCGAACTTGGTGAGGAAGGTGGCCTCCTCCATCGCGGAGTCGCCGCCGCCGACCACGACGATGTCCTGGTTCTTGAAGAAGAAGCCGTCGCAGGTGGCGCAGGCGCTCACGCCGCGGCCGAGCAGCCGCTGCTCACCGGGCACGTTGAGGTAGCGGGCGGCCGAACCCATGGCGAGGATCACGGCGTAGGCCTGGTAGGTCTCGTCGCCGACGGTGACGGTCTTGATCGGACCGCTGAGGTCGAGCGCGTCCACGTCCTCGGTGCGGATGTCGGCGCCGAAGCGCTTGGCCTGCTCGCGCATCTCCTCCATCAGGTCCGGGCCCATGATGCCCGCGCGGAAGCCGGGGAAGTTCTCTACTTCGGTGGTCGTCATCAGCGCACCACCGAATTGGGTGCCTTCGAAGACCAGCGGCTGGAGCTCGGCCCGGGCCGCGTACACGGCGGCCGTGTAGCCGGCCGGTCCGGAGCCGACGATGATCAGGTCGCGAACTGGCGCACTCATGAGGCCCTTCCGGGGGAGAAAGCAATGGACATCTCGGTCAACAACAGGGTAATGGCTATTGTTCCTGGACCGGTCGGCTACCACGTGAGGTTCGGCTCAGTGCCGTTTCGGGAGCGTTGCGCCACCTCGGGCATCGATTGTCGGGTGCGTCACTCAACCGATGTCTTGCACGGTGAACTGCTGGGGATCGCCTGTGGTGCAACCGGTTCCGACGACCAGCGCGGTGATTTTGGGGGTACGCGGCCCGGTGAGCAGGATGAGCACCGCGTCTTTGCCGTGAAAGCGCATGTTGTTCGAGCCGAGAACGGTGCGGTCCAGCCCGTTGGCGCGCATGCAGCGCTCCCTGGCGGCCGCGCTGCCGAGCAGGCCGGTGGCGTCGTTGCGGCCGAGCGCGCTGAGCATCGCGGGCGCGCTGAGATCCTCGCCGAGGTGGGCGACGTCCGAGGTCGGCTGGGCGATGGGCGGGGCGTCGTTGCCGCGCACCGCGGTGAGCGCGATCGAGGCGCAGGCGACGACCGCTACCGCGGCGGCCGCGGCGGTGAGCCAGCGCAGCCTGCTGCGACGGCGGTCGTCGAGCGAGATCGGCGCGGCGGGCGGGGTGGAAACCGCAGGGGCTGCGGCGTTTTCGGAGGGGGCCGCGTTTTCCGGTGGCGTCGCCGGTGGTGCCGAGAACGGCAGCCGATAGATGGTCGCGCCCTTTTCGGTGGGCTCCTCGTGCAGATCGAAACCGTCTACGAACTGTTCCAGCTCGGCGGCGAGGTCGTCGGGCATGCGGTGGATGATGCGGTCGCTGCGTCCGAGGGCGCGCAGCTCGGCGCTGACCTCGTCGAGCTCGTGCACGAAACGCAACGCCGCCCCGTCCTGCCGGACGACGGGCCACAGCTGCTCGCGCAACTCGGGTGTCACATTGTCGGCGTGCAGGTCGGCGAGCAGCTCGGCCGAGAACGGAGGCTGCGGCACGGACCGGGTTGCCATCGCACCTCCAGTATTCTCATCTGACATCGCGGGGGTCCCCTCGAGGGTGGGGAACTACATGGACATCGTCTACGGGTTCGTCACTATTAATGACGCAGCTCAACTACTTCCGGTTCCCCGGATCACGCAGAAATTCCAGTCGTTCTTGGAGACGTTGCCGACCGCGGGCGCAGCGACTCTTGATCGTCCCCTCCGGAACACCGAGCATAGCGGCGGCTTCGGCCACGCTATACCCCTCGAGATCGATGGCAACGAGAGCGGTGCGCTGGTCCGGCGGCAGCGCGAACAGCGCCTGGTCGACCACCAGTGACATCTCCATCTCGGCTACCGCATCCCGGTCGTCGCGGGGTTCGGGCATCGTCTCCGGGTCGAGGGAGACGGCCTTGCGAATCTTGTTGCGCCGGATCCGGTCCAGACAGGCGTTCACCACGATCGCGTGCAGCCAGCTGCGTACCTCGGCCTCGGCGCGGAACGAGGCGGCGGTGCGGTGGGCCGAGAGCAGCGCGTCCTGCAGCGAATCCGCCGCATCCTCGCGCGTATAGGAGGTGCGCAGCGCGGTCTGCCACAGATGATCGTTGTGCCTGCGTAGCAGCTCGGCGAAGGCGTGCCGCTGGCCGCCGACATGCGCCTGCAGCAGCTCGACATCGGTGTAGTCGGCGCCCACGAACGAACGTTCGCGGTACGCGACCGACCGCGAAGTCCCCCCGCGGTAGTCCTCGTTCAGTTCCGACGACAAAATGCCAACCCCTTGGACAGCGCTCACGGTGGCGACGGACATGGCTGACCATCGCCGAAATTTCGCAGCATCCAGGATCGAAACACCAGAACCCGGGAAGCTCCCCTGCTGAGAGCGCCAGGAGATCATATCGTCCGTCGCGATTCGTCAGCAACTGAACGAGGGATACGGTGGCAGACCTCCTGCGGAGCGGGCAGGGCGCCAACCGATTTCGCAAGAACAGGGGTAACTCGCCGGAAAGGGCCGACCGGGTCGACTCACCAGTCGTCAGCCGCCGGCGTCAGGACAGCTCAAGCCGCAGCGTCGAAACGTATATCAGCGATCGAAGTTTGGAACTGAGCACCGGAGTTTCCCAGTCCGGTGATCCAGACGAGCACATACCGGGCGGCTTGATCGGCCCGTACCGGAATGTCGGTGTTCCCCTCGCCCAGCTTGGCCGTGCCGATCAGCTGGGTCTGATCCAAGGTCGGCTGCGCGGTGGGCGAGGTGCGGATCTCGACCGTGGTCCCCGGGCTCGGCGAGTTGATCGAGACGCTGGTCAACTTCGCCGGGCTCGGCAGCGTCGACAGCAGCCCGACCCCCTTCTTGAGCGCGGGGAATTGCTGGAAGTATTGATCCGTGCGCCACTGGGTGACGGGATTCTGATCGAGCACCGCGTTCACCTGGCCGACCCCGTCCGGGGTGCCCTCCGGCGAGAACACCGTCACGCTCGTCACCGGAATCGGCACCCCGCCCGAGGCGGTGGTCGGTCCGGCGGCCGCCGGTGTCGTCGGTGGCGCACTGTTGGTGGTGAGGCCGATATTGCGTTGCTCGTTGAGCGGTGCGTCGGAGGCGCCCGGCGCGAACACGCTGACCATCCACCAGATCACGATGCCGACCACGAGCGCGGCCAGGATGCCGAGGCCGACCATGATCCACATCATCCGCTGGGATCTCTCGCGTTCGGCCGCGAGCAGGTCCGGGTCGGCGAGCGACTCGTCGGGCGCGGCAGGCGTCGCCCGCTGGCCGAGCCGGAGCACCGGGATGAAATCGGTCTTCTGATCCACCACCGAGGCCTGCTCGAGCACGTGCTGCACGGTCGCGGCGGTGCGTACGCCCTTGTTCGACTCCAGCGACCGCACCGCGACCGCCGAGATCTCGAAGGGCACTTCGGGTCTTATCTGGCGTGGTTCCACCGGCGTGCCGTCCGGGCCGAAGTCGGCGAGCCGCAACCCTCCGACAGTTGCGGCGGTGCCGGTGACGCCGCCGGAGCGGATCGGCCAGCGGGCGGTGATCAGTGCGTAGAGCATGGCGCCGAGACCGCGCACATCGGACTGCGCGTCCGAGTCGGCCAGGGTGCCGGGGAAGGCGAGCACCGCGTCGCCGGTCGCACTGATCCGCACCCGGTCCGGGTGGTCGATGGACAGCGAGCCACCGCCGCGATGGGCCAGCTCGGCGGCGGAGGCCAGCGCACGGATCGCGCGGGCGGCACCGATCGGCGAGGGCACCGTTTCGGCCATCTCGCGCAGCGAGCGACCCGGGGTCCACTCGGCCACCACGATGCCGCCGGAGCTACCGCGCACCACATCGAGTACCCGGGCCAGGCCGGGCGAGTTGATCCGCCCGAGCCGCAGCGTGCGGGACAGAATGGCCTGCGGGCCGTCGTGGCCGGAGTTCTCGCTGGCCTTCTGGTCGGCGTCGACGAAGGTCAGCGCGACCTCGCGGTCGAGCTTGATGTCGAGCGCCTGCCAGAACTTGAGGCCGCGTGCCCCGCCGTGCCCGGCGAGCAGGCGGTACCGGCCGCCGGCCACCGACGCGCCGGGAATCAGCTTGGGTCCGCGCGGCGTACGCCGGGCACCGCCACCGAGCGGCGGCATCTCCGGCGAGCCGATCGGGATCATCCCGGTGTCGTACATCGGATCGCGCGCCGGGATCTGACCCTGGCGATCGCGTGGTTCCGCGTCGTGTCCCTGTGGGGCCGCGTCGGGCCCTGGTCCGTCGTACTCCGGTGCGGTCCCGTCGTGATCCCGAGCGTCGTAATCGGGCGGGCCGGTGCCGATCTCGCGGTTCGCGTACGCGGGATCCGACGGCTCTCCCCCGGGTGGCGGAGCGTCCGTCGAAAGCCCGCCTGCCGTGGTCGCAGAAGAATCAGCGGCTGGGACGCCGCCCACCGCGTCGTCGCTCACCCTCGGTCCTCCTTCGCCCTGGTAATTCGAGGTTCCGGCGATTTCGCCACTTGTGCTTCTCTGCCGAACAGGGTACGGGAACTCGCCCATGCCGGTGATGTCAACGGCATCGGCTCGGATCACGGGCAAGACCATGGTCTGAGCATCCATGTGCGGGTCGTACCCAGGGTAGGCCAAATATGGATCTGGCCTGCGCAATACCTGAGTTGCGTACTGATCGTCGACCGGACCGTCGAGATCGAGATCCGGCGCGGGCGGCGTCCAGCCGAGGCGGCGCGAGATCGCGACGGTGATCGCGACGATCTCCGGCACCCCGGCCAGGCGCATCAGGCCGAAGGCGACCGCGAACATCACGACCGCCGTGATGGCCACCCGAACGAGCGAACCCGGCCCACCGAAGGACTCGGTCAAGCGGTCCAGGCCGAGCACCCGGTCCACGATCCACATGACGGCCCCACCGGCCACCGAGGCGAACAGGACGCGGGTGATGGTCCGGCTGACGTTCGACATGCGCAGGTCGCCGAGACTGCGGTGCAGCAGGTAGCCACCCACCACGGCGCCGACCGCGAACCCGAGACCGTTCGCGACGCCCAGCGCGATCACCACGTGCTCGGCATCGGTGACCATCGGGGCGATCGCCGAGAAGACGATCTTGGCGGCGGTGATGCCGAGGATGATCCAGGTCGGGATCCACGCCTGTTCCCTGGCGTAGAACACGCGCAGATGAATCAGCACCAGCGCGTAGGGAATCAGCGAGAACGCCGACCAGCTGACCGCGAGGCCGAGGCGGGAGGCATCGTCGCTGCCGAAGTTGCCGTATCCGTAGAGCGCCTGCCCGACCTGCGGTCCGGCCAGCGTCAGGAAGGTGACCACCGGCAGCAGGGCGATCATGGTCAACCTGGTCGCGGCGGACAGGTCGTCCACCACCGCGGGGGTGTCGTCGGCGGCGGCGTTACGGCTCAACCGCGGCATGATCGCGGTGAGCACGGTGACGCCGAGGACGCCGTAGGGCAACTGCAGCAGCAGCCATGCGTTGTTGTAGATCGCCGGGCCCGCCGCGTCGGCGTGCGAGGAGATACGGGTGGCGAAGACGAAGCCGGCCTGACTGATCAGGACGTACAGAATGATGGCCGCGCCCATGCCGCCGAACTGCTTGAGCCGGTCGTCGACACCCCAGAGCGGCCGCAGATCGATGTGCTCCCGGCGGATCGCGGGCACCAGGCTGATCGCCTGCACCACCACGCCCAGCGTGACGCCGACGCCGAGGACCAGCAGTTTCGGCTCGCCCATCCGCACCGGGTTCAGGCTGATCTCGCCCGGCATCAGCACATAGAGCCCGAGCACCGTGAGCACCACGAGGTTGTTGAGCACCGGCGCCCACGCACCGGGTTTAAACTGCTGGCGGGTATTGAGGATGGCCGTCAGCAAGGCGGACATGCCGTAGAACAGGATCGCGGGCAATAGCAGGAAGGCCAGCGCCGTGGTGAGTCCGGTGTTGACCTTGCCGTCGTCGGACAGGAAGACGTACGTGGTCAGCAGCGGTGCGGCCGCGGTGGCCAGCAGCGCCGCGGTGGCCAGCACCACGAACGCGGCGGTGACGAGTCGCCGGACGAAGGCCGCCCCGTTGTCGGGGTCCTCCTGTTCCGCACGCACCAGCGTCGGCACCACGATCGCGGTGAGCACCGCGCCGAGCACGAGTTCGGCGATCATGTTCGGGATCTGGCTGGCCACGGTGAACGCACTCGCGATGGCCGGGCCCAGCACGGTGAGCAACAGCAGCTGCTTACCGAAACCGGTCACTCGGCTGATCAGAGTCGCGAATGCGATCGACCCGGAGTCACTGAGCAGTCGGGCACTCGAACTCGGCTTCTGTTCCGCAGCCTTGGTGGCAGCGGGCCACTCCTTGGTCCGTGGCCGGTTGCCCACCTCGGCGGGCTCGGCGACCGCAGGCGCGGGTGGTCTGCGGCGCGGCGGCGGGTACGGCTCGGGCCGTGCTTGCGGCGGGGCGTAGCGCGGCGGTGGCATCCGGCTGGACTGCGGCGGACCGGCAGACTGCGGGCCGGGCGGTTTGGGTCGGGGCGAGCCGGTCGGAATCGGTCCGGATTGACCGGGTGCAGGTCGCACCGGGCGTGGGTCGCCGACCGGGGTCGCGCCGGGCTGACCGGATGCGGGCCGCGCCGGGCGTGCGTCGTTGCCGGGACTCGCACCAGGCTGACCCGGTGCAGGCCGTGCGGGACGTGCGTCGTTGCCGGAACCCCCGCCGGGCTGACCGGGTGCTGGTCGTGCGGGACGTGCGTCGTTGCCCGAACTTCCGCCGGGCTGACCGGGTACAGGCCGTGCCGGGCGTGGATCGCTGGCGGGAATCGCACCGGATTGACCGGGTGCGGGTCGCGCGGCCGGGCGCGGGGGGCTGGCCGGGATGGCGCCGGATTGACCGGGTCGCGGAGGGCTCGCGGGGATCGCGGCGGACTGACCGGGCGGCGGTCCAGGACGCTGACCGGGCGGAATCGGACGAGGCTGCTGGGGCGGCGCCGGGTATTGCCGCTGCCCGGGGTGCGGTGCGGGGGCGGGCCGTTGGGCCGGTGCCGGTGCGGGAGCGGGACGTTGTGGCGGCGCCGGTGGACGTTGCGGTGGTCCCGGCGGCATGCGCTGGCCCTGCCACGGCTGCGGCGGCCCCGACGGCCTGCTGATCTTCGGGACGCGGGGCGGGGGCGGTTCGTACGGCCCGGCGTTCATGTCCGGGTCCTCGGCCTCCGCCTGTGGCGGTAGCCGTTCCCACGGGGCAACGGGCGCCCGACGGGCCGGTGGGCCGTCGCGCCGATCGGAGCCGGGCCGATGCGCCGATGAGTCATCGTCGCTCATCATGCCTCCTGCGCCCGGCGCGGGGGTGCATCCCGGTCGGCTCGGCGAGCGGCGCCCACGCTGAATCGCTCACCGTTCCTCCTGGTAATGCCCATCACTCACACCACCCCTGCGCCGGTGCGAGCTTTCCGCGATTGTCCTCCACTCTGCCACTGTGGTTTGTCGGACGTCCAAATCCGGTAGCAGCGGGCGCTGTTCGCCGGGTCGAGCGATCGAACGGGACACAACAGGGGGCGCTAGCTCACCGTCCCTCACTGTGCCTCCTGATGCTCCTGCTGTATGACTCGTTGCTTGGCGCGCCGGTACCGATTGACTCGACGCCGGGTGCTCGGGTCGAAACCTTCGTCGGCCGGATCCGGCTGCCCGCGGAACCGGCGCCACAAGCGGCGCCCGGCCAACAGGAACAGCAGTATTCCGGCACATGCGGTAATTATTGCCAGGGCCTGACCATAGGCGTTCGAACGAACCGAAACAGAGGTGGCATTCCCCAGCGGAATGCCGTCGGGTGTGGTAAGGGATATCGGAATCACCAGGTTACGGCTGTCGCTCACCTCGGTCGGGATTTGGAACGAGCGTGTCCCCTTCGGCGGCAGCTGTTGCTCATCGATGTCGGTGATCTTCGTCTCGGCTGGGGCCTCGATGCGGAATTTGATCCGGACCGACACCGGCAGATCGTTACGCGCGACCAGCAGCAACGGGCTCTGTTCCGAGGCGAGGGTGTACACGCCCCCCGGCGGCAGCACGGTCACCGAGTTATAGATCTTGTCCATCGCCCGCGTCGTCTGATCGATCCGCCGCTGCGCGAAGGTGTCCGCCTGCGTGGCGTCACCGGTCCGTCGATCGGACAGGCTCAACACCCGGATCAGGTCGTCGCGCAAGGGATCGAGGAACTGGCGTGGCGTCGGTTCGGACTCCGGCACCTCGACCAGCGCGCGCATCAGCTCGCTGATCCGGCGTCCCTGGTCGCGCACCGGCGCGAGGAACCGGTCCGGCACCGCGTCCTCGGCGGCCTGCGGCAGATAGTCCAGCTCGTAGGGTCGCGGGTCAGCCGGTTGCTCGACCAGCGACTGGAACGGGCGCGGCGTCGCGAGGTTGCCGCGCACCAGCAACTCGAGCTGGCGCAGCAGGGCGGTGCCCTCGTCCTTGCTCGCGCTCCACTGCTGCGGCGGGACGAGCAGCAGTGAACGCGGCTGGTCCGGCTGTGGATTGAGCGCGGTCCAGGAGATCGCGCCGAGTGCGTCCTGCAACCGCGCGACGCGGGAGTCGTTGGTGACCTCGTAGCGGACCTTGGCGGGGGTGAACGAGGGTGTCGGCGGGTTCGAGCCCACTGCGGCGAGCGCCGTCGCGGACCAGATGTCGAAGGTCGCCACGTGCAGCGACGGATCGACCGCCGGGGCGGGCGGATTCCCGTTCGGCGGCGGGTCGGCGGCGGGCGGGGTGGCCGCGGCAGGCGGTGCCGGTGGCAGGGCCGCGGTCACCTGAGGCAGTCGCACGACGTCCGGACCCGCGGGCGGCGTGGTCAGGCTCCCCGTGCTTTGCAGCGCGGTGGACCTGCTCTTGCTGTCGCCGCGGCTGATGGTCGACCGGGTCAGCTCGGACGTGCCCGCCGTGCCCTCCGCCGCGACGGCGGTGTCGGCGAGGACCGCGGTGCTGAAACCGTGACCGCGCAACAGGACTCCCGCGCCGCCATCGATGGTGCCCGCGTCCGGCAGGCTCACCCCGCGCACCGACTTGGTGGTCAGGATCGAGTCGACGATCTCGGCGGGCGCGTTCATCGCCCGCGCCGAGAGGTCCGGATCGTTCACCGCCGCCAGCGCGGCGAGGTCAACCTGCGCGAACGGCAGTGCCACGGTGCACATCGACCCGGCGAGCGCGCGCAACCGGTCCAGCCAGGTCTGGGCCTGCGCCGAGCCGGTGCCCGGCCGGGTCGCGCCGTCCGGATCGGACGGGCTGGCCAGCACCCGGTACCCCTTGGTCATCGCCTGCACGGTGACCAGCAGATCGGGGTCGACCGCCAGACAGACCGAGGCGGCGAGCGCGCGGTCGCGCAGGGGCGAGGTGTCGAACACCGTCTCCAAGGCGCCGAGCAACTGGTCCAGGCGACCGCCCTTGGCGAGGGACGCGGCCAGCTCGTCGTCGGTGAGTTCGACCTTGCGGTCCGGCGATCCTGGGATGCCCGCCACCATGCGCGGCCGGTCGGCCAGCGGCCACAGCAGCGTCGTCGCGACCGGCGCATCGGTCGGCGCGGTGACCGCCTCCGCCGCATCGGCGTCTTTCGAGGCGGGCGGCACGCCGAGCACCGGCAGCAGGAACCTGGCGTCGTCGAGCCGGGCCGGATTGCCGTAGTCCGGTTTGCCGTTCACGTTCAGCAGCAGCGGGTACACGCCCGGATCGCTGATGCGCAGCGACGGTGCGCCGGTTCCGTCCGGGCGCAGCGGGATGGTCACGGTGAATTTGGTGCGCTCGCCCTTGTCGAGCTGCGTGGCGACCTCTTCGAACTCACCGAACACGTCGTAGTTGATCTGATCCTGCTGCAGGGTGGCGCGCAGATCGCCCGGCGTCGCGACCGCGGCCGCCCGCTGCACCCGGACGGTGACGCCGGAGACCATGCGATCGCCGATGTTGGTGACCGTGCCCGAGACCGTGAGGGTCCGATCGCTGGTGCTGGTCACCGCGGTCGGCGTCACCGAATCGAGCGACAGCTTCAGGAAGGACTTGGCCGCCGTGCCGGAGCCGGACCCGGTGGGCTGCGCCTGCGCGGCGGCAGGCGCCAGGATCGGCAGCGTCGACGCCGAACCCAGGATGGTCAGGGCCGCGACGATGATCCGGAACAGTGCGCCACGGGCCCGTCGCTCGGGGCGCGGCGCACCTGCCGCCCGGCCACCGCCCCCCACGGAATCGCTGTGCGATGCCGAAAAGTCTGGGGTCATCGCTTGCCGGTCTCCATCCGGTCGATCAGCTTGTTCGCCACTTCGGCCAGGCGGCGTTCGTCCGCGTAGGCCAGTCGAGAATTCAACTCGCTCAACGGCACCCACGCCACCTGGGTGACTTCCACGTCGGCGTCGGACAATTCGCCGCCGGTGGAACGCAGTAGATAATGATGCACCGTCTTGTGTACCCGCCGGCCATCGGTGACGAACCAGTAATCGATGCTGCCCAGCTCCGCCACCACCACGCCGTTGATGCCGGTCTCCTCGGCCACCTCACGGATCGCGGTTTGCTCGGAGGTCTCTCCCTCTTCGATGTGTCCCTTCGGCAGCGACCACAGCAGCCGTCCGCGCCGGTCCGTTCGTCCGATCAGCGCCGCGCTGCGCTTCTCCCGCGGACCGTCCAGCCCGTCCACGACAAGCCCGCCAGCTGAGGTTTCTCGCACCGTACGCATGCGTGGTTTCGCCGCGTTGGCGGCCGAACCGCGGCGCCGAGGCTGGCGGCGTCGACTGTTCGCACGATCGGCCGGAGACACCAAAACATCCTACTGTGCGCATTTGCCAAACCTTCGTCACGGCGCTGAACTCGCCCGCCCGTCGCCCGGACCACCACCCTCCATCGAATCGGTGCCCGATGCTGCTATATCCGGCCGCGAACCAGCAGCGCCGCAGGCGCGGCAAATGACACTCGGTAAGCTGCTGATTCGTGGTTTCGACCGAGTCCGAGGACGCAGAGCTGGATAGACGTACCCGATTGCTGGCTGCGGCGGCGGTGACGTTGGGCAGGCTGTCCGATGTGCTGGAACCGCTCGGCGAGATGTTCGCGGCGCGGGGGCACGAGTTGTATCTGGTCGGCGGCAGTGTCCGCGACGCGGTGCTCGGGCGGCTCGGCACGGATCTGGACTTCACCACCGACGCGCGGCCGGAGCAGGTGCAGGAGATGCTGCGCGGCTGGGCCGACCATCTGTGGGACACCGGTGGTTTGGCGTTCGGCACGGTGAGCGGGTCGAAGGGTGGCCAGCAGCTGGAGATCACCACCTTCCGCAGTGACAACTACGACCGCGTTTCGCGCAATCCCGAGGTCACCTTCGGCGACAATCTCGACGACGACCTGGTGCGCCGCGACTTCACCGTGAACGCGATGGCGGTGCGGATCGGCGCGGACGGCTCGCTCGACTTCGTCGACCCACTGGGCGGCATGGACGCGCTGCTCGCCGGCGTGCTGGATACGCCTGCGGCGCCCGAGGATTCGTTCAACGACGACCCGCTGCGCATGTTGCGCGCGGCCAGGTTCGTCGCCCAACTCGGCTTCGAGCTGCAGCCGCGGGTGCACACGGCGATCACCGCGATGGCCGAGCAGATCGACCGGATCACCGCGGAACGGGTCCGGGTAGAGCTGGACAAGCTGATCGGCGGCCTGCACCCGATCGACGGCATCAACATCATGTGCGAGACCGGCCTGGCCCAGCGGGTGCTACCGGAGGTGCCCGCGATGAAGCTGGAGATCGACGAGCACCACCAGCACAAGGACGTCTACTGGCACTCGCTCACGGTGCTCCAGCAGGCCATCGATCTGGAGGACGGCGACCCCGACCTGGTGTTGCGCTGGGCGGCGCTGCTGCACGACATCGGCAAGCCGGACACCAAGCGCAACGAGCCGGGTGGCGGCGTCAGCTTCCACCACCACGAGGTGGTGGGCGCGAAGATGGTGCGCAAGCGGATGCGGGCGCTGAAGTATCCGAAGCAGTTCACCGAGGACGTGGCCCGGCTGGTGTTCCTGCACTTGCGTTTCCATGGCTACGGCAAGGGGCAGTGGACCGATTCCGCGGTGCGCCGCTACGTGACCGACGCCGACGACCTGCTCCCCCGTCTGCACAAACTGGTCCGCGCCGACTGCACCACCCGTAACAAGCGCAGGGCCGCGGCGTTGCGCAGTACTTATGACGAGCTGGAGTCACGGATCGCGAAGTTGCGCGAGCAGGAGGATCTGGCGAAGGTCCGCCCCGATCTGGACGGCAACTCGATCATGGAATTGCTCGGCCTGCCACCGGGTCCCGAGGTCGGTAAGGCGTGGCGATTCCTGAAGGAGCTGCGGCTCGATCGCGGTCCGATGACCCGCGACGAGGCGGAGGCGGCCTTGAAGGAGTGGTGGAAAGCCCAGGCCTAGAAGATGATCAGCGTGGTTCCGGCGACGATGGCGGACCGGATCTGCGCCAGATCGAAGGACCCGGTGATCTCGGGCAGCTCGATCCGGAAACGCACCAGGTCGCCGTCGCGGGTGGCGTGCACGATGCGCGCTTGATTCGGTAGTTCTTCCAGCAGCAATGCGGGTGTGCCGATCATCCGGCGCGGTATCCGCAGGCCCAGCCAGCTGGCTCGATGGAGTTCCACGGTCACCCGGTTGTCGGTCACCGAGGCGTCCACCAGTGCGGTCAGCCGCCGGTGCCGGTGTTTCGCGCGGATCAGGCCGCCGGGGTCGACGTCGAGGACCCAGTCCAGCGGCTGGCTGTTGATCCAGCCGACCAGCGCCGCCGTGGTGACCGTGCCGTCGAGGTCGAGTTGCGCGGCCCGCACCCTGGTCGGCACGCCGGGAACCAGGCGGACGCCGTGCGCGATCACCGTCACGGCCTCGATCGCATGATCGTCCCAGCGCAGCCGGGACAGCACCGTCTTGGTCTGGAAGTGCGCGCCGCGCCTGCGGACCTTCAGCACCTGCAGGGTGGCGTGCAGATCGTGTCCGAGCAGGGTCGCGCTGACCTCCTGCCCACCGAATCGGCTGAGGATGCCCTCGCTGAGCACGGTCATCAGGGCATCCGGCATCAGCGCCGTCACGGTGCCAGCGCCGAGGTCGGCGCCCGCATCCACCCAGGAGGTGGTGACGGCGATCCATTGCTCCAGCCAGGACTGCTCGAACAGGCGCTTGCCGAGATCGACGGCCCGCAACGGCGACCAGGACTTCGGATCGAAATACGTGGCCATGATTGATCCGAGCGTACTGGCCGACGCCGGACTCGACCATCGTGCTGTGACCCAGGTCGCGCCCGCCCGGGAGCAGCGCCCGCTGAACAGGCGTTCTTGCTTGTGGAACACCGCGCCGACGAGAATCGAAGTGCTGTCTACAACACACCGCCACGGAAAGGGTGCATATGCCGCTGGATCTGAACAGTGATCTCGGCGAGGGCTTCGGTCCGTGGCAGATGGGCGACGACGCGGCGATGTTGGACATCGTCACCAGCGCCAACATCGCCTGCGGGTTCCACGCGGGTGACCCCTCGATCATGCGCCGGACCTGCGCGCTGGCCGTCGAGAAGGGGGTCCGGATCGGCGCCCACGTCGGCTACCGTGACCTGGCCGGATTCGGCCGCCGGGAGATCACCATGGACCCCGCCGAGCTGCGCGACGAGGTGCTGTATCAGATCGGCAGTCTCGGCGCGTTCGCCGAGGCCGCGGGCGATCGGGTGCGGTACGTGAAACCCCATGGTGCGCTCTACCATTCGGCCTCCCGCGAGCGGCGGTTCGCGGACGCGGTGCTGGCCGCGATGCTCGACTACGACCCGGAGCTCGCACTGCTCGGCCCGGCAGGCAGCGAGTTGGCGCATGCGGCCGAGGCGGCGAAGGTGCGCTTCGTCGGTGAGGGCTTCGCCGATCGCGCGTACACGCCGACCGGCACGCTCGCCAAGCGTGGCCTGCCCGGGGCCGTGCTGGACACCGATGCCGCGGTCGCGCAGGCGGTTTCGATCGCCATGTCGGGTTCCGCGCGCACGGTCGACGGGTCCGGTGAGGTCGCGGTGCAGGCGGCCAGCCTCTGCGTGCACGGTGATACGCCTGCCGCGGTCGAGATGGCCCGGCTCATCCGCACCGCCCTGGACGAGGTCGGGGTGCCGGTCGAACCGTTCGTCTGAGCATGACTTTCCGAACGCCGGGCGCGGTGCGATGACGGACCCGGACGAGGTCGACCCGGATCGGCTGATCCGGGCGGCCGGTGATTGCGCGCTACTCATCACCCCGTCCCGGCACGACGACGTGGTGAAACTCGCTGCGGCCCTACGTGCCCGCCCGCTGGATGGGGTCTGCGACGTCCTGCCCGCCGCGGAAACCGTTCTGGTGACGCTGCTTTCGCCGGAGTACGCCGACTCCGTCCGTCAGCAGCTCACTGTGTTGCTGCGCGCGTTGCGACAGCCTGCGGCAGAGCAGGATTCGGACATTGTTTCCCGTGGAACACTGTCGGACAACGATTCTCCGGACCACCCACTGGTCATCCCGGTGCGCTACGACGGCGCCGATCTCGCCGAGGTCGCGCGGCTGCTCGGGATCGGCGAAGCCGAGGTGGTCGCCGCGCATACCGGGACGGTCTGGCAGTGCGCGTTCGTCGGATTCGCCCCGGGCTTCGGCTATCTGGAGTCACCCGACGGCCGGCTGACAGTGCCGCGGCGCCCGCAGGCCCGCACCACCATCCCGGCCGGCGCGGTCGCGCTGGCCGGTGGGTACACGGCGGTGTATCCGCGCAGCACGCCCGGCGGCTGGCACCTCATCGGCACCACCGACCTGCGCATGTGGGATGTGGACCGCGAGACGCCCTCGCTGATCCACGCGGGTGGCTTCGTCCGGTTCGTCGAGCAGCAGGGCTCGGCCGAGCTCAGTTCGGCGAATCCAGCTGGGCGTGCATGAGATACACGTTGTAGCTGTCCCAGGACGACAGGGTGAAATATACGTCCGTGCCGGTCGACCAGGGATGTATGAAGCCGCCGTACGACTTCGGATAGTCAGCGGTGGAGACGAGCTGCACCGGCTCGGTCCAGCTGCCCTGCGGTTCGGCGGCATTGCGCAGCACGATCGCATTGCGGCCGGAGTCGAGATACACCATCTGCCACTGCGCGTTGTCCCGGTCGTAGCGCACCGACAACTCGCTGGCCAGGCCGAGAAACAGTGGGGTGGCCTGGTTTTCCGCCGCGGGCGCCCAGCTGCCGTTCACCCAGTATTGGTAGGCCGACTTGTTGAGCACCTCGGCTTTCGGCACCCGGGCCAGCCCGACCACCCCGAGGCGGCCATTGGGCGTGCCGAACATGTAGACATGGTCACCGTGCGGCACCATCGCCGCGACCTGGAAGCGGCCGACACCGAAGACGTTGTCCCACTTGGCGTGCTGATCCTTGGTCCAGGTGCGGCCGTTGTCGTCGGAGTAGGCCAGGCCGCCGTAATTGTTCGCCCACATGCCGGGGATGCGACTCCACCGATTCACCGACATGTAGCTCAGGTACTGCCTTCCGTCGAGGGCGAATCCGGAGGTCGGAATGGTGGTGGTCTCCCAGTTCTTGAGTTTGCGGCTGCTCAGGATCTCGGCGGCGTGGCAGTGGCTGTCCTGCACCATGCTGTCCAGCGAAAGGCCGTCGGACAGTTCGCGATCGGTGCTGTAACCCAGGACGTTGCTGCGCCAGTCCTGGTGGTCCTCCCCCGCGCCGCCGACCTGCCAGCCTTCGCCGAAGGTGTCGCCGAACGCGACGGCGACCTCACCCGGCTTGGTCTCCCACATCACGCCGAGATCGGTGCCGTCCACCTGCCAGCGCAGATCGGTGCGGTTCGGCGAGCCGTGCCCGGTCATCTGACCCGTCAGCTCCACCGATGCGACGCGCGGCTCGGCCACCGCCGGGGCGAGCGGGCCGGGCTCGGCGGGGTGCACCACCGGCGCCGGCGCGGGCTGCGGTGCGTCGCCGGTGCCGCCGGGCACCGGTATCGGGATGGGTTCGATCTCGGGTTCGATCTCGATGCGCGGCACCCTGATCGGGTCGCCGGCCGCGTTCGGGCGGGCGCCGGTGTCCGGGACCGGGCTCGGATCAGGATCCACCTCAGGCGGTTTCGAGATGTCGCGTATTTCGGGGCACGGGTTCTGGCATGGATCGGCGGGCAGCGGACCGGCGTCGATCCTTGTGTTGTCCTGGGCCGGCCCGGGCACTGTGACCGGGGTGAGTTGCGGGACCGGCACCGGAATGACGATCCGGTCCGGCAGGGCGGGCTCGAGATCGAGTTTGCGTGGATCGAAACCGACCTCACCGCAACTGTTCACCGGTGGCGGCTCCCACGGAAACGGCGTCGCGTGCGCGATCGGTCCGGGCATGGTCAGCAACCCGCCGAGGACAATGCCGAAGAGGGTGGGCGCACTCGCGGATTTGCCGCCGAATTGATTCGTCACGGTCGCCGGGCCTGCTATTCGGCGATCGGGGTATGTGGAGACAGCCGGGTTCCGCACCCGTCTAGCAGGTTTCGCGGATCCTCGAGATTCTGCGCCGGAAATCCCATGTCTGGCTGACTCCTGTCGAATCGGGCCGAAGCGAAAGAAAACCTACCGGAATCATCTGCGCGAAATAGGGAACCGAATGTCGGTCGCGCGCGTCCAAACAGATATGAACGAGATCGAGTACGTGTTCGGCACGGGCGACGGCCCGGTACACGTCTGGTCCAGCGAAGCCGATCTGGAACTGGCCCGCTCGGGCACGGCCGACGCGGTGCAATTGGACTTCGACGGTGACGGTCTCGCCGACGACGCCCTGTGGGACACCGCCGGATCCGGCATCGCCGACGTGGCGGCCCTCGATCTGGACGACGACGGCGTCCTCGACCACTTCTATACCGACCCGGCCGGCCTCGGCACCTGGAATCACCACATCACCGGCAGCACGGCCGACGCTGTCAGCGAACCGCTGGACTGGATCGTGCGCACCGATCATGTCGATGCCAAGCAGCATGCCGTCCCGACCGACACCGGTGCTAGACAGCCGGATCGGCTATCCGAGCCGCCGGGCTTCGCCGACGAACAGCTACCGCGAACCGATCAGCCCGCCGCGACGATGGACGAGGATCGCCCAGCCACAACGACGGACGAGCTACCGGGAATCGATCAGCCTGCAACGACGGCAGACGACCTACCGCCGCAAGACAATCCGGTCGACCTACCCGACTACTTCGTCCAGCGAATGAATCCCACCGGCCGCCACCTCGACGACGATCCGACCATTACTTGACTTCACCAATATTCTTCGGCCGCCGCCGCGCATTGATGGCGATGGCGGCAATACCCGCGCAATAGATTCCGGCACCCGTCAGAATCACCGGCAACGACCGCCCGTCGTCCGGAACAACCAGTGCCGCAGCGGCAATCGCCACGATGAACGCGATATTGAACACCGTGTCCTGCAACGCGAATACCTGCCCACGGCGCGCATCGTCGATATCAATCTGCATGACCGCGTCCCCGGTCAGTTTGATCGTCTGCCCCGCCAGCCCGAGCAGGAACGCCCCGACCAGCAACAGCTGATGTGCGCGCGGCACCGCCGAGCCCGCCTCGGCGAGTGCGATCGGGGTGACGAGTGTCAGCTGCACCATCGTCGCCGTCACCAGCCCGGCCACCACCGTCTTCGACCGTCCGAGTCGCGGAATCAACAGCGGCGCAACGACGGCCGCCACCAGCATGCCCGCGGCGATCGCGGCGATGGCCACGCCGAACCCGAGCAGCCCGCTGTCCAACGCCGAACCTTCGGCAGGCGCCTGCCGTAGCACGAGCACCATGATCAGGGTATTGATGCCGAACACGATCCGGTGCGTGCCGATACCCAGCATCGCGGTGGTCACCTGCACCGACTCCCACACCGCCGTCGCACCGGTGCGCAATCCGGTGGCGATGGCGTGCACCGTGCTCCCGCTCTCCGCCGTGTCCGCATCCGGCCCGAGTACCCGAGGCGCGAACCCGGCCGCCAGCAGCGCGCTGACCACCGGCCCGACACTGCTCACCGCGACCGCCATCGCCGAGGCGAAGTCGCCGGCGCCGATCAGCCCGATCACCGCCACCGAGGTGGCTGCCCCGACCCCGGCACAGCCCGAGGCCACCGTGGCGAGCACCGAATTCATCGGGACCAGCCAGTGCTGGTCGAGCACCCTCGGCAACGCCGCCGACACCCCGGACAATACGAACCGGCTGATCCCCACCACCGCCAACGCCAGCAACAGCAGCGGCGTCTCCCCGACGCCCGCCAGCAACCCAACGCACACCAGCGCGATCAACGCCGCCCGCGCCACATTCGCCACCAGCAGCACGGCGCGCCGATCCCACCGATCCAGCAGCGCCCCCGCATACGGCCCGATCAGCGAGTACGGCAACAACAGCACCGCGAAACCGGCGGCGATGGCCAGCGGATCGGTCTGCCGCTCGGGATTGAACAGAATCGCCCCCGACAGCGCCGCCTGGAACATGCCGTCGCCGAACTGACCCGTGAATCGCACGAGGGCCAGGCGCAACACCCCTGGGCTTTCCCGCAGCGCGGTCCACAGCGGCTGCGGCCGCTCGTCCGAATTAATGGAGCTCTCCGAGCGACCAGTGGTGGACACGCGGTGAGGCTACTGGTTTCGGGGTGATCACGCCGAATCAGTGCGAGTCGGCGACCAGCGCGCTGACCGCCTCCCGCATGTCCGGTGCCATCGGCAGCCGGTCGAGGGCGTCGGCGTCGATCCAGGCGAACGCGTCGTGTTCACCGGGTTCCAGGGCCACCTCGCCCGGCTCGACGTCCACCACGAAGCTGTACTTGCGCACCCTGGCCTTGGTCCGGGTGGCGTAGTCGATGCCGCCGAGGAAGTCGGTGATGCGGCGCACCCGCAGGCCGGTTTCCTCGAACAGCTCACGAGCCACGCATTCGGCGAACGTTTCGCCGGATTCGACTCCGCCGCCAGGTAGTTCGTACATGCCGCCGTGATAGTCGTCCGGGACCCGGCGCACCACCAGAAGTTTGCGGTCACGGAACACCGCGACGCCGACGACGAAATGGGCGATGCCGTCGCGGCGGGCCTCGCTGCGAAGTTGTCGCTCGATGCGCGTGAGCGTCTCGGGTCGCATCTCGTCGTCACCTCCGGTTGCGTTGCGGCGCATCGTGTTACGAATCACGCATGAGTGTGGCACCGGCCGATGTCCGGCCCATCGGCGAGGTCACCTACCGGTTCGGCGGACCGGTCGGTTCTGCTCGCCTGACGTTCACCCGCTGGTCGCTCGCGTAAAATGCCGAGTGCAGGACAATTTACTAGGAATGTGGAGTACCGCCACGGATGTGCTCCTACCCTGAAAGGTGATCGGTGCACGGTCCCGAGAGGAGGACCATGATGTCCACACTCACGCCTGCGCCTCGCTGGCGCTCGGCTTCGGCGTGCGCGCCGCACACTGCGACATGATTCCCTCACTTCGTTCGCTCATGACACCACACATCGACGTCCACAGAGCAGGCGACCGCATGAAGACACGGGTTTCCTGGCTGGATTCGAAGCATTCGTTCTCATTCGGGGAGCACTACGATCCCGAGAACACCCACCACGGCCTGCTGCTCGTCAACAACGAGGATGTGGTGTCCCCCGGGCAGGGTTTCGACACGCATCCGCACCGGGACATGGAGATCGTGACCTGGGTGCTCGGCGGCAGCCTGGTGCATCAGGACTCGCTCGGCCACAGCGGCATCATCTATCCGGGTTTGGCCCAGCGGATGAGCGCGGGCACCGGCATCCTGCACTCGGAGAAGAACGACGCGTGGCGCATCGACGGCGCCGAGCACGATCAACCGGTGCATTTCGTGCAGATGTGGGTGGTTCCCGACGAGCCCGGCCTGACGCCCGGCTATCAGCAGCTCGAGATCGATGCCGCGCTGGCGGCGGGTGGCCTGGTCACCGTGGCGGCCGGCCTGCCGCGCTATCGCGATCGCACCGCCATCGCCATCAACAGCAGCCACGCGGCGTTCCACGTGGCCAGGATGACCGGCGAGCCGGACCTCGCCATCGATCTGCCGGACGCCCCCTACCTGCACGTCTTCGTCGCTCGCGGCGAGGTGGAGATGGAGGGCGTCGGCACCCTGGACGAGGGCGACGCGGTCCGGCTGACCAGGAGCGGTGGCCAACGGGTGATCGCGCACCGGCCGTCGGAGATCCTGGTGTGGGAGATGCACGCGCGGTTGGGCGCCCAGTAGACCGGTCGCCGAATTCGGCGTGGTGACCCGCGCGCCTACGGAGCGGACTCCGTCGGGCTGCGACAAAATGGGCATACCTCGCATTAACATCCGCTCGTAGCGCATGCGATCAGTAGGCGATCCTCGCGTACCCACCGGACACCTGGTCCGGACCGAGCGGCGCGAGGCACCGACGGAGAGGAAATCCATGTCGCAATACCCGCCTCCCGGCCAGTACCCCCCGCCTCCCGGGTACCCGCCGCCACCCGGCCAGCAACCCGGGCAGCCCGCGTACTGGCAGGAGTCGCCGAAGGGTAAGGGCCTGGCGATCACCGCGCTGGTGCTCGGCATCCTCGCGTTGCTCAGCTTCTGGACGCTGGTGGGCGGCTACCTGTTCGGCGCCTTCGCCGTCATCTTCGGTGTGGTCGCTCTGGTGAAGACGCGGTCGGGTCGGGCGGGCGGCACGGGGATGGCGATCACCGGTCTGGTCCTGGGTGCGCTCGGCTTGATCGGCGCCATCGTGGTCACCGTCGTCGGCTACAGCTTCTTCGTCAACAGCGGCGGCAAGGACTTCGTCGACTGCGTGAACAAGGCGGGCGGCGACCAGTCCAAGATCGACGCGTGCGAGAGCGAATGGAACCAGCGGCTCGAGGACAAGTTCAGCGTCACGCTGACCCCGCCGCCCGTCCCCACGCCGCGCTGACGCTTACCCGCCGCTGATCGCCGCGCAGGCCCGGGTCGCGGCCAGGACGTCGCCGAGCTCGCGGCGAAAGTCGCGCTCCGGCTCGGCGATCCATTTGCGGTAGCCGGTGCCCTCGTCGGTGGGCGAGGGCAGCACGATGTGGCTGCCGGGCAGCGCGACCGCGGCGCAGACCCGGAACAGGTCGGCGAACAGTTCGGTGTCCAGATACGAGTTGTCGGTCGGGCCGGTCAGGAAGGTCCACCGGTCCGAGCGCGGATGCGCGATGATCGGGCCGGGCCGGTCCTCAGGGGTGCTCGCGGTCAGGCGGGCCCGCACCCGGCGGCCCAGTGCGGCGGGCATGACCACCGCACCAACCGCGCCTACTTCCAACATGATTCGGCCGAGCGCGGGGTCGACGACGCCGTAGAGGCCGTGGTCCTTGCGGTAGCTGCGACAGCGGGCGATGGCGTCCTGCATCGTCGCGTAGTCGGAGGACGCCGGATAACTGCCTGCTTCAATGCGGGACAAACTCATGACGAACCTCGCCTCGATGCGGGTGGATCGCGTGAACTGGGTGAGAATCGACCGCTGAGCCCAGACCCTAATGCTGCGCAAGTGGGTTGACAATAGTCACACGCCGTTGCCCGGGTCGTGCGGCGGTACGATCGCCTGTCATGGCACCCGTCTCGCCCGCCGTTGCCCGTTGGGAACTGGTGCTGCGGCTGCGGGAGCTGCGCGAACAGCGCGGCTTCGACTCCGCGGGCTTCGCCAAGCTGGTCGGCTTCACCCCGGCCAACTGGTCGCACGTGGAAAAGGGCCGCCGCGTGCTCACCACCAACACCATCGGCCCGGTGCTCGAGCTGCTCGAGGTGGAGGCCGAGGAGCGCGCGGAGCTGCTCGCCCTGCTGGACGCCAGTAAGCAGCGCGGTTGGTGGACCAAGTCGTCCGCGCTGATCGGCCCCGAGTTACAGCGCTTGTACGGCATGGAATACGGCGCGCAGAGCATCCGCAGCTACGACAGCCTGGTGGTGCCGGGATTGTTGCAGACCGAGGCCTACGCCAGGGCGCTGATCAGTGCCGATGTGATGATCCGGCCGGTCCAGGTCGAGCAGCTGGTCGCCATCCGGATGCGCAGACAGGAGCGACTGCGCGGCAGCGAACCGGTCGAGCTGACCGCGGTGATCGGCGAGGGCACGCTGCTGCAACAGACCGGCGGACCCGACGTGCTGCGCGGGCAGCTGATCCACCTGGCCGAGCTGATCGACGAACTCGACACCGTCGAGGTGCGGGTCATCCCGTTCGCGGCCACCGCGGGTGCGGTACTCGGCGGGTCGAGCTTCCATCTGATCGACTTCGCCGGCGAGCAGCTGCCGACCTTCGGCTGGGCGGAGAGCGCCGTCTTCGGCGGGGCGGTCGACGACCCGGAACTGGTCCGCGATCTGAGCTTCGCCTACGTGCGCGCACAGGAACAATCGCTGCCGCATGACGAGTCATCGACCCTGATCAGGACGTATGCCCAGATGTAAAATCCTGCCATGGCCCCCACCGTTACTCCCCGGTCGGTTTTCACTGACTGGTTCCGGTCGACTCGATCGAACAACGGCAATCAATGTGTCGAGGTCCGCTTCGACGGTGACGCGGTGCTCATCCGTGACAGCAAGTACCGCCGCGATCCGGCCCACCGCCCCGCCGACGAGCCCATCATCACCGTCACCGCGCACGAATGGTTCGTATTCCTCGCGGCCCTCCGCACGGCGCACCGATCGCCCGGTGCGCTGACCGCGTCCACTGCCGCCGACGGGCACACCACGCTCCGGCACAGCACGACCGTGCTGCGCTACACCCCGCAAGAGTGGGATGCCTTCCTGCTCGGCGTGCGCGACGGCGAGTTCGACCGCACCGCACTCGCCGTCTGAACGGCCACCGACCTCCCCGAACACCTGACCGTCATCCCCGGTCGTCCGCAGCACGGGCCGACATCGCGCACGGTCGGCATACTGGAGATCGTGACTTCCGAGCTGACCAGTCCTTCCGGTATCGATCTGTCCTATCTCGACCAGGGCGTGCGGGTGCAGGACGACCTGTTCGCACATGTCAACGGCAAATGGCTGGCCGACTACGAGATACCGGCCGATCGCGCGGTGGACGGCGCTCTGCGCACCCTGTACGACCAGGCTGAGCGCGACGTCCAGGTGATCATCCAGAACGCGGCCGCCGAGCAGGCGGAGCCGGGTACCGATGCCCGCAAGATCGGCGACCTGTTCACCAGCTTCATGGACACCGAGACGGTGGCCGCGGCCGGCCTCGCGCCGATCTCGGCGGAGCTCGGCGCCATCCACGAGGTCGCCGACCGGAGCGCGTTCGCTGCGCTGCTCGGCACGTTGCAGCGGACCGGCGTCGGCGGGGCGATCGGCTTCTACGTCGACACCGACGACAAGAACTCCACCCGCTATATCGTGCACGCCACCCAGTCCGGCCTCGGCCTGCCCGACGAGTCGTACTACCGCCAGGACGAATCCGCCGAGATCCGCACGGAGTACATCGCGCATATCGGCCGCGTGTTCGCGCTGGCGGCCGCCGATCCCCGCACCGCCGCGCTGCTGCCGCAGGAGCTGGACACGGTCGGGCAGCGGGTGTTCGAGCTGGAGCGCAAGCTCGCCGCCGGGCACTGGGACGTGGTCCGCCGCCGCGACGCCGAGCTCAGCTACAACCTGACCACCTTCGACGCGCTGGTCGCCGACTACCCCGCATTCGATTGGGCGGCATGGACTTCGGCGCTCGCCGCGAACGTCGACCGGCCCGGTCCCGAGTTGTTCGCCGAAGTCGTTGTGCGCCAGCCGGATTACCTGCGTACCTTCGCCGAGGTGTGGTCGGCGGAGTCGCTGGCCGACTGGCAGGCCTGGGCCGCCTGGCGCCTGCTCCGTTCGCGCGCACCGTATCTCACCGATGCCGTGATCGAGGAGAACTTCGGTTTCTACGGCCGCACGCTCACCGGCGCCCAGGAGAATCGGGAACGCTGGAAGCGCGGGGTCTCCCTGGTGCAGGACCTGCTCGGCGAGGCGGTCGGCAAACTGTATGTGGCCGAACGTTTCCCGCCCGAGGCCAAGGCCAAGATGATCGAACTGGTCGGCAACCTGCAGGAGGCCTACCGCCGCAATATCGCCGAGCTGGACTGGATGGGGCCCGATACCAGGGCGGCGGCGCTGGCCAAGCTGGAGAAATTCACCCCGAAGATCGGCTACCCGGACAAGTGGCGCGACTATTCGGACGTGCTGATCGACCCCGCTGACCTGGTCGGCAATTACCGCAACGGTTATGCCGCCGCGCACGACCGCGACCTGCGAAAGCTAGGCGGCCCGGTCGATCACGACGAATGGTTCATGACCCCGCAGACCGTGAATGCCTACTACAACCCGGGCATGAACGAAATCGTCTTCCCCGCCGCGATTCTGCAGCCGCCGATGTTCGACATGAACGCCGACGACGCCGCCAATTACGGCGGCATCGGCGCGGTGATCGGCCACGAGATCGGTCATGGTTTCGATGATCAGGGCGCCAAATACGACGGCGACGGCAACATGGTCGACTGGTGGACCGATGACGACCGCACCGAATTCGGCAAGCGCACCAAGGCTTTGATCGACCAGTACAACGTGCTCTCGCCGAAGGACCTGCCCGACGAGCACACCGTCAACGGTGAATTCACCATCGGTGAGAACATCGGCGACCTCGGCGGCCTGTCCATCGCCCTGCAGGCCTACCGGATCTCCCTGGACGGCGCCGAGGCCCCGGAGATCGACGGCCTCACCGGTCTGCAACGCGTCTTCTTCGGCTGGGCGCAGGTCTGGCGCACCAAGGCTCGTCCCGAGGAGGCCATCCGCAGGCTCACCGTCGACCCGCACTCGCCGCCGGAATTCCGCTGCAACGCGGTCGTCCGCAATATCGACAGCTTCCACGAAGCCTTCGAGGTGCACCCCGGCGACGCCCTTTATCTGGATCCGGCGCAGCGCGTCAAGATCTGGTAGCCGCGCCATTCTGCGTCTAATTGCCGCCAGAGCAGCGACTTTTCGGCTATGGATCCGTACTGTCGGCCGTGCACCGGAGGACGGCGGGCTCCCGCTTATACGGTCGACAAAGGGAGAGCTCATGGCGAGCGATATGTTCTACAGCGGGCCGGATCTGGCGACGCTGCACCGCGAGTACGCCGCCGAGGGCCGCATCGATGATGCCGCGCCGATCCACAGTTCGCACGAGATCGTGATCGAGGCGCCCGCGGCGCGGGTGTGGGCCGTGCTCGCCGATGTACGGAATTGGCCGAGTTGGTATCCGGGCTTCGAACTGAAATCGCTGAGCGAAGTGCGCCCGGGTGGGACGTTTCAGTGGAAACTCGGCAGCGGCGCGGTGAGCTCCACGTTCGCCGTCGTCGCCGCGGACCGCGAACTGACCTGGTCCGGAAAGTCGTTGTGGATCAAGGCGATCGACCGGCATGTGCTCGAGCCGCTGGACGACACCCGGACCAAGGTGACCGTGGCCGAGTCGATGGGTGGGCTGCTGCTGCCGCTGTTCTACAGCAACGACAAGATACGCAAAGTGCAGGAGGTGCGGCTGAGCGCGCTGAAGGCCGCGGCCGAAAAGGGCTGAGGTTCAACGGGACCAGCCGCACCCGGCGAGCCGGGGCGCGCCGTCAGCGCAGGCGTTCCTCGGTTTCCGCGTCGAAGAAGAACACATCGTCCAGCTTGGCCCGCAGCCGCAACTGATCGCCGAGCGCCACCTGGAACCGGCGGTCCACCCGGGCAACCACCTTGCCGGAGCGGCTGTTCCAGTCCGCGGCGATACCGTGGCTGTAGACGAACGACTCCGCGCCCAGCTCCTCGAGCAGTTCGGCGGCGACCGTGAGGCCCTCCTCGTCGGTGGTCACCTCCCACGACTCCGGGCGGATGCCGACCACCACCCGGCCGCCGGTTTTCGCGGTGCGCGGCAACGGGATACGCAGCTCGTCGAGGATCGCCGCGCCGTCGCGCACCGGTGCTTCCAGCAGGTTCATGCCTGGGGAACCGATGAACCCCGCGACGAAGGTGTTCACCGGGTTGTCGTACAGCTCGCGTGGTGCGGCGATCTGCTGCAGTTTGCCGTCGAGCAGCACCGCGACCCGGTCGCCCATGGTCATCGCCTCGACCTGATCGTGCGTGACGTACACCGTGGTGGTGCCGAGCCGCTTCTGCAGCGCGGCGATCTGCGACCGGGTGCTGACGCGCAGCTTCGCGTCCAGGTTGGACAGCGGCTCGTCCATGCAGAACACCTGCGGCCTGCGCACGATCGCCCGGCCCATCGCGACCCGTTGCCGTTGTCCGCCGGACAGTTTCGCCGGTTTGCGATCGAGCAGGTGCTCGAGTTCGAGCATCTTCGCCGCCTCCTGCACCCGGACCAGGGTGTCGGCCTTGTTCATGCCCGCGTTGCGCAAGGCGAAGCCCATGTTCTGCGCGACGGTCATGTTCGGGTACAGCGCGTAGCTCTGGAACACCATCGCCACATCCCGGGCGCGCGGCGGCAGCCCGGTGACGTCCTTGCCGCCGATCAGGATTCGGCCCGCCTCCACCGATTCCAGCCCGGCCAGCATGCGCAGGCTGGTCGACTTGCCGCAGCCCGAGGGGCCGACGAGCACGATGAACTCCCCATCGGCGATGTCGATCTCCAGGCTGTCGACGGCGGGTGTCGGCGCACCGGGATACAGGTGCGTCACACCGTCGAACTGCACTGTGGCCATGGGCGTCGATCTCCTCGTGTGAGCTCACGGTGGCGGCCACCCGGGGTGACCGCCACCGAGGTGCGGGTATTACTTGGGCAGCTTCGGCGTGATCTGCCGGTCGATGATGGCCTGCAGCTCGCGGGTGACATTGGCGAAAACCGTTGCTGGATCGGCGTTCTGCAAGCCGATCTGCTCCAGTCCGGTGCCGATGATCTTGTCGCCGCCCGGCACGAACACCCGGGCGTAGTCCTGCGACTTGGTCAGCGGCAGCTGATCGATGGCGACCTTGGCGTTCGGGTTCTTCGCGAGGAAGTCCTGCTCGCTCGGGTCGGTGATCGCCGACTTGCGCACCGGCATGTACCCGGTGGTCTGCGAGAAGTACGCCGTGTTCGCCGGATTGGTGATGAACTCGATGAACTTGAGCGCGTTCACCTTCCGCTCATCGGAGATGCGCGCCGGAATCGCCAGACCGGCGCCGCCGGTGGTGACGCCGGGCCCGTTGGGGTGCGGCAGGAACGCGGTGCCGAACTGCAACTTGCCTTCCGCGTTCTGCTTGATGCCCTTGAGGTCACCAGTGGAGGCGATGGTGGAGGCGATGACGCCGGTGCCGAAATCGACCGCGATCTGCGGCTTGATGCCCGCGTACTTCTTGGTGTGGATCATGTCGCGCAGGAACTGGCCCGCCGCGATGGTGCCGGGGTCGGTGAACTTCAGCTGCCATTCATCGGAGTAGGCGCCGCCGAAGGTCCAGTTCGGTCCCTGGAAGGTCCAGGCCAGGTAGTTTTCGGCGTTGCCCCAGCCGTGCGCGAGTTTGCCGTCGCCGACGACCGCCTGAATCTTCGGGCCCCACTCGTCGAACTCGGGCCAGCTGTTCGGACCACGGTCCGGCAGACCGGCTTTCGCCCAGACGTCCTTGTTGTAATAGAACAGCGGCGTCGAGCGGGAGTACGGCAGCGCGTAGTGCTTGCCGTTGAACAGGTAGTCCGCGGCCAGCGAGTCCACATAGTCGTCCAGCTTGACGCCTGCGTGCGCGAAGTGTCCGTCCAGCGGCTCGATGGAGCCGTTGAGGGCGTAGTTGAACCACCAGACATCGGACAGCACAACGACATCGGGCAGCTCGCCGCCGGAGAGGGCCGCGTTGAACTTCTGCGACACCTCCTCGTAGTTCTTGCCCGCGTCGATCAGGTTGACCTTCAGGTCGGGGAACTTCTCGTGGAAGCGCTTGATCAGCTCGGTTTCCTGGTCCTTCGAGCTGCCGGGGTGGTTGGACCAGAAGTTGATGGTGTTCGCGTCGCCGGACTGCTTGGCGCCACCGCCGGTGCCCGCGCAGGCGGTGAGCGCGGCGCCCGCGGCGACGGCGCCGGCCAGCCCGATGAATCCGCGCCGGGACAGCGCGGGGAACTGAGAAGTGGACACGTGATTTCTCCTGTATCTAACCCTTGACCGCACCCGAGGTGAGGCCTTTGATCATGTGGCGCTGCAGCAGCAGGAACACGATGAGAATCGGCAGCATGGTCAGCAACGTGCCCGACATCACCGGACCCCAGTTGGTGACGCTCGGGTTCTCGGTGTTCTGCAAGAGGGTCAGGCCGACCGGCAAAGTGGCCACCTCGGGACCGTCGGCCATCAGGAACGGCCAGAGGTATTCGTTCCACTCGTTGACCAGCGTGACTACCGCGAAGGCGACCATGGTCGGCCCGGACATCGGCAGCACCACCCTGGTGAGCAGCCGCCACCAGTTGGCGCCGTCCATCCTGGCCGCCTCGATCACTTCCGACGGCAGCGACAGGAAATGGTTGCGCATCAGGAATGTTCCGAACGCGACGCCGCAGAGCGGAACGATGATGCCGACCAGGGTATTTCGCCAGCCGAGCTGCGAGACCAGCGCGTAGTTGGAGATCACGGTGATCTGGTTGGGCACCATCAGCGCCGAGATGATCACCAGGAACACCACCGACTTGCCGGGGAACCGCAGGAACACCAGCCCGTACGCGCTGAACACGCCGAGCACGAACTTCACCGCGGACACGACCGCCGTGACGATCAGCGAGTTGCCGAAGAAGGTCCAGAACGGCAGCTTGGTGGTGGCGTCCCGATAGTTCTCCGGGTGCCAGCTGTTCGGCCAGTACACCGCGGGCTGCACGTAGATGTCCGGGCGCGCCTTGAACGAGGTGATCACGATCCAGAACAGCGGCACGCCGACGATGATCAGCACGCACACCATGGCGGCGTAGCCGAGCAGCAGCACCCCGCGCTGGCGACGTCGGTAGGAATCTGTCTCGGCGCCTGCGCTTTTCACTGTTCGTTCCGATCCATGACGCGAACCTGCACCAGCGTGACGACCAACAGCACCAGGAACATGATGGTGGCCACGGTCGCGCCGTAGCCGGCGCGGAAGTTACGGAAGGACTCTTCGTACACCTGGTAGACCATGGTGGTGGTGCCGGTGCCCAGCGGACCGCCGCGGGTCATCACGTTGATGATGTCGAAGACCTGCAACGAGTTCAGCAGCACCGTGATGGACAGGAAGAACGTGGTCGGCCGCAGCTGGGGCAGCAGGACCTTGGTGAACGTGGTCCACCGGCCCGCACCGTCCATCTCGGCGGCCTCCATCAGCTCGGCCCGAACCCCTTGCAGCGCGGCCAGATAGATGACGAAGCTGTAGCCGAGGTTCTTCCAGATGTAGGTCACCGTCACCATGAACAGCGCCCAGTTCGGGTTCTGGTAGAAGTCCGGCACGGTGGCCACGCCGAAGCGGTGCAGCACATCCTGGACCAGGCCGAAGCTCGGATCGAAGATGAACTGGAAGGCCACGCCGATGGCGGCGCCGGAGATCACGAACGGCGCGAAGATCGCCGAGCGGGCCACATTGCGGCCGAACAGCTTCCGGTCCAGCAGCAGGGCGAGCGCGAGGCCGAGCACCATGCTGCCGACCACGGCCGCCAGCGTGAAAACCACCGTGTTGCTGACGATCTCCCAGGAGTCCGAGCGACCCCACCACTCCCGGTAGTTCGCTACCCCGATGAAGGTGGCCACCGGGTCGGAGATGTTCCAGTCGTAGAACGAGAGCCGGATGTTGTCGATCAACGGCCGATAGACGAACAGCGTGAGCAGCGCGAGATTCGGCACCACGAGGATCAGGAACAGGACGTAGTCCTGCCAGGGCCGGTTCCGCAAACCGCGTCCGCGCGGTTGGGGGAGTACACGTTCCGGCTTCGCTCGCACGCCGCGCACTCTACGGACAGGAGCAAACAGTCGGTTAACGCTGTCCGGCGGGGCACTGAACTTCTCGAGCACGCGCCCAGTGAATCAAGAAGCCGAACATCACGATCAGCGATTCCGCCAATTGATCGTAATGTTCGGCTTCGTGACGTGTCTTCAGTTGTGCGGGAAGGGCTTAGTTCCAGTCGCCGGCGAGGCCGTCGCTGGTGCCGATCGAGCCACCCTTGGTGTTCTCGATGATGACCGGGTCACCCTTGCGCGTGTTCTCCATGAACCACTTGGCGTTCTCGGTGCTCACGTTGAGGCAGCCGTGGCTGACGTTGGAGTTGCCCTGCTGGCCGACCGACCACGGGGCCGCGTGCACGAAGATGCCGCTGTTGGAGATGCGGGTCGCGTACTCGACCTCGAGCTTGTAGCCCTCGGGGTCGGTGGTCGGCACACCGTAGGTGGACGAATCCATGATCATCTTGCGCAGCTGCTCGCCGACGATGTAGGTGCCGTTCGGGGTCTCGTGCTTGGTCTTGCCCATCGAGGTCGGCATGGTCTTCACCACCTCGCCGTTGCGGGTGATGGTGATGGTCTTGGTGTTGTCGTCGGCCGTGCTGACGAACGCGTCGCCGATCTTGAAGGAGCTGCGCGTGCCGCCCGCCTCGACCTGCACGTCGGTGTTGTCCGGCCAGAAGTCGTTCGGCCGCCAGCGCACCTGCTTGTCACCGCGCCAGTAGAAGTGGCCCGGTGCGTCCTTCGAGGAGGTGACCTTGATGAACTTCTCGGCGGCGGCCTGATCGGCCACCGGCTCCTTGAAGTTGATGATGATCGGCTGGGCCACCCCGACCACCTCGCCGTCGGCGATGTTGATCGACGGTGGCGCGAAGTTCGGCTGCTGTGGCGCCGGGTCCTGCGCGGAACCGGCCGAGCCGGAGCCGAGTCCGGGGAGCGGTTCAGCGTCGGCGGGCGCGACGAGCAGAACGCCCGCCGCGATCGTCGCGGACAACAGGGCGCCCGCCCGCAGCCTGCGGGTCAGCTGTCCTCCCCGGCGGTGGGCAGGTAGTGACCCGGTGTGCGAAGCGGCTTGCATAGGTTTCTCGTCCATTCCATCTCTCGGCGCACGCGCACAGGCGCACGCGTGTCTCGAGATCTCTCATCGGCGTGAAGCAGGCAGGGCTGCCCCACGGGTATTGACGGCCCGACCCTGCATCCTTCCTACCGTCCCGGTGCGGCCCGAAGCCAGTTGCGGTTCACAGTGATTCGTTCCGACCGTTCGGTGTGGCGGCGGTCACACAGGCGGGTAGTCGTTGTCCGGTTCGGCGAAAGGTACCGGTCACGTCGGCGAGTCCGGGGTACGGATCGATGCCGCTGGTCGGTCGCTGTGCCGGGTCTACCAAACACCTTCGTGACGTAAATCACTCACCACGTCGAACGGAATTGGGCGATGCGGACCGGTTGCTATGTTGTGCGGCACCGACATCGGCGTACGGCCGTTCGCATACCGTGGTGCCAAGCGCAGCCGCACGCGGCTCACGATGGTAGCCAACGCGATTCGCAGTTCGTAGTCCGCCAGCGCCGCCCCGACACAGCGCCGATGCCCGCCACCGTACGGGGCGTATTCGAACGGCCGGTATCTGCGCTCGAGGAACCGCTCCGGCTGGAAGCGCCGCGGCTCGGACCACACCTGTGGGTCCGAGTGCAGCAACGGCACCGCGATCCCCATCGTGTCCCCCGCCCTCAGTGCCACCCCGCGCAGCGTGAACGGCGCGATGAGCCTGCGCACCACGATGGGCACCGGTGGATGCAGCCGCAGCGTCTCCTGGCACACGGCGTCGAGATAGGGCAGCGCCGCCAGCTCGACCGGGGTCGCGTCCGGTCCGGCCGCGCGCAACTCCGCGCGTAACCGGGCCAGGGTGTCCGGTGCGCGGTGCAGCTGGAACAGTGCCCAGACCAGCGTCGTCGCGGTGGTTTCGTGCCCGGCGACCAGCAGGGTGCGCAGTTGGTCGCACAGGTCGTCGTCGGTGATCGGGGTGCCGTCGTCGTAGTGCGTGCTCAGCAACATGCCGAGGATGTCGGTGGTCGGCGGGCCGGCCCTTCGATGCGCGATGTCGTCGAGGATCAGCCGATCCAGCCGAGCCCGGGCCGCCACGAATCGGTCCCACGGCGCGTGGCCGAACAGCCCGTGCCGCAGTACCGGCACCAGCATGAGCGGCCCGGAGAAGGTGGCGAGGAATTCGCCGACCGCATCGGTGTATTCGGCTCGCCGCTCGGGGCTGTCCACCCCGAACACCGCGGTCAGGATCACCCGCAGCGTGATCGCCCGGGTGGCCACCCGCGCATCGATGCGGGCGCCCGGCCGCCACCCTCGGCTGGTGTCGCCTGCCAGTTCCTGGTGCACCGAATCCTGGATAATTGCCCCGTATTCGCGGATCCGCGCACCGTGGAAGGCCGGGGCCAGCAGCGCGCGATCGCGGCGATGCCGTTCGCCGGCGGTGAGGATCAGCGAGGCGGTGCCGACCAGCGGCTCGATCGGATTCGGGCGCGGTGGTGCGGTCGCGTCGACCGGCGCGCGGAACAGCTCGCGCGCACCCTCGGCTGTGCCGGTGAACAGCGCCGAGCCGAAGCCGGGGAAGCGCACGAAGAACGGATCGCCCTCGCGCGTACGGCGCCAGCGAAAGTACCTGTCGAAGTCCAGGCCCGCGGCGAGCGCATGCAGCACGATCAGCCGAGGTGGTTTCGGCACGGCGACGGCACGCGACTCGCCTGCGCCGGGCCCGGCCGTGCCCACGTCCATATCTATAGGTACGAAATCATCTGCAGTCGGGTTCGATGCGACCGCACTAGCCCGCTGTTTCGTCCACGACCACGGAGGGTTTGATCCTGCGGACGGTATTGCGCGCCGTCGCCGCCAACCGCGCCATCCTGGCGTCCCCGAGCGCGGTCACCGCGTTGCCGAGCCGATTGGTGACGAACGCGACCGACATACCCAACTCCGGATCGGCGTAGGCGCCCGATCCGCCGACACCGTAGTGGCCGAACGCTTTTCGCGGCTGCTGCTTGGACATCAGCACCGGCCGGTGGTAGCCGAGGGTGAAGCGCAGCGGCAGCCCGAGCACGTAGTCGCGGCTCTCGGCGGGCTGCGCCTGGTTGATGGTCTCGATCGTCTCCGGCCGCAGCAACCGCACGGTCGCCCCGCCACCCCGGTGCGTCGCGAAGACCTCGCCGTTGTTGGCCAGCGCCCCGTACATCCTGGCCAGTGCGCGGGCCGAGAAGACGCCGTTCCAGCCGGGCATCACCGCGTCGTGCACCCGGGGGTCGCGGACCAGCTCGTCGAAGCTCTCCGGCATGCCCGCCTCGGCGAGCCCGCGGATCGGGCGCACCCAGGACAGCACCGACGAGGCGGTGTTCCAGCGGATCCCCGGCGGGCTGAGGTGCGGAAAGATCTTGGCGATCCGGTAGCGCTCGGATTCCGGTACCCGGAACCAGAATTCGTCGAGGCCGAGCGGCACGGCGATCTCGCGGCGCAGCACCTCGGTGAACGGGTCACCGGTGACGCGCTGCACGATCTCGGCGACCAGCCAGCCGAAGGTGATCGCGTGGTAGCCGGAGGTGCGGATACGGCGCGGGTCGGGCGGGCTGTCGGCCAGCGCCCGGATCACGGCGTCGTAGTCGAGGATGCCTTCCCGGCCGGGGACCAGGCCGCGCACCCGGTGCAGGCCCGCGCGGTGCGCGAGCACGTCGCGCACGGTGATGTCGTCCTTGCCGTGGGCGCCGAACTCGGGCCAGTACGTGGCGACCGGCGCGGCGTAGTCGACCAGGCCGCGTTCGGCCAGCCGGTGCAGCACGGTGGAGGCGACGCCCTTGCCGGTGGAGAAGGTCAGCGCGACGGTGCCGCCGTTCCAGCGCCGGTCCTTACCGGCCCAGCCCGCCCAGATGTCCACGACGGGTTTGCCGTCGAGATAGATGGCCAGTGCGCCGCCGCCGCGACTCGGTTGGGTGAACATGCCGAAGAATTGGTCGGCCAACCGGATGAAGCGCGGGTCGACCAGCATCTCTTTGGGCGCGGCGAGCTTGCCTGCCGCCGGGTCGGTGGCGCCGAAGTCGCCCGCTGCCGTTGCCGAAACCATGGGGTCACCTCCTGACCACCGATCATCGGACCGTTACTCAGGGTAGCTGGTGCACCGGGGTCTGCCAGCGGCCGAAGGGCGTGCTGAGACAGGTGTCGCCGGTGCGCGAATTCCAGGCGAAGGCGCCGGTGCCCAGGCACACCACGGTGTTCTCGGCGGTCTGCACGGCCGCACGTGAGCCGTCGAGGGCGACCGACGCGGCGATCAGCGGTGCGCCCGTGGTCCGCGAATCCCCTGCGTTGTCAGAATCCCCTGCGCTGTCAATAGAACTGCGCGCGATCGCGTCCTGGCCGATGCCGAGCGCGATCGGAATCCCGCCCGCCCCGTCGCTGGCGCCGACCCCACCGGCCATGCCGATGCCGATCGCGGTGGCGCCCAGGGTCGCGTTGGCGTAGCCGACACCGTCGATTCCCACAGATTTCGCCTGGCCGAGCAGGTCGCTGGCGGCGCGGCAGGCGGTGTGGCCGTCGATCACCGTGATGTCGGCACCGTTTTCCGAGGTGCAATGCACATCGGTTGCTGAGGCCACCGCAGGCAACACCAGAGAGGTGAGCACCGCGGCGGCCGAGCAGGCGATCATGCTGATCAGCTTCACGGGTAACTCCTCTCCAACGCTGAAGACCACCATACCCAGATGGGTTGCTGGAACCCCGATTCCACGGTCGAGTCGACGTGTGCGCGCTCGATGGTGTATGCATGGCGTGTATTTCAAGCTCAGCTATCTTTTGTTTACTTCGGATTCTTACGGGGGTTTGAGTTCGGAGCGTTACAGCTCGGGAGGACTGTTTCGTGTCTGGTCAACTGGCCTGGGGTCGTGTCGCGTTCGCGGCGTTCGTCGCGGTGGCCGCCCTATCCGTGGTGGGCTGTAGCTCGACCATCAGCGGCCGCGCGCAGCCCGCGGTGGACAACGGCACCATCAACGCCGTGTCGATCACCAGCACGCCGAAGCCCTCGGGCAAACCGACCACCGGCAAGCCGACGCCGACCACCAAGGGCGGCAACACCGATTTCGAGGCCAGCGAGGGCGACTGCGTCACGCTCGGCGGCACCACCTCGAACGCCACCATCGCGAAGGCGTCCTGCGGCAGCCGCGCGGCCAATTACAAGGTGATCGGCAAGGCGCCCAAGAGCACCCAGTGCGTGAGCGACGCCGACAACTACTACGCCGAGACCCTCAACGGCATCGAGCAGGGCGCGTACTGCCTCGACATCGACTGGGTCGTCGGCGGCTGCATGGACGTCGGCGGTGACGACCCCAAGCGGATCGACTGCACCGGCACCGCCCCGACCAAGGGCGTCAAGGTGGTCAAGCGGGTGGACGGCGCCGACGATGTCAGCGTGTGCGGCAGCGGTACCGGCTACGTCTACGAGGAGCGCCGGTTCGTCGTCTGCGTACAGGAGCTCTGACACTGTTGCTCAGCAGCTCTGACTCTTTGCCCAGGAGCGCTGACACTTTCGGCAGGACCAGTGACACTTTCACCAGCAGAGCTGACACTTTCGCCCAGCGGTGAACTCCCGAGCATTCGGACACCGGCCAGCTAAGTTGTCCCGGTGAGCACGATCGATCTTCCCCGGCTGAAGTCGTCCACCGGCCGGTGGATCCTGCTGGCCACCATCCTCGGTTCGTCGGTGGCCTCGCTCGATGCCACCGTGGTGAACATCGCGCTGCCCCGCATCGGGGAGTCGCTGCACACCGATGTCGCCGGGCTGCAGTGGACCTTGAACGGGTACACGCTGACGCTGGCCTCGTTCATCCTGCTCGGCGGCTCGCTCGGCGACCGGCTCGGCCGGCGCAAGGTATTCGTCTGGGGCACCATCGGTTTCGCGCTCGCGTCGGTGCTGTGCGGGGCCGCGATGAATATCGAGATGCTGGTGTTCGCCCGCATCCTGCAGGGCGTGGCCGGTGCCATGCTGACGCCGGGCAGCCTCGCGCTGATCTCGTCCTCCATCGACCGGCGCGACCAGGGCGCGGCGATCGGGTTGTGGTCGGGCTTCGGCGGGGTCGCGGGCGCGCTCGGGCCGTTCCTCGGCGGCTGGCTGATCGAGCTGGCCGGTTGGCGCTCCATCTTCTTCATCAACGTGCCGCTCACCCTCGTGGTGGTGCTCGTCGCGCTGAAACATGTGCCGGAGAGCCATGATCCGAACGCCAAGTCGCAGTTGGACGTGCCGGGCGCCCTGGTGGTCGCGGTCGCGCTGGGCGCGCTGACCTTCGGCCTGATCGAAACCATGCCGCTGCTGCTGGTGTCGGGGGTGCTGCTGCTCGCGGCGTTCGTGGTGATCGAGCTGCGCAGCGACCATCCGCTGGTGCCGCCGGTGCTGTTCGCGTCGCGAGTGTTCACCGCGGCGAACCTGGTCACCTTCGCGGTCTACGCGGCCCTCGGTGGCGTGTTCTTCCTGCTGGTGCTGGAATTGCAACTGGTGGCGGGCTATTCACCGCTGATGTCGGGTGTGGCCACCGTGCCGATCACGCTGATCATGCTGGTGCTCTCGGCACCGGCCGGGCGCTGGGCGCAGGTGCACGGCCCGCGCATCCCGATGACGATCGGACCGCTGCTCGCCGCGGGTGGGCTGGTGCTGCTGCTGCGCATCGGCCCGGACACCGTCTACCTCACCGACGTGCTGCCGGGCGTGGTCGTGTTCGGCTTCGGTCTCGCGGCGCTCGTCGCCCCGCTCACCGGCGCCGTGCTCGGTGCGGTGCCGGCCAGCGAGGCGGGCATCGCCTCCGGTGTGAACAATGCCGTCGCACGGACCGCGCAGCTGCTCGCCGTCGCCGCGCTGCCCGGTCTGGCCGGCATCTCGGGCGCCCTCGGCGACCCCGTCGCCTTCCATCACGGCTTCGGCACCGCCCTGTGGATCTGCGTCGGCCTGCTGGTGGCGGGTGCGGTGCTCGCGGCACTGCTGCTGCGGCAACCGAAGCACCCCGCCACCCTGGACAGCGTCGACTGCCTGCCGCAGTGCGCGGTGTCCGGACCGGCGGTCGCGCCGCAAACCTCGGAGACGCCTGCCACCAACGAGAAATGAGCGGGCGCAGACGGTTTCTCAACCGCGCGCCCGCTCATCTCTGTTGTCTGGTGGAGACTTCTTAAATCGGCGTGAAACCTGCGCCGACACCGCCGCGGGCGTTGATGTCGCCCATGATGGTGCTCATGTTGGTGCCGACCTCGGGGCCGAAGCAGGCCAGGGCGAGGTAGGCGTTCACCATGCCGACGAGGGTGGAGCCGATGACGACCGGCGCACCGGAGTCACCTTCCACCACGCACATCTGGCTCCAGGTCTCCATGTTCGACGCGAACACGTCGCCATAGCTGATGCCGCAGGTGTTGCCGGTGGTGCGGCCTTCCTTGCACACGATCATCGGGAACTGCGGCGGTGCGCCGAGCCCGGTGATGGTGACGTTGCCGATCCGATTCACCGGGATGATCGCGCCCGGCTCGAACTCGATGACGGCGTAGTCCAGATCATGGTTGGAGTAGACGAACCGGCCGATCACACCGGCGCCGCGGTTGACCTCCGCGTACACCTCGGCACCGGGGTCGCCGCAGTGGCCCGCGGTCAGACCGACGAGCCGGCCCGCGTTGTCATGGCCGACGGTGGTGACGGTGCACTCGAATTGGTTGTCGATGATGATGCCGGAGCCGCCGCCCACAACCGGCGGGCCCGGCTCGGCCTGAGCGGCCCCCGCGCCCGTCCCGAGTAGCGCCGCACCGAGGGCTACGGCGAAGGCGGCGTTGGCCACCTTGGCGAGTTTGCTGAACATGTCCCTCCAGACGTCGGAAGCCCGCACGATATCAATTTGTCGCACCCATCGTGTCAGTATTCGGGTCCGGGCGCGTCATCTACTACGGGGTGTCCACGGCGGGCGAGCCTCAACCCCTTTTTTCGACATAAGGTTAATTATGTCTCTTATTATCCATAATAGCGACAAGCTATCAAAAGGGGCGATGTCCGTTTCGAGTTTGTCCTCGAACTGTAGTACAGCCCGTTCTGTTCGGTTCCGGAATCAAATGTCATTTTGCATGAATTCTATCCGAATAAATTGCCGCGATGATCTTGTCTGGGCGGTCGATTCGCCCGGTTGACCTGTAACTTGTTCCAGAGATTCCACCCTTCGTTTTGGGCTGTGACCCAATATCGGTGGCGGCCGCCATAGCGTTTCGACCACAGTGACGATCGTCTATGACTGCAATCACAGGAGGGTGGTGTGTTCTGGCTTACTACGTAGTAAGGTGCGTCAAGCAAACAAGTCGTCGGGGCAGCCAACCGGCGTCGAGAGGGGTTAGCCAGTGCAGTCGACCGAGAGTCCGCCAACAGGATCACGGATGAGTGATGCGGTCGATTGGACCAAGGGTTACTGGGCAGACCATCCGAAGGCTTCGCTGGAGACCTTCGGTCGCCAGATCACCATGGGGATCGCCGCGGTCGCCGAACTGTTCGTCGCCATCTTCCGGCGCCGCTTTCCGTTCCGTGAGTTCATCCGCCAGTGTGCGTTCATGGCCAGCGTCTCCGCGGCACCGACACTGCTGGTCGCCATCCCGATCGGCGTCATCGTCTCCATCCAGGTCGGCTCGATCGCAGGCCAGGTGGGTGCCACCTCCTTCATCGGCGCGGCCAACGGCCTCGGCATCATCCAGCAGGGCGCTCCCCTCGTCACCTCGCTGATGATCGCGGGCGCCGTCGGCTCCGCGGTGTGCGCCGACCTCGGCTCGCGCACCATCCGGGAAGAGATCGACGCCATGAAGGTGATGGGCGTCGACCCGATGCGCAGGCTGGTCGCCCCCCGGCTCGGCGCGGCGATGCTGGTCAGTGTGCTGCTCTGTGGCTTCGTCGTCTTCGTCGGCTTCCTGACCGGTTACATCTTCAATATTTTCGCCCAGGGTGGTACGCCGGGTTCCTACATCGGCACCTTCTCTTCGTTCGCGGTAACGCGCGATCTTCTTGTCGCACTGATCAAATCGCTGATTTTCGGTCTGCTCGCCGCGATCATCGCGTGCGATAACGGATTGAATGCGCGCGGTGGTCCCGGCGGCGTCGCCAACGCGGTGAATTCCGCGGTGGTGAGTTCCGCCATCATGTTGTTCGGGGTGAACCTCATCATCACCCAGGTGTACAACGCACTGCTCCCGTCACAGGTGGTCTGAGTGTCGTCGACATATGTTCCGCCGCTACTGCGGCCGTTCCAGCAGTTTCGCAAGGGTGCGCAGGCACCGGTCGATCTGCTCGCCAAGCTGGGCCACCAGGTGTTCTTCCTGCTGCGCTCGATCGGCTCGATCCCATTGGCGCTCAAGCACTATCCCAAGGAAGTGTGGCGGCTGCTCTCCGACGTCTCCTGGGGCAACGGCAACCTGGTCGTCGGCGGCGGCACCATCGGCGTCGTGGTCATCCTCAGTGCGTTCGGCGGGATGACCGTCGGCATCCAGGGGTACAACTCGCTGAACCTGCTCGGCCTGAGCCCGATCACCGGCGCGGTCTCCGCGTTCGCCACCACCCGCGAACTCGGCCCGCTGCTCGCGACGATCGCCTTCGCCGCGCAGGCGGGCTGCCGGTTCACCGCACAACTGGGCGCCATGCGCATCTCCGAGGAGATCGACGCGCTGGAGTCCATCGCGATCCGGCCGCTGCCCTACCTGATCAGCACCAGGATGTTCGCGGCGATGGTCGCCATCATCCCGCTGTACTGCCTCGGCCTGGCCATGGCCTACCTGTCCTGCTCGCTGACCGTGCAGCTGATCGGCGGCACTCCGGGCGGTACCTACCAGCACTACTTCTATCAATTCCTGGTACCGACGGACGTGATCTACTCCTTGCTCAAGGCGATCCTGTTCGTCGCGATCACCACGTTCATCCAGTGCTATTACGGCTTTTTCGCCTCCGGTGGACCGGAGGGGGTCGGCGTCGCGGCCGGCCGGGCGATCAAGGTGTGCATCATCGCGGTCGTCTTCGCGAACCTGTTCATGACTTTGGCGATCTGGGGAGTCAACCCCGGCATCAGGATCTCGGGGTAGCACCAGATGATCATCGATCCCAGTGGGCGTGGACCCACGATGCGTCAGTTGCTGCTCGCGGGCGTCGGCGGCCTTGTCGTCCTCGCGCTCGTGCTCGGCTTCCTGATGGCCCGTTACCAGGGCTATTTCGTCGAGAAGGTGAACGTCACCGCGAACCTCACCACCACCGGTGACGGGCTGCCGTCGGACGCCGACGTCAAGTTCCGCGGCGTGCTCGTCGGCGCGGTCAAAGAGGTCGAGGTCGCGGCCAAGGGCGAGCTGCAGAAGGTCAAGATCGAGGTGAAGCCGGAGTTCGCCTCGGGCGTGCCTGCCAACGTCACCGCCAGGGTGGTGCCGAGCAACCTGTTCGCGGTCACCTCGGTCGAGCTGGTCTTCAACGGCCCGGCCGATCAGTACCTGCGCGAGGGCTCGGTGATCGAGGAAGATCGCAGCAAAGGCACGCTCGCCCTGCAGGACACGCTCACCACGGTCCGCAACATCCTGGACCGGATCGATCCGATGCAGTTCGGTCGCGTACTCGGCACGCTGTCCCAGGCGCTCGACGGCAGCGGCCGGATGCCCGGCTCGACGGTCGAGCGGTTCGACCGCTGGCTGCAGTCGGTGGACGACTCGATCCCCGATCTCGGCGTGATGCTCGGCGACTTCTCCAGCTCGTTCCACGCGCTCAACGAGTCCTCGCCGGAACTGCTCGACGTGCTCGGCACCTCGGTGGAGACCGCACGCACCATCGCCGACCGGCGCAGTGAGCTGGTCGCGCTGATCACCGGGACGGGCAGCACGGTCGACACCGTCAACGGCCTGTTCGCCCGCAACGGCGACGTCGGCAAGCAGGTGACCGAGGGCATCAGCGACATGTTCGGCGCGGTGGCCGCGGATCCCAACGCGATCACCCAGACGATCCTGAACCTCAGCGAGACGGTCCGTAAGTTCGACTCCACGTTCACCTGGGGCCCGCAGAAGCAGCAGATGTGGAACGCGGGCGTCACGCTCACGCCGTACAAGCCGTACACCGTGGCCGACTGCCCGCGCTACGGCGAGCTGGCCGGACCGAGTTGCTTCACCGCGCCCGCGGTGAACGAATTGCCGCCGCTGCCCGACAAATTGAAGCCGAGGGCGCTCGAGTCCGCGGCCGGACTGCCGCCGGTGGTGCCGATGCCCGGGCTGCCGCTGATCCCCGGTGTCACCACGCCGGCTCCGCAGCCGGTCCAGGCCGGTGTGCCTGGTGCGCCGTTCGCGGGCACTCCGCTCGAGGGTCTGTTCCCGATGTTGCCCGGTCTGCTCGGCCAGCCGGCCCCGCCCGCTCCGCAACCGGCGGCAGCGCCCGCGCCCGTCCCCGCGGCAGGCGAGATCTCCTACCAGGGTGACGCGGCCATCGCCAAGCTGCTCGGCCGCCAGCCGACCACCGCCGAATATCTGCTGCTGAGCTCGATTCTGAAGGGCGGGACCATGCATGTGGCCGAAAACGGGGTGGGCCGATGAGTATTCGTAAACCACTGATCGGCTTCGGCATCTTCGCGCTGGTGTCGATCCTCGTCACGGTGGTCGTCTGGAACACGCTGGCGCGCATCGTCGATGGCGATACCCGCAGCTACTCGGCGACCTTCACCGACGTGCTCGGCCTGCACGAGGGTGACGACGTGCGGATGGCGGGCGTGCGGGTCGGCAAGATCGAGAAGATCGAGCTGGTCCGGGATCCCAAGCTGCGCAAGCAGGTGGCGAAGGTGAGCTTCGTCGTGCAGCGCGATCAAACGCTCTACGACGACACCAAAGCCCTTGTCCGCTACCAGAACCTGATCGGCCAGCGGTATGTGGCCTTGGCGCCGGGCAAGGCGTCCGGCCCGGCACCGCTGCAGAACAACGGGTCGATTCCGCTGGAGCGCACCGAGCCGTCGTTCGACGTCTCGGGTCTGCTCAACGGTTTTCAGCCGCTGTTCCAGGCGTTGCAGCCCGAGCAGGTGAACCGCCTCTCCGAGACCTTCATCCAGGCACTGCAGGGTGACGGGGTCTCGTTGAGCGCGTTCATCGTGCAGGCCGCGCAGCTGGCCACCGATTTCCAGCGGCGGGATGCGATCCTGGCCGACGTGATCACCAACCTCTCCGGTGTGATGGCGGGGTTGGCCAAACGAGGTGATGAATTGGAGACCCTGGTGACCCAGACCCGGGCCTTGATCGGTGGGTTGTACGAGCAGGGCCAGTCGCTGCAGACCTCGACCGTGCAGATCGCCAACGCGACCAGCTCGCTGGTGGACATGGTCGGCCACATCCAGCCCAAGCTGCAGACCGCCCAGAATTCCACCAGCGCGGCGCTGACGCTGCTGCTGGACAACGGCGCCAAGCTCGACCAGATGGCGATCGACCTGCCCAACATCATCTCGATCGCGGGCAAGCACACGGCCGAGGGTGGCTACGCCAACGCCTACCTCTGTGGCTTGGACATCTCGCTCTACGGGGTGCTGTTCCCGCGCGGGTTCATCCACAACCTCGGCATCGGTGGCAAGGCCCAGTCGGCGGTGTGCCGCCCATGATGTCGAAGATGAAGGCAAGGTTCGACAACAACCGCTACTTCTGGTTGGGCATCCTCGGCGGTGCGCTCATCGTGGTGCTGTTGCTGGCCTCCAGCGCGGTCAAGCTGATAGGTGTCGGCGAGCAGACGGTGAAAGCCGAATTCGTGCAGGCCGCGGGCATCAAGGTCGGCGATCGGGTCAACGTCGCGGGTGTGACGAGTGGCCGGGTGGACGGTGCGAAGCTCGAGGGCGACCACGTGCTGCTGACGCTGAGCGTCAAGAACGGCGTGAAGCTCGGTCCCGACGCGCGCGCGTCGATCAAGATGGCCACGCTGCTCGGCGCCAGGTACGTGGACCTGGATCCCGGCGACGGCTCCGGTTTGAAGGGCGGCCGGATCCCGTTGTCCAACACCGCCGTTCCGTACAACCTCGCCGACGTGGTGCAGGAGGGCACCCCGAAGTTCGAGGCGCTCGACACCAAGAAGCTGTCCGAGTCGCTGAACCTGATCAACCAGCAGATGGGCGATTCGCCGGAGCTGGTGGCGCAGGCGCTGGACAGCGTCGGCGCGCTGGCCAAGGTGATGGATGCCCGCAAGGACGAGGTCAACAGCCTGCTCAAGGATCTGAACCGAGTCACCCAGATCCTCGGCGACAACCGCAACAGCGTGCTGCTGGTGATCACCCAGGGTGAGGCCATCGCGAACCGGGTGATGGAACGCCAGGGTCTGCTGCGCCAGCTGCTCGACAACATCGCCGAGCTCACCAGGCAGCTGCAGGAAATCGGCGCGCAGAACGACAATCAGCTCGGCCCGACCATCGTGCAGCTCAACACCATGTCCGAGGGCCTGCAGAAGAACAAGGAAAATCTGGACCGGCTGTTGTCGCTGATGCCGCCGACCGTGCGCTACCTGGCGAACTCCTGGGGTGGCAACGGGCCGTACGGCTCGGTCGGCCTGCCGTGGATTTTCCCGGACAACTGGTTGTGCCGCGCCAACGTGATCGAGGGGTGCCAGTGATGACCTGGACGACACAGAACCTGCGCAGAGTGGCCAAGACGCTCGTCGTCGGCGCCGCCGCGCTGACCGTCGGCAGCTGCTCGCTGGTGCCGAGTTCGGTGAACGACGCACTCGGCCGGACCATTCGGGTCACCGCCGACTTCGAGAACATCGCAGGCATCTACGAGGGCAACCCGATCACCGTGCTCGGGCTCGACGTGGGCAAGGTCGACAAGATCGTGCCGAAGGGCACCCTCGTCGAGGTGCACATGTCGATCAACAACGACGTGAAGATTCCGAAAGACGCGATGGCCGCGATCATTTCGCCGTCCATCGTCACCGACCGGCACGTCGAGCTCACCCCGGTCTACACCAAGGGCGACACCCTCACCGACGGCGCGCATCTGCCGCTGGCCAAGACCAAGACGCCGGTCGAACTCGACACGATGATCAAGACCATCGATCAGTTCGCCGCCGCGCTCAAGCCGGAGCCGGGCACCGAGGGCATCGGCCCGCTCTCCGGCCGGGTGCTGTACCCGATGGTGAACGGCAACGGCGAGAAGATGCGGGACACGCTCAACGCGTTGTCCGGCGCGCTGAAAGTCGGTGTGGACAACAAGGATGCGGTGTCCAACATCATCATCAAGCTGAACGAGCTCACCACGATGCTGGCCGACAACGACCAGTCGGTGCGCGACTTCAGCAACCGGATGACTCAGATGACCGGGTTGCTCGCCGAGCAGTCCCCCGGCCTGCAGGCGACGCTCGATCAGATCAACGACTTCCTTGCCAACACCAGCGGCACGCTCGGCCAGTATCAGGATCAGCTGGCGAGCGCGCTGGCCGGCTTGACCAACGTCACCGGTCAGCTGCGCGAAAACGCTTACGGCATCACCGAAGTCGTCGACGTGGCGCCGATGGTCTTCCAGAACATCGACCGGATCGTGAACCGGGAAGGGCGCTACGTCCGGCTGCACGCGATCATCGGCACGGCACTGTCCGGTGAGATGGTGAGCGTGTTCTGCGAGCGGATCCAGATGAAGGCGGACGGTTGCCGCACCGGAAACATGCAGGACTTCGGGCCCGATTACGGCCTGACCGCAGCGCTGCTCGGACTGACGAAATGACGTACCGAATGACGATCAAGGCACGCCGCGCACTGATCGCGGTCGCGGCGGTGGCGGGTGTGGGCATCACCTCGGGGTGTGGTCTCACGGTGGAGAAGCTGCCGCTGCCCAAGCCCGGGGTATCCGGCGAAACCTACACGGTGCACGCCGTTTTCGAGAACGCGCTGAACCTGCCGGACCAGGCCAAGGTGAAGATCGGCGGCTCGGATGTCGGCGTGGTCTCCAACATCAAGACCAAGAACTTCCAGGCCGTCGTCGACCTGACCATCAGCAAAGACATCGAGCTGCCCAAGAACAGCACCGCCGAACTGCGCCAGGCCACGCCACTCGGTGACGTGTTCATCGCGGTGTCCAAGCCGAAGACCGAGCCGGGCACCGAAATGCTGCGCAGCGGTGACACACTCGGCCTCGACAAGACCTCGGCGGGTGCCACCGTCGAGCAGCTGCTGATCTCGATCTCCATGCTGTTCAACGGTGGTGGCGTCGCCAGCCTCAGCAAGCTCACCTCGGAGCTGGACTCCATCGTGGGTGGCCGCGGCGGCCAGCTGTCGCACCTGATCACCGAAATGACCGGTGTGGTCGGCAGTTTGAACGCCAACTCGGCGAAGGTCGACAGCGTGCTGAACGAATTCAGCGCGCTGGCCAACACCATCGAGTCCCGGCGGGCCGAGCTGGGCCAGGTGGCCGACACACTGCCCCAGATGATCGGCGCCATCGCCGAGAACAACCGGGCCATCGGCGATCTGCTGACCAAGGTGTCGACCACCAGTGCGGCGCTCGGCGATTACGCCGACAGCTCCGGCCAGCAGCTGGGCAGCCTGCTCGACAACACCCGCGCGCTGATGGACGCACTGGCCGCCACCGGTGACAACCTCGGCATCCTGCTCGATCGGGCGCGCGAGATCCGGCCGAAGGTCGACGCGACCTTCAAGGGCAAGAGCTTCGCCGTCTACGCCACCCTGACCAACCTCGACCTCAGCGCGGTGACCGACCCGCAGCACGGCGGCCTGCATGATCTGCGCGATGTGCAGGATCTGGCGGGCAGCCTGATCCAGGTGCTGCAGATAGTGCAGAACCGGGTGGAAGGTGGCCACCGATGATCGCGAAATTGATGCAGCACAAGCTGGTCCTGTCGACCATCGGCCTGATTCTGGTGTTCCTGATCGGCGCCAGTTATCTGATGATCAGCATCATGCGGGTGAACCCGTTGAAGTCCAGTTACACCGTCACGGTGAATCTGGACCGTTCGGGTGGTCTGCAACCGGGCAATGATGTGACTCTGCGTGGCTATCGCGTCGGCAAGGTCAGCTCGATCAAGCTGACCGATCGCGGCCAGGCCATCGCCGCGGTGGCGGAGATCGAGAGCAAGTACAAGATTCCGGTGGACACGGCGATCTCGGTGCAGGCGCTCTCCGGCGCGGGCGAGCAGTACATCGACTTCCGTCCGGCCAGCGAGCAGTCGCCGTTCCTCGGCGACGGCGCGGTGATCAAATACGACGCGGCCAAGATCAAGACGCCGACCCCGGTCTGGTCGGTCCTGGATAACGCCAGCGCGCTGATCGCGCAGGTCGACCCGGACAAGTTCGGCGTCATCCTGCACGAGCTCGACATCGCGCTCAGTGGCGGCCCGGATCAGTTGCGCGGCATGGTCAACGGCATCAGCCTGGCCATGGCCGGCTTCGACAGTCTGCTGCCGCAGACCACGAACCTGATCGCCAACCTGCGCACCATCGCGAACACCACCTCCAACGCCCAGCCCGACCTCGGCACCCTGACCCGCAATTCCGGCGCGCTGTTCAACCAGTTCAACAACGCCAACGCCGAACTGCAGGGCATTCTCGAGCGGGCACCGGGGCAGTTGGCCAGTCTCGGCGCGGTGCTGGACAAGACCAGCGATCCGATCACCAGCCTGGCCACCAATTTCGCGGCGATGACCAAGGCCGCGCAGTTGCGCCTGCCCGCCCTGCGCGCGCTGTTCCCCTCGCTCGCGCTGGGTGCGGACGCGCTGGGTGTGCCTGCCCACGACGGTGAGTTCCACGCGATCCTCGACATCTGGCCGCGGCCGTTCTGCACCTACAACACGCCGCAGCTGCGCAACGAGGTCATCCAGGACGGCTCGATTCCCAAGTGGAACTACTGTGAGAATCCGCCGCCCGGCCAGGAGATCCGTGGTGCCGCCAACGCACCGCGCCCGAATGTGCCGAACAACGGCGCGCATATGCCGCCGGGTGTGGATCCGAACGAACGGACCCTGCCCCCGATCAAGTGAGTTGTACCCGGTCCCGCGGTGAAACCGTGGGTCCGGGCATACTCGCCGAGAGAACGCGTACGGTACGCCCGAGATGCGGGCCCGTCAGTCGATCGGTGCGCCCGCGCGCCGGGAAAGTGCAGGTTTGTATCGATGTCCACCGATGACGCTGACACCAACAAGGACGCCGAGGACGCGGTGACCGAGGACGCTGCGACCGAGAAGTCCGCCGCGGCTGCGGCGAAGCCTGAGCTGTCGAAGACAGAACCGGCAGCGACCGAGAAGAAGGTGGCGGCCGACAAGAAGCCCGCGGCCGAGAAGAAGGCTGCGGCAGCGTCGGCGGGCGATGCCGGTGCGACCGCGAGTTCGGCCGGCGCGAAGCGGTCCGCCTCGCTGCCGCTGATCGCCGCGTTCGCGGCGGGTGTACTGGCGGTGGCCGCGATCACCGCGGTGGTGGTGTTCTTCCTGCAGGGCAAGGACCGCGGCGAGAAGCTGGACGCGATCCGCGATTCGACGCAGGCCGCCTGCACCTTCGGCAAGGACGTCTCGGTCTACGACTACACCAAGAACCTGGACGACTACTTCACCAAGGTGAAGTCCGGGGCGAGCGGCGAATTCCTCAAGGAGTTCGACGACGCGACCAAGGCGCTCAAGGACGCGATGGTGCAGGCGCAGGTCAAGTCCTGGGTCGACGACGTGCAGTGCGGCTACCAGTCCGGTGACAAGACCGAGGCCAACGTGCTCGTCACGCTCACCCAGTACCGGACCAACTTCACCCAGTCGACGCCGGAGCGGCAGTTCGTCGTGGTGATCGCGCAGCTGACCAAGTCCGGGGACAAGTGGCTGGTAGAGAAGCTTGATTCGCCGATGCTGAAGGGTGCGGGCAACGGTCTGCCCGGCGCTCCGGGTGCGCCCGTACCGGGTGAGGCCCCCGCGCCTGCCCCTGCCCCCGCCCCCGCGCCGAGTGGGCAGCCTGCCCCGCAGCCGGGTAACTAGCCTGCGGTCGTAAGTCTGACGAGCGCCTCCGGCGGTGGGGAGAACCACCACCGCCGGAGGTCATTCGATCTGGTCGCGCACCGATCAGAACAGCGTCAGTGTCTGCGGCGCCGACGGCGCGGCCGCCTTCCCCGCGGCCTGCTCTCGTGGCGCTTCCGGCGCCGACGGCGTTTCTTCCACAAGCACCGCGGGGATTTCCGCGGTGTTCGCCTCGGCGACAGCCGCTGTCGCGGCGGCCTTCCGAGCCGCTTCTCCGGCAAGCGCGTCGGCCTGCTCGTTGAAGTAGTTGCCGACATGTCCACGGACCCAACGGAACCGGACGGGCCCGGGCCTGCTGGCAATCGCTTTGTCGATCTGCCGGATGAGTTCGACGTTCTTCACGGCGCCGCCGCTCGAGGTGCGCCAGCCGTTGAGCCGCCAGCTGGAGATCCACTCCGACGCGCACTTGATCGCGTAGAGCGAATCGCTTTCGATCAGTAGGGGTTCGGAGCCGGGATGGGCGAGAATCGCCTCCAGCACCGCGCGTAGCTCCGCGACCTGGTTGGTGCCGGAGGCGGCACCGCCGCTCAGCGAGGAGCCCTGATGATTGACCCAAGCCCAGCCGATGGCGCCGCCGGGGTTGCGGAGGCAGGATCCGTCGGTGCTCACGATGATCATGGCTGGCACCCTACGCAATCCGACCGACAAGATCGGTACCGTGGAATTCTTCTATCTCCCTTCGCAATTGGGACTCGGTGCGGCGGAGCGCCGATTTGACGGCGGAATCCACCAGACCGACACAGAGCCGCCCCGCCAAGCCACGCGGGGGGCTGTACTCCGCCTCGGACGTCAGCACCGACCGCCCGTATCCGAGCGGATCGAAGCGCAGCGTCAGGGTCCCGGACAAACGCCCACGCAGCGTATACCCGATCACCACGTTGCGACGATATTCGGTGACCTCGCATGTCATCCTCGGCCGCCACAGCATCAGCCGTGCGGTGGTCGCGTACATCGCGCCGAGGCCGGAGTCGAGTTCACCGGTCGGTTCGAAGTCGGCGACCGCGAACATCCAATCCGGCACGAACAGATGGTTGTCCGTAAAGGTGAAGGCGACCTCGACGGGCGCTCCGACGTCACTCGCGTACTTGATGCGGCCCATGAGGCCCTCCCGGTTCCACGACTGGCGTTAAAAGTACTACAGAACTCCTCTTTATTGGAGGGTTGCGCCGGATTCGGTGCGGCGGTTTTTCACAGTGCGACCGGCCGGTTGCTTGGTTGCTCAGCGCTGGTCAAGCCCTATATTGGACCGGTCGGTCGTGTTCTAAGTGCTGGCCAGCTGATCGACGATGTACTCGGCGATCGGCATAGCGGAGGTGGCCGCCGGGGACGGTGCGTTGAGCACGTGCACCGAGCGCGCGGTGCGCTCGATCATGAAGTCGTGCACCAGGGTGCCGTCGCGCAATACGGCCTGCGCGCGGATGCCCGCCTCGCGTGGCCGCAGATCGGCGAGGGTCAGCTCGGGGCAGTACCGCCGGCACTCGGCCAGGTAGCCGCGCTTGAACAGCGAATTGCGTAATTCACGCAGCCCGGTGCGCACGTTCGCCGCGGCCACCCGGTGCACACCGGGGAAACCGAGCACCGCTCGCGCGTCCCTGGCGTCGAAACTGCCTTTGCGATAACCCTCCCTGGCCAGGCCGAGCACCGCGTTCGGACCGACGGTCAGCGCGCCGTCGATGGTCGGGCTCAGATGCACGCCGAGGAACGGCAGCGCGGGATCGGGGATCGGATAGATCAGCGTGCGCACCAGCCCCGCCCGCTCCGGCGGCAACTGGTAATACTCGCCGCGGAACGGCACGATCCGGAAATCCTTGCGCAGACCGGCCATTCGAGCCATCCGATCGGCCTGCAAGCCCGCGCACACCACGAGGGTGCGTGCCGTCCAGGAGCCGGTCGGCCCCGCCGCGGTCACCGAGGTGTCGCTCTCGGCCAGCGAGGTGATCTCGGCGCCGAGAACCAGTTGCCCGCCTGCCCGGCGGACCTCATCGGCCAATGCGGTGGTGATCGCGGTGTAGTCGACGATGCCGGTGTCCGGCACGAACAGGGCGCCCACGCCGGTCACCTTCGGCTCGCGCCGATGCAGCTCGGCGGCGTCGAGCAGCTCGACCGCAACCCCGTTGGTGACCGAACGCTCGTGCAATGCCAGCATCCGTTGCCGCTCGGCCGCATCGGTGGCGACCAGCAGCTTGCCGCAGACCTCGAAGGGAATCTTTTGTGCCGCAGCGAATTCCTTGGTCCAGCGGGCGCCGCGGCGGCACAGCCGGGCCTTCAGGCTGTCCGGCGGATAGTAGATGCCCGAATGGATGACGCCGCTGTTGTGCCCGGTCTGATGGGTGGCCAGCGCGGCGGCCTTCTCCAGCAGCACCAGGGTCGCTCCCGGATGCCGCTGCAGTAGTCGATGCGCCGTGGCCACCCCGACGATGCCGCCACCGATCACGCAGAAGTCGTAGGTGCTGTTCGGCATACGAGAACAGTAGGCCGAGAGTTATACCGAGACGGAGGGTTCCGCGCCGCGCCGGGTGCTCGCGCCGGGTGTCTGCTTCGTCGGCGTGGTGGCCGACTCGGTACCCGGAGCGGACTTCGGCGCCGGGTTTCGCTCGAAGCGCAGGTCGTGGTCGCCGAGTGAGGGGTCGGTCAGCATCAGCACCACGGCACCACTGCGTGTGTCGAATTCGGTGCGCAACTCGGTGCTGTCCGTGCGGTCGTCGAGCCGTTCCCGGTTCGGGTCGCCGGTCAGCACGGTGCGGGCGTTGGTGCCCAGGGTGATGGCGATCGTATCGGTGGGTGCGGCGGTGACCTGCGCGTCGAAATAGGCGTCGCCCAGCAGCAGGGTGCCGCCGACGGTGGCCGGCCGCGGCGCGGGCAACGAATAAGGCTGTGAGTCAGCCGCTTTCGGTACCGGAACGACCACGTCGTGCGAAGGCCGGAGGTATGTCGAGGGCAGTTCGAAGCTGCCGCCGGTCAGCACGGTGTCCACCCATTCGGGATCGCTCGTAGAATCCTCGATTGCCTGCGCGGGTGGTGCGGCGAGGGCGCCACCGGGCCGGTTGATGTCGGCCATCTGGTGGACGATGTAGGTGCCCGCGACCACGGTGAGGCTGAGACTGGCGGCACCCGCGAGAACGATCGCGGCGTGCCGAGCGATCTGGGCATGCTTGTTTCTTGTCACGATGCGGTCCTTCCTGTGCCCCTGCTCCCCCTGGCAGCCGGCCCGCATCGTTGAAAGCCGTACAGTTGTCCAGGTTACGGCGCGGCCCGCGGGGGTACCGCCTCGGGGAGAGCAGAATCACAGTCCACATCGCGGACCGCCGGCAAACAGTCGACCGATCCGCGGGGTGCTTTATGTTTCCAGCACCTCGAGCGGGGGTAAATAAACTTTGCTGGCGAGCGTCATCCTCGACTGCCACATCGAGACACCCGGCCAATGGCGTCCGGCCGACACGAACGGCGCACCCAAGTGTGGCGCTCGCCCGCTCCCCAATCTCATGGATCGGGTCGGGTGTCGGCAACGGCCGGATGTTCGCATCCGGCCGTTGCTGCCTCTTCAGGCGAACTGACCCGCGGTCCGTCCCGTTCCCGTGGGTCCGGCGAAGGCCTGTGCGAGGGTGAGCCACACTGCCGCGTCCGCGCCGACCACCTCGATCGCCAGATCGTCCGGATGGCGACGCTGGGTTACCAGCAGACAGAAGTCGAGGCCGGATCCCGTCACGCGTTGCGCGGCGTCCTCGGGACCCCACGACCAGATGCTGCCGTCGGGTGCGGTGAGTTCGACCCGGAATTCTTCGGTGGGCGGCGTCTTTCCATGCACGGTGTAGGCGAAGTTCCTGGTTCGCACACCGATGTGGGCCACGGTGCGCAGTCGCGCTGTCGGGGTGCGAACGACGCCGAGGGTGTCGGCCACGTCTTGGCCGTGCGCCCAGGTTTCCATGATGCGGGCGGTGATCATGGAGGCCGCGCTCATCGGGGGGCCGAACCAGGGCAGCTTGCTGCCTGCGGGGACCGCGCGCAGGGCGTCGGTGAGGGACTTACGGCCGCGATGCCACCGGTCCAGCAGCTCTGCGGGCGGCGCGGTCGCCGCCTCCTCGGCGGCCTCGTCGACGAAGGTCGTGGCCTTCGGCGCGGCCTCGACGACCAGTTGCTGGAAGCGGTCGGCATCGGCGGCGGCGAGCGTCGCGACCTCGTCGGTCCAGGCCAGATGGCCGATCTGATGGGCGATGGTCCAACCGGGGGCGGGGGTCGCGCGGGCCCAGTCGGCCGCCGCCAGCGGGGCGACGATTCCTTCCAGATCCGCGCACTCGTCGGCGAAGTCGTTGAGCAGCGCTTCCAGGTCAGCCATCTGTTCCCTGCCTCATCGCGGGGTGCACGGGCTCGTCCGGGTCGTCGCCGCCGAGCGTCACGCACGCCTGTGCACGCACACCACGTCGTGTGCTGTCGTGGTCCAGCATCGCAGCGGCCACAGAAAAATGCAAGCACGCGTGCTTGTATTTCTATCGAGCTGCCAGAAGTGCTGTCTACCAGCCGAAAACGATCAGATGCGAGGCGCCGACGACCAGTCCGAGCACCGCACCGTGCAGATAGAGCAGCCAGGCGTCCTGCTCGACCGAGGCGTAGAACATCTCCATGAACTCCCCCGGCGTCAACTGCCGCAGCTTGCGCGCCGCGAACACGTCGATGGTCTTGGCCTGCTCCCTGGTGAACTCCTCGTCCTCCACCAGGGTCGGCGCGAGTCCGACGGCGGCCCCGGCCGCACCCGCCTTGAGATTGTCGAACTGGCGGCGCCCCAGGGCCGCGCGGACGAACGAGGTGGTCGGGCCGAGCTGCCGGTGGATCTCGTCGGAGATCAGCCGTTCCAGCAGCTGACGGGTCTTGTCGCCGTTGGGTCCGTCCAGCAGTTCCTTCGACAGGTTCGGCAGGGTGAGCACCTGGTGGGCGAGGATGTGCGCGAGGTCGGTCGCCGCCTGCGGCTGCCGTTTGGCCAGCAGCGCCTGCCGCCACAGGTACTTGTACCAGGGCTGCGGGTCGCCCGGCTCGAACACCATCTTGACCGCGATGACATTGACGATCACGCCGATGGCCGCGGAGGCGAGCAGCACGATCACCCAGCCGGGCACCCAGCCGAACACCGGAATGCGGTGGTGCACATGCAGATACAGCGCCAGCAGCAGGCCGAAGGGTGCGCCGAGCAGCCCGATCCGGACCATGAAGCGCAGCTCCGGCGCCGCGATCGTGGTGGTCAGATCCTTCAGGATGCCGGGGTTGTCCTGCAGGTACCGGATGACGAAGCTCTTGATGTCGATGAGCTGATCGACGTTGTCGCCCAATGATTCGAACGCGCGCCGTGACAGCGCGGGCATTTCCCGATCGACCCGCTGGTAGATGACCTGCTTCGCGGCGCGTGGCACCGAACGCCACAGGTCGGGGTTCTCCCGGTTCATCAGCTCGTCGACCAGCGGCTGCACCTGTTTACGGGCGAGCACCGCGACATAGTCGGCGATGCCGTCCAGGTCGAGTTCGTGGATGAAATCGCGCGGGCTGCCGATCCGCATCAGCGCCTTGTCGACGCAGATGCTGGCCATCTTCTCGGCCCGGGCCGGGATGAACCCCTGGAAGCCGAGCCTGCGTCCGTCGCCGGAGAACGTCGGCAGCACCTGCACCCGGCGCGGGAAGTACGGATACAGCAGGTGCAGTCCGGGAATGTGGACGCCGCGAAATCGTTCCGGCCAGAACAACATCAGCACGCCGGTCCAGTTGGTCAGCCAGCCCGCCAGCGCGCTGAAGATCGGGAACGTCACCAGATCGACCACGAACTTGGACTGGCCCGTCAGATCCTCCCAATCGATGAACACGCCGGCGGCGAGTGAACTCATCGATGGATCTCCCTAGGCCGAACCGGCGGAACCGCCGGTATGAGGTATCAAGGCCCCAACATTGTCATTGCGCCGGAGCGAGTGTCAACGCGGCGCGGGATAGGGGTTGCGATCACATCGCGGGGCTACCATGAGCGCGCCCGAGCCGGACCTGGGCGTGAGCATGACATCCCCTTCGCGCGGTCGCGGACCGCCGACGTCGCAGGAGGTCGCGTGTCCGAAAAGCCAGTGCCCGAAGACCTACCGGCCGACGATGACGAGGCCCGGCTGAGCAGGCGCCGGGTGATCGGCACCGGCGCGGCGCTCGGTGGCGCGGCGCTCGGTGGGGCGCTCGCCGCGACGGTGGGCGGGGCGGCCAGGGCCGAGCACGGCAGCGCGACGCCCGCGTCGGACGCGAGTGCGAAGCTCGACACCGAGGCGCATCTGTTCCGGCTCACCTCGGCCGAGCCGAACCGATACGACGGCGGCACCTTGCGCGGCGCCCACGAGGGCACCTTCCCGGTGCTGACGGGTCAGCAGGCGTCGGTGTACTACGTCGAACTCGAGATCGGCGGACTGCGCGAGCCGCACTGGCATCCGACGGCGTGGGAGCTCAACTACATCATCTCCGGCACGGCGGACTGGACGATTCTGGGCACCCACCCCGACGGCACCTATCGCAACGACGCCTTCGAGGCGAAGCAGGGCGATCTGGTGTTCGTGCCGCAGGGCTTCTTCCACTACTTCGCCAACTCGAGCACCGAGCAACCGCTGCAGGTGCTGGTGGTCTTCAATACCAGCGCCCAGGAACCCAACGACGACATCGGCATTGTCGCCACGGTGAATTCGCTGCCCCGCGAAATACTGGCCGCCGCGTTCGGGGTGCCGGTCGCGGCGTTCGGTGCGGTCCCCACCGAGGTGAAGCCGGTGGTGATCACCAAACGCACGTAGTGGGTCAGGGCACGCGGATACCGGATCGCGCGCCGGTCTCCTGGACCCAGTCGAGCAGCGTGCGCTGCCTGCGCAGCAGGTTGCGACGGTGGTAATTACCACCCAGCCGTTCCGCGTTGCGGGCTCGACGCCTGCTCTGCCGGGAAATCAAGGTGCTGAGTTCGCCTGCCGGTGCGATCCCCCGGGTTACCGCCCAGCCCACCACCGCGCGGAACCATTGCCGTTCGGTGCGCAGCACCCAGGTGTAGACGACGGCGAAGATCAGGATGTACAGAATCGTGCGCGCCGCGATCGAGCCGACCGGGATGCTCGCCGGGCTCGGCGCGTCCCAGCCGAAATGCAGTGCGGCACCGAGCAGATAGCACTGGACGAAGACCTGCGCGCGCCGCCTGATCGGCCAGTCCGCGCGTGCCACCGCGAGCACGATGCCGATACCCGCCAGGGCGGTGAGCATCCAGTGCGAGGTGATCCCGGTGAGCAGCCGCACGAAGCCGACCAGCACCGCGTTCGCCGGATTGTCTTGCGCCGAAAGCAATCCGGCGTTGGCCGAGTAGGTGATGTTCTCGACCACCTGGAAGCCGAGGCCGGTGCAGCCGCCGAGCAGCAGCCCATGGATCGGCCGATTCAGCAGTGGCTTGCCGAGCCACGCGACGGCGAAGACGCCGACCCCTTTGATTGCCTCCTCCACGATCGCGGCGGAAATCGGGGCCTGCCAATCCATGGCGAACGCGTCACCGGCCAGGTTCTGGATGATGCGCATGTTGTGGTCGTTGGCGAACAGGGCGATGCCGGGGCCCGCCAGCGCACCCCAGGCAAAACCCATGAGGAGGGGTATCGTGATCCGCCGGTGTGCGCGGAGCCGATCCAAATGCAGGACCAGCCAGCCGAATACGACCAGGGTCGCCAGTGTGAACGGCAGGCCGACCAGGATGTCGCGCCAGGTCAGCGCGGCAACCGGAGCCAACTGGAACACCAACCCGACCACGCCGAGTAGTGAAGTCAGGCAATACACCCACCACAGCGCTGATTTCGGCTGGAACCAGCTCATCGGCGCACCTTCAGTGACTCGAGCACCGGAGCCAATTCCGGCAACGTGGCGTCGTCACCGATGAGCACCAGGGTGACCGCCAGATTGTCGTTGCCGAGAATGGCGCAGACCCCCGCCTTGTCGGCACCGCGGCAGGTCGGGCCGCTGAAGCCGTTCGGTGTCTTGACCTCGCCGCCGTCGAAGTAGGCGTCGAAACCCTGCACGCCCAGCACTTTTCGTCGCCACTCGGCGGCTTCGGGGAAGTTCGTGACCCCGTCGATCACGCTGACCGCGAGTCGCGAACCATTCGGCGCGATGAGCACGGCGGTCGTCTGGTCGCCGGTCGGTCTGCGCTGCCAGCCGGCTACCCCGCCGAAGCCGACGGTGTCCGGTTCCGCTCCCGGCGCGGTCAATTCGATCTCGCTGTCCGGGGCGACCGCGGTCTCCCTGACCGGCACGAGCGCGGCGACGACCGAGGGGACGACGATCAGTGCCGCGACCACCGCGAGCACCACCCCGGCTGGCTTCCAGTCGTTGCCGGTGCGGATCGGCTGGCTCATGTGCTCCCCTCGGCGTTCTCACTCGATGGCGCGCTCTAGGCGAGAAACTGCCGCCGACCAGCGGTGCAGTCGCCTCCACGGTAAGCCAGTACGTACTGTTTGCCCGGGAACCCGGCCGTCCCGAATGCCCCGTTTGTGCGGATACGCAGCAGACCGTAAACAATCCGTAAACCGGTTCCAGCACAGTAGAGACACACCAGCACGGCGGGTTCGGAACCGGACTCGCCCCTCGAAAGGAAGCACCTCATGCGCAAGCTCAAGCTCCAGGTCCAGACCACCGCCGACGGTTACATGGGCGGCCCGAACGGCGAAATGGACTGGATGACCTTCCCCTGGACCGACGACGTCGGCGCCTACATCAAGAACGTGATGGACTCGGTCGACACCATCGTTCTCGGCCGCAACCTCGCCGAGGGTTTCATCCCGGTCTGGGCCAACCGCACCGAGGCCGACGGCGAGGACCAGGAAACCATCGACTGGATGAACAACACCCCCAAGATCGTCTTCTCCAACACCCTCACCGACTCCCCCTGGTCCAACACCACCATCGCCAACGGTGACCTCGTCAAAACCGTCACCGACCTCAAGTCCCAGCCCGGCGGCGACCTCATCGTCTATGGCGGCGCCACCCTCGCCGCCAACCTGATCGCCGCCGAACTCATCGACGAACTCCACCTCTTCGTCAACCCCACCGCCATCGGCACCGGCCTCCCCGTCTTCGCCCCCGGCGCCTACCAACCCCTCCGCACCGTCGCCGCCACCCCCTTCGACTGCGGCATCACCGCCCTCCACTACGCCCCGAAGAGCGCCTGAGCACGGAGACGGCCCGGTCCGACCCCGACGGAATAAATGTTCCGGCTGAGTCGGACAGGGCGCTCCCGCTCGCACCAGCGACTACTGAGGCCGCAACTCCTCGACCATCTCCTCGAAATTGTCCGGAGTCACCCGCCACCGATTCGCGTCGTCGTATTCCAGATCGACACTCAGGCTCATATCTGCCCGCTTGATCTGGATCAGACACGATTTCCAGTCACCCTCGCCGGGTGTCGCCATCGCGGACCGCAATTCCGTCATCATCCGCAGAATGTCGGTCCCGTCCGGAGTCCGAGCCACCCAGTTCCCGTCATCGGTGTAGACGTATCCGAACATCGACTGCTCGTCGTCGAGAATCGTGACGAGCGTCAACGAATCCCGGGTAACTTCCTGATAAGCGGGGTTCGAAATGATGAGTTCGCAAATCGACATGAGAATCGCATTGGCGTCCTGAATATCGAATGCCGGATCGCTCACGGACGAGACCGCGCCGATCGCAAATCATGTTCTTCACTCATCATGGCGGTCGACTTGGATCAGTGTGTTGCCGGAGTCATAAACGCGTGTCTCGGAAATTTCCCCATCCCCGTCATAGCTGTACTCTACGCGCTCGATGAGGCGGCCATCCGGTGTCTGTCTCTCTTCGGAGAGTAATTCGTCCTCGGTGCTCAGTAGCTCGATAGTCAACTCGGCGATCTTGCTACTTCCTGGAGATGCCGAACAGCCGACTCGGCGAGCACCCGTGGTACTCCTTTCGTACGCACTCCAGGCGCGACCGATAGCAGTGGGAAATTTCTTACTGTGCCATTTCAATGTTGCCTCGGGATCGGTAATATCGAAATAATTTACACTCACCGGAATATTGTCGCGAGTGTTGATTTTCTGTAGCATTCTGGTACCGGCGAAGGCGCCCACGGTTCGCATGGTCTGCTCCAAGGCTTCCGTTTCCGATATCTCCACCTCCTCCCCCGTCGCGTAATCGACGCCGAGGTAACACACGCGATCCACGACACTGTCTTCATAGATAGGGGCCGAAATCAAAGCCGCTGCCTTCCTTTATTATTGATATCTGAATCTTTTTGCCTGGCGGTAGGGATTCGTGTACCAGGTTACCCCAGCCCACGTCTTCGCCAACTTCCCTCGGTGCCCAGCGATAGTAGGTAAATTTACCCTTTTCCGCATCTTTCAACAGCGTTTTTCGGACTTTTTGGTTTGTGGATTCTCGTATGAACTGTTCGCTATATTTTCTGAACGTTTCCGCATCCACAATCAGTGCGACATCGACGTCGCCAGTATTGGGGTTGTGTACAGCGCCGCCCTGGACTTTGAATCGTACATCTTGCGGATCCACGCCGTACTTGCGACTCATGGCCAAGATGCCGGATTTGACCTCCTCGAAATGTTGTCGGGATTCAAAAAGGTAGGGATAACCACGTCGTCGGACCTCATCGAGATTGGCCAGGCTAGTGGTCAGCCGATCGCCTACATCTTCTACGCCATCGAAATATGGGCTCTCGCCGCGCTCAACTGCCTTGCGCCCCTTGAGGCCGTATTGTTCCAGCAGTCGAGCTGCATCGTCTCCGCGGGTAGCCAGAATATGTTGAATTTGGTCCAACTCTTCTGCGGTGGCTCTACCTAGCGCCGCTTGCGCGTCGTTGGCCAATGGCTGACCACCTACGCGGATGCCTGCGGCATGTAGTGGAGCCGCGGAATCGATGACGACAGAACCCGTGTTGCTCCCTGTCGAAGTAGCGTTCTGCACCGTTCTGTTGGTGCCGTGACTTGTGCCTGCGCTCTCGATCGCGACGGTCGCGTCGGATTCGGTAGCACCAGTCCGAGCACCCTTCGTCTCCGCCGCTGGTATCCGGGCAGCTGCTGTTTCCGCTGCTGTGGTCCGAGTAGCTGCGGCCGCCGCATCAGTTGCTGCCTGGGCGGCTGCCGGGTCAACCGCTGCCGCTCGCGTCGCGGCGGCGGAATCCGCCGCAGTTTGTGTATTTGTGGTAACGGCAGCCCCGTTCGCCGCGGGCGGGACAATCGCTCCGTCCGCAGCCTCGTCGGCCTTTCCGCCGAGCCGACCGAACATTTTGGGAAGGACCTTTGCCCCGACGCGGACTGCGACGTAGCCGAGGCCTTCGCCTGCTGCTATCCAGATGATCTCTGTGGCAATGGCGTTGGCGATGTTCTTGCCGATTTCATCGCTGGTGGGTGGGGCGCCGGGGTCGGTGGCCCAGTGCAGGCCGGCGGCGTCTTCGACGAGCAGTCCGCCGCCTTGGACCTTGTACATTCGAGTGGCGGAAACCCCTGGGGGGACGGGGATTTCCTCGATGGCAGCGAGGTGGCTGTTGCTGGTTGCCGCGACAGCGCTGTTGTCTCCGCTCGGTAGTTCGACGAAGAAGGAATTGTTCGCGGCGGGGGTTACCGGATAGCGCAAGGGACCGTCGTAGGGGGCGACAGTAGTTGGTTGTGGCGGTCCGTAGTCCGGTGTGGTCAGCGACTGGCTCGGCACCAGGGTGGCCCCGTGTGGGCGGTTGGTGCGCACGCCGTTGTTGCTGAGGACCTGCGCGTCCTTGGCGAAGGGGTTGTCCGGTACCACTGGGGCGCCGCTGGCGTCGACGCGGATGAACTGGCCGCCGACCTCGACGATTCTGTACCCCTCCGGGGTGGTGATCGCGCCGTCGGGGTGGCGGTAGAACTCGAAGTACTTCTTGTTCTCCTGGTCGTAGCTGTCCTTGCCGGCGTTGAGGACCAGTACGTGCTCTTTGCCGTCGATGCCGAGCACACTGAGACTGGCGATTCGGCCGTTCTGGTCTTTGATGACGGTGATGGGGGCATTGGGGTTTGCGGTGAGCCGCTCGACTGCCTCGACGAGTTGTTCGGCGTCGCCGAGGTGTTCGATACCCGAGGCGAATACCGATGCGGGTTCACCGGGTGCGGGGCGGGGCTGGCCGGGAGTGAGCATCTGCTGGGAGACGCGGCCGAGTTCGGCACGGGCTTGTTTTTGAGCCTCCTGGAACGACAGGGTCGTCGCGGTCCTGCCTTCGCCGAGTTCCTCGACGTCGGTGCCGGTCTTGGTCGTGTTGGTCGTGTATCCGTTGGACAGCGTGACGTTGTAGCCGACTTCCCAGCCGTCGGTGGTGGAGGTGATGGTCTTCTCCAGGGTGCCGCCGCCGGCCAGCGGGGTTACTCCGGTGGTGTTCTCGGCCATGGCCATGGGCAGATCCATGAGGTCACGCGCGGCTCGCTCGTTGGCCAACTGCGCTCGGGACTTCAACGTCCCGTCGCTGTTGTACATATAGCCCAAGCCCACCCCCGCGAGCGTGGGGAGCAACGACGGATCCACCCGATCGGGAAGCTCGGATTCGGGCGTGGGGCCCGGCGCGGCGTCGGATTCAGCCGGCACGGGGGGTGCCGTAGTGGGCCCGGGTGCCTGCGGGTTCTGCTGTGCCGACGGCTGTTCCGGGACTCGCGGCGGTTGCGGTACCGCAGGCTGCTGCTGCCCGGGTGGCTGCTGTGCCGGAGGCTGCTGCGCGGGTGGAAGTTGCTGGGCCGGCGGCGGATTCTGCTGCTGGCGGATCATCTCCTCCAACGACGCGGGCGGCGGACCGACCGTCGTGCCGGGCGGGAGCGTAGGACCTACCAAATCCTTCGGGTCGAACGGCCGCGGGTCACCGATCGGCGACGCGTGCACCACGTCATCGGGCGCCTGCACGAGGAGTTGTTCTGCGTTCCACAGCCGAGTCAGCTGCCGCGCCGCCGTACCCGGCGTCATCGCCGAGTAGTCGAAAACCCTTCCACCCCTGTTTGAATCAGCCTTCTCCTGCTGACCGACACCGCCGACGTTCAACCGTGCGAACCATGCCGAGCGTGCGGCCACCCACGACGGCGGCTGACCATTTTCGTTCGGCTCAGCCATGGTGGTCAGCACCTACCTGCGAGATGACCTGGCCGACGGCGATTCTCTCGGAGACCGCAGTCGGCTCTTGGCTACCGAAGTAGCGGGATTCGACAGTATTTTTGCCGGGCATGTGGATCGGAGACCTTCCGAGGCTGGGCACGAAGAATTCCCGAGCCTCCCCAGGCTCGGGTCCGTGAAATCGGTAGATGAGCGGTGCTTCGACGCGCACGGCCCTGTCCAGGAGGGTTCGAGGGCGCACACGGAGGCAGCGGAACGGCAATGTGAAACCCATTGCCAGGCAGTTTGTTCCGGAGATTTCCGGATGAAGGCGCAGCTATGGCGCTGCGTAGAGCTTCACCTAAGCGAACCAGATTGTCAACGCGCGTGCTGGGCGCTTGAAACGACCAGTCTCGCGCCGGCGAACTATTGGACCAGGTGGAGGTAGGCGGGGTCGGGCCGCACTTCGCCCGTAGGTGGCAAAACTGGCCCGGGCGACCGTGCAAGATCGGCGACTTCGCCCACAGCGAACGTTGGGAAAGTTCGGAACAAAGGGGGTGGGGGTGGGGTTGAGTTGGTATCGCTCAACTTTTGGAAGGGTCGAACACGTGACTACACCACAGAACCTGCCGGTGCTGTTCCTGACCGATCCGATCGTGCTGCCGGGCATGGTCGTGCCCATCGAACTGGACGAATCGGCGCAGGCCGCCATCGACGCCGCGCGCGCCGCGAAGACCGATGCCGTGCTGCTCGCGCCGCGGCTGACCGAGGGCTACGCCACCTACGGCGTGGCCGCCACCATCGAACAGGTCGGCCGGATGCGCGGCGGCGCGCCGGCGGCCGTGCTGAAGGCCGAACGGCGGGCGAAGATCGGGCACGGGGTGACCGGGCCGGGTGCCGCGCTGTGGGTCGAGGCGGAGCCGGTCGAGGTTCCCACCCCGGACGGCCGGACGAAAGAGCTGGCCGCCGAATACAAGAAGCTGGTCGTCTCGGTGCTGCAGCGCCGCGAAGCCTGGCAGATCATCGACGCGGTCAATCAGCTGAGCGACCCGTCGGCGATCGCCGACACCGCGGGTTACGCGCCGTACCTGACCGACGATCAGAAGCGTGAACTGCTGGAAACCCCGGACGTCACCCAGCGTTTGAAGACGCTGATCGAGTGGACCAAGGACCACATCGCCGAGGCCGAGGTCACCGAGAAGATCAGCGACGACGTCCGCGAGGGACTGGAGAAGAGCCAGCGCGAGTTCCTGCTGCGCCAGCAGCTCAACGCGATCCGCAAGGAACTCGGCGAGGACGAGCCGGACGGTGCCGACGACTACCGCACCAGGGTCGAGCAGGCCGACCTGCCGGACAACGTGCGCGCGGAGGCGCTGCGCGAGGTCGGCAGGCTGGAACGGGCCAGCGATCAGAGCCCGGAATCCGGCTGGATCCGGACCTGGCTCGACACGGTGCTCGAGCTGCCGTGGACGGTGCGCACCACCGACAGCACCGACGTCTCGGCCGCCCGCGCGGTGCTGGACGCCGATCACCACGGCCTGGACGAGGTCAAGGACCGCATGGTCGAGTACCTGGCGGTGCGTTCCCGGCGGGCCGCGCGTGGACTGGAGGTCGTCGGTGGACGCGGCTCGGGCGCGGTGCTCGCGCTGGTCGGTCCGCCCGGCGTCGGCAAGACCTCGCTCGGTGAATCCGTGGCCCGTGCGATGGGTCGCAAGTTCGTCCGGGTGGCCCTCGGCGGCGTGCGCGACGAGGCCGAGATCCGTGGCCACCGGCGCACCTATGTCGGCGCGCTGCCCGGCCGGATCGTGCGCGCCGTCAAGGAGGCGGGTTCGATGAATCCCGTTGTCCTGCTGGACGAGATCGACAAGGTGGGCTCGGACTTCCGGGGCGACCCGGCGGCCGCCCTGCTCGAGGTGCTGGATCCGGCGCAGAACCACACGTTCCGCGACCACTACCTCGACCTGGACCTCGACCTGTCCGACGTGCTGTTCATCGCGACCGCCAATGTCATGGAGACCATCCCCGGCCCGCTGCTGGACCGGATGGAGCTGATCACCGTGGACGGTTACACCGAGGACGACAAGGTCGACATCGCCCGCGACTTCCTGGTGCCGAGGCAGCTGGAACGCAACGCGCTGACCACCGACGAGGTGACCGTCACCGACGCGGCGCTGCGCGAGATCGCCGCCAACTACACCCGGGAGGCCGGGGTGCGGCAGATGGAGCGGTTGATCGCGAAGGCGTTGCGCAAGGCCGCGACTCGCCTGTCCGAGGTCGGGACCGATTCGGGCACAGCGGATCTCGGTTACGACGCCGAGCTGGGCTACGACGCGCTGGTCGAGTCCGAGAGCGTGGCGAAGCAGGCGCTGACGATCGACCTGGGCGATCTGAAGGAGTACCTGGGCCGTCCGCGCTTCACCCCCGACTCGGTGGAACGCACCGCGGTGCCGGGTGTGGCGACCGGACTCGCGGTCACCGGTCTCGGCGGCGACGTCCTCTACATCGAGGCCAATGCCGCGGAGGGTGAGCGTTCGCTGACCCTGACCGGCCAGCTCGGCGACGTGATGAAGGAGTCCGCGCAGATCGCGCTGACCTACGTGCGCTCGCATCTGGAAGAGATCGGCATCGAGCCGTCGGTGCTGGATCGCAATATCCACGTGCACTTCCCGGCGGGCGCGGTGCCCAAGGACGGACCGTCGGCGGGCGTCACCATGGTCACCGCCCTGGTGTCGCTGGCGCTGGGCAGGCAGGTGCGCGCCGATGTCGGCATGACCGGTGAGGTCACGCTGAACGGGCGGGTGCTGCCGATCGGCGGCGTCAAGCAGAAGCTGCTCGCCGCGCAGCGGGCCGGCTTGAAGACGGTGTTCATCCCGGCCCGCAACGAGCCGGACCTGGACGACGTCCCGGCCGAAGTGCTTGCCGCACTGGATGTCCGCCCCGTCGGTGACGTGGCCGACATCCTGGCCTACGCCATCGAGCCGGTCGCCGAGCCGGCCCTGGACGGACGGGCCTTCGCGGCCACCGCCTGACGGAGGAGCACAGGCCGGGCACCTGAGGTGCCCGGCCTTTCCTGTGCCGCTGCTCTTTTCGGTCAGCTCAGGAAAGAGATCACCGGCGGTGCCACGACTTCGGCCGGGGCACTGTGGTCTTGGCCAGCCAGCACGCTGAGCTGGGCCGCGGGCAGTAGCTCGGTGAGCCGAGTGGCGGTGTGGTGGAAGAACTCCGGGCTCGCGTCCCCGAGCAGCACGAGCACCGGGACCTCGACGGCTCCGACGAGATCGAGCGGGATCACGCCACCGGTGTCGGCGTTGCCCATGATGGCGAGGTCATAGGGCATGGTCGGGGCGACCGCCTGCATATCGGGATCCTGACCGGCGAACTGGGCCGCCTCCGGCGGTGCGCCTGCTGCGGTGAGGAAGATCCGGATGGCTTCAGCGGGGCGATGCTGTTCGATTGCGGCCCCCACCTGCTCCGCGAGTTCTCGTGCGCTCCTTCGGCTTTCGTCGCTGCCATCGCCGTAGGGCGGTTCATGCAGCACTAGACGGGTGATGGGTACTCCGGCTGCCGCGGCGCGCAGTGCGAGGCCGGCCCCGGACGAATGCCCGTACACCGCAGCCTTTCCGCCCAGTTCGTCGACCAGCGCGGCCAGATCCTCGATCTCCCGGTCCGGCGCGTACGGTGCGGTGTCGCCGCTCGCACCACGACCGCGGCGGTCGTAGTTGAGCACCGTGAACCGCTCCGCGAGCCGGGTGGCGAGGTCGTGCGTCATCGGCCGCGCGCAGAACATCCCGCTCACCACGATGACCGGCGCACCGTGCCCGAATCGGTCGAACGCGATGCGGGTTCCGTCGGCGGACGTCACGAAATCTGTCACAGCTCTTCCCTTCGTCACCAGTGCAGACGAGACGAAGACGTCGAACTGATCGGTGCGTGGGGCGGTATTTCAGGCATTGTCGGCGGTGAGGTCGCGCTCGACCGACCGTGTCGTGCCCTGCGCGACCGCGCACAGCACCGGCTCGCTGTCGGCATCCTCGGCATAGATCTCGCAGCGGACCACGGCTTGGCGGCGGGTGGCTCCGGTGACGGTGGCGACGGCGCGTAGCCGCTGACCTGCGGCGGGGCGCAGGTAGGTGATGGTGAAGCCGCCGGTCAGCACGTTCGGGCCGAGCGCGGTGCCCGCGGCGAAGGTGAGCGCGTTGTCGGCCGCGTAGGACAGCACGCCGCCGTGCACGAAGCCGAACTGCTGGCCGAGTTCGGGGCGGATGGGGATCACCAGGGTGACTGTGCCGTCGCCGAATTCGGCGATCTCGGTGCCGACCAGCTCGGCGAAGGGTTGCGCGGCGAGGACCTTCTTGGCGAGGTCGATATCGATGGTCGCGGTCATCAGCTGTCCTTCGTTCGCGCGTTGACGCGCGATAGTCGTTGGGGTGAAGCGATTTTCAGGCTGCGCGCAATGCGAGCCACGCCGCGTCCGCGAGGTCGTCCGCGACGTCGGTCGGCGCGGCGAGCATGTCGCCGCCGAGCCACTGCCTGCTGTACTCCTGCGCAGGCCCGAGCCACAGCGCGTACACCAGATCGAACGACAGATCGCGCACCGCGCCGTATCCGGCGTGCGTGCGCCACCAGCGCGCGACATTGCGCAGGAACTCGCGATTGCTGTCGCTCTCCCGCACCCCCGGCGGCCGGGCGGAGGTGAGAACCTTTGCCCGGTACTGATTCTCGGCCACCCAGCGCAGGTGTTCCCGTACCCCCGCCGTGATCCCCTCCCTGGCATCGGCGCTGTCGCCGACCGCTGCCCAGAAGTGCTGCTGATAGTCGACGAGCGCGTTCGCCCACACCTGTCGATACAGGTCCGCCTTGTCCGGGAAGTGGTGATAGAGAGCGCCGACGCTGGCACCCGCCGCGTCGCGGATCTGGGCCAGCGTCGCCTCCAGCGCCCCCTGCTCCGCGAACTGCCGCTCGGCTGCCAACAGCAACCGATCTCGAATCTTCATAACCAGAATTTAGTTCTGTTTTTCGGGCAGCGCAATGGTCGGATCAGCAATGCGGTCGAGTCAGGCCGGGCGCGGCTTGCCCCGCAACCACTCCAGGAAGGAGCGGCGAGGTCGCCGCGGATACCGCGCGAGCAGCGTGCCGGAGCCGACACGACCGTCCACGCGCAACAGCGGCGCACCGGGCCGCACCGGCCCGGTGACCTTGCTGCGCACGTCACCGCTCTTGGCCCGCACCCGGTCCACGTCGACCATCCACCCGCGCGGCACGATCAGCTCGAGGCCGCCGGAGCCGACCGACGCGTGCAGCACCACCTCGCGATGCGGGCAGAAGGCCTGGGAGAAGTCGATGATGATGGTCCCGGAAGTGCATTCGGCGGTGATCTCGGCGGGCACGATCCACTGCCCGCCCTTCTTGCGCGTCCCGCTCCCGACACTGAGCTCGATCGGCTCGCGGGCCGCGGCGGCCACCGGCAGATCCGCCGTGACGGCCACCAATTCATCGGTGGTCCGCGCCGAGTAGACGGTGACGAGTCGTCGATCCAGCTCCAGCAGATCCAGCCGACCTTCCTCGACCGCGAGGTGCAGCTGTCGAGCGGCGATCTCCCGGTCGATGTGGCCGACGCGAATCTCGGGCAGTGCGGCGCGCTCGTCCTGCGGGTCGGTCATCGGAGTGCTCCCCCTTGTGGTGGTTCTCCCGAAATCGTACGGCGTTGCGCGGTGCGAGACGCCGCCGTCAGCGCCCGATCGAGCCGGAAGTGCGGCCGTCTGTCACCCCCGTGGGGTAAGACGGACATATGGCCAGGTGGCTGTTGCATGTCGATCTCGATCAGTTCCAGGCCGCGGTGGAGTTCCGCAGGCACCCGGAGCTGCGCGGCCTGCCGGTCATCGTCGGCGGCAACGGCGATCCCGCCGAGCCCCGCAAGGTGGTGACCTGCGCGTCCTACCCGGCGCGCGCGTTCGGCGTGCGGGCCGGGATGGCGCTGCGCAGCGCCCAGCGCAAGTGTCCGGAGGGGGTGTTCCTGCCGTTGGACATGGCCAGCTACGAGGAGGCGTCGGAGGAGGTCATGTCGCTGCTGCGGACCTTTCCCGGCCGCGTCGAGGTGTGGGGCTGGGACGAGGCCTTCCTCGCCACCGACACCGCCGATCCGGAGGCGCTCGCCCGCGAAATCCGCAGCGCCATCGAACAATTGGAGTTGACCTGCGCAATCGGCATCGGTGACAACAAGCTCACCGCCAAACTGGCCACCGGCTTCGCCAAATCGACGGGCAAGACCGACGCCGGACCGGCCACCGACGCGGGCGCGGCCGCGGGCATCTTCCGCCTCACCGCCGCGAACTGGACCGAGGTGATGGCACACCGCCCGACAAATGCCCTGTGGGGCATCGGCACTCGGATCGCCGCCCGCCTCGCCGACCTCGGCATCCACACCGTCGCCGACCTGATGGCCGCCGACCGGCAGCGCCTCGCCGCCGAATTCGGCCCGACCACCGGCCCCTACCTCTGGGTCCTCGGCCACGGCAAAGGCGACACCGACGTCACCACCGAACCCCGGGTCCCGGTGGGCCGCAGCAAATCCGAGACCTTCCCCCGCGACCTCACCGACCCCGCCGACATCCGCGCGCAGGTGGCCCGCCTCGCCACCGAGGTGGCCGAGGAGATGGCCGAGGCGGGCCGCGTCGGCATCCGGGTCTCGGTCACCGTCCGCACCAACACCTTCTACACCCGCAGCAAGCAGGAGAAACTGCCGACGCCCACCATTGACCCCGCCGAGATCACCGACACCGCCCTGCGCATCATCGACCGCTTCCCGCTCGACCGCCCGATCCGCCTGCTGGGCGTCCGCCTCGAACTCGTCCCCGAGTAGAGCGCCCACTCCGGCGCGGACGTCGGGAGCCGCGCGGACGCGGGCGGACGCTCGTATGCTCGTCGCATGGAGTTCTGGGCGATGGTGGCGCATGAATCGGACAGCGGGATCGTGCTGACCAAGCAGGAGGTCGGGGAGGATTTCCTCGGGCCCGGCGAGGTGACGATCAAGGTGCATTTCTCCAGCGCGAACTACAAGGACGGGCTGGCGATCACGCCCGGTGGCGGGGTGGTGCGCAAGTATCCGATCATCCCCGGCATCGATATCACCGGCGAGGTGGTGTCGTCCGAGGACGACGATTTCGCACCCGGCGACCTGGTGGTGGCGCACGGTTACGACATCGGCGTCTCGCACCACGGCGGCTTCGCCGAGTACGCCAGGGTGCCCGCCGACTGGGTGGTGAAGCTCGACGGCCTGAGCCCGAGCGACGCCGCCGCGCTCGGCACCGCGGGCTTCACCGCCGGACTGAGCGTTCAGGCCCTGCTCGACCACGGCATCACCCCGGAGACGGGCGCGGTGCTGGTCACCGGCGCGACCGGCGGCGTCGGCAGCGTGAGCATCGACATCCTGTCCGGCCTCGGTTACGAGGTCATCGCCTCCACCGGCAAGACCGACGCGGGCGAGCTGCTCGCCGAAATCGGCGCCAACGAGGTGATCGGCCGCCTGCCGGAGGACCCCGACGCGAAGCCGCGACCGCTGAACAAGGCCCGCTGGGCCGCCGCGGTCGACAGCGTCGGCGGCAAGTCGCTCGCCTATGTGCTCAGCACCACCGGTTACGGCGGCGCGGTCGCGGTCAGCGGTCTGACCGGCGGCCCCGGTCTGCCCACCACGGTGCTGCCGTTCATCCTGCGCGGTGTCAACCTGCTCGGCATCGATTCCGTTTTCCTGCCGATCGAGAAGCGCCGTGAGCTGTGGGGCCGCCTCGCGAACGAGCTGCGCCCGCAACATCTCTCGTCGCTCACCCATTTCGCGTCCATCACCGACGCCGCCGAGGTGCTGCACACCATCCAGCACGGCAGCCACAGCGGCCGCACCGTCTTCAACGTTCTCGGCGAATTCTGAACGGATAGAACGCGATTCATGCGAAAAGACCGGCTCGACGAGTAGTCGAGCCGGTCTTTCTCGTTGTCCTAATCGACGAGTGCCACCTCGTCCAACGCGTCCACCGTCGCGTTCTTCTTGTTGCGCATGACGACCAGGGCCACCACCGCGCCGGCCAGGATGCCCACACCGCCGGCGAGGAAGCTGACCGACATGGCGTCGGTGAACGCCTCCCGTGCGGTGCCGAACAAGGCGGTGTCGCCGGTGCGCGCGGCCAGCGCCAGCGCGTCACCGATCGAATGCCGGGCGGCCTCGGGCGCCGAGTCCGGCATGCCGGAGGTGTAGGTGCTGGACAGGATGCTGCCGAGCACCGCGATGCCGAGTGCGGCGCCCGCCTGCTGAATGGTGTCGTTCAGCGCGGACCCGACCCCCGCCTGCTCCCGCGGCACCGCGCCCATCAGGGCGGCGATGGCCGCGGGCTGCGCCAGTCCCGCACCGGCACCGAGGATTACCAGCGCCAGTGCGAGCATGCCGAAACCGCTGTCCGCGGCCAGACCGGCCAGCAGGCCGAGGCCGACGGCCGAGACCAGCATGCCGGTGACGGCGAGGGTGCGGTTGCCGACCTTGTTGCCCAGACTCGCGCCGAGTCCGTTGAACGCGATGGAGGCCACCATCATCGGAATGAACGCCAGCCCCGCCTTGGTCGGCGAGTAGCCGAGCACGAACTGCAGGTACTGGGTGAGCACGAGCAGCAGACCACCGTTGGCGACCTGGACCAGGGTGAGCGACAGGCTGCCGCCGGTGAAGTCACGGTTGCGGAAGAGATCGAGCGGGACCATCGGGTGTTCGACGCGCTTCTCCCACACGATGAACGCGACGAGACTGACGATCGCGATGGCCAGCGTGCTCAGCGTGGACGCGTGATCGAAACCGCCCTTGGGGAATTCGATGATGGTCCACACCAGCGCGGTCATGCCGACCATGGACAGCACCGCGCCGGGCACGTCGGGCGCGGTCCACGGCCCCTTGGACTCCGGCATCAGCACTATCGCGGCGACGATGGCCACGATCGCGACCGGAATATTGATCAAAAACGCGGCGCCCCACCAGAAGTGCGCGATCAGCACGCCGCCGAGCACCGGCCCGCCGACCAGTCCGAGCACCGAGGCGGCGCTCCAGAAACTCATCGCCTTGCGGCGCTCCTGATCGTCGAACACGGTGATCAGGATCGACAACGTGCTCGGAAGTACCAGTGCGCCACCGACACCCATCACGGTGCGGGCCACGATCAGCTCGATCGGACTCGACGCCAGCGTCGCGCCGAGTGAGGCCAGTCCGAACAAGGCCAGGCCGATGATCATCACCCGGCGCCTGCCGAACCGGTCGGCCAGGCTGCCCGAGGTGAGCAGCAGTCCGGCGAAAACCAGGATGTAGGAATCCAGGATCCACTGGATGTCCTGGGCGCTGGCGTTCAGGTCCTCGGCCAGCGGCGGCACCGCCACGGCCAGCACGAAATTGTCGATGACCAGGACCAGCGTGCTGAGGCACAGCACGATCAGAATCCACCAGCGCTTCGGATTGCGGGTCTCGATCGGATTCATCGGAAGCTCTCTTCTCACGGCGTTGCGTACAACGTTCTGTTGTTGCGAACAATGTACGCATACGTTTCAGCCGTTCGCAAGTGCGAACGTTGTGCGCTACGCTGAGGTCAACGGAAAGGAGTCGACGTGGCCGTCGAGAAACAGCAGGTCGGATCGGTGTGGACCCGTCCACGCAAGGGCAGGGAGCAGCCCGCGCTGACCAGGGAACAGATCGTGGCCGAGGCCGTCGCCCTGCTGGACGCCGAGGGCATGGAGGCGCTCACCATGCGTCAGCTCGGGGCCCGGCTGAACGCGGGTGCCACCTCGCTGTACCGGCACGTCGCCAATCGCGACGAGCTCATCGAGCTGGTCGTCGACGAGGTGTACGGCGAGATCAGGGTGCCCGAGCTCGCCGATCCGACGGCGTGGCGCGCGGCCACCGAGGAGTGCGCGCAAAGCCTGCGCGGGATGATCCTGCGGCACCCGTGGATGGCGTCGACGCTGGGTCAGGTGGGGCTGTCCTACCTGGGGCCGAATGTCATGCGGCTCAACGACGGCCTGGTCGGCCTGTTCGAGGCAGGCGGGTTTCCGTCGGCGGAGACCGACGAGGCGCTCAGTGCGGTGATGAGTTACGTCGTCGGAATGGGCATCAGCGAGGCGGCCTGGCTGGCGCTACTCGTCCGCTCCGGGCAAACGGAGCAGGAGTTCGTCGCCGCGCTGCGACCCGCGGCCGAGGCGGCGGCCAGGAACTATCCGAGGGCGCAGCAGGAGAATTGGGACGCCGACCCGAGCGAGCGCCGTGATCGGAAGTTCCGCTACGGCCTGGACCGCCTGCTGGACGGGCTCGACGCCCGCCGCGGCTGACGCCAGGTCGACGCGCTCAGTGCCAGGTGTGATCGGTGAGCGGCGTCCGCGGTCCGAACTTAGGCTTGTGTGCCTGACCGCTGATCTCCAGCAGCCGGACCGCCCGATACCGGTGCGGCCGAAGCGGTGCCAGGTACTCGACCATCGTGTCGTCGTCGATCGGGTGGCCCAGCAAGGTCCAGCCGATGATGGCCGCGAGGTGGAAGTCGCCGACCGACAACGCGTCCGCGTCACCGAACGCGCGCTGCGCGGTCTCGGCGGCGGTCCACTCGCCGATCCCGGCGATCGTCCGGAGCCTGCGGGCGGCCTCGGCCGGGTCGACACCCGCCGCCCGTTCCAGTGAGCTCGCCACCCGCGCGGCCCGCACGATCGTCTGCGCCCGCTGCGGACCGACATTGGCCCGATGGAAGGCCCAGGACGGCACCCGCCGCCAGGTATCGGCATCGGGTGGCAGCCGCAGGCCCTCCGGTGCCGGCCCCGGGGCCGGATCACCGAACTGCCGCACCAGCTTTCGCCACGAACTGCGCGCCGAGATGGTGTGCACCTTCTGCTCGAGCACCGCGGGCACCAGCGCCTCGAACACCAGACCGGTGCGCAGCATCCGCAAACCGGGGAAGCGGCGATGTGCCTCGACCAGCTTCGGATGATCCGGGACGAAGCCGTCCAGGTCCTCGTCCAGGCACAGCATGTGGTCGAGCCCGTCGAGGAACTCCTCGGCACCGGGCCCCCAGGCGTTGCCCTTCACCGCGCACGGCCCGGCCTGGGTCAGCCGGTAGGTGACCGGCCCCGACGACATGCGGGAGGCGTGCCAGTGCGCGCCGTCGCGGGTGGTCTGGTGGCACGGATCGCCCGGGCCGCGGCGCAGCGGCGCGATCGTGCACGCCAGGTCGATCGGACGGTCGGACGTCACGGTTCTGGTCTGACCGGTCGGATCACCTACCGGCTCGACCATCGCGCTACGCATCGGCTCATTCTGCCCGATGGCATCCGCGTGGAATGCGGCCAGTCCGTGATCGGTCGAGAAGGTCTTCGCGGACAACGGAATTCACCGCTATTCGATACCGAATGCGCATGACCGCAGGTCCCCGGTATTTTGTAACACGAAGAATGGACGTGGCGATATTGGTTCCGATCGGCAAACAGCTGGCAGTCGCCACATGGAGGTATCGAATGATCACCAACTTGCTCAACTGGTTGCTCGCCGCCTGGGGCGGTGTTTCCGCAGGTAGTTCGGGTTATCAGATTCCGCCGGGCACCCTGCCCTTCGGCAGCTGACCCGGCCCGCGTACTCGCCGGGGCCGCGCGTCCGGCGAGTGCGCGAAAGCCTCACGGCTCCAACAGGAATTGGGCCAGATGGCGGCTCCGGCGACCCGCCAATTGCGCCGCCTGAGTCCGGCAGGAGAAGCCGTCCGCCAGGAAAACGGCGGCCTCCTCGGCGGCCCGCAGCGCGGGCAGCAGACCGTTCTCGGCCACCGCAACCGAAATGTCGTAATGGTCGCGCTGCATTCCGAAGTTTCCCGCGAGACCGCAACATCCGGTGACCTCAGTCACATTCATTCCCATTGTGGTTAACAACTGGCGATCGGCCGCGAAGCCGAGCGTCGCATGATGGTGACAATGCGGCTGAACCACCACTGTTCGTCCGGGTAATAGCGGTGGCCGCCAGTTCGGTTGTTCGCTCAGGAACTCCGCGAGCGTGCGCACGGCCCGCGCCGTGGCCGCCGCGCGCGGATCCTCCGGTAGCAGTTCGGGCAGATCCGACCGCAGTACCGCGGTGCAGGACGGTTCCAGCCCGACCACGATGCCGCCGGCGCGCACGTGCTCGGCCAGCGCGTCCAGCGTGCCGCGCAGCCGCGCGCGGGCACCGTCGAGCTGACCGGTGCTGATCCAGGTGAGTCCGCAGCACACGCGGCGGGCGGGGATGCGCACGCGGTAGCCGAGCGACTGCACCAATTGCGCTGCGGCCAGGGCTATCTCGGGGTCGAAGGCATCGGTGAAGGTGTCGATCCACAGCATCACCTCGGGCCGGTCCCCCTCGGTTTCCGGGGTCTCGGCCGTCTCTACGCTGTCCTCCGGTTGATGCTGCATCGCAGGTGCGACTACGCCGCCGAGGTCGCGCCACATGCGGCGAAAGCTGCGGTCCGCCAGCCGTGGCACCTCGCGGCGCGAATCAATACCGGCCGCGCGCAACCCGATTCGGCGCAACACCGCGACATCAGCCAGTGCGTTGGCGGCGCGCGGCATCCGGGTCGCCACCGCCAGCCAGCGTGGCAGCCAGCCCAGTGAGTAGTGATCGAGCGGTCGCGGGCGGTGCCGGTATCGGCGATACAGTGCCTCGGCTTTATAGGTGGCGACATCGACGCCCGCCGGGCAGTCGGATCGGCAGGCCTTGCAGGACAGGCACAGATCGAGCGACTCCGCGACAGCATCGGATGACCACGGCAGCGCGCCGCGGACCACCTCCTGCAGCACTCGGGCGCGACCGCGGGTGCTGTCCTTCTCGTCCTTGGTGGCCAAATAGGACGGGCACATGAAACCACCGGCGGCGCTGGTATCAGCACGACACTTGCCGACACCGACACAGCGGTGCACCGCCGTACTCAGGTCGCCGTGGTCGTGCGGGAAGGCGAAACCCCCCGCCGGAGGTAGCAGCGGCAGATTGGCCAGTCGCAGGTCGGCGTCGACCGGTCGCGGTGCGACGAGCACCCCGGGGTTCAGCACTGCGTGCGGATCGAAAAGTGCCTTGTACCCGGCGAATACGTCGAGCACCGGTCGGGAGTACATGAGCGCGAGCAACTCCGAGCGAGCCCGCCCGTCCCCGTGCTCACCGGAGAGCGAACCGCCGTGCCGCACAACCAGTTCCGCCGCGTCGAACAGGAAGCGCCGAAACCGTTGCGGCGCATCGGCGATCGGGAGATCGAGCCGCACATGGATACAGCCGTCACCGATGTGGCCGTACAGCAAGCCGTCCACGCCGTGCGCGCGCGTCAGGTCGGCGAAATCGCGCAGATAGGCGCCGAGCCGTTCCGGCGGCACCGCCGCGTCTTCCCAGCCCGGCCAGGCCGGCTGCCCGTCCGGCGTGCGGCCGGCCAGGCCCGCGCCGTCCGCGCGGATATGCCAGAGTGCCGCCGCGGCAGCGGGATCGGTGACAATGCGGGAGTCCAGCGCGTCGGCCGACCGGCGCAGCTGTTCGGCGCCTGCCAAAGCCTCGGCGGGTGTGTCGCCGGTCGTCTCCACGAACAGCCAGCCGCCGCCGCGCGGCAGTTCGGGCACGGTGCCGCGATGGGCACGGACCGTATCGACCAGCCGCGCATCGATACCCTCGACCGCGGTGGGCTTGCAGGCCATCACGGCGGCGACATCGTCGGCGGCGGTGGCGATATCGGGGTAGCCGAGCACCGTCAGCACGGCGGCCTTCGGGAGCGGCACCAGGTCGACGGTCGCGTCGAGCAGCAAACCGCAGGTGCCCTCGGACCCGACGAACGCCTTCGCCACCGCCGAACCACGTTCGGGCAGTAGATGTTCCAGTCCGTAGCCGGAGGCTTGGCGTTCGAAACGACCCAGGACGGTGCGCAGCACCGCGAGATGCGCCCGGGTGAACTCGGCGAGACCCGGCAGCACCGACAGGTCGTGCGCGAGGGTTCGCTCGACGCCCGTCCCGTCGAGAATCCGCAGCTCCCGCACCGTGTCCGAGGTGCGACCCCAGGCGACCGCGCGCGGGCCACAGGCGTTGTTGCCGATCATGCCGCCCAAAGTGCAGCGGTTCTGCGTCGACGGATCCGGCCCGAACCGCAGCCCGTGCGGCCGGGCCGCACGCTGCAATTCCGACAGCACGACACCGGGTTGCACTCGGGCCACCAGTGCCTGCGGATCCAATTCCAGGATGCCGTTCATGTGCCTGCTGAAGTCGAGCACCAGCCCCGGCCCGATCGCGTTGCCCGCGACCGAGGTCCCACCGCCACGCGCCGTCACCGACAGCCCGTTGTCCCTGGCGAATTCCAATGTGATCGCCACATCCTGGTCCGTACGGGGGAAAACGACTGCTCGCGGCGGCACCCAATAGTTGGACGCATCCGACGAATACTCCGCCCGTCGGCGTTCGGACGCGTCGACCTCACCGCTGAGCCTGCTCCCCAGCGCCGCCACCATCCGGTCCTTGGTCACCACGCCAGCCTAAGCGCGGCTCGATCCCAGGCTGCCTTGGAATGGCCGGGTGTGCGGCTCGCAGTTTTGAATGCCGGTCGGCGAAAGGGTACGAGATCGCCTGCACATTTCGCTGTGCGCGGAATCGGAATCCGGCGGCATCGACTTGCTCTGAACCTTTGTTGAGGTCTTAGTGTCGGTGCCGACGGCTTTGATGGGTGGGGAGCGAGAGGACAGTACAACGTGAGTATCGAATCGGTGGCCTGGAGCCAGATGTACCGGCAGGCCAACGCGCCCAAGGAGCAGCGGCCGTTCAGCATGGCCACCGCCCGGCGCATTCTGCGCTTCGCCGCGCCACACCGGCGCCGGATCGGCGTGTTCCTGATGTTCAGCGTCGTGTCCGCGCTCCTCGCGGTGGCGACGCCGGTGCTGGCCGGGCGGGTGGTCAACAACATTGTCAGCGGTGCGGCCCCACGGATCGTGGTCACTCTTGCCCTGATCATCGGTGTGCTAGCGGTCTTCGACGCCGTGCTCGGCGTGATCATCCGCTGGTTGTCCTCGCGCATCGGTGAGGGCTTGATCCTGGATCTGCGCACCGCGGTCTTCGATCACGTGCAGAAGATGCCGATCGCCTTCTTCACCAGAACCCGGACCGGCGCGCTGGTCAGCCGGTTGAACAACGACGTGATCGGCGCGCAGCGCGCGTTCAGCGACACCCTGTCCGGCGTGGTCGCCAACCTGGTCACCCTCGCGCTCACCCTCGCCGTGATGCTCAGCATCTCCTGGCAGATCACCTTGCTCGCGCTGCTCCTGCTGCCGGTGTTCGTGCTGCCCGCCCGGCGCATGGGCAACCGGCTCGCCGACATGCAGCGCGAGGCCGCCAAACTCAACGCCGCCATGAGCACCCAGATGACCGAGCGGTTCTCCGCGCCCGGCGCGACGCTGGTGAAGCTCTTCGGCCGTCCGCACCAGGAATCGGTCGAGTTCGAGGTGCGCGCCCGCCGGGTACGCGACATCGGCGTGCGAACCTCGATGCTGCAGACCGTCTTCGTCACCTCGCTCACCCTGGTGTCGGCGCTGGCGATCGCGCTGGTCTACGGACTCGGCGGCTGGTACGCCCTGCGCGGCCAGCTGGACGCGGGCGCGGTCGTCGCCCTGTCGCTGCTGCTGACCAGGCTCTACACCCCACTGACCGCGCTGGCCAGCGCTCGGATGGAGATCATGGCCGCGCTGGTGAGCTTCGAGCGGGTCTTCGAGGTGCTGGACCTGAAGCCGTTGATCGAGGACGCCCCCGGCGCGGTGCCGGTGCCGGAGGGGCCGGTCGCGGTCGAGCTGGACGACGTGACCTTCGGCTACCCGTCCGCCGACAAGGTGTCGCTGGCCTCCCTCGAGGACGTCGCGACCTTGGACACCCGCGGCGGTGTCGACGTGCTGCACAATGTGTCGCTGCGGGCCGAGCCCGGCCAGCTCATCGCGTTGGTCGGCTCGTCGGGCGCCGGCAAATCCACGGTGGCGCAGCTGGTTTCCAGGTTGTACGACGTGGACAGCGGCGCGGTGCGACTCAACGGCACCGACGTGCGCGAGCTGACCACCGAGTCGATCCGGGCGGCGGTCGGCCTGGTCACCCAGGACGGGCACCTGTTCCACGACACCATCCGCGCGAACCTGCTGCTCGCCCGGCCGGAGGCGGCGGAGTCGGAGCTCTGGGACGCGTTGCAGCGGGCCAGGTTACGCGACCTGGTCGAGTCACTGTCGGACGGCTTGGACACCGTGGTCGGCGAACGCGGCTACCGCCTGTCCGGCGGTGAGCGCCAGCGCCTCACCATCGCACGTCTACTGCTCAAGCAGCCGCGCGTGGTGATCCTGGACGAGGCGACGGCCTCGCTGGACTCGACCTCGGAAGCCGCGGTGCAGGAGGCGCTGTCCGAAGCACTGGCCGGCCGGACCGCCCTGGTGATCGCCCACCGACTGTCCACCATCCGCGCGGCCGACCAGATCCTGGTGATGGAGGACGGCCGGATCGTGGAGCGCGGCACGCACACCCAACTGCTGGCCGCCGACGGCCGCTACGCCGAGCTGTACCGCACCCAGTTCGCCGACGACCCGGCGACGGTAGCCGCCTGATCGTCACGCGCCTGGGATGACGACGGCGCAGGCCGCCCGGTCCTCGGCCCGGGTCGGCTTGCTCCGTCTCGGGGCACCGCACGGAGGATCTCGGCTGGGCCCGATGCCGTGGTCCGACTGTGGCGCGCCGACTGGCTACTGGGGTGCCGCGTCGGCGTAGCAGGTCGTGTCCTCGGCGGGCAGCGTGCCCGTGCCGAAGTAGGTGTTGATCGCGTCGTTCACACAGGTACTCAGCTTCGGCCGAAAAGTCATGTGAATGCGCACATCCTGCAGGGTGACCAACCGCGACCCGGCCAAGTCCTGGTGCAACTGGACGGCATGCGCGTACGGAGTGCGCGGATCGCCGGTGGAGTTCACGATGAGCGCGGGCACCGCGTTGCGCACGACGGTCGCGGGCTCCACCGGTCCCGGCCAGAACGCGCACGGTTGAATATTGCTGGCCATCGCCCCGAACACCGGCTGACCGGCCCTGGTCTGTTCGATATTGCGCCAGTACCAGCCCGGGTCACGGGGCGCCCCGGCGTCACCGCAGGCGATCTGCGCCAACGTCGAATTCTCGCCGTCCCGCAACGCGGTGACAATCGCCTTCAGCCGAGGCGATTTCGCCGTCGTCGGCGGTCCGCCCGCGGCATCGGCGAGTTCCCGCAGGGTGTCGGCCAGCGCCGCGTTCAGCCGAAAGTTCATCAGCATCCCGTGCAGGACGAACGGCAGCCAGTGATCATCGACCGCGAAGCCGTCGACGACGATCGGTTGCCGCGCCACGGTCCGAACCAGCCCCTCGACCGCGCCGCGCACCTGCTGCGGCGTCGCGCCGAAGTGATAGGTGTCGTCCTGGGTCGCGGCCCAGGTGGCCCAGTCGTCGAGGGCGAGCTCGTCCGCCGGTCCCCAATCCTGCACCAGCCCTTCCCAATACCGGTCCGGGTCGATCGCGCTGTCCAGCACGATCCGCCCGCTGCGCTCCGGGAACATCTGGGTGAACACCGCACCGAGATAGGTGCCGTACGACAATCCGAAGTAGTCGACCGTCTGCTCGCCCAGCACGCCGCGCACGATGTCGATATCCCGGGCGGTATTGCGGGTGGTGAACTGCCGCATCTTCTCCGGGTCGTGGATCAGACAACCCGCGGCCATGCCCGCCGACTGCACCGTGTCGTGCACGAAGCCGAGCGGATCCAGACCCGCCGAGCGGATCATCTCGCCGACCGGCCAGCCGCAGCGCGGACTCCGCCCCGACTCGCCGACCCCGCGCGGGTCCATCCCGACCAGGTCGTGCGTCGCCAGGACGTCCGGCGTCAGTACGTCACCGAGCAGATCAATACTGTCCAGTCCCTCGCCGCCGGGCCCGCCCGGGTTGGCCAGCAGGATCCCTTCCCGCCGAGCCGGATCCGTGGCCGGGACCCGGGAGATCGCCACGGTCATCGTCCGGCCGTCCAGCCGTCCGTAGTCGAGCGGCACCAGCACGTCGGCGCACTGCCCGCCCGCCTTGTCCAGATTCTCGAGCTCGCACGGGTGCCATTGCAGCTGCTGACGATAGAACCGTTCCAGGCCGACCGGCTGCGCGTCACCCCCGGGCGCGGCATTGCTGTTGACCGGCACCGCGGCGAGCACCGACACCGCCACCACCGCCACCGAACGCCGGAACAACCGCACCAACACCAGACTCGCCTCTCACACGATCACAATCCTCGCCGCGCAGAGAACGGTAACGGATCGGGCCCGGCTCCGGTGGGCGTGGCGTTTCCTCAGGACGGCAGCGCGCGCTCGTCGAGTACGCATTTGCCCGCCTCGACCAGCGTCGTGCGGGCGCGCCGCCGCACCCGGCACCGGTCGACCGTGCAATCGAGGTGCAATTGCATTGCGGCATGGGCTTGTTCGACGGTCATGATGCCCGGGTCGGCGCCGCAGGCCAGCAGGGCCGCCACATGCATGTTCAGGTTGGTCAACTGCATCAGGAGACACCCGCCCCGTGCGCGCCTGCGGTCCATCGATGTCGGGTGGGCGCCGGCCGGTCGTCCGGCCAGGAGGATTGCCGCACGGCCATGCCGACCGCCTCCAGCGCGGTCAACCCGACCTCGTCGGCGAGTTCGCCGACCAGATCGAGCAGGGTCGGCACCACCTCGGCAACCCGCAGCGCGGCAACGGCTTGCGCACACGTCAGGGTGCGGCCGGGCAGGTAGGAAACCACCCAGCTCCCGTGTCCGACGCTGCGCGCGCGATGCGCGGTGAGATCGCTGGTCATCAAGGACGACGCAATGACATGTACAGCCATGACTCCTCGTTCCTGCGGGCGACTCCTGCTGAGTGCCCGGAGGTTTCGCGGCGGGACGCCGAGGATGGCGTTCGATCCCTCCGGGCATACTTCCAGCACACCATTGACGGGGGCGCGAAACAACGCCCGCGATGGATATCCAAAGATTTCGCGCGAATTCCCAGCACGAAAACCAGCCGGGAGGGGAGGATTCTCCATAGTGGACGAAAGCGCCCGCTGCCCAAGCGAAGTGACGGGGGACCGAGCTTGCTGGTTGCCCCCGCAAAATCACGGGTGAGCAGCCGAACACAGAACGGAGCGTGCTGTGTCAGCGAGTTCGGCAAGACTGTCAGCGAGTTCGGAGCGTACCGAGAGCGCCTCCTCCACCCTACCGCGCAGGCAGCTAGGCAGGTATCTACGCGACTGGCGCACCCAGGCCGGCCTGACCATCGCCGAGGCTTCGCGGCTGATGGAGTGGGGCGCAAGCACTTTGCAACGCCTGGAGAAAGGCCAGGCCGACCGCATCCGCACCATCGACATTCAGGAACTGTGCCGCATCTACGGCATCCCCGACGAGCTCGCCGACGGCCTCAAGGGCCTGGCCCAGCAGGCTGCGGTCAAGAGCTGGTGGCACGCCTACGGCGACCTGATCCCGGAGAACTTCGATGTCTATGTCGGCTTGGAAGCTTCGGCCCAGCAACTCAGTTCTTACCAGTCCGAACTGATCCTCGGTCTCCTGCAGACCGCGGACTACGCCAGGGCCCTGCATCGTCTCGGCTATCCGGACGATTCCGAGGCCGAGCTCGAACGCCGGGTACAGCTCCGGTTGCAGCGGCAGGCCTTGATCACCAGGAAGGCCTCACCCGCGACAGTTGCCGTGGTGTTGCACGAGTCGGTGCTGCGCCGGGTGGTCGGTGGCGCGAAAGTGATGGCGGCGCAGCTAAGACATCTTGCGGATTTGAGTACCAATGACAATGTTGCGGTGCGTATTCTGCCGTTCGCGGCCGGTATTCCGCTCGGGGATTCAACGGGACCGTTCACTGTTCTGGAGTTCGGTACCGATAGCAAAGGGCAACCGGTAGAACCACCGGTGGTGTATGTGGAGGGTTTCACCGGAGATCTCTACTTGGAAAGACCGGTCGATGTGCAGCGGTACCATCGGGCACACGAGTGCCTCCAGCGCGCCGCGCTGGATATCCAAACGAGTAGACATCTGCTTCGGCAGATAGCGAAGGAGTTTGCGGCATGAGTATCGATCTTATTGGGGCGCAGTGGTTTACCAGCGCCCGCAGCGGCAGCAAGGATTGTGTGGAAGTCGCCTTCCTCGGCGGCGGACATGTCGGTGTGCGCGACAGCAAGAATCCCGGCGGCCCGGCCCTGGTTTTCACTCCCACGGAATGGGATTCGTTCACGGCCGGTGTGGCGGACGGCGAATTCGCGCGTGCGTGAAGGTGTTCGGTAGTTGCGGAGTTCGACCGTGCGTGCACGAATCCATGGACAACGGGCTGCTTTCGACGCAGCCGCAGGGGCAGTGAGGCGGAGTCATGAGTGTCAATAACGGCGCGAATGTCGATCTGGACGGCGCGACCTGGCGTAAGGCCGGTGCGGGCGCGGGCAACGACAGCGTCGAGGTAGCCATGCTGGCAGACGGTCACGTAGGCCTACGTGACGGCAAGAACCCGGACGGCCCCGTTCTGGTCTTCACCCCGAGCGAGTGGGCCGCGTTCACCGCGGGCGTGCACGACGGCGAGTTCGACCGACCCGGCGCGTAGCCAGCGGAGCCCGGCCGCGTTCGAACGCGCGCCGGGCTTCATTGCGGTACCAGGTGGTTCAGCAAGATCACAAAATGGCGCAAATCGGGCAACAAAACGGGTTTCGCCAAGGAATTTTTCGGGTAGTTAATCTTTTGTGGATCGTGGGCTGAAAGGTTCCCACTCCCGGTACAAGAAATTGCGACCTGGGGACTGGGTGGAATGGTTGATCGTCGCGTTGCTGTTCGCAGTGACGTCGATCGGTCTGTTCATCCTCACCGGCTCACTGATGTCATCGCTGTTCATCGGCGTACTCGTGGGAGTTGTCGCCGTCGGTGTCGTGGCCATGCTGTGAGGCAGGTGTGCCCGCCGGCCGAGGATGATTCCGGCCGACGGGCACCTCGTCAACGACGAAACAGCTTGTTGCCCAACCACACCAGCGGATCGTATTTCTGATCCGCCACGCGTTCCTTCATCGGGATCAACGCATTGTCGGTGATCTTGATGTGCTCCGGGCAGACCTCGGTGCAGCACTTGGTGATATTGCAGAGGCCGAGCCCCTGCTCGTCCTGCGCCAAGCCCCGCCGGTCACCGACATCCAGCGGGTGCATCTCCAATTCCGCGATCCGCATCAGGAACCGCGGCCCGGCGAACGAGGTCTTGTTCTCCTCGTGGTCACGCACCACGTGACAGGTGTCCTGGCACAGGAAGCACTCGATGCACTTGCGGAACTCCTGTGAGCGCTCGACGTCGACCTGCTTCATCCGGTAGTCACCCGGCTTGAGATCCGCAGGCGGCGTGAACGACGGTATCTCCCGGGCCTTCTGGTAGTTGAAGGACACGTCGGTGACCAGATCCTTGATCACCGGGAAGGTACGCATCGGGGTCACCGTGATGACCTCGGCCTCGGTGAAGGTGGACATCCGCGTCATGCAGAGCAGGCGCGGTCGCCCGTTGATCTCCGCCGAGCACGAACCACACTTGCCCGCCTTGCAGTTCCAGCGCACCGCCAGATCGGGCGCCTGGGTGGCCTGCAGCCGGTGGATGATGTCGAGCACCACCTCGCCCTCGTTCACCGTCACGGTGAAATCGTGCAACTCACCGCCGTCGAGGTCGCCGCGCCATACGCGGAATTTGGCGTCGTAACCCATCGCTACGCCTCTCGCTCTGTCGATTTCCCGGCCGCCGCCGGATGCCCGGCGATTTCGTCGGGGGTGTAGTACTTTTCGAGCTCGCCGAGTTCGAAAAGGGCGAGCAGTTCCGGTCGCATCGGGGTCTGCTCCTTGGGCGTCACAGTGACGTCCGGGATGGTCTCCCCCGCCGTGCTCGGATCCACCGCACACACCAGCAGCTTGTGCCGCCAGTCGGGATCCATCGACGGATGATCGTCGCGCGTGTGCCCGCCGCGACTCTCGGTGCGCAGCAACGCCGCCTTCGCGACGCACTCGCTGACCAGCAGCATGTTCTCCAGGTCGAGCGCGAGATGCCAGCCCGGGTTGAACTGCCGGTGCCCCTCGACGGTGACCTGCTTGAACCGGGCCCGCAGCTCGTCGAGCTTGCTGAGCGCCTCGCGCACCTCGTGCTCCTTGCGGATGATGCCGACCAGGTCGTTCATCGTCTGCTGCAGATCGGTGTGCAGGGTGTACGGGTTCTCACCCCGGCCGTCGGAAGGCGGATCGAACGGCGCCAGCGCGACTTTCGCGGCCGCGGTGATGTCGGCGTCGGTGATCGAGGGCCGCTGCGCGAGCTGCTCGACATACGCGGCGGCGCCGAGCCCGGCCCGGCGGCCGAAGACCAGCAGGTCCGACAGCGAGTTGCCGCCGAGCCGGTTGGAGCCGTGCATACCGCCGGAACACTCACCCGCGGCGAACAATCCGGGCACCGTCGCCGCCCCGGTGTCGGGATCGACCTCGATGCCGCCCATCACGTAGTGACAGGTCGGGCCCACCTCCATCGGCTCCGCCGTAATGTCCACGTCGGCAAGCTCTTTGAACTGATGGTGCATGGACGGCAGACGGCGCTTGATCTCCTCGGCGGGCATACGCGAGGCGATATCGAGGTAGACCCCGCCGTGCGGCGTGCCGCGACCGGCCTTGACCTCCTCGTTGATCGCGCGCGCGACCTCGTCCCGTGGCAGCAGGTCAGGGGTTCGGCGGGCGGAATCGTTGTCGCGCAACCACTGATCGGCCTCCTCCTCGGTCTCGGCATACTGCCCCTTGAAGACCGGCGGGATGTAGTCGAACATGAACCGCTTGCCCTCGGTGTTCTTCAGCACGCCACCGTCACCGCGCACCCCCTCGGTGACCAGGATGCCCTTGACGCTGGGCGGCCAGACCATGCCGGTCGGGTGGAACTGCAAGAACTCCATGTTGATCAGCGTCGCGCCGGCCCGCAGCGCGAGCGCGTGGCCGTCGCCGGTGTACTCCCACGAATTCGAGGTCACCTTGTACGACTTGCCGATGCCGCCGGTCGCGAGAACCACTGCGGGAGTTTCGAAAAGCACGAATCGGCCGGACTCGCGCCAATAGCCGAACGCGCCGGAAATCCGGTCGCCGTCCTTGAGCAGTTCGGTGATGGTGCATTCGGAGAAGACCTTGATGCGCGCCTCGTAGTCGCCGGTCGCCGCGAAATCCTCCTGCTGCAGCGAGACGATTTTCTGCTGCATGGTGCGGATGATTTCCAAGCCGGTGCGGTCACCGACGTGCGCGAGCCGCGGGTAGGTGTGGCCACCGAAGTTGCGCTGGCTGATCCGGCCGTCCGCGGTCCGATCGAACAGTGCCCCATAGGTTTCCAGTTCCCACACCCGGTCGGGTGCCTCCTGGGCATGCAGTTCGGCCATGCGCCAGTTGTTGAGGAACTTGCCACCACGCATGGTGTCCTTGAAATGCGTTTGCCAGTTGTCCTTTTCGTTGGCATTGCCCATCGACGCGGCGCAGCCGCCTTCGGCCATCACGGTGTGCGCCTTGCCGAACAAGGATTTGCACACCACCGCGACGGAATGGCCGTGTTCTCTGGCCTCGATCACCGCGCGCAATCCTGCGCCACCGGCCCCGATGACGACGACGTCGTACTTGTGCCGTTCCACTTCTGGCATGGCCGCGAATACTCCTGGGGTTGGGGCGGGTCAGTTGATGAACCGCAAGTCCGAAATCTTCTCGCTGGCAACCAACATGACGTAGAAGTCGGTCAGCACCAGGGTGCCGAGGGTGGTCCAGGCCAGTGCCATGTGCCGGGTGTTCAACTTCGAGACCTGGGTCCAGAACCAGTAGCGCACCGGATGGGCGGAGAAGTGCTTGAGCCGGCCGCCCGCGATATGCCGGCAGGAATGGCAGGACAGCGTGTATGCCCACAGCAGGATCACGTTGACCCACAGGACGATGTTGCCGAGACCGAAGCCGAAGCCGCCGTCCGGACCGTGGAAGGCCACGGCCGCGTCGTAGGTATTGATCACCGAAACCAGCACGGCCACATAGAAGAAGTAGCGGTGCGCGTTCTGGATGATCAGCGGCAGCTTGGTCTCGCCGGTGTACTTGGCGTGCGGCTCGGCGACCGCGCAGGCGGGCGGGGAGAACCACACCGCGCGGTAATAGGCCTTGCGGTAGTAGTAGCAGGTCAGCCGGAAACCGAGCAGGAACGGCAGCACCACGAAGCCCAGCGGCAGGATCGCGGGCAGATCGCCGAACGGCGTGCCGAAGTGGCTGGAGCCCTCGACGCACGCGGTGCTGAGGCACGGTGAGTAGAACGGCGTCAGATAGTGGTAGTCGGCGACCCAATAGTGGTCGCGCGCATAGGATCTGACCGTCGCGTAGATGACGAACGCGGCGAGGCCGAGCACCGTGATCGCCGGCGGAATCCACCAGCGATCGGTACGTAGCGTGCGTTCGGAGATTCGAGCCCTGGTCCTGCTGAAGACGCCGGTCCCCGTTTCCGAGGTGGTGGTGGTCGGTGCGGCATTCACGACCGTGCCTCGCTGACGCTCAGCACCGTCGTGAATGCCGAGGGCGCTGTGTTTTTGGTTCGATCGCTGCGCTCACTCACTGGTGGATGCCTCGCTGATCTGCTGTGCGGGTGGTCATCGTTACCTCCGCAATCGAATGTGATGCCCAGCACCATACGACACCCTGGCTATCGCTCGAGCGGGGTCCCGGCATTCCAGACCCGCCGGGATGCCCGTGATTTGCGCCACATTCGATGTCGCTTCAACAGATAGTGTCCGGCGGTGAACGGACCGCAAACTCTTCGAACTCGACTAAAACAGAACACGATTCGACACAGGTGCGCGTAAAGGAAACCTAGGGTCGAAATGCCGACGCGCCCAGCGTCACACGGCGGCAACATATCTGTGGTCCTCTTTTTCCGAGATGTGCCCGCTGACGTGCGCCGATGTCCGCGTCGCGCAACGCCGGGACCGGTGGCGGCAGCTTGCACGACCATCGGCCTGCCGAGCGCCGCTGATCGGACATGGCGCCAGGCCGGGGGAAGGAAGACCATGATGCGAAGAGCCGCGATCGTCGCGCCGGTCCGTACGCCCAGCGGGGTCGAAGGGGGTGCGCTGTCGGGAATGCCGCCGGAGTGGCTGGCCTCGACGGTGCTGTCCGCGGTGATCGAGCGCTCCGGGGTCGACCCGATGCGCATCGAGGATGTCGCGATGGCCTGTGTCGACGGGGGTCTGGCCAACGGTCCGGAGTTGAGCAGGCTGGCCGCGCACGGCGCCGGGCTACCGTTCGCCGTGCCAGGGTTCCTTACCGATCGCCGCTGCGGCAGCGGCCTGCAGGCGGTGATCACCGCGGCCATGATGGTGCAGACCGGCGCCGCCGATGTGGTGGTGGCGGGCGGTGTCGAGTGCGCCGCGGATAGCACTGTCCGCCAGGGGGATTCGGCGCGGGTCGCCGATCTGCGCAATGCCGAGGAGCTGGCCCGCCACTACGGCATCAGCCGGGCCGAGGCCGACGAGTTCGCGGCGGCCAGCCATCGCAAGGCCGCGCGTGCCTGGCGGCAGGGCACTTTCGCCGCCGAGGTGATTCCGGTCGGCGTGGCCGGCGAGCCGGGCTGGTCCGCCGCGGATGTCGAAGGCACCGGGGGACATCGGATCCTGCGTGACGAGGGTGTGCGCGACGACGTCTCCACCTATACCTTGGCCGCGTTGCGCCCGCTGTTCGCCAATGGTGTGGTGACCGCGGGCAATATGACCGCGCACCGGCACGGCGCGTCGGCGTGTCTCGTGGTCGCCGAGGAGCGGCTGGACGAGCTGGGCCTGACGCCGATGGCGTATCTGGCCGGCTGGGCCGCGGCCGGATGTGCTTCGGCGACGGCGACGCTCGGTGCCGCGCCCGCCGTAGCCAAGGTGCTCGGCCGCACCGGGATCGGACTCGACGAGATCGATCTGGTCGAGGTCAACGAGGGTTTCGCGGTGGAAGTGCTTGCGCTGGCGCGGGAATGGGATTTCGATCCGCGGGATCGGCTGAACGTGAACGGTTCGGCCATCGCACTGGGGCACCCGGTGGGCGCCACCGGCTTGCGGATCATGACCACGATGCTGCACGAACTCGCCCGCACGGGCGGCACCTACGGCCTGGAGGCGATCGCCCTCGGCCACGACCACGGCATCGCCGCGCTGTTCGAATCGGCGGCGGCCGCCCCGATCACCGAGACGCCGCGCGGTGCCCGGTTCCACGGTGCCCGGCCGGCTCGGCGGTTCGGCCGTCATCGGGCCTGACCGCGACATGACTTCGCGGGCCCACCGGCACGGCGCGGGCCCGCGAAGGTGTTCGATCGTGCGCTACTCGGTGCGCGGGCGTGAGTGGAAACCCAGCCCCTCGTCCTGTGCGCCCATCCAGGCCGCCTCGTCGGACTTGCTGTCCGGGACGTAGATGGTGTCCTGCGGGCGGCGGCGGACCTCCGGCGGCGGCGACTGCTCGAGCTCGTCGGCGTCGATGACGAGCCGCTCGAGATCGTTCTCCAGCCGCCGCACCATGTTGGCGTCACCGTAGTGGGCCCGCAGTGCGCCGATGGATTGCCGGAGCTGGCCGACCGTGTAGCGGAGTTCCGCGATTTCGCTGCGTGTCATCGATACCTCCTGTGTTCCGGGCAGACATGCGAACTCGGTGGGTAACGGGTACTTCCGTGTGCTGCCTGGAAGCGCGCTGCACCAAGCCGTGTGACTCACCACACAACGTGATCTTTAACACAGTACAGAAAGATTCTTGATCCGGCTCGTCAGCTGCGAATCTTCGGCAGTTCGCCCAATTGTTGCTCAGCCTTCGGCATCGCGCTTCGTGTGAACCGACGGTGGGTCAATTTCGGTGATCCCGGCCCGCTCGGCACTCATCCGGCGACGGCGTACTCCGGTCCCTGCCCGCGCAGGCTGGCGACGACCTGATCGACCAGTCCGACGATGGACAGCGCGACCTCCTCGGCCCGCTCGAAGATCACGCTGTGCCCCGCCCCTTCGAGCGGAACCAGCTGCGAGCCGGCCAGCTGCGAGGCGAGCACCACCGAATGCGCGAACGGCACCACGATGTCCGCCGTGCCCGCCAGCACCAGCGCCGGGATGGCGCCGAGGCGGTGCAGGGTCGCGGTCTCGTCGAAGGTGATCAGCGAGGCGAGGAAGCTGGACATGGTCAGCAGTGGCGTGTCGTTCAGCATGGCGGTGGCGACCGCGACCATGCGCGGATTCACCTTTCTGGTGCCGGAATTCGCCGCCCGGATGATCGGCTCGAAGATCCGGCGGGACAGCCGCTTCGAGCCCTGCATGACGCGCGGCGCGCGAACCACGGCCACCTGCAGCGAGTTCACCGCGCGCCGCTTGAGGAACCGGCCGAGGCCGACCTCGGTGATGCCGTTGGCAGCGCCCGCGATCAGGCCGACGCCGACGATGCGGGTGCCGATCATCTCCGGGAACAGCCGGGCGTAGGCGAGCACGACCATCGCGCCCATCGAATGCCCGATCAGGATCACCGGTCCGGTCGGTGCGACCGTCCGCAGTACGGCGTCGAGATCGTGGCCGAGCTGGTCGATGGTGTACGTCGACGGGTGGGCCTGCCCGGATTCGCCGTGGCCGCGGTGGTCGTAGAACACCATCCTGGTCTCGGCCCCCCACTGATTCAGCAGTTGGTCGCGCAGGAAGCGCCACGACTCGGTGCGTAAGCAGTGGCCGTGGGCGAACACCACGGTGAGAGGTGCGGTGTCGGTGCCGAACACGCGGACCGACAGTGGAACGCCGTCGGCGGCCGACACCGTGACACGGTGACCGTCATAGCCAGCGGCGCTGCGGGCGATGATCATGGACATGACGTCCTCCTGGGGAGGGTGCATCCTCGCGGAGCGTTCTTGCCCGGTTGTCGATATACATTTCCGCTGCGTTAGCAGGTCATACCTGGCGTTATGGACAAGTTGTCCAACTGACGCCGGGGACGTAGTTACCGGCCCGGCGCCGCTCCCCTCTCGGGCAATCTAGGAATCCCTAGGTCAAACACTAGATTTCGATAGAGAACCATGATCGTCCGTCGCTTGCCCGATATCGGCCCCTCGATCGAATTCCCTAGACTCCCTTAGATTTGGTTACAGAGCGGCCACCGCTCCCCTGCCATGAAAATCTATGCCTATCTAGTGATTTGCCAATATGGGCGGATATTCGCCTGACGATTGCACCCGCCGGACGTCACGTTCGTGGCACAGCGTTATCGAACGTGACGCCCGGTGAGCGGCCGACCGTTTACGGGGTGGCGGTGCTGCGGGTGGACGGAAGGAACGGGCGCAGCAGGTTCTCTTCGGTGGACGGGCCGACCCGCCACTCGGCGATCCACGGACCGGTGCCCTCGCTGGGGTCGAACACACCCTCCTCCAGCCAGGTGTAGCGCCCGGTGAGCACGCCGCGGGTCAGCGCGCGATCGTCGTCGTCGGTGTTGTCCCAGAGCCGGTCGAACAGGCTGCGCACCCGGACCCTGGCCTGCTTGCAGAAGGCGTCGGCGAGCTCGGCGGCGGCGTTGGCCTCCGGTGCGCCCGCGGCGTGCAGTGCGTGCGCCCGTACGCAGGCCGCCGACATGGCGAACAACTCGGCGCCGATATCGACGATCCGGCCGAGGAAGTTCTGCTTGTACTCCAGCTTCGCCTGCCAGCGGCCCATCGCGTACATCAGCGACCTGGCCTGTTTGCGCGAGCTGCGCTCGATGAAGCGCAGATGCTTTGCCAGCGAGCCGAATTCGGTATAGGTCGCGGGCACGGTGCCCGAACCGACGGCGAGTTGCGGGAACCACTTGGCATAGAAGCCGGTCGCGCCGACCGCCGCCTTGGCCTTGTCCTTCAACTCGGCGTTGCGGTCCACCAGCGCGCCGGCGGCCGCCATGTGCGCGTCGGCCATCTCCCGGGCGATCAGCAGTCGCATGATCTCGCTGGAGCCCTCGAAGATCCGGTTGATGCGCAGATCGCGGACCAGTTGTTCGGCGCCGACCGCGCGTTCACCGCGGGCCGCGAGCGAGGCCGCGGTCTCGTAGCCGCGGCCGCCGCGGATCTGCACGAGCTCGTCGGCGATGGTGCAGCTCATCTCGCTGGCCCACAGCTTGGCCAGCGCCGCCTCGATGCGGATGTCGTTGCGCGCCTCGTCGCACATGGCGGCGGACAAATCGAGTGCGGCCTCCAGCGCGTAGGTGGTCGCGGCGATGAAGGAGATCTTCTGGCCGACCGCCTCGTGCTCGCCGACCGGCCTGCCCCACTGCACCCGCTCGGTGCTCCACTCCCTGGCGATCTTCAGCGACCACTTCGCCGACGCGGTGCACAGCGCCGGGATGGCCAGCCTGCCCGCGTTGAGGGTGGTGAGCGCGATCTTCAGGCCGTCGCCTTCGCGCCCGATGAGGTTGGCTCGCGGCACCCGTACGTTGTGCATCCTGGTGACGCCGTTCTCGATGCCGCGCAGGCCCATGAACGCGTTGCGCCGCTCGACGGTGATGCCCGGCGAATCGGCCTCGACCACGAACGCGGAGATGCCGCCGCGATGGCCCTCGCTCTTGGGCACCCTGGCCATCACCACCAGCAGCTCGGCCACCACGCCGTTGGTGGTCCACAGCTTGACGCCGTTGAGCTCGTAGGCCGTCCCGTCGTCGACCGGGGTGGCGGTGCTCGCCATCCTGGCCGGGTCGGAGCCGACGTCGGGCTCGGTGAGCAGGAAGGCGCTCACCGCGCCCGCGGCGCAGCGGGGCAGGAACTCCGCTTTCTGCTCCGCGGTGCCCGCCAGCTTCAGCGGCTCGGGCACGCCGATGGACTGGTGCGCCGAGAGCAGCACGCCGAGGCTGGGATGAGCCGAGCCGACCAGCATCAATGCCCGGTTGTAGCCGAACTGGGAAAGTCCCTGTCCGCCAAAGGACTCCGGAATCTTCAGGCCGAAGCAGCCGAGCTCGGCGAGCCCCTTGACGTACTCGTCCGGGATCCGGCCCTCCGCCTCGATCACTGCGCCGTCGATGGACTCGCAGAACGGCCGCAGCCTGGCGAGGTAGGCCTCGGTGCGGGCGGCATCCTCCGGGCTCGGTTCCGGGTAGGGGTGGATCAGATCGAGCCGGAACCGCCCGAGGAACATCTCCTTCGCGAACGATGGTTTGGCCCAGCTGGTTTCGCGGGACTCCTCGACCAGTGCGCGGGCCTGTTCTTCGGTGGCGTCGACTTTCGCGGCTGTCGCCATGCTGTCCTCCTCGGACGTGATCAGGATCACATTCGAGTGTAAGAACTTTAGTTACCGGCCGGTAGGGCTGCAGGTCGATTGATTTCTATCGATCTCTAATGATCTTGGTAGACGGGCTAATTCGAGGCTATCCGATCGTTCGCTTTTCAGATCGTCAGACGCTGCGCAGATAGCGGCCGAAGTGCGGCACGGTGAATCCGATGGTGCCGCGCTCGGCCGAGTAGATCAGGCCCTTCTTGATCAGACCGTCGCGCGCGGGCGAGAGCGAGGCGGGTTTGCGGCCGAGTTCGCTGGCCACCGCCGAGGTCGCCACCGGGCCGTCGTCACCGGCCAGATCCGCCATGGCGCGCATGTATTCGCGCTCGGCCGGCGTTGCCCGTTCGTAGCGGGAGCCGAAGAAGCCGACCGCCAGCTCCTCTTCCGCAGTCGGCGAAGCCACCTCGACATCCTCGGCCGTGATCGGGCTCTCCGGCGCCTGGTCCCAGGCCGCCTTGCCGTAGGCCTGCACAAAGTACGGATAGCCATCGGCCTTGTGGTACAGCGCATCCAGCGCCTCGTCGGTGAACTTCACCTCCTCGCGCTCGGCGGGCGCGATCAGCGCGAGGTCCGCGGATTCCCGGTCGAGTCGATCGATGCGGTGGTAACTGAACAGGCGCTCCGAGTAACTCTTCGAGGCGGACAGCACGGCGGGCAGGTGCGGCAGGCCGGCCCCGACCACGATGAGCGGCGCTGCGTCCTGGCTCAATTCGTGGCAGGCCCCGCAGATCGCGGAGACGTCGGCCGGTCCGAGGTCCTGCATCTCGTCGATGAAAATTGCGATGCCGACACCGATCTCGCTGGCCAGCGCGGCCGCCTCGACCAGCAGCTCGACCAGGTCGATCTCGATGTCGCCGGAGTCCGCGCGCCCGGTCACCGCGGGCACGTCGATACCGGGCTGCCAGCGTTCGCGCATGCCCTTGTCGGCGGTGGCGCGCAGCGCGAAAGCCTTGAGGATGCCGAGGAAGTCGTCGACCCGTTCCGGATTGCGGTGTGCCATGGCGATCGCGCGGACGGCCATATGGAGCGCCGAGGACAGCGGGCGGCGTAGCTCCTGATCCGGCCGAGCCTCGATCTTGCCGGTGCCCCAGCCGCGCGAGATGGCGGCGGAGCGAAGTTGATTGAGCAGCACCGTCTTTCCGACGCCACGCAGCCCGGTGAGCATGACGCTGCGTTCCGGACGGCCGCGGGCCACGCGCTCCAGCACGATGTCGAAGGCGGTGAGTTGCTTGTCGCGCCCGGCTAATTCGGGTGGGCGCTGTCCGGCTCCGGGAGCATACGGATTCCGCACGGGGTCCATACCCTGACACCGTAGCCCGTTCGGTCCGGAGAATCTGCCCGTATCTACGGCGTGTCCTAGATACGCCTAGCGGAAGGTACTGCACGATGGCACTCGCACTATTGCTATAGGCCCGGGACTCACTACGCTGGTGGCGTTTCCGGCGAGTATCGGAGGGGCATGTCCGACGAACCCACCCCCACCACGGCCGAGGTGGTCGAATCCTGGAACGTTCCGGCGGGTGCCACCGTCGCGCGGCGCATCCGCTCCAACATCCTGGTGGCGATAGAGCGCGGCTATGACGATCCGCAGCTGGTGGCGGACCTGGCGGTCGGGCCGTTGGTGATGGCGCTGGGTCAGCTGGAAGTCGGGCTGGCCGATGCGCGGCGCCGGATCGCCGAACTCGAGCGGGCGCTCGCCGAACGTGACGACGAGTCCTCGAACGGCCACGAATCCTGAATTCTCAGCGGCCGATTCGGACATTTGCCGCCGATCGGTAACGGACACCGCTGCGCCGATATCGTGTCGTGACCTAGTGGGCGTGTCGCGTTTCCGGGCGATCGTCCAGCGGGTTTGCCGAGAGTGAAAAACTCGCAGGTCTGTGCGCTGGACAACACCGCGTCGGCATCGTAATCTCTTCGTGACTTAGTGGAGTCCTGTCGCTTCGAAAGAGAAGCGGCGCCACAGAGTTACCGCCTTAGCGGCCGTCGGGGCCATCTTCCCGGCTGTCGTGCCGGGATCACCTACAGGGTTCATTCGGGTGATGCCTTGCGGCCATTTTCTGGTCAGCTAGCCCGGTCGGCGGGAAAGCACGAAGATCGGAGACGTAGCTCGGTGGGTAAACACAGCATGCAGCGGGATTCTCGCTTGCCGAATTCCGTCAAGGGTGCCCTCGTGATGGGCGCGGTGGCCGCGACAACCGGTGCCATGCCGGCGATTCCCGCGATGGCGGCAACCGTCAGCATTCCCGGCCTCGGCAACTTCGATGTTCCTGTTCCGCAGGAATACGAGGCGCCGGTCCAGCAACTGAACCAGCAGATCCAGCAGGCTGTCTCGGCGATGCCGAACGCGCAGCTGCCCGGTGCACCGCAGCAGTCGGCGCCCGGCGTCCCCAACTTCGCGCCGAACATGCCCGGCATGTTCAATCCCGCTCCCAGCGCCAGCGATATCGCGCTCGACGCCGCCAAGACCAAGGTCGGCGCGATGTACTCCTGGGGTGCCGCAGGCCCCTCCAACTTCGACTGCTCGGGTCTGGTCCAGTGGGCCTACCGGCAGGCCGGAGTCGAACTCCCCCGCACCAGCTTCGAGCAGTCGCACGTCGGCGCTCCGGTGGCCTTCCAGAACCTGCAGCCCGGCGACATCGTCATCACCAACGGTGGTAACCACGTCGGCATCTACGCGGGCGACGGCAAGCTGCTCAACGCCGTCCAGTCCGGCTCGCCCGTCTCCTACACCCCGCTCCGCCCCGGCGACGTCGTCACCGCACGCCGTATCGTTTAAGGGTGACCCCCGCCGATAACGGCATCCGTGCGAACGGAAACAAGAGCACTGCGACGCAGGCCCGAGTCGATTCCTGGACTTGGGCCGTGCGCCTGTTCAAAACAAGATCCGCCGCCGCCGCGGCCTGCAAAGGCGGTCACGTCCGCGTCAACGGCGTCGCGGCCAAGCCCGCCCAACCGGTCAAGCCCGGCGACGAGGTGCGCATCCGCGTCAGCGGCCTCGAACGCATCGTGATCGTGGAACAGATCGTCACCAAGCGCGTCGGTGCCCCCATCGCCGCCCAATGCCTGATCGACCGCAGCCCGCCGCCGCCGTCGCGCGAACTCCTCGCCGCCCTGCCGCGCCGCGATCGCGGTTCCGGTAGGCCCACCAAACGCGAACGGCGCGAGACGGATCGGCTTCTCGGTCGCACCGAAGAGTGAACGTTCAGGTCGAAGCTCGTGCGGTCAGGTAGTTCACCGCAGCGGCGATTGTGAACGCGCCAGCGGGAAGATCACGGCATCGCGGCGAGTTTCGCCGGAATAGCAATGTTCTCGTCAGCCCAGTGAATCGCACAGACCCGGTGGTATCCATCGGCGATCACCATCGGCGCCCCGGTGCGAAAGTCGCCACGCACCAGCAGGATCGGCGACAGCGCCTTGCCGTTGTGGATCTTGATCAGATCGCGGCGGACATGCAGGTTCTCCGGTGGCAGCAGCTCGAGCCGCGCGGCACGGAGAATGTCCTTCGCCTTCTTGTGCACGATTGGGGCGGCCCGCAGATCGTCCACCACCGCGCTGACGATCTTCGGTCCGGCCAGCAACTCCAGATAGTCGGCGGCCGCGGGGTAGTCGTGCGCCTCGGGGACGTCTTTCCACCGCACAGCGATGATCTCGGTTGCCATAGGCCACATCCTCGCGGCCGGTTGACCGGATCGGCGGGACCTCGACGGTGTTTCGGCCGAGCTCAGATCATCGCCACCGGCTCGAGCTGGCCGGCGATATAGCGGGCCCGGCACTCACCGCGGCGCAGCTTCCCGCTGGTCGTCTTGGGTATGCGTCCTGGCTCGACCAGCATCACCGCACCGGGTATCACCTCGTGCGCGGCCGCGACCTCGGCGCGGATCCGGCGGGCCAGCGCCGAGAGTTCGGCGGGCTCGATGGCCTCGACGGCGGTCAGCTCGGCGACGATCACCAGATCCTCGCGGCGCCCGTCGTCGTGTCCGAACGCCGTCACATGGCCGGGCCGGATCGCGGCGGCGCAGCTCTCGACCGTCGCCTCGATGTCGACCGGAAAGTGATTGCGGCCGTCGACCACGATGACATCCTTGCGGCGTCCCGCGATGTAGAGCTGGCCGTCGAACCAGAAGCCGAGGTCCCCGGTGCGCAGCCAGCGGGCGTCGCTGCCGCGCAGGGTGGCATGGAAGGTCTCGGCGGTGGCGTCGGGTCTGCCGTGGTAGCCGTCGCACACATTGGCGCCGGCGACCCAGATCTCGCCCACTCGGCCGACGGGCAGCTCGACGCAGGACACCGGGTGCACGATGCGCACGTCCTGACCGATCGGGGCGCCGCAGCCGACCAGCGGCGCACCGCCGAGCGGTGGCGGCTCGGCGGCGTGCGGCACTGCCCGGCCCTCGGCGAGCGCGGCGCGGTCGAAATGCTGTGCCACCGGCGGTTTTCGCCAGTCACCGATGGTCACGGTCAGCGTCGCCTCGGCTAAGCCGAAGCCGGGCGTGTGTGCCTGATGCCGGAAGCCGTACTCGGCGAACGTCGCGGTGAATTCCGTGAGGGCCTCGGCCCGGATGGGTTCGGAGCCGTTGAGTAGCATGTCGAGGCAGGACAGGTCGAGCCCGGCCCGCTCCTCCGGCGTGGTCGCCGAAACCGCAAGGGCCAAGCCGAAATTCGGTACACCGGTGATCCCCGCGCGGTAGTCGCTGACGGCACGCAGCCACCGGATCGGGCGCTTCACGAATTCCGAGGGGGACATCGTCACACCGAGCACGCCGCAATAGAGCGGCAGTGCCATGCCGAGGATGAGACCCATGTCGTGGAAGAACGGCAGCCAGGTCAGGATGGGTTTGTCCGGCGAGGGTTCCAGCGCCTCGCAGAGTTGGTCCAGTGCCGTCGTCATGTTCGCGTGGGTGACCCGCACGCCGGCCGGCGACTGGGTGGAGCCCGAGGTGTATTGCAGGTAGGCGAGTTCGGTGCGGATCGGATCGATGACCGGTTGGGCCGAATCTACCGGCGGCGCAGTGACATCCGACGGGAGTTCGAGCACCTGGCCGAGCATGGGACCCAGTACGGACGAACTGGTCGAGTCACCGTGCGAGAGCAGGGCGAGCGTGGGCCGCGCATCGGCGAGTACCGCGAGCAGCCGCTCTTTGTTGCGGGTACCGGCCGCCGGAAACAGCGGCACGGCAATGCGATTGCTGTACAAGCAGGCGAGAAACGCGACGGCATAGTCGAGTCCGTGCGCGCAGAGAATGGCGACCCGGTCGCCCGGTGCGCTGCCGTCCCGGATGCGTTCGGCGAGTTCGCCTGCGGCGGCATGCAAGCGGGCATAGGTGATCTCGACAGGCAGCCGCTCGTGTATCCGGTAGCGCAGCTCGATGCAGGCCACCGTGTCCGGCCGGGACGCGGCCCACTCGGCGATCCGTGCGGCGAGGCTGTTGCAGGCGGTCATGGGGCCTCGCCGAGGTGTGCGTCGACCAGCAGGCCGAGGGTGTCGGGTGGATGGCGTTCGGCCGTGTGAGTGTGCTCGGACGAATCAGCCATGGGTGCGAGCAGATTCGACAGCCGCATCGCCATGGGTGAGGTGTCGGCGGACGGGGTGTAGTCGACGGCCAACAGGTATGCCCCGGTGAACCGCAGTGCCCGGGACAGCAACGCGGCCGCGCTGCGGGGGTCGAAGGCTGCCGTGCCCGCCTGCCGCGGCGGTACTGCCGAACCTGTCGCCCACGCACCCCAGCCGATGCTGAGCACGCCCCGTCCGGGGTGCGCCAGTGCGAGCGAATCCATCGCGGCGTTGGCAGCGGCTTCGGCGGAATGGCCTGGTCCGCCGAGTGCACCGGTGGCCGCGGAGAACAGCAGAATGAAGTCGGTCGGGTCGGCCGAGGTGAGTCCGATCAGATTGCCTGCCGCGGTCAGCTTGGGCGAAAACAATTCGGCCAGTTGCCCCGGGGTGGTCGCGTCGAAGGTTGCTTCGGTCGCTGTGCCTGCGGCGTGCACGACACCGCGGATGGTGGAGCCGCATTCCCGAATGTCGTTGAGCGCGTTGGCGAGATCGCGTCGATCCGCGGCGTCACAGCGGACGATGACGATCCGGTCCTCCAGCCCGTCCAGCAGTGGGGGCACCGGACGGGGCGCGCGGGTGAGCACCACCACGTCGCGTGCCCCGGCATCGAGCAGCCAGCGCACCGCGACCGCGCCGACCGCACCCAGACCGCCGGTGACCACGTAGGTGCCGGTGGCGTCGACGGTGGCGGCGGGGGTAGGATGAAGCTGTGCGGGGATGAAGCGCCGGATCGCGAAAGCGCCCGCCCTGATACGTATCTCGTCGAGAAGCCGGTTCGAATCGCTCAGTCCCTGAGCAACGAGTCGACTCAACGGTGCGACGTTCCTGGGATCCGTGTCGATCCAGATCAGGCGCACCGGAAGGTCGGATTCGAGCTGCAAGGATCGAACCAGACCGGCGATGGCCTGCGGGGCAGCCAAGGCATCGGTATCGGTGCTCAGCAGCCCGGACGCGGTGGTTCGTTGGACGGGTTCCGGCAGCACAACCGTCAGGGACCCGGTGCCGTCGTCGGCATGCACGCGTTGCAGCAGATCGAGTACCCGGCAGGTGGTCGCGGTGGCACTCCGGCCGGGACCGATGGGATCGGATAGCGTGGCCGCCGAGGCTGTTTCGGCTGGCCAGACGACGACAACGGCAGTGTGCGCGCTACCGGTACCCGACATCGGCAAGGCGGTGATGAGGGGACTCGCGGCGTCGGGTTCGCGAGCGATCCGCTCGGTGGGCAGGGTGGTCGCGAGTGCGTCGGACAACCGGATAGCCAGTTCCGAATCACCGATTACCAAGGTGCGCAGAGTATTCGGGTGTCCGGCAGCGGAACTCGTTATGTCGAAGTGGTCGCGCGACTCCCACACCTCCTGTCGGAAAGGTGCCCGCAGCTCGCTACCTTGCGGGTGCCCGGAAAAGGCTGCAGGAGTGATGGACTGCGCAAACCCGATACGCACGCCGGACATCGCCAGACACGGCACACCGTGCTGGTCGGTGCCGATGACATCGCCGCTGAATCCGGTGTCGGTGCGCTCGCGGAGCAAGGCGTGCGCCTCGAGTACGACCCGATCCGGTTCGGCCGACAGCCACACGGAGTCGATCCCGATCGACAGCGGGCTCGCCCCCGTGGGCAGCTCATCGAAGGCAATCGCACCGAGCAAGTGCAGGCAGCCACTCAACGTTGCGGCACTACGCGTTTCAGCGGCGTCGAACACGCCGATCGCCCGGTCGGGACCCGTCGCGATGCCGCGCAGCACGCGGAAACGCGGGCCGTACTCCAGCCGTAGCTCGCGCAGCGCAGCGTAGAAGGCGGCCGGTGCGATGACCCGCATGCGGTGTCGCCCAGCCCGGTTGGCATCCACCACTCGCATCCATGCGACGATATGCGCGGGTGTGGGGTCGCCGCCGGGCCGCGCCGATGCCAGCGCTGCGGCCGCCGTGACCTCCGCCCGTACGCTTCCGTCGTGCCTGCGATAGCGGACCGCGGGCAGTGCCGCGAGATCGAGCCGCTCGTGCAGCACGAAGTCGGTGAGCATCGTCGCGGCAGCGCCGCCGGTGCGGGTCAGCTGCAGCAAACCGAGCAGCCAGAAGGTCGCGGGCACTGTCGGTGCGCCGTTGATCACGTGATCGGCGAGATCATCAGGAGCGGAGGCGGATTCGACAGGCGTCAGTGTTTCCGCGTCGATAGGCAGGGGGACCCGTCGTTTGCGCCACACCCGCCGTGGTGCGGTCCGGAACGGGCCTTGCGCGGACCAGTCGACCGGTCGCCCTTCGAGATGGAGTCGGGCCAGGCAGGTCAGGAAATCACCGGCCTCGTCGGCACGAGTCGCTACCGGGTGGGCGCCGTCATGGAATTCGGGGTACTCCTCGACCGCCGACAGCAACGAGGGATGTGGCGCGAGCTCCAGCACCGTCGAGAGTCCGGCTGCGGCGGCTCGCTCGAGCGCGGCAGCGAGATCGACTGTCCGCGAAGCATTCTCGGCCCAGTACTGACCGTCCAGCACTGCGGTATCGACCAACTCGCCCCGGCGGGTGGTGGAGTACAGGGGAGTGTGCGGTGCCATTGGTGCCAAATCGGCGAGCGATTCGCGGAACTCCGCGGGCACGGTGGCGAGGCGCGGGTACGCGGCGGACTCGTCGGTGATCCGCAGCGCGGACATGTCGCGGCGCTTGGCCCGTCGCACCAGCGTATCGATGTAGCGCGGGACACCGGAGACGACCACCGATCGTGGACCGTTGATCGCCGCGACGGAAACTTGTGCGCGCATCGGCTCCACCAGTTTCACCACCTCGTGCGCCGGCGCCAGCAGCAGGGCGACCGCGTCTCCGTCCACGGATTCGGACAGGAACGCGCTGCGCCGCAGCACGACCCGCGCCGCATCGGGCAGCGATAGTGCACCGCCGACCGCGGCCGCGGCGATCTCGCCGAGACCGTGCCCCACCACCGCGTCCGGCCGAATACCCCACGTCGCGAGCAATTCCGCCATCGCCAGGTGGAACGCGAAAATCGCGGGATGGGCGAATGCGCATGAGCCGTTTTCATTGCTCGTAGAGCCGATGGCGAAGCCATGCCGTGGCGTCCAGACCCGGGGGCCGCCCGCCGTGACTATCGCGTCGGCGACCCTGGTCAACGCGGCACTGAATGCGCTGTGCCGGGCGGCGAGTGCCCGTCCCATGGCGAGATGTTGTTCGCCTGTACCGGCGAACAAGAACAACAGTCCGCCCGGCCTACGAGTCGGGGACGGACCGATCACCCCGGTGCTCGGATCGTCACCTGCCAGCGCGCGCAGCCGCTGCACCGCATCGCCGCGGTCCCCCGCCAGCACGCACGCCCGCATTTGCTCCGGCATCAATCGCGCGGCAGCGGAGGCGATTTCGCGCAACGGCTCGGCATCGGACTCGAGTCGGTCGGCGAGCCGGAGCGCCTGTGCGCTCAGTTCGTCGGCGTCGCGCCCGGTGACGGGGATGAGTACCGGAGGATCGTCGCCGCGGGCCATCGGTGGTGTCTCGATGCGGCGCAGCACCTTGTGCGCGGTGCGGTTGCCGAATGCGCCTACGCCCCAAGCGTGTTCGCCGGGCCGCGCAGCGATCGAGTGGACAGGCACGGTGGATACCTGTGGACTACGCGCACCGACCGTAGCCGTGCTGGCTCCGTCGTGAATAGACAGTGCCGCCTCGATCAGTCCGATCAGGCCTGCGCCGACCGCACGGTACACGTCATCGGATGCCGTCGAGCCATTCCGGATCTGTTCGGTGGGCAGTGAAATACCCTGCGCAACATCGGAACCCGATGTCACACCGAGTTCCGCGTATACCCGATTGCCTTCGCGCACCGCATCATCGGTGCGCTGCATGATCACCACGGCACAGGCGTCACGGCGTGCCTCACCATCCACCGGCTCAGTAAGGCAGTCCGGAGAACGAAATCCGTTCTCCGCGAGGTAGTTCGACGTGGGCAGCGGCAGATCGACCCCGCCCACGACGGCGAACGGCACCGCCTCGTCGACGAGCAGCCGAACCGCCAAGTCGACGGCTACCAACGACGAGCTCACGCTGTCCACCACGAGGCTCGGCCCGTGCAGATCCAGCACGGCGGACAGCCGAGTGGCGACGCCGCTGAGCGCGGTGCCGGCGTGCGGTGTGTCGAATCCGTCCCGGCCCAGCACCGCGCTGTGGTCGTAACCGAAGAGCACCGCGGCTCCCGAACCTCTGGTGCGATAGCCGACACCGGCGTCATCGATGGCCTCGACCGTGACCTCCATGGCCATCCGCTGCCGCGGATCCAGCAGCGCCGCCGCCTGGTCGGGGATGGCGAACCATTCGTGGTCGAACCACGCAGTGTCGTCCGGGTATTCGCCGTCCGCACGCCGGAACTCGCCGCCTTCGGCTCCCGGCAGGCGGCAACCGATCCCGATGATGGATACCCCGCCCCCCGTCATCGCATCGCGAGATACTCGACCAGCCGGTCTATGTCGGGGTAGTCGTAGATCGCGGTGAGCGAAACCTCCACCCCCATCGCGTCCTCGAGGCGTGCCGTCAACCGCGCCAATTGGGTGGAGTTCAGGCCGAGGTCGGTGAACGGCGCGTCGGTGCAGACGGCCGTCGCGTCGACGCCGAGCAGCTCCGCCACGGCCGTGACCGCCGTGGTGGTGAGTGCCGCACGACTTCGTACCATCGAGCTCCGATCCATCCCGAGACGTACTACCCCCGCAACGGCGGCTCGTCTCGACCGCCCAGGTACCCCCCCGCGATTATGCCGAGATATCGCACTGTGGAGAAGAGTCTCTTGCGCGGCATGCGCTGCGAACACCCATCACCTACCGTGGCGAGGTGAGCGAAAACTCCGCGCGCCTGGCCGACGGCCGCCCTGGAACCCTCCGCACGCTGGCCCGCTGTTGCGCCGCGCTGGCCGCGACGCCCGGCAGGCTGCTCCGCCCGCGGCAGCCCGACGAGGCATTTCTGGCGAGCCTGGCGGACACGCCCGCCCCGAAGGCCACCGCGACGGTCCGGTTGACCGCGCTGCCGCAGGCGAAGATGGCCGCGCCTGCCATCATCGTCGCCGAGGGGGTGCGCAGCCTGCGCGAGTTGCCGATGTCGATGGGCGCCTTCCTGATCGAGCATCCGCAGGCCAGGTTCCTCGTAGACCCCGCCATCTGCGCCGATGTGCACGAGCGGGTCCTGCCCGGGCACCCCTTCCCGGTCGGCAAGCTGGTGTCTCCCGACAAGCCGGTCCTCGGACTGAGCAACGCGCTCGCCGCCCGAGATCTCGCACCCACCGACATCGACTTCACCCTGGCCACGCATCTGCACTGGGACCATGTCGCGGGTCTGCTGGAACTACCGGACTCGATCGAACTCAGGGTCCCCGCGGTGGAATACGACTGGGCGATGCGCGGTGCCGAGGCCCCGATCGGCGTCATCCGCGAACCCTTGCGCGGACGAGCCAGCGCCCCGGTGGAACTGGACGGCCCGCCGGTCCTCACCTTCCCCCGCAGCCACGACATATTCGGCGACGGCGCCGTCATCCTCGTAGACCTGGCCGGGCACACCCCCGGCAGCATCGGCGTCCTGCTGGCAGTCGAGGACGGTACCCGAGTCCTGCTGGCCGGCGACGCCGTCTGGAACACCCTGCAAATCACGCTGATCCGCGAAAAGGCTCCTATGCCCGGCAACCTCTTCGACGCCGACCGCGACGCCGCCTTCCGCACCATTCAGCGCCTGCACGCGCTCCCGGCAGACATCGAGGTCATCGCCAGCCACGACTACGACGCGGTCCTGGCCCGGGCCTGAGCTGAACCTCGCGCCGGACGTGGATTCGCCGGGTGTGCCACGAGTGGTCAGTGGCGGCTGGTGAGATCCAGCGCCTGTGCCGCGGTCAGCGAACCCGCGGTGACGAGTTCGAGGTTGGCCAGCGAGGCCTCGTGTGCTGCCACGTTGGCAGCGGCCGTGCAGTCGGCCACCACGTGCACGGTGAAGCCGAGATCGGTGGCGTGCCTTGCGGTTTGCTCCACCGTCAAGTTGGTCGCGACACCCGTGACGAACAGGGTATCGATGCCCTGACCGGTCAGCCACTCCGCCAGTGCGCTGCCCGCCAACCCGGACAGCTTCTGGTTGTCGAAAACCTCGGCCGCCTGCGCCGCCATCTCCGGAATGAGCCGGCTACCCGGCGAATCCGGCCGGAACTCGGTCTGTGCCGCGCCTACCGAGCGCATGAACCCGGTGTTGCGCACCAGTTCCCCCTCTCCTACCGGAATCGTGAACCGGGTGAAGACCACCGGAATCTTGCGCGCGGCGGCGGCGTCGTGAAACTCCACCGCACGAGCGACAACCCCGCTGGCCGCCACCGGCTCCGCGAGCATCGGCCCGAAGAACCCTTCGGGCTTGATGACATTCACCTGCCAGTGCAGGCCGAGTACGGCCGCGCGGATACGAGGGTTCGCCATCCCACGACCATACTCAGCCTGCCCGGAATCAGGATGAATAATCTTTGCGCAGTTGGCCTTTCACGACCTTGCCGCTGGCATTGCGCGGCAGCTCCGGGACCAGCACCAGGTCCTTGGGATGCTTGTAGCGCGCCAGGTTCTCATTGAGGAACGCGGTCAGCTCGTCCAGGCCGAGCTCGTCCTCGGCGCTGTTGAGGGCGACGACGGCGACCGGCACCTCGCCCCACTTCTCGTGCGCCCGGCCGATCACCGCGGCCTCACGGATCTTGGGGTGGGCGAAGAGCACGTTCTCCACCTCGGCGCAGTAGATGTTCTCACCGCCGGAGATGATCATGTCCTTCTTGCGGTCCACCACCCAGATGAAGCCCTCCTCGTCCTGGCTGACCAGGTCGCCGGAGTGGAACCAGCCGCCCGCGAACGCCTCCGCCGTCGCCTCGGGCTTGTTCCAGTAGCCCTGCATGAGTGTCGGTCCGCGATAGACGATCTCGCCGACCTCGCCGGGGGCGACATCGTTCATCTCGTCGTCGACGATCCTGGCCTGGATGGTCGGGATGGGCTTGCCGACCGAACCGAGCTTGCGCAGCGCGTCTTTGCCCTCCAGCACGCAGGTGATCGGCGACATCTCGGTCTGACCGAATACCGCCACGTTGAACGCGTTCGGGAAGCACTCGGCCATCGCCTTCAGCACCGTGTCCGATGCGGGTGCGGCACCCCAGCTGAGCGCGGTGAGCGCCAGCTTCCGCTCCTTCACCGTCGGCTCGGCGCAGATGGCCTGCCACTGGGCGGGCACGCAGAACGCACTGGTCGCCTGCTCCTGCTCGATCGCGTCGAGGAATTCGGTCGGGTCGAACGCGCCGAGCGGATGCAGCACGGTCTTCGCGCCGAGCAGGAAACATGGTGCGAGACTGCCGAGTCCGGCGATGTGGAACAGCGGCGAGGTACAGAAGCCGATCGAGCTCTGCTCCGTCGCGAGCGCCCGAATGACGGTCAGCGCTTGGGAATTCATGTTCGCGTACGACAGGATCGCACCCTTGGGGCTGCCGGTGGTGCCCGAGGTGTACATGATCAGCGACGGGGTGTCTTCGGGAATGTCGAGCGGGGTGTGCGGCGTACCGCCCTCGGCGAGCACGTCGTCGAAGCCGAGCACGCCGTCCGCGGTTGTCCCGCCGATCACGAAACATGTTTCCAGCGTGGCGGATTGCGCCTGCACGGCGGTGGCCAGCGGTTGCAGCACGGTGTCGGTGACGATCGCCTTCGCGCCGCTGTCGCTGACGATGTAGGCGACCTCGGGCGGCGTGAGCCGGAAGTTGACCGGGACCGCGATGGCGCCGAGCGCGTTGATGCCGAACACGGCCTCGATGTATTCGGGGTAGTTCAGCGCGAGGATCAGCACCCGATCGCCGAAGCCGACGCCGCGGCGGGCGAGCGCGTCGGCGAACTTCAGCGAACGCTCGTGCAACTGCCGCCAGGTGGTGTCCGCACCTCGGAAGCGCAGCGCGACCGCGTCGGGCCGCATCTGCGCGTGCCCGGCGATCTGGTTGTTCCAGTGGTTGCGCCGCGACCTGAGCGGCTCGTCGAGCGCCTGCGCACCGGTGGTCATGCCACGAACTCCTCTCGGACCGTCACCTGCGTCCGCCGGGGTGGCCGACAACTGTGACGGGCTGAACTGCGAGCAGAATAACAAGTAACTTAGCGCAGCGGCAAGAGACCAAGTAATGAATCGCGGTTAATTCGGCCGATCCATCATTCTATCCGGAAAATGGCCGCTCAGCTGGCAGTTTACCCGAACTTCCGCTCGCCTAAGCGGACGGTCAAAGCCTCAAGCGTGGCATCCAGATGCGAATGCTGGCTCACTTATGGGTTGAACCCGAGTGGATCCTCGTGTCACCATTCAGGTCTTCGGGCGAACTGGCACGCCCGCGCGAGGCAGAGGAGAGCGCAATGCTGCGGACCAGGTTCACCGAGACCTTCGGCGTCGAACACCCGATCGTGCAGGGCGGAATGATGTGGGTCGGCCGCGCCGAGCTCGTCGCGGCCGTCGCGAACGCGGGCGGGCTCGGCTTCATCACCGCACTCACCCAGCCGACACCGGAGGACCTGCGCCGCGAGATCGCCCGCACCAGGGAGCTGACCGACAAGCCGTTCGGCGTGAACGTCACCATCCTGCCGTCGATCAACCCGCCGCCGTACGCCGAGTACGTGCAGGCGATCATCGACAGCGGCGTCAAGATCGTCGAGACGGCGGGCAGCAATCCGGAACCGTTCCTGCCGTACTACAAGGACGCGGGCATCAAGGTGCTGCACAAGTGCACCAGCGTGCGGCACGCGCTGAAGGCGCAGCGGATCGGCGTCGACGGCGTCAGCATCGACGGCTTCGAATGCGCGGGTCACCCCGGCGAGGACGACGTGCCCGGCCTGATCCTGATCCCGGCCGCCGCACGGGTGCTCGACATTCCGATGGTCGCGTCCGGCGGTTTCGCCGACGCCAGCGGACTGGTCGCCGCCCTCGCCCTCGGCGCGGACGGCGTCAACATGGGCACCCGCTTCCTGTGCACGCAGGAGTCCGCGGTGCACCAGAAGGTCAAGGAGCAGATCGTCGCGCACACCGAACGCGACACCCAGCTGATCTTCCGCACCATGCACAACACCGCCCGCGTTGCGGACAACGAGATCAGCCGCAAGGTCGTCGAAATCGAGAAGGCGGGCGGCACTTTCGACGACGTGCGCGACCTGGTCGCCGGCGCCCGCGGCCGCCGCGTCTTCGAAGAGGGCGACCTCGACGCGGGCATCTGGAGCGCCGGTCAGGTGCAGGGCCTCATCCACGACATCCCGACCTGTGCGGAGCTCATCAGCCGCATGGTCAGCGAGGCCGAAGCCTTGATCACCGCCCGGCTCGCCGGCGTGGTCGCCTGAACCCCTGCTCAGCCTGATCGGACCCGGCCGGACAGGCCGGGTCCGATCAGTTGCACCAGGCGCCGGTACGCCTCGGTGGGCGAGAGCGGCGGGTCGGCGTCGGCGATCGCGCCGAGTATCCCGACCACGCCCCAGGACAGGAACGTCACGGTCGCGGCGAACTCGGCCTCGTCCATGTCGAGCTGCTCGGCGAGGCGTTCGGCGAGGATCTCGGCGACCATCTCCCGCGTCGTCCGCAGCAGCAGCGCACCGCTCTTGCGACCGAGCAGGGCTTGGTACACCTCAGGATTCGCCGCGGCCAGCTGGAACAGCGTGTGCACCGGGGCCAGCGGCGTCGCGGCGTCCGCATCTGCGTCGACGCCGGGTGCGGTCACCGCGGCCCGCAGGTAGTCGGTGCTGCTCAGCAACAGCAGGTCGTCCTTGTCGCGGAAGTGCGCGTAGAACGTGGACCGTCCGACATCGGCCCGGTGCAGGATGTCGCGCACCGAGATTCGGTCGTAACCGCGCTCCAGCATGAGTTCGATCAACGCCCGATGCAGCAGGCTTTTGGTCCGCCGTACCCGGCGATCCGTGCTGCCCGTCAGTCTTTTCACTTCCGACGACAATGTGCCTCCCGTACAAATGTCGCGAATCCGTCCCGAATGGAACGGTTTCCGTGGTTTTGCCTCTGGTCGAAGTGGCGGTCCCTCCCGACCATGAACACATGACCAAAAACGCACCCCAGTCTTCCATTCGACAGGGCCACCATGACACCGAAACCGGTGTTCTGCTTACCGAGCCGCGGCGTTACCGCATATTCAAGGCTCTATTTCTACTCGGTCGCGGTAACCGCCTCAACGCCAGGCTGGTCGTACTCAGTGGTGCGGCCCCCGGCGATGCGGTAGCCGATATCGGTTGCGGGCCAGGTGATCTCGTCCGAGCGCTGGCCGCGCGAATCGGCCGCGACGGTAGCGTCGTCGGCATCGATCCGGCCGTGGAAATGATCGAGTTCGCGACCAGGCATTCCCGTGCGGTGCCGAATTGCCGATTCGAACTCGGTGCCGCACAGACGCTGCCGCTGCCCGACGCTTCCTGCGACGTGGTCACCTCGACCTTCGCCATGCACCATATCCCGGAGGCGCACCGCCCGGCGGCCGTCGCGCACATGTTCCGGATACTGCGGCCCGGCGGCACGCTACTGCTGGCCGATACCCATCCGACGGGCCGGGTATTGCCCGCCGTGGTGCGGGTAATGGCACGCGTCGCCGCCCGCCATACGCACGACGAGATCGGCTCGGACCATCACGCGGATCCGTTGGCGGCGGTGGATATTCGCCGCTATCGCGACATGCTGACCACGGCTGGATTCGCCACGGTGACCTTCCACGCCGTGAAACCCGCGACGGGAGTTCTGCTGGCCACCAAGGCGACTCAGCCCTAGATCATGTCCTTCGACGCCAGCCAGCGCATGGTGAACCAGCCGCACAGCACCGGCAGCCAGCAGGTGAGCACGCGGTAGAGCAGCACCGAGGGCACCGCGATGTCCAGCGGCACGTTGAAGGCGCCCAGACCACCGATCAGTGCCGCCTCGACGGCGCCGACGCCGCCGGGCGTCGGCGCCGCCGAGGCCAGCGTGCCGCCGATCATGGTGACGATGGTGACGGTGATGAAAGTGGTGCCGCCGCCGAAGGCTTCCACGCTGGCCCACAGTGCCCCGGCCATGCCGAGGGTGATCGCGGCGCAGCCGAGAATGATCACCGAGAAACGTTTGGGATCGCGCGCCAGTTGGGCGAGCTCGCTGAGCACCTCCTGCAATTGCGGGCGCACCGAATTATTCAGCCAGCGGCGCAATTTCGGCACGAACATGAAGGTGCCGATGATGCCGACGCCGACACCGGCGATCAGATACAGCACCGTGGCATCGGGCACGAAGTGCGAAAGGTCCGCGGAGGTGCCCGCCGCGATGCTGAACACCGCGAGCAGGCACAGGTGCGTGATCACCTGGACCGCCTGCTGTAGCGCCACCGCCGCGGTGGCGCGCACCGTGCCGACGCCACCCTTCTGCAGGAACCGGACGCTGAGGGCGAGGCCACCGACCCTGGCCGGGGTGGTCGTCGCGGCGAAGGTGTTGGCGATCTGCATGATCACCAGGTTCTTCAGGCTCACCGCGCCGGACGCGCAGGCCCAGAGTGCCGCCGCCGCACCGACATAGGTGAGGCTGGAGACGGCGAGCCCGAGCAGTGCCCACCACCAGTTGGCCGTCTTGAGCTGGGTGAAGAACGTCGGCACCGCGCTGATGAACGGGTACGCGACGTAGACGAGCCCGATCAGCAGCACCAGCTGGATGATCTGGTTGCGGGTGAACCGGGTGATCTGTTCGGCCTCGATCTTGTCCTGGCCGGTCTGCTTGCGCACCTCGTCGCGGGCGTCGGCCAGCGCGTCCTTCCAGCCGGGCACCGACTTGCGCAGCCCGGCGGGCATGGCGGACTTGGCGAGTCGGCTCGCCGCGGCGATGACCGGCTCCTTGCCCAGGGATTCGATGGCCGCGCGGACCGCGGGTTCCTTGCCGAAGATCGCGGTGGTGGACACCAGCAGCTGGGCGATATCGGACTGTTGCTGCTTGTCCGAGGCGCCGTATTCGGCGTTGGCGAAGCCGCCGAACAGCGTGGTGCCGTTGTCGATTCGGATCTCGGTCGGGCGCAGGTCGCCGTGTGAGATCTGGCCCTGGTGCAGGGCGCCGAGCGATTTCCAGACCCCGGCCAGCTGGTCGACCGACGCTTCGCTGATCCGGGTGCCCTTGGGCATGGTGTGCGCGTGCAGCATCCAGCCGCGGTCCAGCGCCGCGACGGCGACCGGTGTGCTGCTCGCCAGGCCGAGTTCGCCGACCGCAATGGTCATCAGCGCGCGATGCTCGACGGCGCGGTGCATGGAGCCGTGCATCGCCGCGGTTTCGCTGGCGCGGAAGGTGAGCCAGCGCCAGAGCTGGCGCAGCGCGCCGAAGCTGCGCTGGTTCTTGCCGTACATCTCGACGACGAGTCCGCGTTCGGGCCCGTCGATGGCGGCGGCCAGCACCAGCGGGCCGCGCCCGGCCGGATGCACCACGGTGAATCTGGTGACCGTGTGCCCGCGTTTGGCCAGCACCCGCACCGCCGCGTCGAGCGGCACCTCCAGCGCGGGCGTGCCGACGACCAGCACGATGACCGCGCCGACCAGCCAGCCGACGGCCAGGCCGAACATCGCCCGGGCGGGCACGACGGTGCTGACCACCAGATGGATCGGCGCGAACGCCAGCAGCAGGAACCACAGATACCGCCGGGGGCGGTTGGGCAGCCACGGGCTGGACACCGTGAGCACGGCCGCCAGCATGGCGATCCAGCGCGGATCGTCCAGGAATTGGGAGAGGAAGGTGTCGAGTCGATCCGGCACCTGCAAATGCCATTTCGGCGCCGAGAGACCCGTGCCGGTGATCGAGAGCAGCAGTCCGGCGGTGAGCCCCGCGGCCGCGTAGCCGGCGAGCAGTTTCCACTGCCTGCCGATGATCAATTCGATCAGGATGGCGAACGGCAGCGCCAGAATCGCCATGCCGTAGACGAGATACACCAGATTCGATTGGTCGGGGTTCAAGAATCCGACGATGTTGGATACCGAACGTTCCAGCGCAAGCCATTCCGGCCGGGTGATCACCGAGGCCGCGATGACGATCGCCACCCACGTCGCCGCGAGCACCACGCGAATGATGTCGCTCGTCCGCCGGATCAGCGGTTGTAGGAGGTTGCCCGTTACCGGGATTTCCCGCCCGTCGACTCGCATGAGCTCCTCCGCCTCTCCGCGTCTCTTGCCGGTCGTTCGGTGCGCTCAACGTACCGTCGCGGTCCGGCGGTGCACGGCATGCTGCGTTCTGGGCGTACCCGGCGAGTTTCCCGTGTAGTGACGAAATCAGTTGTTTACGTCCGCCGGGGAGAATACACACCGCCGCGCCGCGGCTGCCTCGCCCGAATCGCCGCCGATCCGTCGGCCTGTGCCGTATCTCACGCCGCGCCGGGATTGAACCTGACATGAGTGTCAGGTTCAAGAATCGACGCATGGACAACGAGCTCTACGACTACAGCCCGATCACCGACCGCTCCCCGATTCGCTGGCCCGACGGCGCTCGCGTCGCTTTCTACGTCGGCCTGAACGTCGAGCACTATCAGGTGGATCGGCCCTCGACGAGCATCTTCCCCGGGACCGCCGGGCTCACCCCCGACCCGTTGAACTACGGCTGGCGTGATTACGGCCCCCGGGTCGGCATCTGGCGGTTGACCGAGATCCTGGACCGGCACCGTATTCGCGCCAGCGTGCTGCTCAATTCCGATGTGGTCGAGCACAATCCGCAGATCATCACGGCGGGCCTGGCCAGGGACTGGGCTTGGCTGGCGCACGGGAAGAACAACTCGATATTCCAGGCCGATATGACGATCGAGCAGGAGCGCGACTACCTCACCGAGGTGGTCGAGACGATCGAGCGGGCGACCGGGCGCAGGCCGCGCGGCTGGATGGGTCCGGCGCTCACCGAGACCTTCCACACCCCGGCGCTGCTGGCCGAGCTCGGCCTGAGCTACGTGCTCGACTGGACCAACGACGACCAGCCGTACCGGCTGAATGTGCCCGGAATGCTCAGCGTTCCGTACACCGTCGAGCTGAACGACAACACCCTGTTCCTCGGCAAGGGGACCAGCGGCCCCGACTTCGTGCAGATCGTGCGGGACCAACTCGATCAGCTCTACGCGGAGTCGGCGGACAGCGGCCGGGTGCTGGCGCTCGCGCTGCACCCCTTCGTCATCGGGCAGGCGTTCCGCGCCAAGTATCTGGATCAGGCGCTGGAGTACGTGGTGAACCATCCCGGCGTGTGGTCGACCACCGCCGACGACATCGCCGCGCACTTCGCGGGCGAGTCACCCCTTGCCGAATCCGCGCGCGCCGAAGACGATCAGGGCAGTTAGGCGTACCTGCGGCCGTACTGGGCCGGGGATCGACTACGTCCGGCTGCTCGCGTTTGGCCGATGTTCAGGAGGCAGGAATGGCTGTGCAGGACCAGGATCTGACAGGGAAGACGGTGGTGGTGACCGGTGCGAGCTCCGGTATCGGCGCCGAGGCGGCGGCGACACTGGCCGCTCGCGGCGCCACCGTCGCGGTGGTCGGCCGGTCACCGGAGCGGACGGCCGAGGTGGCGGCCAAGGCGGGTGCGGAGCCCTTCCTCGCCGACTTCGCCCGGTTCGACGAGGTGCGCAAACTCGCCGACCAGCTGCTCGACCGCTACCCGCGCATCGACGTGCTCGCCAACAACGCGGGCGGTTCCTGGCCGAAGCGGACCGCCACCGACGACGGCAACGAGCTGACCTTCCAGGTCAATCACCTGTCCCCGTTCCTGCTGACCAGCCTGCTGCTGGACCGGCTCGTGCAGTCGCAGGCGCGGGTGATCAACACCGCCAGCATGACCTACCGGATGGCGAAGCTGAACCTGGACACCGTCAACGCGACCACCGGGTCGTTCAACCAGATGGGCGCCTACGCGGCGTCGAAGCTGGCGAACATCGTGTTCACCCGGGAACTGGCGCGCCGCACCGCGGGCACCGGTCTGGTCACCGCCGCGTTCCACCCCGGCGCGGTGGCCACCCACGTGTACGACAACGCGCCGCTCGGCCTCGGCATGCTCATCCGGTCCCCGCTGGCCAAGCCGTTCTTCATCACTCCGAAGAAAGGCTCGGAACCGTTGGTGCAGTTGGTAACCACCGCCGACGACATCAACGGGCACTACTTCCACCGGTTCGAGCTGGAGCCGCCGAGCAACAAGCAGGCGGTGGATCAGCCTCTCGCGCAACAGCTGTGGGAGCTGTCCGAGCGGGTCACCGGCGCGTCCCGGTAGCGGTTACTGCTCGGCCTCGGCGAGCTGGGCGGGCGCACCGTCCGGCCCGCTCGGCTCCGCGCCGACGCCGAACACCCCGCCGGTGAAGCTGCCGCCGTCGAGCTCGACGATCGCCTGCGCGACCTGCTCGGTGGGTACCAACGCGGGAAAAGTGGTGGGCGCGATGGCATTCGCGCGCACCCCGAACTCGGCGAATTCGTCGGCGATATTCCGGGTCAGCTGATTGAGCGCCGCCTTCGACGCGGAGTACAGCGTCTGCCCCGGGTACACCTCCGAGCCGGAGATGCTGGAGATGTTGACGATGTTCCGGTTCGCCGCGCGATTCTCCGCGCCGGTGTGCAGCCAGGTGCGCTGGGCCAGCCGGGCCGCGAACCGCAGCGGCACCGCGACATTCAAGGTGAAGTGCGGATCGAACTGCTCCAGCGAAGCGTCACCGTCGACGATGCCGCGCGGCTGCAACTGGACGTGCGCGGCATTGTTGACCAGCAGGTCGACCTTGCCGTACCGGGCGAGCGCGAGATCGACCACCCGCTCCACCTCACCCGGCACGGTGAGATCGGCGCGGACCACGAAGACTCGCGAATTATTCTCCGGCACCGGCTTTTCCGGCTCCAGCGGGTCGACGAACGACTCCAGCTGCGAGGGCACCGCAGGCGTGCGGGTGCGGCAGACCGCGACGATGTCGTACTCGGTGTAATAGGAGCGGCAGAACACGTTGCCGAGCGTGCCGCCCGCGCCCGTGATCAGGCAGACCCGGCGTTCACCAGTAGACAATCTTGTCCCCTCCCCAGCGGGCCACCGCGTCGTCCTTGGTCCGGTGTACCCACATCACCACGCTGTTGCGGTCCTTGATGTTGCCGCCGGCGAAGGTGTGCCAGGTGCGCGGCGTGACTTCGAACAGGATCAGCGAATTGTCCAGTGGCGGAATCAATGTCAGGTCCGGCAGTTTCTCGCCATCGGAAAGGTTGTTGTAGAGCGCGGTTTCGCCGCCGTCGCCCGGCTGCCAGTCCGGGTTACCGAAGTAGAACAGCACGGCCACCGCGCGGATCGACTCGCGGGCGAGCACCCCGGCTTCGCGCTTGCCGGACTTGGTCTCCACCGACTCGGCAGGCAGCCGCACCTCGTCGGGGCCCGGCGCCTCGCCGGGGAACCAGGCGGGATTGAGATCATTGTGCGGCCACCCGTACGGGGCGCCCGGCCCGTGATGATGCACCGAGCCCTCGACGTCGCCGGTCGCGGTGACGCCGACGATCCCCGCGACCAGGTCGTGCCAGTCCCGGGAGGCGAACACATCGAACGCGGTGCCCCGCAGATTGGCCAGGCTGATGCCGTCGGCGCTGTAGTTCGCCGCCACCTGCCGGAACAGGTCCGGGCTCTCCCGACGCACCTCGGCCAGGTCCGCACTCATCCGCGCGAAGTACTCCGGCACGAACACGTCGCGGGCGTACACATGCGGGAACGGCTCGCTACGCCGGATCCAGCGCCGATGGGCGAACAGATCCGCGAAGCGCTTCGGGCGCGCCTGCGCCTCCAGTACCGACTCGGTTGTCACACCACTCACTCCCTCCCGGTCGAACCACTCGCGATCATATTGCGCGGTGCACGCCCTCGCCGCTGGTGTTCGTTTTGTGCGCGGATGGGCGGTGCGCATCAGTGGGAGTGGTCGGCAGGAGGGAAGGCACGCGGTCCGATTTCCGGCAACCCCTCGTGTTCCGGAATTCGCGACCGTGCCGGTGTGAGACCGTGCCGGTTGTCAGGCCGTGCCGGTCACCACGCGCTCGTGCCGGACTGTTCGACCGGCCGGGCGCCGGAGAAACGTGCCGCGAGGAAGGCGAGGTAGGCGATGAAGCCCACCGACCCGAGCGGCCTGCTCCGCCGGAAGGTGATCGCCAGTCCCAGTACTACTTCGGTGAGCCCGTTGCGATAGGTCCAGCGGCGGGTGGCGCGGGGAAAGGCGCGCGCGGTCAGTGGATCGAAGGCCTGCGGTGCCGTGAAATGTGCCGCGCCGGTACCGGCGAGTCCGAGTCCGAAAGCCCGCGCGCGCAGGCTGTCCGGCGTCCGTGCCGGGAGCACGACCGGATGCGGCGGCGGACTGCCCGCCGCGAGCGCTCGGGTCGACTTGCGGCGCTTACGACGGCCGATGATTTTGCCCATGCTTCTCCTCGGTAGGCGCTGGGTGTGGACGCTCAGCCAGCGGCTGCGGAAGAACTCGGCCGGCTGCCGACGGACTCCCCGCACAGCTGAGGGGTAGTTGTCCGAACCCTAGCACTGTCTGGGACAGCATGTCTCGGTAAGTGTCGCGCCCTGACCGTGGGGACGGCCCGGCTCAGCCGACCGACATTTGGCGATTCGCGGCCTCGGCCCGCTGCTCGCGCACCGCGGCCAAGTCCACCGGCCGGTCCGGGTCGGGATCCTCGACCGGGCCGAGCGCCTCGGCCAGCATCGGCATCCAGCGCAGGATCTCCTCGCGGTACGGCCCCTCGGTCTCCAGCTGGCTCAGCACCCCGACCAGCGTGAGCGCGGCCCGCGCGAACGGCGTGAAGTAGGCGGGCATCGTCATCTCGCGCACCACATTCGACAGCCGCGGATTGGTGGTGCGCAGCACCTGCTTGCGCAGCCACGGCGTCGTCATCCGATAGGTCGCGTGCTTGAACGGCTCACTGCACGGTTCGACGACGGCGTAGAGCGCGTCGCTGTCGAACGCGCGCCCGAAGGTGACGAAGCCGTGCCGCCTGGTCGCCGCTTCCAACTGCTCCGCCCCGCCGCCGGTGAAGAAGGCCTTGCAGTAGTCGATCGCCAGTTCCTCGAAACCCTCGGGCGGCCAGGCACAGCAGGCGCCGAAGTCGACCACGCCGAGCCGCCCGTCGGGCAGTACCCGGAAGTTGCCCGGATGCGGGTCGGCGTAGAGCAGCCCGTGCCGTCCCCAGCCGGAGGTGACGAAACGAACCATGAGCATGCCGACCCGATCGCGCTCGGCCTGCGCACCGCTGGCCACGATCCTGGTGAGCGGGGTGCCCTCGACCCACTCGGTGATCAGCACGTCGCCGCACTGCGCGACCACCTCGGGGATGTAGAAGTCCGGGTCGTCCGCGTAGGCCGCGGCGAAGGCGCGCTGATACTCGGCCTCGGCCGCGTAGTCCAGTTCCTCCCGGACGCAGTCGCAGATCGCCTCGGTGACCGCCTTGACGTCGGCGCCGGGCAGGAAGACGGTGGCCAGATGCGAGATCCGGCGCAGCTGCTCCAGATCGCCCTCCACCGCCTGGCGGCCGCCGGGGTACATCACCTTGACCGCGACCGCCCTGCCGTCGTGCCACACCGCGCGGTGCACTTGGCCGAGCGAGGCCGCGGCGGCTCGTCGGTCGTCGAATTCCTGGAAGCTGTCGCGCCAGTCCGCACCCATGCTGGCCGCGATGGCCGCGTGCACGGTCCGCGGCAGCATGGCGGGTGCCGCGTCCTGCAGCTGGCTCAGCGCGATCCGATACGGCTCGGCGAGCTCCGGCGGCAGCGCCAGCTCGTAAATCGCAAGCAGCTGACCGAGTTTCGCGGCGCAGCCCTTCAACTCGCCGAGCACCTCGAACATGTGCTGGGCGGTGCGCAATTGGATGTCTCGATTGACTTCTTCGGACGATCTGCCGAGGGCGCGTTTACCGACACCCGCTGCCTGCCGACCCGCGAAGGCCAAGGGGAGTGCGGCGAGCTTGGCATTGCGAACAGCGGTGCGAACTGGGGGTTTGCCATCGGACCTGGACGCGAAGAGGCGCGAGCGCTTGCTCGTTGAACCCTCGTCTGAACTGTCGCCGCTGCGCCGGATCGCCATGACTCACCTCACACTGTGCGCCGACCAGTGTTACACACGTGCAGTCTGGCACAGTAGGCCTTAGACTGTCTGGGACGTATTCGAACGTAGTCGAAAGGTGACTTCGATGGGATCCCAGACGGTAGTCGCCGACGTTGCCGATGAGTTGGCACGCCGGGTTGCCGCGGGGGAGTATCAGCCGGGGGATCTCATGCCGTCCGTGCGGCAGGTGGCCGAAGAGTTCGACATGAACCGGGCGACCGCGCAGCTGACGCTGGGACGGCTGGAGACGAACGGATTCGTCGAGGCGCGCCGCGGCAAGGGTTTCACCATCCGCGATGTCCGCGAGGCCGGTGGCGTCGACGTGTATCGGCAGCTGTTCCGATTCTCGATTCCGATGCCCGAGGTCGCGACCGAGATGTTCCGCGACATCATCGATGTCGAGCGCGGCATCGTGATGGAGACGCTGCTCGCCTACACCGGCAGCGAGCAGGCGATCGATCAGGCCGTCCTCAAGGCGGAGATCGACAAGCTGGAAGCCATTGCCCGACAGGACGATCCGGACCTGCGCCAGATCCTGGCCATCGAGGTCGGGCTGGTCCGCAGGCTGCTCACCGCGCTCGGGCTCACCATGCAGCGGGCCATCATGAACTCGGTCGGCGAGATGGTGCTCGAGGTGCCGGAGGCGGTCGAGGCGTTCTTCGCGGGCGCGCCGGACCTGCACGTGCTGGTCTGGCGGGCGCTCGCGGCGGTGTGGGACTCCGGTTCCGGGCCGTCCGACGCGCAGGTCGCGCTGTTCGAGGATCTGTTCGGGATGTACCACGAGCGGGTGATCCTGCGCTTCGACGAGCTGGTCGGCGCGACGCACGGGCACGCCGACGACGGGCACGCGGCGACCGCCTGACGGCGTATTCCCCACCCGCAGTCCCGATCTCCCTTGCTGTTTCGCACGGTCGATGCGACTCGTGTAGCCGTATTGCCCCATTGCCTCACTGTCCCAGACAGAATAGGCTGAAATGGCACGCAACGAAGCGAGGGAACCATGGCAGGCAGCAGGCGTAACGGATTGGCGCGGTCGGCGAAGTTGGCCGGCCTGCCGATGAGCATCATGGCCCGCCGGGTCACCGCGACCGGGCGCGCGATGATGACCGGCGCCTCGCGCGACGAACTCGACGACGAGCTCATCGACAAGGCCGCCGACCAGATGTTTGCTGTGCTCGGCGAACTCAAGGGCGGCGCGATGAAACTCGGCCAGGCCCTGAGCGTGGCCGAGGCCAGCATTCCGCCCCGCTTCGCCGACCGCTACCGCGACGCGCTCACCAAGCTGCAGTCGCAGGCGCCGCCGATGCCGACCAGCTCCGTGCACCGCATGCTCGCCGAACAACTCGGCTCCCGCTGGCGCGAACGCTTCACGGAGTTCGACGACAAGCCGATCGCCGCGGCCAGCATCGGGCAGGTGCACCGCGCCGTCTGGCGCGACGGGCGCACCGTCGCGGTGAAGGTGCAGTACCCGGGCGCCGACACGGCCCTGATGTCGGACCTGAAGATGCTCCAGATGTTCTCCGGCGCTTTCGGTCTCATGATGCCCGGCGCGGACACCAAGGCACTCATCGCGGAGTTCATCGACCGCACCGCCGACGAGCTCGACTACCGGATCGAGGCCGACCATCAACGGCGCTTCGCGAAGGTCTTCGCCGGTGACCCGGCCTTCCAGGTGCCCAGGGTGATCGCCAGTGCGCCGAAAGTGCTTGTCTCGGAATGGATGCAGGCGACTCCGCTGGCCGCGATCATCGCCGACGGCACCAAGGAACAGCGCGATCGGGCGGGACGCTTGCTCGTCGAATTCTCGCTGTCCTCGCCGGTCCGGGCCGGGTACCTGCATTGCGATCCGCACCCGGGCAACTTCCAGCTGCTCGACGACGGGCGCCTCGGAGTCATCGACTTCGGCGCGTCCATCGCACTGCCGGAGGGGATTCCGTCGGTGATCGGCGAGCTGGCGCGCTGTGCGGTGCGCGAAGACTACGAGCAGTTGGCGATCGTGCTGCGCGACAACGGTTTCGTGCGGCCGGGCCACGCGCTGGAGCTCGGCCCGATCGAGCGGCTGGTCGCGCCGATCGTGGCGCAGATCAGTGGCGAGAGCGTGCACATCAGCCGAGAACTGTTGCAGGGGCACACCGCTCGTGCGCTGGACATGAAGAATGTGTCGCTGGCCAACACCAGGGCGGTCAAGGCACCCGCCGAGATTCCGGAGCTGGCCATGCTCGGCCGGGTCTTCGCCGGCGTCGTCGGGGTGTGCGCCCAGCTCGACGCGGAAGGACCGTTCGTCGAGCTGGTCGCGCGCTGGCTGCCCGGTTTCGGCGAAGACGGCGCTGCGGCCTGATCGCTCAGAGGCGACTGGCGAGCCCGCGCAGACTCCACCGCGCGAACGGCCGGGCCAGCGGGGCGAAGATCCGATACGGCAGCAGCCAGCCGAGGCGTGGCTGTGCGGCCAGCGTCCAGGTGAGGGTGGCCGCGCCGGAATCCGTTGGGCTGAGCACGTATTCCTCGGCGATCGACTTGACGGCGAACGGCACCGAGGAGGTGGTCGCGGTCAGCGCGAGCCGGTGCCCCTCCTCCCTGGCGACGACCTGTTCGGCACCGGCGACCAGAAATCCGTCGAAGACGCGGGTGGCGCCGACGCCGCGGTCCTGGTCGGGGTAGCGCATACCGTTGATCAGCGGCAGCCAGGAGAAGAACCCGTTGGTGTCGAGGGCGGCCCAGACACGCTCCGGTGACGCGTCGAAAGTGTGCGCGGCGGTGACCACGAAGCCCGCTTTGCTCGCCACGAAACGCTCGAGTTTATCGGCGCGCACCGGCGTGAGCGAGCTGCCGCCACCGGCGAGTGTGGTCTTGGCCGAGCGTCGCAACCCGATCAGCACGGCCACTCCGGCGAGACCGAGGACGAACAAGATGGCGGCGGCAATGATCCAGGGCGTCATGGGGATACTCCTCGTGCTGCTACTGCGGTGATCGACGGTGCGGCCGTCGATGCTTGCGAAGCCTACACTGTCTGGGACAGTCGAATGAAGTGGTAGCTGACGCGGCGGCGTACCGTTTTCGGCATGACCGTGCCATTCGAGCCGTTGCCCGCGATCCCGCTGGACTCCTGGCGGCCGACCAAGGAGACCCTGCACCGCTTCGCCCAGATCGTCGGCAAGGTGGCGCTGGCCAAGGGCGTCCGGCGCAACCACTGGTGGCACATGACCTACCGGCTCACCGCGCGCGGCTGGACCACCGTCCCCCTCGGCTCCGCCCGCAACGGACCGGTCTTCACCTGCGCATTCGACTTCTTCGATCACGTGCTGCGCATCGCCACCGATCAGGGCACCCAGGTCGAGATCGATCTCGTCGACCAGTCGGTGGCCACCTTCTACGGCGCTGTGCGCAACGGCCTGCGCGACCTCGACGTGGATGTCGTACTGGCGCACCCGCATCCGTTCGACCTACCGGACGCACACCGGCCGTTCGAGGACGACGACGAACACGGTGACTACGATCCGGACAAGGCGCGCCACGCTTTTCAGGTGCAGAGTCAGGTCGGTCGGGTGCTCGAGGAGTTCAGCGCGACCTTCTCCGGCAAGATCAGCCCGGTCCAATTGTTCTGGCACACCTTCGATATCGCGGTGCAGCGGTTCTCGCCGCGACACATCGAACTGCCCGACACGGTGGATTCGGTGACCCGCGAGGCGTACTCGCGCGAGGTGATCAGCTCCGGCTTCTGGTTCGGCGACGACAAGGTGCCGGAGCCGACGTTCTACTCGTACACCGCACCGGAACCCGCCGGACTGGCCGACCGTGCGCTGTCCCCCGCGGGTGCCCACTGGATCACCGCGGGCGCGGGCCACTCGGCGTACTACCCGTACGACGCCGCCCGCCGGACCGCCGACCCGGTCGGTGCCGCGCTCGAGTTCTTCCAGTCCGTCTACGCGAACGGGGCCGAGCTGGCCGGGTGGGATACCGACCAGCTGGCCTGCGCGGGCGGCATCACCGACCCGGTGCTGCGCGAAAAAGGCTGGCTGGAGTGACTACAGCCCGCCGTTGAGCTTGTTGAGCCGGTCGCAGGATTCGACGTATTCCTGGATCAGCCGATTCACCACGTCGGCGGAGCGCTCGACCTTGGTCATCATGCCGACCACCTGGCCGACCGGATTGAAGTTCACGTCCTTGGCCGCCTCCGGGTAGCGGTGCCCGCGCTTGACGCCGTCCAGCGCCACCATCATCTGCAGCGGCATGGGCAGCGGGTCGGGGGTGTCGGCCTGCTCCCAGGCGTCGGTCCAGTCGTTGCGCAGCATGCGGCACGGCTTGCCGGTCCACGAGCGCGAACGCACGGTGTCGTGGCTGGACGCGTCGATGTAGGTCTGCATCTGCGCGGGCGGCACATTGGCCTCCTCGACGGTCAGCCACAGCGAACCGGTCCACGCGCCCGCCGCGCCCATCGCCATGGCGGCGGCGACCTGGCGGCCGTTGCCGATGCCGCCCGCCGCGAGCACCGGCAGGTCGCCGACGGCGTCGATCACCTGCGGCCACAGCACCAGCGAGGAGATCTCACCGCAGTGCCCGCCGCCCTCGGTGCCCTGGCAGACGACGAAGTCCAGGCCCGCGTTCTTGTGATTGAGCGCGTGTTTCACCGAGCCGCACAGCGCGCCGATGAGCCGGCCGGAGTCCTGCACCTGCTTGATCACGTCGTCGGGCGGGGTGCCCAGCGCGTTGGCGACCAGCTTGGCCTTCGGATGCCGCAGGATCACCTCCACCTGCGGGGCCGCGGTGGTCGCGGTCCAGCCGAGCAGCTGGTTGTGCCGCTCGCCGTCGGGCAGCGCGGGCACACCGTGGTCGGCCAGGATCTTCTCGGCGAAATCCCGGTGGCCGTTCGGAACAAGTTCCGCCAGTTTGGATTCCAGCTCTTCCGGGGTCAGGCCGTCGATGCCCTGGCCCTCGTACTTGCTCGGAATCACCAGGTCGACGCCGTACACGCCGTGCACGTGCTCGTCGAGCCAGGCCAGCTCGACCTCGAGCTCCTCGGCGGTGAAGCCGACCGCACCGAGCACGCCGAGCCCGCCGGCATTGCTGACCGCGGCCGCCACGTCGCGGCAGTGGGTGAACGCGAAGATGGGGAATTCGATCCCGAGCCGTTCGCAGATTTCGGTACGCATGGCGTGCTGGTCTCCCTCACTGCTCCGCCGCCGCGAACGACGAGCTGCAGCTTGTCCTAGAACGAGTTACATAGTTGTCCGCGGTGCTCGTCAGCTCACGCTCGAACCCAGACGCGTCGAATCGGCCGCGAGCCGCAGAGATCGCCATGACACGGCCGCGGCTTCCTCGACTGGTCTGTGCACCATCATTTGACAGTAACACGTTCTAGTTTTGCTCGGCAGACCTCTTTCAGACGGCGGCTTCCTCCAGTGCGGTCAGCGCGTCTTCGAGGTGGTCGAGCAGGCGGGGGAGTTCCGGCACGCTGCGCCGGCAGCCGACGAGACCGAAGTCGAGATTGTCCGCGTTGGTGGTCAGCGTGATGTTCACCGCCTGGCCGTCGAACGGGATGGACATCGGATAGGTGGCGTCGAGGCGAGCACCGTTCCAATACATGGGTTCGCGGGGGCCCGGCACATTCGAGATGACGATATTGAACGGCGGATTGGTCAGCGGGACCAGGCCGGGCAGCAGGCTGAGCGCGATCGGGCTGACCATCAGCGCCGACAACGCCATCGTCTGCAGGTTCGACAGCGAGCCGTACACCTCCTTGCTCTTGCGCATCGACTCGCTCACCACCCGCAACCGTTCCAGCGGATCGGCGACGTCGGTGCCGAGATTGCACAGCGCCGCGCCGACCTTCACGCCATTGGTCTCCACGTCGTCGGCGCTGCGCAGCGACATCGGCACCATGGCGATCAACGGCTTGTCCGGCAACTCGTCTCGCTCCGCGAGGTAGGCGCGCAGCGCACCGGCGGACATGCTCAGCACCACGTCGTTGATGGTCGACCCGGTGGCCTTCTTCACCTGCTTGATCCGCTCCAACGGCCAAGACCGGACCACGGTGCGGCGGGCGCCGCCGATCGGCACGTTGAACATGGTGCGCGGCGCCTCGAACGGCATGGTCAGCTGCTGCTGGACCAGGATGGAGCGTGCGGTCCGCAGCAGGGCGGGCCCGGATGCGGCCGCCGACAACAGGTTTCGGGCCGCGCCACGTAGCCCGTTGCTCGACGCGGCGGCGGGCTCGCGCGGCGTCCTCGGCAGGTTCCACGGGACCTTGGCCGCGGTCGCGGCCGGGTCGTTCGTCAAGGTCCGCTGGATGACGCGTTGTGCGGAGACGCCGTCGATGAGGGCGTGGTGCATCTTCGAGTAGACGGCGAAGCGGCCGTCGGCCAGGCCCTCGATGAGGTAGATCTCCCACAGCGGGCGGTGCCGGTCGAGCAGCGTGCTGTGCAGCCCGGACGCGAGCTCGACCAGCTGGTCCAGCCGGCCTGGTCGCGGCACCGCGAGGCGGCGCACGTGGTATTCGAGTTCGACGTCGTCGGCCTTGGTCCAGGCCAGCTGCGGTGCGCCGAACAGGGTGGCCGGATGCTTACGGAAGGTCGAGTCGATGTCCTTGCACGCCAGCAACTTCTCGTGCGTCAGCCGGGCGAAATCGGGCCCGGCGTCCTCGGGCGCCTCGAAGAGTTGCAGCGAGCCGACATGCATCGGGTGTTCGCGGGATTCGGCGAGGAGGAAGACGGCATCAATCGGTGCGATGAGGTCCATGGTGTGGTCGCCCCCTGGCGACAGTGGTGTGGTTGCAAACGAATCGACCACGTTGTCGGGCGGGCCCGCGCGCAGCCATGAATCCTGCGCGACACCACCAACTTACCTGGTCCGGGCGGTGGCCGCCCGGTCTTCAGTGAACCTTTACCGCTAGTAAGTAACCCTGCGGGAATCGCTCGCCCGGATCCGGCTCCCGGACCATCCGCGTGTGCACCGTGAACCCGGCGTCCCGCAACAATGCGGCAAGCCGCTCCGGTGCCCACCGGTAGGCGCGAGCCACCTTGTGGTCGAACGCTTCTACCGCGTCGGGGGTGTCGGTCGCGAAGAATGCCAGCAACGCGTGCCCTTGTACCGCTAATACCCGATTGAACTCGGCCAACACCTCCGGGACGCGTTCCGGCGGAAGATGAATGATCGAGTACCACGCGACGAGCCCGCGCAAAGAAGCGTCGGCCAGGGCCAGTTGTTCCATCGTGCCCTCGTGGAAGGACAGGTCCGGATACCGGCGCCGCGCGATGCCGATCATCTCGGGCGACAGATCGATGCCGAAGGCAGGCACACCGAGGGTGTGCAGGTGCGCGGTGAGCCGCCCCGGACCGCAACCGATGTCGGCGACGGCACCGGAACCGTTGGCCTGCAACAGTTCCGCGAACACCGCCAACATGGCGCGGTCGTGTGGCTGGCCGGCCAGGTGGTGCTCGACGAATTCCGTATAGATCTCCGCGATGCCGTCGTATGCGTCACGGGTGCTGTCCACGTCTGCCGGGGTGCTTCGATTTCCAACCACCCCACCATCATCCATATCGCGCAGTGGATCAGGCATCGACCTCGAAGGCTTGCGCGACGGCGAGGCTGTCCTCGTACACGTGATGCCTGGTGACCAAGCCCGCCTCGACGGTCAGGTGCAGCGCGAAGCGGGAGCGGTAGGCGCGGCCGGTGCTGCGCGCGGTCTGCCGGATCTCGCCGAGCACCACCGCGTGGTCGCCGTCCACGAGCACGCGTTCGATCTCGGTCGCCGCCTGCTCGGGCACATGGTGTTCGGCGATCGCGCGGAAGTGCGCGGCGGATTCGGCGCCGGTCGAGCGGTGCCGGATCCAGGGTGTCGCGGCGCGGCCGTGCTCGGCGTCCGGCCAATCCAGTTTCCAGTCCACCTCGTCGGCGTACAGCTCGGCGATCGCGTCTGCGTCGCCGGAACCGATGCGGCGCAACAGTTCCGCTACCGCGGCGTGGGTGGATGTTGTGGTCGTCGACGACAAAGCCGATCCTTCCGATCTCGCTGCCGCCTCCGATCGAGGCGGCGAGACACCATTCTGGGCGCGCCGGGTGGACGCCGTCGATTACCTCTCAGGTAATTGGACCGCCGCTTCCGGCGCCGCGGGCGTGGTGCACAGCGCCTCCTCCGGTTTCTCGCGACTGCGTGCGGTGCCCAGGATGGAGCCGAGGATCACCAGCGGGAAGCCGATCGCCATGCCCGCGGTGAGCGGTTCGCCGAGCGCCGCGACGCCGAGCACGATGGCCACCGCGGGATTGATGTAGGTGATCACCGTCGCGCGGGCCGGGCCCACCTCGGAGATGAGCGCGAAGAACAACAGGAACGCGGCGGCCGTACAGATCAGCGCGAGGCCGAGTACCGACAGGGTGGCGTCGGCGGGATAGCTGGTCGGCCTGCGCAATGCGGCGAACGGTGCGTAGACCACGGCGGCGATGATCAGCGACGCGGTCACCACGCCGAGCGGTGGGAGGTCGGCCAGCGACCGGTTGATGACGATCGGGCCGACCGCGTAACCGATGGTGGTCAACGCGATCGCGCCGAGGGCGGCGGGGCTGGACAGGTCGATATCGAGGCCGACCAGCGTGGCCACCCCGGCGAACCCGATCAGCAGCCCGGTCAGCCTGCGCCGGTCGAAGCGGTCGTGGCCGAGTTTGGTCACCAGGACCACCGCGATCAACGGCGTCGCCGCGATCAACAGCCCGACGGTCGAACTGTGCAGCGTGGTCTCCGCGTACCCGATGAAGAACCACGGCCCGACGATCTCGGCCACCGTGTACAGCAGCAGCGGCCGCCAGCGCCGGAAGACCGGAGCCAAGGCGTTGGTGTACAACGCGATCGGCAACAGCACCAGCGCACCGAGCAATGTCCTGGCGAACGCGACGACCACCGGGTCGAAGTCCTCGACCGCGATCCGGATCATGGCGTAGGGCACGCCCCAGATCAGACCCATCGCGAGGAACAGCGCCCACCCGCGCCGCGTCACGCGACCGCCCCTCGGCACAGAACAGATATAAGGGTCACCGGCATGCTCCACTCGCTTTCGATCGAACGGGAGCTTATACAGAAGATCCGATCATCCGACAGATCCACTTTTCGGGGCTCGGACCAGGCCAGTCGGCCCTGTCGCCCTGGGGCGTCAGTGCCGTCGGCCGAGGGTTTCAGACGGAATCGACCAGCGGGCGCATGCGGTCGGCGGCGCCCTGGTCGTCGCGCCAGGTGCAGGCCAGGCCGAAGGCGGCCACCCGGCCGCTGTCCACGATGGCGCGCACCGCACCGGAGACCGCCTGCAAGCTCGGTCCGCCGGGTGCGGGGAAGAGCAGGCCGGGCAGGTCACCGGGATCGACCACATCGCAGTCGAGATGCAGGTAGATCGGGCCGTCCGGCAGGTCACCCAGGTCGGCCACGGTGCGGTGGCTGATCCGTGCCGTACGCAGGAACTCCGCCTCCGGCGGATCGAGATCACGACCGTCGACCAGCACAGCGCGTTCTTCGGGTATGTCCCGCAACCCGATTCGATCAGCGATCAAGTTCCGCCCGTACCCGGTCAGCATCCGCAGCGGCATCCCACCGAGATACCCGGAGGCGGACGTCTCCAGCGTCTGCACGTCGCCGTGCGCGTCGAACCACACGATCGCGGGATCCAGACCCGCCCGCTGCAACCCGGCCACCACACCCAGCGAGGTCGTGCAGTCGCCGGACACCACCACCGGACGTTCGCCCTTGCGGACAGACGCCGCAACCTTTTCCGCGACCGCCTCGTAGATCACCGCCATTCGCGCCCATGGATCGGCCACCTCCGGCAGATCCGCGGTGATCACCTCGTCCGGTGTCACCGGCGCATCCAGTTCTGGACGGTGTTCGTCGAGGTGGTAGGGCACGAGAAAACGCATGGGCCCGAGCCTAATTCGATACCGGGTGGTCGGCACTCGATTATCGGCAGGTTGCGGATGGTCCGGGTCGGCGCTGGTCTTCGGCGTCGGGCAGTACCGGCACGCTGGGCGCTCGACCAGGTCAGGGCTGGTCAGTGCGCGTAGACTCATTTGGTGAAGCAACTAACGATCGGTGTAGTCGCGACCTCCCGCAAGGAGGACGAGCATCGGTTGGCGATCCATCCGGCGCACCTCGACCGGATCGATCCGGGGCTTCGCGACCGCGTCTTCCTCGAGCATGGCTACGGCGATCGTTTCGGCTATACCGACGAACACCTCGCGCCGCTGGTCGCCGGCCATCGCTCGCGGGCCGAGCTGTTCGCCGAGTGCGACGTGCTGTTGCTGCCCAAGCCGCTGGCCGAGGATCTCGAGCAAATGCGGCCGGGGCAGGTCGTGTGGGGATGGCCGCACTGTGTGCAGGACGAGCGGATGACCCAGCTGGCCGTCGACCGCGGGCTGACCCTGATCGCCTGGGAGGCAATGAATCACTGGACGAAGGAAGGCAACTTCAGCGTCCACGTCTTCCACAAGAACAACGAGCTGGCCGGCTACTGCTCGGTGCTGCACGCGCTACAGCTGCGTGGATCCACCGGCGACTACGGACGGCGGCTGCGTGCCGCCGTAATCAGCTTCGGCGCGACCGCCCGCGGCGCCGTCCGAGCGCTCAACGCGCTCGGCATCAGTGACGTCACGGTGCTGACCCAGCGCAGCGTCTCGGCCGTCGCCTCGCCGTTCGCGTCCGTGCGGATGCAGCACTTCGAGCGCGACCCCGCGAACCCCGGCCGGATCCTCGCGCTGAAAGCGCCGGAACCCGGACCGCTGGCCGAGATGCTGGCCCAATACGACGTGGTCGTCAACTGCATCTTCCAGGACACCGAGGACCCGCTGATGTTCGTGCGGAACGAGGACCTGCCCTTGTTCGCCCGCGGCACCCTGTTCATCGACGTCTCGTGTGACGAAGGGATGGGCTTCGAATGGGCGCGCCCCACCTCGTTCACCGCGCCCATGTTCACCATCGGCGACGACCTGCACTACTACGCCGTCGACCACAGTCCGTCCTTCCTGTGGAACTCGGCCACCTGGGAAAACTCCGAGGCGCTGCTCGAGTACCTGCCCATCGTCATGGCAGGCCCGGACGCGTGGGACGGTAGCGAAACCGTCCGCCGCGCCATCGAGATCCGCGACGGCCGCGTGCAGAACCTGCGCATCCTCTCCTTCCAGAACCGCGCTGCCGCTTACCCGTACGCCATCGTCTGACCGCTGCACCGGTTTGCACACAACAAAACCCTGCCCGGCGCGTAGTGCGCCGGGCAGGGTTTTGGATTCAGTGGACTGACAGGCCCTTACTTCGTGCTGGTGGTGCTCGGTGCCGCGGATTCCGTTGTGGTAGTGGGCGGCACGGTGGTGGTCGGCTGCGTGGTCTCGGTCGGGGTGACCGAGGTCGGAGCCGATGTGGTGGTCGACTGCGGTGCGACCGAGGTGGTGGTCGGCGCCGCCGAGGTGGTCGGCGTCGTGGTGGGCGCGCTGCTGGTCGTGGTGGGCGCGGCACTGGTGGTCGGCGTCGCGCTCTTGGTCGGCGTGGCCGACGGCGATGTCGAGGTGGCCGCGGCCGCCTTGTACACGGCGGCGAGATCCGCTTGTTCCGGCTTGGCGGTGGTGTCGACCTTCTTGCCCGCCTGCGCCTGCTTGGCCAGGTGGGTGATCCAGGCGGCCGCGTATTCGGCGGAGGTGAGCGGCTTTCCGTTGGCCGGGTCGGCGTCACGCCAGTAGTCGAAGTGGTGACCGGTGTGGTTCGGCCCGAGGGTGAGCTTGTACGGGTCGTTCATGACCACCGGGATGGTGTTCTGGTTCGTCACGATGAGACCGACGATCTCGTTCAGGATCTTCTGCGGCAGGTAGGCCAGCGGCGACATGTCGTCGGCCGCGATCGCATCCGCCTTCACCGGAGTCTTCGGCGCCTGGCCCGGCTTGTAGGCCGGATCCGACACCTTCAGCAGCACCTGGAGGAAGGTCTCGTCGCTCTTCAGCCAGTTCGGCTGCGACTGGATGTCGGCGAACGCGGCCAGTGCGATGCGGCTGAGCACGACGGCGACGTCCTGCCCGGTCGCCGGTGTGAGACCGTCCTTTTCGAGCGCGTCGACATTGATCTGCCTGCCGACATTGACCACGAGTTGCAGCAGGGAGATGTTTTCCGGTGCGGCGCAGGTGAGATCGCCGTCGGAACAGAACGATGCGATCCTGCCGTTCAGCGCACCGAAATCACCGCTGGTACCCGGCAGGGCACCCTGGCCCGGCGTCGGGTTCTTCCCGTTCTGGTACTTCTGATCGAAGCCGTCCGGGTTGCCGTACGGGTCCTTCGCGCCGGGGAACGGCCCGTCGCCCGCCCCGCGACCGGAGTCGGCGAGGATGACGACACCGACGACATTGGCCGGATCGACGATCCCGTAGGCGCCGTCCTTGTCGGCTTCCTGATGCCCGACCTTCATCGCGACCCGGCGCACGACATCGGCGCCCTCGCTGTAGCCGACGATGGAGAACTTGGTGTCGGGACAGGCCTTCGCGATTTCCCGCATCACCTGCTCGGTATTGGCGGCACCGGCGTTGACTGCGTCCTCGTAGGTCGCCATGTTCGCCGGGTACGCGATGTAGACCGCGGCGTAGGAACCGGGATCGACGGCACCGTTGGGCGCGTTGACGACCGGGTCGACCCATTCGCTCTTGTGGTCACCGGACAGCGCGGCGGGCAATTCGTTGCCGTTGGCGTCGACCAGCAGTTTCGTCGTCCCCGCGACGGGCGTGTCCCCGCGGCCCGCCACCGAGATGCTCACCATGTCGTGGCACTCGGTGACCGACGACGTGAGCTGCGTGTCCCGCGTCTGCGGCGTCGACGTCAGTGCGAACGTGGTGGCCACGACCGCTGCCAGCCCGAGCACCGCGGGCGCCGCGACGGCGGTCGCGATTCGATGTCGCGCGAAGAACTCGCGAAATTCCATGTCCTGATCCCCATTCCAATTTCCGGCACGTGGACGGGCAGGGCCCCCCGAGGCCATGCGTCACCAGGAACGTCGTGGATCGGGCGGTGATCGTTACGCAGTCGAGCTCCTGAGGCGACGAACAACACAAACGAGTAACACTGGGGGAGCGGCAATTGCCCCCACTAATGGGGGCATCGATGATTCCTGGCTTCGAATGAGTTGAGGGCCGCTACACGGTGCCCGTAGCGGCTTGCACGATCTGCGCATCGAAGAGGCTCGAGGTGGAACTTCCGCGCACGCATCTGCCCGGCGCGCGGCGGAAATTCGCGCCTGCGTTCGCTCCTGGGTACAGCGCATGCGCGATCTGCGGATACTCGACGCGCCATGGTCGGAAATTTCTATGGCGCAACAGAACTCGCAGTACTCGAGAAAGGTGTCCGATGGTGGAACAGCAGACCGTCACCGTGGTCGAGGGGTTTGTCCCGGTGATCGACTTGTCATCCAGAGATAATGCGGCGGGCCGCACCACGATTGCCGAAGCGATCAATCGAGCGTGCGCGAGCTCGGGTTTCTTCACCATCGTGGGTCACGGGGTGCCTGCGGAGCTCATCGAGCGGATGTGTGCGACGAATCGAGAATTCTTCACCCTGCCCGATGCCGTGAAAGAACTTGTCGCGCACCGGCCCGGTGTCTCCGGATTCCGGCGTCTCGGCGGGTCGACTGCGCACAGCCTGGACCTGAAGACCCCACCCGACCTGTGCGAAGTCTTCTCCGCGCATGTCACCGGCGGTCTGCCCGACGAGGACCGTAACCGCCTCGGCGACTACTGGGCGTCATGGAAATTGGCCAATGTATGGCCGACTGTTCCCGCTGATTTCGAGAGCACCTGGCACGAGTACATCGCGGCCATGACGGAGCTGGCCGGCGACCTCATGCGTCTGTTCGCGCTGGCACTCGACCTCACGGAACACTTCTTCGACCGGATATTCGACAACCATGTTTCCTCGGTGGCCGTCAACTACTACTTCGCGCAACACCACTCGCCACTTCCCGGGCAACTGCGCCGCGGCGAACATACCGACTGGGGCAGCCTGACCATCCTCTACCAGGACACCGACATCGGCGGTCTCCAGGTGCGGCACGGTACCGGCGAATGGCAGGACGTGCCGACCATTCCCGGCGGTTTCATCGTCAATATCGGTGATCTCATGGCGTTGTGGACCGCGGGCCGCTGGGTATCGACCATGCACCGAGTGATCAACCCGGAACTCGGTAATACCTCATCACGTTTGTCTATCCCGTTCTTCTATCTGCCCAATCATGATGCGGCAATTGACCCGATCGGCTCGTTCGCGGGCGGCGATCACGACACCTTCGGGATAACCACCGCCGGACAATGGATCTCGCGAAAGATGCAGAAAACATTCGCGGAAGATCCAGCCGACTATCAATCAGCTGACTGAAGCTCGGCCACCGGTCCGCCGCACCCGGACCGGTGGCTTCGACTGCGCCACAGTGGCTCCCGTCACCGCGCGACGAGGTCGGCTGCCACCGCACCGGCCGCAAGGTGACGGCGGCGGCTCGGCATCCCCAGCGTGGGGTGGGTGACGCTCCACGCCGCCCCCGAGCAGATCAGCTCCTTGACGCGGGCAGCGATCCGGCCGGTGAGCACGGTGGACGTGGGCTGATCGTCGGGCGTCACCTTCTGCACGATGGCATCACGGCGACCGAGGCTGATGCACTGGCTGGCATAGCCGATCGGGGTCTCGGGAACCTTGCGCCCGGTCAGCCGCGCGGCGAGAGCGTCGGCGCACTGCCAGGCCATCGGAGATGCCGTGGCGCAACCCATCCGCAGTGGCCGGCCGCCCACACCCATCGCGAACGCGGCGTCGCCGACCGCGTAGACATCGGGGTGCGAGACCGAGCGCAGGGTGCCGTCGACGACGATCTGCCCGCTCGCCGACACCTCTAGGGTGGTCGCGGCGGCGATCGGGTGCACCGCGAAACCCGCTGTCCAGACGGTCAGTTGGGCGGGGATCCGGTTCGCACTGTCGTGGATCGGCGTGGCACCCTCCGCCGGAGCCGACGCGAGGACCACACCGTCCGCCTCCACGCGCATGACGTCGGCGTGCTCGTGCACCGTGATGCCGAACCGTTCGAAGGTACGCCGCAGGTGGTGCTGGGCCTTGTCGCTGAGCCAGTCGCCGACCCCACCGCGGGCCGCGATCGCGACCCGGAGGTCCGGGCGGGCCTCGGCGATCTCGGTGGCCGCTTCGATACCGGTCAGGCCGCCGCCCACCACCAGCACGGTCTCGCCGGAGGCCAACTCGTGCAAGCGGTTCCGCAGCCGCAACGCGGCCTGCTTACCCGCGACGTGATGGGCGTGCTCGGCGACACCGGGGGTGCCGTAGTCGGCGACGGTGCTGCCCAGGGCGTACACGAGACTGTCGTAGCCGAGGGTCGCGGCGCCGTGCTCATCTGTGAGATCGACGGTCTTGCCGTCGACGTCGACCGCGTCGACCCGGGCCACCCGCACCTGCACCCCACTGCCCGCGTACATATCGCGCAGCGGTCGGGGCGCCAGCTCCTGGCCACTCGCGAGCTGGTGCATGCGCACCCGCTCGACGAACTCGGGATCGGCATTGACCAGCGTGATCTCGACGTCGTCGCGGTGTAGACGCTTGGCGAGGCGACCGGCGGTGATGGCTCCGGCGTACCCGGCGCCGAGGACGACAATGCGATGCTTCATGGCGAGCTCCTCTGTGGTTGCGTACACCTCCTGAACCGGACAGCCCCGCGATCCCTGACAGAAAGCCCTTGTGATGTGGGTCACCACTTACGGATGATCGGCTCCTGCGGCCCGGCGGCCGCCCACTGGCGAGTGATGCGTGCCAGTTTGTCGGGGTTGACCTGGATGTGGATCGCCGCGACGCCGTCGGCGGTCGGCTCGAGACCCACGACCCCGTACACCCGCTCGCCGACCTCGACCAGCACGGCGGGCGCACCGTTGACCACCACGGCATAGAAGATCGCGTCGTCGCCGACGAAGGCTCGTTTGGCCGGGGTCGGCTGGAACACGTGACGCAGGTACCGCGCGATATCGAACGGGCCGACGACCGGAATCTTGCGGGCAGGCAGTCGCCCACCGCCGTCGGCGATACTGACCGCGTCGTCGGTGAGCAGCCGGATCAGTGGCTCGGTGTCGCCGCTGAGCGCCGCGGCGAGAAATTCCTCGACGATCCGGCGCGCGGTGTCCGCATCGACCTCGGCGCGCGGCCGTTCGGTACCGACGTGCTGCTTGGCTCGGCGATAGAGCTGCTGGCAGTTCGATTCGGTCAGGTCGAGGATCTCCGCGATCTCCCGATGCGAGTATCCGAAAGCCTCACGCAGCACGTACACCACGCGCTCATTGGGCGACAGGCGCTCCATCAGGGTGAGCATCGCGAGGGAGACCGACTCGCGCTGCTCGACCGTGTCGGCCGGGCCGAGCATCCGATCGCCGGCCAGCACCGGTTCCGGGAGCCACTGCCCCACATAGGTTTCCCGCCGGGCGCGGGCCGAGGTCAGCTGGTTGAGGCAGAGATTGGTGAGCACCTTGGTCAGCCAGGCCTCCGTGGTCTCGATCCGGGTCCGGTCGGCCGCATGCCAGCGCAGATACGCGTCCTGCGCGGCATCCTCGGCGTCCCCGGCCGAGCCGAGCAGCCGATAGGCGATAGCTTCCAGGCGGCCCCGGTAACTCTCGAACAGATCGGCTTCGTGCGTGCTGAGCGACATGCACCTATGGTCGACCATCCGGGCAGGCCGCAGCCACCCTGGTTGGTTACGGGACCCAGACCGGTCCGAGGCAGCTGGCCGGTGGGTCGACCAGGAAGCAGGGCGCCGGGCCGCGGGTGGGCCGGTAGCCGTCGGGGACACCGCCCTCGGCGACGAGCTGCGTGTAGGTCCCGACCGCGTCGGTGGGGCGGCGTACGAGGCCGGGGTCGGTGCGCACATCCACGGTATAAAGGCCGAATCGCGGTGTGTAGCTGCCCCATTCGTAATTGTCGGTGATGCTCCAGTAGTTGTAGCCGATGACATTCATGCCGTCGGCCTTGGCGCGCTGGATCCAGTAGACGGTGTCGCGCAGGTGATCGCTGCGGGAATAGCCGTCGGCCCGGGGTCGGCCGTTGTCGGTGGGCATGCCGTTCTCGACGATGTAGAGCGGTTTACCCGGGTAGCGGCGCGAATAATGTTGCAGCGCGTAATAGATGCCCTCGGTCCGCAACGGCAGGTCCCAGATATTCGTGCCCGGCAGGCTCGGAATGGCGGATCCGGTGGCTCTGCTGATGCCGCCGAGCAGTGACTGCACCGGGTCGTAACCGAAGTAGTAGTCGATGCCGACGTAGTCGAGCCGGTGGCCGATGCGATCGAGGAACGACCCGTTGACCTCGCCCTCCGCTCCGGCGACATAACCGACATTGCTGGTCACCTGGGCGCCGGGCTGCACGTGATGAATGTGGTCGTAGATGGCGTTGTGCGCCTGCGCGATCCGATCCAGCATCTCGCCGGCGTCGGCGGCGCCCCTGCGGACCTCGTGCGAGATGTAGGCGGCCGGCTCGTTCACCGCGACCCACAGCGGATTGCGGGAGGCGTAGCGATCGACCACGGTACGCATGTTGTCCAGCCAATCACCGACCATGCCCGGGTTGCGCCAGCCGCCGCGATCGACCGCCCAGCCCGGGTAGACCCAGTGGTCGAGGGTGATCATCGGTTGCATTCCCGCCCGCGCTATGGCTGCGATGACGGCGTCGTAGAAACGGAACGCGTCCTCGTCCCACACCCCCGGCGCGGGTTGCACTCGGGCCCATTCGATCCCGACCCGGAACACCCGCACGCCGAGCGCGGCGGCCGCATCGATGTCCGATTCGTAACGGTTGTAGAAGTCGACCGAATCGTGCAACGCATCGTAATCGGGGTGTTTGGGGATGTAGCGGGTCCAATTGCTATCGGGCGCATGGCCTTCGGACTGGAATCCGGAGGACGCGACACCCCAGAGGAAGTTTCCGAGCGGCGCCGCTACCGGGCGAATCGGCGGAGCCGCAGCAGAGTTCGTGCATAGCAGCATCGTCGACGCGGCAGCGGCGAGTACGGTCAGTGCATACCGACGGAACCGGAATCGCATCACCTCAGGGTAACTGGAGGTGCACCGTCGAAGTGCGGATCACGCGATAGTCGGCGTTTCTTGAGCGTGTCAGCAAATGCATCAGGGACGCAGTCGCTTTCGCTCACAGCGCTCGCCCGTGTTCGGCTTCGGCCTGGTCATCGAAGCGCGCCCGGGCCCGCTCGACATCGGGCAACGTGACGGTAGACCAGCGCAACAGTGCGTCGATGAGGTCTTGCAACGACTTGCCCAGCGGCGAGATCCGGTACTGCACGGCAACCGGACGCGTATTCGTCACGACCCGGTCGACCATCCCATTGCGCTCCAGCCGCCGCAGCGTGGCCGTGAGCGACTTCTGCGTCACCACCGGGATCGCCCGACGAAGTTCGTTGAAGCGCAACGGGCTTCCACACAGCGCGTCGAGGACATGCAGCGACCACTTGTCGAGCATCTGATCCAGCAACTCACGGTGCTGCGCAGTCAGTTGCGGGCTGTCCGAAGGCGCGAGGGCGGTTTCCTGCATGACGCCTAGTCTCGTTGAAGTGTCCTCGGGGCACCAGGTAGACATCGGATACCTACTCCGAAAGGCACCCCATGGCCGTGCAACTGCTGACCCCCGAGGGCATGTTCACCCCCGTCCCCTACCACCACGTCTCGATCAGCACCGGCACCCGCCACGTGCACGTCGCCGGCCAAATCGCCCGCGACGCCGAAGGAAACCCCGTCGCCACAGGTGATCTCGCCGGTCAACTCGCGCACGCGCTGCGCAATACCGCCGTCGGCCTCGCCGGTGCCGGCGCAAGCTTCGCCGACGTAGTCCGCCTCCGCTTCTTCGTCACGAACTGGACCCCGGACAAGTACCACGACTTCGTCGCCGGAATCGACCGCGTTACCGAAGAACTCGGCATCCCCCAGCCCCTACCGCCGCTCTCCGCAATCGGCGTCGACTACCTCTTCGAACCCGACGTGCTCGTCGAAGTAGAGGCCTACGCCATCCTCGACTGACCCCGCAGGCCGACAGTACGTCCAAGGCGCTTCAGTACTGGATCAACCCGCCCACTGGCACGTCAGCGACATGACCGGTCGCCGGAAGCGTCCGGGCAAGGGCGAGACCGATGTCCACCAGTGACGATCGGCGCAGGCGGTCGACGTCGGCAAGGGGAGTCCATGTCGGCTCGGCAGTTTCACCATTCGACTCGGGCCGCAGTCGACCGCCGCTGACACGGACTCGATAGAAGATACCGACATTCTGATGCTCGGTCCCGGCACGTGCGGCGGCCGCCGGGATCACCCGCGAATCCACGCCGAGCAGACGTTCGATAATCCCCCGATACCCGGTCTCTTCGGTGAGCTCCCGAATCACCGCATCGAACGGATCCTCCCCATGCTCGACCTTGCCACCCGGAAGAGTCCAGTTACTCGCACCATCCGGAGGCACGTGCCGGGCGAGCAACACCCGCCCATCCTCGATGCATACGGCATAAGCCGCCAGCCTGAAACTCATCAGTATCGCTTCACGATTTCTCTGTCCCATCGGTGCCGATCACCAGATATCAACCCAGACAGGCCGTTTAGGAATGTCGAACAAGGCCGACTTCTTATGGACCACTACCGGAACCGAGGAGCCGACGCTCAGTCGTTCGGCCAGCGCACGCGCTTTGACCTCGTGGAACTGCGGGTAGAAGAACTGCTTCTGCACGCGGGCGTCCGCACCCGAGTCCGGGTGCGGGAACTGGACTTCGACTCGCACCCGCCACAAATCGAAGTTGAGCACAGCCTGACCTTGTTGACATCGCAGATCCGACTCGACGACCACCGCAGACATCGCGGTTCCGGCTCGCCGCAGGTAATTCCGGCGCAGGCGCCAAGCGGCGGCCAGTACGAGCATCCATCCACCTGCGCCCAGCACGATGCTTACCGGAAGAAACAGCGCCATCGCGAGTTGTGAACCGGTCCACCGGACTATCGCGGCACCCAGGTTCAGCGCGCCTCCCATAAAAGCCACCGCCGCTACGGCGACGCCCAGCATCCACACCAGCGCCATCGGGTCGAGCATCTTCCGGGACCGCCCCACACCAACTCCTCGATCACACCCAGCAGCAATCTGCCGACTGTAGCGGCATCGGGGAACGCTGGAACCCGCCCAGACGGTCTCGGGGCACCTTCCGGTGTTGACAGCCGGGCAGGTGTGGTGACAACATCTGCATGCACCTACATTTATTGCATGCACATACAACTTCTGAGAAGGACGACGATGACCACGCAACGCATCGAGAAGATCGCCACCACCCCCGATTGGTATGCGCCGTACAAGATCTCGCAGGCGATCAAGGCGAACGGCGTCATCTACGTGTCCGGGCAATCGGGTATCGACGAGCAGGGACGTACCGTCTCCGACGACTTTCTGGCACAAGGGCGACAGGCGTTCGCCAACATCAAGCGGGTGCTGGCAGAGGCCGGGGCCGACCTGGGTGACGTCGTGAAGGTCGGCATCTTCGTCACCGACATGGCCGCCAACCTCGACAAGGTCATGCAGCTGCGCGAGGAGTTCCTCAGCGAGCCCTACCCGGCCGACACCCTGCTCGAAGTGTCGTCGCTAGCCCAGTCCGACTGGCAGATCGAAGTAGAAGTCACCGCACTCGCTCGCTGACCCCCGATCCATCCTCGCGTAAGGAAAACCCATGTCCGACAGCCCTTTGCTACGCCCCTACCGCCGCGGCGCACTCGATCTGCCGAACCGCATCGCGATGGCCCCGATGACCAGGGGGCGCGCGGACGACTCCACCGGCGTCCCCAACCCGCTCACCGCGGAGTACTACGCCCAGCGCGCGAGCGCAGGACTGATCGTCACCGAAGGTATCTACGCCAATGTTCTCGGCAAAGGCGGCCCCGGAATCCCCGGCCTCGTCGATGACGCGCAGGTGGCGGGCTGGCGCAAGGTGACCGATGCGGTACACGCGGCGGGCGGGCGCATCTTCGCCCAGCTGTGGCACGTCGGCCGAATGACCCACCCGCTGATCCTGCCGGGCGGCGCGACCCCCCTCGCACCCTCGCCCGTGCGCATCACCGACGCGCAGATCTTCACCGATCAGGGGCTGATGGACCATGTCACGCCGCGCGCGATGACCACCGCCGAAGTCGACGCCACAGTCGAGGATTTCGCCACCGAAGCACGCAACGCCATCGCGGCCGGTTTCGACGGCGTCGAGATCCACGGCGCGAACGGCTACCTGATCCAGCAATTCCTGGCAGAGAACACCAATCAGCGCACCGACCGCTACGGCGGCTCCCGCAACAACCGGCTCCGACTGGCCGTCGACATCGTGACAGCCGTCGCGGCCGAAGTAGGCGCCGAACGCGTCGGCCTACGCATCTCCCCCGACAACCCGGAAAACCAGCTCGCGGAACAAGATCCACAGACCACCTACCGCACCCTCCTCGACACCCTTAACCCCCTCGGCCTCGCCTACCTCCACATAATCGAACGCGGCAAGTACCCCGCCCTCGCCGACCTGCGCCCCCGCTGGTCCAACACCCTCATCGCGAACTACAACGGCCCAACCCCCACCACGCGCGCCGCAGGCGAAAAAGTCCTGGAAACCGGCCTGGCCGACCTCTTCTCCTTCGGACGCCTCTTCATCGCCAACCCCGACCTCCCCGCCCGCTTCGCCACCGGCGCCCCCGTCAACGAATACGCCCGAGAACTGGTCTACGGCGGCGGCGCCGAGGGCTACACCGACTATCCCGTGCTGCAACCGGAACGGGTATGAGCCGTCATGACCAACAGCTGTTGTCCCAGTTCGATGCCATTTCTTCAGGTTGATCGAGGCCGCGCGGCGAATAGGTTGGGCCGTCTCGAACGGGCGGCGCGGTCGGTTCAGCCCGGCGGTAGGAATTCCAGGATCCGGGCAAGGGTGTCGCTGGTACTGGTGTGCAGGTGGCCAGCCATGCCGAGTGAGCGTGCGATCGCGACATGGCCGGGAGTGTCATCGATGAAGAGTGCCTCCGCAGGGTGGGCGCCTACGCACTGGAGGGCAGCGATGTAGATGCGGGGGTCAGGCTTGGCATAGCCGACTTCGCATGACAACACAATGGCATCAACGATGCCGAGCAGGCCGGCGTTCGCCATCCGGATGCGCAGCTGTGGCCAGGCGTTACTGACGATAGCGGTCTTCGCCAAGCCGTGGAGGCTTCGCAGACCCGCCACTAGGTCGGCATCCCATGCCTCCCTGGACGCTAGATCACAACGGATCGTGTCGACCAGATCGGGGCCGACGGCGAGCCGGTCTCCGACGATGTTCCACCAGGACTCCTCGCTGATACGGCCGACCAGTACCTGGTCGTCACTTCCGCCGAAGAGCGCAGCGAGGAAGGCAGACGGTGACATTCCGAGTCTGGAGCTCCACTCGGCGGCGGCCGCGGTCAGGTAGTCGGGTACGAGGACGCCACCGATATCAATCAGGATCGCAGGCCGGTTCACGAGTTCTTGAACCCGACAACCGCCCTTAACCGCGCGCCATATCCACGAACCGACTCAAATGCAGTTGGTGCGCAACGGTAATGGTGGCGGTCGGACCGTTACGGTGCTTGCCGACAATGAGGTCGGCTTCGCCACCGCGGGGGTCGTCGCGTTCGAAGGCGTCAGGGCGGTGCAGCAGGATGACCATATCCGCGTCCTGCTCGAGCGAGCCGGACTCGCGCAGGTCGGAGACCATGGGGCGCTTGTCGGTTCGCTGTTCGGGACCACGGTTCAGCTGGCTGATCGCGATCACCGGAACCTCGAGTTCCTTGGCGAGCAGTTTCAGATTTCGCGAGAAGTCCGAAACTTCCTGCTGCCGGGATTCGACCTTTTTACCGGAGGTCATCAGCTGAAGGTAGTCCACCACAACGAGTTTCAGATCGTGGCGTTGTTTCAGGCGCCGCGCCTTCGCCCGAATTTCCATCATGGTGAGGTTCGGTGAATCGTCGACGAACAGCGGCGCTTCACTGATCTCACTCATGCGACGGGCCAGTTTGGTCCAGTCGTCGTCGCTCATCCGCCCGGAACGCATATCACCGAGCTTGATCTTCGCCTCGGCCGACAACAGACGCATCACAATTTCCGTGCGACTCATCTCCAGCGAGAAGATAACGCTGGGCAGCCCATGCTTGATCGAGCAACTGCGCATGAAATCCATTCCCAGGGTCGATTTTCCAACGCCAGGTCGGGCCGCGACGATGACCATCTGTCCGGGGTGCAGACCGTTGGTCAGTTCGTCGAGTTCGGTGAAACCGGTGGGGACGCCGAGGGAGATGCCGCCGCGGCTGGCGATGGAGTCGATCTCGTCCATCGTGGGCTGCAGGAGTTCCTCGAGGGGGAGGAAGTCTTCGGTGGTGCGGCGTTCGGTGACCTCGTAGACCTCGGCTTGGGCGCGGTCGACGACCTCGGCGATGTCCTGGCCGTCGGCGCCGGCGTAGCCGTATTGGACGATGCGGGTGCCGGCCTCGACGAGGCGGCGCAGGATCGCTTTCTCGGCGACGATCTCGGCGTAGAAGCTGGCGTTGGCTGCGGTGGGGACGGTCTGGGTGAGCGTGACGAGGTAGGGGGGTCCGCCGATGCGCTTGAGTTCGCCGCGGCGGTCCAGGCCGGCCGAGACGGTCACCGGGTCGGCGGGTTCGCCGCGACCGTAGAGGTCGAGGATGGTGTCGTAGATGAGCTGGTGGGCGGGGCGATAGAAGTCGCCGGGCCGCATGACCTCGATGACGTCGGCGATCGCGTCCTTGCTCAGCAGCATGCCGCCGAGCACGGACTGCTCGGCCGCCATGTCGTGCGGTGGCTGGCGCCCGAAGTCCTCGCCGGGGGGTTCGGGCGGGAAGTTCGCGTGCCCGCGGTCATCGACGACTGCCATGAGACTCGACCGTCCTCTCTCTACCCACCGGGGCCCACGCTATTGATGTTCGTTCCACTCTCGGTGCTCCGACACGCTGCCGCAGCGGCAGCGGCTGATGACCAGGGCCACCTGCGGGTTCCAGCTACCGTTGCGGTATCCACGATTTCGGGGCGTGCGGGCCGTGTGTGCACGACGTAGGACGAACTTAGGCGACCCGAAGGGTGGTCGCCAAACGCTACTGTGCACACACCTGTGGATAACTTGGGGACTGTTCACCTAACTGTGTGCACCCCCTGTGTACTACTTGGGGAAAACCCAGGTCACTCCGCGAAAACCCGCAGATAGATATCGATTTACCGATCTATCCACGTGTGGATGAATAAAGTCGCGCGTGTCGGCCAAGTTGAACAGCCGGGCGTGTTGGGTTAACAGCGCGGGTGACGGCTATGAGCTGAATCACATTGCCACCGGTCGGTTTTCCAAGTAATCCACAGGCCTGCTCATGGGAACCCTGTGACCAGCGACGATTTGCCGAGAATGTTCCGTATGGCAGTGCCCGGTAGCTGGCAAACAGCTAGTTATTCAGAGGAGTGGCCGACGTCGCACAACCGAAGACCACTCCCGTGCCGAACACGGGAGTGGTCTTCGATGTGGTGCTATATCAGCTGGCAGCGACCGTCAGGTCGAACTTGGCCACCACGTCCGGGTGCAGGTGCACCACGACGCCGTGCTTGCCGGTCGACTTGATGTGCGACTTCGGCAGCTCGATGCTGCGCTTGTCGACCACGGGCCCACCGGCGGCCTTGATGGCCGAGGCGACATCCGCCTGGGTCACCGAGCCGAACAGCTTGCCCGTGCCCGCCGTCTTCACCGACAGCGAGACCGACTCGAGGTTCTCGATGGCCTGCTTCAGTTCGTTGGCGTGATCCAGGTCGCGCACCTTACGGGCGTCCTGCGCCCGGCGGATGCCCGCGACCTGCTTCTCGGCGCCACGGCTGGCCACGATCGCCAGTCCGCGCGGCAGCAGGAAATTGCGGCCGTAGCCGTCCTTGACCTCGACGGTGTCGCCGGGCGCACCGAGGTTGTCCACGTCAGCAGTCAGAATCAACTTCATTTGCGTGTCTCCCTTACTCAGCGAGCCGTCGACACGTAAGGAAGCAGGGCCACCTCACGCGAGTTCTTGACGGCAACCGCGATGTCACGCTGGTGCTGCACGCAGTTGCCGGTGACGCGGCGGGCGCGGATCTTGCCGCGATCGCTGACGTACTTACGCAGCAGTGCCGTGTCCTTGTAGTCGATGTTGACGACGCCGGACTTGGCTTCCTTGCAGAATGCGCAGGCCTTCTTCTTGAGCACCTTTTCGCGCGCTGGCGCTTTAGGCATGGTCTTTTACTCCGTAATCAGTGATGGTCCACGCGAGGTAGACCTATGAGTTGCCGTTATCAGAACGGCGGTTCGTCATCTACGCGGCCGCCGCCCCCGAAGGAGCCTGCCGCGGGCGCACTGCCCCAAGGATCTTCCTCGGCACCGCCGGAACGTCCACCGCCACCACCGGCCGGGGCGGAGTTACCGCCGCCACCGGAGCCACCGGATCCGAAGCCACCGCCGCCACCGCCACCGCCGCCGCGGCTGGTCTTGTTGACCTTCGCGGTGGCGTACTTCAGCGAGGGGCCGACTTCGTCGACCTCGAGCTCGACGACGGTGCGCTTCTCACCCTGAGCGGTTTCGTAGGAGCGCTGCTTCAGCCGCCCGCTCACGATGACTCGGGAACCCCGGGTCAGGCTTTCTGCGACATTTTCCGCAGCCTCGCGCCAGATATTGCAGCGCAGGAACAGCGCTTCGCCGTCTTTCCATTCGTTCGAATTACGGTCGAACATCCGGGGAGTCGACGCGACGGTGAAATTAGCCACCGCCGCTCCCGCGGGCGTGAATCGAAGCTCGGGGTCGGCCGTCAAGTTTCCGATGACGGTGATGACCGTGTCGCCTGCCATGTGGTTCCTCCTGCTCGGTGTGCAGTCCGCGTCTCGCTGTTGCGCTAGAGCCTAGATACAGGCACCGACGCAATCGAGGTTTGCGGGACTACTTGTCGTGGCGCAGAACCTTGGTGCGCAGCACCGACTCGTTCAGGCCGAGCTGGCGATCGAGTTCGCTCACGGTCGCGGGCTCCGCGGTCAGATCGACCACCGCGTAGATGCCCTCGGCCTGCTTGGCGATCTCGTAGGCGAGCCTGCGGCGGCCCCAGATATCGACCTTGTCGACCTTGCCGCCCTCGGTACGAACCACGTTGAGCATCGTCTCGAGAGACGGACCAACGGTGCGCTCGTCCAGACTGGGATCGAGAATAACCATCACTTCGTAATGACGCACGGACCAATCACCTCCTGTGGACTAGGAAACGGCCACGGGCTCTCCGTGGCAGGAGGGTCGTTGCGTCAGCAACCCGACAAGGCTACATGAACGGCCTTGACCTCTGAAATCGATCCCGTCGGCGAGGGAACGCGGACGTTGATATACCTCGCCGCTTAGGGTGGTGCTCATGCCGACCGGACTCGCCATCAGCGACCTGATCGCGCGCCGCGTGACCCGTCGCACGGCGCTCGCGGCGGTGCTGCTCGTACTGTGCGGGCTCACCCTGGCGCTCGGGTATGCGAACAAGGCGCGGTGTGCGGGAGCGCCGTTCACGGCCGACGGTCGCAGTACGGTATTCGATGTCACCAAGGATTCGGATGTCTGCTACTCCGATATCCAGTTCCTCTGGCTGGGCCGCGACATCAACGAGCACGTCTTTCCCTATGTGCACGGTGGCATCACCGACGACGGCACGCTGGTCGGCGGTGCGGTCGAATATCCGGTGCTCAGCGGCGCGCTGATGTGGCTGGGTGCGCTCGGCGCGGACAACGATGCCGAGTTCCTGCGGCACTCCGCGCTGTTGCTCGCGCCGTTCGCGCTGCTGACCGCCTGGATGCTGGCCCGGCTCGCGGGGCCCGCCGCGCTGCTGTGGGCGGCGGGACCGCCGCTGGTGCTCTACGCCTTCCACAACTGGGAACTCCCGGTGGTGTGCACGGCGGTCGCCGCGGTGTACGTGGTCGCGACCTGGACCCGATACTCGTTGCGCACCAGGGGCATGGTGGCCGCGGTGCTGCTGGGTCTCGGGTTCTGTTTGAAGCTGTACCCGGGGATTTTCGTGTTGCCGCTGCTGGCCTACGTGCTCACCGGTGGTGTCGAACGCGACCGCGACGATACCGGCCTTGACGTGCGTGGCGCGCTGCTGACGGCGGGCGCGGCGATCGGCACGGTGATCGCGGTGAACCTGCCGTTCGCGCTGGCCGGGTACGAGGGGTGGCGGGCCTCGATCACCTTCCAGCAGCTGCGGCAGGCCGACATCACCACGAATTCCATCTGGTACTGGGGACTTCGGCCGTTGTTCGGGCCGGACACGCAGAGCGAGGCACTGTTCCAGCAGGTAGTGTCGATCGCCTCGCCGACCCTGGTGCTCGCCGCGTTCGCACTCGCGATGTGGCTCGGCTGGAAGCGATACCTCGCCACGAAGGTGTTCCCCTGGGTCGGCGTGAGCGGTGCGATGCTGTGCGGGTTCCTGCTGTTCCACAAGGTGCATTCCCCGCAGTACACGTTGTGGCTGGTGCCGTTCCTGGTGCTGCTCGAGGTGCCCTGGGCGGCGATCGCGGCCTACTTCGTCGCTGACGCCGCCCTCGGGATCGGCGTTTTCCGGTACTTCTACGCGCTGGGTTCCGGCCTGCCCTGGGAAAATATGGAAAAGGTCGTGCAGTTCGGGGTGTGGGGCAGGGCGGTGCTGCTCGTCGCGCTGTTCTTTCTGTTTCTGCGGGCGCGGCCGCGCGGTTACCGGCCGGTGCCGCCGCCGGTGCCGCGGTTCGCGCCCGGCGCACTGATCTCGGTCGGCTAGCCGGCTCGCGCTACCCCTGCGCGAACCCGCGTTGCAGGGCGGCGGCGATCTCTATCGCGCGAACGGTCTGGAATTCGATGGCGGCCAACTCGATTTCGCCGGGAGGTATCTGCCCGTTGTTCGAAACATGGCTCGCCCCATAGGGATTCCCGGATCGGAACTGCACCGGGTCGGCGTAGCCGGGCGGCACAATGATCGAACCCCAGTGGTAGAAGGTGTTGTTCATCGCCAGGATGGTCGATTCCTGACCGCCGTGCGCGGTGCCGGTGGAGGTGAACGCGGAGGCGACCTTGTTCACCAGGCCGCCCTGTTTCCACAGGCCGCCCGCGGTGTCGATGAACTGCTTCAGCTGGGCGGCGGGCAAGCCGAAGCGGGTCGGGCTCCCGAACAAAATCACCTCGGCCCAGTCCAGGTCGGCGATCTGCGCCTCCGGGACGTGCCCGGTGGCCGCGTGATTGGCCGACCACAGCGGGTTCGCGGCGATCGCCTGCGCCGGTGCCAGCTCACCCACCTTGCGGAGCCGGACCTCGGCGCCGGACTTTTCGGCGGCTGCCGCGGCCGCCGCCGCGAGCCGGTACACGCTGCCGGTTGCCGAGTAGTAGATGATCGCGACCTTGACCACGGTGTGCACGGTTGTCTCGTCTCCCTGTTTCGCGCTGCGAGGTGCGTCACTGCCAACCTCGGCGGACAGCGTGCCGGGTGCTGCTGAACGGTTGCTCGAGACTAGCCGAACGCCCTGCTCAGCGGGCGGTCCCGACCCGTGTCGCAACCGGGCGAACGCAGTGGTCACCGCCCTGCGGCGCGCGTGCTTTCCGTGTTCACTGGACGCCGGTCCGCTTACCCTGGTCGGGCCAGGTCGGAGTGAGGCGGTGGAGAACGGATGGATCAGGCGGTCGCGGGCTCGCCGCCCGCGGTGCGGTTGACGCTGCTCAACGGGGTGGAAGCGCACCGTGGCGAGCAGATCCTGCCGCTCGGCCCGCCGCAGCGCCGGACCGTGCTGTGCGTGCTGGCCTTCCGGCGGCGGCAATGGGTGTCGGCGTCGAGTCTGCTCGCCGCGCTGTATGACGGGGTGCCGCCGGCCAGCGGGGTCGGCGTGATCCAGACGTACGTGTCCGCACTGCGCCGAGTACTCGAGCCGGACCGCAAGCCACGCACGCCGCCGGTGCTGCTGCTGTCCGGGCACGGCGGATATCAGCTGCGGATCGAGGACGAGCAGACCGATCTCGGCGTGTTCGACCGGTTGGTCGGCGAAGCGGGCCGCGCCCGCGAAGCCGGTGATTGGGCGCGTGCCGAAGACCGCTACGCGCAGGCACTCGCCCTGTATTCCGGCGAACCGCTCGCCGGACTGCCCGGCCCGTTCGCCGAACGCCAACGCACGGCCTTGGCCGAACGGCGGCTCGCCGTGGTGGAGGACAGCCTCGATGTCGCTGTGGCACTCGGCCGTTCCGATGAGGTGATCGATCGTCTGCGGGTACTCACGGCGGAACACCCACTGCGCGAACGTCCACGCGTGGTGCTGATGCGTGCGCTGTACTCCCGCGGGCGTCAGTCCGAGGCGCTGGACGTCTACCGGGAGACGCGTAACTTGCTGGTGGATCAGCTGGGTGTCGAACCGGGGGAGCAACTTCGCGCCCTGCATACCCAGATCCTGTCCGGCGAGGTCGTGGTGAACCGGGCACCGCAACGACCGCACGTTGAGAGACAACCAAAACCGGCCGCCGCCGAACCACGTGCGGGCGAGGTGGCTGATGACTCGACTACCGTTGTCGCGCAGCGCTTTACGCGCCAGAATTGGTCTGATGGTGTGCCAGCTCGGACCGCTGAGACTCCGGAAGATACCGCTGCACAGCGGCTTTCGGACACCGCCTGGGTAAGGGAGTCGGCACCGCTCCCGCCCGGCGCTGAACATCGACTCGCGATGGTGTCCGCGCTGTGGCCTGCACCAGCGTCGTTGCCGACACCAGCACAGGCGGCACCGGCGTCGTCGGCTGCTCCGACTCCGACTCCGACTCCGACTCCGGCAACGGCAACGGCAACGGCAACGGCAACGGCTCCGGCTCCGGCTCCGGCACCGGCACCGACGTCGACATTCCCGATGTCGACATCCCCGACGCCGACTTCCGTTGCGGCGCCAGCACCGCTGGCAGCAGAGACACCGCCGGCACCAGTACCGCCATCGACACCATCACCGGCAGCACCGGTACCGCCATCGGCACCATCGCTGGTAGCACCGGCACCGTCGTCGGCGGCGACATCGCCGGCCGCCCCGACGCCGCCACGGCCCCAGGCACCGGCTTTTGCGCCGCCGGAACCAGCACCGACTTCGCCAGTGGCCCTGACACTCCCACCCGCGCCGACATCAGTTGTGGCGCCAACGGCAGCATCGCCACTGGCATCGACACCGCAGGCACCATCATCGCCACTGGCACCAGCACCAGTAGCGGAACCGACGTCGGCAGCCGCGGTGCCGACGATGGGACCGTCGGCGGTCGGATTCGCACCGATGCCCACACCGCCAGCAGCCCCCACGTGGACGATCGCACATGCAACGGCGTCAACACCGCCGGTCGCCTCGGCGTCGGCGACGGGGGCGATATCACCGGTAACACCACCATCGGTACCCGTCCTGGCACCGGTACCGCAACCCGATTCCGCGTCACCGCTGGTGTTCGAACGCGACCAGGAGCTGACGCGGATCACGGCGTGGACCGAGCGGGCCACCGCGGGTAGCGGTGGGTTGGTGGTGATTTCGGGGCGGCCGGGCTTCGGGAAGACGCAGTTGCTCGACGAGTTGGCGCGTCGCGTGCCTGATGCCCGGCGGGTGGATCTGCCACCGCCGTGGGACGGTGCGCCGCCGCTGGGGGCGATCGAGGAGCTGCTCGGTGTCGATGTGTCGGTGCAGGACTTCGATGCTCAGCTGGCAGAAGCGTTGCATACCAAGCTGATTCAGGATTCCTCGGCAGGTCTGCACGTGGTGCTGGTGGATGGTGCGGAGCACCTGGACGAGCGCTCGGCGCGGGTGCTGACGGCGGTGGCACCACGATTGCGTCGGATGCGCGTGTTGCTCGTATTGGCGTTGGACGAACGTCCTTGGGAGCCTGCGATTCTCGATCTGCACGCTCGGCTGGAGCCGCTCGCCGTCGCCATCTTGCGGCCGAGTGGACTCAGCGTCTCCGCGATCGAGGGCCTGTACGAGCGGCGGACCGGGACGGTGTGCCCGCCGGGACTGGCCGCGGATATTCAGCAGGTGACGGCGGATATTCCGCTGCTGGCCGGTGCGTTGATCACCGACCTGGTCGCCCTGCGCGACCACGACCGCATCCCGGAGTATCTACCGGAGGGCTGCTATTCACGCTCGATCAGCCGACTGCTCGGCCGATACTCCCCGCGCGGGGTCGCCATGCTGCGCGCCCTCGCCGTGCTGGCGGATGTGGCGCCGACCATCGAGGTGCTCGCTGCCGCCTGTGACGAACCGGCCGGCGTGATCCAGCACCGCTGCGAATTACTGTCCGCCTCAGGCATTTTGACCTCGGTGACGCCGCCGGTGTTCCGTCATCCCTTGATCGGCAACACCATTCGCTGGCTCGGCCGCCGCGAGGACACGGACCGGATCCGGATCGCCGCCGCCGAACAGGCGCGCAGCGCGGGCTACTCGGCCAGGCAGGTCGCCGCCTACCTTCGTGATCTGGTCGGCGTGCAGTACGCGCGGTGGACGGTGGTGCTGCTGGACGCGGCCGAGGAATGCTTGCGGCACGGCCTGATCGTCGATGCCGTGCGCCATTTGGCGGCAGCGTTGCGGATCACCGCGCCGACCGGCCGCGACGACATTCTCGTCCGGCTCGGCCAGTTGGAGCTGTGGACAAATCCCGCCGCGGCCCGCGCACACCTAGAGGAGGCGCTGCACAGCCAGCGTGCGCGTCAGGTCACGCCGACCGCGCTCATACCGTTGGCCTGGACGATGTCGACGCGGTGGCAGTCCGGCGCGGCCATGGCGCTGCTTGACGAGGTGCTCGCCGAGACGGCTGAACGAAACCCGTTGGCGGCCAAGAGTATCCGCGCTGCATCCTGGGCGGTTGCCGGTTTGACCTCGGCCACTTGGCGCGACTACGTCGCCGCACTGCGCAGCGCCGGATCGACCGATCAGATCACCACCGCGATACTCACCTGGGACGACGCCTTCCGCGTGCGGCACACTGCGCGCGCGACTCTCGCCCGCTTCCCCGCCGAACCTGATCCGGCCCGCGGCTGGGAAGTGTTGCCGCAGCAACTGATCGGCCTGCTGGCGCACCTGTCCATGTGGTCCGGCGACCTCGCGCTGGCCAGGCAACTCAGCGAACAACGCAAGGACCACCACTTCGGCACCATCGACGTCTACCGCCTCATCCTGCACTCGGAGGTGTTGCTGCGCTGCGGCGACTACCGCCGCGTGCTGCGCGAGGTCGCACCGACCGTCGGCACGCTGGGCGACGAATCCATCCGGCCGCCACTAGCACTGGTCGCCCAGTACGCGCACGCCCTGCTCGGGCTCGGCCGCCTGACCGAGGCCGAGCAGTGGCTCGACAGCGTGACCGAGCACGCCAACCCGGAAACCTGGGAGTGGACCGTGGTCATCCACGTCAAGGGTCTGCTGTGCGCCACCCGCGGCGATTCCCGCCAGGCGATCGCGCACTTCCTGGACTGCGGCCGCCGCGTGGGCGCGGTGGGCATCCGCAACCCGGCCCACATCCCGTGGCGCAGCTCCGCGGCCATGGAACTGGTGCGCCTCGGCGAGCGCGCGCAGGCCCGCGAACTGGCCGCCGCGGAACTCGAACTGGCCGAACAGTGGGATACCCCCGGCACCATCGGAAGGGCTTTGCGCGCAATGGCTTCCGCCGCGCCGGACGGCGTGGACGCGGACCTGCTGGACCGGGCCGTCGGCCTGCTGCGCCGCTACGACTCGCCGGTCGAACTGATCCCGGCACTGCTGGAACTCGCCGCGGTCCGGCACGACAGCGGCGACCCGGAGCGGGCCGTCGAGCTGCGCTGGGAGGCTCGCTCGCACGCCGAAACCATCGGCGCGACAAGGTATCTCGAACTCATCGGCGATCTGCTCGGCGCGACGGCGAGCATCCCGTCAGCCGGCAGCCTGCCCGCCGGCTGACGTGGGCTGAATGCAAGCGATCGTGTCGTCCGCCTTTACTGACCGGCGGCCCGCGCGATCAGCTCGGCGATGGCATCCGGCTGAGTGATCATCGAGGCGTGCCCGGTGGCCAGCGAAACGATGTGATCCTCGGTGGCCACCTGATAGGCCATCTTGGTCTCCAGGTCCGGGTGGATCATCGCGTCCAGCTCGGAGATCTGGTACCAGGTGTTGTCCCGCAGCGTCTGCCACGCGGGCGTCGCGGTGCCCGAACCGGCAAGCGACAGTACCGAAGTGGGCTTCTGGGTGGCGGCGAGCAGCGCGGCCTCGCGCGGGTCGGCGTCGGCGGCGAAGTCGGCGTGGTAGCGGTCGCGGGCGATGATCAGATCCGGGATGTCCTCGGCGCCGATGTTCACCAGGTCTGCGCCGCTGGGCAGGTCCTGGCCGAATTCCTGGTTGATCTGGAAGGCGGACTGGCCCGCGGTGGGGGCGTAGGCGGCGACGAACACCAGCCCGGTGACGTCGGCGCGACCGGCGCCCGCCTGGCTGATCACGGCACCGCCGTAGGAGTGGCCGACCAGGATCGTCGGACCGATCAGCGCGTCCAGGTCGCGGGTGACGGCGGCGACGTCGTCGGCGAAGTCGCGCAGCGGCAGTTGGCTGGCGACGACGGTGCCGAAGCCTTTGTCGAGCAGGCGCTCGATCACCTTGTTCCAGCTGGACCCGTCGGCCCAGGCGCCGTGCACGAGCAGCACATTCGGGGTGGTGGTCATGGGTTTCCTCCAGTTCACGTCGGAGCGCCGCAGTACCGGCGATCGATCTCCTACAGCATCTGGAGTCGACTGAACGTGGTCTGAATGTCCACCGAACGCGCTGGTCAAGCGGTCTGTCGCGCGCGAAAAGGGGTGTTCTATTTACGAGCGCTGTGCCAGTTCATGCCCCAGCGATAAGCCTCGTCGATCTCTTTCTGCGCACCGTTGATGTAGTGCACCTCACGGTGGACCGTGATGCCGCTGCCTTGGTTCTGCAGCAGCGCGATGGCGCAGGAGCGAGCACCGTCCACCGGGGAGTCGAGCCGGACCTCGATCTGCGGGCCGGAGGTCGGGAAGAGGGTGACCACACCGTCGGCGGCGGCCCAGTTCGGCACGCCCTCGTAGATGAAGGCGAAGATCAGAATGCGCCGGAACAATTCGGGCCGTGCGAGATTGATGTGCATATTCTCACCGCCGGCCGCGTTGCCGCTGCGGTCGTCACCGTCGAGCGCGATGAACGGCTCGGCGTCGAGTGCACCGAAATTATTGCCGACCGCCTGCACGACACCCTTGTTGCCGTTGGCCAGTTCGTAGAGGCAGCCGAGGTCGAGATCGACCGGCTTGGACCTGCGGAAGAAACCCTTCGAACCGGTGGACCAGTTCAGGTTGACCCGCATGTTGCCTTGCTGCTCACCCGGTTTGGTGAGGTTGATGCTGGGTGTCGCCTTCGACAGGGTCACCTTGGACAGGTTGACCCCACCGGCGTTGCTGTCGTTCGCCATCGGCGTGATCCCCCTAGAGAAATGGGAGCGGCAGCGGTCCTCCCGAGGGAGTGGCCGCTGCCGCACGAGTATTCGGCTGCCTGCCGAAAATCAGCCTACCGGGGTCGGCTCTCGTTCGCTCTCCACTTCTTTGTCGTCATTGCGGCGATTGCGCAGGATGCTGGAGACGAACGCGGCACCGATGAACGCGACACCGACCAGGCCGGTGACGAGCTCGTTGACGTGCACGCCGATCGAGACGAACAGGATGACCGCCAGCGCGCCGATCGCCCAGTGCGCGCCGTGCTCGAGGTATACGTACTCGCCGAGCGTGCCCTTGCGCACCAGGTACACGGTGATCGAGCGGACGAACATGGCGCCGATCAGACCGAGGCCCAGCGCGATGATGATCGGGTCGGCGGTGATGGCGAACGCGCCGATCACGCCGTCGAAGGAGAACGACGCGTCGAGCACCTCGAGGTAGAGGAACAGGAAGAACCCGGCCTTGCCCGTGGCCTTGACCAGCTCCGACGGCCCGTCACCGGAGTACTCCTCGGTGTGGAACATCGAGCCGAGCCCGTCCACCACGATGTAGACCACCATGCCGAGCAGGCCTGCGAGCAGCACGGTCGAGCGCTTGTCGTCGGGGGTGAGCAGTTCCGCGGTGAGCACCAGTCCGATGGACGCGACGACCACCGAGAGCATGTCGAGCTTGCCGAATCGGGCGAGCGGGCGCTCCAGCCAGGACAGCCAGGTGATCTCACGCTCTTCGAAGATGAAGTTGAGGAACAGCAGCAGCAGGAACATGCCGCCGAACGCGGCGATCTGCGGATGCGCGTCGGTGAGCAGCGTTTCGTAGCTCGGCTCGCCGTTCGGGAAGTACGCTGCGTCCCCCTCGGGCGGGTTGAGCGCCAGGTCGAACGCCTTCACCGGGTTCAACCCCGCGGTGACCCAGACGATCGCCAGCGGGAAGACCAGGCGCATGCCGAACACGGCGATCAGGATGCCGATGGTGAGGAAGATCCGCTGCCAGAACTCGCTCATCCGCTGTAGCACCGTCGCGTTGATGACGGCGTTGTCGAAGGACAGTGAGACTTCAAGGATGCCGAGGATCAAGACCAGCGCCAATGCCGTTGGTCCGCCGTACAGGAAGGCTACGACTAGCGACAGCACTGTCACGATGATCGACATGCCGAAAATGCGCACGACCACGCGGGGACCTTTCGTTTGCGTCGACCGGACGACTATCCGTCCGAGCGCTTGTCTGATGAAACCGATTCGGCGCCGCTGATACCAGCGTGGCCGGAGAACCCTTGCTTGTCCAACGATCCTGCACGCAGCAGGGTTCCCACGCATCCGGATGCCCGGGCGCACAAGCAGGGGGCCCGTCACCAGGCCCCCTGCTTGTTGTGAAGTGTGCTTTAGACGTTCACGCCGTAGTCGCGGGCGATACCGGCCAGGCCGGCCGCGTAGCCCTGACCGATGGCACGGAACTTCCACTCCGCACCGTTGCGGTACAGCTCGCCGAAGACCATCGCGGTCTCGGTCGAGGCGTCCTCGGTGAGGTCGTAGCGGGCCAGCTCTTCGTTGTTGCTGCGGTCGACAACGCGAATGTAGGCGTTGCGCACCTGACCGAACGACTGCTGCCGCGTCTCGGCGTCGTAGATCGACACCGGGAAGAAGATGCTCTCGATGGTCGGCGGCGTGTTGGCCAGGTCGACGTTGATGACCTCGTCGTCGCCCTCGCCCTCACCGGTCTTGTTGTCGCCGGCGTGCTCGATGGCGCCTTCCGGCGACTTCAGGTTGTTGAAGAACACGAAGTGCTGGTCCGAGAGGACCTTCTTGTCCGCGCCGGTCGCGATCGCGCTGGCGTCGAGGTCGAAGTCAACCCCGGTGGTGGTCCGTACGTCCCACCCTAGGCCGACTGCGACGGCGGTCAGGTTAGGCGCCGCCTTGGTCAGCGAGACATTGCCGCCCTTGGACAAACTGACACCCATGCGGGATTCCCTTTCAATAGTCCGTCATTGGTTCCCAGCATGTCCGAATCGCCGGGTACGCCTTACGACAGTAGTAGGTTTCCGCGAACTTGCGTAGGAACCCGCAGAACCCTCGGTGAACACGAGAGATCTCTAAGATCGGGGCGTGGCGGGTCGTAGGCGTGGTTGGTTCCGTTCGTCCGGGAACAACGAATGGATCGAGCAGGCGCGAGCGTCGCTCGCGTCCGCGTTCCTCGACATGGACCAGCGTCAGAGCGCGGCCGAGGCGGCGGTGCACGCGGCCGAGGAGGTGTTCCCGGATCGCAGAATGGCCGCGGCCTGGGAGCCGGTGCGCGGCCGTTGCTACGACGCCGCGGGCGCGTACGTGGCGCTGACCGAGCAGCTCGACCAGGCCGAACGCGAGGGAACCCCGCAGGCGCAGGGCCCACAGCAGACCGCGACGGTGACCAGACAGCTGACCGACGCGGCCCGGGCCGTCGACGAGTTCTACCGCCGCCATCAGGCCCAGCTCGAGCAGGCCGTCGCGATTCTCGGCACCGTGCCGCAGCTGGCTCACCAGGTAAAGCTCACCGCGGCGGGGGTGCGCGGGCAGGCGGCCGAATCCGAGCACGCGAACTACCCCTCGGTCCGCGCGCACACCTCGGCCGTCGATGAGGCTCTTGTCACACTGGAAGCCCTGGGTCCGGGCGCGTCCGCCGCCGCGGTCCGGGAGGCCGCGAACCGGCTGGAGGCGGCGACCAAAAGGTTGGCGGACGCGTTGGCGCAGGCGCCGACCCGAGCCACGGCCGCGAAGACCGCGATCTCCTCGGTCAGCACCAGGCTGGCCGCCGCGCGGACCAAGGCCGAGGGGCTCGCACCGGCGTACTCGAGCCTGCTGCGCGAATTCAACGCTGCGAGTTCGGCCGATTTAGCTGACAATGAGCGGGAAAGCCAGCGAGCCATCGATGCCGCGGAGGCCGCCCTGGGCCGGGCGCGCGCGGCAGCGGCGGAGCACAACCCGGAGATTGCACTTGATCTGACCACATCCGCCCGCGGGTATCTGACAGAGGCCGAGCAACGGGTCGACGCCGTCACCAAACGGCTCGCCACGTTGCGTGAAGTACGGTCCGACCCGCAAGAGAAAGCCAAGGCCGTACGATTTCGGCTGCGGGACGCCCAAATGCTCGCGGTGAGTCGCGGGCTCGTCACCGAATGGGGCTCTGTGCTGGACGCACAGGCCGCACGGATCGACCGGATCAGCGAAACACTGACAGGTAGGCACCCGAACTACTGGGCCTATGTGGTGGAGCTGGATACCATCACCGACTTCATAGCCGGGGTAGTGGATCGAATGAGAAAACAAGCAGGACCACGACGAGAATGAGGGTGGGAAAACGATGACCGCAGGCATCGCCGTCCAGCGGGAGGTTTCCCTGCGGAAGCGCATGCCGCTGCGGCATTTCCGGCAGCTGCACGGACCGGAGGCGCGCGATCTGTTCCACCGCGAGCCGGAGCCGTTCGGCGACGACTGCACCGATCGGGAACTACTGGCCGTCGGCCTCGGCGCGACGCTGTACGCACCGGCCACCCGGCCGGACCTGGCCCTGACCATCAGCAAACGCGCCGAACGCGGCGTGTGCTCGATGGTGATCGACCTGGAAGACGCGGTCGCCGATCACGAGGTCGAGCTGGCCAAACGGCAGACCGTGGACGCGCTGAACCTGTTGGCGGCCAACGGCGATTCGAATCCGCTGCTGTTCGTCCGGGTCCGCGACGCGGACACGATCGGCGAGATCGTCGAGCAGTTGGGCGCGGGCGCCGCGGTGCTGACCGGCTTCGTGTTTCCCAAGTTCGACAGCACGACGGGGCCGAAATATCTCGCCGCGCTGGATGCGGCGATGCAGCGACTGGGCAGGCCCATCTACGGGATGCCGGTGCTCGAGTCGGCCGGGCTGGTGCACCGGCAGACGCGCGATCAAGAACTCACGCTGATCGCGGAGCTGCTGGCCGAGCATCGGGAGCGGGTGCTCGCGGTGCGGGTCGGCGCGACCGACATGTGCTCGACGTTCGGCATTCGGCGCGACCGGGATCTGACCATCTACGACGTGCGGGTGGTCGCCGACGTGATCGCCGACATCGTGAACTACCTGGGTCGCGCGGATGGGACCGGCTTCGTGATCACCGGGCCGGTCTGGGAGTACTTCGCCGATCACGAGCGGATGTTCCGGCCGTTACTGCGTACCGCGCCGTTCGAGGAGTCCGACGCGGTGCCGTTCCGGCAGTACCTGGTGAGCCGGGACCTCGACGGTCTGCTGCGGGAGATCACGCTCGATCGGGCCAACGGGATCCAGGGCAAAACGGTGATCCATCCGTCGCATGTGGCGGCGGTGCACGCGCTGTCGGTGGTGACGCACGAGGAGTACTCCGACGCGCTGGACATTCTGCAGGTCGATGTCGGCGGCGTCGCGGCGTCGGGTTATCGGAACAAGATGAATGAAATGCGCCCGCACCGTAGTTGGGCGCGGCAGACGCTGTTGCGGGCGCGGGTTTTCGGTGTGGCGAATAAGGGAGTTTCGTTCGTGGATTTGTTGACGGCGTTGGTAACGGTATGACCGGCGCTGCGCTGGAATTTGTCGGGATTCCCTGGGCGACAAAAACTCTCGGTCTCCAACTGCACCACGAAGAGTCGTACAGCGCGATCGATGCCGGGCAGGCCAGTGCGTTGCCCGCCGAGCTGGCGATCGCGGAGCTGATTCAGCCCGGCCTGCGTCGCAATCCGCGGCGCGCGCATCTGCTGGTGTCCACTGTGCTCGGTAAGCATGTGCCGACCGACCCGCGAGTGGTGCTCGACGGCGCGAATCGGCTCGGTGATCTGGTGCGCGAGCTGCTCCGTGACCGCGAGGCGCTGGTGCTCGGCTTCGCCGAAACCGCGACGGGGCTCGGGCATTGCGTGGCGGCGCGGATCGGCGCGGTCGGCTATCTGCATTCGACGCGGCGCGATGTCGCCGAGGCGCAGACCCTCACCGGATTCGAGGAGGGGCACTCGCACGCCACCTCGCATCTGCTGCAGCCGGTGCCCGCCGATATCTTCGTGAACGATCTTCCGCTGGTGCTGGTCGATGACGAAATCTCCACCGGCGCAACGGCACTCGACGCGATTCGAGCGCTGCACGCTTTCTCGCCGCGCTCGCACTACCTGCTCGCCTCGCTGGTGGATATGCGCCTGGCCGCCGATCGCATCGCCTTCGACGAGGCGGCCGCCGAGCTGGGGGTCAGCATCGAGACCGTCTGCCTGGCGTCGGGGCGCACCGTGCTGCCCGACGGTCTGGTGGACGCGGTCGCGGAGCTGCCGGAACCTGAACTGAATCCTGTTGCCGCACAGCGCGGTTCGTTCGAGCGGATCGAGCTGCCCTGGCCCGCAACAGTGCCCGAGGGCGGCAGGCATGGGATTTTGCGCGCCGACCTCACCGCGTTCGACGCGGCCGTCGGGGCCGCGCACGAGGTACTGCGGTCCCGGCTCGAGCTGGCGTTCCCCGGACGGCCCGTGATCGTGCTCGCGCACGAGGAGCTGATGTATCTGCCGTTGCGGCTCGCGGCGGAGCTGGCCGATTCCGGCACCCCGACTCGCTACCAGACCACCACGCGGTCACCGGCCTACGTGCTGGACGAGCCCGGATACCCGCTGCGTCGCGGATTCCGTTTCACCGCACCGGAATCGGATCAGGAAGCGCCGCGCTACCTGTACAACGCGCACTGGACGGCGGAGTTCTCCGGTCAGCCCGACGGTGCTGCGCCGGTGGCCGAGTCCGTCGACCCGGTGCTGGTCGTCGTCATCGATCCGCCCGCCGATACCGCGGCGCTCGTCGCGGACGGTGGGCTCGTCGATGTCCTGACCGCCTCCGGCGCCGATGTGCTCGTCGCGGTGATCCCCGGTGCCGATCCCCGCGCATTGCATGCCGCGCGCGGTGGCGCCGCGGTGGCGCGCGCACTGCCCGAACCGCTGCACGGCCCCGAGTTCGGTTCTTATGCGGCCGAAGATGTTTCGTGGCTGTTGAAGGACCTGTCCGACGTCGACCTCGAGGCCGACGTGGCCGAACGGGAACGGCGCATCCAGTCCGGTGCCGCGCACTACGCGGAGTCGCTGCCGATCGAGTACCAGCCCGACGCCGCCTATCGTTCGCTGTTCGACGAGGTGCTCGCCGACAGTGCCGAACGGCTGGCGCTGGCCGTGGCGACCGTCGCCGAACTCGTGGTGGCCGAACGCGGCGACGACATCGTGCTGGTGTCGCTGGCGCGGGCGGGCACGCCGATCGGCATTCTCATGCGGCGCTGGTTGCGCTCGGGACGGGCCGCCGGAAGCCTGGACGTGCCGCACTACGCCGTCTCCATCGTGCGGGATCGCGGTATCGACGCCGTCGCGCTGGATTACCTTGCGCGCCATCATGATCCGGCTTCGATCGTGTTCGTGGACGGCTGGACCGGCAAGGGCGCCATCACACGCGAGCTCACCGAAGCCCTCGACGCGTACCACACCGCGGGTGGCGCGCGGTTCAACGACGAGCTCGCCGTGCTCGCCGACCCTGGGCATTGCGTCCGTACCTATGGCACGCGCGACGACTTCCTCATCGCTTCCGCCTGCCTGAATTCGACTGTGTCCGGCCTGGTTTCCCGCACGGTGCTGAACGACACGTTGATCGGGCCGGGCGAGTTCCACGGTGCCAAGTACTACCGCGAACTCGCGGACGACGATGTCTCGCAGCGCCTGATCGATACGGTGACCGCCGCCTTCGATGCCGTCCGTGCTCGGGTACCCGCGGCGGTCGCGGCCGTTCGGGACAGCGATCGCACGCCGACCTGGGCGGGCTGGGCCTCGGTCGAACAGGTCCGCGCCGAATACGGCGTTGCCAGTGTGAACTTCGTGAAGCCCGGCGTCGGCGAGACCACCCGGGTGCTGCTGCGGCGGATGCCGTGGCTGGTGCTGGTGCGCGACGCCGAGGCGCCCGAACACGCGCACATTCGCTTGCTCGCCGCGGCCCGCGGCGTGCCGGTCGAGGTCGTGCCCGACCTGGCCTACTCGTGTATGGGACTGATCAAGGACGTGCAGCAGCCGTGATGGAGCTACGAAGACCCCGAAGACACACGCTGGTCGCCACCGACCTGGACCGGACAATGATCTACTCGCGCAACGCCTTCAGCGCGACCGCCGACGTGCCGACCGTCTGCGTGGAACATCTCGAGGGTGCGCCGCTGTCGTTCATGACGACCGCCGCCGCGCTGCGCATGCAGACCCTCACCGAGCCCGCCGCGGTCATCCCGACGACCACCCGCACCATCAAGCAGTTCACCCGCATCCAATTGCCCGGTGCCCCATGGCGTTACGCCATCACCAGCAACGGCGGCAACATCCTGGTCGACGGCGTGCCGGACCTGCGCTGGCGCATCGACATCGACGCCAAGGTCCGCGCGGGCGGCGCGCCGCTCTCCGAGGTCACCGCCGAACTCCGGACCCGCATCGACGATTCGTGGGTCACCAAGTTCCGCGAGGCCGACGACCTCTTCTGCTATCTGGTCGTGCGCCCCAAGGAAGTTCCCGCCGGTTTCCTGGCCGAGTGGGATGCCTGGTGCCGGGCCCGTGGCTGGTCCGCCTCCCAGCAGGGCCGCAAGATCTACTCGATGCCCGATGTCGTGTGCAAGAGCCACGCCGTCGCGGAGGTCCGCCGCCGCCTGCTCGAATCCGGCGAACTCGCCACCGAGGCCGAAACTTTCGCCGCGGGCGACGGCGCCCTCGACGCCGAGATGCTGCGCGCCGCCGACTACGCCATCCGGCCGCGGCACGGCGAACTCGAGCATCTCAACTGGACCCACCCCAACCTCACCATCACCCGGGCCACCGGCATCCTCGCAGGCGAGGAGATCATCAACTGGTTCATCAAGGGCGCACCGTCGGCTGAGTAGGTCCGGTCGGCCCGGTGGCCGACCGCGCGCTGCGCCACCCGACAATGTGCGGATGCGGGTATTGGTGACGGGTGCGAACGGCTACCTCGGCGGTGCCGTCGTCAAGCAACTGCGGGTCAGCGGGCACGAGGTGATCGGGCTGGTGCGTGGCGCGGGAACGCCGGGGGAGGGGCCGGTTCGGACTGCCGACCTGCTCGACCTCGAGGCCTTGACCGCGGCTGTTCGCGACATCGACGTGGTGTGTCATCTGGCCGGGCTCACTCGCGTCCGCGAATCCGTCGCCGATCCGCTGCGCTACTTCGCGGTGAATGTCGGCGGCACGGTCGCGCTGCTGCGCGCAATGGCCGCGGCGCAGGTGGGCGGGCTGGTTTTCGCGTCCACCGCGTCGATCTACGGCACGCCGGACCGGCAGCCGATGTCGGAGGAACTGCCGGACCGTCCGCCACATCCGTACGCGGCAAGCAAGGCGGCCGCCGAGTCGGTGATCGCCGCCCAGGCGGCGACCGGTCAGCTCGCGGCAGTGGTGTTGCGGCTGTTCAATATCGCGGGCGGCGCCGACCCGGATCCGACCAGGATCGTGCCGCGCGTCCTCGCCGTAGCGGCGGGCGTCGAGCCTTCCCTTGCGATCAACGGTGATGGCACCGCGGTGCGCGACTATGTGCATATCGAAGACGCTGCAACAGCTTTCGCGGCGGCGGTCGCACACCTGCCCGAGCGCGGTGCGTGCCGCCGGTACAACATCGGCAGCGGCAGTGGCACCAGTGTCGCTGAACTCGTTGCCGAAGCCAGCCGGTTGACCGGTCGGACCATCCCCGTGGAGCATCGGCCTGCGGCGCAGGAGCCACTGCGACTGGTCAGCGACAGCGACCGGGCGCGTCGTGAATTAGGTTGGCAAGCAACGGCATCCGATGTAACTACGATCCTGCGTGCTGGATGGGCCCGGAGGTCATGACGTCTAGAACCGGGCTGCCTTCTTGTCCGGCGCGAACGGAATACCGGTCGACAGCGCGCGCAGTCCCAGCGTGCACATCTCCCCGAGCATGCCGATACCGATCGACAGGGTGAGGGGTTTGGCGTCGTGATGCATCCCCATGGTGCTGCCGAGGGCGTTGATGCCGAATCCCACCGCCGCCGAAGCCGCCCAGACGGCAAGGGTTTTCGCGGTATAGCGCTGCCAGAGATGCCCGTCCCGCTCGAAGAGCACCGTCGTGGTGCCACGCACCGCACCGAACGCGATGCCCACCACGCCACCGATCACCAACCAGGTGAGGTCGACGCCACTGAGCCCCTCGACCCTGGTGACGCTGTAAATCCCGACCCCCACCAGGATCAACGGCGTCAGAAACGTGTCACGCGCGTCCACCGGTTCCCCCAGGAACCGCTTCACGATCAGCACGATCGCCCCCACGATGATGACGAGCAGCAATCCCACACTCACGGCGCCTCCCAGCACGAAGTCCTGCCGGGAAACTAACCCCGCCCCGAGCGCCGCCGAGTCCACCGAACGGACGATCCGAAGGATGACTGCGCGTCGTTCGGCCGCCACCACCTGCGGGCAGCTACCTGCTGACCAGGCCTGCGATCTGCTGGGCGATGGCGGTCATGCCGTCGAGGTTGGGATGGTACGAGCTCATGACGGCGGCGAGATCCGGTGTGCGGGTGAAGGGGTCGGCGAAACCGGTGACCCACGGGCTGGGTGTGCACGGTGTGTGAGTTTGGTCGACCTCGATGACGTCGGCGCCCGCCGACCGGGCCGCGCGGGCGGTCGCGGCGAGCAGCCCGTCATAACCTGCACGCGCGGCGCTCGCCTGGTGCGGTTGCAGGGGCACAGCGGCGCATGCGGTGGCTTCGCGATCGACGACGGGCAGGTAGTCGACGAACAGCACGCGGGCATTTGGTGCCTTGGCGTGCACCGCGTCGGCGATACGCACCAGCGCCTGCTCGACGCGACCGTAATCCGTATCCATCGACGGCCCAGCGAGATCGCCGCCGCCGAGCGCGCACCCGCGGGTCACCGCATCGGCCGCCGCCGTAGGCAGCGAAAACGCCTGGACGGCAGCGTTACCGCAGCTCTGGGTGATCATGGTGCCGACGAGACGCAGATCGTTGCCGCCGATGGTGACGGTGACCAGCCGGGTATCGGCGGTCACCGCGTCGAGCTGCGCCGGTACCGACCGCCCGTCCCGGAGTCGCTGCGCAGTATCCAGGATATGGGCCGTGGTCGCGCCCGAGCAGGTGACGTCGGTGAGCCCGAGCCCGAGCCCGAGCGCGTCGGCGAGCAGGCGCGGATAGTTCTGCGCGGATCGGGCGCACCCGGTGTCGGCGACCGGCGCGATCCCCGGGCCGGCCGCATAAGAGCTACCGAGCGCGACATACTGCGCGCCGGGCTGCGCGGCGGCCACCGCGGGACCCAGACCGGCGCTGGTGACAGCGGCAGCCGCGATCGCCAAGGTACGCAACAGTGTCGAACGTCGTGCCACGGTATCGACCACCTTGTCCAGACGTCTGGCCAGCTTTGTCCGAAAGTAGCGCAGCCCGGGACGCGCCGCCCCGCACGGGCACTCAGTACCCCTGCTGTCCGCCCAGCTGCTGAGCGATGACGCCCTGCAGACGTTGCAGTCCGGTGGGTGTGATGCCGCTCTGGATCTGGCCCTCGATGGTGCGGACCAGCATGGCGTCGCTGATCACCTTCTCGCTGGACTGGATCAGCACGGTGCCCGCACCGGTGAAATCGAATTGGCGTTCCTCGCCGGAGCTGACGCCGAAGCGCGCGGCGCCCGCGGCCAGGAAGCTGGAGATCCAGCGCTGGTCGTAGTGATGGCTGGGGGAGGGGCAATCGGCCCAGCCGACCAGGGATTCCGGGTCGACCCGCAGCGGCGGCTCGGCGAACATGACCGGGCCGTTGGAGGAGGCCAGGAACTTGCCGGTGCCGATCAGGGTGAGGAAGCCGGGCACGATCGACTGGTTCAGCGACAGGCCCGGCTCGAACGCCAGCAGGTTGGCGGCGCGGATGGTGAGGTTGCCGTTGTCCTCGAGGTCATAGGAATTGATGTCGTAGCCGCGGTCGCCGATGATCAGCTTCCCGTGCCCCTCGGCCACCACATAGTCGCCGGTGAACAGCGGCGCCGAGAATTGCTGCGCCACCATGTGCATCATCCCGCCCTGCAGGCCATGGGTGAGCATCTGGAATCGCATGTCGCCGTAGTAGGCGATCATCGCGCCCTTGCGCATGAACCACGGCTTGTTCAGGTCGATGCAGTAGGCGTAGCTGTTTCCCGGAATATTGTCGCTGTCACCGAGATTCATCGGATTCAAGATATCGGTCATGGTCACAACTTCTCTTCCGAGGCCTGCACGTACACGACACCCTGTCCGACACAATGCAATTGCATCGCCTCGCCGGAACCGCGACCCACCGCGTCGCGCCAGCTGAGCGCGGTCTTCAGCTCGGTCTGCACGTTTCCGTACGCGGCGACGAACGCCTGCGGATCCACCACGATCGGATTCGGGCCGCCCACTTGCAGTTCCAGGAATCCGCCGTGCGCCAGCAAGACGGCGGCACCCTGCCCGGACAGTTGCGTGGTGAACATGCCCTGGCCGGTCAGCGCCCCGGTCGCGGCGCCACGCAGCGCACCCATCAGTCCGCCGCCGCCACCGCCCCCGCTGCCACCCGAACTCATCACCGAGACAATGGAACTCTGCAAACCCGCGGTATTGGCCAGCAATCGCGACGCCTCGACCCGCAGCATCGCACCCGGCTGCATCTGCACTACATGGACTTCCAGTCCCGCGAATCCGTAATGCACTTCACCGGTGCCCTGCGCCAGCATGGTGCGCTCGTGCTCGCCCGCCATCATGCGGCCGGCCATGCGCATCAGCCCGCCGCCGCCACCCATCGCCTGGCCGCCCGGAATCTGGTGCGGCGCAAAGGAAACGTCACCCGTGTAGAACAGCATCGCGCCGGTGCGGGCAGCGACGCCACCCGCCATCCCGACGTTGACCTTGACGACCTTGCTGTTGACTTTCTCGAACATCCGCTCGCCCTTACCGTTCCGCCGGCTGGATCAACACCACGCCCTGGCCGTCCCAGCGCAGCGAGAACGCCTCGCCCGCGTCCTGACCGACCACCGTGCGCCAGGAGACGTCGGTGACGAACGACTGATTGAGGTTGCCGCGCGCGGCAACGAACGCATCCGGGTCGACGACCAGCGGGTACTGCGGCGACACCTCGAGATGGATCAGCGGCCCGCCCGCCGACAGCAGCGCGACCTGGCCCTGCCCGGACACCGTCGTGGTGAACAGCCCGGCTCCGGTCGACGCGCCGCGTAGGCCGGCGAACCGTACGTCGGTGCGCAGGTTCCCGGCGAAGGCGAGCAGCTGCTGCGACTCCACCTGCAGCGTCTCGTTGTTCAGGTTGACCACGGTGACGTGCTGGCCGTTCACCGCGAAGAAGACCCGGCCGTTGCCGGAGCATTCCATCAGCGCGAGTTTCTCGCCGGTGGCGCGGCGCTTGAGCCCCGCTAGCACTCCGTCGCCGCCGCCGAAACCGGCCGCCTTGAACTGCACGTTGCCTTCGTAGGCGATCATCGACCCGGATATCGCCCGCAGGCTCGTCCCGGCGAGGTGCGCCTCGATCACCTTCTTGGATTGTTCGAACAGTTGCGCCATGAGGGTGTTTTTGCTCGCTGTCTCGTTACGGGAACATGGAAAACCCCCACATTCCAACTGCGTGTCGACACATTAGCCGATGCCCCGGCAACTGACGGGGTCAACGAGGGTGTTTACCGGAACCGTTGCCCGCGCCTTTCTCGTAGAGTGGCATTCGAACGCACCGACAAGCGAAGGGTCTAACTTGTCCGCAACACTCGCCAAGGGCCAAAACGGTCCGCTGGCCACGAACGACGTGGTGATCTCCATCCAGCTCACGGCGCCGGCGGATCTTTCCGCACTATTGGTCACCGAGCAGGGCAAGGTCCGCTCCGACGCGGACTTCGTCTTCTTCAACCAGCCGAGCGGACCCGGGGTCAACCTGCAGCCCGCGCCCGCCGGGCAGCCCGCCTCGCTTGCCGTGTCGCTGAACTCGGTGCCCGCCGATATCGCGCAGATTCGCGCGGTGATCACCCTCGACGACGCGAACAGCAACTTCGGGCAATTCCCCGCGCCGACCGCGATCGTGTCGGACGCGACGGGTAATCGGTTGTTCGAGTACCAGATCGAGGGTTTGAGCACCGAGTCGATCGTCATCGCGCTCGAGCTCTACCGCCGCCAGGGCAGCTGGAAGGTGCGCGCCGTCGGACAGGGCTACGCGGGCGGTTTCGCCGCGCTGGTCACCGACCACGGCGTGACGGTCGACGATTCCTCGTCCCAGCAGCAGGCCGCGCCAGCACCGCAGGCCGCGCCAGCGCCGCCACCGCCACCGCCGCCCGCCTACCCGACCCAGCCGCCGCCGACCACACCGGCGTACCCGGCTCAGGATCCGCAGTACGCGCCGACCGGTGGTTACCCGCCGCCCGGCCCCGGCTACCCGCCGCCGGGCCAGGGTTATCCGCCGCCGCCCGGACCGGGCGCCGCGCCCGGCCAGGGCGCGTATCCGCCGCCGGGACAGCCGGTTCCGCCGCAGCAGCCGCCTGCCGAGGTGAGCCTGAGCAAGGACCGCCCGGTCAGCCTGGTGAAGGGCCAGCGGGTCACCCTCCGCAAGGAGGGCGGCGCCGCGCTGACCTTCGTCAAGATGGGTCTGGGCTGGGATCCGGTGAAGAGCCGCGGCATGTTCGGCAACCGCACCGTCGATGTGGACCTCGACGCGTCGGTGGTCATGTTCGCCGACACGAACCCGGTGGACGTCGCCTACTACGGCCAGCTGACCTCCAAGGACGGCTCGATCCGGCACCAGGGCGACAACCTCACCGGTGAGGGCGAGGGCGACGACGAGGTGATCCTGGTCGATCTCACTCGCATCCCAGCGCACGTGTCCACGCTGGTGTTCATCGTGACCTCCTACAAGGGGCACACCTTCGAGCAGGTGCAGAATGCGTTCTGCCGCTTGGTCGACGGCACCAACAATGCCGAATTGGCCAGGTACACCCTGGCCGGCGGCATGCCCTTCACCGCGATGGCGATGTCGAAGGTCTTCCGGGTCGGCAACGACTGGAAGATGCAGGCGCTCGGCGAAGGCTTCGCGGCCAAGCATCCCGGTGAGGCAGTACCCCATCTCGGCCGGTTCCTGCAGCACGGTTGATCGGGACGGCGCGAACAGCAAGGCAGACAAGGTGATTCAACTGAAGGCCGGTCAGAACACGCCACTGACCGGCAATGTCGTCCGATTCCGGGCGAAAGCCGAGGCGGCACTAGACGTTTCGGCGCTGGTGGTGGCGGAGAACCTCAAGGTCTTCGCCCCCGAGGATTTCGTGTTCTACAACCAGCCGACCGCCGCGGGGGTGCGGCTGGACGCGGACGAGGTGACCGTCACGCTGCCCGAGGTGCGCGGTGACGCCAAGGCGGTGCTGCTGATGGTCAGCGCCGACCCGGCGGTGCCCGCCAGCCCCGGCGGCCTCGGCACGGTGACCGCGACACTGTCCGAGAACGACCGAACCGCAGCGGAATTCGTGATCACGCCGTCGGCCGGTGAGGCGGCGCTGATCTGCCTGGAGGTGTACCGCCGCGGCACCGATTGGCGGCTGCGCGCCGTCGGGCAGGGCTACTCCGGTGGCCTCGGCGTGCTGCTGACCGCGCACGGCGTCGAAGTCGAGGACGATCCGGCCGATCCCGCCGCGCAAACCGGCTCGGCGGCACAGGTCGGTGAGGTGCCCCAGCCGACCGCGGCGCACCAGGCCGGGCCGGGCGTACACACCATGGCCGGTCCGATGGCCAGCGAAGCCCGCTCCGCGGCGGCGGCGCCGCTGGAGGTCGGGCACGGGCTGGAACGCCTGTGGATGATCTTCGAGGATGCCGCTCGTTCGGCCGCCGCGCTGCTGTCCGCCCGTGACTACGCGGCCAAGCGGCTGGACCAGGAATTATCGGTCGCGGTCGCGGATCCCGAGACCAGGAACACCCCGGTCGCCGACGCCGCGCGCCGGGCGGCGCAGCAACGCAACGACGAACTGATCGCCACCGCCGAGAGCAACCATCAGCGCGACAGCGCGCAGCTCGTGCGCGAGCTCGCCGACGCCGATCTGATGCTGCCGCCCGCGCTGGCGTCCTGGGACTCGCCGGTCTGGGAGAAGCCGGTCACGCCGAGCGACGGCATCCGGCTCGGCGAGCTGTACGCGCTCGAACGCGGGACGCTGCGGGTGCCGTATTGCGTTCCGGTGCCGTTGAATCGGCCGCTGTGGATCGATACCGAGTCCACCCGCGCGGTCGCGCCGGTGGTGAGCGCGCTGCTCGCGCGGCTGCTCACCGCGGCGCCGGGTCGGCGCACGCTGGTCGACATCATCGATCTGACCGGTGCGTTCAGCGGTTTCACCGACCTGCTCGCGCCGGTGCTCAACGGACCGCCGATCACCGACCACACCGAGATCTCGGCGCGGCTGCAGGCGCTGGTCCAGGCCGCGGAGCTGGCCGAGCTGGCCTTCACCAGCGGCATGGGCAGTCCGCCCGAGGAGCACCGAATCCTGATCGCGGCGGATTTCCCGCACGGCTACCAGAGTTCGGACGCGCAGCGCATCGGTTCGCTGATGGTGCGCGGCGAGCTGATCGGGCTGTCGATCGTGATCATCGGCAGCGACGAATCCGAGTCGAGCGACACCACCGTGGCGATGCTGTCCCAGTCGTGCAGGCACCTGCCGACGATCGCAGGCGCACCGCTGTTCGATCCGTGGACCGGCAGCCCCTGGCAGCTCGACCTGGACACGCTGCCCGAGGATCCGGTGCTGCTGGCGCGTTACCTGCGCACCCACTGAGCCGAGTCGTCGACCTGCGAGTGCCACTCGCGGGTCGGCGCCACCCGGGGCCGCAGCAGCTCGGGCAGCCAGGGCAGCAACGGATCCGGCGCGCGGTCGACGATGCCGCCGATCGGGTCGTCGACATAGTCGCGGCGAACCAGGTCTTCTTCAGGGCGATAGATCTGCCGAACGATCAAGGCGCACAAGCCGAGTACCGCGAGATCGCGCACGACGACCGTGCCGGTGAACCACTGCTCCGGCAGGCCCTTCTTGTCGAGGCCGAGGTAGTAGAACATGCGCGGCGCCCAGACCAGCGCGTCGATCGTCATCCAGGCCAACAGGATTCGCCGATGCGGCAGCGCCAGCACGGCCAGCGGCACCAGCCACAGCGAATACTGCGGGCTCCACACCTTGTTCGTCACCAGGAACGCGGCCACCACCAAGAAGCACAGCTGCGCGAGCCGGGGGCGTTGCGGCGCGGTCAGCGCGATGTAGCCGATCGCCACGCACGCGGCGACGAACGCCAGCAGGGACACCGCGTTCAGGATGACCGGCGGTTCCCCGTGGCTCAGCGTGCCGTCGAAGCCGCTCCAGCCGGTGAACGAGGTGATCACGTTGTAGATCGAGTCCGGGTCGGCGTGCCGGGTGGTGTTGAGCCGGAAGAACTCCCGCCAGCCGTTCGGGTACAGCGCGGCGATGGGCAGGTTCACCACCACCCAGGTGCCGAGCGCGGCGGCGACCGCGACGGCCGCGGCGCCGAGCGGCCGCAGGCTGAACAGGTGTATGCGATACGGGGTTTCGCGCACCCAGTCCTGCGCCGCCGACCAGCTGTCGATATCGCGAAAGCGCAGCCCGAGCTGAGTGCTGGGCAGCCGCTGCATCGGGTCGGCGCGCAGGCAGAGCACCACGATCGGGCCGAGCAGCAGCAGCGGATACAGCTTGGCGGCGCCGCCGAGACCTAGCAGCAGTCCCGCGAGGGCCGGGCGTCGGCGCGCCCAGGCCAGCAGGCCGGTCGCGGCGAAAGCCGTTGCCAGGGCATCGAAATTGGTGAAGATGTGCACGATCACCAGTGGCGAGCAGGCGATCAGCGCCGCATCCCACACCCGGCGCCCGGCCAGCTGCGCGCTCGCCCATACGGTGATCAGCCAGGCCAGCGCGAGGCCGAAGGCGACGACGTTGAAGTAGATCACCACCTGCAGCGCGCCGGGCAGCGGCGCGGCATCCCAGGCCTTGGCGATCCGCATCGAAAGGTATTGGTACAGACCGGACAACACCGGATACTCCATGTACCGGGTTTCCTGGCCGCCGTCCGGGGTCTTCTCGGTCCAGTCCTTCTTGTACGGGAAGGCGCCCTCGTTCAACCGCTCCGCGCCGTACAGCGGGACCGTGTCCGAGTAGCACATCGCCACGTACTGGCGCCCGTTGTTCCAGTCGAGGGTCAGCGATCCCTCGCCGGTGCCGGTCTGCTGGATGCAGCCCGCCTTGCTGAACCAGCCGAACGCCAGGAACACCACCGTGAACGCCAGCAGCACTCGCATCGGCGTCCAGAACCGGGCCCGCCCGATCAGCGCGTGTTCACCGACCGGGCCGCCGACGACCGTCGACAGCTGTGCGGTGAGTGAGTCGTTGCGGCTGGGCCGATCCCGGGCGTCGGCGGAGCGCAGATCCGGCGCGAGCGGGCCGGGCGCGACGTAGTACGCGCCGCCGGAAGGTGCCCCATCGGCCCGCGGCACGCTCCCGTTCGTCCGCTGGTCCACCAGTTCCTGATCGGTCACGGCCCCCGACGCTACCTTGAGTTCGACTATTGCTTCGGATCGAGTCGTCCCCACTCAGCAGGGTGGTGGGGCTCCTCGCAGTGTGGAACCTGCGGCACCACGGCGTATTCCGTCGGGTGCCGCAGGTTCGCCACTACCGGCTGCGGGTGGTGGGTGGTGCCCCGGTGCTCTCGTTCTGCCCGTTGCCCGCCCGCGGCGAGCCGGTCGCGGTCGGCGATGCGCCGTCGGTAGGTGCCACCGGCTGCCCGGGCAGCGGACCCGGACCTTCCTCGCGTTGCGGCTGTTGTTGCTGCTGCTGCGGGCGCTGTTGCGGCTGTTGCTGCGCGCCGGGCAGGCCAGGGATGACGATGCCGGGCAGGATCTCGATCGGGCCCGAGGGAATCTGGATCGGCGGCAGGAACGGGACCTCGGTGGTCGGCGGCGGCGTGTACGGCGCCGACCATTCCGGCACGCCCGCTTGGCCCTTGATGGGCGCGGGTTTGGGGAAGGTCTCGTTCTTGGTGCCTTCCAGCGCACCGTCCATGGTGGCCTTCCAGATGTCGGACGGCAGGCCGGAGCCGTAGATCATGCCGCCCTGGTAGTTGCGCAGCGCCGTGCTGTCGACGGCCCCCACCCACACCGCGGTGGACAGCGACGGCGTGTAGCCGACCATCCAGGCGTCCTTGTTCTCACCGGTGTCACCGAGCTGGGCGGTGCCGGTCTTGCTGGCCGACTCGCGCCCGCCGGCCAGGTTGTGGTTGCGCGACCACGCCGCGATCGGCTTCATCGCCGCCGTCACGTTGTCGGCCACCGCCGCCTCGACCCGCTTCTCGCCGGGCACCTCGCCGCGATCGAGCAGCACGGTGCCGTCGGCGGTGACGACCTTCTGCACGAAGTGCGGCTTGTGGTAGACCCCGGAGGCCGCCAAAGTCGCGTAGGCGGAGGCCATGTCGAGTGCGCGGGCGTCGTACTGGCCGAGCACGATGCCGTTGTTCGGGCCGCTGCCGTCCGGCTCGGTGAGCGAGGGGCCGACGCCGGGAATGGTCTCCGGGATGCCGAGCTTGTGCGCCATGTCGGCGATCTTCCTCGGCCCGTTGCCCATGTCGATCTGCATCCGGTAGAAGCTGGTGTTCAGCGAGCGCTTCAACGCCTCGGCGATGGTGCACATGCCGCAGCCCTCACCCTCGACGTTGGTGATCTTGATGCCGTTGACGGTGATCGGCGAGCTGTCGTACATCTGCGAGAGCGGTACGCCCTGTTCGAGATTCGCCGCGAGACCGAACACCTTGAACGACGAGCCGGGCTGCAGGCCCGCGTTGGCGTAGTCCCAGCCCTTACCGTCGTCACCGCCGTAGTAGGCCCGCACCGCACCGGTCTTCGGATCCACCGAGACGACCGCGGCACGCAGCTTCTCCGGCTCGCCCTGCAGCTTCTTCTGCGCCGCATCCACGGCCGCCTGCTGCGCATTCGGATCGATCGTGGTGGTGATCGACAGACCCGCGGTGTTGAGCTGCTGCTCGCTGATGCCCTCGGCGGACAACTCCTTGAGCACCTGCTGTTTGATCAGGCCCTCCGGGCCCGAGTCCAGGGTCTTGTCCTCGGTGTTCGACACCGGGGCCACCCGGGGGTACTGCATGCTCTGCCGTTCGGCCGCGGGCAGGTTGCCGCCGGAGACCATCCCGTCGAGCACATAGTTCCAGCGGGTCTTCGCGCCCTCGGGGTTCTTCTCCGGGTCCAGGCCGGACGGCTGCTGGATGGTGGCGGCGAGCACCGCGCCCTCGGCGGCGGTCAGCTCCGTCACCGGCTTCTCGAAGTAGGCCTTGGCGGCGGCGTCGATACCGTAGGCGCCGCGACCGAAGTAGATGGTGTTGAGGTAGGCCGCGAGGATCTCGTCCTTGCTCCACTGCCGCGCCATCTTGGCCGAGATGACCAGCTCACGCATCTTTCGGGTGAGCGAGCGTTCGTCACCGACCAGCGCGTTCTTCACGTACTGCTGGGTGATCGTGGAACCACCACCGGCGCTTTCCTTGCCGAGCACGTTGTCCCGGGCGGCGCGCGCGAAGCCGGAGATCGAGAAGCCGGGGTTGGAGTAGAAGTCCCGGTCCTCGGCGGCGATCACCGCGTTGCGGACGTGTGCCGGAATCTGCTCGATCGTCACATCGGTCCGGTTGCCTTCCGGCGGAACACGTCTGCTGATCACCGTTTCGCCGTCGGAAGCGAAGATGGTCGCCACCTGATTGGTTTTGAGGTCGCCCGGCTGGGGTACCGAAACGGTGGTGTAGGCGATCAGGAACACGCCACTGGGTATCAGGATGGCCATGGCCATCATCACGTAGATGACCCGGCGCACGATTCGCCACGGCGATTTCTTCTTCTGGCCGGGCCTGCGCTTACCCGATCCGCCGGAGCCGTCGCCGCCGCTGCCGCCGTTGCGGCGCGGGGGCGGGCCGGACGGCGGTCCGCCCGCGGTCTGCCTGCGTTCACCGGTGCCGGTGTCGCCGACGCGGCGAGCCCGTTCGGCGGTCGGGCGCGGGCCGGTGGCCGGGCCACCGCGCCTGGTCCGGTCGGCGGCCGCGCCGGGTAGCGAGTCGCGCTCGATCTTCTGGGTGGCCTGGGCGCCGGGCGGCGGGGCCTGGTTCGGCCGTCCCTGCGGCGGCCGCTGCTGCGGCGGGGGCGGGCCGGGACGGCGCTGCGGCTGCGGTCCACGCAGTTCCCCGGGGTAGGGGGCGGGACGCTGGCCGGGCGGTGGGCCGGGCCGGGCGCCCGGCGGGCCGGGGCGTGGGTTCTGATACGGATTGGGACCTGGGTGTGAACTCCGTGGAGGACGGCCGCCGTGCGGTTCATCGCCGTAGGGGGAAGTCTCGTAGGGCGAATTCACTGACAAGATCTCCATAACTCGTAACGGTGCGGGTGGCTCGAGGCGGTCACGTCGACCGCGGCGGACACGTGGTGGCTCCGCGAGTCACCCGACGGGCAGATGACCAGGCATTTCATTCGGCTGCGGTGCGCCGGGTCCCGGTGCGACGCCGCGTTGGCGCCGGCGTGGTCCCGAGGACGTAGGACTGCACCAGATGATTCCAGCTGCAGCTGCGGCATACCTCGACGACATGGACCGAGAACTCCTCACGAGTCTCGGCCAGGCGCGTCAGCTCCTCCGGGGTCCGAGCCGATCCCGCCACCGGTCCGAGACCGTCGCCGTAGACCCAAGATACAAGCGTGAGCTGTTCTTTCCGGCAGATCGGGCATGTGACCTCGCTCCCCCGGCCGTGGAACTTCGCCGCACGCAGCAGGTAGGGATTCGCATCACATACCTCGGCGACATCGACGCGGCCCGCATACACGTCAGCCAGCAACGACCGACGCCGGAGGGCGTAGTCGACCACTTGCCGCTGGATTCGCACGAGAACCAGAGTAGCGGTGTTGCCGAGGGGCCGCCCCGGCTCAGGGGTATGAGAAACCCGGTAGATCGTGCTTTATATCGCCCGCGACTGTGCAGCGTTATATCGCTCCGATATAGTTTGGAGTCGCATCCATCGGTTAGGTCTGTACATAGTCAGGGAGGTGAAGCCCGGTGCTCGAGCTGGCAATTCTCGGGCTGCTCCTCGAATCGCCCATGCACGGTTACGAGCTGCGCAAGCGGCTCACCGGCCTGCTCGGCGCGTTTCGGGCCTTCTCCTACGGGTCTCTCTATCCCACGCTGCGCCGTATGCAGTCGGACGGACTGATCGCCGAGGAGATCCCAGCGGGTGTGGTCACGCGCCGTGCCCGCCGCGTCTACCAACTGACTCCGGCGGGCCGCGAGCGGTTCAGTGAACTGCTCGCCGACACCGGACCGCAGAACTACACCGACGACGGCTTCGGCGTCCACCTCGCCTTCTTCAGCCGCACCCCCGCGACAGCGCGGATGCGGATTCTGGAGGGCAGGCGGCGTCAGGTCGAGGAGCGCCGAGAAGGACTCCGGGAGGCGATCAAGAAGGCCAGCGGGTCGCTCGATCGCTACACCCGGCAGCTCCACCAGCTCGGACTCGAATCAAGCGAGCGCGAAGTGCGCTGGCTCAACGAGTTGATTGCGGCGGAGCAATCGACGAAGGCGGCACCACAGAAAGAGGGAAATATCGGCCATGAGTGATGACAAGAAGGCTGACAACGCCACAGAAGTTCGCGTCGCCATCGTAGGTGTGGGCAACTGCGCTTCCTCGCTGGTCCAGGGTGTGCAGTACTACAAGGACGCGGACGAGACCGCGACCGTGCCCGGCCTCATGCACGTCAAATTCGGCAAGTACCACGTCCGCGACGTGAAGTTCGTCGCCGCATTCGACGTCGACGCGAAGAAGGTCGGTTTCGACCTCGCCGAGGCGATCTTCGCCAGCGAGAACAACACCATCAAGATCTCCGACGTGCCGCCGAGCGACGTTGTCGTGCAACGCGGTCCGACCCTCGACGGCATCGGCAAGTACTACGCCGAGACGATCGACCTCTCCGAGGCCGAGCCGGTCGACGTGGTGAAGGTGCTCGAGGACAACAAGGTCGACGTCCTCGTCTCCTACCTGCCGGTGGGTTCGGAAGAGGCCGACAAGTTCTACGCCCAGTGCGCCATCGACGCGAACGTCGCCTTCGTCAACGCGCTGCCGGTGTTCATCGCCTCCGACCCGGTGTGGGCCGAGAAGTTCACCAAGGCGGGCGTGCCGATCGTCGGTGACGACATCAAGAGCCAGGTCGGCGCGACCATCACCCACCGCGTCATGGCCAAGCTGTTCGAGGACCGCGGCGTGCAGCTCGACCGCACCATGCAGCTCAACGTCGGCGGCAACATGGACTTCAAGAACATGCTGGAGCGTGAGCGGCTGGAGTCGAAGAAGATCTCCAAGACCCAGGCCGTCACCAGCAACCTGAAGAAGGAAATGGGCGCCAAGGACGTGCACATCGGCCCGTCCGATCACGTCGGCTGGCTCGATGACCGCAAGTGGGCCTACGTCCGGCTCGAGGGTCGCGCCTTCGGTGACGTGCCGCTGAGCCTGGAATACAAGCTCGAGGTGTGGGACTCGCCGAACTCGGCGGGCATCATCATCGACGCGGTCCGCGCGGCGAAGATCGCCAAGGACCGTGGCATCGGCGGACCGGTCATCCCGGCGTCGGCCTACCTGATGAAGTCCCCGCCGAAGCAGCTGGCCGACGATGTCGCCCGCGAGCAGCTGGAAGCCTTCATCATCGACGCGTGAGTTATCGGCCGCGCGAAGGTAAAGCTCCGAGCGGGGATGCACCGTAACGAAACGAGCCGGGCCACACGAACTTTCGGTGGCCCGGCTCGGTGCGTCCGGCGTGTTCAGTCCAAGGAGACGTAGACCTCGACCGAGGTCGGGCCGGTGTAGCGCTCGATCTCGGCGGTGTGCGAGCGGGTGATGGTTCCCGCGCTTTCGGCCTTGCGGACCTGGGCCCAGGCGGTGCGCAGGAGGTCGTAGGGCTTGTCGGAGACGACGAACTTGGCGTAGCGGCCGTGCGGGACGCGGGTGAGTACGTCGCCTGCGTCCATCTCGTCCATCGCGGCGACCTCGTAGCCGAGCACGGCGACGGCGTGGTCGTTCTGGCCGATGTAGGCGGCCACCCTGGGCACGCTCTTCTCGCGCGCCAGGTAGCGGTCCCAGGTGAAGTTCACCAGGTCGAGGTCGCGCGCGGTCACCTCGCGCCCGGCTAGCGGGACGGTCAGTCCGGCGACCAGGCTCTCGTCCAACGTGACAATCTCGAAGTCCACAGTCCTGTTCCTACCCGTCGACTTGATCGTCTGCCAGCGCTACGAAGACTTCGGCCGTCCGCGCGTCGGGATAGTGCTCCCAATCGCCGGTGTAGGCGCGCACGAAACGGCCCGCCGCCTCGGCGTCCCACACCGAACGCCAGATGTGCACGATGGTGTCGCCGAGGTTGTCACCGCTGGCGATGAACCGGGCGAATCGGCCTGCGGGCACTCTGGCCAGCACGTCACCGGGCAATAAGTCGTCGAGGCTGCGGCAGCGGTAGCCGACGATGTGCGTCAGATACGAATTGATTTCCGGCGCGTGGTCCACGTACGCGGTCGTCGGCGGCCCGGGCAGCTGGCGAGCCAGGTTGCGTTTCCACGCCTCTTCGACTTTCGCGCGGCGCGGTCCTTCGACCGCGAGCGCCGGGCTGCGAAGTACTGTTCCCGCCACCAGCGTCTCGGGTTGGTCAACGACATTGAAATCCACCGGCGTAGCCCCTATGTCTCGTCTGTCTCCAATTGGCGGCGTCGTCGCTCGAGCGCATATCCTTCCGCATCGATCCCGCGGCATCGGCGTCGGCCTTGTCCGACACACTCGCTGTTCGCTCTCACTCTGGCAAACGATGCTGCCATGTCATGCGTTCCCCTGGGTGCAAGAAGGTCACAGCATCATCGCTATCGCGGTACCGGAATGGTCAGGCCGGGAAATATCTCCACTTCCTTAGGCCCCTCCGGTGCGGGCGGGATGATCACGATCGGTTCCCGCGGCGGACCCTGCGGCGGATTCAGGATGTCGTAGTTGCCGCCCGACGGTCTGTTCGCGCCCGGCGGCGCGGCCGTCGCCGCGCCGTTGGTGGCCGGGAACTGCTCGATCGGGGTGCCGGCGAGCGCGCCGTCCATCACCTGCTTCCAGATGTCGGCGGGCAGGCCGGAGCCGTAGATGTCGGTGCCGCGCGCGGTGTGGATCGGCTGCGACTGTTCGGTGCCGATCCAGACCGCCGTGGACAGCGACGGGGTGAAGCCGATCATCCAGGCGTCCTTGTTCAGCTTGGACTCGCCGAGCTGGGTGGTACCGGTCTTCGCCGCGGACGGGCGGCCACCGGCGAGGGCGTGGCCGTTGGAGTAGGCGGCGATCGACGTCATCGCCTGGGCGGTGTTGTCGGCGATGGTGCGGGGGATGCGTTGCTGACCCGCGGGCAACTGCTCGCCGACCTGTTGTTCGGGCGCGCCGCGGTCGAGCAGTACCCGCCCGTCACCGGTCACCACCCGCTGCACGAAATACGGCTGGTGATACACCCCGGACGCGCCGATCGTGCCGTACGCGGAGGCCATGTCGATCGGGCGAACCAGGTACTGCCCCAGCACGATTCCGTTCAGCGGCCGCCCGCCGTCCTCGGTGAGAGTCTTGCCCGCCACGCCGGGGATCTGTTCCGGAATGCCCGCCGCGTGTGCCGCGTCGGCGATGGCCTTGGGCCCGTCGAACATGGACATGGTCATCCGGTAGAAGCTGGTGTTGAGCGAGCGCTTCAGCGCCTCGGCCATGGTGCAGCGGCCGCAGGTCTCGCCGTCCACGTTGGTGATCTTGGTACCCCGGTCCGTAACCGGTGAACTGTCCAGCATGCGGTTCAGCGGAATGCTCTGCTGCTGGGCGGCGATCACCGCGAACGGCTTGAACGCCGACCCGGTCTGCAACGGCGCCTGGGCGTAGTCGTAGCCGATGCCGTCGTCGCCGCCGAAGTAGGCGCGCACCGCACCGGAGCGCGGATCGATCGAGACGACCGCGGCGCGCAGTTCCGGCGGCTGGCCGCTGAGCCGGTTGTGCACCGCGTCCAGCACGGCCTGCTGGGCTTTCATGTCGATGGTCGTGGTGATCTGCAGCGCGCCGGTGTTCAGCTCGTGCTCGCTGATGCCGGAGGAGCGCAGTTCGCGCACCACCTGGGTGCGGATCAGGCCCTCGGGGCCGCGGGCCACGTTGTCGTCGGGAATCTCGCTGAGCGGGATGATCGAGGGGAAGGTGGTCGCGTCCCGGTCGCCCGGTGCCAGGACGCCCATCTCGACCATGCCGTCGAGCACGTACTTCCATCGCGCCGTCAGATCCGGCAGGTGCGTCTCCGGGTCGAGGATGGACGGCGTGCGAACCAGCGCGGCGAGCACGGCGCCCTCGGCCAGGGTCAGCTGGTTCACCGGTTTGTTGAAGTAGGCCTTGGTCGCCGCCGCGATGCCGTAGGAACCGCGGCCGTAGTAGATGGTGTTGAGGTAGGCGGCGAGAATGTCGTCCTTGCTCCACTGCCGCGCCATCTTGGCCGCGATGACCAGCTCACGCATCTTCCGGGTGAGCGTGCGCTCGGAACCGAGGAAGGCGTTCTTCACGTACTGCTGGGTGATGGTGGAGCCACCGCCGGCGTTGTCCCGGCCGAGCATGTTGTCGCGGGCGGCGCGCAGGAAGCCGGAGGTCGAGTAACCGGGGTTGCTGTAGAAGTTGCGGTCCTCGGCGGAGAGCATCGCGTTGCGGACCGGCTCGGGCACCTCGGCCAGCGGGACCGGCGTGCGATTGCCGTTGGGCGGCACCACCTTGGCGATCACCGTGCTGCCGTCGGCGGCGAGCACGGTGGCGATCTGATTGGTCTGCACCGAGCCGGGTTCGGGGATTTCGGCGCTCCAGTAGACGAGCACGAACAGCAGCGTCGGTACCGCGCCGAAGATGATGAACAGCGCGAGCACCAGCCGGCGGAAGCGTTCGGCTCGGGTGCGCGGCGGGTGTTCCGGGTCGGGCGTGGGTGCCGGCCGGGGCGTCTTGGGCTTTGCGGCGTGTTTCTTACTGCGCTCGGTGGTGCCGCCCAGCTCGTTGAAGCCCGCGATCGAGGCATAGGGCGGGGACTCCGGTGCATCCTTTCGCCGTTTGCGAAACGAATTCACGACGCTGCCTCGTCGGCGGGCACGCCGGCTCCCCGATGCTGGTTCACGACGCCGCCTCGCCGGTGCTCGGCCCTGTCGCGCCCGGCGGACGCGCGGTGTCCCTGGCTCACTCGCTGGCGCTCGTTCACGATCATCTCCTCCCGGAGCGTCGGCCGAAACTCACCTGCACGAACAACGATCGGAAATGGGCCCCCACGAGCCCGACTTTACTCGCGCCGTGGGTGACCCGCGATGCTATCACCGGGCCGCCGGGGGACGGCCGGATTCCGGTGATAGCTCGAAAAACGTGCTCTGAGCGGGTGTTCTAGCTCTTGACGCCACCCGCGGTAAGGCCGGAGATGATGCGGCGCTGGAACAGCAGCACCATGATGACCAATGGGATCGACACCATGACGCCCGCGGCCATGATCGCGGCGTACGGCTCGACCAGCGGGTTGTTGCCGGAGAAGCGGGCGACCGCGACGGTGACCGGCTCGGTGCTGCCGCTGGAAAGCAGTCGGGCCAACAGGTATTCGTTCACCGCGGCGATGAAGGCCAGGATCGCGGTGGTGAATACCGCGGGCGCCGCCAGTGGCAGCATTACCAGCCGGAACGCCTGCAGCTTGGTGGCGCCGTCGATCCGCGCCGCCTCTTCGAGCTCCCACGGCAGCTCGGCGAAGAACGAGGCCAGGATGTAGACGGTCATCGGCAGCACGAACGAGATGTTCGGGATGATCATCGCCTGGTACTTGCCGATCCAGCCGAGATTGGTGAACAGCTGGAACAGCGGGGTGGCCAGCACGACCACCGGGAACATCGAGGCGCTCAGGATCAGCCCGGACACCACGTACTTGCCGCGGAAGGTCAGGCGCGCCAGCGCATAGGCGGCGAGTACGCCGAGGACCAGGGCGATCACCGTGGTGATGGAACCGATGATGACGCTGTTGCCCAGCGCCCTGCCGAAGTTGTTGCCACGGCTGGTGTCGAACGCGTTGCGGAAGTTCTCCAGCGTGAGGTGGGTCGGCCACGGGGTGCTGTCGAAGGTGTAGGCGGGATCGCGGAACGCGGTGACGGTCATCCAGTAGAACGGCCCGAGTCCCCAGATCAGCACGATCGCCACGCCCGCGTACAGCCGCACCGACTTGAGCCGCTGCGTCCACGGAACCGAGGGCGCGGCAGGCTTTTCCGCAGTCCGAACCGACATCAGTGCGCCTCCCGCTGTTCTTCCTGGGTCCGAACGGCGTTGGCGCCGAGGACCTTCACCAGCACGAAGGCCACCGCGAAGATCATCAGGAAGGTGATCGTCGACAGCGCGGCCGCGCTGTTGGGACCCTGCCGGACCTGATCGACCACCAGGATCGACACCACCTGGGTGGACGGGTTACCGAGGGTCATGATCGCGGGCAGGTCGTACATGCGCAGCGCGTCCATCGTCCGGAACAGCACCGCGACCAGCAGCGCGGGCTTGAGCAGCGGCAGCGTGATCTGGGTGAACCGCTGCCAGGCGGTGGCGCCGTCGACCTTGGCCGCCTCGTAGACGTCGGCCGGGATCACCTGCAGGCCTGCCAGCAGCAGCAGCGCCATGAACGGCGTCGTCTTCCACACGTCGGCCGCGATCACCGCGAACCGCGCGGGCCACGCATCGGAGGTCCACAGGATGTTCGTGCCGAGTACCCGGTTCACCACCCCGTCGTACTGGAACATGAACTCCCACAGCCGCGCGGTGACCGCCGTGGGGATCGCCCACGGAATCAGCACCGCGGCGCGCAGCAGCGCACGTCCCTTGAACGTCTTGCCCATCACCATGGCGAAGCCGAGCCCGAGCGTGGCCTCCAGCGTCACCGTGACCACGGTGAAGAACAGCGTGACCAGGATGGCCGACCAGAACTGCGAACCGAGGTTGCCGGTCGGGCAGCTGACCATCTCGCCGCCCGCCTGGCATTGCTGCAGCAGCCAGTGCGTGTAGTTCGCGAAGCCCGCGCTGCCGCCCTCGACGAACATGCCCGTCGCCGGGTCGAGACCCGAATCCTTCTGGAACGACATCCACAACGCCCGGATGACCGGGTAGCCGATGACCACGGCCAGCGCCACCATCACCGGCGCGACGAACATCCAGGCTTTGCCGGAGCGCCGCATTTCCAATGCCAGGGTCTCGCCGAGGCCACGCTTGCGTGGCAGGAATTCCTCACTCGGCACAGTGCTGGCCGCTCCCGAAGGATCCGACACCGTTTCTCTCTCCTACGGGTCTCGTCGGGTCCGCTGCGCTATCCGCTCTACGATCCCGCGGTCTCGATGCCCTTCTGCATCCCGATGATCGCGTCATCGATGGTCTTGGTCTGCTTCAGCGCAGCATAAGCGTTGTCCTGGATGGCTTTCGACACCGCCGGGTAGAACGGGGTGACCGGCCGCGGCACCGCGCTGGAGATGGAATCCTTGAGCGCGGGCAGGTACGGCATCTTCGCGATCAGCGCCGGGTCGTCGTACATCGAGGCGCGCACCGAGGGCAGCGCGCCCGAGGCGACGATGTGCTGGGCGTCCTCGCTGATCAGGAAGCGCAGGAAGTCCAGCGCCGTGGCCTTGTTCTTGGAGTACGCGCTGATCGCCGCGTTGTAGCCACCGAGGGTGGACGCGCCGACACCGTTCTCGCCGGGCAGCGGCGCGACGCCGAACTTGTCCTTCACCGAGGAGGCGTCGCCGCCGACGTCACCGTAGGTGGACGGCCACGACCGCAGGAACATGAGCTTGCCCTGCGCGAACGCGTTGCTGCTCTCCGGCTCCTTGAAGGTGATCGCCTCCGGCGGGATGTCGCCGTTCTTGTAGGCGTCGACCAGGACCTTCAGCCCGGCCCTGGACTGCGCGCTGTTCACCGTCGGGGTCTTGCCGTCGGCGCCGACGAAGCTACCGCCGTAGGCGTTGATCACCTCGGCGGTGTTCACCGTCAGGCCCTCGTACGGCGCGAACTGACCGGCGTAGCAGCCGATGTTCTGCTCCTTGGCGAGCGGGCACTGGTCCAGCAGCTCTTTCCACGTCTTGGGCGGGTTGGGCACCAGGTCCTTGCGGTAGAACAGCAGGCCGCCGTTGGTGTTTCGGGGCGCCGCGTACAGCGTGTTGTTGTAGGTGGCGCTGGCGACCGGCGGGGAGAGCAGCGCGGAGGTGTCGATGGCGAAGGAGTCCTTCAGCGGCTGGATCCAGCCCTTCGCGGCGAACTGGGCGGTCCACGGCACGTCGAGCGCGACCACGTCGTAGTCGGACTGCTTGGAGCGCATGTGCTCGACCAGATCGTCGAACTGCTGCGAGGCGTCGTTCGACTGCTCCTTGAACGTCACCTGCTCGTCCGGGTGCGAGGCGTTCCAGCGCTCGATGAGCTGCTTGACCGCACCGGTCTCGGTGGTGTCCTTGCCCTCGACGTAGGTGATCGGCCCGCGCCCGGTGAGGTTCTGGCTCGTCGGACTGCCACCGCTGTCACTGGAGCAGGCGCTGGTGAACGTCGCCGTCAGCAGCGCGACCGAGACAGCCGCGAGCGCGGCCTTCGGTACGAGCGACGTACGTAGGGACGACACCTTTTTCACAGCCATCGTGGACACTCCAGATCGATCGTGAGCATTAGCACACCCTGCCGGTTGCACAACGCAAGATACATGGTGTGGCAGTGACTCGCGGGATTGTGGCGGGAAGTGCTCGCTACTCTGGCGTGTGATGACATCGCCGAACCCGGTTCCCGAGCGGATGCTGACACGCATCGGTGGGCTGCTGCGCCAGGCCGAATCCACCGACAACGAGCACGAGGCGGAGGCGTTCCTGGCCGCCGCGCAACGACTGGCGACCCGGTCGTCGATCGATCTGACGGTGGCTCGTGCGCACGTCGCAGGGCGTGAGCGCCGGGCGACGCCGATCCAGCGGATCATTGCGATCGGCGAACCAGGCAAGCGCGGGCTGCGCACCTACGTCCAATTGTTCGTCGCCATCGCCCACGCCAACGATGTGCGCTGCGATGTCGCTCGCACCTCGACTCAGGTGTACGCCTACGGTTTCGACTCCGACATCGATACCTGCGAGGCGTTGTACGCGAGTCTGCTCGTGCAGATGGTGCGTGCGTCCGACCAGTACATCAAGTCCGGGCAGTACCGCTCGGCTACGGTGGAGAAGGTGGTCACCGAAAAGCGCTGGGGGCGCAAGGTGCAACGCAAGGTGCAGGCGCCCGTCGCGGGGGTGACGGCGCGGCTGAATTTCCAGATGGCGTTCGCCGCGCGGATCGGGCAGCGGCTGGCCGCGGTGAAGGCGGAGGTCGAGGCCGAGGCGGTGCCCGCGGACGACACGGCGGCGGGCACGGCGCTCGCGTTGCGCAACAAGGAGATCGAGCTCACCGATTTCTATGCCAGCACCTCCGAGGCGCGCGGGACCTGGCGTGGTCCGCAGGCCTCGGCCGGGCATTCGGCGGCGGCACGGCGGGCGGGTGACCGTGCGGGTAAGGCGGCTCGGATCGGTACCTCGCCGGAGCTCGGGGCGGCACGCGGGCAGTTGACGACGCGCCGGTCGCGCGGTTCGACCAATGGGTCGGCGTGAGGTTCGCGTATCAATGGCTCGGTGGTCCCTGTGTGGCTGGGCAGGGATCGGCGTGCGCGGCCCCGTACTTCGGGCTCGGCGCGCGTGCTCGAGTGGCCGTGACGGGGATCGGCATGAGTTCCCGGTACTTCAGGCTAGGCGTGCTTCCTGGTGCGGTCGCGCAGGGGGCGGCATGAGCTCCGCCTACCTTCGGCTCGGCGCGGGTCTTCGGGCGGTCGCGCAGTGGATCGGCGAGCCGGGTCGCATCGGTGCGCGTGGGGGACGATGCTGGTGAGCGTGCGAGATACTCAGCGCGCCAAGGTGTACGACGCCGAGCAGCTGGTGCGCGGCATGTTCGATCGGGCCGACGAGCACGGTAGCCGGACCGTCGAGTTGTACGGGTCGCATCTCACGTTGCCGATCGAGCGGCGCTTCGCCTCGGTGGCCTCCGTGCAGAGTTACGCCGACAAGGTTCTCGCCCTCAATTGGGTTCGGGCGCAGTGGGATCGGGCGGGCACGGCGGTGCGGGTCCGGTCTCGCGCCGGTGCGACCGCCGCCCACTATGAGGCCGCCGAGGGCGTGCTCGCCGTACCGCTGCACAGCGGCGGGCGGGCGTGGGCGTTGCGAGAGTTGGTGGTGCTGCACGAATTAGCGCACCATCTCGAATCCGCGCCCGGCTCGGTGGCCCCGCACGGCCCCGAATTCTGCGCCCGCTACCTCGAATTGGTCGACGGCATCATCGGGCCGGAAGCGGCACTGGTGCTGCGTGCGACCATGCTGGGTTGCGGTGTGCGCTTCGGGTAGTCCCGGCTTGCGCGGACACTTTCGGAAGCCGAGGCCCTTTTCGGTGCGGCAGACGCGAAAACTGTCCGCTCAGACCGCTTCCGGCGGTGACTCGACCAGTCGCAGCACCCGCTCGAGCCGCTGCTGCCACCATGCGGTGCGGTCCGGGTCTTGCTGCCGGTACTGCTCGACGAGGGCGGGATCGGGCTGGGGCGGCGTTCTCGGCACCGGCAGATAGCCGTCGACCTGACGTAGCGAATCGCTGACCACATCGCCGGTGAGCAGCGACAATGTGCCCAGGCCACAGGCGAATTCGAGTTCGGGGAGGGCACCGGCCAGGGCGAGCTGGGCGGCGAGGCCGACGCTCGTTTCCAGTGCGGAGGAGACCGCACAGGGCAGACCGGCCGCTTCGGCCACCCGCAGTGCGCGGCGAACCCCGCCCAGCGGTGTGCATTTCAGGACCGCGATGTCGGCGGCGCCCGCGACGGCGACTTTCAGCGGGTCCTCGGCGCGGCGGATGGATTCGTCGGCGGCGATGCGCACGTTTACCCGGCGGCGGACCGCGGCCAGTTCCTCGATGGTCCGGCAGGGCTGTTCGACGTACTGCAAACCGCCTGCGGCCTTGTCGATTCGGGTGATGTGCGCGACCGCGGTGTCGACGTCCCAGACGGCGTTCGCGTCCACCCGGACGGCACCGTCCGGGCCGAGCGCGTCGCGCACCGCCTCGACCCTGGCCAGGTCTTCGGCGAGCGAATCGGGATGGTCGGCGACCTTCACCTTCGCCGTGCCGCAGCCCGACCCGGCGACGATCGCGTGCGCGCGTTCGGGATCGACCGCGGGGACCGTGCAGTTGATCGGGATCCGGTCGCGCACCGGTTCCGGCCAGCCCACCGTCACCTGTTCGAGCGCGGTGGCCAGCCACCCGGCCGCTTCCCGGTCGTCGTACTCGGTGAACGGGCAGAAGTCGCCCCAGCCGAGTGGACCCCGGATCAGCATGCCCTCGCGCACGGTGATGCCGCGGAAACGGGTGCGCATCGGGATCGCGTAGACGATGCTGTCGGCGGCGTAGTCGCTCATCGTTGCCAGCTTAACGGGCGCCGTTGCGGCAGGGCCGAGCTCGCCTGCCGGGCCGTTTCCGCTGCTCGTCCCGGATTTCCCTCATGCGGACTGAGTATTTTTGCGGTACTCCACGCGCCGGCCGGCCGCGATGCTGAATGCATGACCTACTACGGCACCACTCCCTACGGGCCGGCTCAGCCGCACACCCGGCCGCAGACGCGGGCCTGGGATCTGGCGCTGGCGCTCACCCTGTACGCCGGTGCGGCAGCGCTGGGTCTCGTCGCCGCCTACTGCACCGTCTTCTTCGCGTTCGCTACCGACTCGTGCGGCCCGAACAAGTGCCGCGAGGGCTACCTGGGCGCCGCCTTCCTCGTCTCCTGGGGCGGCACCGCGCTCGCCCTGCTCGGCGCGCTGATCATGATCATCGTGGCCGCGGTCAAGCGCTGGTACATGTGGTACTGGCCGGTGCTCGCCGCGCTGATGATCGTCGCCTCGTTTCTCGGCGGGGTTGCGCTGGCATCGCAGGTGGTCGCTGGCCGCTGAGTGTCCGTCGGGTGTGAATGGGGTCCTGCGCCGCGCACGAATTACCCCGCTGCGCAGGGAATCGCCGACGACGGCGCACGTGGCGAGCGAATTCGTGCGCGGGCGATCGCAGGCTGCTGCGCACGAGTTGTGGCGCTGCGCGTGGGTCTCCTGGCAGTTCACGTGGCGGACGAGTTCGTGAGTGGGTGCCGGACCGATCCTGTTGCGCAGGGATTGTGCTGCTGCGCACCGAATCGTCAGCGAATTCGGGGCCGGAACATTGCCCGCGTCATGATGCGGCACTCGTCTGCGCGGGTCATCCTGGGAGTATGGCGAGGGAACCACGAGGCGGGGTGGCGGACCTCGTGCGCGCGGCGGTCGGTTCGCTGGTCGCCGTCGGATGTGCCTGGGTGGTGGCGTCTTTCGTGCCGCTGTACGAGGTGGTTGCCGGCGATGACGAGGACGGGCGGGCGTGGCGATATCTCGCGGTTGCGCAGGTGGTCGGGTGGGGCGGCATTGCGGCGTCGATGCTGTGGGCGGTCGTGCTGATGGTGCGGAAGGTGCGTGACCGCAGGCCGATCGGCTGGACGCCGCTGATCGCGGTGCCGTTGATCATCGAATCCTGGGTGGCCGGATTCCTGATCGCGCTGGTGCTCGTCTCGATCTGACACGGCGCCCACCGCACGATGGGCGCCGCGTCGGCCCGGATCAGAGGCGTTCGAGAATCATCGCGTTCGACAAACCGCCTGCCTCGCACATGGTTTGCAGGCCGTAGCGGGCGCCGCGGTCCTGCATGGCATGCACCAGGGTGGTGGCCAGCCGCGAGCCCGAGGCGCCGAGCGGGTGACCGATGGCGATGGCACCACCGTTGACGTTCACCTTGCCGAGGTCGGCACCGGTTTCCTGAGCCCAGGCGAGCACCACCGGCGAGAAGGCCTCGTTGACCTCGAACAGGTCGATGTCGGAAAGCTGGAGTCCGGCGCGCTGCAATACCTTTCGGGTCGCGGGGATCACCGCGGTGAGCATCAGCAGCGGGTCGTCGCCGACGACGGCGAAGCTGTGCAGCCGGGCCAGTGGCTTCAGCCCGAGTTCCTTGGCGCGCTCGCTGGTCATGATCAGCACTGCGGCGCTGCCATCGCTGACCTGGCTCGCGCTGGCCGCGGTGATCTCCCAGCCGATCTGCGGGAACCGGGCGGCCATCGCCTCGTCGTAGTAGGCGGGGCGCAGTTTGGCGAGGGTTGCCAGGGTGCTGCCCACCCGGATGCCCTCGTCGGTGGTCAGCCCGTTGATCGGTGCGAGCTCGCCGGCGAAAAGGCCGTTCTTCGTTGCCAGCGCGGCCTTTTCGTGGCTGCCGAGTGCGAACTCGTCGAGCTGGCTGCGGTTCAGGCCCCACTTGGCGGCGATCAGTTCCGCGCTGATCCCCTGGGGCACCAGGCCTTCCGGATAACGCTCGGCGAAGCCGACACCGGAGAAGTCCTCGGAGCCGATCAGGTTGGCGCCCATGGGAATCCGCCCCATCGATTCGACACCGGCGGCCACGACGATGTCGTAGGCCCCGGAGATCACGCCCTGCGCGGCGAAGTGGATCGCCTGCTGGCTGCTGCCGCACTGCCGGTCCACCGTGGTTGCGGGGACGGATTCGGGATACCCGGCGGCGAGCGCCGCCCGCCGGGTCATGTTCGCGCCCTGCTCGCCGACCTGGGTGACGATGCCACCGATCACGTCGTCGATGAGCGCCGGATCGATGCCGCTGCGTGCCACCACCTCGCGCAGGCTGTGTGCGAGCAGGTCCACCGCGTTGACGTCGTGCAGTGCGCCGTTCGGCTTGCCCTTGCCGATCGGGGTGCGGACCGCTTCGACAATTACCGCGTCTCTCATCGTGTTTCCTTTCGGACCGAGAGCCCGGCGGCCTTGCCTGGCTCTATCAACACATAGTCAGATTACACCTGGCCATAGTTGAGACAAGTCAGCTGAGCTATGATGTCCGTCATGGCAGCAGTGATGGAAGGACCCCTGGCCGATCTGAGCTCGTGGCAGCCCACGGAGTGCTCGATCGCCAAGGCGATCGAGCTGGTCGGCACCCGCTCGGCCATCCTCATCCTGCGCGAGGCCTACTACGGCACCACCCGATTCGACGGCTTCGCCCAGCGCGTCGGCATCACCGACGCCGCGGCCGCCACCCAGCTCCGCAAACTCACCGAAGCAGGCCTGCTGACCAAGCAGCCCTACCAGGAAGAGGGCAAACGCACCCGCCACGAATACGTCCTGACCCCCAAGGGCCGCGACCTGCTCCCGGCTGTCCTCGCCCTCATGCAGTGGGGCGACACCTACCTCCAACCCGGCCCGCCCCCTCTCCTGCTGGTCGAAGAAGCCACCGGCACCCCCGTCCGCGTCCAAGTCCGCAGCGACACCGGCCGCGAAATAGCCCTCGACGAATTGGCTGTCCGCCTCAACCCCGACTATCTGGACACCATCCGCCCCCGCAAACGCGCCAAGCGCTGACCGCGCACTCCCGCTGCGCCGCACCGCCGTTCACTCGCGCCTCGCTGAAGTCGCATGCGCGGTGTTGCTGAGCAATTCGCTTGTAGCCAGGGCGCGACTTTTGCACCGTGACCAGCGCGAACGCCGTGTCAGCGGAAGTGTCAGGCCGGCGTCAGGGCGGTGTCAGCCGGGTTGGCGACAGTAGTCCTCATGAACAGCACAGCAGCCACCACCACCTCGACCGATTCGACCTGGACCGGCATGGTTCCGGTCGACGACACCGCGCTGGCCGTCACCGACACCGGCGGGACCGGCCAGCCGATCATCTACCTCAATGGCGCCTACGCCGACCAGAAGCACTGGCGGCGGGTGATCGCCGAACTCGGCCCCGGCTTCCGGCACATCACCTTCGACGAGCGCGCCCGCGGCAAATCGCAGCGGTCGGCCGACTATTCCTTCGAGGCATCCTTGCGCGATGTCGACGCAGTCCTCGCGGCACGGGGCGTGGACCGGGCGATTCTCGTGGGCTGGTCCTACGGCGGGATCCTCGCGTGGCACTGGGCCGACCGCAATCCCGATCGCGTCGTCGGCGCGGTGATCGTGGATTCCGCGCCGTACGGCTTGACCGGCGAGGCGGGCCGGGAGCGGATCCGAAAGTTGTTCCACCGGATGCGTTTTCTGCTTCCGCTGGCCCGCCCCTTCGGCATGGCCGCCCGGATGACCGCGGCCCAGCACGCCGAGGTCGGCATCGATGCCAACGAGTACGCCGCCGCCAGCGTCCCGATCCTCAGCAGGCTGACCCGCCCGGTGCGGTTCGTCCTGGCGACCGGTGACAGTCTCGGCAGCGAGAAAGGCGAGATGGAGAAGGTGCGGACTGCCCTGGATCCGGTGCTCGCCGCCAACCCGAACGTCACGGTGAGCGCGAAGGTCGCCAGCAACCATTCGCACATCCTGCGCAAGGACTTTCGCGCCGTCGCCGCGGCGGTTCGCGAGACGGCAGCAAGCTAGGTGGGGGAGTTCGCCGCCGGGTTGGCTCTGGACGTGGCGTACGTGCTCGTCACCCGATGCCGACCGGGTCGGAAGCGGCTCCACTCAGGGAGCCGCTTCCGGCATCGCCCGCTGACCGTGGGTCAGTTGAGGCGGCGACCGTCCTTGGCGGAGAAGAAGTAGGTGTGCTGGGTGTCGGTGGACAGGCGAACTCGGGTGCCCTTGGCGGGCGGGTTGCGCCAATCCGCCCGCGCCACAATGGTTTCCCCGCTGGCATTGCCCTCGGAGGTGGTGCGGCCGTAGATGTAGGCGTCGGAGCCGAGTTCCTCGACCACGTCGACCTCCATCTCGATACCGGAACCGGCACCGTTGCCGAGCTCGAAGTGCTCGGGGCGGATGCCGACCGACACCGAGCCCTCGGCCGCGTCGATCACCGAGCGCGGCAGCGGCAGCACGTGGCCGCCGAGCGACACGCGTCCGTCGGACACCGGCAGGGTGAACAGGTTCATCGCGGGCGAGCCCATGAAGCCGGCCACGAACACGTTGACCGGGTCCTGGTACAGATCGCGCGGCGTCGCACACTGTTGCAGCAGACCGTCTTTGAGCACCGCGACGCGATCGCCCATGGTCATCGCCTCGACCTGGTCGTGCGTGACGTACACCGTGGTGGTGCCGAGCCTGCGCTGCAACTGCGCGATCTGGGTGCGGGTCTGCACCCGCAGCTTGGCGTCCAGGTTGGACAGCGGCTCGTCCATCAGGAACACCTGCGGCTGGCGCACGATCGCGCGGCCCATCGCGACGCGCTGACGCTGACCGCCCGACAAGGCCTTCGGCTTACGGTCCAGGTACGGCTCGAGGTCGAGCAGCTTGGCCGCCTCCTGCACCCGCTTCTGCGTCTCCGCCTTGGCGACCTTGGCGAGTTTCAGTGCGAAGCCCATGTTCTCGGCGACGGTCATGTGCGGGTAGAGCGCATAGTTCTGGAACACCATCGCGATGTCGCGTTCCTTGGGCTCGGCGTGCGTCACGTCGTTGGCGCCGATCAGGATGCGCCCGTCGCTGACGTCCTCCAGTCCGGCGAGCATGCGCAGCGAGGTCGACTTGCCGCAGCCCGAGGGGCCGACCAGGACAAGGAATTCGCCGTCTTCGATCTCCAGATTCAACTGGTCGACAGCGGGTTTGGTGGATCCCGGGTAGAGCCGGGTAGCGCGGTCGAAGGTCACCGTGGCCATGACAAAATCACATCCCATCACCGGCAGGAACGTGCCGGACGATCCGAGTAAGGGTTGACCGGCGACATTACTATGTCTGCTCGATTTCCGCTCGAAATGCTCGAGTTCGCGCGTGACACGCGTATGGCGCGCCAGTCGGCCGCGGACCGGATTGCCAAGTGTCCAGGCCGCTTACCGTCGGCGCCGGTAGCCTCGACAGGGGACCGACCCCGAAGCGACGAGGAGGCTTTCATGAGCGAGCGTAGCGAGGTGGCGGCGTGACCCGCGCGGTGCGTATCGGCGTCCAGATCCAGCCCCAGCACGCACCGGACTACGGGCTGATCCGCGACGCGGTCCTGCGTGCCGAGGACGCGGGCGTCGACATCGTCTTCAACTGGGACCACTTCTACCCACTCAGCGGCGACCCCGAGGGCGCGCACTTCGAATGCTGGACCATGCTCGGCGCGTGGGCCGAGCAGACCGAGCGGGTGGAGCTCGGTGCCCTGGTCACCGGCGGCGGCTACCGCAACCCTGATCTGCTCGCCGACATGGCGCGCACGGTGGACCACATCAGCGACGGCCGCCTCATCCTCGGCATCGGCGCGGGCTGGTTCGAGAAGGACTACGACGAATACGGCTACGAGTTCGGCACCGCGGGCACCCGGCTCGCCCTGCTCAAAGAGAACATGGCCCGGATCAGCGCCCGCCTGAAGAAGTTGAACCCGCAGCCGACCCGCGAGATCCCGATCCTGATCGGCGGCGGTGGCGAGAAGAAGACCCTGCGCCTGGTCGCCGAGTACGCCGATGTGTGGCACAGCTTCGCCGACCTCGACTCGCTCGCGCACAAGAACAAGGTGCTCGCCGACCACTGCGCGGCCGTCGGCACCGACCAGGCGCAGATCGAGCGCTCGGTGCAGTGGCCGGGGGCCGAGCAGGCGAAAGCCTTCGTCGACGCGGGCGTTTCGCTGTTCACCATCGGGGTCAGTGGTCCGAAGTACGACCTCAGCGAGGTGGAGTTGGCGATCCGCTGGCGCGACGAGGTGAATCCCGAGCAGGTCAGCGGACTCGCCTGAAAGCTGGACTCGCGGTTGATCACGCCGAGTTGAGGTCGCTCGGCGTGGTCCCGTACACCGACTCGCGGGCCGGCTGAGGCGGTGGTCAGCGCCCGATCCGGATTGCCCGGCGGCCGGCGCCCGTCGAACGCCGAATTCGGATCACCATGATCCGAACTCTGTCCTTCCTGGTCCGACTTGTCCCACTCCAGCTGGCACCTCGTCCACGATGGGGTAGCTGCGGGTTAGCACTCGGACGCCGCTAGGGTTCTTCATCATGGCTGGTCTGCCCGCTGTGCGGTCTCGTGCGTTGATCGCCGTGATATTGCTTTCCGTCGGTCTCGCGGCCACGGCGTGCGGTTCCGGCTCCGACGACGCGCCCACCGCACGCAATCTGTGTTCACCGCCGGGGCTGAGTGCGGCCGCGGCCGCACCGACGAACCTGGCCTCCGCGCAGGCCGCGGGCGCGGACAAATACACCACCGCGACCACTGCGCCGCTGGCCTCGATCGACACCTCGAAGCTCGGTTTGATCGCACCGGGCAAGCTCAGCGTCGGCACGCTCTCGGACGCGCCGCCGAGCATCTGTGTGAACGGCCAGGGCTCGTTCACCGGCTTCGACAACGAACTGCTGAAGGCGATCGGCGCGAAACTCGGTCTGCAGGTGGAGTTCTCGGGCACCGACTTCTCCGGCCTGCTCGCCCAGGTCGCGGGCGGCCGCTTCGACGTCGCCTCGTCGAACATCACCACCACCGACGCCCGTCGTCAGCTGGTCGGCTTCACCAACGGCTACGACTTCGGCTACTTCTCCCTCGTCACGCCGGTCGGCAGTGCCGTCAAAGGCTTCTCGGACCTCAACCGCGGCACCCGGATCGCGGTGGTGCAGGGCACGGTGCAGGACGAGTTCGTGGTGAACCAGCTCGGCCTGGACCCGGTGAAGTTCCCGGACTACAACACCGCCTACGCCAATCTGAAGTCCGGCCAGGTCGACGCCTGGGTGGCGCCGTCCGCGCAGGCCGAGGGTGCGATCCGGCCGGGCGACGGAACGACGGTGTCGCAGAACACCTTCAGCCTCGACAACTTCGTCGGCTACGCGGTCGCCAAGACCAACCAGCCGCTGACCGACGCGCTCAACAGCGGCCTCGACGCCGTCATCGCGGACGGCACCTACGCCAAGCTCTACCAGGACTGGGTGCCCAGGCAGCTGCCGCCGGGCTGGAAGCCGGGCTCCAAGGCGGCGCCGCTGCCGCAACTGCCGGACTTCGCCGCCCTTGCCGCGGAACGCACACCGGATGCGGCCGCGCAGAACGCGCCGAAATCCACGCTGCAGCAATTGAAGGACACGTTCTTCGATTGGTCGCTGTACCGCCAGGCCTTTCCCGATCTGTTCAAGACCGGCCTGCCGAATACTTTGATCCTCGCGTTGGTTTCAGGTGTACTCGGCACCGTGCTCGGCATGCTGCTCGCGGTGGCGGGCATCGCCAGGACCCGCTGGCTGCGCTGGCCCGCCCGGATCTACACCGACATTTTCCGCGGCCTGCCCGCCGTGGTGATCATTCTGCTGATCGGGCTCGGCATCGGCCCGGTGGCGCGCAATCTGACCGGCAACAATCCGTATTGGCTCGGCGCGGTAGCGCTGGCATTGCTGGCTTCGGCGTATATCGGTGAGATCTTCCGGTCGGGTATCCAGTCGGTGGAAGCCGGTCAGCTGGAAGCGGCCCGCGCCATCGGGTTCGGCTACCGGCAGGCAATGACCTTGGTGGTGATCCCGCAGGGCGTGCGGCGGGTGCTGCCCGCGCTGATGAATCAGTTCATCGCGTTGGTCAAGGACTCGTCGCTGATCTACTTCCTCGGCCTGCTCGCCACCCAGCGCGAACTGTTCGCGGTCGGGCGCGACCTCAACGCGCAGACCGGCAACCTGTCCCCGCTGGTGGCCGCCGGCCTGGTCTACCTGCTGCTGACCATCCCGCTCACCCACCTGGTGAACTACATCGACCGCCGCATGCGCACCGGACGGCCGGACCGGCCGATCGACCCGGTCCAGGCCGCCACGATCACGGAAGGGCGGGGATAACGATGAGTGCTTCCCTCACCGGCACCGGACTGCACCTGACCCTCGGGCACAACCACGTGCTGCGCGGCATCGACATCCACGTCGACGCGGGCAAGACCACCACGGTCATCGGCCCGTCCGGCTCCGGCAAGTCGACGCTGCTGCGCGTGCTGAATCGGCTGTACGAACCGGACCAGGGCGACGTGCTGCTCGACGGCAAATCCGTGCTCACCGAGGACCCGGACAAGCTGCGCCAGCGCATCGGCATGGTGTTCCAGCATTTCAACCTGTTTCCGCACAAGAGCGTGGCGGACAACGTCTCGCTCGGCCCGCGCAAGCTGCGCGGACTGTCCAAGGACGAGGCGCGCGCGGTCGCGGTGGAGCAGCTGGAGATCGTCGGGCTGTCCGACAAGCTCGACACCCGGCCCGCGAACCTGTCCGGCGGACAGCAGCAGCGGGTCGCCATCGCCCGCGCGCTGGCCATGAAGCCGGAGGTGATGTTCTTCGACGAGGCGACCTCGGCGCTGGACCCGGAGCTGGTCAAGGGCGTCCTCGCGCTCATGGCCGACCTCGCCTCGGGCGGCATGTCGATGATCGTGGTCACCCACGAGATGGGCTTCGCCCGGACGGTGTCCGACAGTGTCGTCTTCATGGACGAAGGGCAGGTGGTGGAGACCGGCACGCCCGACGCGCTGTTCGACAACGCCGAGACTCCGCGCCTGCAGAGGTTCCTTTCTCAGGTGCTGTAGCGCACCCCTGGCTAACTGCATTGATGCGCATCTGCTAATGTGTCTTCGCTCACATATCCATCTGTCCACGTTCGGAAAGAGGGAAATCTGATGACAACGGCACACATGCAGCACACCGCGCACGACCACGCCCACGGCCCCAACTGCGGGCACACGGTGATCGAGCACGGCGACCACGTCGACTACGCACACGACGGCCACCTGCACCGCGAACACGACGGCCACTACGACGAGTGCGAACCGCAGGGCCACACCGAGCACGCCGACCACACCCATCAGCACGGCGACGGCTGCGGCCACGACACCGTGCAGCATGGCGACCACGTCGACTACATCCACGACGGCCACCGCCACGCCGCACACGACGGCCACTACGACGAACACTGAGCTGTCCCGCCTCGCTTGCCCGCCTCTCCGCGTATTCAGGCCAGACTCAGGCGCGGGGATCGGGCGTTGGCGGCTGGCGGGGAGTAAGTGGGCTGGTCAGCCCGTGCCCGGTGAGTTACCCATGTGCTTGCGAGATCAGTCGGCCTGCCCGGTGACCGGATAGCCGATCACCGGAAAAACCGAGGGCTCTAGAGTCGACGCGTGATCGAGGCGATTGAGATTCCTACCGCTGCGGGGACGTTCGATGCGCTGTCGAGTGGGGAAGCCGGTGGGCGGGAAGTCTTGCTGCTGCACGGGTTTCCGGAGGCGGCGATCGAGTGGGAATTCCAGCTCCATGCGCTCGGTGGCGGTGGGTGCCACGTGGTGGCGCCCGACCAGCGGGGGTACTCGCCGGGCGTGCGGCCGGACAAGGTGGCCGACTATCGACTCGAGGAATTGGTCGGCGATGTGCTCGCGATCGCCGACCAATTGGGTTGGCAGCGGTTCGATCTAGTGGGGCACGACTGGGGGGCTTATGTCGGGTGGGCGGCAGCGGCGGAAATCCCGGAACGGATCCGCAGTTTCACCGCGGTGTCGCTGCCGCATCCCGCCGCCTTCCTGCGGGCAATGACCGAGGACGAGGATCAAGCACAACGGTCGCAATACTTTTCGCTACTCCGGAAGCCGCGGGTGGCGGAGCGGGCGCTACTCATGGACGACGGGGCGGGACTCCGGAAGATCTTCGAATGGAAGATCGACGAGGAACGAATCGACGACTACGTACACCGGCTCGCGCAGCCGGAAGCGCTGACGGCGGCCCTGAATTGGTATCGCGCAATGCATCTGTCCGGACCGACCGGCCCGGTATCGGTGCCGACGCTCTACGTCTGGAGCACCGACGACAGCACCGTCGGCTCCACCGCGGCCCTGGCCACCGAGAAGTACGTGACCGGCCCGTATCGATTCGAAATGCTCGAGGAAGTGTCGCACTGGATCCCTGAGCAGGCGCCCGAGGAATTGACCCGCCTGATCATGCAGCACCTCCTCGCGCACCGCACCTGACGCCAGGGGTGTCGCATTTTCCGGACACGCCATTCGTTCGGGTGATCTGTGTACTACAACCACCGGAGGCGAACCCATGGACTTCAAGGAAATCAACCGAGCAACCATTGCCCAATTCCGGGCGGGTGGCGAGATCGAGGGCATGCAGCGCGACAAACTCTTGCTGCTCACCACCACCGGTCGTGCCACGGGCCGAGCCCACACCACCCCGATGATGTTTCATGACGACGGCGACCGGCTGCTCGTCATCGCCTCGAACCTGGGCGCACCCGAACATCCGGACTGGTACCGGAACCTGGTGGCCGACCCGGAGGTGACGGTCGAAATCGGTGACGAAACCTACACCGCGCTGGCCGCCCCGTTCGAGGGCGAAGAATATGACCGCGTATGGACCATGCTGAAGCAGGCCTATCCATTTTTCGCCGAGCACGAAACCAAAACCGACCGCACCATTCCGGTCATCGCGCTAACAAGACGGTGACGCCCCGATCCAAAAGGGCGCGCGGCTCCGAATGCGGAGCATGCCCAACACGAACACACGCAATCTGCACGAGCTGTCCGCGGACATCGCCGCCGTCGTCCGCGACGTGGTGGCCACCGGCGAGGACGCGGTAATCACCGACGACGGAACCGAAGTGGCGGTCATCATGTCGATGGCCGATTACGACCGACTGCACCTGTACGCCGAACTGGCGGACGCGGCCCGGCCCGGCTACGCGGGCGCGACCGAGTTCCGGGCCATGTCCATCTCGGAGATGCTCGACGTCCTCGGCGTGCATCCGACGGTGGACCGCGGGCTCCGTGGCTGACTCACGTGCACAGCGTCGCGAACGCTGACCACAGCAGCGGCGAGTGCTCGATGCTGCGTTCGGTGCGCCAGGCCTGCAGTCGCTCGCGCTGCCAGTGCGCGAGCGCGGTCACCGGGTCCGGTTGTTCGTGCGCCGCGTCGATGGCGCAGATGGCGTCTTGCAGCGGGTGGGCGTGCGCGGGCGCGCCCGCGATGCGGTGGAAGGCGAGATCGGTGGGCAGCGGCCAGCGACTGGCCGTCACCAGCTCGGCCCCGTTGTTGATCATGGCGGCGGTCAGCCCGAGCGCCTCGGTGAAGCGCAGGTCCCCGCCGCTCTCGCAGGCGATCAGCGCCACCCGGCTGGGGATGGGCCAAAGCTCGCGGCCATCAGTGGGTTCCGCGGCGAGGGTGTGGGTGCCGAGCAGGAAGTCCTTGGCGGACAACGGCCGATGGGTGCGGTTCGGCACGGCGAAGCCGAGAGTGTCGGCGGTGCACGGTAGATGGAGTTCGGCGTCTTCGCTCTGCCCGGATTCCGGCGGTGCGGCGGTGACGTGGCCGACGTAGATCAGTCGGCTCGCGCCGTCGCGTAGGGCCTTGCTCAGCCAGCTGCGGTCGATATCGGTCCGGCGGAAAACCTCCGTCGGGTCGACTACGGCGGGCTGCAAGCGATCCTGTGCTGCGTACGCGGCAATCCGTTGGGTCAGTGGGGCTTCCGCGGGCATGCGACCGAGCACCGAGCCGAGCGTCGAATCGGCCCGGAAGCCGGGAATGCGCGGGTCGAGCAGGGCAACGACGGGCGCGCGCTGCGTCTCGGTCCACCTGCGCGACAGGCGTTCCGGGGCGTGCACGATGCTGGCCGGTGCCAGCAGGCTCACGTCGGCGATATCGATCAGCCGGACCTCCGGGCCTGGGGCGATGAGCTCCCAAGGCACCTGAGCCACCCGCGGCGATGGTTGCAGGCGAATGTGCGGCCGGACCCCACGCTGAGACAGCTCGTACAGCTGGGCGGCCAGGCCTTGCGGCAGCAATGCCCGGGAAAGCGCCTGGGCGACAAGGTACTCGGTGTCGTGGGCGGCGAACGCCCCGGTGGTCAGCGAGCGTTCGAGACCGCCCGGCTCGGCGGGGTGTGGCAAGGCATCGGCCAGTCGTCGCACCGCCGCCAGCACCGGCGCACCCGGCAACATGGCGGCCCCACGTGGCGCGCTGTCCCCGGTCCAGCGCCAGGACATGTACACATCGCCCGCATCCGCCATGCGCACGACGACGGTCGGCTGGTCCGGCGTCATACCGTCAGCACCCGGCTGTCACGGATCACCCGGCCGTAGCGTTGTTCGGCGGCGGCGATGTAGGGGTCCAAGGCGATCCGGCCCTCCGCGGCCAGCGCGAGTCGTGGCGGCGGCGACACCGGAAGGCCCGCGCTCGCCGCGACTTCGGCCAGCGCGGCACCCAGCTGCAGCGCGGTCGTACCGGCTCGTCCGGCGGGATCGGCAGGGGGATCGAGGAGTTCGAGCGGCAGCCGGACGGCACGGCCGCCGTCGGATCTATCGATGTTCACAGTGGTACCCGCGCATTGTGTTTCGATCAGGTCGGCAAGGAGCAGCCCGTTGCCCGAGAGGTAGGCGAAGCGGAAGGCCAATCGCATGGCCGGGTCGGCGATCTGGCGGTTCCACTGGTCGCGCTGGTTGCCGTTGGGGAGGGTGTAGCGCACGGCATCGATGGCCAGCGCGGACGGAACGGCGAGGTCGACCGCCTGGGCGAGCAGTTCGGGTGCGGGCGCATCCGAGGCGGCGACGGCACCTTCGAGCAGCGTCGCATGCCAGAAATCCAGCTGGGCGCAGTGCAGCCCGAGGCCACGTTCGGCATACGCGCCGAATGCCTCGGCCAGCAAGGCCTCGCACTCGGCGAACCGGCCGGTTTTGAAGGCTACGGTGGACAGGCGCATGCGCAGGTCGGCGGCGTCGAGCACCGCGCCGGACTCGACGAAGTACGCCAGACTGCGGCGGTACAGCTGCTGCGCCTGGCCGAGATCCTCGCGGCCCTCGGCGAGGAAGGCCAAGGTCTTGAGCCCGATTCCGGCGCGGTAGCCGAGTCCGGCCTGCTCGAAATACCGCTGGCTGGCGCGCAGCGGCGCTTCCGCCTCGTCGAAGCGTTCGACGCGGACCAGCATGGTGGCGAGGTTCTGCTGGGTCTCCGCGACGGCATTGCGGTCACCCGCCGCCTCGAACACGGCGAGCGCCTGCTGAGCGAAGTCGACGGCGAGGTCACGGCGTCCGGTCTCGAAATACGTTGCGGCCAGGTTCATCAGCGGATGCCCTGCCAGGTGCGGCGCGAATCGCCATGCCGCATCCAGGGATTCGGTGGCCAGTTCGGCGGCGTCGGCCCAGTGCTGGCGGTGCAGGGCCACGGCGGTCAAGGACAGCAGGCAGGAGACGCGCAGTACGCCCTGATCAGTGGTGTCGGCGAGCAATTCACGCGCCTGTTCCAATGCCGCTTGGGCTTCGTCGAGTTCGCCGAGGTGCTGCAACGCCTGCGACATATTGACCAAGGCGGTGGGTCGCAACCGTGGCGTGTCCGCCGGCATCGCGGCGAGCGCTTCGCGGTACAGGCCCAGCGATCTGACGTGGTCACCGAGCTCGTCCGCCATGCTCGCCGCGTTGACGATGGCGCCCAGGCGGACGTCACCGGTGGTGGTCCGGGCGGCGTCCTCGAAGATTCTCAGGGCCCCGGCGGTGTCGCCGCGGCTGTACGCGTCACCGCCCGCGACCAGGAGCTCGCGACCGTCGGCGGGTGCTTCTTCGGTCATGTCAGAAATCCGAATCCGATTCGGCGGCAGCGATTTCCGCCAACAGCGGCGTATCAGCGGGATTGTCGGCCGGGTCGGCCGCGCGACTCAGCCGCGACAGCGCGAGGTCGCGCACGCGGCGGCGAATTTCCGGACTGCCCGGCTCGGGGCCGCCGACACCCGGCACGTATACCTCCACGGTCACAGTGGATTCCGCGCCTTCCGGTGTGGGCACCTCGGCAGCCCACATGTCTCCGGCGAGTGTCAGCTCTGCCACCGCGGTGCCCGACGACGTGCGCACCAGCGCGTGCGGATGCAGATGCGACGGCACGTCGCCACGCGCCGCGGCGACCACCCGCACGAGGACCGTCGTAATTCCCGCTCCACGCAGCACTTCCCACGACACGGACCGCTCCGACGCGTCGAGCAGTCCGGGCGGACAGCGGTGCCAGTCCCATCCGCCGCTGCCCCTGGCCAGTACCAACGCCCCGCTCGGCACAGTCGTCGCCGGGCCTGCCGCGAGCGCGTAATCCTCTGCCCGGCCTGGTATATCAGCCAGTTCGTCGGCGTGCTGTTCAGCCGCTTCGATGTACTCGTCCGCACCGTCGACGATCAGCTCGCATGCTGCCGACAGCGTCGCGATCTCCGCGCGCAGCAGCCGCTCGTCCAGCGGGGCGATGCCGTCGATGATCGACGCGGGCCACCACCGTGCCGCCCAGTGTGCGTACCCGAGTCGCCACGCATCGGTCACCAGCTCCGGCATCCCCGGCATGGCAACCAGTTCCCCGGTTTCCCCCGCATCGACCGCCAGCGCGACCTGCTCACCGAAGACTGCCCAGAGCCACTCTTGCGCGAGCTTCACATCATCGAGCACCGCCGCCGGAAGTGACTGCCCGGCAAGCAGACTCCAGGTCAGGTGCCCGCCAGCCGCCTCCAGCACCAGCACGTCGATGGCCGCCGCCTCGTCGAGAACGGTCGGCGCTCCTTCGGGCCCGATGATCCACAGCCCGTCGGCCGCCTGCCGAACCTGCACGGTGCCGGTCATCAGCTCGCCCTCGATTCCGTCGAATCCGATTCGGCCGCAATGGCGCTCAACGCCTGCTTGACCCGCGTCCGATGATCGAGGATGACCGAGCGCGCCACGCCGTCGAGCAGATCCCACAGCTCGTCCGGGTCGTACACCGCGAACTCGCGCACATCGCGCCCGTGCAGGCGAACCCACAGTCGCCGCAGGTACGGACGCCACGGTGTGCACAGCTCGGCGGCGATCGCCGCGAGCGGACCGGTCGGCGGCGACTCGGTGCCGACCCGCACCACCAGCCGTCGTGCCTGTAGCACGTAGGCCTCACGCTGCCACCGGCTGTTGATGACCCGGTGCGCCGTGGTTTCCGTCGAATCCTGCACTGCCACAAGTGCGATGCCGACCTCGGAACGCCGGCCACGAGCAGTGGGTTCGATCGGCGCGAGCCCGTTCGCCAGCGCGACTCCGGCCGTCGCGGCCACCCGCAGCGTCTCGTCCAGCAGCGCCCATGGCGCACAACTCCTGGCGATCTCGGCGGCCACCAACTCCGGAACGGTCGGCAGTTCAGCGCGTTCGCTGGAAGCCTGTAGTGCCGTGAAAACCCGTTCGTAGACAGTGCGATCGAATGGCAGCCCCAGGGTGGAGGTCGAGGCGGACGCACCGACCGCCGGGGACTGCGGCACGACATGCACGGTCAGCCCCAATTCAGCTGCCGAGTAGCCGGATTCGTTGCGCCACAGCCGTATTCCGGTATGAGTTCCCGCATGCCCGGCCACCAGCCGATCCCAGGCCGCCTGCCCGTTGTCCCGCTGCTGCCCGAGCCGCGCCGCAGCACACGCGTCGAGTAGCGCAGTGCACGCCGCGCTGTGGTCACCGCCCGCCGGACCCGTTACCGGGCGTCGGCGCCAAGCGACCTCGATCAGCCCGGCCAGCTCCGGAGTTCGTTCGGCGACATACTCTTTCAACGCCTGAGTGGTGCGCCCCGCCGCGTACTCGTGCACGTCGCGCAGCGTCGCTTCGGCTACCGCTCTGTCCCGCACCGCATCCGGCACGCCCCGGGTCGTCGCCAACTCGAAACAGCGCTGGAAGTACAGATCCTGCGGGTTGCCCTCGGTGATCCGCAGTGCCCGCCGTACCTGCTTGAGCAGCGTGAACCAGGCCGCCGTCGCGTACAGCACGTCCGCCGCGGCGTGCACCCTGGCCGCGAGCAGCACCGCGCCGTCGGCCGTCACGATGGGCCCGGCGCACGCGGGATGCTGCACCGGCCGGATCACCAGCGGATCGAGGATCAGTTTCACCGTGCGGCGCAACGGCCCGCCGTGCGGACCGCTGAGCGGTTCGACGCCGTCGAGCTTGCGCCACACCTCATCGAGCACCAGGGCGCGCGGTCGTCGCATTCGACCAGGTTAACGGACTTATGTCCGATTCGACCCCGGCAAAACCTGGGATCGGTAGGCCGCGAACCGTTCCTACCTTTCTCGTATCGGCCCAGACACCCAGGGCCGAACGAACTCAGGAGAAACCATGAACACCAAGTCCGTCACCGCAGCCCTCGTCGCTTCCGCCGCCGCTGCCGCCCTCTTCGTCACCGGGTGCAGCGACAACGCGAGCAGCACCCCGGCCAAGTCCTCGGCCGCCCCCGCCCCGCAGGCCGCCCCGGCGCCGGCGGGCAAGTCCGCCGCCTCGGTCGACGGCAAGGCGTTCGACGCGACGTTCACCACCACCTGCGCCAAGCAGGGCGGCACCCTGGCCCTCGCGCTGACCGACGCCGCCAACGCCGGCTACGGCAACCTCTCGGTCAGCGCCACCATCACCGGCACCGACACCGTGCAGGCGGTGGGTATCGCGGGTAGCAAGGGCGGCGACGCGGGCCAGCCGTACGCGATCGGCTACGGCAACGGGATGCCGGGCGGCTCGGCCAAGGTCACCAAGGACGGCAACACCTACAAGGTGACCGGCGAGGGCGTCAGCGCCGACCTGGCCAACCCGCTGGCCGGCCCGAAGACGTCGAAGTTCGACATCACCTTCGCCTGCTCGACCGTCGTCGGCGGCTGATCACAGCGCTTGTGAGCGCGCAGGTCCCGGACCGCAACCGTCTCCGGCCCGCTCGAGTGCTGCTCGGGCGGGCCGACATCGGCACCGAACTTTTCGAATCATCAAGGAACATCATGAAAAACATCCGCTGGATCACCGTCGCGCTCGCCGCCCTGGCCGTCGGCTACTACCTCCTGCACGGCCTCACCTACACCAGTTCGTCGGACTACGAGCCGGCCGGCCTGGGCTGGATCGGCTGGCAGATGGTGCTGCCGATCCTCGCGCTCACCCTCGTCCCCATGGTCTTCACCTTCACCGGCGACGGCATCATGGCCGCCTTCACCGGTCGCAACAGCGCCGAGTTCCGCGACGGCCTGGTCGGGCTCGGCACCATCACCTCGTTCGCGCAGACCGGCGTGACCGTCAACGACCAACCGCAGGTGCGCATCCAGTTCAGCGTCGAGGGCATCGACGGAAAAACCTTCGCCGCCGCGGCGAAAATGATTGTGCCGCTGACGGAATTGGCGCTGCTGCAGCCGGGGGTGGTGCTGCCGGTGCGCTACCTGCCGGGCCGGACCGACAAGGTCGAGGTGGATATGTCGGGCGATGCGTCCATGGCGCAGCAGGCGATGAACGAGTCGATGATCCGCAAGGGCATCACCACCCGGCACAAGCTCGATATCGCCGAGCGCGGCATCGCCACCCAGGCGGTGGTGCAGTCGCTGTCGGTCACCGGGGAGATCCGGGACGGGCACTCGAAGATCGCGCTCGGGCTGGTCGTCACCCGGCCGGACGGATCGACCTTCGACACCCGCGTGGAGAAGTTCCTCGCACCGAGCAGTGTCGGACAGGTGCAGGTGGGGCGCATCCTGCGGGTGCACTACCTGCCGGAGAACGAGCAAGAGGTCGTCATCGCCCTTGCGGTGAATGCTTAGCCCGCACCGAATGCCGCGTTGTTTCGAGATTCTCGAACGGCGCGGCATTCGTGTGTGCGGAGTGGTTGCCAGCACAACTGAGGGTTCCCTAATTGGTCAGCTGTTCACCTTTACGTCGTTTCCGGATTGTCCGGGTCGTTTACGGTTCGGCCGTGAGCCTGATCCCCCTCGCCCTCTTCGTGAAGCACGACGGGCAATCCGCACGAGCTTCGGTGACCTGCGAATACAAATGCGCGAACGCCTGTTTCCACGAGGTGCCCAACACCTCCGGTGGTGCGTACTTCGGCGATATCGTCAGTTCGCTGAATCGGCGCGGACTGATCAAGGGCGGCGCGGCGGCCGTGCTCGCCGTCGGCGCGGGCAGTGTGCTCGCTGCTTGCGGGGATGATGTCGACAAGGCGGGTTCGGCGTCGCCGTCGCCGAGCGGACCGCCCGGCACCGGTACCGAGTTCGCGGCGGTCGCGCCGAACAAAGAGGACGCCATCGTGATCCCGGACGGCTACGACCAGTCCGTCGTGATCCGCTGGGGTGACCCGATCTTCGCCGATGCGCCCGCCTTCGACTTCGACAAGCAGTCGGCCGCCGCGCAGGCCAAGCAGTTCGGTTACAACAACGACTTCGCCGCGCTGCTCCCGATCGAGGGGCAGCCCAATGCCTTCCTGCTCGTGGTCAACCACGAATACACCACCGGCCCGCATATGCTCCGCGGCTACGACAAGGAAGCGCCGACCGACGAGCAGATCGCGATCACCCAAGCGGCGCACGGCTTGAGCGTCGTCGAGGTGCGCGGCGAGCCGGGCACGGGCAAGCTGGTTCCCGCCTTCGGCAAGTACAACCGCAGGATCACCGCGACCACCGAGTTCCAGCTCACCGGGCCTGCCGCGGGCAGCGACCTGGTCAAGACCGCCGCGGACCCGACCGGCACCAAGGTGCTCGGCACCATCGCCAACTGCGCGGGCGGCGTAACCCCGTGGGGCACCGTGCTTTCCGGTGAGGAGAACTTCAACGGCTACTTCGCCAACGGCGACAAGGCCACCGAAGCCACCGCCGCGGCCCGGCTCAAGCGGTACGGCTTCACCGCGGGCAAGACGCCCAACGGCTGGGAGCGCACCGACAAGCGCTTCGACGTCGCGCAGGAACCGAACGAGGCCAACCGATTCGGCTATGTCGTCGAGATCGACCCGTGGGATCCCACCTCTACGCCGATCAAGCACACCGCCATGGGCAGGCTCAAGCACGAGGGCGCCAGCATCTACGTCACCGAGAGCGGTGACGTCGTCTCCTACACCGGCGACGACGAAAAGTTCGACTACATGTACAAATTCGTGTCCACGCGCAAGGTGCAATCGGGCAGCGGTGCGTCGAGCATGCGGCACAACCTGACCATCCTGGACGCGGGCACGCTGTACGTGGCGAAGCTGACCGGCGACCACGCCGACAAGATCGACGGCACCGGCGCCAAGCCCTCGGACCAGGGTTTCACCGGTACGGGCCAATGGCTTCCGCTGCTGGAGACCGGCGCGGACGGCAAGGGCAAGTCGCTGGTCGAGGGCATGAGCGCGGACGAGGTCGCGGTGTTCACCCGGCTGGCCGCGGACAAGGTCGGCGCCACCAAGATGGACCGCCCGGAGGACTTCGAGGCCAACCCGTACACCGGCAAGGTGTATGTGGCGCTGACCAACAACGACAACCGCGGCAAGGACGGCAAGCAGGGGCCGGACGAGGCGAACCCGCGCAACCTGAACAAGAACGGCCAGGTCCTCGAGATCGACGACGACCACACCGGTACCAAGTTCACCTGGTCGCTGCTGCTGGTCTGCGGCGATCCGAACGCGGCCGACACCTACTTCGCCGGCTTCGACAAGTCCAAGGTCAGCCCGATCTCCTGCCCGGACAATCTGGCCTTCGATCCCTACGGCAACCTGTGGATCTCCACCGACGGCAATGCTCTCAAGTCCAACGACGGACTGTTCTCGGTGGTGCTCGACGGCCCGAATCGTGGTGCGACCAAACAGTTCCTGACCGTGCCGCGCGGCGCCGAGACGTGTGGCCCGGTCGTCACCGAGTCGCGCGTCCTGGTGTGCGTGCAGCATCCCGGTGAGGCCGACGACGCAACGCCGGAGAACCCGTTGTCGCACTGGCCCGATGGCGGCACCGCCCAGCCGCGCGCCTCGGTCGCGGTCGTCTGGAAGAAGAACGGCGGCCGGATCGGCGCGTAACGCCCGGCCCTTCCCCACGAAGCCGCCACTGAACCTACCTGCAGGAGTGGCGGTTTCGTGGTTTCGGCGGTCGCTACATATTGGCGAAGCGCGCGAAATCGCCTTGCGCGCCGCTGTATACGTTCAAGTCGGTGCGGCCGGTGATGCCGTCGATGCCGCCGCTGTCGGTGGTCTGCCAGAACGTCCAGGTCGGCCAGCCGCCCGGCACCTCGGGTGCCTCGTTGCCGCGGTAGTCGGCGATCCACAGCGGGTACCGGGTGAACTCGTTGGTGTCGGCCATCGCCGTGCGCCAGAAGTTCGGGTACGTGTAGACGATCGGGGTGCGTCCGGTCAGCGCCTGCACCGTGTTCAGATAGCGGCGGGTCCAGTCGATCAGCGCGGCGGGGGCCAGCCCGCCGGTTGTCTCCAGATCGAGGACCGGCGGCAGGTCCATTGCGCCGTTCTGGCCGAGCACCACCGTGGCGTAGAGCGCGGCCTGCGGTTCCGGCGGCAGGTTCGGCCTGGCGTAGTGGTAGGTCCCGCGCGCGACGCCCGCGGCCCGCATCAGCAGGCTGTCCGGCACGAAGTAGGGGTTGATGTAGCTCACGCCCTCGGTGGCCTTGACCATGGCGAAGTCGTGCCCGGCCCGCTTCACCGCGAACCAGTCGATCAGCCTGCCGTCGATGTGCTGCCAGGACGAGACGTCCGGACCGGTCGGCGCGGCCGCCGCGGTGCCGGACAGGGTAGCCGTGAGGATGCCGGATAGCGCGATGAGGGACAGGGCCGTGCCGCGACGACGGATGGTCGAGCTCCAACGAGGGGTGTCCATGGCGTTCGACGATAGCTATTTGATCTACTTGTGACCAGTGTTACGGAAGAGGCAGTTGCGCAACATTTACCTGAATACGGCGCTGACCGCCCGCAAACCCCTGGTTTCCGTACTCAGCCCAGCCAGTCGAGCACCGAAGCGGCCGTCCACGACTGCTGCATGCTGCCGAGCGGCTCCCCGGTGAACGGCTCGTAGTACTCGGCGAAACTGCCATCGCTGGCCTGGCGCAGACCCTCGGCGCGCAGCATGAACGAGCGCTCGGCCCAGCCGCGCCGGGCGAACACCCAGGAGAACAGCCAGCTCATCACCGGCCACACCGGACCACGCCAGTACTCGCGCGAGCGGAACTCGCGCGACACCGGCGAGGTCGACGGCGGCAGCGCGTAGCGCAGATCCGGATGCCCGCAGAAGCGCGGCCCCTCGAACGTGCGCAGCAGGGCACGTTCGGTGTCGCGCGGCAGCCCGCCGCACAGCAGCGGCGCGAACATCGACAGCGTCTCGGTGCCGATCCAGCGCTGCAACCGCACGTCGAAGTCCCTGGCCGCGCCGGTGCGGGCATCGGTGGTCGCGACCACGCCGGCCCGGAAGCGGTCGGCCCACGCGTACAACTCGCGCACGTCGGCGTGCGGCTGCTTGTACTCCTCGCCGATATTGGCGAGCACCTCGCAGGCCAGCGCGAAAATCCCGGTGACGAACACATCCTCGACGGCGAAACTCATCGTCGAGGACAGCTGGTAATCGTCGTAACCCGCCCGGCGCATCTGCTCGACCAGCCATAGGTAGCGGTCGTATTCGCGGTCGCTCGGCCGCTGCGTCGGGTCGGCGACCACCAGCACGTCCTCGCGGTGGTACGGCGGCAGGTCGCCGGGCACCACGTTGTCGTAGGCCCGGTCCCAGCGCGGCGAGTTGTCCATGCCGGATTCCCAGCCGTGATACAGCGTGATCCGCCCGATGTCCTTGGGGGCGCGGGCGTGCGCCAGCCAGCGATGCCAGCGCACCAGGTCCGGCCAGCGGCGGTTCAGGAACTCCTCGGCGATCGCGCGGGTGCTGCGGCCGTGGCGGCGGGAGTGGTCGAGGATGCGCTGCACCGCGATGGCGTGCACCGGCGGCTGGGTGATGCCCGAGGTGTCCGGGCCGTCGGGGGCGTTGGCGGCCAGCTTGCGGCACTCCCACCGGGACGGGCCAGGGAAATAGCCGTCGACGCCGTTGGCGAAGACGATGTGCGGGATCATGCCGTTCTTCCACTGCGCCGAGAGCAGCGTGTCCAGCTCGATGACCGCGCGTTCCACGCTCAGCGGCGCCAGCCCGACCGCGACGAAGGCGGCATCCCAGCTCCACATGTGCGGATACAGCCGCGGCGCCGCACTGGTCATGGTGCCCAGGTCGTTGCCGCGCAGCAGGTAGGCGGCGCGGGCCGCGAGCTGTGTCGGGGTGAAACCCGGGTGTGCCATCCCCCTATTCTGCGGTGCCACCCGTAAGTACGCCCGTTCGGCGGTGTCCGACTCGGCCTGGTCCCACCCGTCGGCGGGCGGCTCGTGCTCGGCGGTTCTCACGCTCGAATGCCCCGTCCGTAATTCGCTGCTCGAGATTCGACTGTCGCTGTATGCGTGCATCGCTTCGTTTTGCCGAGCTATTACGGTGGGGCGCATGACCTATGCCGTGACCAGCTCTCCGAAGCCGACCGCGCTGATCACCGGCGCCAGCCGTGGCCTCGGCGCCGCGATCGCCCGCGAGCTCGCGCCGTCGCACGAGCTGCTGCTCGGCGCCAGGTCCGCCGACGCGCTGCGCGACATCCTGAAAGAGATACCCGACGCGACCGGCTGGCCGGTCGAGCTGACCGACTACGCGGCGGTGGCGACGGCGGCCGCGCCGATCCGGCGGCTGGACGTGCTCGTGCACAACGCGGGCATCCAGGATCTGGGTACCATCGCCGACTCCACCGTCGAGCAGTGGCGAAACACGTTGGAGGCCAACCTGATCGCGGTGGTCGAGCTGACCAGGGTGCTGCTGCCCGCGCTGCGCGCGGCGGACGGCCATGTGCTGCTGATCAATTCGGGCGCCGGGCTGCGCGCGAACGCGGGCTGGGCCTCCTATGCCGCGAGCAAATTCGGGCTGCGCGCCTTCGCCGACGCGCTGCGGCTGGAGGAGCCGTCGCTGCGGGTGACCTCGATTCATCCCGGCCGCATCGACACCGACATGCAGCGCGAGATCATCGCGCACGAGGGGCGCGAGTACCGGCCCGAGCAGTTCCTGCGGGCGGAGACGGTCGCGGGTGCGGTGCGCAATGCGGTCGAGACACCGCGGGACGGGCATCCGACGGAGATCGTGCTGCGGCCTGCGTCGAGCTAGCCAGGGGCCGCTCGTCACCCGCTCGGAGCCACCGACAGAAGCGGGACCTCGCCGAGTGACGAGGTCCCGTCCGCTGTCTACGCGACGATGTTGATCAGACGGCCGGGGACGACGATCAGCTTGCGCGGAGCCGCACCGTTCAACAGCGCGGCGATCTTCTCGTCGGCCAGCGCGGCCGCTTCGATGGCCGCGTTGTCGGCGTCCGCGGGCACCTGAATTCGGCTGCGCACCTTGCCGTTCACCTGAATCGGATACTCGACCGACTCGTCGACGAGCAGCGCCGGATCGGCCACCGGGAACGGCCCGTGCGCCAGGGATGTGGTGTGGCCCAGGCGATCCCACAGTTCCTCGGCGATGTGCGGTGACAGCGGCGCGAGCATCAGCACCAGCGACTCCACCACCGTGCGCGGCGCGCCCTCGGGGTAGGTCTTGGTGAGGTGGTTGGTCAGCTCGATCAGCTTGGCGCCCGCGGTGTTGTCGCGCAGCGCGGCATAATCCTCGTCGACCCCGGCGATCGTCTTGTGCAGCAGCCGCAGGGTTTCCGCCGACGGTGCGGTGTCTGCGACGCGCACCCCGCCGGTCTCCTCGTCCACCACCAGCCGCCACACCCGCTGCAGGAACCGGTGCGCGCCGACGACATCCTTGGTCGCCCACGGCCGCGAGCTGTCCAGCGGACCCATCGACATCTCGTAGAAGCGGAAGGTGTCCGCGCCGTACAGGTCGTACATCTCGTCCGGCGAGACCGCGTTCTTCAGCGACTTACCGATCTTGCCGTACTCCTGGAACACCTCGATCTCGGTGCCGGTCGGATCGGTCCAGTAGAACTTGCCGTCCCGCTCGACGATCTCGGCGGCGGGCACGTACGCGCCGCGCTCGTCGGTGTAGGCGTAGGCCTGGATGTAGCCCTGGTTGAACAGCTTCCGGTACGGCTCGCTGCCGCTGACGTCACCCAGATCGAACAGCACCTTCTGCCAGAACCGCGCGTACAGCAGATGCAGCACCGCGTGCTCCATGCCGCCGATGTACAGGTCGACGCCGCCGGGGTCGTCCGGGCCGTGCTCGGCCGGGCGCGGGCCCAGCCAGTACTGCTCGTTCTCCTTGGCGCAGAACGTTTCCGAGTTGGTCGGGTCGGCGTAGCGCAGCTGATACCAGGAGCTGCCCGCCCAGTTCGGCATGACGTTGGTGTCGCGGCGGTACTTCTTGAGCCCGTCGCCCAGGTCCAGCTCGACGTTGACCCAGTCGGTGGCCTTGGCCAGCGGCGGGGACGGCTGGGAGTCGGCGTCGTTCGGGTCGAAGGTGACCGGCGCGAAATCGTCCAGCTCCGGAAGCTGTACCGGCAGCATCGATTCCGGCAACGCGTGCGGCCGGTCGTCCTCGTCGAAGACGATCGGGAACGGCTCGCCCCAGTAGCGCTGCCGCGCGAACAGCCAGTCGCGCAGCTTGTACTCAATGGTGCCGTTGCCGTGCCCCTCGGTCTCCAGCCTGGCGATGATGGTCGCCTTGGCGTCCTCGACGGACAGGCCGTCGAGATAGCCGGAGTTCACCAGCTCGCCGTCGCCGGAGTAGGCGGCCTCGGTGATATCGCCGCCGGTGATCACCTGCACGATCGGCAGGCCGAGCGCGGTGGCGAATTCCCAGTCGCGCTGGTCGTGGCCGGGCACGGCCATGATCGCGCCGGTGCCGTAGCCGCTCAGCACGTAGTCGGCGACGAAGACCGGAACGGCCGCGCCGTTGGCCGGGTTGACGGCGTGGACGCCGAGGAAGACGCCGGTCTTCTCCTTGTTCTCCTGCCGTTCCAGATCCGACTTGGCGATGATCGACTTGCGGTAGGCCGCAACGGCTTCCGCAGGGTTCGCGGCGTTGCCGTTGGTCCAGCGCGGATCGGTGCCCGCGGGCCAGTCCGCCGCGGTCAGCTTGTCGACCAGCTCGTGTTCCGGTGCCAGCACGACATAGGTAGCGCCGAACAGGGTGTCGGGGCGGGTGGTGAAGACCTCGATCTGTTCGCCCGCCACGTCGAACTTCACCTGCGCGCCGCGCGAACGCCCGATCCAGTTGCGCTGCATCGTCTTCACCTGATCCGACCAGTCCAGGTGGTCCAGGTCGTCGATCAGCCGGTCGGCGTAGGCGGTGATCCGCATCATCCACTGCCACAGGCGCTTACGGAACACCGGGAAGTTGCCGCGCTCGCTGCGTCCGTCGGCGGTGACCTCCTCGTTGGACAGCACCGTGCCCAGGCCGGGGCACCAGTTGACCATCGAATCGGTCAGGTACACCAGGCGATAGGAGTCCAGCAGCGCATCGCGCTCGGCGGTACTGAGCTCGGCCCAGGACTTCCCGCCCGGGACCGGCCGTGCGCCGCCGGCGAACTGGTCGGCCAGCTCCGCGATCGGGCGCGCCCGGTTCAACTCCTGGTCGTACCAGGAGTTGTAGATGCGCAGGAAGATCCACTGGGTCCAGCGGTAGTACTCCGGATCGGTCGTCGCGAACGAGCGCCTGCTGTCGTGGCCGAGACCGAGCCTGCCCAGCTGGCGCTGCATGTTGGCGATATTCGACTCGGTGGTCACCCGCGGGTGCGCGCCGGTCTGCACCGCGTACTGCTCGGCGGGCAGGCCGAAGGCGTCGAAGCCGAGGGCGTGCAGCACATTGCGGCCGTGCATCCGGTGGTAGCGCGCGAAGACATCGGTGGCGATGTAGCCGAGCGGATGCCCGACGTGCAGGCCCGCACCCGAGGGGTACGGGAACATGTCCTGGATGAACAACTTGTCGGCCGGGGTGTCACCCGCGAGTGGGCCGACCGGGTTCGGCGCGTGGAAGGTGCCACGCTCCGCCCAAGTCCGCTGCCACCGCTGTTCGATGCGGCCGGCAAGCTCGGCGTTGTACCGATGCTCGGGTACATCGCTATCGGTTGCACGAGTGTCCTGCACGGTCCTGCCTTCTTGTGATCGCCGATCCCCGACAAACTTCGTCTATCAGGGTAGAACGTGCGGACCGCAGTACTGAAAATCGGGCTGTGCGGACTCCTTCGGCGCGTCCGCTTCCGCGCCGGGAACGAAGTTACCCGCCCGTCGGTATGCGACTGCGCCGCACCGCCTTCGCATTACTCGCGAGTTGTCGTTCCCAGCTGAGCGGACCCAACAATGCGTTTGGTTGCTACGTCGGCAACCTGCTGCGACGCAGTGTGGAAAGCGCTCGTCCGGGGTGGTGGACGATCGAGTGCTGGTCGGTTGCGGGGGAGCACCCGGCGGGCCGATAGCACCGATGCGCTAGCCTGCATGGGTGTTCGTCGTCGCTCTCGTCCTGTTCGTGCTGGCCCTCGTGGCCGTCACAACCGGCGCACTCGGGCTGATCGGCAGGCTGCCGCGCAACCGCTTCGTCGGGGTGCACACCGAGGCCGCGCTGTCCGACGACGAGACCTTCCGCATCGCGAATCGTGTCGCCGCCCCCACCTCATTGGCGGCCGGGGCGCTGCTGTTCGCCGGTGGTCTCGTCGCGCTGGCCGCCGGCGGCCTCGTCGCTCTGCTCGTCGGCGCGGGCGCGGCCATCGTCGCCCTGTTCACCCTCGGCGCGGGCGCCAACGCGGCGGCCTCGACGGCCGCCGCCCTCGCTCCGCCCGCCGAAGTCGGCGGCTGCGGCAGTGCCTGCGGCGCTTGTTCGCTGCGCGATGCCTGTCAGCCCGCCACCTGACTCGTCAGTCGGTACTCGCTAGTCGGCACAGTCCGGTGCGGGCACGTTGCGGGACAGCGGACTCCCGACCGGGTTGAGGTAGAGCACGCAGAGGTGAACGGCGACCGAACCTCGATTACGTGCGACATGGGGATACCGTGGGCCGCTCGGTTCGCGGAAGATTCGGCCGCGGCGATAGGTCACCGGCGTGCAGTCGGCGCCGGGATGATCGAGAACGCCCTTGGTCACCAGCACTAACAAGGTGCCGTCGTGATAGTGCCAGCCGCTGCTGCCGCCCGGCTCGATGATCGTCTGGCGCAGCACTACCTCGCGCCTGCCGAGGGTGCGGCGGAACAACACGCGGCTCGCGGTGCCCCGCGCGGGTGCGGCGTTCACCTGGTACTCGCGTCGCGTCACCACTCCATCGAATCATCCCCAGCCATCCACAGGGCTGTGGCGACGGGTGTGGAAGATCGGCCGAGTTACGTTTCGGGTCCAACCCTGTCGGCATCGTTACCGGCGGTCCATACTTGGGGCGTTGCAGTACCGGCGTGATTTCGGGGTAGAGATGACTGTGTTGGACCTGATGGCCGCGGGCGATACCTGGGGGATCTCCGGACCGGACTTCATGGCGTTGTACTGGCCGTGCGTGGCCATCGCAGTGCTGCTCGGGTTGTGGATGCGGCTGCGGGTGACCCGCGGCGCCGTCGACACCGGCGGTCTCGAACGACCGGGCACGGAGCTGTCACTACCCGAGGTCGCCATGCTGTTCGACGACCGCCGGGCGGCGCTGACCGCGCTGGCCCGGCTGCGCAGCCACGACCTCATCGACTCCGCCGCGGCGCCGGCGCGGCCGCTGAACGCCGAGGACCGCAGGCAACTGGATCCGTTCACCCGGTCGATCTACGAACGGATCGCCGCCGGGGCCAAACCGACGGTCGCCGCGCTGACCGCAGGCTCGGCGGCGGCGCTCGGTCCGCTGCGCGACTCGATGATCAAGCGCGGCTACTTTCCCGACGCCGCCTTCCGGCGCAGCCTGCGGGACGCCGGGCTGCCGGTGCTGATCGTCGGAGCGGTAGGCGTGGTGCGGTTCGTCGCAGGGACGCTGAACAACAACCCGGTCGCGTTCCTCGTGCTCGCCCTGATCGTGCAGGCGTTCTGCTACTTCTTCTTGGTCGCCAAACCGCGGCTGACACCGCTCGGCAGGCTGGCCCGCAAGAACGCGACCAGCAGCAACGCGCATCTGCGGCCGTCCAATTCGCCGGCCTACGCCACCTATGGCGCCGAAAGCGCCGCGCTGGCCGCGGCGATCTTCGGCGGCGCCGCACTGCTGTCGCTGGACCCCGGTCTCGCGAGCGCCGTCGAGCCACCGAGCTCGTCGAGCGGCGACGGCGGTAGCAGTGGTGGCGGTGACGGCGGTGGCGGAGGTGGCGGTTGCGGAGGTGGTGGCGGCGGCTGTGGCGGCTGACCACGGCACCGGCCGGAGCCGCGAATGAGCGAACCGCTGCCGGACGGCGCGCTCGGGATCGGCTGGCGGCCGGAGATCTGTGGCGTGATCGCGGAGTTGGATGGACTCAGGTTCGCCGAGGTGATCGCGGAGTCGCTGCCGGTTCGTCGGCGGCTGCTCGGCAGGTCGGAGCTCACGATTCCCGCCGAACTGACTGCCTTGCGCGCGGGCGGGACCGCGATTGTGCCGCACGGTATTTCGTTGTCGCTCGGTGGCGCCGAACCGGTGCACGAGCACCGGATCGAGCATCTCGCCGCGTGCGCCGAAGCGCTCGGTGCGCCGCTGGTCAGCGAGCACGTCGCTTTCGTGCGTGCGGGTGGTGTCGAGGCGGGACATCTGCTGCCGGTGCCGCGTTCCAAGGCGGCGCTGGATGTGTTGACGCGCAACATCTCCCGCACTCGAGCGGCGCTCGACGTGCCACTTGCGGTGGAGAACATCGCGGCACTGTTCGACTGGCCCGACGACGAATACACCGAGTCGGAGTTCCTCGCCGAGCTCGTCGATCGAACCGGCGTGTATCTGCTGCTCGACATCGCGAACGTTTATGCGAACGCCCGCAACCGTGCCCGCGATCCCCTTGCCGAATTGCTGCGCCTGCCAACGGATCGCGTCGCCTACTGTCACGTCGCGGGTGGGCACGAATCCGACGGCCGCTACCACGACACGCACACCGATCCCATCCCCGCCGAAGTCCTCGCTCTCGTCAGTGCTTTCACCGACGTTCATCCGGTGCCGCTGATGCTGGAACGCGACGGCAACTATCCACCCGCCGCCGAGCTCCTCGACGAACTCGATGCCATCGCCGCAGCCGCGCACCGACCGTCGATCACTGGGCGCGCACGCCTGGCGCGCACATGAATCCGCAGCCGCCGGAGGTCGATACCGATCTGCTCGCCGAGCAGCAGGCGGCGTTGGTTCGGGCACTGGTGGCGGGGAGTCCGGTGCCGGACGGTTTCGATACCGAAGCCGTCGCCGCGGCGGCACGTGCGTTGCTGCGCAAACGCGCAGGCGAGGTCGCGCGCCGCTTCCCATTGCTGGTGCACGCCTGCGGTGCGGACTTCACCGCGCGCTTCGTCGCTTGGGCCGCGGACAAGCCCAAGACGTCGACCGCCTCGGACGCAACGGCTTTCGCCGAGTACGCGGGCATCGCGCTCAGCGGCTCCGCATGCTCTCGCGCCCGAAAGTTGTTGCTCCGCAAACGCCGATAGGGGGTGCCGCCCTTATTCGTCCCGCCTCCGCGGGCGTCCGTGAGCGGAGCCTATTCGCTGCGATTCGCCGCCATCGCGCAGAGTTCCAACGATTCCCCCGGCGCCAGCACCGTGGTGTGTACACCGAGATCTGATGCTGCGGACCGGAACTCGGCCAGCGAGTCGTCGACTTCCACGTAATACGGCGGACGGTCCAGGCCGAAGTGGATCGGGACGACGGTGCGTGCGCCGAGTAGGTGTCCCGCCAGCACGGCCTGCTCCGGCGTGAGCACAGCGGGCAACGAACTGGCCGGTTGCAGGTGTGGAAAGTCCACTGCCGCACCGTTTATCGGCAGAAACGCGACGTCGAACGGGCCGCAGCGGCGGGCGATGAGCCACCACATGCCGTGGAAGAGGGTGTCGCCGCCGTGGAAGATCCGGTGGCCGCCGGCGCCGACGACCCAGTTCACCTGTGGGTCGCCGAGTCCGTCGACGGCGGGTACCGCGGTCACCTCGAACGGGCCGATGGTGGTGGTTGCCCACTCCGTCACCACCCGGGTCGGCAGATCGTGTGCGGCGAAGCCCTTTTCGGCCGCGGCGGTCCACGCGAGATCGTCGCCGGTGCCCACCATCGGCTCGGGGCGCAGCACGATGCCGTCGGCCGCCAGGATGCGCGACAGCCCGGAGGGATCGGCGTGGTCGAGGTGCAGGTGGGTGACCAGTGCGGCATTCGCGGGTCGCGGGGTGGTCAATGCGCCGTCCGGCAGTGCACCGCGCAGCAGCTCGCTGTCCTGCACGGCGTCGATCACCAGTGTGGCGCCGTCGAATTCGATTTCCACGCCTGCCCAGCCCAGTCGGCGGATCTGCATCGTCGTTCCTTCGTTCGTCCGGCTTTCGACAAGTGTACGGACGAACGTTCGTATATTTCCAGTATGCCCAGACATCCCATGGTGTGACGAAATACGTACTTCTCGGTTCGATCAGGGCACAGTCTCGGCGTTAGCGTGTGTTGTGCGATTCCTCAGCAAGTTCTATATCGACGGATTCATCCTGTCGATCCTCGCTACGGTTGCCCTGGCCAGCGTTTTTCCTGCTCGGGGGACCGCTGCCGACGTAGTCGGCGTGCTGACGAAGATTGCCATCGCATTGCTCTTCCTGCTGTACGGCACCCGGCTTTCGCCGAAGGAGGCGCTGGCGGGGCTGACCCATTGGCGGCTGCACGTCGTCGTGCTGGCCAGTACCTTCGTGCTCTTCCCGCTGCTGGGGTTGGCGGCGCACCTGCTGGTGCCCAGCGTGCTGACCGACGACCTGTACACCGGGCTGCTGTTCCTGTGCTTGGTGCCCTCCACCGTGCAGTCCTCCATCGCGTTCACCTCGATCGCGAAGGGCAATGTGCCCGGCGCGATCGTGAGCGCGACGGCGTCGAACCTGCTGGGCGTCTTCGTGACTCCGCTGCTGGTCATCCTGTTGATGAACACCACGGGCCAGGCCAGCGTCGATTTCTCCTCGATCGGCGACATCGTCCTGCAACTGCTGGTGCCCTTCTTCATCGGCCAGCTGATCCGGCCCAAGGTGCACCGCTGGCTCAGCCGGTACGCCGAGCCGACGAAGCTGGTGGACCGCGGCTCGATCCTGCTCGTCGTCTACAGCGCGTTCAGCGCGGGCATGGTGGAGGGCATCTGGCACATGCTCTCGCCGTGGCGGATCCTCGCGCTGGCGGGGGTGTGCTGTGTGCTGCTCGCGCTCGTCATCGCGGTGACCATGCTGATCGGCCGGGTCTTCGGCTTCTCGCGCGCGGACCGGATCGTGATCGTGTTCTGCGGCTCCAAGAAGAGCCTCGCCACCGGATTGCCCATGGCGACGGTGCTTTTCGCGAGCCAGCCGGTCGGGCTGATCGTGCTGCCGCTGATGATGTTCCACCAGATCCAGCTGATCACCTGCGCCGCGCTGGCCCAACGCTGGGCCAAGCAGGCGCAGGAACCCGACGCGGCAGTGGCCGCCTGACGCGGCTACCTGCGTAGCGTCTCGAGCGCCCGCAGCACCGCGTGCGCCGCTACCGGATCGCCGACCGCAATGCGCGCGCTCCCATCCGGATACGCCTTGGCGGCGATGCCCGCCCGCCGCAGCGCGGTGGCCACGCCGGGCCCCGGCAGGTACAGGAAGTTCGCGTGACTGCGCGGCACCGCGATCCCGCAGCGCCGTAGCGCGTCGCGCAGTGCGTCCCGCTCGGCGGTGATCCGCATGGTCCGCGCGGCGAGTTCGGGCTCGGCCGCGTAGGACGCGGACACCGCCGCCACCGCCGCGGCGCTCATCCCGAACGGCAATTGCAGCCTGCGCACCCGGGCCAACAGCTCGCGCCTGCCGAAGGCATAGCCGATGCGCAGCCCAGCCAAGCCGTATGCCTTCGAGAAGGTGCGCAGCACAAGGAGATTGGGGTGGCGGCGCAGAAGCGCGAGCGGGTCGATGTACTCGGCGGCGCCCAGGAACTCGACGTAGGCCTCGTCCAGGATCACCGGCACCCGTGCAGGCACCTCGCCCAAAAACGCTGTCAGTTCACGCGCCGAGACGACCGTGCCCGTGGGATTGTGCGGACGGCACACCGCCACCAGCCCGGTCCGTTTATCGATGGCCCTGGCCATCGCGGGCAGATCCTGCTCGCCCGCCGAGTCCAACGGCACCGCGACCGTCGCCAGGCCCGTCATCTCGGCCATGATCGGGTAACCGTCGAACGTCGGTGTCGCGTAAACCATTCCGGCACCGGACGTGGTCAACGACTGCATGATCTGCAGCGCCACCCCGGTCGCGCCCGAGCCGACCACGACCTGATCCGGATGCAGGCCCAGATGCCGCGCGATCACCGTCGGCAGCTCGCGCGGTAAGAACTCCGGATACCGATTGGCCTGGGCCAGCGCACTGTTCACCGCACGCAGCACCGAGGGCAACGGCGGGAACGGATTCTCGCTCAGTGTCAGATCGAACTCCGCCGCCGCGGAAGAGCTGCCACGCTGCCGCGACGGCGTGCTCTCCTCGACGAGGTGCGGGCTCATCGCGCCGCGCCCCACCGGATGGCCGCGGCGCCCGCGAAGTCACCCGCGTGCGCGAACGCCGACATCAGCACCACCGACCCGTTGCGCAGCCTGCCCGCTCGGTTCTCCATGTCCAGCGTCACCGGAATGCCTGCGGCGAACAGGTTTCCGCACCGGTCGAAGGTGTCCGGATGCCGTTCGGCGGGCAGCTCGAGCGCGTCGTGCCAGTTGCGCAGGAACAGCCGGTTCGGCTGATTGGTGACGAACGTGTCGATGTCGCGGCCCTTCACCCCGATCCGATCACACACCGCCAGCGCCACTTCCGGCACCAGCCGGTTGCCACGCGCGAACACCTTGGTGATCTTCGATTCGGTGAAGCTGACGCAGCCCTGGCCCTCGCCCGGTTCCCAGTACTTGCGCTCGCCGTTGGTGGAAAACTCCATGTCCCCGGCGAATTCGGGGTAGGTGCGGCACTCGATGTCCAGGATCGGCGCGCTGTCGTCCTTGACCAGCAGACCAACCCCGCAGCCGTCGCCGGGCACCGGCGCCTGGGCCAGCTTGCGGATATCGGGCTGGGTGAACACCGGTCCCGCGCAGTTCTGCGTCGCCGCGATCAGCGCCGTCCGGGCGCTGGTGGTCTGCAACACCATTCGGGCCATCGACATCATGTGCACGAAGGCGGCACAGCCGCCGTTGTGCACGTCGTAGACGAAGTCGGGGCGGGCGCCGAGCCGCTTGGCGACCTCGGGCCCGCATCCCATCACCGGGTTGGTCGGCAGCTGGGTGTGTGTGATCAGCACATCGATGTCCGAGATGAACTGCGCGCCATGGCGTTCGATCAGCGGCGCGACGGCGCGTTCGACCATGTCCACCGCCGTCTCGTCCCGGTCCACATGGTGGCGGGCCTTGGGCGAGCGGAACATCACGTTCTTGGCCATCCGGTCCGAGCGGGAGAACTGCGTGAAATATTCGGTGCCGACCGGTTCCCCTGGCAGGTAGCTGGCGACATCGACCAGGCTGACCGAGGGCAGTCCCGGGGCGGCCGGGTTGGTGGGGATCATGTGAATCTCACTTCATCCAGTCGGGTTTGACGGGCAGGCCGTGCGCTGCCCGGTACTCGCAGATCGCCTTGAGGTTGTCCATCTCCAGCTGATGGCCGGCGGAGAACATCTCCCAGAAGTCGCCGACCCAGACCGGCCGCTTCGGCGGCGCGGTCTCCGGATAGGGGTTCTCGTCGTAGAACGGATGCTTGCAGTTGACCCACAGCACCACCGAACCCGGCTTGTTGAACACCGCCTGCGCGTCGACGACCCGCAGCAGGTAGATCATCCACAGGTGCTGTGACTGGTCCCAGGCGCAGTGGTAGTCGACGGTCATCGCCTCGGGATGCGCGACGGTCCTGGTGAAAATCTGGGTCTCGTCGCCGAGCCGGTCGTAGGCCAGCCACAGACCCGGCTCCTCGGTCGGGACGAACCCGCGCAGGCTGTAGGTCCACTCCTCCAGCGAACGGGTATCGGCGAGGTACTCGTACACCTCGCGCGGCGGCGCGGCGATATAGGCCTGTACCGGACAGTATTCGCCGAAGACCTGGTCGTGCGGGTACACCGACCGCAGCATGTCCATGATGATCGGGGTAGTCGCGTCCTTGTCGGAGTTCTCGATACGCAGGACACCGGGCGGCGCGTCGTCGGCCGGGATATCGCTGAGTGCTGGCAGCGCACTGGTCGTCATTACTTACTCCTGAATGTGTTCGATGGCGGTCAAGAACGGCAGAAACGGCGGGATCTCATCCGGGTCCACGTCGATCGAGAGGAACGACGGCCCAGGGGTTCGCAGGCACTGCGGCAGGGCCGCGGCCAATTCGGCGGTGCTGCGCACCGAACGGGTGGACAGGCCGGGGAACATGGCGTCGACGCCGTCCCCGAGGTGTGTGGTCTGAAACCTGTTGAAGGAGTACCGGTCTCGGTAATACAGTCGCTCCCTGGCCACACACATGGCATGGGCGTTGTTGTTCAGCACGATGAAGGTGATCGGCAACTCGTGTTCGATCGCCGTGTGAATCTCCATGCCGTGCATGAAGAACGCGCCGTCGCCGGCCACGACAACGGTGCGGTGCCCGGCGCCGCGGGCGAACGCGGAGCCGATGCCCGCGCCGAACGCGTAACCCATGCCGCCCATCCCGAGTGCGACGACGAACCGGCCGCCGCGCGGCACCCGCAGGTGATGCACTACGGCCGCACCGGTATTGCCCGCGTCGGCGAAGACATCGGTGCCGTCGGGCAGCGCCGCCTCGATGGTCTCCACCAGCTGTCGATAGCGCACGCCGGGACCGGTGGATTCCGGAACGCGCAGTGGAGTAAGCGCAGTGGCCCGGCGCTGTTCGAATGCCGTGGGCGCAGCGGCGAATTCGTCGGCGAGCTCGCCCAAGGTGCGGGCCAGGTCGGTGCTCGTGGCATGCACGGCGGGCAGATAGGGCGGCGTCACGCCGATGCTCGCCACGGGGCTGCCCGTGAGCAATTCGTCCAGTCCGGTGCGGGTCGTGATCGGCATCGGCGTGCCGACGAGCAGGCACAATGCCGCGGACCGGATCGCCGCGCCGAGTTCGGGATGCCCCATGCTGCCCGCGACGCCGCAGAAGCCGGGGTCGTGGTTGTCGTAGGTGTCCTTGGCATCCGGGGCGACGCCCACCGCGGCATCCAAGACGGCGGCCAGGCGAGCCAGTTCGTCCCGCGCATCGTCGCGGGCGACCTGGTCGCCGGCGATGATCACGACCTTTCCGGTCCGCCGTGCCGTCGTCAGCGCGGCACGCAACCGGACCAGCCCGGCCTCGTCGCGTCGATACACCTTGGTAGGCAAGCGAATCGGCGACAGTGCGCCCATGTTCGCCTGCTGCACCTCCTTGGGCAGCAGCAGCACGGCGGGACCGCCGCGCCGAGCGGCGCCGACCGCCCTGGCCAGCTGATCCGGCAGCTCGGCGGCGGTCTCGACGCGGGCGCAGTACCGGCTGATCTCGCCGAACATCTTGGCGGCATCGATGGTGCCCGGATGCCCACTGGTGTCCTGAAAGGCGCCGTTGCCCGCGTGCGCCGTCGGCGGCTGGCCGACCAGCGCGAGCACCGGCACCCGGGAGGCGAATGATTCGGCAAGTCCGGCAACGAGATTCATCGCGCCGCCGCCGGAGGTCGCGGCGACGACACCGAGTCCGCCGGTCGATCGGGCATAACCGTCGGCCATGGTCGCCGCGGCGAACTCGTGTTTGGCGATCACCCCGGTGACGTCGTACGGCGCGTCGAAGATCGCGTCGTACAGGTCCTCGATATTCGCACCGTCCACCCCGAAGAGGTGCCGGGCGCCCAGGGCCGAAACCGCCTGCACCAGATAGTCGACGACCCTGGTCTGCATCGGCACTCCTTCCCGCGGTGTCCACCTGTGCATCGGGCACACGCGAGATCACTTTCTGCGTACAGGAGTGATACGAGCCGGGGCGCCGGGCGGTTCAACGCTTGACTACCGCGAAGCGGCGAGGGTGTGTCGGGCCGAGTTGACCTGCCTCGGCGAAGGCTTCCCGAACGGGCAAATCCACGGCTCTACCGGGAGCGCTTGCGTGTACGTATACATCTACGTATAGTTGGGACATGCCCAACAAGACGATCTACGTTGCCGATGACGATCTGCCGCTGTTCCAGCGGGCCCAGGAGCTGGTTGGCGGCAATCTCTCCGGGGCGGTGACCACGGCGCTGCGCCGGTTCATCGAATTGGAAGAGGGTCGACAAGAAGGGTACGACGAGGTCATCGTCCGAGTCGGCCACAACGGCGTCCGGCAGGTCCGGTTCTCCGGGGCGCTGCTCTTCGAGACGAACGAGGTCACCGACCAGCGGATGGAACACATCCGGGTGTTCCGCAGTCGCAAAGGCAAATTCGTGCTGCACGCGCACTACTCCAACTGGGACGAGTATCCGCAATCCGAGAACTGGATCAAGGATTTGACGAACTGGCGGCGCATGCTCGGCGTCGGTGAACAGGACTGGGGCGATTTCATCCTGGAGATCGTGGACTCGGTCGAGGAATTGAAAGACAAGCTGCCGGACAAGGTGTACGAGCGGGTGCTCGATATCGCGAAACGCCCGCAGATCGAGGATCTCGACATCTAGTCGAAGAGCCGGCGCACAACTGAACAGCAACAGCTCGAGCCGCACCGGGACACCGGGTGCGGTGTAACTCAGTCATGCATGCATGCGCATCCACTAATTCATTTTCCGAAAGGACCGCCATGGTCAACGGCCATCGCGCACCCGCCATCTCGGCACTGGGCCTGCGCAAATCATTCGGCGAGCACGTCGTGCTCGACGGCATCGACATCACCGTCCCCGAGGGCACGGTCTACTCGCTGCTCGGCCCCAACGGCGCCGGCAAGACCACCACCGTGCAGATCCTGAGCACCCTCATCCACGCCGACGGCGGCGAAACCCGGGTCGGCGGCCACGATGTCGAGTCCGAACGCGACGCGGTGCGTAAGGCGATCGGGGTCACCGGCCAGTTCTCCGCGGTCGACGAATTGCTCACCGGCCGGGAGAACCTGATCCTGATGGGCGACCTGCAGCATCTGCCGCGGCGCGAAAGCAAAAGGCTGGCAGCGGATCTGCTGGCGCGCTTCGACCTGGTCGAGGCGGGCGACAAGCCCGCGTCCACCTACTCCGGCGGCATGACCCGGCGGCTGGATCTGGCGATGACCCTGGTCGGCGATCCGCGCATCATCTTCCTCGACGAGCCGACCACCGGTCTGGATCCGCGCAGCCGCCGGGTCATCTGGGATCTCATCCGCGGGTTGGTCGACGACTACAACGTCACCGTCTTCCTCACCACGCAGTATCTGGAGGAGGCCGACCACCTGGCCGACCGCATCGCGGTGCTCGACCACGGCCGGATCGTCGCGGAAGGCACTGCGGCGGAACTGAAGCGGCTGGTGCCGGGTGGTCATATCCGGTTGCAGTTCGCCGACCGCACCGCCTTGTTCGCCGCGTCCGCCGCGCTGGGTGTCGCCGCGCGGTTGGTCGATGACGACGACGCCGACGATGACGATCTGACCCTCGCGGTACCGAGCGACGGCAGCGTGAAATCGCTACGGGCCTTGCTGGATCGACTCGACTACGAACAGATCGAGGTCGAGGGGCTCGCGGTGCACACGCCCAATCTCGACGATGTCTTCCTCACCCTCACCGGCCAGCCGACCTCCGAAAAGGAAACCGTCGCATGAGTACCATGTCCTACGCCCTCGCCGACTCCGCAACGATGTTGCGGCGCAATCTGACCCACGCCAAGCGCTATCCGAGCATGAGCATCGGCGTCGTCGTGATGCCGACCGTCCTGCTGCTGGTCTTCAAGTTCGTCTTCGGCGGCGCGCTCGAAAAGTCTTCCGGCGGAAACTATATCGACTACCTCGCGCCCGGCATGCTGCTGATGGTCCCGGCCTACATCACGGCGTCGGTGGCGGTGTCCATCGCCTCCGATACGTCCAAGGGCATCGTCAACCGGTTCCGCACCATGGGCATCACGCAGTCGTCGATGCTGACCGGTCATGTGCTCGGTGCGCTGCTGCAAGCACTGGGCGGCATCGTGTTGATGGCCGCGGTCTCGCTGCTCATCGGGTGGCGCCCCGACGCCAACGTGGCCGAATGGATCGCCGCGTTCGGTCTGCTCAGCTTCACCATCTTCGGATTGAACTGGCTCGCAGTGGCCTTGGGCCTGCTGTCGTCGAACCCGGAGGGCGCGAGCAACGTCGTCTTCCCGATCATCATGCTGCCGTTCCTCGGCAGCGGCCTGGTCGGCACCGACACCATGCCTGTCGGGCTGCGCCAGTTCGCCGAGTATCAGCCGTTCACGCCGATCACCGAGACGGTGCGCGGCCTGCTGATGGGCAGCGAGATCGGTAACAACGGCATCCTCGCGCTCGCCTGGTGCGCCGGCCTCACCGCCGCGGGGTTCTTCTGGGCCAACTCGATTTTCCGCCGCCAGACCCAGTGAGCACGACTACACGATGAGGGGTACCGATCCCCCCGCCATAGCCGGCGGGGGGATCGTTCTGTTTGTCAGACCGTGCCGGACAGCAGCGTTTTGCCGGTGGACGCCAACCGGATCTCCACGGCTCGGATCTGGTCCGGCGCCTTGTCGATGGTCCGGTCGATGGTCAGCTCGGTGCCCGGACCGGCCGGCCATTGATCGAGTTCGGTCTGGCTGCCGTCGGTGCCGAGCACGAACAGCTTCAAAGTCCAGTTGTACTGCTGGTTACTCGGTCCGTAACTGCAGCTCATCACGATCCGCGTCCGGTTGTCGGCCCGCAAGACCTTGAAACTCGCCGTCACCGGACTCGGCTCGAGCGCCTGCATACTGCGTTCGGCGATAACCTGTTCGGTGCTGGGGGTGTCCGACGAGGTGACGGAGGCGACCACCGGCACCGCGATGGCCACCGCGGCGGCCGCGGCCGCGACGGCGGCACCGACGGACACCCACCGGCTGCGGCGCCTGCGCTTTTCGGCTGCGGCGGCGAGCCTCGGCAGCAGTTGGGGCACCGGGGGGCCTGCCTCGGGCGCAGGCGAGCTCGCGTCCGCCGCAACGGCTTCGGGCGGCTCGAGCAGCGCCAGCGCGGTCGCCGGATCGACCATGGCGAGCATGCCTGGCATCCCGGCCAGCTCAGCGACGGCGGCCTGGCAGGCGGGGCAGCCGGCCAGATGCTCCTCGTACTCCCGGCGTTCGGTCCGGGTCAGGGAGCCGAGCACGTAAGGCGCGTCCCACGTGGTGTAGTCATCCGCGAGTTCGTTCATTGGTTCGTCACCCCCATCTCCTGTAATGCCAGCCGTAGTGCCCGCATGCCGTAGTGCATTCGCGATTTCACCGTGCCCGGCGGAATATCGAGTTCCGCGGCGATCTGATGTGTGGAAAGGCCCCGATAGTAGGCCCGCACGATCACCTCGCGGTGGTCGGGGCTGAGCTTGCCCAACGCATCCGCGACCACCCAGCCGTCCAGCGCGCGGTCGGCCTGGTCGGGGGTGGCCTGCTCGGGCGGTGCGTCGGTGCGGAACTCGCGCCGATTGCGGGCGCTGCGATGCTCATCCACGGCGAGATTGCGGGCCACGGTGAACAGCCACGCGCGCGCCGAGGTGTCGGACTGATCCAACACGTTCGGGCGTTGCCACGCCCGCAGCAACGTTTCCTGCACGATGTCCTCGGCCCGGCCGGGGTCGCGCACCAGACCGAGCGTGTACCGCCACAGCGCGGCCGCGTGTTCGTCGTACAGGACCCGCAACAACTCCGTACGGTTGTCGGGCATTGCTCACCTCCCGCTCATCCCACGAATCAGCAGGGGTGAACGGTTCAATCGGAGCGCACATCTCAATTTCGTTCGAGTTCGATCGGGTGTGTTGCCAGCAGCGAAAGGGGAAGGGGCTGGCGGCGCAGCACGTGCGCCCAGAGGTCCGCGCGGCCGGTGCTGATCGGGTCGGAGGGCAACGCGGACAGCACGATCCAGTCGTCGTTCTCCAGCTCGCCCTCGAGCTGCCCGAAGGTCCAGCCGGCGTATCCCGCGAACACCCGGATGCCCTCGACCAGCCTGCCGATCTCCTCCGGATCCGCGTCCAGGTCGACGAGCACCACCCGGCCGTCGATCCGGCGCAGGCCGGGCACACCGTCGATGGTCGCGCCGACGCGCACGGTGCCGAGGCACAGTGCCGCGTCCCGTTTGACCGGGCCGCCGATGAACAGGGTGCGCGGCGCGGCCGCCACCTCCGTCCAGCGGGGAAGCACGTCGTGCACGGCCGTATCGCTCGGCCGGTTCAGCACGACGCCGAGGCTGCCCGCCTCGTTGTGCTCGATGATGTAGACAACGGTGCGCCGAAAGGTGGGTTCGGCCAGCTCGGTCGCCGACACCAGCAGCGTGCCGGCGCGCACCACCTGCTCGCCGTGCCGGAAATCGCGCCGCTTACGGTCGCCGTGCCCGCCGCGAGTTTTCCGATCATCCGGGTCGTCTGCGCGTGCCACTCGGACATCATCGCAGTTGTTTCGGGGATATGCGCTTCCGCAGACGAGTTAGGTGCCCGGAATTTGCGTCGGGGGCCGGTGTAGGGCGAGTTCGGGCGTCGTAGAGTCCGTGTCATGGAACCGCCCGAGGTGCGCCTCGAGAACAGCGACACCGTGTACGACTTCTATCTCGAGCATCGGCAGAATCGGCTGAAAGCCTGGGGTGCGTACGCCATTCTGGCCCGTCGCTACTATCCCCGCGTCGCGTACGCCGAGGGTGCGCGCGCCGGTTTGCGGGCCGCGATTCGGCAGGGCCGACCGTTGTTGATCTCGATCAATCATCTTTCCGAGAACGATCCGTATACGGTCGCGGCGGCGGCGTGGCGCAGCGCGTTGCGACCGGTGATCGGGCGGGTGCGGGTGCTGGCCAAGGACGAGCTGTTCGAGGAGCCCGAGCAGCGGCGCAAGATCGACATGATGGGCGGGATACCGGTGTTCCGCGGCAAGGATCACGGGATCCGGGCGGTCAATGCGGCTGGTCAGCGGATGATGGATATCTGCGCACAGCGGATCGCGCGCGGCGACGGGGTCGCGGTGTTCCCGGAGGGCACCTGCAACGAGGTCGACCCCACCCAGGTGCAGCCGGTCGGTAGCGGCATCGGGCACATCGCGTTTCGCGCGATGAAGCTCGGCGTCGAGCCGGTGCTGGTGTCCATGGGCCTGAGTTACGGGCCACGCCTGGACCCCACCGTGCAGCCGAACAAGGAGGAGGCCAAGTCGGCCAGCTTCTACTTCGGGAAGCCGATCACCGAATTGCCGACCAAGCCCGGCGATATCGCGCGTCTGGTGCGCGCCGATCTGCAACAGGCGCTCGACGGGGCGGTCGCCGCTTACTGAGGCAGGTTCAAACTGTCGCGTGCCCAATGCGGCACCATCACCAGGTATTCGGGCCTGGTCTCGATGAAGTGGTGCACCATCGGGCACATGGGCAGTGCGCCCAGTTTGTCCTGGGCGGTGCTGTTCAACGCCGCCTCGACCAGTACGCGGCCGTAGCCCTGGCCCTCGTAGCGCGGGTAGATCTCGGTGTGCACGAACGCGCGTTCGGCTTGGGTGTCTTGATATTCGACGTACCCGGCGTTCGCGTCGTCGACATAGAGCTCGAAGCGTTCCAGCGCGGTGTTGATACGGACCTCCGTCGACATGGCTCGACGCTACTCCCGTGCGACGTCATCCGCGCATTCCGCAACGCCTACCGTCCGGTCCGCTCGGTTCCCGTCCGGTCTGCCGACGGGTAGCGGCTCAGCCGCCGTGACCGGCGGAATCGGTCGCTCGACTTGTCTCCTCGCTCCCGGCCTGCGCAGAATGCTCATGATCGGGGTCGCGCACGCGCGCGTGGCGGCGGCCCGTGGAGGTACGAAACATGATGAAGGTTCGGCTGTTCTCCGGTGCCGCGGCTGCCATGGCCGCGGGCCTGCTCGGTGGATCGATCATGTCCGGTCCGGCCGCGGCCGCGCCGGGTCCGTCCTTCGGCGAGTGCCCGGCGGGATCCGTGGCCGCTGGTCATGGCGTGCGGTGTGCCGTCGTCGAGGTGCCGATGAACTACGCGGAACCGGACGGGCCGAAGATCCAGGTGACCGTCAGCCGGATCGCGGCGACCGGTGAACGGCGCGGTGTCGTCTTCGCCAATCCGGGTGGGCCAGGCGCGGACGGACTGGACTTCTGGGGCCAGCGGACCGACGTGTTTCCTGCCGAGTTGATCACCCACTACGACCGGATCGCGGTGCAGCCGCGCGGATTGCGCTGGGCCACCCCGCTGGACTGCGCGACCGGGGACGGCGGGCCGGTGTCGCTCGGCGGCGGCGACCGCAACGCCATCAAGAAGGCCTGCGACGCCGCGCTGCCCGGCTACCTCGACACCATCACCACCGAGAACACCGCCCGCGATATGGACGCGGTGCGTGCGGCACTCGGTCTGGCGCGGATCAGTTTCCTCGGCACCTCGTACGGCACCTACCTCGGCGCCGTGTATGCCTCGCTGTTCCCCGACCGGGTCGAGCGAATGGTGTTGGACTCCAACGTCAATCCCGACTGGGTGTGGACCGAGGAGTTCGCGCAGCAGCAGATCGCGGGTAAGCAGCGGCTCGACGATCTGTTCACCTGGATCGCCGAGCACAGTTCCGAATATCACCTCGGCGACACCGCTTTGCAGGTTTATCAGAACTGGGTACGCCTCGCCGTCGACCAGGGTGGCGGCTGGTACGCCAACCTAACCCCGCCCCCGGCCAGCCTCGCCGACCTGCCCGGTTCCTTGCCCGAACCGCTGGCCGAGATCGCCCGCGACGGCTACAACGGTGGTCTGGAACAGACCGGCAAACTGCAGAACCTGTTGCGCACCTTGATCTCTCGCGGTGCCACCACGCAGGGCCCACTGCTCGGCGCCACCTCGGTCGCCACCTATACCCGCACCTACTGGCCCACCTTCGCCCGCGCGATGGCCGATGCCCTCGCCAACCCGACGAACGTGCAACGCCTGCGCACCATCGAGGGCGCCACCTCCACCGACACCACCGGGCGTTCCGTCTTCGCCGCGATCACCTGCAATGAGAACGCCATCCCCGGCCGCCCGGACGTCATCGGCTCGGCGATTGCCACCATCGCCTCCGGTGGTAATGCGATGGACGCCAGGGCCGACCTGGTTCGGTCCGGAATGGCCTGCGGCTCTTGGAAACCCGTCACCACACCGGTCGCGATCAGCGGTGCCGGGCTCGCCACCCCGCCGCTGGTGATCCAGAGCAAGCACGACGCCCTGACCAAATATGAAGGCGGACCTGCTATGTCGCGTGCGCTGAACGGGTCCCTCGTCACCGTCGAAGGTGGGGACCACGGGAACTTCGGCCGCGGTAACCCCGCGGTCGACGACGCCGTGATGACCTATCTGCGCACCGGGCAGGTGACGATCACGCACGCAGCGGAAGCGCCACTGCCTGTGCGCTGACGCGTTCGGCTCGACCGTGCGTCAGACGATCTCACCGGTCTGCAACGCGGCGAGGATGTTGAGCACCATCGAGAGCGGGCCGTACAGTGCCGCCGCCAACGGATCACCGCCGTTCTGACCAGCCAGAACCCAATCGAAACTGAACGAGCTCATAGCATTCCTCCATGTGTCGGCTTCAGGTCGCAAAACGCCAAGCACCATATATTCGTGGCGGAACACAGCGCGGATGGGCGCGGTCTCGGCAGCGGCACGCAGCGCGGATGTCTGGCCGAGTGGACGATAACTTCGTGGGAGCGTTGCCTGTCCGGTTCGGGCGGATCACACTGCGAAACATGACCACGTGGACACCGCTGCACGGGCATCCGTATCAGCCGATTCCTTACCACCCCAACCGGATTCCCGTCGCGGAAGCACTCGCCAAGTCGGCCGAGTTCCGTCGGCGGATGGACGAGCGTCGCACCGTGCGGATGTTCTCGACCGATCCGGTGCCGGAGCAATTGGTGCTCGACGCCATCGCGGTGGCCAACACCGCGCCGTCGGGCGCCCATCAACAACCGTGGACCTTCGTCCTCGTCGAAGATCCAGAGGTGCGCGCCAGAATTCGGGAGGCGGCCGAAGCCGAGGAACGCCTCTCCTACAACGGCCGCCTAGGCGAGGAATGGCTGTCCGCGCTGCGCCCCCTCGGCACCGACGAGCACAAGCCGCACCTCACCGAGGCCCCGTACCTGCTCGTCGTCTTCCAGCAGCGTTTCGGCCTGCGCCCCGACGGCACCACCTACAAGCACTACTACGGCGACGAATCGGTAGGCATCGCGGTGGGCATGCTCCTCACCGCCCTGCACATCTCCGGCCTGGCCGCCCTCACCCACACGCCGAGCCCGATGAAGTTCCTCTCCGAAGTCCTCAACCGCCCCCGCAACGAAAAAGCCTTCGCCGTCATCCCCATCGGCTACCCCGCCGACCACGCCGTAGTCCCCGACCTCACCCGCAAAACCATGGACCAGGTCCTCATCCGAATCTGAACGCCGACAACAGTTACCCGGCGCGACGAAACCCCAGAACGGGGTAATGCGGGTCGGTCCCACCTGCTCTGCCCTGGCCGTGGCCGATGAACGATGCCGCCGCGGCCAAGTGGAGCTGGTGGCGAGCACCGAGCGCGGTGAGTTGTGCACAGGTATCGGTGTGCGGTCGATCTTCCGGAACGGCGTTGTCTGCCAGGCGTGCGGCAGCGACCTTGTCCGCCGTGGTGAGGAAAAGCCCGCCGGGCCGTAGAACTCTGGCCACTTCGGTCAGTACCGGTTCGGCGTCGGCGAGCAAGTGCAACAACCACACTGCGGTGACGGTGTCGATCGAGTCGTCCGGCAGCGGGAGCGCGGTAGCGTCGGCTCGCGCCACTCTGCCCGGCAATCGTCGGGCCGCATGCCGCAGCATGCCGTCCGAAAGATCTATGCCGACCACGCGGTGCCCGAGCGCCGCGAGTTCGGTGGCCACGATCCCGGTGCCGACGGCAAGGTCGAGGACCAGACTGCGCGGCGGCAGCATGCTACTGAGTGCGGAAGCCGCAGCGACAGCTCTGGGCACCCCGCCTCGGGTCCGGTCGTAGTGGGTCGCTTCGTCGTCGTAGTCGAGCACCCCATCATCATGCGTAACCCGGTGTGCGATGGGTGGATCCGGTATATCGGTGCGCCTGCCTCTTACTGTTCGTACGCCCATCACGGAAGTGTCGGGTAGCTCGACAGTTTGACCCGCCGGTAATAGCATTTTGATACATGTCTTCGGTGTTTCCGTCGATAGCCTGCTCCGCATGTCATTCAACGGGTCGCCCCCGCATGTCATCCGAGCGGTTGTCTTCGACTGGCGAGGCACGCTTGTTTCGGAACTTACGCCGCAAGGTTGGGCTCGCGAGGCGCTGCTGCGGGCCGGTCGTGAATCCCACGCCGATGCCGTGCACGAGTTGTTGCTGGACATCAAAACGGCTGCGGGTCAACCGAATCGGCTGCAATCGCCGCAGGGCAATATCAGCTACGAAGCTCATCGGGACACCTATTATGCGGTGTTCACGGAGGCGAAACTGCCCAGCGAAGTCGCCAACGCACTATTCGAGGTGGATTCCGACGCGAGCCTCAACAAGTTTGCCGTCGACGCCGCCGCCACCCTCATCGCGCTCAAGCAAAGCGGCTTCGAGATCTGCGTTCTCAGCAACATCCACTTCGATATCCGGCCCGCCTTCAAAGACGCGAACCTGCTCGACTTGATCGACACCTTCGTCCTGTCCAGTGAGGAAGGTGTGCAGAAACCGGACCCCGCAATATTCATGCGGGCACTCGAAAAACTCGGCACCTGTGCCGCGGAAACGCTGATGGTCGGCGACCGCCCCTCCCGAGACGGCGTCGCCGTCGAGGTCGGCATGCCGACCCTGCTCGTCCCGGCCTTGACCGACCCGCAGCAACGCCGGCTGCACCTCGTCACGAGCGCGGTCGGAGTCGATCTCGGGATGCTCCCGCCCATGCGGAACGACTCAATGCGCAACGCCAGCAGGGGAATTCCCGACAGTCGACGACAGGAAGCGCTGACGTAACAGCCGCGAAGGCCGAGTCCGTTTCATACCGGGCGGACTCGGCGCGGTCGAGTCAGCCGGATCGCATGTTCGATCAGACCGAGCCCGGCATCGAACGCACTGGGAGAACCGGCGAGGCGTGCCTAGCGGGGTACCGGTGGCAGGTCGGGCACCTCGGCGACCAGTTCCTCGGGCGCGGACAGCCGCCACGCCTCGAAGACGAGTTCGGCCAGCTCGTCGGCGTCGATGCCGGACAGGTGCACGACGACCCAGCCGAAACCGCCTGCCGTGAACTGTTCCTCGAACACCTCGGGCCGCTCGGATACCAGCGCCTTCTGCTCGGAGAGGGTTTGCTTCAGGCCGACCGTCTGGGTGCGTGGCCAGTAATAGCCGAACAGCTTGCCGCGCACCTTGTACGAGGTGTACTTCTCGCCTTTGGTGGGTTGCACGTCGGCGAGTGTGCCCACAATCCGGAAGAACTCGTCACTCTGCACAGCCACCGTGGACTCCTTGAAAAGTCAGAATCCGAAATATACCTGTGCCAATTCATCCCGCCGCATCGGTGGGCGGCCGCGGGGGTCGAGCTCAGCGGGTGACGGTGGCCGAGGTGAGCACGACCTGCTGGACGGGGACGTCCTGCGCGCCCGTCTTGACCTTGCCGATCTGGTCGACGACGTCCTGGCCGCGGGTGACCTTGCCGAATACCGCGTAACCCCAGCCGTCCTGGCCCGGGTAGTCGAGGAACGCATTGTCGTTGGTGTTGATGAAGAATTGGGCCGACGCCGACTGTGGGTCGGACGTGCGGGCCATCGCCACGCTGTAGGTGACGTTCTTCAGCCCGTTCTTCGCCTCGTTCTCGACCTTGTTCGGCGCGGGCTTCTCGCGCATGGTGGTGTCGATGCCACCGCCCTGGATCATGAAACCGTCGATCACCCGGTGGAAAATCGTGCCGTCGTAGTGGCCACTGTTGACGTAGGTCAGGAAATTACGCACGGTCTTGGGCGCCTTCGCTTCATCGAGTTCGAGCTCGATGTCACCCATGGAGGTTTGCAGCAGGACCTTGATCATGATTTCCCCAATTTGTGCGACAGGCTCAGTCCCGCAGTCGCCCTGACGGACTCGTGCTCCAACCGAGCTGGACACGGACCAGTGCATCTTACCGGTGCGTGGCCAGGAGGAATCGGGTTCAGCGGGACTGACCGCTACACAGTCGGTTCGGGCAGCTCCGCACCGGTCTCCAGCAAGGACTTGAGCCCGGACAAGATACTCGGCCAACCACCGCTGATCGATTCCAGCAGAGCGCTTCCCGGCTGAAAGCCGTCATGCACCACGGTCAGCTTCACTACCTCGTCCCCGGCGGGCTCGAGTTCGAAGGTCACCTTCGAGCGCGGCTCGTCGGCCAATGCGGCCACCTCACTCGCCGGCATGCCGAAGGTTTCCGCGAACGCCGGATCGAAGGTGTGCCAGGTGTAGGCCAGCTTGGTGTACGGGTCGGCTTCCAGCACAACCTGTTCCGGATCCTTGCTGGTCCAATCCTTCTGGTGCCACACCATTTCGGAGCCGGGCTGCCAGTCGGTGTCGAAGGTCGCGCCCCAGTAGCGATCGGTGAACGCCGGGTCGGTGAGTGCGTGCCACAGCGTTTCCGGGGTGGTCTTGATGTAGGTCGTGTAGACGAATGCGTTGTCGCTCATGGGTTTTGCCTCCAGTACCTTCTTGAGATCGGCCAGCGCGTGCACGCGGGCACGGTGGTAGTTGGTGATCCAGCGCTCGGTGATGGCGTTGATGGGTTCGGCGTTGAGGTAGTGCAGTTTTTCGCGGCCGCTGCGACGGGTGGTGATCAAGTTGGCTGCCTCCAGGACGGCCAGGTGTTTGCTGACCGACTGGCGCGCCATCGCGAGCCCGGCGCACAACTCGCGCAGGGTTTGCCCGTTGCGTGCGTTGAGGCTGTCGAGCAGTCGCCGCCGATGGGGGTCGGCCAGCGCCTTGAATACCTCGTCCATGCCACCTTCCAGATTTAAGCAGCCGCTCGGCTGCATGTTCAGAGATTAGGCAGCCAAAAGGCTGCATGTCAAGGATGGCCCCGAGAAGTAATGCATTGTCGCGGCGAAATGTAGTAGATATGCTACGAGTCGACGGTAACCCGCAACGGGGAGAGAACCATGACAGTGGGTCAGGGCGTCGCAATCGACGTCGAGAAACTGCGGATGCGCTACGGCAGCACCGATGTCCTGCACGACGTGACATTCCAAGCGCGACACGGCGAGGTGCTGGTGCTGCTCGGTCCGAACGGAGCGGGTAAGACGACCACCATCGAGATCCTGGAGGGCTTCCGCATGCGGTCGGCCGGCCGCGCCGAAGTGCTCGGCACCGATCCGGCGCACGGCGACGAGGCCTGGCGGGCACGCATCGGCGTCGTCCTGCAATCATGGCGCGATCACGGCAAGTGGCGGGTGCGCGAACTGCTCGACTACCTGGGTGCCTTCTATGCGCCCTACGGCACCGACGCGATCCAACGCCCATGGGACACAGATGAACTCATCAAGGCCGTGGGTCTCACCGGCCAGGCGTCGAGCAGGATCAAAGACCTGTCCGGCGGCCAGCGCCGCAGGATCGACGTGGCGATCGGCATCGTGGGCCGCCCGGAAGTGCTGTTCCTGGACGAGCCGACCGCGGGCTTCGACCCGGAGGCCCGGCGCGAGTTCCACGATCTGGTCCATCGCCTCGCCGACGACCAGCAGACCACCATCCTGCTCACCACCCACGATCTCGACGAGGCCGAGAAACTCGCCGACCGGATCCTGATCCTGGCCGGCGGGCGCATCATCGCGGACGGTTCGGCCGACGAACTCTCCCGCCGGATATCCGGTGCGGCCGAGGTGAGCTGGACCAACGGCGGGCAACGATTCGTGCACTCCACCACCGAGTCGACCGAGTTCGTGCACGAACTGTTCAAGCAGTACGGCGAGGCCATCGGCGACCTGGAGGTCCGCCGCGCCTCACTGGAGGACACCTATATGACGCTGGTGCGCCGGTTCGAATCCGGGCAGGTCGAGTCCGAGGTGCACACGATCGAGGAGGTAGGGCGATGAATCCGATGGCGATTGCGGTTCGGCAGGGCTGGACGCGCGGCATGATCGAGCTGAGACAAGCACTCACCAACGGCCAAGACCTGTTCGGGATCCTGTTCTGGCCCGTCGCCATGCTGGTGGTGCTGTTCTTCATGCGGAACGCGTCGTTCGAGGGCAGCGGCGTACTGCTCGGCTCGCTCGCGTTGCCCAGCACGATCGGCATGCTGGTCGCGGTCAACGGCATGATCGGCATGGGGCAGCAGCTCACCCTCGACCGGGAAGACGGCACGCTGCTGCGGGCCAAGGCGACCCCGAACGGCATGGTCGGCTACCTGATCGGCAAAATCGTCCAGGTGTCCGGCTGGGTGCTCATTCCGTCTGCGCTGCTGCTGGTCGGCGGCATGTTCATCGTCGACGGACTCGCGCTCGGCCAGGTCGGGTCGTGGGTGACGTTGACCTGGGTGATGGTGCTCGGCCTGCTCGCCACCCTGCCGATCGGTGCGATCTTCGGCTCGGTGTTCGCCGACCCGCGCAACTTCGCGCTGATGACTTTCCCGATCATGGCGCTCGTCGCGGTGTCCGGCATCTTCTACCCGATCACCTCGATGCCCGGCTGGGTGCAGGGCGCGGCGCAGGTGTTCCCGGTGTACTGGCTCGGGCTCGGCATGCGCTCGGCGCTGCTGCCGGACGAGGCGGTCGCGATCGAACTCGGACAGTCCTGGCGGCACCTGGAAACGGTTGGCGTGCTCGGCATCTGGGCGATAGCGGGCTTGCTCATCGCGCCGGTGGTGCTGCGCAGGATGGCCCGCCGCGAGTCCGGCTCCAGTGTGGCCGTCCGACGGGAGAAAGCGATGCAGCGTGCCTACTGAGGTCATCTACAACCGCATCGCGATGTTGCGCGCCGAGCGCGGCATCTCGCGCCGCGAGTTGGCGGAGGCGCTCGGCGTGCACTATCAAACGATCGGCTACCTGGAACGCGGTGAGTACAGCCCGAGCTTGCATCTGGCCCTGCGGATCGCGGCCTACTTCGAGGTGACCGTGGAGGTGGTGTTCTCCACCAGCCCCTTCCCGCGCCTCGGGTCCCGCGTCGAGACAGCTTGACCCGCAAGCCGACTCGACGCTCGGACCGGCGGCACTACGCGTGGTCGCCGCGGAGCACGGCGAAGGTCGGGACGAGCTCGCCGCGCCGCCCACTTTCGGCAATCGCCCTGTGCCAGTAGGCCTGAACGGTCCGGGCCAGGGCGGTGTCGACGCCGACGGCCTCGCTGGTCTCGAGCACGTGCCGCGCGCCCGCCGCCATCATCCGCAGATTCGCGACGTCGCCCAGCCCGCCGGCCTGCGCCGACGCGGCCAGACCCGCGTACACATCGTCGACCCGACCCAGTGAACGCTGGGCATAAGGCAGGAAGCGATCGATCGGCTCGCCGGAGCGGTCGATCATCGCCAGCGCCTGTTCGACCCCGAGTAGCAACGGATTGAAGATGGCAAGGACCGCTTGGTAATAGAGCTGGGCCAAGCCCTCGTCCTCGCCGAGATACTCCGGTGTGTTCAGCACGCTCAACAGGTCACGATGGGCTTCGAACACCGCACGGCGACCGGCGTAGAACACGTAGGACTCAGGGTTGGTGAGACCGTCGCTCTGTGCCATGACGCCGCCGGCCAGGAAGTCCCCGCCGTGCGAGCGCACCCACGCCGCCGCCTCGCGCGTGTTGGCGGGGGAATCGGAGGACAGGTTGGCAATCACCTTGCCCGCCAAGTGATCCGATGCCCGGCCGAGTGCGTCGTACATCGCTGCGTAGTGCGTGAGGCTGACCACGATCAGGTCGTTGGCGTCGAGGGCCTCGCGGACTGTCGCGGCGCGCCGGGCGCCGAGTTCGACTATGGCATCGGCCTTTTCGGAGCTGCGGTTCCACACCGTCACCGCGACACCGGCGTCCAGGAAGGCCCGGACCACAGCCTGACCCATCGGCCCCAGACCGACGACGGAGAGGGAGCCGATGGGTTTCCGCTGCGGCATGTCGACTAGACCTTGTCCCCGCGGAGTAGTGCGTAGGTAGAGACGGCCTCGCCCTTCTCCTCGGTGGCGGCAATGGCCTTGCGCCAGAACGACTGTGCGGTGTGCGAGAACGTCGCGTCGACGCCGACCTCCTCGCTGGCGTCGATGATGTGCTGCGCGCCGGCATCCATCATTTTCAGGCTCGCCAGGGTGGCCCAGCCGCCGTTCTGGTTGGCCACCGAGAACTCCTCCATGAAATAGGGGAACGCGGCGGCGGAGCGGACGGCGAACGGGATGAACTGGCTGATGCTGTGGCCGGAGCGGTCGATCATCGCGGTCGCCTGGTCGAAGGCGAGCAGCCACGGATGGAAGATGGTCAGCAGCGCCTGGTAGAAGATCTGCGCGAGACCATCGTCCGCGCCCAGGTACTCCTGCGGGCTCAGCGGGCGCAGCAGCTCGGCGTGCGCGTCGAAGACCGCGCGCGGGCCGCTGTAGAAGATGTACGACGCAGGATGGGCGATGTTGTCACCCGCCGACATGACGCCGCCGGACAGGAACTGCGCGCCGTGCGAGCGGACCCATTCCGCACCCTTGCGGGCCTTCTCCGGCGAATCGGAGGACAGGTTGGCGATCACCTTGCCCGCCAGGTGGTCGGTGGCCTGGCCGAGCACGTCGTACATGGCGGCGTAGTGGGTGAGGCTCAGCACGGTCACCTCGTTGGCGTCCAGTGCGTCGGCGACGGTCGCGGCCGGCTTGGCACCGAGTTCGACCATCGCGTCGACCTTGTCGGTGCTGCGGTTCCACACGGTCACCTCGACGCCTGCGTCCAGGAAGGCCCGGACCATCGACTGGCCCATCGGGCCGAGGCCGACGACGGAGACGGAGCGGGGGCTGGTCTGTGCGGACATTGTGTGTCCCTTCGCTTCTGGTTCGGATGGTATCGGCGCCGGGACCAATACTCGTTGCCGCAGGTAGAGTCGGGAAGACCGAACGTTCAGGTGGGGTTGCTTACCTAGAGGTTCGAAATATGGTCAGAAGGAGTGCGGTGGACATGAGCAGTGACGCGGATCACGACGTGTGTGGCATGTCCGTGGCGATCGATGTCGTCGGCGGCAAATGGAAACTGCACCTGATGTGGGCGCTGAGTGAGCGCCCGCAACGATTCGGCGAGATCCGCCGCCTGCTGGCCGGCGTCAGCGAAAAGGTGCTCGCGGAAAACCTGCGGCACCTCGAGGCGAGCGGTGTCGTGCACCGGGAGGTCTATCCCGAGGTTCCGCCCCGGGTCGAATACTCCCTCACCCCGCTCGGCGCGGAACTGGCGGTGGCCCTGCGCCCCCTCGAAGAGTGGGGCGACAAGCACCGCCACGAACTCCTCGGCAACCTGCTGGCTTCGGCGAGCTAGGTTTCTGTAATCGCTTGCAGCGCCGGTCTTATCGAGACAGGTGCTGCTCTGCTATCTGTGCGCCTATTTGCCGCAAAAGCTGACTCGCCTGCGCGATCGAGCGGGCCGGGTCCGGTTCCAGATCGGTGAGGGCGTAGCAGGCGGTGAAGCCCGCCGCGCGGATCTCCTGTGCGGCAAGAAGATTGCGGCCCGCGACGGCGATGACGGGGATCCTGGCCTTGCGTGCAGATGCGCAGACGCCGATGGGGGCCTTGCCGTGCAGGCTCTGCGCATCGAGCGAACCCTCACCGGTGATGACGAGTTCGGCACCGTCGAGAAGTGCGGGAAAGTCCAGCAGTTCGAGGATCACCTCGATGCCGCTGCGCATCTGAGCGCCGAGGACTGCGAGCGCGCCGAAACCTGTTCCGCCCGCGGCGCCGGCGCCGGGATGATCCGCGAAGGTGGGGCCTGCGAGTCGTGCCCAGTTCGTGAGTGCCGCTTCGAGAAGGCCGAAATCGGCTGTATCGGTGCCTTTCTGGGGCGCGTAGACCGCGACGGCGCCCTTGGGGCCGAGTAGTGGGTTGTCCACATCGCAGGCCAGTGTGAAAGTGCTGGCGGCGATTCCAGGATGGAGGCCGGAAAGGTCCAACTGAGCGGCCTGGGTCAAAGCCGCACCGCCATGGGCCAATTCGTGGCCGACGGCATCCAGGATGCGGGCACCGAGCGCCTGCACCATGCCCGCACCGCCATCGGTGGAAGCGCTGCCGCCCAGACCCAGCACTATATGAGTAGCACCGTTGTCGAGCGCGTGGGCGATGACCACCCCCAACCCGAAGGTGCTCGCACCCAGCGGATCCGGCCGTCCCGCAGGAAGTTTCGCGAGACCGACCACCGCGGCCAACTCGATGACGGCTGTCTCCGCCTGCACCGCGTACGACGTGCTGCCCGGCACACCGGTAGGTCCGGGCGCGGACAACTCGACCCGCGTCCACCCGCTCGCCACGAACGCGTCGACGGTTCCGTCCCCGCCGTCGGCGACCGGCACCTGCCGAACCTGCACCGCCGGTGCGACTCCCGCGATGCCCGTCGCGAGCGCGGCCGCCACCTGCGGTGCGGTCAGCGACCCCTTGAACTTGTCCGGGGCGAGCACCACCCGGCGAACGGTCTCGCGCGTCATCCCCACATTCTCGGGTGCGCGCCGGAAAACCGCGCGGCACCTCCGGCCTGGTGCGCCGTGAACTGCGGATTCAAGAAAAGAGAGCAGTGCTCTTGACGCGCCTTCGCGAAAGTGGAACACTTATCGCAACAGAGAGCAGTGCTCACAAAGGAGATCGACGATGGACCACAGCACCCGCTACATCGGCCCGGCCGGCCTGGACCCGATCATGAACCGGATCTTCAACTGGCTGCCCAGGCTCGGGATCAGCGTGATGGGCTCGCGGCTGCTGGCGGTCCGCGGTCGCAAGAGCGGCCAGTGGCGGACCACGATGGTCAACCTGATGGTGCGTGAAGACGGCGCCCGCTTCCTCATCGCCCCGCGCGGGCACACGCAATGGGTACGCAATCTGCGCGTGGCCGGCGGCGGCGAACTGCGGCTCGGGCGCAAGGTCGAGGAGTTCACCGCCACCGAGATCGCCGACGCGGACAAGGTCCCGCTGCTGCGGCTGTACCTGCGCAAGTGGGGCTGGGAGGTGGGCAAGTTCTTCGAGGGCGTCACCAAGGACGCCACCGACGCGGAATTGGCCGCTATCGCACCGGGATTCCCGGTCTTTCAGATCAACTGATCAGGCAGAGCGAACGAGGAATTCGATCGCCGCCGCATACCCCTGAATTCCCATCCCGGCGACCACCGCGGTCGCGATCGGGGAGATATAGGAGTGATGCCGGAACTCCTCACGGGCGTGCACATTGCTGATATGCACCTCCACAATGGGGAGTTCCGGGATCACCAGCGCGTCCCGCAGCGCCACCGAGGTGTGGGTGAGCCCGCCGGGATTGATCACGATGCCCGACTCGACGCCGCGCGCCCGATGGATCCGGTCGATCAGCGCGCCTTCGGAATTGGATTGGAAGGCGGCGATCTCGCGGCCGTAGCGTTGCGCGGTCTGCCTGCAGAGCTCGACTACGTCGTCCAGCGTCGCCGACCCGTAGACCTCCGGCTGACGAGTGCCGAGCATGTTCAGGTTCGGGCCGTTGAGAACCAGGATCGGACCGGGTGCGGACATGCCCGCAACTTTAGTCGTAGGCCTGCTGTCGAAGCCCCACCCGGCGGGTCCGGGGCCTACAGTCCCTGCGGCCCTTCCGAGCGTAGGTCGTCCACTTTGCGCATGGCGTCGCGCAGTTCCGCCAACCAGGATTCCGCATGCTGGCCGGCCAGTTTCACCGTCCAGGCCAGCGCGTCCGCCCGCGAACGCGCCACGCCCGAGTCGACCAGCGTGTCGAGCACCTTGCGTTCGGGCTGACGCAGCCGGGTCATGACGGGGACCGCCAGGTGGGTGAACATGATCCGTTCCCCGTCCACCGACACACCCCACGCAACACTGCGGCCGTAGCGTCGCTGCGCCTCGTCCGCGATCTGCATGCGGGCCGGGCGGGTGGACTCGCGGAAGCGCGAGACAGCGCCCTCCTTGGTCGCCCGCGGCACTTCCTCGGTGGCCGCTGCCGCGGTGCCTTCCGCGTCGACGGGAGTCTTCTCGGGCTGGGGGATCGGCAGTTCACCGATGACGACGATCTCGTCCCGGTCGATCTCGATGACGGGGGGACCGGCGAACCAGTCCTCGGGCAACCTGCCCGCGAACCAGTCCGGCACGTCGGCGGGATCCGGTAGGTCGGCCTGCTGCCAGCCGCCCGGTCGTCCGAAGCCCCGTCCCCGGTGTTGATGCCTCATGAGGGGATCACCTACTTACTCTTCAGTGTTTCTTACAGTGATTACAAGATTACGTCGCAATGCGCGCCAATGGTTCCGCTCTGTGCGAACAGAGTTCGCCGGTGGTTAACGGGGGTGATTCGCGGTTCGTAGACGCTCGCTCTGGGTACTCATTGATCCGAAACGCCGAGTAGGGCAGTAAGTGCACAACTTTGCGTGGGGCCCCGGTACGGTAGCGGCGCCGGTTGTCGCCGTAGCACTGGACAACGATCAGGATCGGGCCCCCGAGACGGGAGCTTTCGGGCACAATTGAGATGCTGAGCATGGGTAACGTCCTTGTGGCGGAGGCACCGCAGACAGGTCTTTTTCAGGTACGGTGGTCTTGTTACTGGAGTGACAAGAGTGAAGAGTGGGCGACATGGATGTCTGGGGATCCCGCCGCTTTCGCGTCCGGGGCGCTATGGCACTCGCGGGGGTGGCGGCGCTCGCGATCGCGATGGGATCGTGCGGTGTAAGTGAGGGTAAGAACGAGGCGGAGGCTGTCGTCGAGCGCTTCACCGAACTGCTCGACAAGCAGGACTACACCAAGGCTTCCGAGCTCACGTCGTACCCGTCCGCGGCTTCGGCAACGCTGAAGCAAATGTTTGCTGGGCTGCAGCCGGGCAAGGTGGATTACAAGAAGACCCAATTCATCGGCCTCGACTCCGAAGCGGCGATCTTCAGCATGGACGCCGCCTGGACCTTCGGCGACCGCAAAAACTGGAACTACAGCCTGCAGGGCAATGTCCGCAAGCTCGCGATCGGCTGGCGCATCTCCTGGGATCCGGCCGTCGTGATGCCGCAGCTCGACCACAACCGCACCGTGCGTTTGGTGCGCACCGAGCCGTCCCCGGCGCCGAAGGTCAACGACATCGCGGGACAGCCGCTGATGACCGAGCAGATCATCAACGTGGTCAAGCTCGACCCCGCGAAGATGCCCGACCCGGTCGGCTCGACCAACGCACTGGCCAAGGCCATCGAGCCGGTCGCGCCGTTGATCACCGGAGCGTCGCTGATGCAGCAGGTGGCCACCTCGCAGGGCAAGCCGGTGGTCGCGGTGAACCTGCGCGAGCCCGACTTCGCCATCCTGGAGAAGGACATGGCGCCGATCCCCGGCGTGGTGATGGAGAAGCAGCCGCGGCTCATCTCCGCCGACCGCCGGGTCTGGTCGCCCATGCTGGACGCCTTGCGCAAGGTGCAGCAGGAGAGCCAGGAGCAGCACTCCGGCTGGGGTGTGCAGGTTTTCGAACAGGATGGTCGCTTCGTCGGCCAGCTCGCCGGTGTGCAGGGCCCGCCTGGCCCGGACATCGCGGGCACCATGGACCAGCGCCTGCAGCGCGCCGCTGAGGACGCGGTCGTCAGCTCCGCCACCCCCGCCGCGATCGTGGCGATCCAGCCCTCCAGTGGCGCGGTGGTCGCCGTCGCGCAGAACTCACAGGCCAGCGAGCACGGGCCGGTGGCCTTCACGGGGCTCTACCCGGTCGGCGGCAATATCGAGCTGTTCCGCAATATCGCGGCCGTCACCAAAGGCAAGGCCCCGCACGAGATTCCGGTGCAGGAGGCGGCCGAGGCCGCGACGGCGCTCGGCGTCGGTATCGACTTCAAGGTGCCCGGACTCGACGAGGTGACCGGGCGGCTGGCGGTCGCGGGCCGCAGCGCCGAGCAGGTCCGCCAGGGCGGCGGCTCGGACGCGGTGCTGGCCAGCCCGTTCGGCATGGCGATCGCCGCCGCTGCGATCGCGCGCGGCGAGGTGCCGCGGCCGATGATCGAGGTCGCCCGGCCGAGCACCACCGACGCGCAGCTCGCGCCGCTGTCCAGGGAGGTCACCGACCGGCTGCACGGCATGCTGCGCGACTCGACCAACGCCCCAGAGTTCGCGAGCCTGCGAATGTACCGCGATGTCAACGGGTTCAGCGCGACCGCGGGACGGGACGGCTGGCTGATCGCGATCATGGGCGACCTGGCCTTCGCCATCCACATCAACGACGTGGACAGCGGCGATGCCGCCGCGCGGATGGCGGTCCGGATGTTGCAGTCGCTGGCTGCGCCGGAGACTTAATTCAGCGCTTTGATGGCCGCGCGCCAGCCGAGCAGGAACAGCGCCAGCACCACGCCTGCCACCAGGATGAAGCTGAACGCGGTGCCCTGACCGCTGACCACGCGGAGCAGCATGCCACCGCCCAGGGTGCCGAGCCAGACCAGAATCCCGGTGGGCCACAAGGCGGTTCCGTCGAAGCGGGCGTCGCGCCCGGCGTCACCGAACATCCGGCTCGCCGCGGCGACCGCCACGGTCCAGCCGATCGCCAGGCCGATGGCGAACGGCCACAGCGTGCGAAGTAGTCCGGTGAGCACGGCCTCGTCGTGACTACGCCTGCCGATCGCACAGAACAGGATCACCAGCAGCGCATCTACTACCAACGGCACCAGTTTCTTCACGCGGGCAAGCGTAGTTGGCGGGTCCTGGTCAAATGTGAAGCGCCTGCGGGGCTGCGTGTTATTGGGCTGGTGCCAAGCGTTTCCGGTTCAGAACCGGCGCTGGGAGAATTCCTTCTCGTACTCGGCGTCGTCGTCCTGCGGGGTGCGGAACAGGAACAGGAACACAATCCAGCCGACGATCGCGACCAGGATGAAGCTCACCAACCGGTAGACGAACGCCGCCGCGACCGCCTGCGCGGCGGGCAATCCGGCGGCCGCGGTGAGGCCGTAGATCAGCGTCGCGTCGACATAGACGATCCCGCCGGGCGCGAACGGAATCGAGCCGACCGCCTTACCCACGGCGAACGCCAGCAGCAGCCCGGCCAGCCGGGGATCCGCGCCGACGGCATAGCAGGCGGCGCCGAGACAGGCCACGTCGGCGAACCGGTGCACCAGCGCCCACAGCCCGACCAGGGAACCGTCGCGCTTGCCGAGATCCACCGACTCCAGCTGCGCCAGCACGTCGCCGACCTTGCCCGCGCCTTGGTTGGCCGGCCGCTTGCGTAGCCGATTGACCAGGGCGAGCGCCTTACGCAGCAGCGACTCCAGCGACCCCGGATTGCGCGAGACATAGTTGCCGACCCACACCACCGCGACCACCGCGGCCAGCGACAGGATCAGTTTGAACGGCCCGATGCTGCCGCCGGACAGGAACGTGCCGCCCACCCCGAGCAACGCGAGCCCCGCCGCGGCGACCACGCCGGAGAACACCAACTGCCAGGACGCGACGATCGGACTCGCGCCGAACCGCCTGGTCTGGCGGTAAGTGAAGGCGGTGGAGAACACCTGACCCGCGGGAAGTGTGACGGACATGGCGGTGGCGCCATAGACCACCGCGACAGATTTACGCTGACTTACCTCGACACCCCCGGCGTGCAGCAGCTGTTTCTGCACCCGCCCGAATCCGCTCATCGACAAGGCCTGTAACCAAATACAGGCGGCGACCCACCCCCAGTGAATGTCGCTGAGTTTGCGCCACGATTCGTGCAGTCGCGGCCATAGATAGATGCCTTCGGCGATCAATAAGGCCAGCAGGGCGACCCCGAGCACCCATTTGACCCACCAGAATTTGCCACGGCGGCCATCGGTCGTGGGAGGCGGCGCAGGATCTCCTGCCGGTTCCCCGTTGGCCGTCACCAGGTCAGCCTAACGAACGTGCTGTTTCGGCGTCGGGAGGTTTCGGCGCGTCGAGCTCTTCTCCGGGGTAGGCGAGCAGCGTTTTTCGGCGCCGCCCGCGCAGCTGTACCTCGTCGCCGGTTTCCCACTTGTCCTGCTCGCTTTCCTCGGCGAAATACAGCGCGCTGCCGGACGCCAAGGTGCGGCCGGGCTGGTCTTTGGCGAGCTCGGTCAGCCGGGACGCCTCATTGACCGGATCGCCGATCACCGTGTATTCGAAACGATTTGCCGCCCCGATATTTCCGGCGACGGCCAATCCCGCCGAGACGCCGATACCGATGTCCAGGCCGGGTACTTCCCGCAGCACCGCGCGCAGCTCGCGGGCCGCGGCCAGCGCGGCGGTCGGTGCGTCCGGCCGGTCCAGCGGGGCGCCGAAGATGGCCAGCGCCGCGTCGCCGACGAACTTGTTCACGAAGCCGTTGTGCCGGTCGATGACGTCGACCACGATCCGGAAGAACTCGTTGAGCAGGCTCACCACCTCGGTCGGCGGGCGCTCGGCGGCGGTCGCGGTGGAGCCGACCATGTCGACGAACAGCACCGCCACGAACCGGGTCTCCCCGCCGAGCTCGGTGCCGTAGTCGAGTGCGCGCTGGGCGACCTCCTCGCCGACGTGCTGACCGAACAGTTCCTGCAGCTGGCGGCGCTTGGCGGCCTCTTCCATCATCCGGTTGAAGCCGACCTGCAGCAGCCCGATCTCGCTGCCGTCGAACACCTCGACCTGGACGTCGCGCGCGCCCTCCTGCACCCGGTCGATGGCCTGGCTGAGCTGGCGCACCGGGTCGGAGATGCTGGAGCCGGTGAGCATGGACAGCGCCAGCGCCTGCAGGATCACCACGCCGCAGAGCAGCAGGATGGAGATGGCCAGCGACTGGGCGGAGAATTTCACGTCCGAGGAGATCTGCGTGATACACAGCAGCACGATGGCGATGGTGGGGGCGAAAGTGCCCATCCCCCAGGTCATTGCCATCCGGGTGCCGACGCCCGGGGTCAAGGTGTGGTCGAAGGTGCCTGCGGTCAGTGCCGCGGCGGCGACCGGGCGAAGGATGCGTTCGCCGAGCATGTAGGTGAAGCCGAACACGATGGTCGCGGCCATACACAGGGTGACGATGACCGCGCCGGCCAGCTTGGGCTCTTCGGAGATGATCAGCAGGGCGAGGATCGCTCCGCCGATCAGCCACAGCGCCAGATGCAGGATGGCCTGCCGCAGCGGGGCGTGCAGCGCGGCCATCTGCTCTTGGCGGCTCGGTGGTCCGCCGCGCATCTGCCAGCGCATCACCGGGCGCAGCATCAGCGCGGACGCGACCATGCTCAACAAGCCGCCAGTCACGAACACCAGGGCGGGCACGAGCAGGCCGGTGCTCCTGGCACCGTCGGGCGCGCCCTCGGGGACCGGCAGCCCGTATTGGATGAAGGCCCACACCAGCACCGCACCGAAGGCATTGGCCAGCAGCATCGATGTCAGGTACAGCGGCCAGCGCGTTCGCATGGTCTGTTTGACCGCTTCCAAGGGCGCTGACACAACCAACAATCTAGCGTTTCGATCATGTGAGGTTCCCCGCGGCGCTGTCCGGCGGCCTGGCATTCGTCCGGCTCGGCGCATGCTGAGGACGGACAACGGGCCGCTGCGCTGGTTATGCTCGGCCAGGTGACGGACCCCAAGGCAAGCCCGAAGCGGAAAGCCGCCCTGACCCGGCCCGCCGCGGACTCGGTACACCCGATCGTGCGGGTGTCGGCGGAGTGGGGCTGGCGGCTGCTGGTCCTGTTCGCGGTGGTGCTCGCGTTCGCCGCGATCGTGCAGAAGCTGGCGACGGTGATCATTCCGCTCGCCATCGCGCTGCTCGCGGCCGCGCTGCTGGCACCGCTGGTGGACTGGCTGCAGCGGCTCGGGGTGCCGCGTTCGGTGGGCGTGTTCGTCGCGCTGGTCGGGTCGCTGGGCCTGGTGGCGGGCGTGATGACCTTCGTCGTCGAGCAGTTCGTGGCCGGCGTGCCGCAGCTGTCGGACGAGTTCACCAACAGCATTCACAAGATCCAGGATTGGCTGATCACCGGGCCGCCGCATCTGAGCAACGATCAGATCCGCAATGCCGGTGACCAGATCATCAAGACGATCCAGTCCAATCAGGACCGGCTCACCAGCGGGGCACTGACCACCGCGACGGTGCTCGCCGAGCTGCTCACCGGTCTCTTTCTGACCCTGTTCATCCTCATCTTCTTCCTCTACGGCGGCGATCAGATCTGGCAGTTCGTCACCAAGCTCGTGCCGACCCCGCAGCGTGAGCGGGTGCGCACGGCCGGGCAGCTCGGTTTCGGCACGCTGGTCGGGTTCGTGCGCGCCACCGTGGCCGTCGCGGCGGTAGACGCCATCGGCATCGGCACCGGCCTCGCCATTCTCGGTGTGCCGCTGGCACTTCCGCTGGCCTCGCTGGTGTTCATCGGCGCGTTCATCCCGATCATCGGCGCGTTCGTGGCCGGGTTCGTCGCGGTGTTCATCGCGCTGGTGACCAAGGGGCTCATCACATCGCTGATCGTGCTCGGCATCATCATCGCGGTGATGCAGTTGGAGGGGCATGTGCTGCAACCACTGCTGCTCGGGCGCGCGGTGAGCATCCATCCGCTGGCGGTGGTGCTCGCCATCACCGCGGGCGTGGTGCTCGGCGGGATAGCGGGCGGCCTGCTCGCGGTGCCGCTGGTCGCGGTGATGAATACCGCTATCCGATCGCTGCTTTCGGACAGTCCGGAGGAGATGTTCGGGGAACTACAGACCGGCGAGGACTTATACGACGCCGAGCCGGACGAGCCCGAGCCTGGGCGATTCGATGTGGCGGCGACCCTGGTGAAGGAAGAAGCGAAAGAATCCGGGATCGTCTATCCGGACCCCGATGAGCGCGCGCCGAAGGACTGAGTTCGATGGTGCGCCGAGGGGCTGAGCCGCACTCGTCCGACGTGGCGACGACCCCGCTGTGGCGGGCCGCGCAGGCGTTGCGGCTGGTGACGCTGCTCTACGCGGTGCTGCAGCAGTTCGCGTCGGCGCCCTACTACCAGAATCAGCGGTTGAGCTGGGTGCTCATCGCCTTGATGGCGGTCTGGTCCGGTACGTCGGCGATCATGTTGTCGCAGTGGCGGTTTCCCGAGGTGCGGCGGGTCCGCGTCTGGGTGGTGTTCGGTGACCACGTGGTGGTCATCGCGTTGATGGCGGCGACCCGGCTGGTCGCCGACTACGACTGGTACCACGGACATCAGACGCTGCCGACCACGCTGTGGGCCACCAATGCGGTGATCGGCGCGGCGATCCTGCGTGGACCGTTCGCGGGGGTGCTGTCCGGCGCGCTGATCGCCTCGGTCGCGCTGACCGTGCGCGATCAGTGGGGGCAGGACGTGTGGACCGATGCGACGGTGCCGGTGCTCGTCTCCGTCGGCCTGGCCTTGGGTTTGGCGGCCAACACCGCGCGCCGCGCCCAGGACCAGCTCGAACGCGCGGTCCGGCTGACCGCGGCGACCGAAGAGCGGGAACGACTTTCGCGTGAGGTGCACGACGGGGTGCTGCAGGTGCTCAGCTACATCAAGCGCCGCGGCACCGAGATCGGCGGGCCCACCGAGGAATTGGCCCAGCGCGCCGCCGAACAGGAAGTGGCGCTGCGGGTACTGATCACCGAGACGGCCGATCGGGGGGATTCCGGCGGCGCCGAGGTTGATCTGCGTCCGTTGCTGACCGTGCATGCGACACCCTCGGTGTTCGTCTCCACGCCCGGCCATCCGGTGCTGGTCGGGCGATGGGCCGGGAGCGAGATCGCGGCGGCCGTCGCGACGGCGCTGTCGAACGTCGCGCTGCACGCCGGACCCGACGCGAAAGCCTATGTGCTGCTGGAGGACACGGGCGACGAGCTGGTGATCAGCGTGCGCGACGACGGGGTCGGCATCCCGCCGGGCCGGCTTGCGGAGGCGGAAGCCGAAGGGCGACTGGGCGTTTCGCGGTCCATCGTCGGCCGGATCGGCGCACTCGGCGGCACCGCCGATCTGCTCACCGAGATCGACGGCGGAGTCGGCTTCGGCACCGAGTGGGAATTCCGGGTGCCGCGGACATGAGGCTCGACGAAACAGGAGGTGCGCCGTGACCGATGATGCTGCGGCCGAGGCAATTTCGGTGATGGTGGTGGACGACCACCCGATGTGGCGCGACGGCGTCTCCCGCGACCTCGCCGAGGCGGGCTTCGAGGTGGCCGCCACCGCGGACGGGGTGGGCAGCGCGACCAGGCGGGCGGCGGCGGTGCGCCCCGCGGTGGTGCTGATGGATATGCAGCTGCCCGATGGGAACGGTGCGCAGGCCACCGCCGAGGTGCTGCGCGTCTCGCCGGACAGCCGGGTGCTCGTGCTCTCGGCCTCGGCCGAACGCGACGACGTGCTCGACGCGATCAAGGCCGGGGCCTCGGGCTACCTGGTGAAGAGCGCGTCGGTGGCGGAGCTGATCGAGGCCGTGCGGGCGACCGCGGCGGGCCAGCCGGTGTTCACACCCGGACTGGCGGGCCTGGTCCTCGGTGAATACCGGCGCATGGCCACCACCCCCGCCGAGCCCGACGAACCACACCGCCCGGCGCTGACCGAGCGGGAGACCGAGGTGCTGCGGATGGTCGCGAAGGGCTTGTCCGCCAAGCAGATCGCGTCGCGGCTGGGGCTGAGCCATCGGACCGTGGAGAACCACGTCCAAGCGACGCTGCGCAAACTCCAGTTGGCCAATCGGGTCGAGCTCACCCGCTACGCGATCGAACAGGGTCTCGACGAGTAGGACGCGCTCGAAGTAGTACCCCGGCATCCGGGATTGCCCTGATACATGTCGGGGCTCGAATCGGTAATCTCGAATCATGGGCGGACCCGAATCGGTATCCAATGGCGTCGGCTCCGGAGACGCGATAGGCGACCGGGATCTACGCGTGTCCGACGCCGAGCGCGAGCACGTCGGCCAGTTGCTGCAGCGCGCCGTCGGGCTCGGCATGCTTTCACTCGGCGAGTTCACCGAGCGGATGGACACGGCGCTGGCCGCCAAGACGCGCGGCGAACTCAACTCCGTGCTGATCGACCTGCCCGGTGTCCGGCTGGTCGGCCGGCCCAGCGCGCCGCCGTCGACCTTCGTGAACACCGCTCCTTCGTTCGTCAAGCACCCGCCGGTACCGCCACCGCTGAGTGCGAACACCATGCCGGGCGGCGTGATCCGGTCCCGCCTGTCCGGGGTGAGCAGGCGCGGGCCCTGGCATGTCGCGCCGTCGCTGCACCTCAACAGCTTGCTGTCCGGCGTGACCCTGGACTTCACCGAGGCGATCATGTCCACCCAGGTGGTGGAGCTGAACGTCGACGACTATTGCAGCTCGCTCACGCTGATCGTGCCCACCGAAGCCACCGTCGACCTCAACGAGGTCGATCTGATCGGCTCCAGCGTGAACAACAAGGTCCGCACCGGGCCCCCGCTCGGGCCGCTGCACCTGGTCGTGCGCGGCCGGGTCCGATTCGGTTCGGTCACCGCCAAGCACCCCTTCATGGCGCACTGGCGTCGCATGATGGGGCACTGACCGGATGCGCATCGGGGAACTGGCCAAGCGCACCGGCGTCAGCGAACGGTCGCTGCGCTACTACGAGGAGCAACTGCTGCTGGCGTCCGAGCGCACGCCCGGCGGACACCGCGAGTATTCCGACCGGGCCGTGGACCGGGTCATCCACATCCAGGAACTCTTCGCGGCCGGGCTGAACAGCAAGACCATCGGGCAGCTGCTGCCGTGCATGCGCGATGTGGACGGTGGGCCGAACGAATCCGCGACCCCGGAGCTGGTCGCCCAGTTGACCATCCAGCGGCAGCGGATCGACCGCACCATCGACGAACTCGTCCGCTCGCGCGAGATCCTGGACGAGGTGATCGACCGCGCCGCAGCGCCATTCGCGGCGAGTTGACGGTCAGGTGTTGACGCCGATGCGGCGGGCGAAGGCGCGCAACGGGACTCGGCGGTCGTGGTCCAGCAGCTCGGAGACGATGTGCCGGGGCAGCGACTGGTATTTGAGCCAGTCGGGGCCGCCGACCCGTTCGGCGGTGAGCAGCGTGTCGAGTGCGCGCCGGTGCTGGCCGGTGCGGGTCAGCGCGACAGCGGTGTCGGTGAGATGGCGGGCGCGACAGGCCTGCGGGAGCCCGCTGTTGGCGGGCATGGCCTTCGCGGCGGCCAGTGCCTCGGCGTACCGCTCGGCGGAGACGTTGACGTCGACCGTCTGCATGACGACTTGGGAAGGGCCGAAATAGGTTTCGTAGTCGCGCCGGTCCGTGCCGATCCGCAGTGCGACCTCGTTCGCCGCCTCGACCAGTGACAATGCCTCGGGTACCGCCTGCGCCCGGCCCGCGGCGGTCGCGCCGAGCAGCACCAGCGAGCCGTACGCCGACAGGTGCGCCGGGGTGACCTCGCCGGTCGGCTCAAGCCCCGTCGCCGCGCGCAACGCCACCCGGCGCGATTCGTCGTAGCGGCCCTGCACGAGCAGCTGCCAGGCGACCGAGCCGCGGATGGTGCCCAGCAGCAGCGGGTCGTTGCCCTCCTCGGCCGCCGCGAGCGCGTGCCGGATCGCCAGGAACGCCGGATCGGTCTGACCGAGGTGCACCAGGGTGCAGCCGGTGACCCAATACATCCGGGCCAGCAACTCATTGGCGACCGCGACCGAGCCGTTGCGTGCGGCGTGCACGGTGGCCCGCAACTGGGTCAGTCCCGACGGGAGGATCGAGGTGAGCAGTTCGTAGCGGCCCACCCAGTAGGCGCCCCAGGCGTAATCGACCGCGCGGCGGCCGTCGTCGAGGCTGATCGCCGCCTCTTCGTTCGTCTCACCGAGCAGGTCGTCGACCGGCGTCAGTGCGCGCCGGATGGCGACGATGCCCGCATCGGGGTCACTGGACGGCACGCCGACGCGTTTACCGATCAGGTCGGCGATGTCCACGTCCAGTGCGCGAGCCAGTTTCTGCAGGCTGGCGATCGAGGCGGTCTGGCGGCCGCCCTGCTCGAGTTTGCGCACCAGGTCGACGCTGACCCCGGCCGTATCCGCGAGTTGGCGCTGGGTGAGCGCCTTGCCGCGGAACATTCGGATGCGCACGCCGATCGACGAATCGTCCATGTACCCAATTCCCTTTGTTACATCTGGGTTTCAGGGTACGACGCTAAGTCATCACAATCGACCGAAGTGGGACATTGCGTACGACTCGTTGACCGCTGGATGGAATACCGTTGCCTTTCTGCAACTTTGATAGCAAAGGGCGGCGACCATGAATATGTTCGAGCGCTGTCGGACTCCCCTCGAAATCGCACACGAACTCCGGCAGCTGTACGGCCTCCCGGTCCAACTGCTGGCCGGCCGCCCGATGGTCACCACCGGCTCCGTCTTAGCCGCCATCGTGATGCCACCCGAGCTGGGCCGCAACGTCCTGGCCACCCTCGACCGCACCCACCCCGCCCCCGTGATCGCCGACCCCGGCGCCCGCACCTGGACCTTCCTCGTCACCCCGCCGACCCCCGCCCGCCCCGTCGAAATCCCGGTCCGCCGCCGCCTGGCCGCCCACCAGGTCACCATCGTCCCCGGCGGCCACCACATCCTCCTCCCCACCACCGACTCCCCCCACGGCTGGCACTGGGCAGCCGAACCACCCCCCGGCCCCCTCCACCTCCCCCCACGCACCACCGTCCTCACCACCATCCACCAAATAACCACCCTCCAAACCACCCCCTGACCCGGGCGTCTTTGCTGGCGGGGTCAGTCGGCGATACCAGTGCTCTCGCGGCTAAATCATGGACGCCGTCGAGCACGGCAGGTCCTTCACAGTCACCCGAGACGGTCACCGGATCGGCGAACTGATCCCCTTGCGTCGTAAGCGGAGGTTCGTCAGCCGAGACGACTTCGCGGCGATGTCGCGGAATGCCCCAGATATTGATCTCGATGCGTTCCGGGCCGACCAGGACGCTGCCATCGAGACCGAGGCGAGTAGCCCGTATGACAGATGAGGTTCCCGACTTCGGACTGCTCGATACCAATATTTTGATCCTGCGTCGACGCATTCAACCCTCTCTGCTGCCCGCGAGCGTGGCCATCAGCGCCATCACACTGGCTGAGTTGTCGTCGGGGCCGCATGAAGTTCGCCATAACGACGAGCAGGCTGAGTACGACGAGCACGAGGAACGGGCACGACGGCTCGATGTCCTGCAGCGGCTGAAAGCGAGTTCGATCCGATCCCGTTCGACGTCGAAGCTGCGCGAGTGTACGGACGTATCTCGGCAGCGGTCGTCGCTGCAGGGCGCAAGCCGCGAAGGCGCATCGCGGACCTGATGATTGCCTCCACAGCGGTGGTCGAAGATTTGCCGTTATTCACAACCAACCCAGACGGCTATCGAGGTTTGGAGAAGCTCCTACAGGTCGTTCCGGTACCGCGACCGCAGGGGTAGGACGGCAATTGCGCGATCGGGAGAGGTTGCCGGTCGAAGTCGGGTAGATATCTGGGGGGTATCGGGGGTTTCTACTCATGTTCGTGGGCGGTGGGGGGATCAGCATTGGGTTATGACCACATCTATCGATCCGGCGCTGATTTCGCGCATCTCGGGGGAGTTTTCTGCGCTGGGGGCGCAGATGGGTGTGCTCGGGCGGGACCTGGAGTTGTTGCGGACTCAGGTTGTCGGGGGTCCGGCTGGGGCACAGCAGGTTTCGGGAGAGGGGGTGTCGGAGGCCGGTGCGGGGGATCAGGGTTCTGCTGCGCCGGGGTCGGGTGCGCCGGCGGGGGCAGGCGATCGGGCTGCTGCTGCTCCGGGATCGGGTGCGCCGGGTTCGGCTGCGCCGGTGGAGACGACTTGGCCTATGCATCCGATTCCGCCTGGTGCGGTGCCGCCGGGCTCGATGGTGCCGCCGGGCTATGTGCCGCGGTTCGCTCCGGCTCCGGCCGGCGCGGTGTCCGGTTGGGTGGGGCCGCAGGGCGGGATGATGCCGCCGAATGTGGCGGCGCAGGGGCAGATGCCGGGGGCGCGGGGGCCGATGCCGCCGCGGGGACCGGTTCCGCCGATGGGCGCGCCGATGCCGCCCGGCATGCGGCCGCCGCCGCCTCGTAGTGGTCCGCGGGCTCCGCATACGCCGTGGTGGCAGCGGGACGGGGTGATCAGCCGGCTGCTTGCGGTGGCGGGCGTCGCTGTCACGTTGATCGGCGTGGTGATGCTGTTGGTGCTGGCCGCGCAGGCGGGGTTCTTCGGGCCGGTGCCGAGGGTAATTGCGGGAGCGGTGTTCTCGGTGGCGCTGGTGGCCGCGGGGATGCGGGTGTTCGGGCGGGTCGGTGGCCGGGTCGGCGGGATCGCGTTGGCGGCCACCGGTATTGCGGGCGCGTATCTGGATGTGGTTGCGGTGACGGCGATCTACCACTGGCTGCATCCGGTGATCGGGTTCGCGGTGGCGTTCGGTGTCGCTGCCGTCGGTGTGGCAGTGGCGATGCGGTGGCAGTCGCAGCCGTTGGCGGTGCTGGTGGTGGTCGGTGCGGCGGTGCTGTCACCGGTCCTGACGACGGAACTGGCGTTGCTGGCGTTCCTGATCGTGTTGCAGTTCGCTTGTGTGCCGGTGCAATTGGTGCGGGACTGGCCGTACCTGCATGTGGTCCGCACACTGCCTGCGGCGCTGGCTACCTTCCTGTTCGTCGCGGGTGCGATCCTGGGCGGTCCGGCGGAGGGGGAGCGGCCGCTGCTGCTGCTCGCCGCCGTGGCGGTAGCGCTGGTGGGCTTGGCCGGGACCATCGTGGTGGTGCGTCGCAAGCCCACCGATCTCACCGCCTCGCTGATGTTCGCAGTGGCAACGGTGCCGATGCTGGTCGTGCCGGGGATGTACGAGGCCGAACGGCCTGTCGCGGCAACGATCGCGGGAGTCTTCGCGGCGGTACTGCTTGCGGTGGGGGCAACCACGCTGGTGCCGAAAGTGGCTGCGGTGGCGAAGATTCCGGGTCATACCGCAGTCGTAGCCGCGGTAGCCGGTTCGATCGCATTGCTCGAGACGTGCGTCTCGGTCACCGATCCGCGGACCCTGCCGACCGCATGGTTCCTGGTGGCGCTGGCCTTCCTCGGCGTGGCCGGGCAACGCCGTTCCGGTGTCACCGCCGGTATCGGCGCGGCCTTCGCGACGCTGGGCGCCTTCGCCTTCCTGAACGCAGCCGGTCCGGAAATCCTTGCCTCCCAGCACCGTTCGGAAGCAAATCTGAGCATCTCGACGGTGATCGGTGCGGTACTCGCGCTCGCGGTGGTCGCCGTGGCCGTCTGGTGCGCCCGCAAACTGCCGGGCTTGCAGGGCACCGCTGAATTGCAGTGGATCGCCGCGAGCATCGCCGGGCTGTATTCGGTGACGGCCGCGACCGTCTCGATCGGCGTCGCGACCGGCGCGGCCGACGGCTTCCTCATCGGCCACAGCGCCGCGACCATCCTGTGGATGGCCGCCGCCACCGCCGCGCTGTTCTACGGTCTGCGCAATATCGGCAAGGCCACCGCGGTCGCCAAGCTCGCTCTCGGCTCCGGCTTGCTGGTCACCGCAGCGGCTTTGGCGAAACTGTTCCTGTTCGATCTGGCCACGCTCGACGGTCTGCTTCGCGTCGCCGCATTCCTGGCGGTCGGCGTCCTGCTCCTCGTCGTGGGCACCAGGTATGCGCGCGCGTTCGCCGAGGCGGGCGCGAACTCCCGCGAAACCGGAGAGACGCCGACGCACTGATCCACGTCGGCTCCCGTCCGCCGCTGCGACCGATTACTCCCGGTCGCGGCGGCGGAGCAGTTCGTTGACGCTGACGGTGCGCCCGTCGCCACCGTGGTGGCGGCCTTCTTCCGGCTTGCCGGAGCGACGCGACGAGCGAAGCTCGGCCATCCAGTTCTCGATGCTGTTGCGGTTGGGGTCACCGGCATCGGTGATCTCGGCCGGCTCCTCCGGCGGGGCGGCGTGGTGAGCGGGCCGCTCCGCAGGTGGATCCTGCTGTGGCGCAACGAACTCCGAGTATGCCGCCGGTGCCGGACCGGCGGGGGAAACGGAAGGAGTCGGCTGCGTCGGCTCGAACTTGGCCTCGGGACGTCTGGTGCCGTCGAAGGAAACCGCCGGAGTCGCGGGCGGCTCGAAAGACGGTGCGGCAGCGGGCGGTGCGAAGGACGCGGGCGGCTCGAAACCCGACCCGGCCGGCGGCTCGAACGAGCCCGCCGCAGGAGACTCGAACGCTGAGAACGACGCACCCGAGGCCCCGTCGGACCGAGCGCCACCATCGCGACCGCCACCATCGAAGGGCGGGCCGGGCCGCGGCCCGGTGGGATCATGCGGAACCGAGGGGAAAGGTATGTGCCGCTGCCCATTCGGATCGGCCGGAGCCTGCCGCGGCATGCTCGGGTCCGACGCGAACCCGGACGGCGATCCGGGCCGCTGACGCGTCGGGTCGAGCGGCACGGGCGCCGGCGTCACCGGCGGCTTGGGCGCGGCGGGCGGAATCTTGTCGAGCCTGCGCGTCGGCGCCTCGGCTTCGATCTCCTCCACCGTGCGCGGGCGGCGCGGCTTGCGCGGCCGATTGCCCTCGTTGATGGCGGGGATCTGCATGGTGACGGGATCGGTGATGGGGGTCGTCTTGACCAGGTCGACGACCTCACCGCCGCCGGGCCGTTCGTCGTCGAGGATGGGCTCGCCGAGCCCGATCTTCTGCTGGATCTTCTTCATCCAGGCGGGCGCCCACCAGCAGTCGTCACCGAGCAGCTTCATGGTCGCGGGGACCAGCAGCATGCGCAGAATGGTGGCGTCGATGAACAGCGCGGCGATCATGCCGTACGCGAGGTACTGCATCATCACCAGATCGGAGAACGCGAACGCGCCGGTGACCACGAGCAGGATGAGCGCGGCGGCGGTGATGATGCGGCCGGTCTGCGCGGTGCCGATGCGCACCGCCTCGGTGGTGGACGCACCTTGCGTGCGCGCCTCGACCATCCGGGAGAGCAGGAAGACCTCGTAGTCGGTCGACAGACCGTAGATCACCGCGATGATCAGCACCAGCACCGGCGACATGATCGGCTGCGGGGTGAAGTTCAGCAGCCCGGCGCCGTGCCCGTCGACGAAGATCCAGGTCAGAATGCCGAGCGTGGAACCCAAGCCGAGCGCGCTCATCAGCGCCGCCTTGATCGGCAGCACCAGCGAGCCGAAGGTCAGGAACATCAGCAGCGTGGTGACGAGCAGGACCAGCCCGATCATCAACGGCATCCGGTCCAGCAGCGCGTCGATGCTGTCCTTCTGGATCACCGGTTGCCCGCCGACGTACATTTCCACGCCGTCGGGGACGTCGATCGAGCGCAGATAGTCGATGGTCGGGTCGGCGTCCTCGGAGTCGGCGAGGGTCGCACTGGTGCGATAGACCTGGTTGTCGGTGTTCGAGCGCGACGGCACGTCGAAGGTGCCTGCGAGCCCGGGTGCCTGCTTGGCCAGCGCCCACACCTTGCCGACGTCGTTGCTGTTCTGCGACACGAACACCAGTTGGATCGGATCGGATTTACGCAGCGGGAAGATCGAGTCGAATTTCGCCTGCGCCAGTCGCGTCGAATTGTCCGGCGGCAGATACCGCTCGTTGATGCCGCCGAAGGCCAGATTCTTGACCGGAATGATCAACAGCAGCAACAGGATGCAGATCGGAATCGCGATCTTGAGCGGATGCTGCATCACCCAGCGGGTGGACTTGCCCCAGAAACCGTTCTCAACCTCGTCGGCGGTCTTGGTCTTGCGGAACTTCTTGAACCCGAACATATCCACCCGCGGGCCGAGCACGCCGAGCATCGCGGGCAGGATGGTGATCGAGGTCAGCGCCGCCAGCGAGACCGTGGCAATGGATCCGTAGGCAATCGATTTCAGGAAGCCCTGCGGGAACAGCAGCATGCCGCCGAGGCTGGCGATGATCATCGTGGCGGAGAACACGACGGTGCGGCCCGCGGTCATCACCGACCGGCGCACCGCGGCGGGGGTGCTGTAGCCCTCGGCGAGTTCCTCGCGGAATCTACTGACGATGAACAGGCCGTAGTCGATCGCCAAACCCAGGCCGATCATCGAGACGACCGGCGCGACGAACGAGTTCACCTCGGTGAACCTGGTGATGAAAAGCACGATGCCCTGCGCGCCGATCACCGTGAGACCACCGACGATCAGCGGCAGTCCGGCGGCGACCAGACCACCGAAGATGAAGAACAGCAACACCGCGACGGCGGGGATGGCCAGGATCTCCATCCGGTGCTGATCCTCGGCCATGGTGTCGTTCAGCGTGCCCGCCACCGCTTGCAGACCGGCCACCTGCACGTCCACTCCCGGAATGGTGAAGACGTCCTTCACCTTCCGGAAGTTGTTCAACATCTCGGTGTCGTTGTCGCCCTTGATGGCGATCGAGGCGAAGGTGTACTTCTTGTCCTTCGAACCGAAGGTCAGCGGTGAGGCCTGGCCGGTCTCGGTGGGCCAGTAGGCACCGTTGATCTTGCTGATCTCCGGGTGTTCGCGCGGCAGGCTGTTCAGACTGTCGACGATCTTCTGTTTGAACTCCGGATCATCGATCGTCTTGCCCTCGGGCGCGGTGTACAGCACGATGACGTCGCTGTTGTGGTCGCGGCCGAACGCCGCGTCGGCGATCTGCGCGCCCCGCGAGGATTCCGAGGTCGGATCATCCCACCCGCTGGAGCTGAGATGGTCTCCCAAACCGAGGCCGTATCCGCCCAGCGCCAACAGCGCGGCCGCGACGATACCGATGACGCCGAAGCGCAGCTTGTAGACCAGATCGCCCCAGCGTGTGAACACTTAAGCGACTCCTTGCGCTGGGCGAGAGGTGAGCAGCGCCGACAGCGGCCGGAACGGCTGCAGCCAAGCGCCCTCGTCGGGCAGCGAGTCGAGGCTGACCCTGGGCAGCGGTTCACGGAACACGCCCGGGATGTCCTCGAGATCGATGAATTCGAGGGTATCCGAAGTGACGGCCCAACTCGCGTGCTCGCGGAAGCCGAGTACCTGACAAGGGATTCCGCTGGCGGCTAGTTCCTCGAGCGGTTCGCGAAACGCCTGGCCGTCGGCCGAGGCGACCATGATGCCCGCCAGCCCGGCGCCGCGGCTGCGCATTTCGATGTGCGCGAGCATGTCGGCGTCGACGTCGGAGTCCTCGTCGATCTTGGGCTTCGCGAAGACCGCGTAACCGACATTGCGCAGTGCCTCGACCCACGGCCGCACCACATCGGCCGTGCCCGGCGCGATATTGGTGAAAACGGTGGCTTCCGGCTCGACCCGGTGCACGTTGCCGACCGACAATTCGGCCGTGCGCGCCAGCAGCCAGCGGCCGAGCGCGTCGAATCTGGGGCGATAGGCCGCCGTCGGCCGCCCGCCGAGGATGGCGCCGAGACCCATGTCGAGGTTCGGGGCGTCCCACACCAGCAGGACCCGGCGCACGTCCGGCGTTACGCCGCCCAGACCTTCGGAACCGGTGCCCTGCACCTCCCCGGCAACATCAACCACCTCGTGGGCCATCTCAGAGACGCTCATTATTCAATCTTCCCCCATATGAGCTCTGTAATGGCGCTACCGGCACGATGTGCCTTGCCTTCGAATTTCGTGACAGGCCTTTCGAAACCGATCGGAGCGATGTCCCGATGCTCCGCACTTACCCCACCTGCAGCCTCATTCATGCCTTTGAGCAGCGGTTCTTCGGCGCCTACCGCCGCAATATGTTCGGCATAGTCAGCGTGGTCGGTAGCGACATGCAACACACCGCCGGGCTTTAGTCGATCGGCGATCAATGCGAATGTCGCGGGCTGCAGCAGGCGCCGTTTGTGATGACGCGCCTTCGGCCACGGGTCGGGAAAGAAGACTCGGACGCCGGTCAGCGATCCAGCAGCAATCATATTTTCCAGCACATCGACGGCGTCGCCGCGCAGCAATCGGATGTTGTCGATCTTTTCCCGCTCGATGCGCTGCACCAGCTGCGCGAGGCCGGGCCGGTACACCTCGATGCCGATCAGATTCAGGTGCGGTTCGGCCTGGGCCATCGCCGCGGTGGCGGTGCCGGTGCCGCAGCCGATCTCGATGACCAGCGGTGCTTCGCGGGCGAACCAGGCGGTGGCGTCCAGCGGTTCGTCGGCGACCTCGCGGCCGATCGCCGGCCACATCCTGGCCCACGATTGCTGCTGTGTCGCGGTCAGCGCGCCTCGGCGCGACCGGAAGCTGGTGACGCGGGGGTACAGGCGAGAGCCCGGGTTCTTCCTGGGCGCACGGTCGGTCGGGGCCGAACCTGTGGACGGCGGGCCCGGAACTGACTCGGCAGTATGGTTCGCGGCGTCGTTCACGGCGTCCATTGTCCAGCATCGAAGGAGTGGTACGGCAATCGACTGTGCGCTTGCCGTCCAGCGGGAGGTCAGGCGGCGCGTGCGCGGGCGATCGTGGCCACCGGCGCGCTCTCCTGTCGCAGCGGGCGGCCGAGTGCGACCTTGGCCGCGGTCACCATCATCTCGTACAGGCCGCGGGCGCCGGTCAACGACGCGGCGACCGACCAGACGGTGCTGTCACCCTCGTCGCTCACCGGTTGCCCGGCCAGCCGGTCTGCCAGCCATTCCAGGCTCAGCGGAGTGGACAGCGGCAGCAGCGAGAAATGCTCGCTGAGCCGGTCGCGCACGTAGCTCACCGCCGCGCCGCCGCGCCGGTAGCGCTCGACCTGGCCGTCGATGCCGTCCATGTGGATCACCTGGTCGTGTACCGGCTGCACCACCAGCAACGGGCAGGTCGGCGTCGAATTGCCCAGGCGCAGATCGTCGAACATGGCCTGGAACTCCGGCGTCGCGATCAGCTCGTCGAGCGGACGGCTCAGGTAGTCGTCCATCCGCTTGTTGGCGAGGCCGAAGATGGCGCCGAACGGCGTAGCGGACTCCGCGCGGGCCACGAAACGGCGACCGTCGAGGGTGAGTTCGTTCTGCAGCATCGCGCCGAGCACCGGATACAGCCTGCGCAGCGCCGCGATCACGATCGCGGGCAGCCCGGCGTAGCTGGAGCCGTTCAGCCGGGCGAAGACCTGTCCCGGATCGCCCACGGGTGCGCCGAGTACCGCGCCGACGATGTCGAGTTCGGGCGCGTAGGTCGGCGCCATCTCCACCATCCAGGCACTGGCCATGCCGCCACCGGAGTAACCCCACACCGCGACCGGCGTGTGTGCGCCGAGGCCGAGCGGGGCGAACCGCTGTGCCGCACGCACGCCGTCGAGCGAGCGATAGCCGGGTTCGCGTGGTGCGCCGAAGTTTCCGCGCGGGCCCTCGTGATCGGCGATGCTGACGGCCCAGCCGCGGCGCAGCGCGTTCGCGACGAGCAGCCACTCGAACTGGGTGACCGAGCCGAGCGCGCGGGCGCCGTAGCGTAATGCGTAAGAGGGGGAACATTTCTCGGTGACCGCGTCCATGGCGGTCTGAAAGGCCAACAGCGGCCTGTCTTCTTGTGGATCGGCGTCCAGTGGCAGCAGCACCGTGGTGATCGCCGCCTCCGGCGTGCCGTGCATATCGCAACTGCGGTAGAGCAATTGCCAGGCCGAGACCTGCTGCGGCACAACACCGAACAGGGCGAGCTCGATCTTGCGGCTGCGTAGGACGGTGCCCGGCGGCTTGGCCGCGAAACCCTTCGGCGGGCGGTGGAACGGATCGTTACTCGGCAGCAGCGGTTTCCGGTCCGCTAGGGCGGGCTCCGTATCGGCAGTGCCGATGACATCTGCTGTCATCGCGACCTCCTCGTCGGTGAGGTCGGTTGTCGCTTGTCGAAAAGCGAAGTTGTGCACCAACACTGGCGCCGACCACGTCCAAGCAGGGTAAATGACCGGTGGCGGGTCTGGGAAGCCCGGTCCGGTCCGCCCCGCCGCACTAGACTGCGCGGTATGGGCAGACCGTCAGTGTTCATCACCGGAGCAGCGGCCGGAATCGGCCGCGCGACGGCTCTGCTTTTCGCTGCGCAGGGGTATCGGGTCGGCGCCTACGATATCGACGAGGTCGGGCTCGGCAGGCTCGCGGCCGACATCGCAGGCACAGGTGGCAGCGTGCACACCGGCGTTCTGGATGTGATGAACGCCACGCAATGGGCGGAGCGGCTGGCCGAATTCCACGCCGCCGCCGGGCAGCTGGACATCCTGATCAACAACGCGGGCATCCTGCGCGCGGGCCCGTTCGAAGGCCTCGAACTGGCCACCCATCAGGCGATCATCGACGTCAACCTGGGTGGCGTGCTCACCGGCACGCACACGGCGTTCGGCTATCTGCGAGATACGCCGGGCGCCCAAGTGGTGAATTTGTGCTCGGCCTCGGCGATCTACGGCCAGCCCGAACTCGCCAGTTACGGCGCGAGCAAGGCGGCGGTCAAAAGCCTCACGGAGGCCTTGGATCTCGAATGGGAGCGGCACGACATCCGGGTGATCGCGATCTGGCCGCTGTTCGTGGACACCGCGATGGTCGATGGCGTGGAAACCGGGACGACCAAGTCGCTCGGCGTGCGGCTCACCGCCGAGGACGTCGCGGCGGGCATCTGGGAGGCCACCCGCAAGCGCAGCCGGCTGCCCCGGGTGCACTACGAGATCGGCACGCAGGCAAAGGTCCTGGCCGCCGCCGCGAAATACGCGCCGAACTGGGCCGTGCGCACTGTGAACAAATACTTCAGCGGCACCTGAGCGGTCGTCCCCGCCAACCTCTGCGTCTTCTGCAAGAATTGCGCACCGTAGAGGGGGTGCGACATGCCGACAGCCACCGAGTCCGACGGGCCGTTGCGGGAACGCGGGGTACCCGCACGCGAACACGACCAGCTCGACCGGCTGCTCGCCGAACTGCGGTTCGGGACGGGGCGGGACAAGCAGATCGGCTATGCCGCGAGCGCCGCGGTCAGTGCCTGGCGCACACCGCCGCGCATCCAGGTACTCGGCCGTTCGCATGCGGGCCGAACCACGGTGTTGCAGGCGCTCGCACTGATGTCCGCCGTCGAGTCCGGCCCGGTCGACGAGCCGGACATGCCCGATCCGGTGCTCGACGCCGATATCGCCATCTATGTGCTGTCCGCCGCGCCGTCGCCCGCGGATCGTCGCGTACTTGCCACGCTGCCGCCCGAGCGCACCATCGTGGTGTTGAACAAGTCCGATGCGATCGGCGCGCGCTGGGCGGACGCGGTCGCCGCCGCCGAGCAGTACGGCAGGGAGCTCGGTCTCGCGGTGCTGCCGGTGGTCGCCTCGCTGGCCATGCGCACCAGGGCGGGCGCGATGACCGAGGCCGATTTGGCCACCTTTCGCAGGCTGGCCGCGAATGCCGATGCCGCACTGACGCTTTCACCGGACCTGTTCGTCGCGCCCGGTCCGGACCTGGCCGAACGCGAGCAACTCCTGCAACGCTGGGACCTGTACGGGGTGACCTGTGCGCTCGCCGCACTCGGCCACGACCCGGAGCTCGCCCCGCAGACGTTGCTGCAAATCCTGCACGCCGCAAGCGGAATCGACGCGGTGCACCAGTTACTGCACCGCCGGTACGAACAGGTCTCCGCGCTGCGCGGCGGTGAACTCCTCGACGAACTGTCCCGGCTGGCCGCCCAAGCGGTGCCGACGGAAGGCAGCACGGCCCGAGACATCTTGGAGGCGTACCTCTTCGGTGACGACGCACGGTGGCTCGGCCTGTGCGCCGGTCTGGCCCATCCCGCGGTCGCGCACCTCGCGGCGGGTTATCGCGCCCCGGCGCCGGCGGACGCCGACGACGCCATGGCCCGTGCCGCCCGCTGGCGCGCCGTCGTCTCCAGCGATATGCCGCCCGCCGCCCGCCGCGCCGCCCTGCGCGTGCACAACGGCTACATCCGACTATGGGAACGGATGAGCAGTGCCGGACTCTGAACCGCCCGGTCCGCGCGGTGGTGCCGATCCTCGAGCCGCCTCGGGCGTAGCCGGCTCGGCCCCCGATCGACCATCGCAGTCCGAGCGACCCGCTGCTCCCACGCGTCCATCCAACGCGTCGGACCGCGGTGATCGACCGCTCGACTTGCCTGCCGACGCACCCACATCGGCTGTCGCCTCCGCGCCGCCTGCTGCGGCCGAGCGATCGGTCGGCCCGCCTGCGGAAGTGGAAGCTGTTGTGGCGCGGTGGAACCCGCAAGGGATAGCGCTGCTGCGCGCGGTGCGCGGAACTGGCGCGGCGGGTGCGGTGACCCTGATCGGGCCGGCCGACGCCAACACCACGCTGCTACGCACCGAACTGGCCCGGTTCGAGCCGCGCATCGAACTGACCGACCCGGTGACCGACGCGAGCACGGCGGTGGAGACCACCTCACCGTCGGGGACCGCACCGTCGCCGGTCGCGCTGATCCTGCTGGACGCCGGGACCACCCTCGGTGCCGAGATCCTGCGCATCGTGCACCGCCTCCGCTCGGACGGCACGCGAATCCTGCTCGCCATGAACGCCATTCACGCCTACCAGGATTGGCGCTCGGTCCGGGCGCGCGACCTCGAACTGCTGGCCGCGCAGGGGGTCGCCGACCTGGACATCGTGCCGGTCTCGGCGCGGCTCGCGGCGGCGGCGCGCTCCGCGGGCGACGCGGGACTGCTCGATCGGTCCGGTCTCGGCGCCCTGCACGCGGCCTTGGCCGCGGCGGCGACCGGCGCGGAAGCCGAGGGTGGTGATCGGCTCGCGGCGGTGACCGCCCGCGTGCTCGCCGATACCCGGCAGCGGGTCGTCGAGCAGGTGACGGCGCTGCAGTCCGGTGCGGAGACGGCGCGGCTGCGCGAGGAGCGGGCGATCATGCTCGCCGGCCGGGACGGCGGCCGGGCCACCGCCATGTCCACGCTGCGCGGCCAGCTGCATCTGGCTCGGGTCGACCTGATGACGGAGGTGGGTGCCCGGATCCGGGCGCTGCACACCGCGACCCGCGCCGACCTCGACCGCATGCGCCGCAGCGAGCTCGGCGGTTACCCCGAGCGGTTGCAGCACGCCACCACCGAACTGACCGGCGCGCTGGACCTCGCCATCGACCAGCGCCTCGCCGAACTCACCGCGCACATCGACAGCAGTGTCGGGTCGGGGCCGACCGGCGGCGCCGGGCCGGGACTCCTCGGTGCCGCGCCGGTGCAGACCATGCCGTCGCGCCGTCGCGACCCCGCGCCCAGGGTCGGCCCAGACCCTGATCCGCGACACCGTGGTGTCGAAGATCACCTAGTGATCGCGCTCGGCGCGTCGGCGGGTGTCGGCCTCGGCAGGTTGTTGGTTTCGCCACTTTCGCTGGTCCCGGCGCTGGATTTCGCGAGCGTGCCGGTGACCCTGCTGCTGGGCGCGGGCGTGGCGGGCTGGGTGGTGCGCGCACGCGGGCAGTTGGCCGACCGAGCGCACGTGCGGCAGTGGGTCTCCGACGCGCTCATCAATGTAAAAGCCCAGCTCGAGCAGCGGATAGCGACCGCGCTCGTGGAAACCGAGACGGTGCTGGCCGATCGGGTGGTGCAGCTGAGCGCCACCCGAATGGTGGAGACCGATCGGCGCGTCGCCGAAGTGGAAGCGCGATTACGGCGCATGGTTGCCGAACAACCCGGCCAACTCGCGGCGTGTGAACGCGATATCGCGATCCTCGACCGTTGGATCGCGGCGGGTTGATTAACTCTTAAGAATGGGTACATAGTGACGAACCCGATTCCGTTCCCGTCGTCACATCGCGTTAACCTCTAATCAGGAACTTGGGCGTCCGCTAAGTCCTCGTCCGCCGTCCAGCCGGGGCGCGCTTTCGACTGGTCGTAGCGGGTGCCTTCCCGCCAATGGTGGCGCTCGGTGTATTCGCGCTGGTCAACAGGGCCTTTGTGGCCAGGCGGCGATGCATCGTAGGGACCGCCCATCTCAGGAGAGTTTTCATGACCTCAGCGACCATTCCTGGTCTTCGTGGATCCGACGGCAAGCCGCCGACCGAGCACAGCGAACTACTCGCCTGGGTACAGGAAGTCGCAGAACTCACTCAGCCAGAGCGAGTGGTCTGGGCCGACGGTTCCGACGAAGAATGGGATCGTTTGACCACTCAGCTCGTCGAGGCGGGCACCTTCAAGCAGCTCGATCCGAAGAAGAAGCCGAATTCCTTCCTCGCGCTCTCCGATCCGTCGGACGTGGCGCGGGTCGAGTCGCGCACCTACATCTGTTCCAAGAGCGAAGCCGACGCCGGACCGACCAACAACTGGGTCGACCCCGCCGAGATGCGCGCCACCATGACCGAGCTGTACCGCGGCTCGATGAAGGGCCGCACCCTGTACGTGGTGCCGTTCTGCATGGGCCCGCTCGGTGCCGAGGACCCCAAGCTGGGCGTGGAGCTCACCGACTCCGAATACGTCGTCGTCTCGATGCGCGTGATGACCAGGATGGGCAAGGCAGCGCTGGAGAAGCTCGGCACCGACCGTCCGTTCGTGAAGGCGCTGCACTCCGTCGGCGCCCCGCTGGCCGAGGGCCAGGCCGACGTGCCGTGGCCGTGCAACGACACCAAATACATCACCCACTTCCCGGAGGATCGCGAGATCTGGAGCTACGGCTCCGGCTACGGCGGCAACGCGCTGCTCGGCAAGAAGTGCTACTCGCTGCGCATCGCCTCGGCGATGGCGCACGACGAGGGCTGGCTGGCCGAGCACATGCTGATCCTCAAGCTGATCTCCCCGGAGAACAAGGCCTACTACATCGCCGCCGCCTTCCCGAGCGCCTGCGGCAAGACCAATCTCGCGATGATCCAGCCCACCGTGCCCGGCTGGCGCGCCGAAACCCTCGGCGACGACATCGCCTGGATGCGCTTCGGCAAGGACGGCCGCCTCTACGCGGTGAACCCGGAGTACGGCTTCTTCGGCGTCGCGCCGGGCACCAACCGCAGCTCCAACCCGAATGCCATGGCCACCATGGAGGCGGGCAACACCGTCTACACCAACGTCGCGCTGACCGACAACAACGATGTGTGGTGGGAAGGGCTGGAGGGCGAGCCCGATCACCTGATCGATTGGAAGGGTAACGACTGGTACCTCCGGGAGACCGAAACCCTTGCCGCCCACCCGAACTCGCGCTACTGCACGCCGATGTCGCAGTGCCCGATCCTGGCCCCCGAGTGGGACGACCCGCAGGGTGTGCCGATCTCGGCGATCCTGTTCGGCGGCCGGCGCAAGACCACGGTCCCGCTGGTCACCGAGTCCTTCGACTGGCAGCACGGCGTTTTCATGGGCGCCACCCTGTCCTCGGAGCAGACTGCCGCGGCCGAGGGCAAGGTCGGCACCGTGCGCCGCGACCCGATGGCGATGATCCCGTTCATGGGCTACCACGTCGGTGACTACCTGAACCACTGGATCAACCTCGGCAAGAACGCCGACGCCAACAAGCTGCCGAAGATCTTCTACGTCAACTGGTTCCGTCGCGGCGCCGACGGCCGCTTCCTGTGGCCCGGCTTCGGTGAGAACTCCCGCGTGCTGGAGTGGATCGTCGGCCGCGTCGACGGCACGGCCGAGGCCGAGGCCACCGCCATCGGCCACGTCCCCGTCGCCGCCCACCTCGACCTCGACGGCCTGAAGGTCGACGCCGATGACGTCGACGAGGCCCTCGAGGTCGACGCCGAAGAGTGGCGCAAAGAAATCCCGCTCATCGAGGAATGGTTCGAATTCGTCGGCGACAAGCTCCCCTCCGGAGTTCGCGACGAGTTCGAGGCATTGAAGGAACGCCTCGGCTGATCCGCACAACGTCAACCGCCCGCACCATTTCGACGGTGCGGGCGGTTTCGTTTGTGCGGCAATCCGGGTCGCCGATCAACCGAATCGGCGGGGTGTGCTTGCGACAAACTTGGGTACTGAATATGTGTCGAGTGGCACATGGTGGAGAGGGCTCCTCGGCGTTTGCCGACACCATGTGCCACTCGTCGTTTGTCTGGGTGGGGTGGGGATTCTTTTGCAGGGGAGGGTTATTCGGGGAATGGGGAGTAGTTGGTGAGTTGGCGTAGGGCGGTGCGGGTGTTGAGCCAGTGGGTGCGGCCGTGCGGCATTGCTTCGGCTTCGTTGGTGAGGGCGGTGACCATGTGCTTGCTGAAGTTGTGGCGGGGGTGGCGGTGCAGGAGTTCGTCGACCCAGGCGGGGTCCAGATCGGCCAGGCGGCTGCCGATTACGTCTACGGAGGCGCCTGCGTAGATGAATCTGCCTGGGTCGCTGAGGTTTTTGCCGTCGCCGGGGGTGATGTGGGTGGCGATGGCGGTGCCGATGGCTTCGCGTTGGGCGGGGGTGGCGCCGGCCTCGGCGGCGAAGGCGACGGCGCGTTCGGCGCCGGTGACCGCGAAACAGCGGTTGCGCGTGGGGTGTTCGAGTTGGAGGTCGTGCAGTAGGCAGGAGACGTAGACCAACTCGTCGTCATAGCGGGCGCCGTCGAGGTCGGCGAGGACTCGGCCGAAGTAATAGGTGCGGTAGGAATGGCCGAGCACATGGGGAGAGAGCGATTCGTGCGCTTCGGCTTCCGCCGCGCGGGCGAGAGCCGAATCGGGGAGACGCAGGCCGGCGAAGTCGAGGCGGCCCGCGCCGCGGCGGCCGAGGGCGAGGCGGGCGCGATCGGCGAGGAGGGCGGGCAGTGCTCGGGTGATGGTGGCCATGAGTTGTCTGCGTTGTTTGCCGGACAGTGCGCCACCCGTTCGAACGGCCCATTCCCAATCAATGCTGGTCGGCGTGGTCATCCAGATTTCCCTCTCGCTCGTGCATCGAATTCAGTGAAGCGTGGGTATGCGGGGCGCAGTGAGTGGCAGGGATGACACTAATGCTCTGATTTGTGCCAAACTGACCGGGTGAAACAGGTCGTCGCGCTCGTCTTGGACGGTGTCATGACCTACGACCTCGCCTGCGCCGTCCAGGTTTTCCGGCACGGACCAGGGAAGTTCGGCGAACCGGCGGGGTTCCGGATGGAGACCTGTGGGGTGCGGCCCGGTCCGGTGTGGACGCCGAACGGGTTCGAACTGCGGGTCGAGCACGGGCTGGAAGCGTTGGCGACCGCCGACATCGTGGTGGTGCCGGGGATCGCATTGCCCACGCGGCCGCCGCCGGAGGAGGCGCTCGCGGCACTGCGTGCCGCGGCGGCGCGGGGTGCGACCATGGTGAGCATCTGCGTCGGCGCTTTTGTGCTCGCGCGGGCCGGGCTGTTGGACGGCCGACCCGCCACGACACACTGGGCGTATTGCGACGAATTCGCCGATCTTTTTCCCGCCGTCAAGCTGGATCCGGCGGCGCTGTACGTGGACGACGGCGACGTGCTCACTTCCGCGGGCTTGTCGGCGGGACTGGATTTGTGCCTGCACATCGCACGCCGAGAACTCGGCGCGAGCCCGGCGGCGGAATTGGCGCGGTGGAACGTGACGCCACCGCATCGCGCGGGCGGCCAGGCGCAATACATCCCGGATGCCCTGGCGGACAACGGCTTCCATGGCGGCCTGGCCGCCACCATGGCCTGGGCGGCACGGAACCCGGCTGCGGCGCCGGATGTTTCGGCGCTGGCCGCGCACGCGCTGATGAGCGAGCGCACCTTCATCCGTCGCTTCAAAGCGGAGGTCGGCACCACGCCGCGGCGCTGGCTCGACGCACAGCACACCGTGCGGGCCCGCGAACTGCTCGAAACTACTGACCTGCCAGTCGAAGTGGTTGCCGCACAGTCCGGCTTCGGCAGTGTGACCGCACTGCGCACCCATCTCCGGGCGGCGACCGGCACGACTCCGGCGGATTACCGTCGGTCATTGCGACAGTGATCGGTCAGTGCGCCACCCTGGGGTGAAACCCCCCGGCGACGGGGCGGCACAGTAGTTTTCACGACAAGCGCCATGAATCATGCCGCCGCGCAATCTGTCGCAACTGAGGCAGTGACCCACCGCCACCAACATGACGAATCATCAGTCGTCGGTATGGCGTGTTTCCCGCCGCGCGGACCCGAAGTTGTGGTGCTATTGGTAATGGTCGGTGCGTACAGGTCACGAGCACCCAACGTTTGCGGCAGCTCGATATGGGGTAGTTGCCCGGTGTGCGAGGTTTGCGCACAAGTGGCTTATGCTTGCCGTGTTCTTGGTCTCATGACCTACCAGTCCGATTGCTAAAAGTTAACTGATCGACTGAACTACTTCCCTATCGACATCGGTTTCCCGCGATGCTCGCGGCGAACGATGGGATCGACGCGCGAGAGGTGGTTGGAGCATGACCGATCTGGAGACCGGGGCGTCCATCGCCCCCCTGGTTGCCGGCTTCGAACTGGCGACCGCTAGCACACCGCTACGCCGGGCTGCCGGGCGTTTGCAGGCCGTGCTGCCCCCCGGCTGGCGCGTCGAGATCGTCGACGCGCCGAGCCTCACGGGCCGCCACAGCGAGCCCGTGCTGCGGGTGGTCATGCCGACCGACTGATCAGCCCGTCCAGCCCATCGGCATGAGCAGCGACTTCTGTTCGCAGAATGCGTCCAGACCCTCCGGGCCGTTCTCGCGCCCGAGTCCGGAGGCCTTGTAGCCGCCGAACGGTGAGCTGGGATCGAACGCGTACCAGTTGATCGCGAACGTCCCGGTGCGCACCCGCGCGGCGAGCTCGGCACCGTGCTCGACGTCCGCGGTCCACACCGATCCGGCCAGGCCGTAGACCGAGTCGTTGGCGATGGCCACGGCTTCGTCCTCGGTCTCGTAGGGGATCACCGACAGCACTGGGCCGAAGATCTCCTCCTGGGCGATGGTCGACTTGTTGTCCACGTCGGCGAAGATGGTCGGCTCGACGAACCAGCCGCGATCCAGCCCCTCGGGCCGCCCGCCGCCGAGCACGAGCCGCGCGCCCTCGGCCTTGCCCTTGGCGATGTAGCCCTCGACCCGCTCGCGCTGACGCTCCGAGATCAGCGGGCCCAGCTGCACGGTCGGATCGTTGGGGTCGCCGACCTTCATGGTCTGCACGTGCTCGACCAGCGCGTCGAGGATCTCGTCATACCTGCTGCGCGGGGCCAGGATTCGGGTCTGCGCGACACAACCCTGTCCGCTGTTCATCAAACCGGAGAAGGCGAGCACCGGAATGCCCGCGATATCCATGTCCGGCAACAGGATTGCCGCGGACTTGCCGCCGAGCTCGAGCGAGACGCTCTTGAGCTGTCCGGTGGCGATCGCGCCGATCTTCTTGCCGACCGCCGTGCTGCCGGTGAAGGTGACCTTGTCGACACCGGGGTGCGAGACCAAGTACTCGGCCGCCTCGGCCTCGGCGGGCAGCACCGAGAGCACGCCCTCGGGCAGGCCCGCCTCGGTGCAAATGTCGGCCAGCATATTCGCCGTGATCGGTGTCAGCGGTGCGGGTTTGAGCACCACAGTGCAGCCCGCCAGCAACGACGGCGCAAGTTTGTTGGCCGCGAGAAACAGCGGCACGTTCCACGCCGTGACGGCCGCGACGACACCGCGCGGCTCCCGGCTGACGCGCGAGGTGCCGAACATGCCGGTGCGGGTCTCGGTCCACGGGAACGACTTCGCGAGCCCGGCGTAGGCGTCGAGCGCGGCGACCGCGGGAATCTGGTTGAGCGTCATCGCGATCATCTGCGGCGCGCCCATCTCGGCGGTGAGCGCGGCCATCAGGTCGGCCGAGCGTTCCTCGATCAGGCGCGCGACGCGGGTGAGCACCTGGGCCCGCTCTTCGGGTGGGGTGGACGGCCATGGGCCGTGATCGAAGGCGTGCCGGGCCGCGGCGACCGCGGCGTCGACGTCGGCGCGAGCCACCGCGGGGACGCTGCCCACCGGCTCGACCGTGGCCGGCGAGATGACCTGAACGCGCTCGGTGCTGGCTGGCGCGGTCCAGCGGCCGCCGATGAACAAGCTGTCGTAATGCATGAGAACACGTTACAGTTTTGCCACTGCGTTGTCTGTAACATGTTTCAGTTCTGCGTCCGCGCAGTCTCGCTGAGCAGGACCAATCCCAACCCGTCGGTTCGCTTTTCGTAGAACGCACTATTGCGTTCTGTTGCTGGAAAGAGGATGCTGATAGCTACTGATCAGCTCGCTCGATTCCTGAACCGATACCACATTGGGGAGCCTGAGTCATGGCGGTGCAAGTGGTCGACCGGTCGCTGATGACCAGCGATCAAACCGAGCATCAAGCGAAGAGTGTCGGTGCGGGAGGATGGGTCGTCTCCTTCCTGCCGGGCCGGACGCTGACCATCGAGCAAGCGACCGCGGCCATGCAGGCCGCCGAGGCCGTCGCTGTTGTCGGAGCATTAGCTGATCAGGTCGGCTTGACCACGCTGGAGACCGTGGGACTGGCCATCCAGGAATCCCCGTGGACGCGACCCGCGCACGAGCCGTGCGGCAGGCGTACCTGGCGACGCGGCTGGCTGGAGCACTAGAACTACTTCTTGGTCGCCACCACGACCAAATTGCTCACCAACAACTCGCGCAGCATCGGGATACGGACCAGCCACCACGCCCAGCGCGGGTGATACCGCGGAAAGATCGTCTGCACGTCGGCGGAAGTGCTTGCCGCCCAACGCAACCCGTCCGATGCACGCACCGCGAACAGTGAAGTGCCGAACCGGTTCTTGGGTTCCTTGCCTTGCTTGCGGCGATACCGCCGCGCCGCGTACTCGCCACCGAGGTAGTGCCACGGCCCCGTCTCGTGGCCGCCGAACGGACCGTGCCAGACCGTGTACGACAACACGATCAGCCCGCCAGGCCGGGTCACCCGCACCATCTCGTCCGCCATCAGCCACGGCTTCGCCACATGCTCGGCGACATTCGACGAAAAACAGATATCCACCGCGTCGTCGCGAAACGGCAGCGCCATCCCCGACCCGCGCACCGCACCAGCCACCGACAATCCGGCCGCGTGCATCTCCGACGGATCGGGCTCGACCGGAATGTACCGGGCACCCGTCTTGACGAACTCGTCGGCGAAATAGCCCGGCCCGCCCCCGACATCCAGGATCGTCGCCCCCGCCAGATCCGCACCCGTGAGATCTGTGTAGAAATCGCCGAGCATCGCCGCGCTGTCCTCGGCCAGACCGCCGTAGAACACCGCCGGATCGGTCTGCTCGAACCGGAAGCTACCGAGCAACCGCAACGACCGGCGCAGCGTCGCCCGGCGCGCGAACCGGGGCGCGCGCGCTCGCGCACCGTCGGCGGGCGTCTTTTCGGCTTTCAACACGGCGCCGAGTCTCGCATAACCGGAGTGAACCACTGTCGAACCGGCCCCGGCGGACACTTTTCGCGGCCACTCGCGCGAAGTGGTGGGCCAGCGCTCGAAAGTGTCCGTCCAGGCCGGGGCCAGGGGTAACAGGGTCGATGCGGGCACGTTTGCAGGCAATGTGCCCGCGGACTGCTCGGTGATCAGCTGCTGTCGCGGAGCTCGGGTTAGGGTGTAGCGCGATATCCGATGTTCCCGACCGGGACCACCTGACCGAGAGAAGCTCGACCGTGCGCGAAGTCCTCCTGCTGTGCTGGCGTGACACCGGGCACCCGCAGGGCGGCGGCAGCGAGCGGTACCTCGAACAGGTCGGCGCGCAGCTCGCGGCACGCGGGGTCAAGGTCACCCTGCGCACCGCCCGCTACCCCGGGGCGCCGAAACGCGAGCGCATCGACGGCATCGACATCAGCCGCGCAGGGGGCCGCTTCTCCGTCTATCCGCGGGCACTGGCCGCGATGGCATTCGGCAGGCTCGGCCTCGGACCGTTGCGCGGCCTGCGGCCCGACGCGGTCATCGACACCCAGAACGGCATCCCATTCTTCGCCACGGCCGCCACCAAGGCGCCGTCCGTGGTCCTCGTGCACCACGGGCACCGGGAACAGTGGCCCGTCGCCGGACGGCTGGTCGGCCGAATCGGCTGGTGGATCGAGTCGCGGCTCTCGCCCCGGGTGCACCGGCGCAACCAGTACCTGACCGTCTCGCTGCCCTCGGCCGAAGAACTGGCCACCCTCGGCGTCGAACAGTCCCGGATCGCGGTGGTGCGCAACGGCGCCGAACCGGTGCCCGCCGACGCGCCGACCGGCGCCACCCAAACCCGCACCGCGAACCCAAGGATCGTGGTGCTCTCGCGCCTGGTGCCGCACAAGCAGATCGAGGACGCGCTCGCCGTGGTCGCGCGACTACGCACCCGCCTCCCCGGCCTGCACCTCGACGTGATCGGCGACGGCTGGTGGGCGGACAACCTGAAGGCCGACGCGCACGACCTCGCCATCGCCGACGCCGTCACCTTCCACGGCCACGTGGACGAGCGCCGCAAACACGAACTGCTCTCCCGCGCTTGGGTGCACGTGCTGCCCTCGCGCAAGGAAGGCTGGGGCCTCGCGGTCATCGAGGCCGCCCAGCACGGTGTGCCGACCATCGGCTACCGCAGCTCGCGCGGACTCACCGACTCCATCGTCGACGGCGTCACCGGCGTCCTGGTCGATGACGTCGCCCAATTGGCCGACGCGGTAGGCGAATTGCTCGACGAGCATGCCGCGCGCACCGTCATGGGGGAGAAGGCGCGCTCGCGGGCGCGTGAATTCTCTTGGGAGCAAACCGGAAACGGTGTGTACGACGTGCTGGCTGCTGTCGCGCGTGGGGAGCACACCTCTGGATTGATTGCTCCGCGCTCCGAACACTGAACAGCCTTGCGTTTTGCGGTCCGCCATGCGCCGCGCCGTTTGAGCGGCAGGACATCGCCGAGGGGCACGCTTGATCAGCGTTTGCGATGAGCAGGGCGCGCCACTGCTGCGATGAGCGCGCCGCCGACCAGCAGCGTCAGCCAGAGTGCGTGCGCCGCAACGACAAGGCTCCGATGCATCGCTGAACCGGTGCGCTGATGGATGGCGCCGGGTACCCGGTACAGCGTGAGGTCGGCGTCGCTGAACACCGGATCCAGCTGTGCGAGTGTTATTTTCGAATCGCCGAGTGGGCCGGGGGTGCCGTGTTCGACGAGCACCCAGCCGATGCCGCTCGCCGCCAGCTCTTGGACCGAACCGCCTTGCAGCAGTAGCGCTTCCACGGCGCGGGCACGGGCACCCTCGCCGGACACGGTACGACCGCGCACCGGGAGCTCGCCGGTTTGCAGCACGTCGTTGGGCAGCATTCGTGGTGCGGGGTCCAGCACCGGAGCCTTTCCGCTGTACCGGAACTTGCGGAACATCCCGCCCGGGAGAACCGCGACATCGCCGGGCCCGTCCACTTTTTCAGCGACCTGGTGCCATCCGGCTGGGTAATGCACCGGGCGCACTGCGCCGCTGACACCCCACGCGAGATCGAGGAGGGGCAGCATCAGTAAAGCAATGAAAACCGCTGCGACCGAACGGGTGACGACCGAGCCCGTAACCGAGGCAGCGACGCTCGTCGACGAGGCACGGTCGTCCGTGCCGCTCGTGCCGCTCGTGCCGCTCGTGCCGCTCGTGCCGCTCGTGCCGCTCGTGCCGCTCGTGCCGCTCGTGCCGCTCGTGCCGCTCGTGCCGCTCGTGCCGCTCGTGCCGTCCGCTGGCGCGGGGTTGATCCCTTGTCGTGCGATGACTTCCGCGTTTTGTGGATGATCGGCCAGAGCAGCGGCCGCACCCATCGCCGAGAACCGTTGGGCGATAACCCCGCAACCCGCCGCGGCACACAGCGCGTAGGCGGGCATCGCCAGCGCCACGTACTTCTGGGTGTCCCGCAGCAATCCCGCGCCGGGCACGTGCGCGACGAGCCACTCCAGCACCTGCATGCCCCACGGTGTCGCACCGAGGGCGGGCAGCAGGACGGCGAGCGCCGCGAGCACGACGAGTGCGCGACGGAGGTATCGCTGGTTCGGGTCGGTGCCGTCCGTGACGACCGCCCGCAGACCCGTCGCGACAATGACGAGCAGCAGTACGGTCCCGATCGCCGCGAGAAGTGTGGTGCGAGAATCGGGTACGGCGTCACCGTTCCAGATGCCGCCTAGCCCGGCCAGACTGCCGAGCGTGCCGAGGCCCGGCTCGGCGCGAGCGGCGAACGCGGCAATGCCCGCCGGATCGGAGGGTGAGCCGCCCGCCCCGGACAGCGCGGTGGCGGCGAGCCAAGGTGCGGACGCCGCAATCAGCACGGCGAGCACAGCGGCGAGATGCCGTCGTCCGACTAGCGCCAGCGCGGCGATCCCGGCCAGCAGCGCACCGGTCGGCGTGAGTCCCGCTGCGGCAAGGCTTCCCACCAAACCTGCCCATGCGCGCACGGAGCCGTGCCGCGCCGCGCCGCGAATCCGATACGCGGCCACAGCAACCCACGGCAGCGCCGCATACCCGGCAAGCAGACTCCAATGACCTTGGAGCAGCCGTTCGGCCACGTACGGATTCCACAGCGCCACCGTCGCCGCGACCAGCTGTGCAGCAACCGGCACGCCCAGCAATTCCCGCGCCAGGACGGCCGCCCCGTAACCCGCCGCCCACAGCGCGACGAGCAGAATCGCCTTGACGATCAACCCACCATCGATGACCGGTGACAGCCACGCCAGCAACGCGTCCTGTGGCACCGCACGCGGCGCGGCATCCCCGAGCCCCAGCGCCGAATCGGTCGGATAGGACCGCGGCGTACTCACCGCATCCCGCAGCAACAAGTACCCGGAACCGAGTAGCGGCCCGACGATGAGCAGCGCGAGCACCGCGCTGTACCCGGCGGGCACCCACATCACCCACCGGCTCCGTCGCCCGAGACCGCTCGCACTCACGCTTGTGCACCCTACGGTCCGACCTCCTCGCACCCGGTGCCGCCACGGTCGGAAAAGAATTCGGCAGCCGTCCGCGTCGGCCATATCCTGACTCGGTGGTCAGGAAGTCTCCGCAGGAGAAGAAGCAGCTGAGCTACGCCAGGGACCGGCGCAACACCTACGGCGAGAACGACAAGGCGTCGCGCAAGAACCTGCCACGCAAGCGAGCCAGAGTGCACCGCGCCAACCGGCACCGCGCACACCAGGATCTTCTCGGTGCGACCGGCCCGGTCGACGCCCAGGTATCGGATGCCGCCGAAATCCGGCTGCGCGCGCGGCGACCCAAAGCGTTCTGCAAGCGCCCTGATATCCCACTCGGCGAGTACGTCCGCTGGAAGCTCGAGCGCCGACAGTCCCGCTGACCGGTTCGCCGCGGCGGGGCGGGAGATCGGCGGCGGCGGTCGGGTGGGACGATGGCGGGCGTGTCTGCTGTCCGTCGGTTTCCTGTGGTGGCGGATCTGACGTTGGTGACGGCGGGGGCGATGACGGCCAACGTGGCCGGGTATCTGTTGCAGCTGCTGGCCGGGCGGTGGCTCGGGGTATCCGGGTACAGCGAGTTCGCGAGTCTGCTCGCGGTGCAGTTGTTGTGTGCGGTGCCCGCGCTCGCGTTGCAGAACGTGGTGGCCAGGGAGCTGGTTCGGGGGGCGAGTGTCGCGGCGCTGCGGCGCCTGCAGTGGCGCTGCGCGGTGATCGTCGCGGTGGTTGTCGCGGTGCTGGTGCCGGTGGTGACCGCCGCGTTGAACGTCGGGGTCGCCGCGTGTGCTGCGGCGCTCGGTGCGGCGCCCGCGCTGGTGCTGCTGTCCGGTGAACAGGGAGTTCTCCAGGGTGGCAGGCGGTTTCGGGCCTTGGGCGTGGTGCTCGGCGCCGCGGGCATCCTTCGGGTCGCGCCCGCGCTGGTGCTGCTCGCCGTCGGTGGCGGGGCCGCGCTGGCGCTGGGTGCGGCGGCGGTAGGCGTCGCGGCGGCCGCGGCGTTCGCCCGGTTCGTCGCGGGGTCGCCACCCCCGAGGCCACGTGCCGGAACCGACGAGGACGACGCCATCGGTGTGCTGCCGGTGCTGCGCGCCGCGCAGGTGCAGGCGGCGTTGATGGCGTTGTCGTCCACGGATCTGATCGTGGTCCGCATGGTCCTCGACGAAGCGGATGCCAGCCGGTACGCACTCGGCACCATCGCCGCGAAGATCGCGTTCTGGTTGCCGCAGGCGGTCGGCGTCGTGCTGTACCCGCGGATGGCGCAGCCCACGCATTCGGCGCAGGCGATCAGGTCGGCGCTCGCGGTGCTGTCCGGCATCGGCATCGTGGCGGTGCTCGGTGCCGCGCTCGCCGCACCACTGGCTCCGCTGCTGGCCGGCCAGGACTACGCCCCCATCCAAGGCTTGCTGTGGCTGTTCGCGTTGCACGGCGCCATCCTCGCGGTCCTGCAGGGCGCGATGCTCTCGGCGATCGCCGTGGACCGCACCGCCCTCGCCGCGCTGACCTGGCTCGGCCTGGCCGTCGAAGTGGCACTGATGGTTTCGTTCGCCCGCTCCATCCCCACGCTGATCACCACCGTTGCCTCCGTCGCGGCCGCCACCACTCTCGTGGTCGCCGTGATCGTCCTGCGCACCGCTGATCGAGACAGCAACGTCCGTCGCCACGAACCCGAACCCCAGCTGTAGCAAGCCTTTCAACGAGCTGAGCCGGTCACTGGCCGCTACCGGCGGTCGCCTCGGCGCCCAACTTCGCTACCGGCGGCTGGCGCGGTGCCCTAACTGATCGTCGCTACCGGTGGCGGCACACTGCGCCAACGGATTTCGCGAGCCCGAGGGCAACTCGCCAGTACCAGCTAAGCCGACTAGCTCAGCCGACTCCGGCGCCAACCTTGCTGGCGCTGTGCCTAGGTCTGGTCTGAATACCCGGGGAGACGCAACAAAACGGCCCCCGGTCACAAGGACCGGGGGCCGAATGTTCAGCTACATCAAGGACGTTTCGTGACGTTGATCTGCTCGGTCGGCGGATCGTTGTCCGCGCGACGCGCACCACCACCGGCCGGTGCCGGTCCACCGCGTCCCTGGCTCAGCGGCCCACCGCCGCGCGCCGGAGCGGGGGTCGAACCGCCGCCACGCACACCGAGGATGATGCCGACGATCAGTGCGATCACACCGAGCACGCCGAGCACGATCGGCATGATCCGCCCGTACAGCGACAGCTTGTCGATGTTCTCCTTGGCGACCGAGATCTGCGACTCGATGGTGTTCTCGTCGAACACGATGTGCGACTTCAGCGCGGTGACCTCGGGCTTGGAGTCACGGCCGTAGTACAGGTGCAGCTGCTCGCCACCCTTGATCACGGTGCCGGTCTTCGGCTCGACCCACACGTCGCGGGTGTTGGTGTACCAGCGCGACATGGTGACGTCGCCGTCGCCGGGCACGCCCCACTTCGCGGCGGGGAAGGTGAGCCGGTTGGTCGGCGCCTTCACCACGTCGTTCAGGTTGGTCGCCGGGATGGTCTGCTGGAAGTGGTAGACCTGCATGCTGTTGATCTCGGTCTCGCCGACGTAGTTGATGTCGAACGTCTTGCGCGCGTTGAGATCGAAGTACGGGTAGGTCTTCTGCTCGGTCCCGATCGGGAATCGGTACTGCAAACCGGTGTGCTGCACCGGATCCGCGACCGACTTCATCTCCTTGTCCACGTTGACCGCGATGGAGCCGTTCGGCTCCTTCGAGACCGGCTCGCCGGTCTTGCGGTCGATGGTGACCCGGTCGATGCTCGCGGTGAGCAGGCCGGTGTCGCCCTGCTTGTCGATGCGCCGCAGCGTCTGACCCGCCTGCACCGTCATCTCGGAGGCGTCGGAGGGCTCCTCGACGGTGAGGAACCGCTGCGAGACCAGCGGCACGTTCGTGTCGATCTTCGCGGCACCCTCGGGCGCGCTGAGCGACTTGGAGTCCAGCACCAGGCTTTCCTCGCCCGGCGCGTTGGTCGCGATCGTGGTGATCTCGAGATCGAGAGGAGTCTTCGCCAGTTTGCCGACGGTGTAAGTCGGGATCAGCAGCGCGGCGACAATCAGCAACGCGCCGAGACCCACGAGCAGGCAGGCCACCGTCCTTCTGGTTCCGGCACTCAGTGCCATGCAAACTCTCCTCGTCGTAGAACAGGGTCGTTCCGGCGAGTACGGCGGGCCTCCCGCGGCACTCGTGAGCCCCGACACTAACAGTCCGGTGACGTACCATGCGGCGCCGAGGCCGGAAACGGCCGAGAAATCGCCCGAGTTTAGCGCGAAATGTGAAACGTGGGGTTATCACCTAAGAATTGGCAAGGCAGACTGGAGTCCGATGACCGCATCCCCGTCCACTTCCGCCGTCGCGGTCGCCCCGGCGACCGAATCGGTACCGGCGCGCGCCTTTCTGCCCGCGCTCGAAGGCATGCGCGGGCTGGCCGCGCTCGGCGTGCTGCTGACGCACGTCGCCTTCCAGACCGGCGCCGCGGGCACCCCGGTGCTCGGGCGGGTGTGGGGCCGGTTCGACATGGCGGTCGCGGTGTTCTTCGCGCTCTCCGGCTTTCTGCTGTGGCGCCCGCATGCCGCCGCGGCGCGCGGGCTCGGTAGTGCGCCGACGCTCGGCTACTACCTGCGGCATCGCGCCGCACGCATCCTGCCTGCGTATTGGGTTGTGGTGTGCGCGGTTCTGGTGCTGCTGCCGAGTGCGGCGGGCACGGCGGGGCTGCGCGTCTGGGTGTCGAATCTGGCGTTGCTGCAGGTGTTCGTGCCGCTGACGCTGACCGATGGGCTGACCCAGATGTGGAGCCTCTCGGTCGAGGTGGCCTTCTATCTGGTGCTGCCGTTGCTCGCGTTCGCGGTGGTCTGGTTGCGCGGCAGCACCGCTCGGTGGCGGGTGCCGGTACTGCTCGGCCTGGCCGCGGTGTCGTTGAGTTGGAACTTCATTCCGGTGCCGACTCCGGACGCCATCCATTCCGACAATTGGCTGCCCGGATACCTGCCGTGGTTCGCGATGGGAATGGTGCTCGCGGAACTTTCTTTTGGTAGCGAACGGCTATCGAAATGGCGCCGACTGGCTGGAAATCAACCGTTGATGTGGGTCATCGCGCTGATTGCTTTCCTGATCTCGGCCACCGATATCGGCGGGCACGCCGGACTGACCCACGCCCAGCCGTGGCAGTACGCGGCGAAGATGGCGCTGGGCGCGATCATCGGCTTCACGCTGCTCGCCCCGCTGGTGCTCGGCGACCCGGCCAGCGGGCATCGGTGGCTGAAATCGCGGGTGGCCGCGACCATCGGGCGCTGGTCCTACGGAATCTTCCTCTGGCATCTCGCGGTGCTGTGGGTGGTGTTCCCGGTGTTCGGGATCCTGCCGTTCAGCGGCGACTTCGGCTACGTCCTCATCCTCACCATCGCGCTGACCCTGCCCGTCGCCGCGGCCAGTTACGCGCTGATCGAGGAGCCGGTGCGGCAGTGGGCGCGCAGGCGGGATCGGGCGAAGCCGGCCAAGGAGATCGAAGAGGAAGACCGCCTCGCGGCGCCGTGATCGCCCGGCGCGCTCAGGTATCCAGCTGCCGGTGCATGTCGAGCAGATGGTGCCGGAGTTCGTGCAGGGTGTGCAGTGCGAGCCAGCGCAGCGAACGTTCCTGCGGCTCGGGGTAGCTGTAGATCAGCGTCCGCTCCCAGTCGTCGCCGCTCAGTCGTTCCAGCACATTGGCGAACAGGTGCGCCGCGTCCCGGAGCTGGCGGCCGACGTCCGAGGGCTTCTGGTCGAGGTACCCGTCGTGCTCGACGCGCTCGTCCCGGCCCATCGGGGTGGCGTCGGGGGTCGTGCTGCGCCGGGCGGCCAGCGCGCGTTCCCGTTGCACGAGAAGCACATCCCGCATGTGGCAGGCGTACTCGAGCGGCGACCAGGTGTCGGGTTCGGGTCGCCGCCGTAACTTCGGCGAGTCGGTGAGGAGCAGGTCCGCGTACTCCACGGCGTGCTCTCTGGCCAACGGCGCGACATCGGTCGCGCGGGTCAGGTCGTAGACGAAACCGCATTCGGCACATTCCCTCACGCGGCGTCACATTATCAACGAGGTCCGTTGCGGCGCAGCCCGAATGACCGAGGCGGCGGCAGCGCGGCGACGCCGACCGCGATCACCGCGAGGACTGCGGGCAGTTGCGCCCACAGCGAGCCGCCCATGTAGCCGCCCGAGGCGCGCCACGGGCCGGTCGACAGGGCTGCTGCGGAGAGTGCCGTGCCGACGCCTGCGATGACTACGAGCACCCGGGGTGTGACCTGTGGATAGAACCGAGCGGCGGCGAGAATGGCTGCGGTGACGATGGTTCCGACCGGGCCGGCGATCAGCGTTGCTGCTGCCGCGAGGCCGAGTGCCCCGAGCCAGCGCGGGCCCCAGGTTCGTGGCGTGGAATCCGGCACGTGGGCAACAGCATCCGTGCTGATGGTGCTCGAGCCGGAGACAGCCGAGGCATCGACGGCGGGGGTGGCCGAGCCTGAGATGGCTGCGGCATCCGGCGATGCGGTGCTGAGGTCGGGCGTTGTGGGCGCTGCGCCAGTGGGTGCCGTGCTGGCGGTCTCGGGCGCGATGTTCAGCTCGGCGCCAATCGGTTTCGCGATGGTGCGGGCCCGCCGCGGAATCGCCAGGCCTATCAGCGGCAGGAGCAGCAGGAGACCACCGAAGATGCCGAGGCGGTACCAGCGGTCAATGGGGAACGACACGGTGACGGGACCGGTGGCGCCGGGCGGCAGCAGCCAGGCTTGCTGCCAGCCGTCGATCACCACGGGCTCGAGGGTCTTGCCGTCGGAAGTCGTTGCCTGCCAGCCGACATTGGTGCTCAGCGGCAGCACGAGGACGCGGGTGCCGGACGACTGCGCGGCCGGCACGGCGAGCCCGATGCGCTCGAGCCGGAGCCGGTCGACGAAGAACAGGTCGGTCGGCCCGACGGTGACGTCGGCACGACCCTGCGAAAGTCCGAGCGCACCGGAATCGGGCTGCGGCGAAGCGTCATCCGCGCAGACGCGTGCGGGAACCGGAGCGCCGGAGCGAAGTTCAGCCGCGGTCGCGGTGACGGTGGTGCGCCGCAGTTGTCCATCGATGTTGATGGTCGGGCCGATTTCGCACGGGACGGTGATCTCCCGGTCGAGCGCCGCGGGCGCGGGATAGTCCGGACCGAGCACCGACACCTCGGCCAGTCCCGCAGGCTGCGCGAGCACGAAACCCATTGCCGTCCTGTCCAGGACGGGCTGCCAGTCCCGGATGCTCAGCTCGATGCGATCGGTCACGGTGGGGTGCAGCGAGATTCGGGCCGGCGAGCCTGTGGTGCTCTTGTCCAGCTCACGCACCTGCGGGCCGTCACCGAGGTTGACCACCACCGAGGTGGGTGCGGCGGGCAGGCCGCCGAGCGAGGGGGTCAGCTCCAGTCCGGTCACCAGCGCGGGGGCGGGCAATTCGATCGTCAGGGTGGGTTTGGCACCGGTCAGTACCCGCACCGAGTCCTCGGGGGCAGTCCAACTGGTGCGCGGATCGCCATCGGTGGCGGCGAACGCGGCACCACGCAGGTCTCCGACGTCGGCCTTGCCCCTGGCGACCGGGCGGTCGTGGTCGGTGAGCAGCGCCTCCAGCGCGGGGCCCTGCCGGGTCCGGACGGTCAGCTCCGGCGTGACGGACATGGGTTCGGGCACCGACAGCGTGCGCTGGAAGGTGCCGGGTTCCTCGGGTGCCAACGCGAGACCCTTGCTGCAGCGCACGCGGTCCGGCGAATCGAAACAGGCACCGCGCCCGGGGAATTCCTGCCCGAGATCCCAAGCTCGGATCTGCGCGCCCGCAGGGGTCGGCGGAAGCACCGTCCGGTGCCGGATGTCGACGGGGACCGGTTGGTCACGGACGGAGTAGTCGTCGAGCGCGATCTCGCTGATGCCGAACTGCCCACCGCGCTTGCCGTTTTCGGTGCGGATGGCAGTAATGGTGATCCACTGCGTCTTGCCCGCGGGCAGCGAAACCGACACCGGCGTACCGGGTTCGGGAATGCGGGTACCCACGGTGCCGTTGGCGGTGCGCACCTCGACCCACTTCACCGGATCGCCGATGGCGGCCGCGCTGGTGCTGAAGCTCAGCTGGCCGACCCGGATCGGCTGGTCCAGATCGAGTCGAAGCCATTGTCCGAGTGCGTGTTCGGAACCGTTGCTGATCCACGCGGTGGCCGGATCGCCGTCGACGACCGCCGCGGTGGAACTGCCCGGCGCGGCACCACCCAGCTGGGTGGCGTCGGCGGCCGAGCTGGACGCGGTGACGGTCGCGCCCGTCCATTCCCCGCGCACCAGGTCGGCGCCGGGCACCGGGTAGTCGGACACCAGGTTGTGGGTGCGGCGGGCGTCGTCGGGCGCGCGCAGCGCGGAATTGTGATTGTCGACGCGACCGAAGTCGGATTCCCGGTCCATCGGGGTGTCGGTGACGGTCAACGGTCCGATCGGCAGTCCGGCGCGCCTCGCGTCGGCGGCCAGCATGGCGGGTGTCTCGCTGCTGCCCGGGTCGCGGTGCAGGCGTTCGAGCACTTCGGGCCCGCCCTGCACCACGGGTAACGCGTCGAGCGGCACCGTGTACGCGCCGGGGAACGCCGGCGGCGCACCGGTTCCGCTGCGCACCTCGGCCGGTGTGCCGGGCGTCGGTGTCTGCACCCGGTAGATCTCGACCGCCGGGTAGGCGGGCCGCAGATCACCGTCCGCGACGAGATCCTCGGCGATGACCGCGGATTCGATCGGCGCGCCGAACTCCGCGACCTTGGCCAGGCCAGGGGAACCGTCGATCGCCCGGTGCGCCAGCATCGGCCGGGTCGAGCGGGAAGTCTCGGCATCGAGATCGTTGCGCAGCACCAGGATTCCGATGCCCTGCCCGGCCAGGGTCGCCGCGAGTCCATCGGACGGCCTGCCGTCGGCGATCAGGCGCTGCACCGAGTCCATCGCGCGAATGGTGCCCGGCGGGTTCAGCGGCACCGAGTCGCGGACCGCCCACGGCGTGCGCGCCAACGCCTGCAACGGTTCGTCGCGCGTCAGTCCCCAGACCTGACTGCCGAAGGGGGCACCGGGCACGATCAGCGCTCTGGTGTCGGAAGCGTGGTCCTGCAACCAGTCCGCCGTCTGCTGCCAATACGCGGGCACCTTGTCGTAGGCGCCGCGCGGGGCCAGCTTGCCGGTCCAGGCCAGCGAGGTGGACAGGGCCAGGGCGGTGAGGATCAGCGCGGCCACCGCGACGGCACGATCCCGCTCCGGATGCGCGAACGCGCTGCGCCACACCGGCATCGGCACCGAGGTGGGCAGCGGCACCCGGGCCAGCAGCTGGGCGAGGCCGAGCACCAACGGGATTCGGATCAGCGGTTCCAGCTTGTGCACGTTGCGCAGCGGCGCCCCACCGGAATCCAGGAACAGCCGCACCGATTCCGCGAACGGCCCGCCCAGCTCACCGACGTAGCCGGCGCAGATGCCGACCAGGCCGACGCACAGGATCAGCGTCAGCCGACCGCGATAGGGCATGGACCGCATCGCCAGTCCGGCCATGCCCGCCGCCGCGAGCAGCCCGGTGGCGAGCACCGCCGCGGGCTGGGTCACCAGCACCGCGCCGGCGATGCGCTCCGGCGAGACGAACGGCGTCCAACTGTCCGTGCCGCGCAGCACCTCGGCGAGCGAGGCCCATTGCGTTGTCACCCCGGAGGATTCGATGTAGTCCAGGAACGGCGGGCTCACCTTGCCGAGCAACAGCAGCGGCACCGCCCACCAGAAGGTGGCGAGCACGAGCAGCGGCACCCAGGCCCTGGTGAATTGCCACCACTGCTTGTTCGGCCGATACGACGCCCACCACAGCAGCGCGGGCAGGAACGCCGCGACTGTGGCGACGGCATTGACCGACCCCATCAGCGCGAGTGCCAGCGCGCTGCCTGCCGCCGATTCGGCACCACCGCGCCGCCCGCGGTCCGTCGGCGGATCGGCGCCCGCGTCAGTCGTGCGCCGCCGATTCCGATAGCGGATGCCCAGCGCCGCGGGCGCCAGCAACACCCACGGTGCCAGCATCATCGGCAGCGTCTCCGACGAGATGGAGCCGAGCGTGGTGAGCACCCGTGGGGACAGCGCGAACGCGGTCGCGGCGATGATGCGGGAGCCGCGGGTGCCGATGCCGAGGGTCTCGCAGAGCCGGATGATGCCCCAGAAACCGGCGATCAGCAGCAGTGCCCACCAGATGCGCTGGGTGGCCCAGGCGGGCAGGCCGAGCACATGGCCGAGCGAGAAGAACGCGCCGTGCGGGAAGAAGTATCCGTAAGCCTGGTTCTGCACCTGACCCATCGGGGCCTGGCTGCTCCACAGGTGGCTGGCGCGTTCGAGGAAGCCGAGCGGGTTCTGCGCCAGGTCGTATTTGGTGTCGGCGACCGTGCGTCCCGGCGCCTGCAGGAAGGTCAGCAGGAACGCCGCGAGCACCGTCCCGGCGAACCAGCGTCTACCGAGCGGCGCGGTGTTGTGCCGCCGCGCCGCCGGTCCGAGCGAGTCGGTGGGTGAAGCGGGGGTCAGCGGCTCAGCGACTGCCGTACTCGACGTTGTTCAGCAACGAGGAGTCCTTGTCGCCGGTGCGGTCGATGTCGGGACGCGAGTTCTGCTGCACCGCCACCGTGACGAGGAGCACCGCGATCACGCCGAGTACGGCGCCGCCGACAGCACTCGCAACACCAGGAACAGCAAACTTCATTGCGGCACTCCAATACATCGATGCAGGCACATTCCCGGTCAACCTAGCAGCCCGCAACCGTATCCGGTGCGTTCAGCCCGCCGATTGTCGGTCGGCAGTCCGGTTGAGGCGGCGATCACCGGGGATTCCGGGTGCTATCAACGGCCCGGTCGAGCGCGCCGGGATCAGTGTGCGGGGATGGCGCAGTGCAGCCCGCCGAGCAGGGTGCGGAGCTTGGCGGTGGTTTCGTCGAGCTCGGCTTTCGGGTCCGAGGCGGCGACGATGCCGCCGCCCGCGTAGGCGTGCACGGTGCGTCCATCGGCCGACAGTTCCGCGCAGCGGATCGCGACCACCCACGAGCCGTCACCGCGTGCATCGCACCAGCCGACCGCGCCACCGTAGAAACCGCGGTCCTCCTCCAGGTCGGCGATCGTGTCGAGCGCGAGGTCGGTCGGGGTGCCGCAGACGGCGGGCGTGGGATGCAGCAGCAGTGCCAGTTCGAGCGCGGTGGTCGCTGGGTCGCGCAGCCGTCCGGTGATCGGGGTGGCGAGATGCCAGACCTCGGGCGTGCTGATCAGTTCCGGACCGTCGGGGATGGACAACTCGGCGCAGACCGGGCCGAGTTTCTCCCGGATCCATTCGATGACGAAGGCATGCTCGGCGCGATTCTTGGTGCTGGACAGCAGCTCTCGCGCCTGGACGGCATCGGCACCCGGATCGGCGAGCCTGGGCATCGTGCCGGCCAACGGCCGCAGCGTGACGGTTTCGCCGTGCCGGGCGATCAGCACCTCGGGCGTGGCGCCGACCAGTGTCGCCCCCGTCCGCCCGGCGGGGGACAGGTCGACGGCGAACACATTGGCGTGTGGATGCCTGGTCAGCAGGTGGGCCGCGACGAGCTCGGGATCCAATGCGGCGGCCGCCTCGGCCATTACCGACCGTGCGGCAACCACCTTGCGCAGCGGTTGTGCCGGATCGTTCAGCTGCTCAACGAGTTTCGTCACCCGCGCGATATGTTCAGCGGCACTGGGGATTTCGGTCACGAACTGGACGGCGGGCAGGTCGGGAAGGGCAGCGGGCCGCCACGGTCCTGCGGTGTGCCGCGCATGTTCGGGCACCGTCAGCGCGGCGGGCCGACGAGGATCGAACGGCAACGCACCGACGATCAGTTCAGCGGTGCCGTCCCGCAGCGCGGCGATCGCGGGCTCGGCCTCGTCGAAGGTGACCCGGCTCCCGGAGGTCCGGACCACCCCGTCCGGCTGAGCAAGCAGGAATCCATCCATAGTCCCTCGACCCTAACCCCGCCCCCACCCTCGAAACCCGCTCCGTGAGCGCCCTCACGAAGCGACCTCGGCCGCGTTCGGTGGCTGTGTCTTCGCTTCGCTCGCTCACCTCGAAGCAACAACGCTCGGCCGCACAGGCTCCTACCCAGTTTTGGCGGCGGGTTCCTTGCCAGGCGGGACCATCAGGACCGGGCGATGACAGTGCTTGAGGACCGCGTCGGCGACGCTGCTGTGCATCAGTGCGCGGATGCCGGTGGCGCCCCGGGTACCCGCGACGATGATGTCGACGTCCAGGTCGTCGGCGCATTCGACGATGGCATTCCAGATGGTCGTCGTGCATTCGGCGGTGCGCGCCTCGGCATTGAGCCCGGCGAGTTTGGCCAGCCGCACACCCTCGGTGTTGATGGTGCGGGCGTCGACGTAGGCGACATCTTCGATCTCGTCGTCGGGCACCCATTCCGGCTGCATCACCCCGGACAGTCCGGACAGGCGGGCGGCTTGGCGCACCATCGGCTCCCATGCGGTGAGCACGATCGCTCTGTTCGCGCTGAGGAACCGCCCGGCGTATTCGATGGCCCGCTTGGCGTTCTCGGACCCATCGTAGGCAATGAGCATCAGATCGCAGGGCACGATGACCTCCTGGTGGGAGACTCACGGCTATTGAACAAGGCTACCCTGGCCGAGCCCGGCCTACTTGCTGGCGCGCGGGATCAGTACGGTTTACTTCCATGCGGAAGACGCCCCTGCTCGTGCTCGCCGTGCTGGCCGCCGTCGCGACCGCCTGCTCGTCCGGCGGTGGCGCCGACCCGACGCCGTCGCAAGCGGCGGCGCCCGAGTCGACGTCCGAATCGTCCACGCAGCCAACAACATCCGCGAAGCCGGATTGCACGGCCGGATATCTCGGGCAGTTCACGTTGCGACAGAAGCTGGCGCAGCTGTTGACCGTCGGCGTCACCGGCGCCGACGACGCCGCGAATGTGGTGGGCACCGAGCAGGTCGGCGGAGTCTTCGTCGGCGGCTGGACCGACCTCACGCTGCTGAGCGACGGCAGGCTCGAGCAGATCAAGCAGTCGGCCAAGGTGCCGCTCATGGTGACCATCGACGAGGAAGGCGGCCGCGTCTCCCGGGTGAAGAACCTGATCGGCGCCGCGCCCTCGGCCAGGGCCACCGTCGACGCGATGACCGCCGAACAGTTCCACGACGCCACCCTGACCAGGGGCCGCGCGCTGAAAGACCTCGGTGTGACGGTGAACTTCGCCCCGGATGTCGATGTGAGCGCCCAGCCCGCCGATTCCGTCATCGGCGACCGCTCCTTCTCCGACGATCCCGCCGTGGTCACCCGTTACGCCGACGCCTACATCCGCGCCATGCGTGAGGTCGGCGTGGGCACCGTGCTCAAGCACTTCCCCGGTCACGGGTCCGGCTCGGGCGATTCGCACCGCGGCGCGGTCCGCACGCCGCCGCTGGAGAGCATGCAGACCGTCGATCTCGCCCCGTTCCGCGCGCTGATCGGTTCCGGCGCGGGCGTGATGGTCGGCCACCTCGACGTCCCCGGCCTCACCACCCCGGACGTGCCCGCGAGCATCAGTCCGCAGGTGATGACGCTGCTGCGGGAGGGTCGCGGTTACGGTGCCGCACCGTTCCAGGGGCCGATCTTCACCGACGACCTGGGCGGCATGGCCGCGATCACCAACCGGCTGTCCATCGCGGACGCGGTGGAGGCCGCGCTGGTCGCCGGCGCGGACAACGCGCTCTGGATCACCACCGACGCGGTGCCCAGCGTGCTCGATCAGCTCGAGCAGGCGGTGGCGACGGGCCGCTTGCCCGCCGCGCAGGTGGATGCGTCGGTGTTGCGGATGGCGGCGTTCAAGGGGGCGCTGCCGCGCTGCTGAGCCCCTGTTCCCGCGACTGATGAGCAAATGCGACCCGCGGAACTTACCTTGGAGTAATATGTGAACTTCACCGTGCGGTAGGAGAGTGGATGGCGGGCGGAACGAAGCGACTTCCTCGAGCGGTTCGTGAGCAGCAGATGCTCGATGCCGCGGTCGAGGTGTTCTCGCGGAAAGGCTTCCACGATACGTCGATGGATGCCATCGCCGCCGAGGCCAAGATATCGAAGCCGATGCTGTACCTGTACTACGGCTCCAAGGACGAACTGTTCCGCGCCTGCATCCAGCGCGAGGGTCTGCGCTTCATCGAATCGGTGGTGCCCGCAGGAAACCCCCAGCTGACGCCGCACGAGCAGGTGCGGGTCGCGCTGGAGGGCTTCCTCGGCTTCGTGGACCGCAACCGGCGCTCCTGGCAGGTGCTCTATCGGCAGGCCATCGGTCAGCAGGCGTTCGCGTCGGAGATCGAGAACGCCCGCGAGCGCGTCATCGAATTGACCGCCAAGCTGCTGGAATCCAGCGCCAAACACCCGGAGCCCGGCACCAACTTCGACATTGTCGCGGCCGCTGTGATCGGCGCGGGCGAGGCCATCGCGGACCGGGTGGCCAGCGGCCGGATCGAGGTGGCCGAGGCGGTCGACCTGCTCGACGATCTCGCGTGGCGCGGTCTGGCCGGGCGCAAGAAGGCGGAGTAACGCCGGCTCGCCACTGTGGAGGAAGTGGCGGGTACCGGTTGCCGTGCCGTTAACGGCCTGCCAGAGTGCGGTGATCAACAAGTACAGACCGGCTCTGCGCGGAACGGGCCGGGGAGAACGGGGCGGAATTGTTCGGGTTGCTCAGGCCGTGTGCGCACGGCGCGGCGAAGTACGGCATCGATGCGGCCGAGTGGCGCACACATATGTGCGGGCTGTGTCTGGGGCTACGGGACGAGCACGGGCAATTGGCCCGTGCGACAACGAATGTCGATGCGATCGTGCTGAGCGTGCTCACCGAGGCGCAGTCCGCGGGCGCGGTCGAGCGCACCACGGCGGGGCGGTGTGCCCTGCGCGGCATGCAACGCGCGTCGGTCGCGGCCGCGAATTCGCCGGGTGTGCGACTGGCCACGACGGCGTCGCTGCTGTTGGCCTCGGCCAAGGTCCGCGACCATGTCGACGACGGCGACGCATCCGCACTGGCCCGCACGCCGATGGCGAAGGCGGCGAGCCGCTGGGCCGGACAGGCGCGGCTGAGCGCAGAGCGCATCGGGTTGGATGTCGAACCTCTCGTCGCCGCGTTGAGTGCACAGACGGGGTTGGAGCAGGCGGCGACCGCCGGTGGGACGGATTCGTTGGCGCGACTGACCGAGCCGACCCAGCTCTGCGCGTCCGAGTTCTTCGCGCACACAGCGGTTTTGGCGGAGCGTCCGGCCAACGTCGACGCATTGCGCTCCGCCGGTTGGCAATTCGGCCGGATCGCGCACCTGGCCGATGCCGTGCAGGACTACGAGCAGGACCTAGCCCGCGGCCGGTTCAATCCGCTCGCCGCCACCGGAACGACCATGCCGCAGGCGTACGACCTACTGCGGGAATCGGATTCACGGCTGCGCGAAGCGGTCGCGGAAGCCGAGCTCGATGCCGTCCCCACGGTGCGCTGGATGCTGCTGGACCCGCTGGCCGGCGTGCTGCGCCGACTCGGCCGAGGGATCGGCACGGTTGCCGGCCACAGCTGCGGGATCTCGCACGACAGCAGCGATGTGCAGATGAGCGCGCGGCGCACCCGGCATCGCCGTCCGGGTATCGGCGAGTCGCTGGCGCTCATCCTCGGCGGGTACTGCACCGGGTACGCCTGCTGTGCCGAGCACACCCAGCCGTGCACCGGCGAGCGCAAGGACGCTTGGCTCAAGGACTGCAACGGCGATTGCGGTGACTGCTGTCATTGCGATTGCTGCGGTTGCGACTGCTGACGACAGCACGCCGCCAGGTCATATAACGAGCGGAGCCGCGCCTCCCGTGAAAGAGGCGCGGCACCAAAACTTCTCGAATCTCAGCGCAGTGTCGCGGTGAGGTGCGGGAACCCCTTCTTCGGGTTCAGCACGGCCAGATCCCAGCCGCCCGCCACCTGATCCGCGTACACGTTCACCGTCGACGGCAGGAAGATCGGCTTGCCGAACTTCACCGAGTAGGTGGTCTTGCCCGGTACCCGGCCCTCGATCGTGCCGAGCAGGTGCGCGGCCGACCACATGCCGTGCGCGATCGGCTTCGGGAACCCGAAAGCCTTGGCGCCCAACGCCGAGGTGTGGATCGGGTTGTGATCACCCGAGGCCGCGGCGTACTGGTTGATCGTCTTCTGATCGACCCGCCAGGTGCGCAGCGGCGGCGGTGGCACCTCTTCCGGCTTGGGCTCCGGCTTCGGCCCGCCCGACAGCGAGGTGCGCTGCTGGTGCAGGAAGGTGGTGACCTGCCGCCACACCAGCTCGCGGCCGACGCTGATCTCGGTGATCGCGTCCACCAGCAGCCCCTTCGGGTGCTCCCGCAGATTCTCGATGTGCGCCTTGATATCCAGCGGCTCGCTCACCGAGATGTCGCGGGTCCGCTCGATCACGTTCTCCGCGTGCACCGCACCGACCGCGACGAACGGAAAGTCGCGTTGCACAACGAGTTGCATCACGATCGGGAAGGTGAGGATGAACGGGTAGGTCAGCGGCAGCGCATCGCCGAACCGCAGACCGGTGGCCCGGCAGTACGCGGCCAGATGATCCGGATCGACCTGCAGGCCGTCGAGCTTGCTCGCCCGATCCGGCAGCGTCGACTTCCGCGCCGAAACCAGCGGCAGCGGAACCGCTCCCAGCGCGGCCTTCAGATACAGCGGGCCGTTCTTGGGTGTTTCGGTGAGCGAGATCAGTTCGGTCATCATGCTCCGATCAGGCTCTGCCCGCAGACGCGAACCACGTTGCCGGTCACCGCGTTCGACGCCGGGCTGGCGAAGTAGGCGATGGTCTCGGCGACGTCGACGGTCTGCCCGCCCTGCAGCAGCGAGCTCATCAGCCTGCCCGCCTCGCGGGTGGGCAGCGGGATGGCGGCGGTCATCGCGGTCTCGATGAAGCCGGGCGCCACCGCGTTGATGGTGATGCCCTTCTCCGCCAGCTTCGGCGCCTCGGCGTCGACCATGCCGATGACACCGGCCTTGGAGGTGCCGTAGTTGGTCTGGCCGCGGTTGCCCGCGATGCCCGCGATGGAGGACACGTCGATCACCCGGCCGCCCTCCTTCAGCGCGCCACGGGCGACCAGGCCCTCGGTGATCCGGTGCGGCGCCGCGAGATTCACGTTGAGCACCGAGTTCCACCGGCCGTCGTCCATGTTGGCGAGCAGCTTGTCCCTGGTGATGCCCGCGTTGTGCACGACGATGTCGATGCCGCCGAAGCGCTCGGTGGCGAACTCGGCCAGCTTCTCCGCGGCGTCGGGCGCGGTCACGTCCAGCGCCAGCGCGGTGCCGCCGACCTTGTTCGCGGTCTGCGACAGTGCCTCGCCGGCGGCCGGGATGTCGGCGACGATCACCGTCGCGCCGTCGCGAGCGAACACCTCGGCGATGGTCGCGCCGATGCCGCGCGCGGCGCCGGTGACCACGGCGACCTTGCCCTCGAGCGGCCGGTCCCAGCTGGTCGGCGGGGTGGCGTCGTCCTTGCCGACCCGGATGACCTGGCCGTCGACGAAGGCCGACTTGGCCGAGAGCAGGAAGCGCAGCGTCGACTCCAGGCCGGACGCGCCCGCGGCGGCCTCCGGGTGCAGGTACACCAGCTGGGCGGTGGCGCCGCGCAGCAGCTCCTTGGCCACCGACCGGGTGAAGCCCTCGAGCGCGCGCTGGGCGATCTGCTCGTCCACGCTCGACGTCAGCTCGGGGGTGGTGCCGATGACGACGATGCGCCCGGACGCGGCGATGGTGCGCATGGCGGGCTGGAAGAATTCGTAGAGCTGGGACAGGTCTTCGATGGACCCGATGCCGGTCGCGTCGAACACCAGCGCGCCGAGCTTCGTTCCCGCGCTGGGCGAGTCGACGAAGGTGTAGTCCGACAGCAGGGCGCGCACCGGTTCGGCGACCCGGCCCTTACCGCCGAGCAGCACGGGGCCGGGCAAGGCGGGCTCGCCCTGCTTGTAGCGACGCAGATTCTCCGGCTGCGGCAGTCCCAGCTTGCTCGCCAGGAACTGACCGGGGGCCGAGTGGACGAACGATCCGTAGAGGTTGGGAGCACCCTTACTCTTGCTGGCTGCCACTGTTCCTACCTTTTCTGTGTTGACAGGCGGCGTGCACGGTCCCTGGCGAGGTTACGCAAGCTACCCCTGCACCGACTCTCGCTCACGCCGCGATGTTCAGTTCTCGGGTCTGGTGGTACCCGGCAGTGGACCGCTGGCACACATTTGCGGGTACGGTGTCGACATTAAACTTACTCCAGAGTAAGTTTAATGTAAACCAACCGCGACGGGGCGCCGATCTGTGGAGATTTCCACGCGGACTCCGGAGCGCCGAACATCCCCAACGAGACCTGGAGACTCGAGTGACAACCAAATCCCGTTCGGCGAAGAGCACCGCCAAGACCGGTAAGACCACCCGCCCGGTCGCGATCGTGGGCGGCAACCGGATCCCGTTCGCTCGCTCCGACAAGGCGTACGCGCACGCGTCCAACCAGGACATGTTCACCGCCGCGCTGGACGGCCTGGTCAGCCGCTTCGGCCTGCAGGGCGAGCGGCTCGGCATGGTGGTCGGCGGCGCCGTACTCAAGCGGGTCGGCGAGCACGGCATGATCCGCGAGAGCGTGCTCGGCAGCAAGCTCAGCCCGTACACCCCGGCTCACGATCTGCAGCTGGCCTGCGGCACCGGTCTCCAGGCCGTCGTCACCGTCGGTGACGCGATTGCCCAGGGCCGCATCGAGGCCGGCGTCGGCGGCGGTACCGACACCACCTCGGACGCCCCGATCGGCGTCAGCGAGGGCATGCGCGAATGGATGCTCGACGCCAACCGCGCCAAGACCAACAAGGACCGGCTCAAGCTGGTCGGTCAGCTGCGTCCGGGCATGCTCGGCATCGAGATTCCGCGCAACGCCGAGCCGCGCACCGGGCTGTCCATGGGTGAGCACGCCGCCATCACCGCCAAGGAATTCGCCGTCCCGCGCGAGGCGCAGGACGAGCTGGCCTACCTGTCGCACAAGAACATGGCGGCCGCCTACGATCGCGGTTTCTTCGATGATCTGGTCACCCCCTTCCTCGGGCTGACCCGCGACGACAACCTGCGTCCCGGCTCGACCGTGGAGAAGCTGGCCACCCTCAAGCCGGTGTTCGGTGTCAAGGCCGGTGACGCCACCATGACCGCGGGCAACTCCACCCCGCTGACCGACGGCGCCTCCACGGTGCTGCTGTCCAGCGAGGAATGGGCCACCGAGCGCAACCTGCCGGTGCTCGCCCACCTGGTCGACAGCGAGGTCGCGGCGGTCGACTACATCCACGGCCCGGACGGCCTGCTGATGGCGCCCACCTACGCGGTGCCGCGGATGCTCGCCCGAAACGGCCTGACCCTGCAGGACTTCGACTACTACGAGATCCACGAGGCGTTCGCCTCGGTGGTGCTCGCGACGCTCACCGCGTGGGAGTCCGACGCCTACTGCAAGGAGCGCCTCGGCCTCGACGGCGCGCTCGGCTCGATCGACCGCAGCAAGCTCAACGTCAACGGCTCCTCGCTGGCGGCGGGTCACCCGTTCGCGGCGACCGGCGGCCGCATCGTCGCCTCGACCGCGAAGATGCTGGCGGAGAAGGGATCCGGCCGCGCGCTGATCTCCATCTGTGCCGCCGGTGGACAGGGTGTTGTCGCCATCATCGAGCGGTAGAGTCGGAAACAACTGACAAGGTGGCACCCAATCCCTCGGGTGCCACCTTGTCTGTCATCGCACCAAACTGCCTCGGGCAGCGGCGAATCGAACCACGCCCGGCGCCAAGCGCCCGACGACGTACTGCAGCCGGGCTTCCGGGGTCACCGGGACGACGTCCTTGTTTTTCCGCACCGCCCGCAGGATCTGCTTCGCGACCTTCTCCGGCCCGTAACCGCGCAACCGGTACAGCCGGTCGTAGAGCTGCTGTCTGCGCTGCTCCTCCTCGGCCGAGACACCGGACATGCGGGTGTTGCGGACGATGTCGGTGTGCACGATGCCGGGGCAGATGGTGCTGACACCGATTCCGCTGCTTGCCAATTCGGTGCGTAGGCAGTCGGAGAACATGAACACCGCGGCCTTACTGGTGGAGTACGCCGAGAAGGCCTGCTGCGGGGTGTAGGCGGCCATGCTGGACAGGTTGACGATGTGCCCGCCGAGTCCGCGCTCGGCCATCGGGCCCGCGAAGGCGCGACAGCCGTTGACGACGCCGTGCAGGTTGACCGCGAGTACCCGGTCGAAATCGGCGGCGGAGGTGTCGAGGAATTTCCCGGCCTGCCCGATGCCCGCGTTGTTGATCAGGACGTCGGGCACACCGTGCTCGAGGATCACGCCGTCGGCATGCTTGCGCACCGCCGACTCGTCGGAGACGTCCAGCTCGTAGGCGTAGCCGGTGCCACCCGCCTGCGCGATCAGCGCCACGGTCGCCTCCGCCGCGATCCCGTTGATATCCGACACCACGACCTCGGCGCCGTCGCGCGCGAAGGCCAGCGCGGTCGCCCGGCCGATCCCGCTGCCGCCGCCGGTGATCACCACCAGTTGATCCTCGAAGGGCTTGCGCGGCAACCCCACCCGCGCCCGGCGCAGGGTTCGGGCCTGCGGCGCACCGGATACCGCGTCGATCAACTCCACGGCGGCCGAGGCGAGCAGTTGCGGGTGCGAGAACGGCAGCCAGTGCCCGCCTTTCACCACCCGCAGCCAGACCTGGTCGGCCCACCGGTCCTCGTCGGCGTAACTCGACTGCCGCACTGCGGGATCGCGGGTACCGACGATGATCTGCGTAGGGACCGTGGTGAATTGGTCGCGGTCCCGCAGCGGATTCGCGGCCAACGTGGACCGGTAGATGCGCAGTCCGTTCGCCATGTCCTGCTTGAAGGTCGGCGCGAGGTGGATCCGCTCCGGCGGCGCGCCTTCGGTGGCGGAAAGCATGGCGCGCCACCGTTGTTCGCTCATCCCCACCTTGATCGCGGCCTGCGGCAGTACCGGCAGCGCGAGGAAGGTCGAGTAGGCGAAGGAACCGAGCTGGGCCAGTGGCAGCGCGATATTGCGCGGCGTGGGCCGGGCGAGGCGGCTGCGTGCCCACTTGCTCACGTGCGCGATGCTCGGCCCGGAGACCGAGGTGAACGAGGCGATCAAGCGTTGCGCGTCGGGGCGGCAGACGATTTCCCAGGTGGCGACGCTGCCCCAGTCGTGCGCGAGCACGTGCACCGGCTCGTCGCCGCCGAGTGCCTCGATCACCGCGACGTAGTCCGAGGCCAGCGCCGTGGTCGAAATGGCTGCTGTACCCGGCGGATTGGCCGATTCGCCGTGTCCGCGATTGTCCACGCTCAACAGCCGGAACCGCTCGGTGAGCGCGGGCACGACGTTGTCCCACAGATGATGGGAGTCCGGCCAGCCGTGCAGCAGCAGGATCGTCGGCCCGTCCGGATTGCCTTGTTCATAGACGGCGAGGTCGACCTCGCCGTTGCGGACCACATGCTTCTGGGCCATGGATTCACCCCACTATCCGGGCCGCGCGGGTCGCGGTCCGTGGACGTAGCTGTCCGACCCATTCTGTCTGAGACGGTGGGTTTCGGGTAGCCCCCAGAGGTGGCACGGCAAGCTCGTCGTTGCTGTGAGTTATCTCATTCGGTGCGGATCGTCTTTTTGCTCCTATTTGCTGCGGCAAACGCCGGAGTTAGTAGCTACTAGCTCGCAACTTTCGTGTTACAGGTCTTCTTCGGTTGCTGATCATTTGTCATATCGCGTCTTGCGACGGGGCTGATCTCTGTGTTTACCTGCACGTCACCTACTGTGCTACCGGTGCTTGTTAATCGAGATGGCGTTATACCACCGCCCGATCGATAGGCAGCTACCGGCAGGACATCTCTTCGGCTTAACGAATCACTCGAATCGAGCTAGCAGAGAGGAAGGCTGAACAGCTGATGCGAATCGGTATAGCGCTGCGCGCCACCGCACTGGCGCTGGCGGCCGCGGTCGGTCTCGGACTCGCGGCAACGGCCCCGGCCACAGCGGCGGGCGAGGTGGACCGCTACCTGGATCTGCCGCTGGTGAACCGGGATGCCGCGACGAGCCCCGGCGGCGTCAACCCCGAACTGCCCTACGACGCGGCCGAGCTGCGCGGGCTACTGGACGAGGCGCGCGGCCAAGGCGTCGCGCCCACCCGATATGCCGCCCTGCTCTATCAATACTGGCTCGTCGCCGCGACGAACAAGGCAGGCATCGATCTGCGGTCGTGGGATCCGCGCGCGGGCGTCGAGGCCAACCGCAACAACCTGATCAGGTCTTACCGCTACTACGAAGACCTGCAGTTGAACCACCGCGAGCTGCAGTGGGCGGGGATGGGCGGGCAAGTCGGCGCCGACTTCGGCGGCGGGCTGCTCGATTTCGAGCTGATGGGCAACCTCTACGGCCTGCCCGGTCTCTCCGAATCCGCGCGCGGCATCATCGCCGCGGTCGACCAGGCTGCCGGGCCGCAAGCGGTGGCCCAACTTCCGCGCGGGCTGATGGCGCTGGCCGAGGCGGGCTCCCAGATCACGCCGGAAGACCTGCGCTACCTCATCGGATTGATCCTGGTGATGCAGAAGAACATCTTCTCGGACCTGATGCCCATGCACGAGGCCTACGTCACCGAGGGTCTGCCCGCGTTGGCGGAGTTCCAGGCGGCCGGGTTGTTCGGTGCTGACATCATGGAAGCTTGGCGCGGGGTGGCCTCCGGCGACTACGACCGGATCGCCGCGGGCAACGGGACTTTGCTTCGCCGGGAACAGGAGTGGGTGATCGGAGCGCAGTGGGACGCGGCACGCGGCTACAAAGGCAGCGTCGGCGAGGCGATCACCTACGTCAGCGGCGCGGCGGGCTCACCGTCGGTCGCGGGCGTGGCCCCGCCGCGGGAGTTCCATCCGGTGCGTATCCCGTTCACCATGGCCGACGGCCGGCCTGCCCTGCTGACCCTGCCACTGCCGGAATGGAATTGGTCGGAGTTCGGCCCGCGCTGGGAGTACATCACCTCGGAGCTGCTGCCCAAATACAAGTTCCAGGTCGAGAACAACTGGCCCGCATTGGAAGCCGTGATGCGTACGCCCTATGAGATTCAGATGGAATCGCATCGCCCGCTGCTGAACATTCCGCAGCTGCTCGACTCCGCGGCCAGGCAGATTCAGATAACCCCGATCGACACGATGGCGGTGCGCTAGATGAAACGCTTCACCGTGGCCGTTGCGACGGCCGCTTCCTTGGTACTGACCGCGGGAACCGCCGCGGCGCAGACCGAGATGCCGACGCCCGGACTCGACCGCGTCTTCAACGGATTCGTTGTCGGCCAGATTCAAAACGCGCAACCGGTTCCGCCGGATCAGGCGTTCCAGGCCTTGCTCGCCAACGACCCGTTCTACGAAGAGCCGCCGCTGACCGGCACCGAGCAGCCGGGAACGCTGCTGAAGGCCAAGAAGGTCGACGTGATGTTCCTCGGCATCACGCCGCCCGACATCGAGGCGTACAAGCTGATGTACGTGACCACCGGCATCGACGGTGTCACCCCGATGATCAGCACCGGCATCCTGATGATTCCGAATCACGGTGTGCCCGTCGGCGAGAAGAAAGTGATCTCTTATCAGGAGGCCAACGACAGCGTCGGCTGGTCCTGTCACCCCAGCACCCAGTGGACCGGCGGCGACCCGCTCGACGGCTCGTCCTGGTCGGCGCTCGGCCCGCTGGCGCTGATGTTCGACAAGGGCTACGCGGTGATGATCTCCGATGTCGGCAACGACGGAGATCGCAAGCCGCACGGCGTCTTCGCGGGCAAGTTCGCCGCGCACGCCCAACTTGACGGTGTCCGTGCGGCTTTGGCCCATCGCGAGGCAGGACTCGATCCGCAGGCGCAGATCGCGCTGTTCGGCATCGCGGGCGGCGGGGTCGGCGCGGGCTTCTCGGCCGAGCTGCAGCCCACGTACGCACCGGAACTCGACGTGAAATCCGCCGTGCTGGAAGGGATGGTGGTCAACCCGCGCAACTTCATGCGGGTCGCCGACGGCTCAGTCGGCTCCGGCTTCGCGCTGGCCACCCTGCTCGGGCTGGAGCCCGCGTACCCGGAGATGGAGGTGAACGCGAAGCTCAACCCGGCGGGCGTCGGGCTGGCGAACGCCTTCCGCACCCAGTGCCAGACGCCTGCCTACTTCGGGCTGCCGTTCCTGCCACTGAACACCCTGTTCAACTCCGGCCTCAGCCCCGCCGACGAGCCGGCGTTCCAGCGCGCGTTCGAGGACAACATCCTCGGCCGCTCCGGCACGCCGAAGGCCAAGGTGGCCATCACCTCCTGCGCCGCCGACGACTCGCCCATGTCACTGGTGCCCGCCAAGGACTCCCGTGAGCTGGCCGACATCTATCGGGCAGGCGGCACCGAGGTGACCTATCAGCCGACCGACTGCAGCATGGTCCGCATGCTCACCGACATCTATGGCTGGGGCACCGACCTGTTCGGCATGCAGACGATCGACTGGATCGACCGCAACTTCGACTGAAAGGACGTGCCGGTCATGGCATTTCTCTACGGCATCAATTATCTGTTCTGGTTCGGCCCGCTGGCCGTGGCCAAGCTGCTGGCGCAGGCGGCCGGCTTCTGATCCGCTGAGCGCGGCTCCCGCACTCCGCGGGAGCCGCGTTCGTGCGTTACGCCCCGGGTAGCTCGTTGTGCCCGCCGAACGCTTTGCGCATGGCCGAGAGCATCTTGTCCGCGTAGAGCGCCTCGCCGCGCGAGGAGAACCGCTGGAACAGGGCCGCCGCGAGCACCGGCACCGGAACGCCGGTGTCGATGGCGGCGTCGATCGTCCACCGGCCCTCGCCGGAATCGGAGACCCGGCCGCTGTAGGAATCGAGGTTCGGATCGGCGTGCAGCGCGCTCGCGGTGAGGTCCAGCAACCAGGAGGCGACCACCGAGCCGCGCCGCCACACCTCGGTCACCTCGGGCACATCGATGGCGTAGCGGTAGTACTCCGGGTGCTCGAGCGGGGTCTCCTCGGCGGAGAACTCGCCGTCGTGCTCGGCGCCGTAATTGGCCCGGTGCAGGATGTTCAAGCCTTCCGCGTACGCGGCCATCGCGCCGTACTCGATGCCGTTGTGCACCATCTTGACGAAGTGCCCCGCGCCGGCCGGCCCGCAGTGCAGGTAGCCCTGCTCGGCCATCGACGGCTCGCCGGTGCGTCCCGGCGTCCGCTCGGCCGCCTCGACGCCGGGTGCGATGGACTTCAGCAGCGGGTCGAGATATTTCACCGGTTCGGCCTCGCCGCCGATCATCAGGCAGAAGCCGCGTCGCAGGCCGAAGACACCGCCCGAGGTGCCGATGTCCACGTAGTGGATGCCCTTGGGCTGCAACTGCTCGGCCCGCTTGATGTCCTCGTGGTAGCGACTGTTGCCGCCGTCGATGATGATGTCGCCGGGCTCGAGCAGCTCGGCCACCTGATCGATGACGGCGCCGGTGGCGCCCGCCGGGATCATCACCCAGACCACCCGCGGCGTCTCCAGCATGCCCACGAATTCGGCGAGGTCGGTGCTGCCCTGGAAGTCGTCACCCAGCTCCTGGCGCAGCACGTCGATCTGGTGCGGACGACGTTCGTAGCCGACGGCGGTGTGCCCGTCCTTGACGATGCGGCGCACGATATTGGCGCCCATTCGTCCGAGGCCGATCATTCCCAGCTGCATGCCATCCCTCTCCTCGTGTGTGCGGTGGCCGGACACTCGTTCGTCCTCGATTGTCCCGCCTCGATTCGATCCTGGTCCGTCCGGCGGTGTAACGCACGGTGCGCCGCACCGATAATCAGATCGGCTCCGCGTAGTTGCCAGACCCCCGACCCGGCAACTGCGCGGGGCCCTTTGCGTGGACCACCGGGGTCTTTGCAAGGAATTAGCTGTAGATCAGTGCTCACCTGACGTTGTCGCTGGGGCGCACTATCGTTGGCGGAGACTCGCACCCAGTGAGTCCCAACTCAACCGAACGGGGAGGACGGTTCGTGACGAGCCAGTCGAGCACCGGACGCCGCGGCCAACAACCGGCGGGCGAGGTCGGTTTACGCCAGCTGCTCGAGTCGGCCCAGGCCAACGGGGCGCAGCAGCCCCAGGAGTGGGGCGGCGATTCTGCCCCCACCGAACCGCTACAGGTCACCCCGACCAGGCGCGCCACCCATCGGGCCACGCCGGGGGAGCGTCCGGCGCCACCGACCCGGCGGCCCATCTCCGGTCCCCCCGCACAGCGGCTGAATCGCACCGTGCTGAAGCGGGCCGGTCTCGCGGTCGGCGCGGTGCTCGCGGTGACCGGCCTCGCCTACGCGGCCGATCTGGTGCTGTCCTCGGGCGAGGTGCCGCGCGGCACGGTCGTCGCGGGCGTCGACGTCGGCGGCCTGGACACCGAGGCCGCGGACGCGAAGTTGCGCGCCGAGCTCGCACCGCGCGCCGACCGGGAACTGCCGCTGCGCATCGGTGACGTGCAGACCAGGCTCGTCCCCGCCGCCGCGGGACTGACCGTCGACTGGGACGGCACCTGGGCGCGCATCGGCAAGCAGCCGCTCGACCCGATCACCCGGCTCACCTCCTTCTTCACCACCCGCGATGTCGAGGTGGCCAGCGCCGTCGACGACGCCGCGCTGGATCGCCAGCTGACGGCGCTACGCGTGCACGACAGACCCTCGGTCGAAGGCACCATCGCCTTCGACAAAGCGCGACCGGTCGCGGTCGCCCCGGTCCCCGGCCGCGTGCTGGACACCCCGGCCGCACGCACCGACCTGATCGACAAGTGGATCACCGGTGCCGCGCTGGACCTTCCGGTGCACCCCGCTCCGCTCACCGTCCGCCCGGACGCGGTCGACCAAGCCCTGCGCGAGGTGGCCGAGCCCGCGGTGCGCGCGCCGATCGTCTTCGCGGGCAAGGGCGGGTCGGCCAAGCTCGATCCGGAGCAGATCGCGTCGGTGCTGTCCTTCGCGCCCGACGGTCAAGGCGGGCTCGCCATGGCCGTCGATCAAAACGTCGCGGTCGGTTTGCTGGCGCCGCAACTCGCGCCCTCGGAGATCGAGGCGAAGGACGCGACGTTCGCACTCACCGGCGGCAAACCGACCGTGGTGCCCGCGGTCGTCGGTGACAAAATCAACTGGGCGAAGACCTTCGAGCAGTTCGCCGCGCTGCTCGCCGCGCCGCAGGAGCGGACCGGCCAGGCGGTCTACGAAAAAGTGGAGCCGAAGCTGACCACCGAGGCGGCGCAGGGACTCGGCGTGGTCGAGACCATGGGCACGTTCACCACCAACGGCTTCAGCGGCCCGTCCGGGGTGAACATCAAGGTGGTTGCCAGGAAGGTGAACGGCGCGGTCGTGAAGCCGGGAGATACCTTCTCGCTCAACGACTTCACCGGTCCGCGCGGCACTGCCGAGGGCTACGTGGAGTCCGGCATCATCGATCACGGCAGGCCGAGCACCGCCGTCGGCGGTGGCATCAGCCAGTTCGCCACCACCCTCTACAACGCCGCGTACTTCGCGGGTATGGAAGACGCGGGCCACACCGAGCACAGCTACTACATCTCCCGCTACCCGGCTGCGCGCGAGGCGACCGTCTTCGACGGCGCGATCGATCTGCGCTTCCGCAACAACACCCCGCACGGTGTCTTCATCGAGGCCGTCACCACCGATTCCGAAGTGACCGTTCGGCTCTGGGGTACCAAGACCCTGAACGTCGAATCGGTGACCGGTGAGAAGACCAAGCCGACCGAGCCGACCACCATCAAGCTCCCGAAGGGCAAGGACTGCATCGCCTCCGAGGGTGCCCCCGGCTTCACCATCTCCGACACCCGCATCATCACCGACAAGCGCTCCGGTCGCGAGGTCTCCCGGACCACCCGGACCGTCAAATACGATCCGATCCCTGTCGTGAAATGTGAGTGACCGCAACAACTCCTGGGCAACGCCCGTCCCCGCCGACGAGCCGCACGCCGCCGCCTTCCGGCCGCGGTGTGCGGCTCGAGCCAACTTCCGGCTATCCCACAGCGCGCCGCTGGTTGGCCCGGCGAGCCACGAATCATTCTGCGGCAGGGCGACTTTGGTGGGCGACCCCCCGGCGAATGGGATATAACTACGCCAGATTCCGGGACGCCAGTCCGGTTCTGTCTCGGAGTGGGGCTCAAGGTTGAGCGAAGTGAAGGGGATAACAGTCGTGGACCAGATCGACTCAGTCAGACCGTTTGCGGCAGGGCGGGGAAACAACGCCGCAGTCACGCTGGGTACGGCTATCGGGGATGAAGTTGCCCGGCGGGTTGTGCAGGGCAAGGGCACGTTGTGTGACGTCGTACTCGCGGCGTGGGTGATGGGCGTAGATCCGGTCGAAGCGGTGCTGCAGTACGCCGAAGCGGCCACCGGAGTGATCGTCGACGACACCGTGGTGGTGGCCGACGGCGGTGCCGATCCACGCTGCGCATAAGCGTTTTCGCCGTGCGGCCTCGTGCATTCGCACTCGCAAGCGCTCTAAGCGGCAGTAAAGGGTGCCTGCGCGGTCTTTCTACACGGCGTGCGCCGATGTCAGGGCGTGCAGTGTTGCGCCGCATCAGTTCGCCGATCGTCTTCTCGACTCACTGTCCCGCGCAATAGCTTTCGCACCGCCGCGACCCGGTGGTGACGGCAGTGTGGGTGATGTTCGGTTGTGTGCGTTACTCCGCGGGGCGTTCGACGTCGCGCAGCGCGAGCGCCACGAACTCCCGCATCGGAATGTCCAGTGCGGTGCACAACGCGTGCAGCTGCTGCATGTCCGGCGACCGGTCGCCGTTCTCGAAGCGCTGAATCGTGCTGACTCCGAGGCCGGTCAGCGCCGCGAGTTGCGGACGCGTCAGAGCCCGCCGAGCCCGGGCTGCCCTGAGCTCTGCTCCTACCGCGCGATTGATGTCCGAAGGTACCTTTTCCACACCCATATGGACCATTCTGAGGTCCGAACGGCTACCTGGCAAACGACATGCCGTAAAAACACCAAGGTTTCCCATAGTTATCGGACATTTCGCCCATAAAGGTCCTCTGGGAGTTGCAACAGGTCCGAACGGACCTTAGTGTGCTCCGTATGGAACACCTAGACCAAATGGTTGCCGGGAAGGTGCGGCTCGCCATGTCCGATGCGGGACTTTGTCTCGAGGACTTGGCCGCGCGTTCCGGGCTGCCGGCCTCCGACCTGCGCAGCCTGCTCGCCGCGCACGGCTCGTTCACGCTGGACGAGCTCGTTCGGATCGCCGCGGTAGTGCGGCGCCGCGTCGTCGACCTCCTGCCCGACCAAGAGGAGATGCGATGACAATCGCTGATGCCCGCCGGTCGCCCAGCGCGTCCCGCCGTCGACTTCCGGCGTGTCGTACCAAACATTTTGTGACGCAAATCACTGTCTGCCGGAAGGCGGATGGGCGGTGTTGAGCGATCGATCAGCTACCGCCGAGATGGCACTCGATCATGCGGTGCGGAGTGTGCCGAGGCTCGCCGGATTCGGCGCGTGGCGCCCGGGCATCTCCGGCATTCCCTATCTCAGTGGCGACGAACCGCACGCCGTCGTCGTGGTCCTCATCCACGATCCGCGCGAGGCCCGGGTGCGCAGCGCGACACTCGTCGCGACCCCCGACCCGACGGCACCGGCCGACTCCGAGCCGAGCCCGCGGTGAGCAAGCCGGCGCGACGGCGTCGCGCGAATCCCGCCCTCGAGATCTTCCGGCACCATATCGGTGCCCGCGTCACCTACACCGGAACGACCGCGATGCGCGGCACCGTCGAACACGGTGTCATCGTCGATGTGGATCACCGGATGGTGTACGTCGACTACGGCTATCCCAATCCCGTCTGTGCCGAACTCGGTAATGCCATCGCTACCCATCCGTCGAATCTTCGACTGGAAACCCCTGTCGCACAGCCGGGCTCCTGTGATCACTGCGGCACCGCGGCCGAACGCCCCGGCCCGGTATTGCCCGCGCCCCGCTGATCCGGCGCTCGCGCTTTCTCATTCTCCGACCTGACCGAGTGGTTCCGTCATGCGCTCAACCGGTCGCGTCGTCCACGAAAGGACAAACCACGTGGCCATTTTCGGCCGCCGTTTATTCGGCAAGTTGCTCGCTCCCGGCGAGGTCATCGATGTCTTGATTGTCGGAGGTACCTGGAATCCGAATGGCGATCCGGTCACCGCCGCCTTCGCCGCAGCTCTCGACCCACGGCGTTTTGTCGTGCGAATGGTGCCTTATCCGGCGGATTACGGGCGGCACGTCGCGTTCGCCGACAGTGTCGCTGCGGGCAGGCGGGCATTGATCGACGCGATCGAAGCAACGCCCAATCGTGTAGTGCTGGCCGGTTATTCACAGGGCGCGGGTATCGCGGGTGATCTCGCCGCCGAGATCGGTGCCGGCCTGTTCCCGCACTTGGAGGTCATCGCCTGTGCATTGATCGCGGACCCGCTGCGTCCGGCTGGCTGTTGCCTCGGTAAGGATCCCGGCGGTTACGGCGTCGTCGGGCAGCGGGCCATCACCGGCATTCCGACGTATTGGGTTGCCGCCGCGGGGGATCCGATCACGGCGCTGCCCGCGGGCAACCCGCTGCGCCTGATCGCTGACCTCAGTGCGTATTTCAGCCTGGCCAGTCCGGAAGCCATGGTGCGCTGGGGGCAGAGCATCATCGCGATCGCCACCCGGCACCAGCTGCAGCGATGGTGGTCGCTGGAGAACTGGCGCTCCTGGGGTGGTGCCGTCGCCTATGCCCGCGGCTATCTGTTCGACGGACGGCACACCGACGACTACGTCGGGCACGGCCACGCCCGGCTGCTCGCCGAGGCGATCAACCGCGAGGTGGCCGAGGGGAACCGCTGATGCCGTGGTTCCAGGTCGACGACCAGCTCGGCTTCCATCCCAAGGCCGTCGCGGCGGGCAACGCCGCGATGGGGCTGTGGGTGCGGGCCGGCTCGTGGTCGATGCAACAGCTCACCGAGGGTTTTGTGCCCGCCGCGATCGTGCGCGGCCTCGGCTCGGCGGCGCAGGCGAAAAAGCTGGTGGAGGTGGGCTTGTGGATGGCCGTCGACGGCGGTTACCAGTTCCACGACTGGGGCGAGCGTCAGATGTCGAAGGCCGAAATCGAGGACCGACGCCGTAAGCGGGCCGATGCGGGTCGCAAAGGCGGTCAGGTCTCCGGGCAGGCCAGACAGCTTCGCGCGCAAGCAAGTGCTGCACCATCTGCTCGAACATCCACTCCGGCAAGAGTTTCGGCTGAAGCTCAACCGGCTGTCGAGCAAGTGCCGGAGCACATCGAAACCCCTGTCCCTGCCCATGACCCTGAAAATTATTCCAGGGCAGTGCGATCGGCGCCGCCGCCTCGGCAATGCTCGATGCACCGCAATCACCCCGCGCCGCCACCGTGCGGTGGCTGTGCCGACGCCAGGCGCGCCAGACAGCGGTGGGACGCCGCGCACGGCAGCGACCTGCGCGCCGATGCCGTGCAACGCCGCGAAGCCGCCCGCAACTGCGTGATGTGCGACGACGCGGGCTGGCGCCACCCACCCGCCGATCTGCTCGCCGTGAATCCCGATCCGCCCGTGCTTCGCTGCGACCACCGCACGGTGACCTCGCTCGACCACTGGCATGCCACCGAAGAGGAAGCGACACCATGACAACCACCACCACACAGTGGTCCGCCGAGGCGGTTTCCCGGTGACCGAGCACCCGAACCATCTGTACCTCGACCGCATCGAGCTCCGTGCGCTCGCTGAGTTGCTTCGCGAAATCCCCGATCTCGCAGAGGATCTCAGTATCTCGCTGACCAGGCAGTCCCGACTGAGCACCCGCGGTGACTATCGGATGAACCGCAGACCCAGCGAACAACCACTGCCCTACAACCCAGCTGCATCCAGGGCCGCCGACGAATTACACGCGGTACTCGTGTCGTGGGTGCGGCTCGTGTGCGAGCAGCGTGGTCTCGACTATGCCGGATCGCCGTCCACGCCCGGCCTCGCTCGCTGGCTGGACCGAAACCTCATCGCACTGGCCATGACCGAGGGTGCCGAGGGTGCCCCGGCGGAGATCCGCACGGTGGTGCAGGCCGCACTGTGGATCGTGTGCCCGCCTGCCGCACCGATCGAGCTGGACGAGCAGAAACTCGAGCAGGCGCGCCGGCACCGGCTCAATGCGTCCGGGATCGCCACGCTGGCAAAGGAACTCGGCGCCGAGTATCAGGGGCTGACCGTGCGGCGGATCCAAACACTGCGGAACGCAGGAAAGATCGCCCCGCTCCCCGGGCCATGGGCACCGGGCTGGCCGGAGTTGTACACCGTGGGTGAGGTATTGGACGAACATCTGGTGCATCCGATGCGACGCCGCGCACCGGCCGCCGTGAATGACTCGAATTGAGTTGTTTCAAAACGTAATTCGGTGCGCGCTCGGCGAAAGAGCTCGGAAAGTTACAGTCATTTCGTATGAAATGAATCACAACATAACTCTCGAATTGCTGGGTACCTGTGACCGGGTGCGCTATTCGCAACGTTCACGCTCGGCGATAGCTGGATCGGTGGCTGTGCATCGGCTGTGGACTCGGCCGAGTACCGGCGAGTGGTGCGTCGAGATGCCGGTATGTGAACGAAGTTCCCGGAGCGCCTGGGAAACCGTAGAAGTCCCGGTCCTGCACCGAATTTGCAGGCATTGTTCCGAAACCCTCGCCGTGCATGACCCGTTATCGATCGGCAATTGACGTCATGCGTCGCGCGTGACTGGCGGGTCGCTAGCCGGGTAAGCCCTGTGCTAGAAAACTCTCGACCGATAACCAGCAGGTTGTCGATTCGAAGGACAATTTTTTCAAGGGGAAGATTCTCAGATGAGCAAGATTCGCGTGTTCGGCGTTGTGTTCGCGGCTACCGCAGGCATCATCCTGGCCGGTTCCGGTCTGGCCTCGGCGCAGACCGGCGGCGGTGGCACGGCGCCGGAAACCGGTTCGGCCGCGGCCATCACCGAGCTGGCCAAGCTGCTGGCCACCGGCTCGGCGGGCACCGACGGCAAGTGAGCTGAAAATCTGGATATACCCTGACTTCTAGCGGACGCGTATCCGTTCAGTAGGCAGACATGATTGCCCCGGCCTCATACGAGGCTGGGGCAATCGTCGTTTCGGGGGCCGTCGATGCCGCCGTGCGGACGCTCGAAAGTAGCCATCTACCTGCGTCTTTCATCCAATTCTGTATTCAGGGGTTGACATCCTCCGCGCTTTAGGTGAAGCTTTGTGCAGCGCCAGAGCTGCGCCCTCATCCCGAACTTCTCCGGGAAACTCCCGCACTACCAATCACTTTCACGTTCCGCTATTACGGCCCCCTGTGTGGCCGGCGTAGCGAATGCATGTGGCATGCCCCCGAAACCTCTTCGAGATCGATGACAAGCGGGCGCGAGCCTGCCACATACCCGCCCCGGTTTCCGCTCCCGTCTCCCGCTGACCCCTTTCTCGCGGTTGCAGACGTGAAGATGCGACCGGGGCGTTTCGCCCCACCCCCGGTACACCCCCTGATCGGGGGTGGGGCTCAAACCTCACACATGGCACGGTGAATCCGCCGGTGCCCGTACCTTTCGACAACCGAGGTCTGACATGGACAACACCGTCCTGGAACTGCTCGAAATGGCCGACCACGCCACCCCGGCAGGCCCGCTCACCATCACCCAGGCCCACGAGTCGATGCGCGTCCACCGCGCCTGCTCCGTCGACCACTGCCGCCGAAAAGCGTTGGCCTTCAACACCTTGATCGAAGCAGGTCGCATCGTGCCGGACTCGTCCCGGCGTTATTGACCCTCTCGAGAGGAGGTGAATCGATGCTCACCGTCGTCCTCGACCTGATCACCCTGGCCTGCCACCTGGCGCCCCTGATCCGCCCGCTCCTGGGTCTGTAAACCCGAGCGCGGTCCGCCCGCCGTCTATGCCCAAGCCCACTCCCTGGTCGGGACTGGGCTTTTTTCATGCCCAGCACCCGCCGAGTTCAGATCAGGGGACGTAACACATTGTCTGACAAGGAAATTGTCGAATCCATCCAGTTCGCCAATCATCAGCCACCGCCGGAGTACGTGAAAACCGATGCCGGACAGCTGGTGACACCGGAGTTCCTGGCGTTCATCCAGCAGGCCCTCAGCGGGAAGCTCGCCGAGTCCGCGGATACCGCGGAACTGGATCCACAGGTGAAGGCGCTGGCCGAAGAACTGTCGGTGATCCACCTGCCCGAATGGCGGAGCAAGAAGTCGCCCAAGACGGCGGAGCCGACGGTGACCGGCATCAAGCAGGCGACGCGCGTCGCCGAGTATCTCGTGCAGCGCGGTGTGCGAGTGCATCCCGAGCTGGAGGAGATCCGCTGGACCGCCACCCCCGGTGGTGCGCCCGGTGCGTTCGACACCGGCCTGCACGTCACCAAGGACGAGAACGGCGAGTGGCCGGTACCGGACCCCGAGTCGTTCTACGACCTCGACGACATCCAGGTCAACCAAACCGACGACGGCCGCTGGTACGCCGTCCATCCCCGCGGCCTGTCCTACGAGGCCGCGACCAAGACCGAAGCCTATGCGGGAGTCGTCGATCAACTGCGTCAGCGGATCGAGCAAGCCCGGCAAGAGCCATAGCCACGAAAGGGTGGTAGCGCGATGACCGAACGAATCGTGTACCCCGACATCGAGAAGACTCTGGTCGATTACCTGACCGCGCAACTCACCGCAGTTTCCGACACCGCGAAGGTGGTCACCCGGATTCCGGAACCACGGCCGGCGCGGATGGTGCGGGTCAAGCGGAACGATCGAATCCTGCGGCAGGACGTCGAAGATCGAGAGGGTCGCCGCGGTCCGAATCTGATTCTGGATCGGCCACGGGTGGTTCTCGAATGCACCGACGATGCCGGTGCGGCAGCCGATTTGGCCGGCCGGGTCCGCGCCATCCTCTCGGCCGCTGCGCCGGGCTACCTCGGCACCGTGTGGTGCGACTACATCGAGGACGTCGGCATGGAGAACGACACCGATCCGGCGACCGCCGCTCCCCGGCACGCCATCATCGCCGACCTGATCGTGCGCGGCAAAGCGGCCTGAACACCTTGCAAGCCAACACAACTGATCACCTGAACAAGGAGAGATAGCAGTGACGCAGCGAGAAATCAGCCTCGAGAAGGATGAAACCCTGCTGGTGAAGTGGATGGCGGAACCGTTCCGGTATGCGCGGCTGGTCCGCGCCGTCTCCGACCGCTTCCCGAGAACCTATGTCTTCGACCTTCATCCAGCGTTCGAGTACGGCCGCACGCCGTATGCGCAGCTCGAGATCGAATTTCAACAGGACCACTACGAAACCAATGTGGTCAACGGTGCCGAGAAGCTGCGATTCCGGTCTGTTGGTTCTTCTTCCTGGCTGAACAAGACTGTCAAGCAGCTCCTGATATCCGAGCTTGCTGAGCCCATTTATGCCGGCGGCTATGAGATCGTCGACTGGGGTGGCTTCCCGGTTCCCGATTATTGGCCGGCCAGTTCGTGACCGGAAAATGCTGCACTGCTCACCCGCCGAGGCGATAACGCCGGAGTTTGCAGTGACTCCGTATTAAGACGTGCGAGGCGTAGCCCTCGCCTGACTCCCCCTCATGGGAGCCACAACTGAATACCGAAATCCCATGGGCCTGCGCAACAATCCCAAGGGAGAATCACAATGGCTTTGCCTTCTAGCAAGTTCATCGGTGCCGGTACTCCGGTCGCCGTCTCCGGCGGTGTGCTGGTCGCGCCGACCACCGCCACACTGCCGGTCGGCGCCTCCAGCCCGACCACCGGGTTCCAGCCTCTTGGCTACGTCTCCGAGGACGGCATCGAGTCCAAGGGCGAGCGCAAGATCGAGCAGATCAAGGACTGGAACGCCGACATCATTGCCAACCTGCAGACCGAGCACTCGGTCCGCTTCGGCCTCACCCTGTACGCGGTCTGGGACGAGGACGTCCTCAACGAGGTGTTCGGTAAGGGCAATGTGACCCCGGGTGCGGCTACTGCCACCAACGGCAAGCTGTACACGATCAAGGAGACCGGCAGCGTGCTGCCGCGCCGCGCGTGGATCTTCGACATGCTGAGCGAGAACAAGAAGATGCGCATCGTGCTGCCGAATGCCTCGATCTCGCAGGTTCAGGAGCGCAAGTTCGTCTCCAAGGAACTGGCCGGGTTCAGCATCACCATCGAAGCGTTCAAGGACGACTTCAACAACAAGGCATACCGCTACCTCGACGACGGCGTTCTCAAGACCGTCTGATAAAAGCCCCCAGCGGTGGCGGGTTTCACACCTATGCGCAGGCCCGCCCGCCACCGTTGGGCCCTTATTTCTCAACACTTTTCCAAATACCTGCGCACAACCACGTCATGAAAGGGTCTGCGAACCAATGACTTCCCCGAAAGCCCCCATCACCCTCAACCGCCCGCTCCAGGTAAAAGACGACTTCGTCTACAAGGTGGGCGATGCCGAATTGCACCTCCCATCCCTGTCGTACCTCAAGCCGGGCCTGATCCGCCGGATCCGCCGCCTCGGCGATGTCGACGCGATGTACACACTGCTGGAGCTGACTCTGTCCGCCGAGTCGCTCGCGGTGCTGGACGAGATGGATCCGGACGCCTACCACGAGCTGCTGGATGCCTGGCGCACCCACTCGGGAGTCAACCTGGGGGAATCCTAAGCCTCGATGCTCTTCTCGAAGAGCATTGCGAGGCTATCGAATACGACCTGATCACGCTCGGCCTGCGGCTGCGTCAGCTCGGCACCGAAGTGCTCGGCTGGCGTGAGCTGAAGGCGATCATCCGTTGGCTACCCGCGGAGTCCGCGCTGTTTCGTGCGATGAATCCCGAAAGCTACCGCTGGCAGCTCGACCAGTTCCTGCTGGCCGACATCACCGATTCCCTGCGCTGGCTCGTCTGGGCGAAAACCGACGACGCCAGGAATGGGCGCAACCGTCCGGAACTCGTGCCGCGCCCCGGCGTGAAGTCCGGTCGCGAACGAATCGGCACGGCCACCGGGATCGACGAGATGAACGAGTTCCTCAACTGGGAGGACTAGCCCGCGGGCGTTGATCTGCGCAAACGGCCGAGAAAGTAGATGCGAATGTGGAGAAACAAATGAGCCCCGATGTGCGGACTCCGCCGGACTCGCGGCGCCCTTCGGTGCGCCCGCCGGTCATGGCGATGCCGGACATCCTGGCCATGTCCAGCAACGGCCAGCCCGGCCCCGGGCAGAAGGTCTCGTTGCCGAGCGGGGCGGTCTGGGAGGGCGGGAAGGTCACCGGCACCTCGGTGATCACCCTGCCCGGTGACGAGCCGATCCTGGTGGCCGGCGATTCGTCGGTGTCGGCGAACGGGCTCACCGGTGACTCCGTCCAAATCGGTTCGCTGACACAGGCTTTCCAGGAAATCCTCGGCGCGGTACCGAAGTTCTTCGCCAACTGGGTCGCGACCGGTGCGCTCAACCGCTACGACCCGGACGGCAAAGCCGCCAAGACGCGGACCAGGATCGTCCGGGTCAGCTCGAAGGCGACGCTGTCCGGTCCGGCCCGGGATCGCCACGGCGACAACGACTCCGGCGACGAGGTCAGCGACGATTCCGGTGTACCCGGTTCGGGTGTCGACGGCCGCACGCCGCAGCGTTTCGCGAACGGCGGGATGGTGTACGGGCCGGGCGGGCCGCGGCAGGACCAGGTTCTTGCCCGGTTGTCGCCCGGTGAGTTCGTGGTCAATGCCGCGGCGACGTCGAATGCGTTGCCGCTGCTGGCCGCGATCAACGGCGGCTGGGTGCCGTCGCCTGCCTATCTGGGCGGCATGCTGCCCGGTTTCGCCGACGGCGGTCTGGTCGGTGCGGGTGGCTCGGCGGCCCAGTCGTGGCGCGATCTGCTGCGCAATCCCGTCGCGCCGACTAGCCCGGATGCCGCTTTCCGGCCACAGGATTTCGGTCTGTTCGGCATGGTGGCCGATGTCCTCGGCGGCATCGGGAATGCCGCCATCAATGCGGGCGGCGCCGCCGGTGCCGCGCTGGGTTCGATCGTCGCGCCCGCCTTCGGGCCGGGCGGCGTGCTGAACTCGGTGCTCGGCTCCGGCGGTGCGGCAGGCGCCCCGACACAGGAGTCGGTGACCCGCTCGGACTCGCCCGATCTCGGCGAACCCAATCCGTTGGGCGCCGCCATGCGGGTGCGGTCCGAGGGGACGCCGGGGGCGCTCGGCTTCGGCCGTGCGTACCAGGCGCCGATCGGGAATATGCCGACCGGCAACGAGGCAGGCCAGTCCACGGCTGTGCGCACCGGCGGCCTCAACCCCTTGGGGTCGTTGTCGACGGCCTTGGCCACCGGCATCGTCGGTGCGGCAACCCAGGCGGGCAGTCAGGTCGGTGCCGCATTGGGCTCGGTGCTGGCGCCCGCGCTCGGGCCCGATGGCGCGTTGGCGCCGGTGATCGGTGCCCAGCTCGGCAGTTTGATCGGTGCCAAATTCGGCGGCAGCCTGTCCGCGTCGATGACATTGTCCGGCGAATCAGGCGGAGCGGGTCTGGGCACCAGCGGTCCGACCAGTGTCGGTACCGGAGAAAACGGCAGCGGTGACGGCGGGAATTCGTTTGTGCCGCAGCCGTCGGACGAGAGTGTCACCGGAGCATCCGGCGGGGGCTCCTCGCCTTCCGGTGGCGGGTCGTACACCTACGGTGGCGTCCCGTCCGCGACCCCCTCGCCGACCGGTTCGTACCTGGTCCGCAACCGCCCGAGCAAGAACGGGCAGTCCGGCACCCCGGGCGACCCGTCGAGTGTCGATGTGCCGCTGACCGATTCACCGACTGGCGGAACTCCTGCGGTCGGCGCGGCCGGATTCGGCGCGCAGTCACTGGCACTGAGCGATGAGCCCTACGACCCCTACACGAGCAGCTTCAAGGATCTCCTCAATGTCGCGGGCGGTCAGCTCGGTGGCGACGCGGCCTCCGTGCTCGCGCCGCTGCTGGGTCCGAACGGCAACGCGATCATCGAGGCCGGCGCCCAATTCGGCGCCGAGCAGGGCGACGCGCTCGGTGATCTCTACAAGAGCGTGGATCCCGAAGGCAAGTGGTCGTCGAGCATCGCCGCGGTCGTCAAGGAGTACACCGGTATCGACTGGAACCCCACGGGCACCCAGAGTGCGACGCCGCAGATGACCCGGGATCAGCAGGCCGGGCTCGCCGCGTTGCAAGGCGGCATCAGCGGCCTCCAGCAGAACGGCCTGGTCGGCGGGATCACCGGCGCGATCAAGGGCGCGGCGTCCACTGTCGGCAGCACCATCGGTACCGCCGCCGGCACCTTGGTCGCCCCGTTCCTCGGCCCGCTGGGGGCGCTGGCTCCCGCGATCGGCTCGATGATCGGGTCGATGGTCGCCGGCACCGCCGCGGAGTTCATCACCAAGCCCATCGAAATCGTGGCCAGCGGCGTGAAAGAGGAGCTCGGGACCGGATTCGGCCTGACCAATCTCGCCAAAGGTCCGGGCGGTCGCACCGCCCGGGGAGACATCTACAACTTCAACGGCATGGACCCCAAGAGCGCCGCCATCGCGGTGGAGCGGGTTCGCCGGCGTCGCACGGTGGCGCAACAACGCGGAGGAGGGCTCGGCCGATGACCCACCAACTTTTGGACAACAGCCATTACACGAAGATCGTCCTGTGGGACGTCAACGGCCGGGTGTGGCACCTGTCCGGCTCGAATGCCGGGCGCGAAGGCGTCCGGCTGTCGAACCAGACCGGGTACATGTTCGCCCCGGTGCAACTGCTCGTCAACGAGGGCGCGCGCCAGGACGGCGCGACCTTCCAGCGCTCGATCCGCGCCAAGAAGGAGTGGGACTTCATCGCGGTGATCTCCCAGTCCGCGAAAAGCACTGGCGCGCATCCGGTCCGGGATTTCTACGCGGTGCACGATGCCTGGTTCCGCGGTTGGTCCACCGACAAGCCGTCCACCATCGGGTTTTTCACCCGGCATCAGGGCTGGCGGTTCCAGCAGGTGCAGCTCGACAGCGCGCCTGAGGCCGTCGGCGAGATCGACCCGGCGCGCAATGCCTTTGCGCTGTACAAGATGTCGGCGACGGCGATGGATCCGCTGGAACGGCATTTCGACGAAACCGCGGTGTGGACCAACACCTCGGGCCTCAACGAGGGCAAGGTGCGGGCACGCAACGCCGCCGACCAGCCTGCCTGGCCGCGGTACACCATGAATGGTCCCGGGCGCTGGGCGATTCTGGATCCGACGGGAGGTGCGACCCCGCGGCTGGTGCACACGCCTCGGCTCACCGCCGAACAGACGCTGCGGATCGATACGCATCCTCGGCATCGCACCGCTCGCCTGTACTCGGGGAATGCGACGACGCCGAAGAATGTCTGGGGCCAGTTGGCCGGTCGCCGCTGGCTCGCCGCGCTGCCGCCATGGAGCGCCACCGACATCATCGTCCAGGTCGACGGCGGCAACCTGCAGTCCAGCCTGGTCGTCTCGGTCACGCCGCGATCGTCGAGGCCGTTCTGATGAGCATGCCTGCCTGGGACCCGCAGGACGAAGCCCTGCGGATGGACAAGGCGTACAAGGACGAGCAGGAGCAGCTACGCGATCCTGATGTCCTGGTGCGCTATTGGGACAAATGGATGCAGGAGGTCGGCGAGGAGCACAGCTACCTCTCGCTGGAGTTCACCTACCCGCGCAACGCGCCCGGCGGACTCAAGATGATCTGCCCGCGCGACATGGTGCACTTCGACCACCTGTTCAACAATAATGACCACGAAGACGCCACCATCCCGATCACGGTGAACACCAAGGGATTCCGCTGGGACGGCTACATCACCAAGGCCTCGATCGTCCGGGACGAGTACGGCGTCGAGACCGTCGACATCGAGGCCATCCACTGCTGGAACCACATCTCGACGATCTGTTGCTGGGCAAGCCCTTTCGCGCCGATCTGGGCGCAGTTCCCGCGGCACATGATCCAGTTCGGCCCGGTGCGCACCATCATCACCAACTACCTGACGACCAACCTGATGCGCCTGCAGGCGCCGGGCTGGGTGCCGCCGCAGCACGCCGAGAAGCCGGAGTGGGGCGGCACCGGCAACCTGCTCTTCCCGATCGCCGTCGTCCCGGTGGATCCATTGCACGACACCAGCAAGTGGAGCGCGGCGTCGGCCCGTTTCGACATGGCCGACAAGCTGTTCGCCCCCATGCTCGAAGACTCCGGCGTCATGCTGACCGCCCGGTTCTTCCTGCCCGATGAGGACGAACAGCCTGCGCCGAAATGGTTCCACCTCGATCGGCCGACCGTCGTGCTGGAGACCGTGGACAAGTCGGGTGTCACCGGCCCGACCGGCACGCTGATCGACGGAATCCGTTCTTGGATCGAGGAATTCACCGGTGACGGCACCACGCCCGTGCGCTACCCGAACCTGGACTCCGCCACCGAATACGAAGCGGTGTACGGAGAGCGCCTCAGTCAGGGCACCTTCCGGAACTACCCCTGGGTGTGGTACTTCGAAGGCGAGTACTCCGGGATCGGCAAATCCGAGATCGCGCTGCACAAGCCCACCGCCACCGACATCATCATCGGCGGCCGCTCGCCCGGCTGGGTGAACGCCGGCATCGAATTCGTGATCAAGGGCTTGCTGTCGCTCATCGGGCTCGGCTGGCTGTACCGCGGGCAGCTCAACGACGTGTTCCTCGCATGGAACGTCTACCGCAATATGGATCGGGTGAACCGGGCCGGTCCGTACGCCTTCCGTGAGCTGTACATCTCGGGCAGCGACAAGGCGTTCAACCTGGACGGCCTGGTCGCGGCCCGCCAGGGCATGCACCTGACCCGCGGCTACACCAGCAAGCGGGTGACCGTCGAAGACAACGCCCCCTACATCCTCGGTCAGGACTACGGGCTCGGCGACCAGATCGGCTTCGCACTCGACGGCAAGATCTTCACCGATTACGTGACCGAACTGACCTTCACCGACGACCGCGAGACCGCCGCGAAATGGCACATCGTGGTCGGCGACGGATCCGATGAAGAGGACTCGATCGTCAAGGCATGGCAGCGGCTCGGCCGCGTCGCCGCCGCGATCAAGGATCTGGCCACCGACGTCGGCGCCGATCTCGACCTGCTCATCTTCTGAGCCTTTTCGAAGAGGAGAAACCATGGCGGACATCACTTTTCCCGCCCACATCACCATCAAGCGGGTGCCCGACGTCGACGGGTTGCCCGTGCTGACCGCGCAGACGACCGTCTCCGCGGGATCCGTCAACCTGGACCTTCCGCCCGGCCCACCCGGTGAGCCCGGCAGACAGGGGCGACCGCGCACCACATTCCGGAAGATGGGTGAGATCGCCAACGCGGCGGCTCGCCCGACCGGGCTCGGGCCGGAGGATCGCGGCAGCTGGTGGCATCGGCTCGACGACAACGGGATGGATGTCTGGACCGGTACCGAGTGGCGCCATTCACCGGATGCGGTCGGGCCGCGGGGTCCGGTTGCCGCACCGACCACCATCACCGTCACGAAGACCGAGCGCGGGGAGAACTTCACTGTGCCCGCCGTCGAGTTCAGCGGGACGGGCGCGGACCAGCAGTTGAAGGTGACCGTCCCGGCCGGTCCACGCGGTCCGAAGGGGCCGCCGGGTGCGTCCGGGCAGATCACCGAGTCCCCGGACTACGACAAGGTGCGTACCCCGGGTGTCGGCAGTGTGTTCGCCTACGACAAGTCCAGCCGGAAGTTCCGATCGTCGGCCACGCCCCTGGGGCTCGGTCCCTGGTCGTGGTATCAGGAAGATTTCGGGACCGAACGGCAAGAGAACGCCGGTCGGATCGAGGGCGGTACGTTCACGATCGCGCCACTGCCCTTCCGATGGCGTCCCGTCGTCTACGGCCACATCTACAGTCGCGGCGATGCCGGGGTGAGCGCGGAAGCGACTGTGCGGCTGCACCATTCGCAGGGCGAGATCGTGGCTACCTCTATCGCGTGCTCCGGCGCCTGGGTGTATATGCCGGTTGTTCCGTGCTATCGCGACGGCACCACGTCGAAAGTACTGTCGCCGACTTCGGATTTCGCCACAGTGCCCGCCGGCCAACCCGCCAATCTGATTGTCGCGGTCGAGCGGGTCGGCGACGGCAACGGCAATATCGGATTCTCGCCATCCCGAGCATCGATCGTCGTTTTCGCAGAACCAATCGAGTGAGGTGAAATGTCTACGGTAAAAGAGTATTTCGCGTCGACGGAGGTCCGCGGCATCGATGAGGGTGTCGGTGCGCCCGGTGTCGTGCAGTCCATGCACGGTACGCCGCGCGACGGCTCCCTGGAGTTGATGACCGGTACTCCCGGCGACCGGGGCAAGCCGGGCGAGGCCGCCAGGCCGTTCCGTTGGGAAGGTGACATCGCGGATCAGTCCGCGCTCTCGGCGCTCACCCCCAAGCTGACGATGGCGCATGCGGGCAAAGCATGGCGGATCTTGTCCACCGGCGCCCTGGTGTACTGGAACGGTGCCGGATTCGACGAGTTCACCGCGGCTTTCGGCGCCGCGGGACCCGACGGGCAGCCGTGCACGATAACTATCGGTGCGGTCGATACCGGACCCATCGGGTCCGATCTCCAGGCGTCGGTGACCGGCACCCCACCCAATCTGACGCTGAACCTGACGGTTCCGCGCGGCGGCAAGGGCCGCAAAGGCGAAGACGGTGGTCCCGGGCCGATTCGCAACGCACCGGACTACGCGGACGGTCCGCATGTAGATCGCGCAGTGCCGACGTGGGACCCCGCGGCAGGGAAGTGGAAGCCGCGGCCGTACCCCGGCCTACGCGGACCATGGACCATCCTCGAGGGACGTTCCTGGGATAACGGTCCCGGCTTCGTCGCCTCGCAGACGGGGATCACCGCCGCTACGAAAAACATTGCGCAGTTGAATATTCCGGCACAGGACACCGACTGGCGGCCGATCATCACCGGTGGCGTCGTCGTACGCCCCGATGAGAATTGGAATGAATTCGCCACCCGCATCGATGCCGAGGTGCGCATCGGCTCGGTGACCGGCCAGCTCGTCGCGCTCGGCGTCGGCTTCGTGACCGGCGCAAGCACTCTCGCCCGATTCCAGCCGCACTATGCGGTGCGCACAATGACCCCGGACAGCACCATCGGTGTCGTACCCGCCGGTCAGCCGGTGACGCTGCATGTGCTGCTGCGCCGGTCGGGCACTGCCGACTACGACTATTCCATGGAGTGCGCGTCGATCGTGTGCTTCGCCCGACCCGTGGGGGCGCTGTGACCACCGACAACGCTGTGAACAGCGAACCGACCGTCGTCTACGAGGACGACATCATGATCACCATGCGTGGCGTCGCCGACTCGATCGGGCTGCCATACACGGTGAACCCGTTCGAGCTGGTCGATCGGGAAGCCCTGATCGAACTCCGCGAAGGTAACCAGGGTGCGGTCGGGCCGGAAGGCGAAGCGGCATGGCCGTGGTCGTGGCAAGGCGACATCGCCGACGTGGCCGCGCTGAACCAACTGAAACTCACCACGGCGGACGCGCGCAAAGCGTGGCGAGTCGTCGCGGACAACAGCATCTACTACTGGACCGGGATGGGGTTCGTCGCTTTCGGCAAGGCCTTCCGCTCGGTCGGTAGCCGGGGTGCGTCGAACCAGCTGACCGGAGCTGCCGTCGCGGGACCCACCGGGTCTGCCGCGGCCGCCAGGGTCACGGGTACCGCGCCTGCCCAGCAGGTGGAGATCACCTTCCCGCGCGGCGAGACCGGTGACGTCGGTGATCCGGGCGCGAAAGGGCGGATCCAGGATGCCTCCGATGTCCTGATCGACAGCGAACGCTCGCTCGGTCAGGACCACGTGCTCGCCTGGGATGCCGCCACCCAGAAGTTCCGGCCCATCCCCAGCCCGCGGCCGAGTGGGCCGTGGGTGATCGGGCAGAAGCAGTTCACCGCCGCCAAGAACGTCACGGACAAGGTCAGGACGCTGGCCGCCATCACGATTCCGGCGCAGCCGACGGCATGGCGCCCACTCGTCGAGGGCGGCGTGCAGGTGCAGACGGAACAACCGACGCGGTGCGATATCGAAGTGCGCATCGGCAGTCCCACCGGTGAGCGCGTCGGATACGGCTGGAGCCACCGGGTCTCGCGCATCGCGTATGTGCTTGTCTCGCCGGGCTTTCAGTACCCGACAAAGCCCGGCGCGACCTACGGCGTAGTTCCCGCGAACCAGACGACCACCCTGTACGTCGTGGCGCAGCGCATGGAGGGTACGGGGGGCTACAACATCGACTCCAACTACTCGCATATCCACGTTCGCGCGCTGCCTGTGTAGCCGGGACCCCTGCTCTATATCGGCTGACCAAACGGCCGCACTCATTTTCCGCATTCCGGTATGCCGTTTCCGGCTGCCTGCTGTCCGAAAGGCATTGATCCATGGCCGATCTGCCCCCGTTGAAGTACGGCAAAGTCGTCGGGCGCTTCCTCGCGAACGTCCTCGACGACGGCGACGTCGGTGACACCCCCGAATTCGAGCCGTTGACCGGCTCGCTCACCTTCACCGCCGACGCGCCGAAAGTGCTTGTCCCCGGCGCACAGTCGGGTCCGGCGACCTATGTCCAGCTGCCGAGTCACTACGAATGTCAGTTGGACGAGTGGGGTTTCATCACCTGGCGCGGCCGGCGTGGCGTGCGACTCGTCGCGCCGAGTGCGGCGACGAATCCCTCGCAGTGGACCTGGCGGGTGTCGTTCGACCTGTCCTACGACGGTGAACGGGTTCCGATGGAGTCCTTCAGTTTCACTGTGCCCGAATATGTTCCGGGCGCCGATCCGGAGAAGCCGGACGTCGGTTCGACCGGCCTGGTCGATCTGACGCTGGTCTCGCCGGTGCCTGCCTCGGCCGGTAACGCCGTTGTCATGGGGCCGCGTGGCGAGGGCATCAAGATCGACGGGCAGGTCGGCACCTACGCCCAGCTGCCCGCCGCCCCCGGCGAGGGTGCGCAGTATGTGGTGAAGGCGGATGGGCTGCTGTACGTCTATCACGCGGCGCGCGGCGGCTGGTTGCCGAACGGGCAGGGCGTGGTCATCCGCGGTCAGGCGGGCACCACCGATTGGGCGGGCATCACCGGCAAGCCCGCGACGTTCCCGCCTGCCATCGGCGATACCGCGACCACCGCGGTCGCCGGTGACGACGCACGCCTGACCAATCCGCGCCCCCCGACCGCGCACACCCACCCGGCGAACCAGATCTCCGACTCGACCGCGCTGGGCCGGTCGGTACTCACCGCGGCCACCGCGGCGGCCGCTCGCACTGCGATCGACACGATCGCGAGCACCGACCCTCGGCTGACCGACGCCCGCACGCCGACGCCGGTCGGGCAGCTCTATGACATCGCGTTCAAGTCGCACAGCGGAACTCGCGCCGCGGGCCCGGGCAATGTGATGCCGGAGGGTCTGCGGATCGAACGGAAGATCTCGGTCAGCTCGGTGACCTACCGCGGCGAAACCGCGGGCACCGGAAACCTTGTCGTCGAACTGAAGGTGAACGGCACCACGGCCGTGACGGGTTCGTCGGCGACCATCCTTCCGGCGAATCAGGCTGGGGATACCACGGTTCCGCTGACCTGGACCTTCAACCCGGGGGATCGGGTCACCGTCTCGATCACCACGCTGGATGCCGGTGCGGGCAAGGGCTTGCAGGCCAGCATCAAGGGAGTGACCGTCGCATGACGATGTATGTCGGCTGGCCGAGGTCTGCTACTCCGCCGGCTAATGAACGGCCTGTTTCGCCAGGTACCGGCACGGGGCCGCCTGTTGAACCGCCTGTCGAGCCGCCTGTTGAACCGCCTGTTGAACCGCCTGTCGAGCCGCCGGTGGAGCCGCCTGTTGAACCGCCGGTGGAGCCGCCTGTCGAGCCGCCCACGGAACAGCCCGCCGAGCAGCCGGCGGGTTCCGCCGGAACAGGGGCTGCCGCAGTCGAGAGTGCCACGGACGCAACGTCTTCGGCGGGGGCATAGCGGTGCCGTTCATCGTTGCGGCCGGTATGGCCGAAGCCGCGGCGCCGATGGGTATGAACAAGAACGGCAATCAGTCCGTCCCCGCCGACACCCCGAGGGTCAAACTGACGGGCTGGGTCGTCCGCAGTGGCTACGGGGAGACCGTCATCAGCGCGAACGACGAACTGGTTTCCAGCGGCCCTGGCACGGTGACTGTGTATTGCGGGCTGGAGGTGTCCGGCAACCTAGGTGTCAGTGAGAAGCGAACCTTCGAGGTTATGCACAACGACACCCCGGTCCAAACCTTCGCCACTGCCGCCACGTCGGTGGCCATTCCGGCCAAGACGTTGACCCTGGCGCGTGGCGACCGGGTGTGGCTGCGAATGACCGGTTCGACGTTCCTCAATTGGAACACCACTGTCGCGGGCGGCGTGAACAGCTACCTCTACTTCAATCCGGTCTAATCGCTCATCGCTTTCGGAGGATCTGATGCCATTCGTCGTCGTGGCTGGAATTCCAGCCTTTCTGCCGGTCCGGATGACGAAAACCGGCACCCAGCCGATGCCCGAGGCATGGGGCCTTATCAAGAATTGGACGGCCGACACCGGTGGATTTCCCGGCTCCGTCGTCGTCAACGACGGCCTGCGGGCTGTCGGCAACAAGAATGCCGCCGCGGTGACCGCCTCGATCCCGTTTACCGGCGCGACCACCGGGTTCGGCGGTCCCACCCAGCTCCAGGCGCGGCTGCGCGTCAATTCCACGATCGTCGCGACCATCGATCCGCCGGTCGAAGGCCCGTCGGGCACCTTGACGGTCAACGCCACCGTCGACATCGCCGCGGGTGATCTGGTGACCGTGGAGGCGCTGGCGGTGCCTGCTTCGGGCGGGGCGGCGGGCACCGTCTCCGCGGGCGGATACGTGCGGATCCTCTGATGCGCAGGTAATACCGCGCGGCACAGTATTTTTCAGAAAGTAGGACAACTATGTCTTGGACCGGTGATCCGGTATGGCTCGCGGACGTGCTCCGCGAGGAGGGTCTGCGGGTCGTCGAATTCCCCGGGTGGCGGGAGCGCGGCCACGGGGATTTCGGTGACATCTGGGGCATAGTTGCCCACCACACCGGCAGCTCACATTCGCCGCCGTCCGAAATCGCTTACGGCATACCTTCTTTGGCAGGCCCGCTGTCGCAGTTGCATCTGGCGCAGGACGGCACGGTGACCGTGGTCGCGGCCGGCGTCGCCTGGCATGCCGGCGCGGGTTCCTGGCCCGGCCTGCCGGAGGACAACGCCAACTTCCGCACCATCGGCATCGAGGCCGTCAACAACGGCACCGAGGGCTGGTCGGACGCGCAGTACGACGCCTACGTCGGCTGCTGCGCGGCGATCCTGCGCAAGCTCGGCCACGGCGCCGATCGCGTGATCGCCCACAAAGAGTGGGCCGGGCCCAAGCAAGGCAAATGGGATCCCGGCTGCATGGACATGGACCAATTCCGCGCCGACATCGCGGACCGACTGAAAGGCAGTGCACTGATGGCACTTTCGGACTCCGAGCAGCGTGAACTGCTCGACAAGCTGCGTCGGGTGCACTTCGAGCTCACCTACGGCTTCCAATCCCGGGTCGCCGACTCGGAATACCGCGACACCGTCGCGGGCTACGTACTCAACTCCGACGCCGCGGACTACCGCAACGAACAGCGCCTCAAGGCGCTCGAACTCAAGCTCGACCGGTTGCTCGCCGCGGCGGAGGGACGGATCTGATGAACCGGATTCCCGAACCCGCCCTGATCCGTTCGGTACTCGTCGCCGTCACCGGAGTTATCGCCTTCATCGTCGGCCACCAGATCGATACCGCGTGGATCGAAGCGGTCCTGGCCGTCTACGGCCTGCTCACCCCCGTGCTCGCCGGCCTGCTCATTCGACCGGCGGTGACCCCGGTCGACCGGCAGGAAGGCAGGCTATGAATGGCCCAGCACTGGCTGAATCCCGAACTGGTGCAAGCCTTCGGCATCGCCGTCGCCACCGTCATCGGTGCGATCACCGCCTGGCAGGCGCGTGAGGTAGGCAAACTCCGCACCCGCGTCGAGATTCTGGAAACCCAAGCGGCAGACGACAAAAAACGTTTCCGCGAAGCCATCCGCCTGATCCGCGCCCTCCAGCAACACATCGACGAACTACGCGGCTTCCTCCGCCTGCACGTCCCCGGCCAAGAACCACCCAAGGCCCGCTACAAAATCCCCTCCTCGCTACAAGAGGAAATCTGAAGCAGGACAACCCTGCTGGACCAGCACAGAAAGCAACCCACCATGCCCGACACCTTCATGGTCGTAGAAGTGCAACCCACCCTCTCCGGCGACACCATCCACATCCCCGGATTCAAACGAGTGCAGGAAGTCGAGACCGACGAGCGCTCCAACACGGTGCGCCTGGTCGTCCGCTACGACAACAAGAGCGTCGAAGTACACCGAATCCGCGTCGGCCTCGGCGGCGAAGAGTTCAACGGTGCATGGGAACTCGGTGTGAAGCGAATGCGCGACGGTTACCAGATCCTGTACTACGAGCACCAGGTCTATCGCAACGGCACCTGGATGTACGTCGACGCACCGGTCTCGTAGGCGGAGATCGCGGGAGTCCCCTTGGTGCACATAGAAATCTGAATATTCCCGAAACGATCAGCGGCCCGGAGAGTTCTGGGCCGCTTTGTCGTCTTTGCGGCCCGTCGTTACCGGCGCCGTTCCCCACATCCTGATTGCGATCGAGGTCCGTTATGGCGAGTGATTCGGTGCGGCCGAAGCAGAACGAAGTGGCGCCATGGGCGTCGGCCCGTACCTCGCACTTGGCCTCGTTGTCGGCGGGTGGTGTGGCGGTCGATGGTTCCGCACGCGCGGGTACCGGAGATGGCCGTGTCCACAACTTCCATGGCATGACCGCGACCTCTTCAGGCCAGCAGCTGGCACGAATTTTCGCAGGGAAGGAGCTGGTCGAGTCAGCCCGGCCGAACGCGAATTCCGGGGCTGCGGTCGCCGATTCGGTCCAGTTCCAGGACGCGAACCCGCAGCCGGCAGCCTCGGCACCGTCCAATGGGCCAGTTGTCATAACCGGGGCCAAGCCCATCGGTTTCGACAAAGGGCTGGGATCCCCTGGCCCGACCACCAAAGAAGAGTCGGACAGGCTACAGGCCGAGATCGACGCTAATGACCGACGGATTCGTGAGAACAACCAGCAGAAGGACGCGCCTCCGTCGGCACCGGCGGCCAGCACACCGCCTGCTACAACGGTTCCACCGCCGACCAGTAATAAGCCGGTCGAGAACAAGACGCCACCGGGTCCCTTGCCAGGACAACCCATCGCTCCTCCAGCCCCGCCCACTACGCCTCCGGTCGAGGGTGTCCCGCAGGTAACCCTGATGGGCAACGGCGGAACCCAGGCCAGCACCATCGTCGCCGGCACCGGGGGCCAGACGATCGACACCGAAGTTCGCGACGCCGACGGCAAAGTCATCACTACGCATCGGGCGGTGGCCAACGACCAGGGTGGCGTGACTGTGTGGACCGCCCACGCCGACGGTCGCCATTCGGTCACCTATGTGGCCGGTGCGGGCCAGCCGAACGCGGGCACGACCGAGACGTACACCGTCCCCGTAGGTGGCGACATGGTCAACGGTGCCAATGAGTACATCCAGGGCGACGGCAACGGCAACTGGCTGAAGCGGTCGCTGACCGAGGATGGCTCGCAGTCGGTCAAGCTGGTCCAGAAGCAATCCGACGGCATCACCTATTACGAGACCGAACGCCTCCCGGGCGGCGGAACCAAGACGTACGCGAGCCGCCCTGGTGACCCTGAGTACAGCACACCCTGGCTCGTCGGTGAAACAAAGCCGGACGGCTCGGGCACCCTGACACGAAACGATGGGTCGATCAAGGAGACGCGACCCGACGGCTCCGGAACTATTCATGGCGGCTCGGACTACACCACTACGAATTTCGGAATCGACCGGTGGGGTCAGAAGTATGTTCAGGTGTACGACCCGATCAACAACCAAATAGTGACCGAGGTTGCCAAAGACGCAAATTCAGATAAGCCGTGGGACGAGATCATCGTCAGCGACCTAGATGGCAATTTCGAAGCGCATTACCGGAAGGGTCCCGACGGGAAGCGTGAACTGCTCTGGCAGATGCTCGCCGATGGATACAAAGTCACTCCGAACGGCTCTGGCGGTAGGAATGTCGAAAAAGACGGCGTCGTGGAGGGTGTCTTCACGACCGACCCGGACGGCACAATCCGATTCAAACCCAATCAAGCGTACAAAGACCGGACCGGCGCAGTTCTTACCCAAGAGATAGTCATGGCTCCTGGGCAGGAGCCGAAGACTCTATGGGGTAATGGGCTGGAAGGTGACCGCCGTATCGACCTTCGCCCCCTCAACACCCAGCACAACGAGGTGCCTGGTATGCCATGGGTCGGATCGGAAAAGGGTCCCATCGGTCAAGATTATGACTCTTTCGCAGCAAAATTCGGTCTTGCGATCATAAACGCCTACGACGGAATGCTCCCGCTGATCGGAATGGGTGGGTCGAGCAATCAAGGCTTTGGCGAATCCTGGAGCGCGCTAGGGAAAAACGTAGCAAAAACTGCTGCGATAACTGCCCTCACCGCACAATACGGACCGTCGGGATACGACCTGGCGAACAGTGGGAAGATCCCTGGCCTCAACAAAGGCGAGGCCAATCAAATTGTTAAAGATATCGCCAACAGCTTGGGCTACGCCGATTTCAAGGAAGGGCGTATCGGCGCCGGCCTCGGGACACTCCTCGGCGGCTTGGTTGTTGGCGCGGCTTTCGGCAGCGTGACCGCCGTAGTCACGCGTCCGTTGGTGGCAGGGGCGCGGGGAGTTATCGGCTCCATCCGGCGTGGCGATGTAACCGACCCAGATCTGCCAGGGAGTACCCATCACGACAATGGTGAGCAGTCCGACCCGCCCCCGGCACCGCAGCCATCTCCTGATCCCGTGCTGGACAGCCCAATCGACGGTCCTGACCAACCCCAGCGCAAACCTGTCACCGCGGTGGGGCTGAACGAGAACTTCACGCCGATCGACCCGCCGCACGATCCAGGACCGACGCCTGCGACGTCTCCGACCGGGCCTGCCATCAGGTCACGCGGTGTACTGATCGAAGAGATCGGCGCGAATCGGGTCACTCGTGGTGCCGATAATTTGATCAGAACTGTCGATGGGGTGCCGGTCAAGGACTACATCGACAGCCTCGTAAAGTCGCGTGTCACCGCCATCGCGCCGACATTGCGTTCGAAGGACGGGCCGGTCGTTGCGGTCGCGATAGATCTAAGGACCGGACTTGTCACTGAGGGCGTGAATGGGCGCCGAGGCGACGTATTGGACCCGAAGAGCCTGCATCCACTGCTCCGGCAGAACTATGTGGACATGGCGGTGTGGCAGCATGCGGTCAAGGCGCAGGACGGTACCGATCTCGAAGTCCGCGACGGTAAGGTGCACTATGACGGTCCATTGCGCCACGCGGAGGTGAAAGCGGTCAACGAGTTGTTGTGGGCTCGCGAGCGAGTGCGCCGACCGGGAGATCCGCCGCTCGCGCTCGCGACACTGAGCGAACTGCGGTTCGATCCTCGCTGGCTCAAAGACGGGAATAGGTTCAGCATGCTCGAACATGCCGCTGCTTGCGCGAATTGCAACAACATACTCAGAGGCATTCCGAGCTATTCTGGCCGCTATACCTTCGATCCGAAAGACTATCGATATGAGGGAAACACTCCTCATACCTTCGCTGAATGGTGACGAAATGTTACGAGTCAACGCTGAAGACCTCGTCGAAGCCGACTATGATGATAAGTGCGACTTCTACTATCAAGGGCAGCCATTTACCGGAGAAATGATTGAAACCAATGCTGCCGGCGAAACGGTCGGAATCACCGCCTATCGTGATGGCGTGCCCGACGGGCCCGAGCGCGAGTGGTTTCCGGACGGCTCTCCGCGACTAGAGGGTCAGAGCACGAACGGCGATCCTGTCGGAGAATGGCGTGAGTGGCATCCCAACGGTCAAATTTCGCGACACCAGCGGTTCGACTCCGGGGGAACTTCGCTTTGGCAAAAGCATTGGGACGAGAATGGAAATCTGATCTGGGACACAGAAGCGTAGTATCCGCTGCACGCGTCGGGAAACACGTGTTCTACGGTAACTCGTCCATAGGGTCTATGGAATTGGTCGATCTCAAAGGCGGAAGGGTGTTTCCGCTATGAGCGAGCAGCACGGTGGAGCGAGTGAACGGGTTCGGGCGATCTTCGACGGTGTGGTGGCTGCCCGGCTTCGCCGTGACTCGGTTGTCGGCGCCTCCGACGATGCGATCGAGCGGTTTTTCGTAGAACAGAGCGTCGGCCAGATGCCGTCGGCGGTCCGGGAAGTGTTGCGGACTATCGGTAGTCAGCCTGGGTTATGGTTCGCTGGAACGAATTTCGGCCTGCACGGTGTTACCGCTGACACGAAGCGGGATGTGGCCGCGACGCTTGAGGGCGTGCGGCATGAGATCCAGGATATGACGGGGATGCTGGTGCTGAGCGCTCATCAGGGATACACGTATCAGGTGATCGATGGTGCGGCGCTGGACCAGGATGATCCGCCAGTGTTCGAGATTGTCGAGCACGAGGAAGTCCGTCAAGGTTGGCGCAGCGTGTCAGCCTGGTTCGCCGATACGGCCCCTGATGTCGCAGACTTGGCCGTGATGCTGCCGATGATGCGAGAGGTCGGCATGGGAGAGCCCGATTGGGCTGCGGACATCGAAGCTCGGTGACCCTCTAGTTGGCTCAACCTGGTCGCTACCCCTGTGGCGTTGCAAGGCACGGCCTCGAAGCGGTCGTATAAATCACTGAAGAAGTGCTTCGGGGTGCATACCGACGCCGCGCTGCAGTAGGGCAATATCGGTCGGGCCGGATTCCTGGCCAGAGGCCCCGGGTTCGTCGAATTGCTCTGGCGGACGGAATTTCGATGCCGTGGAACGGCATTCGCGGTGCCAAGTGCGTTGTCGAGGCGGGTGGCCGAAGTGACCACTGCAGCCGGGGGCTGAGCGCTGGCCACACCCACTTCTACGCTGCGGTATCCGCATAGGCAGACCAGCCTGTTCGAACAACTGAAAAGCACTCCCGGTCAATCAATCCGACCCGCGGTGTCACATCTACCTCCGTCTTGTGCGTCGAGGACCTGCGCCTTTTCTCGAATCAATCGATGTATTGAGGCGCAGAAATGGCGAATCGTGATTCTGTCTGGCCATCGCCGGACGGTGTTCCTAGCTGGGTTAGTCATCGAGCTGCGAACCCGCCGTGCCGACTAACAGCGTTGTGGCATCGGCTGGTTCGTTTGATGAGCGACTCGGCAGACGGTGTTCTACTTCTCCCGAATGACGCTGGCGAGTGCCGGGCGGCCGTTGGCGCGGACCTTCACCGTAGCGAGATGGCGGAGGCAGGTCGTGGGTCGGCTGCGGAAGCATCAACGGTCGCAGCACATTTCGATGCGCCTGCGGATACTCCCGGGTTGAGGTCGAAAGCCGACCCCCTGTGCCGGGACTGATCAAACCGGCGAGTCTCGACTGCGGTTTAGGTGCCCGGACCCGCAGACAGAGGAAGAGCGGAATCGGCGCAATGAGGCAGAACGGGTGCATTGGCGGGCAGCGTGAAGAACAGCGCTGGCGCATGTACCCGGATCCTGTTCCACCACAGGCTGATTCCACGACGAACGGTCCGCAATCGGTGCCGAGGATGTGCCTCAACGTCTCCCGCAGCTGTTTCTCCATGTCCTAGTCCGCTTTTCGAATCATGCGAGGTGCTGCTATGTCGCGTACCGACATCATCAGACCGGCCACAAACAGTTCCCCGGCCTGGGTTGCTGGCCGTGCCGCGAACTTGTCATCGCTGACGAACAGCTTTGCTGCATCGGCGGATTCGTCTTCCGGTCAGTCGAGTAACCGGGTCTTCAACTTTCATCGGATGACGCCGGCGTCGGCGGCTCGGAAGGTGGAGCGGATCGATGTCGGGCGTGAGCTTGTCACATCGGCGACCAAGATTGCCGAGACGAGCACCGTTCATGCCGCGCCGATCAGCAATATTCAGCTGATCAATGGCCCGTCGCAACCAGGTGTGACGACCCCGCCGACGCCTCCGTCGCAGCCGGGTGTGACGACGCCCCGGACGCAGCCGGGTGTGACGACGCCCCGGACGCAACCGGGTGTGACGACGCCCCCGACGCAACCGGGTGTGACGACGCCCCCGACGCAACCGGGTGTGACGACGCCCCCGACGCAACCGGGTGTGACGACGCCCCCGACGCAACCGGGTGTGACGACGCCCCGGACACAACCGGGTGTGACAACGCCGTCGAATCCGAATCAAAACCAGCAGCCTGGTGCAGGGAATCAACAGCCTTCGCAACCAGAGGCTGCTCCTGATCCGGATATCTTCGGGCTACCGGACACCAAAGGCCGCAAGCCGGGCGACGAGTGGGACACGACGCTGCCTGACGGCCGGATCGTGCACAACCGAATTCCGTTCGGAAATGGGAACCAGACTGTCGATCAAACGATTCCCGACGGAAAAGGTGGTTTCACTACTTCCCGCGTAGCAGGTAACGGTCAAGGCGGCTGGCAGCGCTGGAATCTCAACGCAGACGGCACCGCCTTCTACGGTGGCAAGTACACGGCAGAGTCGGATATGTACGGCCAGGATTACAATTCAGGCACCTCGACCTCGGGAAGGCCGGATCGAGCCTATGTGTCAACGCCGGACTATAAGGGCATCAAGAATCCGTCCTATGACAAAGATGGAAACCTGGTTGGTATTGATGTAGCGGTACCCAATCAATATGGGATGTTCGACAACTATCATTATGATAACTACGGCAACCTCACTATATCTACTGCTAAATCAGACGGAAAAGGTGGCGTAGAAAGCACCTTAATCGGTCAATTCGATACAAATGGTGAAGGGTGGCAGCTCGGCCCGGACGGCAAGCCGTGGAATGTTGGCAAAGATCTGCAAGGTCGCATCACCATGGGTAGGACCGAACAGACCAAAGAAGGCACCCATGTCTACTTTATCGACCACCGCGGTGTCATGTTCGATTCGTTCTACGGCACGGGATCGAACAAGTCGTACACTGATATCTACAACGAGGTCGACAAAACAATCAACCGCAAGTTCCGTGACGGTGCATCGGCTGTGTACGACGCAACCGGCAAGCCCATATCGTTCGAGCTGCCACCGGACCGGCGCGATTTTATCGAAAAGGGCTGGGACTGGACTGCTGGTGTCGGCAATAGTCTGAAGACCTGGGGTTCGGATCTAGTTTCCAACTTCAATTTCGCACCCGGGCTCCAGGCTGCGGCCAACCCGCTGAACCCCGCCTATCAGGCTGCGGCCGCCACACATTATGAGCGGTCGATGAACGCTGCCGCTGCCCCTGGTCGTCTGCTGTGGGACGGCGTCGTGGCATCTGGCACGACGCTCGCCGACTGGTACCGCTACAAGGTCGGCGGTGCCTTCTACGGCTTGGGTGGTGATCCCTACACCCCGTCCGGGCGGGCCCGGTTGCAGGCGGCACAGGCGCAGATGGACAAGGCGCCAGCCGACTGGGAGGCAGCCCTGGCCGCCACCATGTTCCTGCCCATCGGCGGTACGCCAGTTCGTGCTGGAACGGCCGCACTGCGCTCTGGTGAAGTCGCAATCGCAGAAGCCGCCGCAGCGGCAGCAGCCAGACAGGTTTCGCCGTCGATAGTTGGTCGGGCGCTACCTAATTTGAGTGTGTACAACCCTTTGCGAAATGTTCCCGATTTCGCGAAGAACAGTTTCGACTCCATACGCAATCTGCCAAGTTTCGCCACCAACGGATTGCGAAGCATGCCGGGGGTGACCGGCGCTGGCGACGCGCTGCGGAACATCCCGGCCAACTTGGTGACAAGCATCGAGCGATTCCGTACCGTTCCTGAAAGGTTCCAGGTCTGGCGCGATGTGAAGATCGAGGGGCTCATCGAATCGATGGCACGTCTCGAAACGACAGCTCGCGCCGGCGTTCACAATACGCGTTCCGGATTGCAGGATTTACTGACCGTTCTTGGTGCTCGCGTCGAACCCCAGTTGGCCACCGGAGCCCGCGGCTTACCTGAGCTAGATAATCTTCTCGCTGACGCGCTGCGAGCCCGTTTTGCCGCGACCCACGGTCCGGGCGGTGGTTTCCTCCCACGGTTCAGCGGCCCGGTGTCGATGCCGAACAACGCCTTCGGACCCGTACGGCCGCGGGCAACACAAAAGCATACCGTGGACTTCAACCGAGGTAAGACCGATAATACTCGGCATAAGGTGGGTGAGACTGCCCGCCAAATCGATGGGCAGATCGCTGGCGTCAACAAGATGACCGCCAATGAGTTGCTACACAATATGAAGACGGTCTCGCGGAAAGGTAAGGCTCAAAAGGCGGCAAACAAGGAATATAAGGCTGCAATTCTTGCCCAAGAGGAGAAGAATGCTCTTCGGCTGCTGTACGAAGATCCAGCAGCTCTAGGCGGTATGAAGCCGGAACGCTATGCCAAGGAGCGGATGAAGGAACGTACGAAGGACTTGGCAGCGCTGCATGAACAGGACATCGTTGCCGGCGGGCTCGACGTCATCGGGCTCGATGCCAAGGGGCTGCCCAAGATGGGAGACACTTTTGTGAACTCCTCGCTTGGCAGCCAGTGGGCCCATCGTGGGTTGGCGGACGACCTGAGACGGTACGCTGAGGACTTGGTTCGGTCGGGCCAAGGTGACTATCTGTTGAATGTCGAGTGGATTTTGAGGTAGCAGATGCCTTTTCCTGTCAAGGATATAACTCAGAAGTGGGGTCGTCCGAGCTTTTCGGTTCCCGCTCCCGAGGAACGGTTCGAGAAGTACGCGGGACAGGTTCCGAATTTTCTGCTCGACCTGTGGCGTGAGCTCGGATTCGCTGGTTTCCGGAAAGGGTTGATGTGGCTTTGCGATCCTGAGGAGTGGCAGACGACGGTGGACGAGTGGACGGCGGGTATCGACCTGCCGTTCGGTGACGACAAATGGGTGGCGGTAACCAGATCGGCGTTCGGCAGGATGACACTTTGGGGGCAACGGACGGGATTGAGCCTGACGGTCATTCCTTACAGCGGTTGGTTATTGCCTATGGACATGTCCAGCGACATGTCGGATGAATTCGGGCGCGATGTACAGATTTTCACCTCGTTGAGGGCGGCGAGCGGTGATCTATTGGATCCGGATGGTGACGATGACAGGCCGCTCTTCAAGCGGGTATTGAAACGGTTGGGGCCGGTTGGGCCGGACACCATGTATGGATTTGTTCCGGCCCAGGCGCTCGGTGGGCCGATGCTGCCCGACCACGTGCAGATTGTGGACGCGGCGGTGCACATGCAGCTCCTCAGCCAGATCACACCGCGGACAATCATGATCAATCCGTACTAGGTCATGTATCCCAATCCGGTTCTGTGGATTGTGTCCGGGAGGTCGTGCGGTCGAGCATCGTGTTTACCGTGGCGACGGTCGTTGGTGATCGGTATCGAGTTCTGACGGGCAAGCAGTTGGACTCCGGCGTTCAGGTTGGCTGCCAGCGAGTTCGACGATGTGATCGAGTTCGGGAAAGCGATCGAAGCGGCGCTGAACATGCGGCAGCACCCAACATTCCGGCGAAAGTGGTACGAAGGCGCTACCCCGCTGGTGATCCCATCTTCAGCCTGCCGTCATGGGAGGACTATCGCCGGGAGGTGTGATTCGGGGAAGAGCGTGGAGCGCCGTATGAGCCGGCGGCACCTTGCTCGGCCCTCTACCGGAGTATCAGTGAGCAATCTTGCCAGGGGATTCACAGATCCCGGTGTGTCGAAGTTGGCGAAGGCGGTGGTCAAGGACGATGTCGCCAAGGTGAACAAGCTCTTGGCCGACGGCGCTGATCTGGGTGGGGTCGGCGTCTGTGGGTGGAATGTGCTGATGTTGGCGTTGGCGGCGCGCAAGCGTAAGGCGTTCCGCGCGTTGCTCGACGCCGGTGCGGACACCGCGCATCGCGATGAGGACGGTGCGACCGTCCTGCATATGGCGGCGCGGATCGAAGACTCCTGGTACTTGCAGACATTGCTCGAGTATCCGGTTGATGTGAATGCCATCGACCCGAGCAGCGGGGCTACTCCGCTCATCGCGGCCAGAGGCAACTACGAGCAGTTTCGAATGCTGCTGGCGGCCGGCGCCGATCCGAATATTCCCGACCTGTCCGGTGGTACCGCACTGCATCACGCCGCGGAACTCGCGCGGTACCAGCAGGTATTGGATCTACTCGATGCTGGCGCGGACCCGAACCGTACCGACGAATCGGATGAGACGTTCCAGGGGTACCTACACCGTCCTGACCCCCTGGACCAGGGCACTGAGCTCCGAAACCAACGCGCGCAAATCACGTCGTGGCTGCGCGAGCACGGCATCGCAATCGAACCGCTTCCGGAGCACGTCGCTCGAGCACGGGCGAGTGCCGCCCGCCATCGTGCCGTCGGTCATATCGGTGACAGTGCGGGGGGTTGGACCCCGGCGTTCACGATCGACCCGAGTGAGTTCGACGATGTCATCGAGTTCGGGAAGGCGATCGAGTCGGCGCTGAACGAGCTGCAGTACCGCCACATCCCGGCCAAGGTGGTGCAAAGACGTTATCCCGCAGGCGATCCGGTCTTCAGCCTGCCGTCATGGGAGCAGTACCGCGGTCGGTAGTGGAGGGACGGAGTTTCGGCTACGAGCGGACCGTGGGCTGGCTGAGTGCTGTTGTATGCCTGAACGTTGGGTGGCGTGTGTCGAACGGCTGCCGCTGTGGGGTTGTCGGCGCAGCGTGACGTAAGCGGGGTGAAGTTCTAACGGGGTAACTGTCGCGGCCTTCTGCCGCTGGCTACTAACAGGGCGGTCCGATGGATTCGGGCCGCCTTGTTGTATTTCATCGATGAAGGAGTGGAATAGATGGCTGTCTATGGTCCGGCCGGGGTTGCGGTTGACGCGTCCGGGAATGTCTACTACACGAATGCTTCCACTCGGGCGGTGATCAAGAGGGATCCGTTGGGGCGCGAAACCACTCTGCCGGTCAGATGGTTGAATATTCCGTTCGGCGTGACGGTGGATGCGTCGGGGAATATTTATATCACCGACTACCAGTATGACAAGAAGTACCAGCGCGGATTCGTACATCGGCTCAGTGCCGGCGGTGTGCACAGCCGCATCGAGATTCCCGAGCTGCAGAATCCTACGGACGTGCATGTGGATTCGGCAAGCAACCTGTACGTGGTCGACAGCTGGAACAGCAGGATTGTCCGGGTCGATCCGAGCGGGGTGCAGGAGACCATCCTGCCGGGGAATCTCTCTTTCCCATTCGGCATCTATGTCGATGATGCGGGAACGATTACTGTCTCCAACAGTGAGGACAGGATCGGTGTCGTTCGGCGCGATGCCGCAGGCAACGAGACGACCCTGCCGTTCACCGGCCTCGATCGGTCGATGGGGTTGGATATCGACGCTGTCGGCAATGTGTATGTGGTCCAGCAGGGAGTGCGCAACGCTACTCCGCGAGTCGTGAAGATGACGCCTGAAGGCGTGCAGTCGGTGGTGCCGTCCAGGCCGGGGGTGCTGCACACGCCGAGAGGTATAGCGGTTACCGACACGGCGATCTGGGTAGCCGACTCGTACGGTCTCGAGCAGTTGGACCTCTGACGCAGTCCTCAGTGGGTGCCCGGCACTATTCGGTGAATCTTCTCCTGGCGTTACATTAATTCCGCATGCAATGAATCACAACATAGCCCCTTGATTGCTGGATGACGCAAATGTGGTCAGTCGATGAATGCTCAATTAGTTTCAAGTATGCTATCGGTTTGCCATGGTGGCAGTAGGTCATCGCTGGAGCGTTATGCCGAATTGCTATTTTGCCACAAACGGCCCGGTAGTGGGTATCTTTCGGGCATGCCCCAAATCTGGATGCCGGTGAAAATATGGGCGCGAACTGGCAATATGCCAGCTTACAGTTTGAAAGTTGCGTACCCATCGACTTGCAACCCACCCGCAACCACTGACCGAAATCCGCGATGACTGAACAGTCGCTGACCTCCGAATTCCCGTGATAGAACTGGCTGCGGTCGATACCAAAGGGCATCGACCTGGATATTCGGTAAAGGAAGCAACTGAATGAAGAAAACGCGTGTATTCGGGATCGTGCTGGCGGCGGCCGCCGGCGTCCTCATCGCCGGGTCGGGCATGGCGACCGCCGACGCGGCGCCGGGGCTGAAACTGGAGCCGGGCACCGTGGAGCCGGTGGTCGCCCCCGGTGAGCCCGACCCGACCGGGACCGGCTCGAGCAAGGCCATCGCCGAGATCGTCAAGGCGCTGTCCAGCGGCTCGGGCAACAAGCCTGCCCCGTAATTCACCGACGAGATACCGCCCCGCGATGCTGGGCAAGGACGGCGGGGCGTCCTGAATGTCACGAAGCGGCCCGGAGCGATCCGGGCCGCTTTGTCGTATCCGCAGCCAACTGATTGAGATAGCTGAGTGGTGACTGTGGCTGCGCAGCGGTCCAGTGTCACGGCTTTCCAGCCGGGATTTTCCCGGCTCACAGCGCTGTGCGCACCAACACAACGACCCCTGTGGCACGCCAGCAATACACTTGATCAGTTAGCTGGTGAGATTCGACGAGGAATCTCGCGCTCGGCGTATCTGCGATGGAACTGATCCTTCTGCGCTTGGTGGTGGCTGTGGCCAATGGTCGCGTGATGCTCGAGGCATGGTGGCACGATCCGGCCGATTACAACTGGCTGGCGCGCGCCCTGGACTCCCACGCGGCAGTGCGCTGGACAAAGGTGGCCGTCGGTATGGGTGGCGCGGTGCTGGCCGGCATCGCGATCCTCGTGCTGTCGTCCGAGTCCGGTCCGCCGAGCAGGGTCGGTCAGGCGCTCGACTGGCTGGTGGTCGCGTTCGCACTGTTCTGGGCTCTGCGCTGGTGGCTAGGGCCGTGGCCGAGCCGCACCGAGTCGCTGACCCTGTTCGCCGCTGCGGATCTTGCGATCACGGTGGCGTGTTGGCAGGAATCGGACCGGGTGTACGGCGCGCTGGGCCTGGTACTGCTCGTGGTCACCGGTGGTTATCTGGCGGTGATGCACAACGCCAAGGTGCTGGCGGTGCATGCGGCCTGGACGATGGTGTCGGTGCTGGCGCTGACCACCCGGATGGTCGCGGTGGGCGGCGATCCGATGGTCGGCCTGGCGATCGTGCTGATCTCGGTGGCGGCGGGCGTTGTGCTGTTGCCCTCGATGCAGTTCTGCTACTGGGTGCTGCGCCAGGACGCGGTGACCGATCAATTGACCGCGCTGTTGAACCGTCGCGGGCTCGAATTGAATCTGTCCACGTTGCGGCAGTCCGGCCGGTCGGTGCCGGCCTGTGCGATCGCGATCGATCTGGACCGGTTCAAGGACATCAACGACCGCTTCGGGCACGCCATGGGTGACATGGTGCTGAGCCGGACGGCCAAACGGCTGCGCCGCGCGGTCGGCTCCCGACTGCTGTTGGCACGGATGGGTGGTGAGGAGTTCGTGATCTTCGGGCCGCTCGACACGCTGACGGCGCGCTCGGTCGCGGAACTGGTGCGGCAAGCAGTCGCCGAACCGGACGATGTGGTTGCGGCGGCCGGCCTGGATCCGGAATCGGTGGTGGTGACCGCGAGCGTCGGTGTGGCGGTTTTCGACGGGATCGGTGACTCGCCGACGCCTGCCTACTTGCTCGCGCGCGCGGACACCGCGATGTATCAAGCCAAACAGCTGGGCGGAAACCTGGTCGTGGTCGACGATCTGGTCGGCTCCAGCACAGCCTGACAACGAAAACGGCCCGGAGCGATCCGGGCCGTTTTCGTCGTTATCGAGATCAGAACGCTGCTTCGTCCAGCTCCATGATGTCGTTGTCCAGGTTCGACAGGATGGTGCGGACCGCGGTCAGCTCCGGCAGCATGTTGCGCGCGAAGAACTGCGCGACCGCGACCTTGCCCTGGTAGAACGACTCGTCGGCACCGGTGGCGCCGTTGTCGAGCGCCTTGATGGCGATCTCGGCCTGACGCAGCAGCTGCCAGCCGATGAGCAGGTCGCCGACGGCGAGCAGGAAGCGCACCGAACCGAGGCCGACCTTGTACAGCTCGGACGGGTTCTCCTGGGCGCCCATCAGGTGCCCGGTGAGCGTGGCGGCCATGGCCTGCACGTCCTCGAGCGCGGTGGCGAGCAGCTTGCGCTCACCCTTGAGGCGGCCGTTGCCCGCCTCCGACTCGATGAACTTCTGCACCTGGCCTGCCACGTGCGCCAGTGCGACGCCGCGGTCCCGCGCGATCTTGCGGAAGAAGAAGTCCTGCGCCTGGATCGCGGTGGTGCCCTCGTAGAGCGAGTCGATCTTCGCGTCGCGGATGTACTGCTCGATCGGGTAGTCCTGCAGGAAGCCGGAGCCGCCCAGGGTCTGCAGCGATTCGGTCAGGTACTGGTAGGCCCGCTCGGAACCGACACCCTTGACGATCGGCAGCAGCAGGTCGTTGACCCGGTCCGCGAGATCGGCGTCGGCACCGGAAACCTGCTGGGCGACATCGGGATCCTGGTGCGCGGCGGTGTAGAGGTAGATCGCGCGCAGGCCCTCGGCGTAGGCCTTCTGGCTGGCCAGCGAGCGCCGGACGTCGGGGTGATGGGTGATGGTCACGCGGGGCGCGGCCTTGTCGGTCATCTTGGTCAGGTCGGCACCCTGGACGCGCTCCTTGGCGTAGTCGAGGGCGTTGAGGTAACCGGTCGACAGGGTGGCGATGGCCTTGGTGCCCACCATCATCCGGGCGTTCTCGATGACGTCGAACATCTGCGCGATGCCGTTGTGCACCTCGCCGACGAGCCAGCCCTTGGCCGGAATGCCGTTGCCACCGAAGGTGACCTCGCAGGTGGCGGAGACCTTCAAGCCCATCTTGTGCTCGACGCCGGTGACGAAGACGCCGTTGCGGTCGCCGAGTTCACCGGTCTCGTGGTCGAAGTGGAACTTCGGCACGAAGAACAGCGACAGACCCTTGGTGCCGGGGCCTGCGCCCTCGGGGCGGGCCAGCACCAGGTGGACGGTGTTCTCGAACATGTCGTCGGCGTCGGCGGAGGTGATGAAGCGCTTCACACCCTCGATGTGCCAGGTGCCGTCTTCCTGCTTGATCGCCTTGGTGCGACCGGCGCCGACGTCGGAGCCCGCGTCGGGCTCGGTGAGCACCATGGTGGCGCCCCAGTCGCGGTCGATCGCGATCTTGGCCCACTTCTTCTGCTCGTCGGTGCCGTTGTTGTGGAAGATGGTGTTGAAGCCGGGACCTGCGGCGTACATGTACGCGGCGGGCTGTGCGCCGAGGATCAGCTCGCTGATGGCCCAGTGCACGGTGCGCGGGACGCCGAGTCCGCCGAGCTCCTCGGGGATACCGAGCTTCTCCCAGCCGCCTTCCTGCAGCGCGCGGAAGGACTTCTTGAACGATTCGGGGATCGCGACGGTGTGCGTCTGCGGGTCGAAGACCGGCGGGTTGCGGTCGGCGTCGGCGAAGGACTCCGCGAGCGGGCCCTCGGCCAGGCGACGCACCTCGTTGAGCATCTCCTTGACGGTGTCCGTGTCGAGGTCGCCGTAGGCGCCGCTGTCGAGGATCGAGCCGAGTCCCAGGACCTCGAAGAGGTTGAACTCCAGGTCGCGGACGTTGCTCTTGTAGTGACCCATGTCAGTACTCACTCTCCGTTGAGTTGGTGCGGTCGGTTGGTTGACCGTTCCCGCCCGTGTTTCGCTCTACCGGTAGCCGGTGTTCCGCATGCTACTCGCGGGTAACTTACGCTCCATATTACCGACCGGTAATGGGCTGGCAAAGGCTCGAGCGGGAATGTGACGCGAAAAACAGCGTCACGCGGGGCGTCGCGAGTTGACGCGCCGACCCGGTTACCGTGAGGTGTGCGCATCGAGACGAGTGCCGGACCGGCCGAAATCGAGCTTGACCAGCCACGCAAGCCCGCGTTTCTCCTGGTGCTCACGCACGGTTCGGGCGGCGGGGTCGACGCGAAGGACATCCTGACCGTGCGCGACGCGGCGGTGGCGCTGGGTGGCGCGGTAGCCAGGGTTGTGCAGCCTTATCGGCTCGCGGGCCGGCGGGCGCCCGGGTCGGCGGTGAAGCAGGACGAGGCCTGGCTGGAGATCGTGGCGGCGCTGCGAGCCCGGGTGAAGAAGGTTCCGTTGATCCAGGGTGGACGGAGCAACGGTGCCCGGGTCGCTTGTCGCACGGCGATCGCGGCCGAGGCGCGCGGCGTGATCGCGCTGTCTTTTCCGCTGCATCCGCCGGGGAAGCCGGAGAAGTCGCGGCGCGCGGAGCTGCTCGAAGCGGGTGATATCGAGGTGGTCGTCATCAACGGCGGGAGCGATCCGTTCGGCATTCCGGACGCTGCCGATGCGGCGGAGGTGCGGGTGATTCCAGGTCAGCCGCACTCGTTCCGCACGGGCTTCGACGTCATCGCCGACACGGTCACGCCCTGGTTGCAGCGCTGGAGGGGGTAGTCAGGAGACCGGTTCGACCTCGCCGTCGCCAGCCGCCGGCCGGGTGGCGATGACCAGCGCATCGATGGCATCGCGCCCCTCGGTGGGGCGGAAGACGCGTTCGGCCAGCCGGACCTTGATTCGGTCGTCCGCGATGGCCTCGCCCAGGTCGGCGACGATGTCGTCCGGGGTGAAGAGGACGGACGGGTCCTGCGGGCCGCCGTAACCCTCGGTGAGGTTGGTGGAGTCATGGCCGAGGACGAGCAAGGTGCCCTCGGGAACCAGCAGGTCCGCGGCCTGACGGACCACCTTGCGCCGTTGCTCGGCGGGTAGGTGCAGAAAGACCATGAGGACCAGCTCGAACGGACCGGTGAGCTCGGCGGCGGCGAAATCGGTGACGTCGGCGCACTGCCAGGTGATCCGGCTGCGCACCGAGCGGGACAGCCGGGTGGCGATGGTCCGGCCCTTGTCCACGCCGACCTGTGAATAGTCGACGGCGTGCACCTGCCAGCCGTGTGTGGCCAGCCAGAGGGCGTTGCGACCTTCGCCGCAGGCCAGGTCGAGGGCGCGCGGGAGCTCCGGCGGGTCACCGTCGGGATGGTCGGACTGCAGCGGTGTCCGCCGCTCCAGCCCGAAGACGTGCTCCACCACGGTGTTGTTCGGCGGTGCGCCCCAGACCAATTCAGTGTGCGCGTAGCGCTCGTCCCAATCGGTCGCATCCATGCCCGCGAGTCTATTGATCCTCGATCGGCAGCCAGTGCACCGGCGAGGTTTCCCGGACGTGCACCAGCACGTCGAAGGCGTCGGACAACGAGTCGAGGCTGAGGTTGGCGGTGTCGTCCTGGGCCGGGTCGTAGATGCCGCTGATGACGCGGACCTTCGCCGGGCCGCGGAACCACTCGCGAACCGCCTCCGGCGCGTCGTCGCGGAGGTCGACGAAGTAGGCGGGCAGATCGACCGAGCCGAGCGTCGCGTCCAGCAGATCGGGCCGCGGTTCGGGCGCTGTAGCCATGCCGAGGTCGCCGTGGTGGAAGCCGAGAGCCACCGAGACGTAATCGCGGCCGAACTCGTTGTGCAGATAAGTGCCGACACCCCGGAATTCCGCTGTCCCCATTCGTATCCCGAGATTCGTGGTGTGCGCGATGCCGTCCCAGTAGACGATCTTCGCTCCGCTGCGGCGCTGCCAATCGATGACCCGCTCGCCCGCAAGCCGCTCGTCGCCGGCGAATCCACCCTGCCCGGCGACGCTGTTCTCATGGAAGTCGAGTATCAACCGTGCGTGCGCGCGAACGGATTCCGGTGTGGCCGACAAGGTTTCGAGCAGCGCAACCGCCTCTCGCGCGTGCTCGGCGAACGGGCGACCCGGGTGAGTGCCCTGATGGCGCTGAACGTGTTCGTCCACCTGATGCGCGGTACGGATCGGCGTGAGGTGAACCTCGATGTCGGCCAGTCGATCCGGTGCGACGCGGCGCACGTGCTCGAGCACGACGTCGTAGTCCGCGGGCTCCGCACTCGGCGGCTGCACGCCGAATATCCGCACCGGATCGTCGGGATGGTCCTGGTTGAACGCGCGGATCCACTCCAGTGCCGCAATGGTTTCCGTCGTCCGCCACGGCCGCCACGAGCCGGTCAGCACCGTTTCGGGATCGCCTGCACCGGTGCGCACATACTGATCCCACCGCTCGCCGGACCGCGCGCTGTCCTGAATGGCCAAGCCGCGGAAGCCGTGTCGCTCGACCAGCGCCCGGAACACGCGCTCCTGCACCCCGTAGATCTGCCGGGAGAATCGCGTCGACTCACCCAGCCCGACCACGGTCGCCGAACCGAGCCGATCGATCAGCGGATCGAGGTCCGGACCGGTGTAGCCGGGATCGGTATCGATGACCGGATGTGCGGTGACGCTGAGCCATTCCCGCACGGGTGCGACGGTTTCCATGGTTCCTCCTGCAGACGACGATCCGACACCACCGAGCCTCATACGTGAAGTCTTGTTGAGGTCAAGGTCGTGCCGGATCGCGCGGAACCGGGTGCGGGAAACCCTTACAGCGTTGTGCGCATGAGCAGCACGTTGTACTGACTGTGCACGGTGGTGAGGTAGTACAGATCACGTCCGGTCTGGTACGGGAAGATCGACGGCGCGTACGCGCTCGGCAGCTCCCTGGTGTCGATCAACACCTCGGGCTCACTCCACGGACCGGTCGGTGCGGGCGCGCGCCGCATCACCACCGAGTTGAACGGGTCGGTGGTGAGCGAGATGTACTGGCCCAGATACGCGTTGTACATCACCGACAGTTCGCCGACGCCCCACATGATCGGTGCCGCGGCATTGACGTCGCCGCGTCGCCACCCTTCGCCGTCCCAGTATTCGTACGCACCGAGATCGGTGATCTCGGCCTCCGGCACCCGGGCCACGAACGCGGCCTGGTTGCGACCGGACGGGGTGCCGTACTCGTAGACGAAGCCGCCGTCCTTGAGGAAGGCGTTCATCTGGAAGTTGCTGTTGCCGCCCTCGTCCGGGCGCCGGGTGGCGGGCAATTCACCCCAGGTTTCGCCGTTGTCGCCGGATGCGGCGAGCCCGGAGAAATTGGTGCTCCATTGACCGACATCGTCCCAGCTCCGCACGGACATGAGGCTCATGAATTGCACCCCGCCCACCGAGATGCCCGCGGTCGGGATGCGGCTGATCTCCAGGAACGGGATCTTCGGGCTGGGGATCAGATCGCGCGCCTGTCCGAATACATCGCGGACGACACTGTCGAAGTAAATCCCGCCCGCCGGGTGCTGGGTGTGGCTGCGCATCAGAATATTGGAGCGCCACGACCACATACTGCCCGCCAGCAGATTCGGAAATCCGAGGCCGGCGGTGTCGCCGAACGCTGTCAGCAACTCGCCGTTGCCGTTGTCCCACATGATGCCGAGGTCGGTGCCGAGCACGTTGTAGGCCTGGGTGTTGTTCGGGCTGGCCATGCCGGTCATCTGGAACACGGCTTTGGTTCGGCCATGCAGGTGGGGCAGGCCGGTGCTGCCATTGAGTACCGGAATGGGGTTGATGGTGTTCGGGTTGGCGGTGGCCGGGGTGGCAGCACTGATAAGCAAGGCCGAAGCACCCGCCAGCGCCGATAGCAAGATGGATGCCGTTCTGGTCAAGGTCTGTGAGCCCTCCGTATCACGCCGAGCGCGATGCGACACACAGACTTCCCGCGATACACAGACCCCTCGCGGTGTGTAACGCACCACAATTCGACTGGCTGGCAAATCCTTGGGAAATGCTAGCAGCGCAGTTGTCGAAATTATGGCGCGTAGCTCAAAAAAGAGCTCTGAGCATTACTTTTTCTTGGATTTGCTCCCCGTCGTGGCCAGCCGAATGATCAACGGCAGCTGCGTCGCGCGTTCCAGCGCGAACGTGCGGCGTGTCGAGGCCTCCCAGGCCTTGTCGAACAGCCGCTTGGCGCCAGCGACGGCGTGCGGCGAGCGGGTCGCGATGCGGTCGGCGAGTTTCTCCGCGGCGGCGACCGGGTCCGCGGTGACCTCGGTGACCAGGCCGATGCGCTCGGCGTAGGCGGCGTCGACCGTGTCCGCGGTCATGGCGAGCAGCAGCGCCTTGTCGACGCCGATCAGCCGGGACAGGGTGGCCGCGCCGGTCATGTCGGGCACCAGACCGTGCTTGACCTCCATCACGGAGAACTCCGAGTCGGGGGTGGCGAAGCGGAAGTCGGCGGCCAGCGCGAGCTGCAGTCCGCCGCCGTAGCAGCGGCCGTGCACCGCGGCGATCACCGGCACCCGCAACCGCCGCCACGCCCAGCAGGCCTCTTGGAAGGTGTTGGTGCCGCGCCACGGCAGTGGGACGAAACTGCGCACGATGGACAGCGGGTCACCGGTGGCTTTGGCGATGTCCAGGCCGCTGCTGAAGCTCGGGCCGTTGCCGGACAGGATGACGGCGCGCACGTCGGCCCGGTCCGCGATGGTGTGCGCGGTGTCGATCAGGTCCCGGAGCATGTCGATGGTGAGGCCGTTGTGCTTGTCCGGCCGGTCGAGGGTGACGTAGGCGCGGTCGCCGTCGAAGCGCAGCGCGATGTTGGTGCCCATTCCCGGATCTTACCCGCGAGTCAGTTCAATGGTAGGGGCCATTGCCCGGCCGTTCGGTCTCTGCTCTAATCGAACGCAAGTTACCGTCAATGCTGACGGTATCCGCGTCGATTGTGCCCGATCGCGGCACGCTCGACGCCCCGCAAGACCATCGGAGGAACAATGCTGCCAGCGGGAATGGATCCCCGGACGCCGGTGCTGGTCGGTGCCGGACAGGTCGTGCACCGGAGCGGCGAGCCGGGCCTGCCGGGCCCGGTCGAGCTCGCCGCCGAATCGCTGCGCCGCGCGGGCACCGACAGCGGCACCGGCGATCGGCTGCTCCGGTCCGCCGATCTGATCGCGGCGGCGGCCCCGGTCAGCAGGCCGTACGCGGATCTGGGCGCACTGGTCGCCACGGAACTCGGCGCATCGCCGAAGCGGACGGTGCAGTCCGTGCGTTTCGGCGGCGACGCACCGCAGCGGCTGCTCAACACGGTCGCCCAGGCGATCGCCGACGGGCAGTCCGATATCGCGCTGATCACCGGCGCCGAGGCGGTGGCCGCCTGGAATGCCGCCACTCGCACGGGTGCCCCGCTGGATTGGCCGGAACAGTCCGACGACGTGCAGCCGACCGAACTCATCGGCTCGGATCGCGCGCCCAACTCCGATATGGAGACCGCGGCTGGGCTGTGGGGGCCGGTGTACTTTTACGCCCTGATGGAAACCGCGCTGCGCGGTCGGCTCGGCCTGAGCGAGGACGAGCATCGCGCGCGCATCGGCGGCCTCTGGTCGCGCTTGTCCGAGGTCGCCGCGCGCAATCCCTATGCCTGGCAGCCCACGCCGCAGACGGCCGCCGATCTGGTGACGCCGACGCCCGCGAATCGCATGGTGTCTACGCCGTATCCGAAGCTGCTCATCGCGAACCTTTCGGTGAATCAAGGTGCGGGGCTGATCGTGTGCAGCGCGGCCGCCGCGACCGCGGCCGGGGTGCCGCGGGACCGGTGGGTGTTCCCGCACGGCGGCGCCACCGCCACCGACGAATGGTTCGTCTCCGAACGCGCGGACCTGGCCGCCTCACCCGCCATCGCAGCCGCCGGACAGGCCGCCCTGGGCGCCGCGGGCATCGGCATCGATGACGTCGCGCACATCGACCTGTACTCGTGCTTCCCGGTCGCGGTCCAGGTCGCCGCCGAGGCGCTCGGGCTGCCGATCGACGATCCGGAGCGGCCGCTGTCGGTCACCGGCGGGCTCACCTTCGGGGGCGGGCCCGGCAACAATTACGCCACTCATTCGATCGCGACTCTGGTCGGCCTGTTGCGCGAGGACCCGAGTGCGTACGGCCTGGCGACCGCGCTCGGTTGGTACATCACCAAGCACGGTGTCGGCGTCTACTCGGCGGAACCGCCTGCGCGGCTGTTCCGTTCGATCGAGGCGCAGGTGCCTGCCGCCAGACGGGAGGCCGCGCCCGGCTACACCGGGCCCGCGACCGTCGAGTCGTACACCGTCGCCTACCGCAAAGGCCCCGCGCCGGAGCACGCCGACGAGCCCGAGGCGGTCGTGGTCAGCGCTGTGACGCCGACCGGCGCCCGCATACTGATCCGGGCGTCCGACGCCGAGACCGTCGCCGCGTTCGACGAGGGCGACCCGCTCGGCGTTGCCGCCGACATCACCGCAACAGACAAGCTGACGCTCATCGAGAGGACCGTCAAATGACCGCAGCATCGCAGGGCGACTCGACGCGGGACGCGGGTGGATCCGACCTGATCCTGGTCGAACGGCGCGACGCCATCACCGTGCTGACCGTCAACCGTCCCGAGGCCCGCAACGCGATCAACCTGGCGACCGCGCAGGCCATCGAGAACGCCGTCGACGAGTTCGAGGCCGACGATGCGGCCCGGGTGCTCGTGCTCACCGGCGCGGGTGGCACCTTCAGTGCGGGAATGGATCTCGTCGCCGCGTCGAAGGGCGAGATGCCGATGACGCAGCGGCGTGGCCCGCTGGGCATCGCCGCGAAACCTCCGGTGAAGCCGATGATCTCGGCCGTCGAGGGCTTCGCGCTGGCCGGCGGTTTCGAGTTGGCGCTCTCCGGTGACCTCATCGTCGCCGCCAGTAACGCACAGTTCGGCATCCCGGAAGTCAAGCGCGGCTTGGTCGCCGCGGGTGGTGGCGTGCTGCGCCTGACCCAGCGGCTGCCGCGCAGCATGGCCGCCGAGCTCGCGCTGACCGGCGGGCGGATCGGCGCCGAACGGCTGTATCAGCTGGGTCTGGTCAATCGGATCGCCGAGCCCGGCGCCGCATTGGCCGTCGCGCTCGAGCTGGCCGCCGAAATCGCCACCGCCGCACCGCTCGCCGTCGCCGCGAGCAAGCGGATCATCGACGAGTCGCCGGACTGGCCGATGGCCGACGCGTTCGCCAAGCAGGGCGAGATCGCCTTGCCCGCACTGTTTTCCAAGGACGCCGCCGAGGGCGCGCTCGCCTTCGCGCAGAAGCGCGAACCGCAATGGCAGGGACGCTGACCACCTCGGGAGAACGCGTCCGGGAGACGCAGGCGCAGCGCCGCGCGCGCATGCGCACGCGGCTCCTGGACGCGGCGGTGGAGAGCCTGATCGAGGTCGGTTACGCGGGCACCACCACGCTGGAGGTGCAGAAGCGGGCCGGCGTGCCGCGCGGCACGCTGCAGCATCATTTTCCGACCAAGGCCGATCTGCTCGCCGGTGCGGTCGAGCATCTCGCCGCCCGCCGATTCGACCAGCTGACAAAGGAATTCGAGGATATTCCGGCGACGGCCGATCGGTTGGAGACGGCCGTCGAGCTGACCATGCGAATGCTCAGCGGGCCGTCGTTCTGGGCCGCGCTGGAAATGTGGGTGGGTGCGCGCACCGACCCCGAGCTGCTCGCCGCCTTCCTGCCCCTGGAGCATCGGCTGTTCGAGTTGATGCACACCAGCATTCGCGACGTCTTCCGCGCGGAGTTCCCGGATGACCCTCGGGTGCCTACGATCACCGAGTTCACCATCGAGATCATGACCGGTCTCGCCTTGCGCGTGCTGCTGACCGGCGAGGTGGATCGGAACCGAATCATCCAGCACCGCTGGCGGAATGCGGTACGCATCCTGCTCGGCAAGGCACATCCCGACACGCTGACCGAGCCGCGGCGGAGCGCGGAGTAGCGGTTACTTCCTGGCGATGGTGTCGAGCACCGCTCGCGCGCACGCGGTGGGATCGTCGTAGAACGGTGTGTGCCCACTGCCGTGCAACGTGACGTGCTCGGCCTGCGGCAGCAGCGCGCGGGCGCGGCGGCTCTGGGTTCGGTAGGTCAGCAGGATGTCGCGATTGCCCCAGGCGATGGTAACGGGAATGTCTGCGAGACAGCCGGTTTCGATCAGCTTCGCGTCGGTGAACGAAGCGAGCGCCGGTTCGAAACCCGGTGCGTCGGCTGCCCCGTTCGCGGTATCGACGGCCACTTGCGCGTCGACGGCCCATGGCTTGCCGAAGACCAAACTCAGGAAGGCGGTGCGCCCTGCGGCGGTGCCGAGGATCGTCGGCAGCGCGGGCTTCAACCTGCCCGCGAGCATGCGCGACTTGCCCAGCGACTGCTGGCACCAGACGCGACCGGCGTTGTCCCAGAACGCGATCGGTGAAAAGGCGGTGACGGAGCGGGCGAGCCCGCGGGCGCCGAGATTCAGCGTGATCAACCCGCCCATCGAATTGCCTGCCAGGTGCGGCCGCTCGATGCCCTGTGCGGCAAGGAATTCGGCGAGTGCGTCGGTGAGGGTGTCCACGGTGGTGGTGGCGAGCGGCGCCGAACCGGCGAACCCGGGCAGATCGACGGCGATCACGTCGAACGACTCGGCGAGCGCATCGATGATCGGCTCCCATACCTGCCACCGGCTGCCGATGCCGTGCACCAGAACGAGTGGCTCACCCGAGCCGGTCCGATGATGATTCAACATCGTCATGCTCTTCCGCCTCTCCGCGTATTCAGGCGCCCACAGTAACAGCAGTCACTAGCCATCAGTTGCCGGTCCGCTGCCTGGAACCGGACAATTTCCGCTGGCAGTGGCGCGAAAAGTCGGTACGATAATTGGTATGGCAACGCGTAAGGTCACCCTTTCGCTGGATGAGGCCGCCTGGTCCTTCGCCGAGCAGGCCGCGGCCCGCGCGGGCATGTCGCCCTCGGCGTGGATTTCCAAGGCCGCGCGGCGTGAGGCCGTGCGCACCGGGTGCGGTCCGGTACCGGATGTGACGGCTCAGGCCGCCGCGGACGCGGCCGAAATGGCCGCCGCCGAGGAGGCGATGCGTGCGGCGGGGTGAACTGTGGATCTACAACCCGCATGGTTCGCCGCGTCGTCGCACGGTCGTGCTCATCAGCAGTGACGGCATCAACGAGTCGCCGAGGCCGTGGCTGATCGCCGCCGAGGTGGTCCAGGACGATCCCCAGGACATCCTGGCGGTACCGGTGCAGCAGTACGGCTGGGTGCACGCCGGGAACATCGGCCGCATCTTCCGCGGCTGGCTCGCCGAACGCGTCGACGAGATGGAATCCGAGACGCTGGAACGCCTGGATACCGCGCTGCGGGCGGCGATGGATCTCTGAGGGCTTGGACATGGTCCCGCAACGCGTTGTGCACGTAGGGTTCTGACCCGATCGGTACCATCGGGGCCGACGTCCCCACGGCGTCCATTCCACGACGGTGGCCATTTCGACAGATTGGGATTCAGGTGCGGATCTCCCTGATCGCCGCGGCGCTCATCGCGCTGCCGGTGCTCGCGGCATGCGGCAACGACAAGGCGGCGGCAGCGCCGACGGTGACGCAGGCGGACCTCGCCAAGTCCCTGCAGGCCAAGGGCCTCAAGAGTCAGCAGCTCGCCGACTGTGCCGCGAAACTCTTTGTCGAACAGGGCATCTCGCAGGACGGCCTGCGCGTTCTGATCAGCGACGAGTACGACACGAAGGCGGCCGATCAGGAAACTCTGGGCATGAACAAGGAGGACGCCGAAAAGGCCCGCACCGCGCGGACCCGGATCGCGTCCGAGTGCATGTCCGCCCCGCGCTGAACCACCTCAGATCGCGACGACCAATTCGATCCGAGCCCGCGAGCCGGCGCCGAGATCCTCGGCGCTGCGGACCGCCTTCTTCACCGGCAGTATGTAGGTGGCGCGAGACTTGTCCGGGAACAGCGAGGTCGACCAGCGGCTGGCGCCGATGGTGACGTGCACGCGGACCGAGCCGAACCCGCCTGCCCGGTGGGCGTACCGCTCCTCGATCTCGTCGGCGACCTCCGCGGGCAGCGAAATGAAATGCCAGGACCCCTGGCCTGCGTGTTCCCATACCTCTGCCGTGAACGAGTATTGCGATCCAGCCACGTGGCGACTGTAGCGAGCCGCACCGACAACTACCGCCGCCCACCATTTCGGATCGCGGTGCGCGCAACCCGTGAGCCGGCCCCCTTGCTGCGCCATCGTGGGGTGATGACATCCATCGAGGCCAAATCCGCCACAGATTCCGAACTGGATGCGGTCTTCGGACCGATCTTCGAGCGCATAGCGCAGGGCGCGGTGGCGCGGGAGATCGATCGTCGGCTGCCGTTCGAGGAGGTCGGCTGGCTGCGCGAGGCGAAGTTCGGGGCATTGCGGGTGCCGGTCGAGTTCGGCGGGTACGGCGTCAGCGTGCGGCAGCTGTTCCGGCTGCTGATCGAGCTGGCGGCGGCCGAATCGAACCTGCCGCAGGCGCTGCGCGTGCACTTCTCGTTCGTCGAGGATCACCTGCTCGCCGAGCCGGGACCCGCCCGCGAGCAGTGGCTGCGGACGGCGACGAGCACGCTGGTCGGCAATGCAATCACCGAGCCGGGGGTCGGCGCGGTCGACCGCTACCGCACCCGGCTGACCAGGGATGGCGACCGCTGGCTGCTCAACGGCGTGAAGTACTACAGCACCGGCTCCCTGTACGCGGACTACATCCTGGTCGCGGCGGATCGCGACGGCGAGCGGGTGGGTGTGCTCGTTGACGCGAACGCCGATGGCGTGCGGCAGCACGACGACTGGGACGGCTTCGGGCAGCGGCTGACCGCCAGCGGCACAACGGAGTTCACCGATGTCGTGGTGGCCGACGACCGCATCCTCGGCCCCGGCTACGGCGCTCCCGGCCCGACCTACGCGACCTCCTATCTGCAACTGGTCCAGCTGGCGGTGCTCGCCGGTATCGCACAGCGCGCCGAGCTGGATGCCAGGGAGTGGGTGGCGGGCCGCACCCGAAGCTACTCGCACTCGGCCGCGGGCATTCCGCGCCAGGATCCCTTGGTGCAGCAGGTGATCGGACGCCTGTCGGCCGCCGCGTTCGCCGCCAAGGCAAGCGTGCTCGCCGTAGCCGACGTCCTCGACGAGGTGCTGGCCAGCGGCGCGCAGGACGAGAAGTCCTTGGTGGCAGCCGAACTCGCCGCCGCGCAGGCCCAGCTCGCGGTGATCGATCTGGTATTGCCCGCCACCACGTTGCTCTTCGAAGTCGGCGGTGCCTCGGTGGTCTCGGAACGGCAGCGGCTGGACCGGCACTGGCGCAACGCCCGCACCATCTCGGTGCACAACCCGGCGATCCAAAAGGCGAGGGCAATAGGCGATTACCTGCTGAACGGCACCGACCTGCCGTTCGCCTGGAGCGCGGGCGAACACAAGCCCGCGACGGGAGCGGCGCAGTGACCCGCCGAATTCGCTTCAACGCCTTCGACATGAACTGCGTCGCCCACCAATCGCCCGGCCTGTGGCGGCATCCGGACGACCAGTCGCATCGGTACAAGGAACTGAGCTACTGGACCGATCTGGCGAAGCTGCTGGAGCAGGGGCGGTTCGACGGCATCTTCATCGCCGACGTACTCGGCACCTACGACGTGTACGGCGGCAACGACATCGCGGCGCTGCGGCAGGGCGCGCAGATCCCGGTGGCCGACCCACTGCTGCTGGTCTCCGCCATGGCCGCGGTCACCGAGCACCTCGGGTTCGGCATCACCACCGGCACCGGTTTCGAGCATCCCTTCCCCTTCGCCCGCAGGCTCTCCACCCTCGACCACCTGACCAACGGACGCATCGGCTGGAACGTGGTCACCGGCTACTTGCCCTCGGCGGCAAGGAATTTCGGCGCCGACGACCAGCTCGACCACGACGAGCGCTACAACCAGGCCGACGAATACCTGGAGGTGCTGTACAAGCTGTGGGAAGGCTCGTGGGAGGACGACGCGGTGGTTCGCGACGCCGCGCAGGGCGTCTACGTCGATCCGGCGAAGGTGCACCACATCGGCCATCAGGGCAAGCACTTCACCGTGCCGGGCATCCATCTCTCGGAGCCCTCACCGCAGCGCACGCCGGTGATCTACCAGGCGGGTGCTTCGACGCGCGGCGTACGGTTCGCCGCGGAGAACGCCGAGGCCATCTTCATCGCCGCACCGTCGAAACGACTACTCGCGCAGACGGTTTCCCGAATCCGCGCGGCGCTGCGGGAGGCGGGCCGCGACCCGTACTCGGCCAGGATCTACGCGCTGGCGACCATCATCACCGACGCCACCGACGAGGCGGCACAGCGCAAACACGAGGAATACCTGTCCTACGCCAGCATCGAGGGTGGCCTCGTCTTCATGTCCGGCTGGATGGGCATCGACCTGTCCGGTTATGACCTGGACGATCCCATCGGCCAAGTGCAGAGCAACGCCATCCAATCCGCCGTCGCTGCCTTCCAGGAGTTCGACGACGACGGTCGCGAGTGGACGGTGCGCGATATCGGACGGTGGGCTGGGATCGGCGGCATGGGGCCGGTGTTCGTCGGTTCCGGCGCCACGGTCGCGGACCGTCTCCAGGAGTGGGTCGAGGACACCGATCTCGACGGTTTCAATCTCGCCTACGCCATTACGCCGGGATCCTTCGAAGATATTGTCCGCCACGTTGTTCCGGTGCTGACCGAACGTGGCGCGTACACCACCGAGTACGTCCCGGGAACCCTGCGCAACGCGTTGTTCGAAGCGGGCGACCGGCTGCCGGACGAGCATCGCGGGGCCCGTTACCGGGTGGGCGCACCGGGCTCCACCGTGCTACCCGACGAGGTCGCACGCCCGGGGGTGGCTGTCGCCGCACCGAGTTCGTAAATGTTCGAGCCCGGCGAACACAAAGGTGTTCGCCGGGCGAGCACCTAGAGGGAATCGATGAACGCCTGCGCAACGGACTCCAGCCCGCGCTGGTCGATTTCATCGAACCGCTCCGGCTTCGGACTGTCGAGGTCGAACACTCCGATGAGTTCGCCGTTGTGCACCAATGGAATAACGACTTCCGAACGTGTCTCGGCGTCGCAGGCGATATGGCCGGGGAACGCGTGCACATCCGGCACGAGTTGCGTTTCCCTGGACCGTGCCGCGGTACCGCAGACGCCTTTTCCGATGGGGATGCGCACGCACGCGGGTTTGCCCTGGAATGGGCCGACCACCAGTTCGTGTCCGTCGTAGAAGTAGAACCCGACCCAATTAAGTTCGGGCAGCGCGTGGAATACCAGCGACGCGAGATTGGCGGCGTTGGCGACACGGTCCTGCTCGCCCGCCACCAGCGCTTCGGCCTGCGCGGCGAGCTGGCGGTACTGCTCGGTGCGGTCTCCGGTCAGGTCGGCAACGGTGAACGACATGGCCCGAATGGTACGCCAGGCAAAACTCCTGTCTGCTCATTGATTCTCGCTGATCGCAACACTCACGAGGGGCGCGTCACACCCCGGATGATCCGAACATGACAACGCAGAATTCCGTTCCCCGTTCCACCCGTTCGGCCGCGGTAATCGGTGCCGGCCAAACCGGCGTCACTGCGGCACTGGGCTTGCTCGACGCCGGGTTCGACGTCACCCTCTACAGCGACCGCGATCAGCGAAGCCTGCGCGACGATGTCCCCGCCACCGGCACCGCGCTCGAATTCGGAGTGACCCAGCAGGCCGAATCCGCGCTCGGGCTGGACACCTACACCGGCCGAGCGCCGCGGCACACCGGGCTCAGTGTTCGAATCGCCGGGGGCGGCGCCGAACTGATCCAATTCGACGGCAATTTCGACGGTTACGTCGGCATCGCGGTCGATACCCGCTTGAAGGCCGACGAACGACTCACCGCCTTCCAGGAACGCGGCGGCCGTTTCGTCGTCGAGCAGGTGACACCCGAAACCCTCGACACGATCGCCGCGGCCAACGCTCTGACCCTGGTCGCCACCGGCCGTGGCGGACTGTCCGACCTGTTCCCGATCGACCAGGCCCGAACCCCTTACGACGCCCCGCAGCGCTCGCTACTGACGGTCACCGTGACCGGAATCGGCTACGGCAAGGATGTTTTCGCGCACCGCAGCCCGGCAGGCGGCGCACACAGCGGCTTCTCCATCCTGGCCGAGCAGGGCGAGGCCTGGTGGGGCCCCTACCTGCACAAGGACGCGGGTCCGAGCTGGGCGTTCCTCGGCTGGGCCAGGCCGGGCAGCGAGTGGGAAACCCGTTTCGCCGCAGCGGATTCCGCCGAGGCCGCGCACCGGATCGTGCAGGATCTGTACCGCGACTTCATCGATTGGGATCTGCCCGAGGTGCTGGCCACCCAGGTGATCGCCGAGGACCCGCATTCCTGGCTGAAAGGCGCGGTGCGGCCGGTGGTCCGGGCCGGCGTCGGGCACACCGCGGGCGGCCACGTGGTGGCCTCGCTCGGTGACAGCTCGGCCGCGTACGACCCGATCGCGGGCCAGGGCGCGCAGAGCGGGCTGATCCAGGCGCAGCGGCTGGTCGCGGCCGCCGCGGTGCACGACGGCCCGTTCGACGAAGCCTGGATCGCCGAGCAGTACGCGACGTTCCTCGCCGTGCGCGGCGACGCCGCCAACAAGGTCACCCGGCTGTTCCTGAGCGACCCGGAGCTCGCCGAGATCGGCAACCAGCTGTTCGCGGCGGCCGCCGTCCACCCGAAGTTCGCCGCCGCGCTCGTCGGCCTGCTGCATCACCCGCAGCCGTTCCTCGAGGTCGACTCGCTCGACGCGGCCAACGCCTTCATCACCCGCGTCACCGGCGAAGACGCGACGGCCCTGCTCGGGCGCTTCGCACCGGCCGGGAAGTTCGCCAGGTCCACCTTCGCCGAAGCCCTCACCAACGCCTGAGACCCCGCACACCAGCACCGCGATCCGATCGCACAGATTCAAACCCTCGTGCCGGTCGGGTCGCGATGCTGGAGTGGGAGGAGCTCGACGGCTACCCCCCGACCCCCTGGAGCAGCTATGACCACGGAGCAGATCGCCGAACAGATCAAATTCGCCTACTGGGTGCCCAATGTCAGCGGGGGACTGGTCACCAGCGACATCGAACAGCGCACCGGCTGGGACTTCGAGTACAACAAGAAGCTGGCCCAGACCGCCGAGAACAATGGTTTCGACTACGCGCTGTCGCAGGTGCGCTACACCGCCTCCTACGGCGCGGAGTTCCAGCACGAGTCGACCTCGTTCAGCCTGGCGCTGCTCGGCGCGACCGAGCGCCTGAAGGTCATCGCGGCCATCCACCCCGGCCTCTGGCATCCGGCGGTGCTGGCGAAGTTCGGCGCCACTGCCGACCATCTCTCCAACGGCCGCTTCGCCATCAACGTCGTGTCCGGTTGGTTCGCCGGCGAATTCACCGCGCTCGGGGAGCCCTGGCTCGAGCATGACGAAAGGTACCGGCGCAGCGCCGAGTTCCTCGAGGTGATCCGCAAGATCTGGACCGAGGACAACGTGAACTACGGCGGCGACTTCTACCGGATCCGCGACTTCACGCTGAAGCCCAAGCCGCTCAACACCCCCGAGCGCCCGAATCCCGAACTGTTCCAGGGCGGTAACTCGACCGCGGCTCGCCGCAACGGTGGCCGCTACGCCGACTGGTACTTCTCCAACGGCAAGGACTTCGACGGCGTCACCGAGCAGCTCGACGACCTGCGTGGCATCGCGCGGGCCAACGATCGGGAAGTGAAGTTCGGCCTCAACGGTTTCATCATTGCCCGCGACACCGAGAAAGAGGCGCAGGACACGCTGCGCGAGATCATCGAGAAGGCGAACAAGCCTGCGGTGCAAGGGTTCCGGGACGCGGTGCAGCAGGCGGGCGCGTCCACCAAGGATGGCAAGGGCATGTGGGCCGACTCCTCGTTCGAGGACCTCGTGCAGTACAACGACGGCTTCCGTACGAAGCTGATCGGCACGCCGGAGCAGGTGGCCGAGCGGATCGTCGCCTACCGCGAGCTCGGTGTCGACCTGATCCTGGGCGGCTTCCTGCACTTCCAGGAGGAAGTCGAGTACTTCGGCGCGAAAGTCCTTCCGCTGGTTCGCGAACTGGAGGCCGCGCGGCGTCCGGTCGCGGCGGTGGGCTGATGACCGTCTCCGATGGGCGGCGCTCCCGGACTGCTGCGTGGTCATCCGCGGCCGCGGACATCGGGGGCGTCGCTCTCGCGGCCGATCGCATAACCTCGGCCGCGCAGGCTTTTTCGGTCGCCGAACACCTCGCGGCGGACTTCGCCTCGGGAGCCGCCGCGCGCGACCGCGGCCGGATACTGCCGCATCCCGAGGTGCAGCGGCTCGCGGCCAGCGGGCTGCTCGCCGTCACCGTGCCCGCCGAGTACGGTGGCGCGGACCTGCCGCCGAGCGCCGTGGCGGAGGTGGTGCGGATTCTCGCGACCGCCGACCCGAACATCGCGCAGATCCCGCACAGTCACTTCGTTTACGTGAATCTGGTGCGCTTGGCGGGTTCCGCGGCACAGCGGCAACGCTACTTCGGGCAGGTACTCGACGGTGCACGGATCGCCAACGCGCAGTCCGAGCGCGGCGGCGCCACCCTTGCCGACATCAGCACCACGCTGCGGCCTGCGGGCAGCGGGTTCCGCGTCGACGGGCGTAAGTTCTATTGCACCGGTTCACTTTTCGCGAATGTGCTCGCCGTGCTCACAAAGCTCGATGATCCCGACGGGCGCAGCGGCCTGGAGCCGGGGGAGTACATCGCCTACCTGCCTGCCGATACGCCGGGCGTGCGCATCATCGATGACTGGAACGGTATCGGCCAGCGCACCACCGGCAGCGGAACGGTGTCGTTCGAGGAGGTGCTGGTCGAGCGGGACCAGCTCATCCGCCGCTCCGCCGCCGTGCAGGCGCCCACCGGCTACGGTGCGTTCGCGCAACTGCTGCACGCCGCCATCGACGCGGGAATCGCTCGTGGCGCGCTGACGGCCGCAACGGAATTCGTGCGCACCACCAGTCGTCCCTGGTTCGAGGCCGGTGTCGCCCATGCCGTCGACGATCCGCTGCTGATCCAGCGCTTCGGCGAGCTTTCCGTCGTGGTCACCGCTGCCGAGGCGACACTCGCCGCCGCGGGCGAGGCCGTCGACGCGGCCACCGGGCAGAGCCGTGCATTACCACCCGATGGGGGGATTGACGGCGTCGAATCGAGTGGCACAGTGGTAGATATCGAGCAAGAGGAGGGCGCCGCTCGCGCCTCGCTGGCGGTTGCCGCAGCGAAGGTGCTGGCCGATCGGGCGGCCAACGAGGTGTCGAGCGCGCTGTTCGAAGTGGGGGGAACCCGAAGTGCCGCTACCGATCTCAATCTGCACCACTTCTGGCGCAACGCGCGCACGCACACCCTGCACGACCCGATCCGCTGGAAGTACCAGCACCTCGGCCGTGCGCTGCTGCACGGTACCGCGCCACCGTTGCACGGCGTGATCTGACCGGCTTGCCGGTCGAACCAGCACGTGATCGAAAAGGATACGAAAGTGACAGTGACGGTCGTAGTCGGCAATCCGAAGCCCGCCTCGCGCACGTTGACGGCGGCCACACTGGTCGCGAAGGGGCTGCGTCCCGACGCGGAGCCCGCCGTGGTCGACCTGGTCGATTTCGGCGCCGCCCTGCTCGGCTGGGGCGATCCGGGCGTCGCGGCGGCGGTGCGCACGGTCGCCGATTCGGAGCTGGTGGTGTTCGCGAGCCCGACGTTCAAAGCCACCTACACCGGCCTGTTGAAACTGTTCCTGGAGCAGTTCGACGGCGGCACCGGGCTGGCGGGGGTCCTGGCCGTTCCGGTGATGCTCGGCGCCGGACCCGCCCACGCGCTGGCACCGGATCTGCTGCTCAAGCCCGTGCTCGTCGAGCTCGGCGCTACCGCCGCGCTGCCCGGGCTGTACCTGTCGGATCGGACCTTCCTCGAGGACGGCGTGATCGATGCCTACAGCGAACGATGGCGGCCGGTCGCCCGCGCGCTGGCCGTCACCGCGGGGGTGCCCGATCATGCATGAGCTCTTCGAATTCCCGGCCGACGGTGGCGGATTGCGCCGCGCCTTCGCCAACTTCCCCAGCGGCGTGGTCGCGGTGTGCGCCGAAATCGACGGAACCCCACACGGTCTCGCGGTGAGCACGTTCGTTCCGGTCTCGCTCGATCCGCCGCTGGTGTCGTTCTGCGTGCAGAACTCCTCGTCGACCTGGCCGAAACTGGCCGCCGCCGGCCATCTCGGGTTGAGCCTGCTCGGCACCGATCAGCAGGACGCGGCCCGTTCGCTCGGCGCCCGCAACGGCGACCGATTCCGCGGTACCGAACTGCATCGCGGCACCGGTGAGGCGATCTTCATCGACGGTGCGTCCGCGTGGATCGAGGGTGTGCCGGAGGCTCAGGTGCCCGCGGGCGACCATGCGGTCGTCATCCTGCGGATCCACCGCATCGCCACCCGCACCGATGTCGACCCGCTCGTCTTCCATGGCAGCAGATTCCGTCGGTTGCGCGCCGAGGCCAGCTAGCTTGCCGTCGATGCGGCGATCGGCCCTGGTCACGCCGGTGCCGGGCGGGTATGGGAAAATGAGATGCATCTATTCGGAAGGGTCGAGCATGGCCGTGGGCACTGCGACGCGGTAGGAACGACCGAGCTCGACAACTCCTCGTCGCGGTGCACTCCGTGCCCGTGCATGTTCGACAACGAGGAGCCGCCGATGTCCACGATGACCTGGACCGAAGCCGATACCGAGCGATCGGCCCCCTGGCATTCCGAAAGCGCGACACCGGCCCCGACCCGGATCGTGGTGGCCGACGATCGGATGACCGCCGAGACCGCGTACCGCCTGGCCTGTGAGGGCACGGCGCTGCTGTGGCGCGGCGACTACCACAATGCCCGCCAACTGCTCCAGGCGATGGGCCGCCGGGTCGACCGAAAAGCGCCTGGGCCAGGCGATAGTCCGGCCGAGTCGTTCCGGTTGCAGCGCAGGGCGCGCAACCATCGCGCGCGGGTGCTCGGCAAGCTGGTCGTCCAACTCGAACAAGACCACACGCTCGCGCTGCGCCGCGCTCCCGACGTGCGCAAAGTCTGTGACGACGTGTACGGGCCGTCGGAAGGGCCGATGCTCATCGCGCTCACCGAGCTGCTCGGCGTGCTCGGTGCGGCCCAGTGGCGAGAGAAGGGTGTGCGGATCCCCGCGCTCGACGCCACCATCTACCCGCATTACGGCGTGTTCTCGCCGATCCGTGGGGAATACATCGAGCTGGTCGCGCAGGCCCCGCTCACCGGCGACGTGCGTACCGCGTTCGATCTCGGCACCGGGACCGGAGTGCTGGCCGCGCTGCTGGCCCACCGCGGTGTCGGCCGTGTCGTGGCCACCGACGACAGTCCACGCGCGCTGGCCTGTGCCCGCGAGAATATCGACCGGCTGGACCTGGCCCGCTCCGTCTCCATCGTTGGCCCCACGCTTTTTCCGGACGGTCGCGCCGACCTCATCGTCTGCAATCCGCCGTGGCTGCCGGCTCGACCGACCTCCGCCATCGAGCACGGGGTGTACGACCAGGACAGTGCGATGCTTCGCGGTTTCCTGACCGGTTTGGCCGCTCATCTCGAGCCGGGCGGTGAAGGTTGGCTCATTCTGTCCGACCTTGCCGAGCATCTCGGGTTGCGTACCCGAGACGACCTGCTGGCCCTGATCGAGGGTGCCGGTCTGCACGTCATCGATAAGACCGACACCACTCCGCAGCACCCGCGTGCCAAGGACACCACCGACCCGTTGTATGCCGCCCGTGCCGCGGAAGTCACCTCGCTCTGGCGGCTGGCTGTCACGCCGTAGCGGTACCTGGCGCTCGATCAGGCTGCGGGACAGCGGGTTTGCGGGATCGTCAAGTCGATGAGGTATCGGTCGGCGGCGCTGGTGGTGCAGGGGGAGCGGTCGTAAACGCCGTGGCCCCAACCTTCATAGGTCAGCAGAGTGGAGTTCGGAGTGTTCTTCGCGACACCCAATGCCCATTCGTGCGGCGTCGACGGGTCGTGCAGTGAGTTCATGATGAGAAGCGGTGGGCCGTCCGCGATCTGCGGGAGGTGCGCCGGGTTCGCCGGTGCGATGGGCCACCCGGAGCACAAAGCGCCTGCGCCCCAAGCGAAGTGAGCGCGCAGCGGGGCGGCGTTCGCCGTCTGTTCCTGCCACAGCTGATTCCACCGGTCCTGGTCGGCGATGTCGAAACGCCAGTCGGAGCAGAGGATGACCTGCGCCATCGGAACGGCCTGACCTTGCTGTTGCGGGGTACTGGGCGGCAGTGGACTCGCGGCGGGCTGGTCGACCAACGCCCGCAGATCCGTTGCCAGCTTGGACCATTCGGGCCGATAGAGCCGTTGAATGACCTGTGCGTTCAGATCGAACGGGCCTAGTTGCTTGTTCGCGTCAGCCAGGTCGCGTAGTTCGCCACGGGCCGACTTGGCGTACACCTCGCCGAAGATCTGATCGACATCCGCACCATGCAGGACACACTGCACCTCCCTGGCACACCACGCCGCGAACTCACCGTAAGCATCCTTGGCCGCCCGTGCCTCACTGTTCATGAACGCCCGCCCATCCAAACTGTGGTCGTCCACGCTGTCCATCAGCAAGGCGCGCAGGCGTTTCGGAAACAACTCCGCATACGACTGCGCGGGCATCGTCCCGTAAGACCTGCTGTAGATACTGATCTGGTCCACCCCGACCGCCACCCGCAGCGCCTCCACATCCCGCGCGACACTCGCCGCATCGAGATGCTCCATCAACGCCCCGGTGTACTGCCGGCAACTCGCCGCGAGATCCCTTGCATACGAATGCACCTCAGCGATCCGCCCACCCAAATCCGGCACGAAATTCGGCCGATACCCCGCCAACCCCGCATCACACCGCACCGGATGACTCCGCTTCACCCCCCGCGGATCAAGACTCACAATATCGAACCGCCCCCGCAACTCCGCCGAAAACTTTCCCCCCTTCAAGATTTCATCCACCCCCGAAGTCCCCGGCCCACCCGGCAACGAAACCAACGTCCCCACCTTCGCCGAAGGCTCATCGGCCCGATCCCGCACCACCGCGATCCCGATCGTCTCCCCGCCCGGTTTCTCCCAGTCGACCGGCACAGTGACTGTGCCACAGTCGAACTCGGCATTCTCCGAACACGGCGCCCAACTCACCGCAGACGCAGGCTCAGCATCCGACGTACAAGCAGTCACCGCCCCCGAACAAACCCCCACGACCAGACCCACAGCCAACACAGTGCGACGAATCAACATGCCCAGATCGTCGACCCCCCGATCCCCGCCCCACATCACCCCAACGAGCCACCCCCACTACCCCTCCGGTACTGAGCCCGAGCCCCCACAGACAAAGAAAATGCCCCGCACCAGAACATCTGGCCAGGGCATCTATCGTTGTAGAGCCGATGACGGGAATCGAACCCGCGCTGTCTGCTTGGGAAGCAGAAGTTCTACCATTGAACTACATCGGCGAACCTGGAAAAGGTACTCCCGAGACTTTAGCAGAACCCTCCACAGCCCGGGAAAAGTCCTGGCAGAAGCCTCTGACCTGGTCAGATGCTACGGACTGGGTCGCTCGGCCACGTAGACGTGGAAGGCGCGGTCGGACTCGCCAACTCGCCGGTGGTCACTCGTCGTGAAGCCTGCCTGCTCGATGATCGCCTCCACCTCGGCTCGTGATCGCTTGATGAGGCCGTCCCGCCACGGCGTGCTCTCGATATAGGACGAGTCGGCGGCGCCGACGACAAACTTGCCGCCAGGCCGTAGCACGCGGGCGACCTCGGCGAACGATTCCGTTAGTTCCTGGTCCTCGATGTAGTAGATGGTGTTCACGGTGACGACGCCATCGAAGGTGGCGGCCTCGATCGGCAGGTCTCGCATCGAGGCTTCGATCAGGCGGAGGCGGTCGTTCGCGAGGTATTCCTCGAATCGCTTGTGCGCCTTGGTGATCATGGTGGTCGAGACGTCGATGCCGTAGACGTGTCCGTGCGGCCCGACCTGGCCGAGCAGGGCTTGCAGTCCGTAGCCACCGCCGAAACCGATATCGGCGACCTGGTCGCCGGGTTGGGCCTGGAGCGCGGCGATCGAGCCGGCCATCACCGCTTTGTTGAAGACGTTGAGCCCGTTGGTGATCAAGCGTCCGAGCGGGCCCGAGGGGTGTCCGAGCTGGCGAGCGAAGGGGCCCATGAGCGGAAGCGAGAGGCGCACGCTCGCCAGCATTCCATACGGCACGACGGCGGCCGGAGCTCAGATGGCATGCAGGACCGAATGACTCGGCGTTGCGCGCTAGGCGATCGCCTCGTGCAGCGCCGCGATCCAGGGGAGCCAGCGCGGGTCGGGTCCTGGGACATCGTCCCAGATCATGTGGGTGCAGGTGAAGGCGAGGGCGATGCCGGATTCGGGGTGGGCGAAGGCGATTCGGCCGCCGGTGCCGTTGTGGCCGAAGGATCCGGGGCCGAGCATGGCGTGGGCGGGGCCGGGGATTTCATAGCCGTTGGCGAAGCGGTGGGTTACCGGCAGGACGTCCAAGGGCGCCGGACCACGCAGGCCGTCGGTTTGCGGTTGCCGTGCTCGATCGACGGTCGCGGCGTTCAGCAGGCGGACGCCATCGATCTCGCCGATGGTCGCCGCGTACATCCGCGCCAGCGAGCGGGCGTTGCCGATCGCGTTGCCCGCGGGTACCTCGGCCGCGTGCCCCGCGCGGGTGTTGAGCAGCGCGACTCCGTCTTCCCTGGTCGCGACGGCGGCGAGGAGCGTCCGGATCAATGGTGCGTCGACGTCGATCCCCATCCCGCTCAGTACCGCGGCGACCTGCGCGGCGTTCGGCTGTTCCTTGCGGGAGAACTGGGGAACGACACGGTGCTCCTCGTTTTCCGGCAGCCCGATCCACAGGCTCAATCCGAGCGGTCCGGCGATCTCCGCGGCGAGAAAATCGCCGACGCTCTTGCCGGTGACCCGCCGGATCAGCTCACCGGCCAAATATCCCCAGGTGATGGAGTGGTAGTAGAACGCGGTTCCGGGCTGCCAGAGCGGCGTCATGGCCGCCAAGGTCGAGGTGCACAGCGACCAGTCCGTCAGCTCTTGGGCCCCGATTCCGGACGCCGGGTCGAAGCCGGCCAGGCCTGCGCGGTGCGCCAGCAGTTCGGCGACGGTGATGGTGGCTTTGCCGTTTGCCGCGAACTCGGGCCAGTAGTCACCGACCGGTGCGTCGAGATCGAGTTGTCCGCGTTCCACGAGCATGTGCACGCAGGTTGCGGTTACCCCCTTCGACACCGACATGAGCACCGACAGCGAATCCTGGTCCCACACCATTCCGGAGATCGGGTCCTGCCCGGCCCAAAGATCGACGACAACGCGGCCGTTCCGATAGACGCAGAGCTGCGCCGCACCCTCGTCCTCGGCTTGTGCGTGCGCGAATGCGTCGCGCACCGCCTCGAATCCGCGCTCGACCGATCCGTCCACCAGCACCACGACGCCTCCTCGACCCGCTCCGACGGGGGCACGGCACATCGCGAAACCCCCTCGCCGCCAAGACCTTATTCGACCGGCTGCGGCCGTGCACCCGGCTGCACGGGTCACACGCTCGGCGAACCGTCGCCGGGAATGGGCGACGGTGCTTGCCGGACTTCGTCTCGCAGCCGTTTCAACAGCGCAACGTCGGCGCCGTTGGTCGCGGTCTCGACCAAGATGGGGACGTCGTGGAGCTGGGGGATGGTGAACAGGGCGCGGAAGACGTCTTCGCCGAGGGTGCCTTTGCCGAGGGTTTCGTGGCGGTCGCGGTGTGAACCTGCTGGGTCGCGACTGTCGTTGGCGTGGACCAGGTCCAGCCGGTGCGGGCCGATCGCGTCCGTCAGCTTCGTGACTACGGCGTGCAGGCCGGTGGTGATGTCTTCACCTGCCGCGTGCAGGTGGCAGGTGTCGATGCACAGGCCGATCCGCTCGTCGTCGAGGGCGGCGAAGTACTCCACGGTGCTGTCGACGGTCGAGGCCAGCGCCGCGCCGCCGCCGCAGGTGGGCTCGATGAGTAGTCGCACGCCGGGCGGTGCGGCGTCGAGCAGCGGGGCGAAGAGTTGAGGTAGGCGACCTAATGCGTGCTCGCGCAGTTCTTGGCGCACCGACGAGCCCGCGTGGACGATGACCGCCGCCGCGCCGACCAGGCCGGCGCGCCGCATGATGACGGTGAGCGCCTGCGCGGAGTTCTCCAGCACGGCCGGGTCCGGCGAGCCGAAATTCAGCAGATACGGCGCGTGCACGAACACCGGCAGGTCGGCATCCGCGCAGGCGGTGCGGAACGCCGCCGCGTCGTGCGGGTCGACGGTCGGCTGCTTCCAGCCCCGCGGGTTGCCCGCGAAGAACTGGATCGCCTCGGCCCCGATCTCCCGCGCCTCGCGCAGCCCTTTCTTGATCAGCCCGCCGCCCACGAGGACGTGCGCACCAATGGGTGAAGACAAGCCCTCGATCAACTCCCTCTGTGGTCGGCGCTACGCAACCACGATAGTCAGCGATCCGATGATCATCGGCGTGCCCGCGGGCTGGCCTCGCACCGGCTCGTCGTCAGCCGGTGCGGCTTTCGGAGAGTGGCTGTGTGGCTGCAAGGTTCTGACGCCGTTCGAGATGCTGGTAACCGGCGAAGCAGAGGGTGACCAAGAGCGCACCGAACACCCAGCCGCCGAGCACATCGGTAGGCCAGTGCACACCGAGATAGATGCGGGAAAGCCCCACCGCCGCAACGAAGACGACGGCGGCGACACCAGCGACCCATCGCATCGCAGGACGGCGTATCTGCGGGATCAGCAGGACCGCGAGGATTCCGATCACCGCCATCGATCCGAGACTGTGCCCCGAGGGATACGCCAGGTTCGTCTTGACGATGACGTGGTTGACCGTGGGTGGGCGTTCCCGTCCGATGAGGTGCTTCCCGCCATCGACCAGTACCCATGATCCGAGACCGGTGCAGATGACCAGCCCGGCCTCCCGCCACTGTCCGCGCCGGCCGTAAATGATGACGGCGAGCACCACCAGGATGGTCATCGCGACGGTGCCGCCGAGATAGCTGACGGTGATCGCGAGCGGCGTGAGCGTGCCGTTGCGGTGCGCGACGGCCCAGTCCGAGATCGGGGAGTCGATCGCGGTGAGGCCGTTTTCCGCGAGGACGTTGCTGGTCAGTCCGACGGCGAAAACGGCGAGAACCGCGGCGAGCACGGCGAGCGTCGGGACCATGTTCCAGCTCCGGCCCGGTGTGGAATTGGTGGTCACCCTTCCACGATCTCATCTCGAAGCTGTGCGGCGGCTGAGGAACCGGGTCGGCACCGACTGACACCGCACTGCCACTGTGCGCCTGAAGAGCCCGGACCAGCAGGCGCTACGCTGCTCGGCGTGCTGCTTTCCGATCGCGACATCCGTGCGGAGATCGCCGCTGGGCGTCTCGGCGTCGAGCCGCTCCTGGCGAGCCTGATCCAGCCGTCGAGTATCGACGTGCGGTTGGACGGCATGTTCCGGGTGTTCGACAACTCCCGCTACACCCACATCGACCCGGCGCAACGCCAGGACGAGCTGACCAGCCTGGTCGAGCCCGCCCCGGGCGAGCCGTTCGTGCTGCACCCCGGCGAGTTCGTGCTGGGCTCCACGCTCGAGGTGTGCACGCTGCCGGACGATCTGGCGGGCCGGCTGGAGGGCAAGTCGAGTCTCGGCAGGCTCGGTCTGCTGACCCATTCGACCGCGGGTTTCATCGATCCCGGCTTCAGCGGCCACATCACCCTCGAACTGTCGAACGTGGCGAACCTGCCGATCACCTTGTGGCCCGGCATGAAGATCGGCCAGCTGTGCCTGCTGCGGCTGACCAGTCCGGCCGAGCATCCCTATGGCAGTGCCACCGCGGGTTCGAAGTATCAGGGCCAGCGCGGCCCGACACCGTCGAAGTCCTACCTGAACTTCCCGCTGCCCGCCGCCGTGGTGGACGCCGCGGAATCGCGGCAGAGTTAGACCCGCTGATTCTCCGCACGGCTTCGCCGAAAGTACCGCCGCGTCGAACCGGGCACCCACAGCAGCGTGAGCACCACCACCGACAGCGCCCACCCGCCGATCAACGCCAGGTGCGCGCCGGTGCTGGGAAACATCACCCACACCACGAACCGTCCGAGGAACTGGCCACCGAGCAGCACCGTGCTGGTGATCCGCGCCCAGTTCTTGCCGCGCAGGATCGGCGCCAGGAGCGCGGCGTAGATCGGTCCGTGGGTGAGGTGGAAAACGGTGCCGACGTTCCAGCTGAACGGCGAGAACAGTAGGACGAGTACATGGTTGATCGCGTGAATGCCGATGCCGAAGACGGCCATCCGCACGGTGATCGGTGAAGCGGACATCGCGCTGATCCTTCGCGGTCGAGGTCCGTGCACGCTATGTCGCGCCGGCCGCCGCGGTATTGGACGAATGGGTCACGCTCATCCCCAGCAGGCGCCCCGGCGGTGCGCCGGCGAAGCGCTGGAAATCCCGGATCAGATGCGATTGGTCGTAGTAGCCGAAATCGCCCGAGAGCACGCTCATATCGCGTGCCGGCTCGTTCGTCAGCGCGGTGAGCGCGGCCGAGAAGCGCAGCAGCGAACCGTAGTCCTTCGGTGGCAGCCCGACCTGTTCGGCGAACCGACGCCGGAAATGCCTTGCACTCCAGCCGCTTTCGGCGACGAGTTCCGCTACCGGCCGCCTGCCCGCAGAACGCCGCAATTGCCGGACCGCATGCGTGATCGCCCGGTCCGCATCGTCGTCCGCCTCGCGCGACCGCGCGCGAAAGTAGTCGGCCACCAACTCGAATCGCGCCGGGAATCTTCCTGCGGCGCACCGGGTTCGGCTCCAGCACATCGAAACCGAAGCAGCGGATGGCATCCAGGCCGGCGAACGCTGCGGCCGACGCGGGAACGATCTGGTGCGCACGCACCTGATACGTCCCGCGCAGGTCGCTCAGCCGATCACCACCCATCCCACAACACTAAAGCGACTTCCTCGCCATGGCTCGCTTCAGCGCAGGGGATGCCGGTGGCACCGGCCCGAGTCCGCCCCGTCGACTGCCGAAAGTGGGGCGGATTCGGTCCGGTAAAGCGCCGGGCGGCAACGGGAACCGATCGCGGCGCGTGATCAGTCCCCGCCGCCCGCCCCCACCGCCAGCGCCGTCGTGATGATGACGGATAGCGGTGGCAGCGTGTCGCCGCGCCTCGGCGGTGTTACCCAGAAGCACCCTTCCCGGGTCCACCGGCCGAGGCCGGTCGGCAACATCACGGCGCTGCCGATGGCGGGAATGCCGATGTCGAGGCGGTTGAGCACCTCTAACACCTGCGTTCCCGGCCTGCTGTCCGGTTCGGCCAGAAAGCTCCACCGGATCTGCCTGGCCAGCATGGGCCCCCTGGCCCCTTGCTGATCCAGTGCGGCCCGTACCTTTTCGGCACGGGCGGTAGGCAAGTGGACAACGCAAACGCGGCCGGTGATCGGCAGCATGACGAAGCCGCCACGCTCGGTCACCGGTAGCCCGAACTCGTGCCGATAGAACGCAACCCAATCGTCAACAGTCCTGAGTTTCTCCACATTCACGGCGAACTCCTTGCCTCCCTGCTCAAGGGTCCCGGTCGCGGCCCGGTTTCGGTATTGCCCGCACGCCCGCCTTCTGCTGCCTTTCCGCTGCCTCTGATACCAGCTCTGTTTCGTATGTAGCCGTGCTCACAAACCCCTCGTACCCTGGGAAAGAGTTCTTTCGGAAGGGATGACATCGTGGTCCGGCAATGGTCAGGTAAAGAGGCCCGTGCCCTTCGCGATGCCAAGCGCATGAGCATCAGGCAGTTCGCGGCACACCTCGGGGTGCACGAACGCCTGGTGTCGAAGTGGGAGGCCGGCGGCGTCCGCGTCCATCCACGTCCGATCAATCAAGCCGCTCTCGATACCTCCCTGGCCAGGTCGGACGACGTTGTGCGGGCACGGTTTGCGGCCATGATCGACCCATCGATGGCCGACCGCCCGACCCCGCCTGGAATCGATGCGTCCGCCGATACCTCGGCGCGCGTCCACTATTCGAGCGACGCGGAACTTTTGGCTCTCATAGACGCCGGTGCGATGAGAGGTGATGCGTTAGCAGCGATTTCGGAGAGGGATCTGATCATGGCGGCTGCCCATGAGGCCAGCGAGCACGCTGGCCACGCGGAGAGCACAAACTTGGGCGTTACCACCTTGGAGCAACTCGATGCCGACGTGACGCGCATCGCGAACGACTATGTGCACGTGCCCCCGGTGCCGATGATGGTCGAGATGCTGCGGGTCCGGCGGCGCGTCTACCGGCTGCTGGAGGGGCATCAACGGCCGGTCGACACCAGCCATCTGTACCTGCTGGCGGGCACCCTGTCCGGGTTGCTCGCCAACGCCAGTACCGATCTCGGCTACTACGACTCGGCGGGTGAACAGATCAGAGCGGCCTGGGCCTACTCCGAACTGTGCGGCCACAACGGGTTGCGGGCCTGGACCCGTGGCATGCACGCGCTGATCGAGTACTGGTCGGAGCGGCCACGCCGCGGCGTGCTGCTGGCGCAGAGCGGGCAGGAGTTCGCCGAGTCGGCGACGGCGAAGGTGCGGCTGCTCAATATCGAGGCCCGGATCTGGTCCCGGCTGGGCAGTTCGGCGGAGGCGGATCGCTGCATCCGCGCCGCCGACGATGCCCGCGAGGTGTCCGAAACCGACACCCTGCACGACGAGGTGGGTGGGGTGTTCGGCTTCAACGACGCCAAGGCGCAGTACTACGCGGGCGCCACCTACATCCATCTCGGGGAGGCCGAGCTCGCCTTGGCCGCCACCCAGCGCGCCATCGATCTGTACGCGAGCGGTCCGTCGGAGCAACGGTCCTACGGTGCCGAATCGCTGGCCCGGGTCGACTGCGCCGCCGCGCATCTGATCAACGGCAGCCTCGACGGCGCGACCGAGGCGCTGCAGCCGGTGCTCGGTCTGGCCGAGGACAAGCGCCTCGCGCAGTTGGAGGCGCGGCTGACCGGTGTGCGCAGGCGGATCGCGGGCCCGGATTTCCGCGACGCGGTCGAAGCGCGGTTCCTGGACGAGCGGCTCGAGGAATTCTGCGGCACCACGGCCGCCAAGGGGATACCTCCTGGCAACTCCCCTTCCTGAGGTACTGATCACATCGCCGAGCGCCGTCCATCACCACCTAGTGAAATATCGGCAATTGACGGCGAGCGGCGGTTTATCCATTTGCTGCGGATGGCACCATGGGACGGGTGAGCCCAAGTCATCTACCGCATCGCCCGCCGCGCGTGCTGGAGCAGTCCACGAAGCTACAGAACGTCGTCTACGAGATTCGTGGACCGGTACACACGCAGGCAGCACGGCTGGAGGCCGAGGGTCATCGCATCCTCAAGCTCAATATCGGCAACCCCGCGCCGTTCGGGTTCGAAGCCCCCGATGTGATCATGCGCGACATCATCGCGGCGCTGCCATATGCCCAGGGCTACTCCGAATCCAAGGGCATCCTGTCGGCCAGGCGCGCGATCGTCACCCGGTACGAGCTGGTGCCCGGATTCCCGGAGCTGGACGTGGACAGCGTCTATCTGGGCAACGGTGTCTCCGAGCTGATCACCATCACCATGCAGGCGCTGCTGGACAACGGTGACGAGGTGCTGATCCCGGCGCCGGACTATCCGCTGTGGACCGCGATGACCAGCCTGGCCGGTGGCACGCCGGTGCATTACCTGTGCGACGAGTCCAGCGGCTGGCAGCCCGACATCGCCGATATCGAATCGAAGATCACCGACAAGACCAAGGCTCTGCTGGTGATCAATCCGAATAATCCGACCGGCGCCGTATATTCTGCGGAAATTCTTCAGCAACTCGTCGATATCGCGCGTAAGCATCAGTTGCTGCTGCTCGCCGACGAGATCTACGACAAGATCCTCTACGACGACGCCAAGCATATTTCGCTGGCCTCGGTGGCGCCCGATCTGCTGTGCCTGACCTTCAACGGTCTCTCCAAGGCGTACCGGGTGGCGGGCTACCGCGCCGGGTGGCTGGCCATCACCGGCCCGAAGGATCACGCGTCGGGTCTGCTGGAGGGTATCGACCTGCTCGCCTCGTCCAGGCTGTGCCCGAATGTGCCTGCGCAGCATGCGATTCAGGTCGCGCTCGGCGGGCATCAGAGCATCGAGGATCTGATCCTGCCCGGCGGGCGACTGCTGGAGCAGCGCGACGTCGCGTGGGAGCGGCTGAACATGATTCCCGGTGTGTCGTGCGTGAAGCCGAAGGGCGCGCTGTACGCGTTCCCCCGGCTGGATCCGAATGTGCATGAGATCCATGACGATTCGAAGCTGATCCTGGATCTGCTGCTGCAGGAGAAGATCCTGATGGTGCAGGGGACCGGCTTCAACTGGCCCAACCATGATCACCTGCGGATCGTGACGCTGCCGTGGGCCAGGGATCTCGCGGTAGCCATCGAGCGCTTCGGCAACTTCTTGTCGAGCTATCGCCAATAGAGTTGCGACCCGGCCGGGCCACCGCGCCGCCCCGCTTCTAGCGGATAAACCGACCGAATGTATGGATATACGCGAAGTTTGGAGACTAGCTAGCGCATTAGAAGTACTTTTGTGTACAGTAGGACTTGGCACTTTCGAGTGCCCGGCCGGGTTGCCTACCCCCCTGGGTTAACCCGGTCTTGGGTTCGGCCGCCTACCCCCCTGGGCCGCCGGCCTGTGGGCGGCGGAGACATCCCCCTGCTCTCCGCCGCCCCCTCCGAACCCTTTCCCGGCCACCCGGCCACCCGGCCACCCGGCCACCCGGCCGACTCCCGCCCGCCTTTCCGTTCGCCGCGGCGCTTTTGAAAATGAAATCCTTTAAGCTCGGTCGCGGGCAGCCGACTCGGGGCGCACAGCCGTTCCTGCCCGCTGGGGAACGCCCCCAGTGCAACGACGGACAGGGTAGGAGCCCCGCGCGGTCATGAGCGACCATCATCATCACCACGACCACTCCGGTCCGATCGCGATCGGTGACACCGCCGCACGCGTTGTCGTCGGACTGCTCACCGTCATCGGTGCCCTCGTGCTGCTCGGCACGGTCATGCTGTGGCCGGACAAACAGCACATCGATATCCCGCTGCCCATGCAGAACGCGGGCGGCGGTGCGGTGCAGACCGAGGCGGGCACGGTGGTCATGCAGGACGTCGGTCCGTGCGGCAGCACGTCGATCGGCAAGGTGTTCGTGGAGAAGCCGGAGCCGCCGCGCAACAACGCCTACACCTGCCAGCGCAGCCTGATCACCATCGAGTCCGGGCCGCACCAGGGCAACAAGACGCTGTTCGAAATCCCGCCCGGCCCAGGACAACCCGACCTGCGCGCCGGGGACGAGATCCGGCTGGTGCGCCAGACCGATCCCAGCGGCACCCCGATGTATTCGTTCGAGGACTACGCACGCGGTTTTCCGTTGACGCTGATCTTCGTGGTCTTCGTCGTGGTGATCGTGGTGGTGGCGCGCTGGCGCGGCCTGCGCGCGCTGCTCGGGCTGGTGTTCGCCTTCGCCGTGCTGGTGATGTTCATGTTGCCCGCGCTGCTGGACGGCAAGCCCGCGATTCCGGTCGCGCTGGTGGCGGGCTCCTTGATCCTCTATGCCGTGCTGTATCTCGCGCACGGGGTTAATCTGCGCACCAGTTCGGCGCTGCTCGGCACGCTGACCTCGATGGTCGTCGCGGCGGTGCTGTCCTGGGTCGCCATCGAGATCACGCATCTGACGGGCCTGTCCGAAGAGCAGAACACCAACGTCGCCACCTACCTGGAGCACGTGAGCATCACCGGGCTGCTGCTGGCCGGGTTCATCATCGGCTCGCTCGGCGTACTCAACGACGTCACCATCACGCAGGCCTCGGCCGCGTTCGAGCTGGCGGCGATCGACGAGTCCGCCAGTCGGCGTGAGGTTTTCACGGCGGCCATGCGGGTCGGGCGGGACCATATCGCCAGCACCGTGTACACCCTGGTGCTCGCTTATGCCGGTGGCGCGCTGCCGCTGCTGCTGTTGTTCAGCGTCGCGGGTCGCTCCATTCGCGACGTGCTGACCGGTGACGCGGTCGCCATCGAGATCGCCCGCTCGTCCGTCGGCGGTATCGCGCTGGCCCTGTCCGTCCCGCTGACCACCGGCATCGCCGTCATGCTCGCTCGCCCATTCGGTCAGCGGGGGAAGCCGGCGGCGCCGCCGCGTCGAGCCCGGCACGCACGCAACTGATTCCGCGCGCGCCAGCCGGTGTCGCACGTCCCGAACGAGCCGTACGCCCACTGCCGATTCCGCACGTTCGCAGGGTCCCGCACGTTCAGAGGGCCCCGCACGTTCGCAGGGTGCCGCACACGGTTTGACGTCCCGCGCACTTTCTGATGTTCCGCAGAGCCAATCGCATGCGATTTCCGGTGCAGCACATCAAAAAGTGTGCGGCGATGACGGCAGCCGCGGAGTCGAACCGTCCCGGCTGGTCTAGCGCGGAGGCGGCGGCGGGAAGGGGAAGACCTCGGGCGGGATCGTGGGGACCACGATCGGCGGAAGGCCGGGCACCACAATGGTGTTCGGCCCGGGCGCGGGCGGCGGCGGGGCTTCCGAGGTCGGGCGGCGCGGCGGTGGCGCGGCGATCGACTCCGCGGCGGTCTCCGTCGGCGTGGCGGGTGCGACCGCGATCTGCGGGTCGTGCGTGGTGGTGCGCGGCGCGCTGGTCGTCGGCGTCGACGGCGAGCCTTCGCTGTGTGAATCGCGTTGCAGCACTTGCGGACCGTAGCCGAGCCCGAGCCCGATCGCGGCGACCACCGCGAGCGCGCTGACGGTGAGCACGGCGCCGCTGATCTCGCGCTTGCGGCGTTTGGGCGGGGCCGATAACCAGGCGGGGGACAGCTCGGCGTCCATCGCCGCGGCACTGACCACCGGCTCCGGCACGACCGGCCGGGCCAGCAGGGCCGCGCCGCGGGCGATCACCGTCTCCGGGCTCTCCGGCACGATCACCGGAACGCCCATCCATCGTTCGAGGACCCTGGCTACCAGCGGAATCCGCGCGCAGCCGCCGATCGCGAGCACGCCGTGTACCGGCCGATCGGAGCGGGTGATCACGTCGCGGGCCATCCGGGCCGACGACTCGATCGCCAGCATGATCAGCGATTCGAAGTTCTCCTGCGCCAGCAGCACCAGGCCCTGTTCGCTGGGCAGCGCGACGGCCGTGTTGGAGGACAGTTGCTCCTTGGCTTCGCGACACAGCCCGTCGAGGACGGCCAGGCCCGCCGCGTCCGGCGGGTGCGCGATCCGGCCGGAGGCGATCTGCTGTTCGCGGATCAGCGAGTCGAGGTAGTCGCCGCTGATATCGCTGGTGCGTTCGCTGTAGCGGACCTCACGCGACTGGGTGTCGACCACGCTCACGGTGAGTCCGGAGCTGCCCAGGTCGTAGACGACCAGGGAGGAGATGCCCCGAATATCGCCGGTGGACTGGGCGAATTCGAGCGCGGCGACGACCTCGGGGACGAGTTCGTAGTTGGTCAGCTGCTGGCGTGCCATGGCGGCGCGGAGCGCGCGGGCGTGCTGCTCGCTGCGGTAGGCGATGGCGGTGGCGATGATGTCCGGGGTGGTCTCCAGCGTGACGCCGACGGCCTCGGCGGCCAGCTCCTCCACGGTCTGGTCGGCAACCGGAATGGTCTGCAGATCGAACGAGTGCGCCTCGACGTGGCCGTGGGGGTTCCCGGTGTGTGGCCGCGCCATACGGACAGCGCCGGCCCCCACCGAAACTCCCAGTACCGAACTCATCAGCTGCCCATCTCGTTCACACTTCACGACATGCGAGCCCGCGCGAAGGCCCGCTCCCCGGACCATACCGTCGAAGAGCGACCGTGCCTACGGCAGGACTAATCGTCCGGCAGTAGTCCCCGCCTTCGCGACGCAACTCTACGGCGTACCGAGTCCCGCGTACACCCATCCGGCCGCCCGCCAGTTGGCACGATTGAGACAATTCCTCCCGTCGATGATGGATTTTGTCCGAACTACCCTATTCAAATCCTCCGGGCGCAGCGCCGTGAACTCGTCCCATTCGGTGAGCACCAACACAACGTCGGCTCGCTCACAGGCCTCCGCCACCGAGGTCGCGTAGTTCAGGGTCGGGAACACCCGGCGCGAATTCTCCAGCGCCTTAGGGTCATACACCGTCACCACCGCGCCGTGCAGCTGGATCATGCCCGCCACATTCAGCGCGGGCGAATCGCGAACATCGTCGGATTCCGGTTTGAACGCCGCGCCGAGCACCGCGACATTCGCGCCGAGCAGCGAACCGCCGCAGGCGCGGGCGGCCATGTCCACCACCTTGGTGCGGCGGCGCATGTTGATGTTGTCGACCTCGCGCAGGAATGCCACCGCGTGGTCGGCGCCGAGTTCACCGGAGCGGGCCATGAAGGCGCGAATATCCTTCGGCAGACAACCGCCGCCGAAACCCAGTCCGGCATTGAGGAATCGGCGTCCGATGCGGGCGTCGTAACCGAGCGCGTCGGCCAGCATCGTCACGTCGGCGCCGGTCGCCTCGCACACTTCCGATACCGCGTTGATGAACGAAATCTTGGTTGCCAGAAAGGCATTCGCCGAGACTTTCACCAATTCGGCAGTGGCCAAATCGGTCAGCAGGAACGGCACCTCGTCGGCGATCAGGTCCGCGTAGATCTCGCGCACCATGTCCTCGACCCAGCCAGCGCCCGGCCGCGCCCGATCCACCCCCAGCACAAGACGATCCGGGCGCAGCGTGTCCTTCACCGCGAAGCCCTCGCGCAGGAACTCCGGGTTCCAGGCCACCTCGACATCGGTCGAGGTCAACCGGCGCGCCCTGGTGCCGAGCGCCGCGGCCGTGCCCACCGGCACGGTCGACTTGCCGATGATCACCGACGGACGCTCCAGCAGCGGCGCGAGGGTATCGACCACGGCGTGCACATATTTCAAGTCGGCGGCGTACTCCCCCTTCTTCTGCGGCGTCCCCACCCCGAGGAAATGCACGTCGGCGTGCGCCGCCGCCTCGGCATAGGAGGTGGTGAAGCGCAGCCTGCCGGTGTCGAGGTTGCGCCGCAGCACGTCCTCGAGACCCGGTTCGTAGAACGGCACCACGCCATCGGACAGCTTCGCGACCTTGCCCGGGTCGACATCCACCCCGATGACGTCATGCCCGAGCTCGGCCATGCACGCTGCGTGCGTGGCCCCGAGGTACCCGGTTCCGAAGACTGTGCATCGCATGATCGATTGATAAGCCCCGCCGGTGGCCGCACCACGTCACCGAGGCAAGGGTCACGGCAACGGTAGGTGTACATGTGGCGACAGATCCCGTACCGGCGGCCCTGACCTGCGAATATGTCGCTAGCATTGATCGGATGCGACGTCGCCGATGGGTCAGGGCCTGCCTGGTCCTCGTCGTCGTGCTCGCCGTAGCCGGGGTTGCCCTCTGGCCCGTCTACGTCCGTCCCCGCACCGATCCCCCCGCCCCGGCCGACGCCGTTCTCGTCCTCGGTGGAGCGCACGACGGACGTGAACAACTGGGCCTTCGACTTGCCGCCGAGGGGTTCGCCCCGCGCATCCTGATCTCCGACCCGTACGAGAACAGCGTCATGATCAACCGAATCTGCCGAGGTAGCTACACCTTCGAGGTGATCTGTTTCGACCCCTCGCCCAGGACCACCCGGGGCGAAGGCCGCGAACTCGCTCGCCTGGCCCGGGCAGGCGGTTGGCAGCGCGTCATCGTCGTCACCTTCACCCCGCACATTTCCCGCGCCCGCTACATCCTCGGAAAGTGCTGGGCCGGTGAACTTCTCTTCGTCGACCCCGAACCCCGGCTGTCAGTGCCGCGCTGGGCCTACGACTACCTCTATCAGTCCGTCGGCTACGTCAAGGCCGCGGTCGAGGATTGCTAGTCTCAGATGAGTGGGGTGCCGTTCTGCTCGAGGATGCTGATTCCGTCGCGCTCGACCAGCAGTAGCGTCGGTACGAGGTCCTCTTCGTTGTGGTCGTCGGCGAACACCATGCGCTTCAGGTCACCGACCCACCCCGAATCCGCCCGCACCACATGCAATTTGTCATGGCAGGAGATGCCCGCGACGAAACGCTCGCCGCCGAGGTGCTCGACCAGCAGATCGTGGAAGTTCGGCATCGCGATCGCGGCGGCCGGCATGAAAGTGGTCGTCGTCCCCTCGAAGAAGAGGAGTCGGTCGGCGCCGCTTGCGGATTCACCGACGCCGATGCGCATGCCGTCGGAGAGATTCGAAAAGGCTTCGGCCAGGGCCGCATCGAAGTCGACCTCGCCGCTGTCGACCTGGTTCCGCAACACCCAGCTCATGCTCAACGTCCCGCGCGGTGTCGGTGCGACCCGGGCGGCCAGGAGATAGAGCTGGTTGGGAATCAGTGCGCGTGAAGCCGACATCGGCGGCGGCAGCTGCACCATCCGCAGCATCGGAATCAATACCCGCTCGGGCGCGTCCTGGTCGCCGTCCGCATCGAAGGCCGGGAGCAGGTCCTGGGCGGCCGCCCGGCGCAGCGCCGTCTCGCGAACGATCGCGGCATGCGCGAGCGCCGCGGGCCACCCATCCGGCTCCGGGCGCTCGAAGGTGAAGGTGACGTTGCCCAGGTTCGGGAAGTTTCTCGTCATGAACTCGTGATCGGCGGCCGACGGCGCCCATTCCGCGTGAATCGCCACCACGCTCTCGGCAGGCACCCGCCGCCGCCGGAACACCTGCCCCCAAGCCTGCATGATGCCGTCGTCGCTCTCGGCCGGCACATCGGTCAGCGCTGGCTCATCGATCCCGCTGATCACGAACCCCACCACATTCATGCCGACCCCGTCGACCACGCCGTTACCCATGATTCCCTCTCGATCCAGAACCGACCCAATTTAGGCCCTCCGAACCTCTTTCACCACAACAAAATTCGCCATTTTCGCTGCGCTGTGTGCCATCGAATCGGGGCAGTGCCGAAAGAGGGGCGTCGCCCTTGCGTGCAAACGCCTCGATCGGGGACTCGGCGCGGGGGGTTTCATACGGTGCGCAACTAAGTGCTGGCAGGTGACTTCAGTTTGCTACAGTGGCGGGAAATACACAGGTTTTTGTCGCGTCTGGGCCCCTGGTCGGCGTCGACGTACTGCGCACACCCTCCGGGAGGGCAGATGGATTACGACTGGTCAGCGGCGGATTTGGCATTTCGGGACGAGGTGCGCGAGTTTCTGGCGGCGAAGCTGACGCCGGAGTTGCGGCGGGCGGGGCGGCTGGCCACCAGCGTGTATCCGGACCACGCGGCGAGCATGGCGTGGCAGCAAATTCTGCATGAGCGAGGGTGGGCGGCGCCCGCGTGGCCGGTGCAGTACGGCGGGTGCGATTGGAGTTTGACGCAGCACTACATCTTCACGCGGGAGTCGACGCTGGCGGGGGCGCCCGCGTTGTCGCCGATGGGGATCAAGATGGTGGCGCACGCGATCATCGCGTATGGGACGCCGGAGCAGAAGGCGTTCTATCTGCCGCGGATCCTGACCGGCGAAGTCTTTTTCTGCCAGGGGTATTCGGAGCCGGAGGCCGGGTCCGATCTGGCATCGCTGACGATGGCGGCCGTCGAGGACGGCGACGACCTCGTGTGCACGGGTAGCAAGATCTGGACCACCCATGCGACCGAGGCGAATTGGATCTTCTGCCTGGTGCGGACCTCGCGCACGGGCAAGAAGCAGCAGGGTATCACCTTCCTGCTGATCGATATGCGCACGCCCGGCATCGAGATCCGGCCGCTGGTGATGACCTCCGGCGAGCAGGTGCAGAACCAGGTCTTCTTCGACAATGTCCGGGTGCCGAAGAGCAACGTGCTCGGCAAGATCGACGAAGGCTGGACGGTCGCGAAATACCTGCTCGTGCACGAGCGTGGTGGGGCGATGGCGCCGTACTTGCAGGCGATGGCGCAGGAGATCGCCGTCGAGGCGGCGGAACAGACCGGGCCGGACGGTAATTCGCTGATCGATGATCCGGCGTTCGCGGCGAAACTCGCCGAGGCGCGGATTCGCACCGAGGTGCTCGAAATCCTGGAGTACCGCACGATTTCGGCGATGTCGCGCGGCGAGAATCCGGGACCGGCCTCCTCGATGCTGAAGATTCTGGCCACCGAGCTGAGTCAGAAATTGACCGAGCTGGCCTTGACCGCCGCCGGTCCGCGCGGGCGGGTCTACCAGCCGCACGCCACCGCACCGGGTGGGCCGATCGCGGAATTCACCCCGCCCGCCGACGACTACCGCAGTGGCGAGGAATGGCAGGCCGTCGCGCCGCTGCGCTACTTCAACGACCGGGCAGGCTCGATCTACGCGGGCAGCAACGAAATTCAGCGAAACATCCTCGCCAAAGCAGCATTGGGGCTCTGATGGACTTCACCCTTACCCACGAGCAGGAACTGCTCCGCACCGCGATCGCCGGATTCCTCGGCGCCCGCTACGACCTGGCGAAGAGCCGCCATGCGGCCAAGGTGGGCGCGGGCTGGCAGCCCGCCGTGTGGCGCGGATTCGCCGACGAGCTCGGCATTTTGGGCGCGACCCTGCCCGAACGGGTCGACGGGATGGGCGGCGGCCCGGTCGAATTGATGGTGATCGCCGAGGAACTCGGCCGGGCACTGGTCGTCGAGCCGTTCGTGGACACGGTGGTAGTCGGGGCCGGGCTGTTGAACCGGTCCGGTGGTGAGCAGGCCGACGCGCTGTTGCGGCAGATCGTCTCCGGCGACGTGCGCACCGCTTTCGCTGCCCAGGAACCGACTTCGGGCTACACCCTGCACGACGTGTCGACTACCGCACGGCGCGAAGGTGATTCGTGGGTGCTCGACGGCACCAAGACGGTGGTGACCAGCGCGCCGTTGGCGACCCACCTGCTGATCACCGCGCGCACCGCCGGCAATCGCCGCGACCAGCACGGTATCTCGTTGTTCCACAACGCATTCGACGTGGACAACCCGCCGGCCGGTATCGAGATGCACTCGTACCGGACCATCGATGACCGCGTCGCCGCCGACCTGGTCTTCACCGACTTCCGCCTGCCCGCCGACGCATTGCTCGGCGTCGAGGGGACAGCCTGGGTCGCCATCGAACCGACTGTGGACGAGGCCATCGCCGCCACCGCCGCCGAGGCTGTCGGCTGCCTGCGCAAAGTACTCGCCGACACCCTCGAATACGTGAAGCAGCGCAAGCAATTCGGCCAGCCCATCGGCAGCTTCCAAGTGCTGCAACACCGCATGGTCGACATGTACATGGAACTCGAACAAGCCATCGCCGCCGTCTACCTGGCGATCCACTCCCTCGACGCCGACACCCCCACCCGGGCCCGCGCCGTCTCCGCCGCAAAGGTCACCATCGCCCGCGCCGCCCGCTTCATCGGCCAGAACGCCGTCCAGTTACACGGCGCCATGGGCATGACCGAAGAACTCGCCATCGGCCACTACTTCAAACGCCTCACCGCCATCGAACACGAATTCGGCCCCAGCGACCACCACCTGGCCAGATACGCAGCCCTGCCCCGGCCGTAGTTCGATGCGCTGACCTGCGGTAAGGATTTCGGTGCTCGACTTCAGAACTAGTTCTGACATACTGGAGAGATGAGTGCGACAGCTACCTGGTCGGAGTTCCTTCGCGACCCGAACCGGGTCATCGAAGCGATGGAGGAGAACGGGGATGTAATCCTCGTTCGTCGCTCCGCGCCGCCTGTTCGGCTGTCGGATGCGGCGGAGTCGGCGGCGACGGAGCAGACGCTCGGTGCCCTGACCCAACTGCTGGCGATCGCACTCGATGACGAAATCCTCGAACGCTTGGTCGGGCGGTTGACGATCACCTTCCCCTGGATCGAGCTACTGCCCGAGTCCGAACGCCCCGAGTTCGTAGCCGACTTCCTCAATCACGCGCGGGGTGGGCTCGCCGTCGGGCAGCTCGCCGGGCTGACCGCCACCTTGGCAGCGTGGCGGGATACCGCTGCGGCACACGCCGATCCGAGGGTCCGGGTGGACGGCACGGACCTCAGCTATCTCGATACGCCGGTGGTGGTGCGTGACCCGAGGGGTGATGAGTGAGCAAGCGGCAAGAGGTGCCGCGACCGCTCAAACGAACCGAGTATCAGATCGCCTTCATCACCAGCGAGGCTCAGAAAGGCTGGATCGACTGTCTCGCCGCGGCGCGTAACGCGATGGTCGATGCCTGGGACACGCTCACGCGTGCTCCGGACGTGCAGTCGCCGAGGCTCTATCCGCTCAAGGGCCAATTGCGTTATGGCAGCTACCAAGGACAGGCCTATGAGCGATAGAACACGCGCCCAAGGGCAGTAAATATGCCGGCCGGGTACTGCTGGAGCGATGCCTGGCAGGGCATCCCAAGGAAACCGAGTAGCCGCCGACACCTTTCCGGTGCGCGCAGGCGGCTAGGTCAACGGTAACTACACGCAGCTGTCCCGGGCCTCGGCGTCGAGGTCCGGGACAGCTGCGTCAGCTCAGAGCTTTTGCCATAGGGCGGGGGTGTTCGGGGGTTCCCAGCCGGGGCTCGCGGTGTGTGCTTGGCGGCACAGGTAGCGGGCGCCGTCGTAGGCGACTTCGTTGCCGGCTGCGTAGCTGGTGCCCACGGCCCACTGGCGGCCGGTGGGCGGGGTGGTGGTCGGCGGCACCGTTGTGGTCGGCGGTGTCGTCGTGGTGGTGGTCGGCGGCACCGTGGTGGTGGTCGGGTTCGAGCCACCGCCGATGTTCAGATCGACGCAGGCGTAGAAGGCGTTGGAGGTATCGGCGATGTTCCAGATGGCCAGCATCTTCTGGCGTCCGGAGATGCCGCCGAAATTCACGTTGTGCGTGACGGTTTGGCCCGGCTGCTGGTTGTTGCCGGGGAAGACCCCGACCCGGGTGCCGCCGATGTAGTACTCCCAGTTGGAGGTGCTGTGCCGTGCGGTGTTCGTCCAGGTGAACGACGCCGACGAACCGACCGAATGCACCTTCCACGGCTTGCTGTCGTCGTTGAGTTCGGCGAACTGGGCATTGTTGCCGTGGCAGTTGCGCAGGCCTTTCGGTCCTTCGACGCTCTGCGGTTCGTACTTGATCGGACCGCAGGACACGCTGCCCGCCGCGCACTGGGCCTGCCTGCTGGCCGGCGATGAAATGTAGCCGTGCGCGCTGGCTGTTCCGGCCGGGAACAGAACCGCCAACAGGGGTGCGATTGCTACCGCGGCCCCGAACATGGTGAGTCTTCTTTGATTCTTCATGGCGCTCCTCATAGCCTGAGCAGTAGGGGCCGGCGTACTGTTCAGTGATCAAATGTGACGTAAACGGGGACATTTCGAGCTCTAATGTGCAAGAAACGATAAGTCGCCCGTGGACACGGAGCAAGGAACAAGGCGCGCTGTAGCAGCGAGTATGTTGACGTATCGCGGGTCCGAGCGCCGGGATCGATAGCGCCATAAGGGAACTGGTGAACCTGCACAATTCGGCCAGGTTGTCCCCAGTACTTCCCCAGTCGCGCTACACGTAGAAAGTGCGATGCCGCACGCTGGCGCGGATCCGCCCCACCAGCACACCGGCGTGCAATACCCACAGCCCGGTGGGAATCCGCGTGCGCGTCAACGGAATCAGCGGATTGTGCCGCAGCACGATCAGCAGCGCCAACCAGGTCATCGAGAGTGGCAATCGCCGGCAGCCGAGCGGGCGATGTTTGACGTAGACCTCGGTCGAGGTGCGCCCATAGCCGACCGCCTGGCGCCAGGTGGCGCGCAGCGTCGTGCGCAGCCGGTAGGCGACCATCGCCTCGGGCGCGTGCCCGAGGGTGAGTCCGGCCTGCTGGATGCGCCAGGAGATATCGACGTCGTCGCCACCGCCGAGCATGGTCTCGTCGTAGCCGCCGAGCTTGTCGAAAGTCTTGCGCCACATGCCGATATTGTTTCCATGGGCGAACGGCAGATACTGCGTGGTGAACCGCTGCTCCGGTTCGGGCGTCGGCCGCCAGGCCGCCACCTCGGAGCTGTTGAGCGTCTCGGTTTCGATCGGGCCGCCGACCGCGTCGTGGTCCGCGGCCGCGCGGACCAGCGCACTGAGCCATCCGGCGTGCACGCGATCGTCTTGATCGGTGTAGGCGATGAAATCACCCGCCGCCGCGGCGGTCCCCGCGTTGCGGGCGTACGGACCGCCCGGTCGCGCGGAACTGTCTATGTGGCGCAAGCGAAGCCGGTCGGTCAGCGGATGCCGGTCGAGGTATGCGCGCAGGCCGTCGGTCGAGCCGTTGTCACTGATGATCACCTCGAACGGCCCCGAATAGTTTTGCTCGGCAAGCCCTTCGAGCTGCTCGCCCAGATCGGGTAGCCCGTTGAACACCGGGATCACCACCGACACCAGCATCGGTCTGTCGGATTCGGCACCGTTCTCAGACGTCGACACACGCCCCCCTTATTTATCGGTCCGTGGGAGAACTCCCGATCCCCCAAGATCACCCTTCGAGAGGAGCGTAATAGTAGGACGTATTTTTGCAAAGTGGTCGCTTGGTCAAGTTACGACGGCGGCGGACACAGATCGACCCGGGCTCGACGTGCGAACCCGGGTCGATCGGAACGACTATTCAGTTAGGGCGGTCAGTTCTTCCGGCCGGGAGCCTTCGCGCCGGACTTGAAACCGAGGCCGCCCGGCTTGGCCGCCGGGGGAGCGACCGCAGGGGAACCGTTGCCGTTGGCGGGCTGCTCCGTCTCCGAAGTCGTCTCCGAAGTCGATTCCGCCGCAGTGGATTCCGCGGCGGGCTCGGTGGCGGGTGCCGGGGCCGATTCCGCCGGAGCCGCAGGTGCGGCCGCCGGAGCACCCGGTGCCTTGGCCCCGGGACGCTTGAAGCCGGACTTCATGGCCAGACCCTTGGCGGGCACCGTCGGCTTGGTTTCGGTGGGCTGCGAAACCGGTTCGGCAGCAGCACTTTCCGAAGCAGCGCCGGCCGACGCGGATTCCGCCGAAGCAGGCGCTGCCGGAGCGGCCGGAGCGGCCGGAGCCTTCGCTCCGGGCGCCTTCGCACCCGGCGCTTTGGCCCCCGGCGCTTTCGCGGCACCCTTCATCCCCAGACCCTTGACGGGCTTGGGAGCGGGCGCCTCAGCCGCAGATTCCGAAGACTCTGCCGCAGGCGCGGATTCGGCGGCCGGAGCCGATGCGGCCTTGGCCCCGGGCGCCTTGGCAGCACCCTTCATACCGAGCCCGCCCGGCTTCTTCCCCGGCCCCTTCATGGCCAGGCCCTTGACGGGTGCGGCCGGTGCCTCCGGCGTCGAGTCCGCTTCGGCAGCCGGGGATTCCGCCTTGGCTCCGGGCGCCTTGGCAGCGCCCTTCATGCCGAGTCCGCCCGGCTTCTTCCCTGGACCCTTCATGGCCAGGCCCTTGACCGGCGCCTCCGGCGTCGACTCCGCTTCGGCAGCCGGGGATTCCGCCTTGGCTCCAGGCGCCTTGGCGGCACCCTTCATACCGAGCCCACCGCCGGGTGCCTTCGCCGGACCCTTCATCGCAAGTCCACCACCGGCCGGTGCCGCCTTCGCGGCCGCCGGTGTCTCGACCGCGGGCTCCGGCTCGGGCTCGGCGACCTCTTCGACCACAGGAGCTTTCGGCTGCTGCACGACGGTGAGGTTCTCGGTGAGCTTCGCCGCGTCGACCCGGTCGATGGCGTCCAGCATCAGCTGCGCGACATCGACGACCTCGACTCCTTCACCCGCGCCTTTCTCCTGCGCGGCGGTGACGCCGTCGTTGAGCATGACGCGGCAGAACGGGCAGCCGGTCGCGATCTTGCCGGGCGTGCTGCCCGGGTTCGCAGCAAGGGTGTTCAAGCCCTCGTCGACCCGGTCGACGTTGATCCGCTTACCGAGCTGCTCCTCCATCCACATGCGCGCACCACCGGCGCCACAGCACATGGAACGTTCGCCGTGGCGCGGCATTTCGATCAGCGTGGAGCCCGAGGCCTCCATCAGTTCGCGAGGGGCGTTGTAGACCTTGTTGTGCCTGCCCAGGTAGCAGGGGTCGTGATAGGTGACGTTCTGCGACACCGAGGCGACCGGGATCAGCTGCTTCTGGCGCACCAGGCGGTTCAGCAGCTGCGTGTGGTGCACCACCTCGTAGGTGCCACCCACCTGCGGGTACTCGTTGTTGAGCGCGTTGAAGCAGTGCGCACAGGTGACGACGATCTTCTTTTTCTTGTCCTCGACCCCCTCGAACACCGAGTTGAGCGTCTCGATGTTCTGCGCGGCGAGCTGCTGGAACAGGAACTCGTTGCCCGCGCGCCGGGCCGAGTCGCCGGTGCAGGTCTCCTCGGCGCCGAGCACCATGAACTTCACGCCCGCGGTGGCGAGCAGCTCGGCGACCGCCTTGGTGGTCTTCTTCGCGCGGTCCTCGTAGGCACCGGCGCAACCCACCCAGAACAGGTAGTCGTAGCCGTCGAAGCTATCGGCGTCCTGCCCGAAAACCGGGATCTGGAAGTCGACCTCGTTGATCCAGTTGAGCCGATCCTTGGAGTTCTGGCCCCACGGGTTGCCCTTGTTCTCCAGGTTCTTGAACAGACCGGCGAGCTCGGACGGGAACTCCGACTCGATGAGCACCTGGTAGCGGCGCATGTCGATGATGTGGTCGACGTGCTCGATGTCGACCGGGCACTGCTCGACGCAGGCGCCACAGGTGGTGCACGACCACAGCACTTCGGGGTCGATGATGCCGTTGGCCTCGAGGTCGCCGACCAGCGGACGCTCGGCCTCGGCCTTCGCGGCGTCGGAGATCTTCGCCAGCGCAGCCTCGTTCGGCTTGCCCTCGGCGTCGACCAGGCCGACCTCGTCGCCGCCCATGTCCTTGCGGCCGCCGGCCAGCAGGTAGGGCGCCTTCGCGTTGCCGTGGTCGCGCAGCGACATGATCAGCAGCTTGGGCGAGAGCGGCTTGCCGGTGTTCCAGGCGGGGCACTGCGACTGGCACCGACCGCATTCGGTGCAGGTGGTGAAGTCGAGCCAGCCCTTCCAGGAGAAGTCCTCGATCCGGCCGGCGCCGAAGGTGTCGTTGTCCGGGTCGGCGGTCTCCATGTCGACCGGCTGACCCTTGGACATCATCGGCTTGGCCGCGCCGAGCGCGACGCCGCCGTCGTCTTCACGCTTGAAGTAGATGTTGAAGAAGGCCGAGAACCGGTGCCACGCCACACCCCAGGTGATGTTGCGGCCGACGAGGTAGAGGAAGGCCATGCCGGACATCAGCTTCACGAAGGCGAACAGCGCCACCATGGTGGTGTTCGCGGGCAGCAGCTTGGCCACCTGCATGGTGAAGAAGTCGGTCGCGGGGTTCGCGTGACCGTAGGCGGCGATCTTGCCCGCCTTCACGAAGATCATGCCGAGGCCCTCGATCAGCACGATCAGCTCGATCACGTATGCGGGACCGAACTTCGAGCCGCTGAAGCGGGACAGCCGCTCGGGCAGTCGCGGGTGGTTCAGCTGGCGGATGACGATCAGCGTGCCGATGCCGAGCACCGTGCCGATGCCGAGGATCTCGTCCCACAGGTGGTAGATCGCCCAGTTGCCGATGATCGGCCAGTGGAAGGCGGGGTCGAAGGTCTGACCGTAGGCCTCGAACCACAGGATGGCGCCACCCATGAAGCCGATCATCACCAGCCAGTGCGCCCAGCCGACGGTGCGGAACTTGGCCATCCTGGTGTGCGCGAGGAACTCGATGACCATTTGCTTGAAGCGCGGGAAGAACGGTCGCCAGCGATCCGGTGCGGGCTGTCCGATCATGATGGCGCGGACGATGTCCCGGACGCCGCCGATGAACGACGCCCAACACAAGAGGCTGAGCGTCGCCCCAATCGTGCCCAGCGTCACTGTCAGGGCATTCATGTCGCGACCTTTCTCTAGAGGCAACACGAGCGAGGGCGGTTCGGCACCGCCCGATTGGCTCGTATCCTAACCGGCAGTAAGTTACCCACCGGTAACATATGCTACTTGTCGTACGATTTGCACCTGAGCTATGCCCCCTCTTGCTGGGGCTTGACTCAAAATTTACCTGTGATGAACGTCACACAAGGTTTGCCGATCCAAGGGCGAGTTCAGGTGATCACCACCGTAAACGTCGAGGCCCCCGGCCTTCTCGGTAAGGACAGGCTTAGTCCTCAAGGCGCGTAATGCATCTCGCTTCTGGGTCGTGCTTGGTTTACGCTCACGACGTTCTGTCTGCTGTGCCTGTCTTCACACTGCTCGGGGAGGATCCGGGGCGACCGCCCGGATTTGATGAAGAGCGCTCTCGCGTGATGGGGATCGGCTGGTAGGCGACCTGATGATGGATTGGAAACTGAATGAACCTCCGCAGAACCACCGCGGGTGCCGCGTTGGTCATCGGCGCGATGACCATCGGACTCGGAACCGCGCATGCCGAGCCTGTCGCCGCTCCGGCTGACCCCGGCATCAACTACTCCGTCAAGTTGGTGGACAAGACGGTTGTCGCGTCGCTCAAGGGAGGAACCTTCTCGTTGACCGAGGAGGACGGCGCGACCCCCGAAAGTCCGAAGACCCAGATCGCCAACATCAAGAACGAGACGGGCGCCACCGTTATCTCGTTCCCACTCGAGTTCAACGTCGGCGGCGCGAACGTGCCGGTCAAGGCGGTCGCCGCGAAGGACGACACCGTCCTCGAGATCACCCCGGAAAAGCCGGCTGATCTGGTCGTCGGCGACAAGCCGCTCGGCGTGCAGACGGTCGCCAAGGACATCGCGTCCCCGATCGAGAACCAGCGGGCGCAGAACGAATTCGCCAGCAAGTTCGGCATCGCCACCGCCATCGGCGGCTTCGTCGGTACCGCCATCGGCGCGGTCGTCGGCTTCTTCGTCGGCCTGCCGCTCTTCGGTGTCGGCGGCCTGCTCGGCATCCCGGTCGGCGCCGGCATCGGTGGCATCCTCGGCACCATCGCCGTCGGTGGCCCGGCGCTGCTCGCCGCGGGCATCGAGCTGCTCAACACCATCCAGGCGCCGGAAGGCACCACCCAGTGGGCGGACAAGCCGCTTCCGCCGAAGTAGCATCCACTGCGCGACGAACGGGCTCGTTTCTCCTCGGAGAAGCGGGCCCGTTTCGGCGTTGTCAGGCGGGTAGGTCCAGCGTGCCGTCGAACGACACCGCGCCCCGGCGCCTGCCGAACCGCCCGAAGGATCGCTCCGCCATGACGAACGAGCCGTCCTCGCGCACCAGCAGCACGGTGCTCGCGCGGGTGCCGTGCACGCCGTCGGCGATGAACCTCGACGACAGCCGCCGCTCCAGCAGATGCGGTACGCCGGTGTCCGGCAACTCGTCGTCCGCGGCCTTGGCGCGATCGGCCAGCACCGCGAAATAGCGGTCCACGGCACCGGGATCGGACTCCACCACCGCCCGCAGCTCGGTCACGCCGCACCGTACTTTGGGCCAGATGGGCTGTGGGGCGGTTAAATCGGAGTTACCGGGACTCAGCCCTGCCGAACTCACGGACGTGCCGTTGGAGAGGCCGTGGAAGCCGGGGAGTAGCTCGCGCGGCGGTGCGGCGCTGCGATTGCAATGCCACCACAGCGATTCCAGATCCGACACCACCAGGTTGTAACCGTTGTAGTCGTCGGGCGCGCCCGCGACGTCGAGCACGTACTTCTCCGGGCCCGGGAAATCGCCGCTGGGATGGCGATCCGAGGCTCCCCGCAGAAAATCCATCAGCAGCGCGCCGCGGGACCGGGCATCGCCGCGCTCACCCTTCGGGTCGCGCACATTGGTCACCGTGGCGAATCGGTTGCGGCCCTTGTCCTCTCGGGTCAACCCGAGCCAGGTGCCCGGCGGGTCACCAGCGGCCTTGTTCTTCGCGCCCTGATCGCGCCCGGCGAGCAGGCCGGGCACCTCCGGCCACCACCGCATGGACTCGGTCGGCCGGGAGTAGAACTCGTCGCGGTTGGCCGCGACGATCAATCGATACTCCGGATGAGCCCGCCACCCGATCAACACCAGACACATGCTGTCCAGAATGCCGCACCGGTGCCCGCCGCAGCACCGCATCGGTGGCGGAAAGGGCCGCGTAAGGCCAGTGGAAGCGTGCGCAGGACAGCGAAAAGGCCGACAGCGCAACGCTGCCGGCCTTGACGAGGGTGCGGACTAGTCGGTGCGAATCCGCAGCCCGGGGTTGTCCGAGAGCACCACGCTGACCGGCTGTGCGAACAGCTGCGGCGTGTTGCCGGTGAGCGCACCGATCAGGTTGGGGATCTCGCAGATCGGGTAGTCGGCCACCGACGAGGCGCTGGAGATGCCGAGGGCCAGCCTGCCGGTGACGATCGGGCCACCGCTGTCGCCGGGCAGCGCGCAGATGTTGGCCGAGAAGGCCTGGGTGAGCTCACGCTCGCCGACCTGCACGGTCTGGTCCACCGCGTTCACCACGCCGCAGCTGAAGCCGGTCCGCGAGCCGGACTTGCAGACCGGGGCGCCGACGACCGGGGTGGCCACGCCGTCGATGCGGATCGACGCGGCGCCGGGCACCCGGACCTCGTTGTTGCCGAAGCGATCTCGCGACTGGTCGGCGATCCGGACGATCGAGTAGTCCTGCGAGCCGAGCACCGACTTCTCGAAGCGGCCGAGCTCGTTGCCGAGCCGGTTGCCGTTCAGCTCGTGCACCCGGGCGGCGTTGTCGTTGCCCGCCGACGGGATGTCCGGATTGCAGTGGCCCGCCGTGACATTCACGATGTTGCCGCTGCGGTCGGTGCCGTTGAAGCCGAGCGAGCAGCGCAGCGAGAGCCGTCCGGCGACCGAGGCGTAGCCGTCGCCGCCTGCCAGCGCGCCGTTCGCCGCGCCGGCGATCTCGCTGGCCTCCAGCGTCGCCTGCTCACCGGCCACCGGCGGAGCCATCACGATGACCCTGGCCGGGTCGATGAAGTTCGGCATCGGCAGGCCCGGCTTGTCGACGCGCACCGCGATGCTGTTGTTGACCGTATCGATCACCACGCCACGCACGAGGGCCGACACCGCCTCGGGCTGTCCGTCGAGCCAGCGCTGGAACGCGGTCTTCTCACCGCGCAGCGCGGACTCGCTCTTGGCCACGTTGCGGACCTCGAAACCCGCTGACTGCGCGGCCGTTCGGGCCTCGTCGGCACCGGGACCCTGGGCCAGCGCGACGACCGCCTTGCCGTTGTCGTCGAGCCACGAACCGGCGAAGACCGCCGGGTACTGCCGCTGGGCGGTGGTGGCGAACGCGGCGACCTGCTGGGCCACGTCGGCGCGGTGCAGGTACTCCTCCGGGGAGATCTTCAGATCGCGGGCGACCGCGGCAACCAGTTCGGCGGGCAGACCAGGAGCCGGATCGGGTTGCGCTGTCGCTACTGCCGCCGTCGGCCCGAACAGCAGTATCGCCGCCGAAGCGGCGATAACTGATTTTCGGACCCGGGTCTGTCGCGCAGCTGATCGGAGATGACCTATACGTGGCAGGAGCATGCCCAGACTATATGGGCTCCAGCGCGGTATGCCTACTTATAACGACGCTCTGGTTCGTTTGGTGGTCGCTTTTTTCCGGCATACCGATCGGCACCGCGTCCGGGCGTGCCTCACCCGGCGCTCGGACGGGTCCGCACCGTGATGCCGCTGCCGAGTCCGCCGCCCGAGGAAGCGTCGATATCGGCCAGGATCGGCCGGATCGGGATCCCGAGGCTCGCCGTGCCGCCGTACTGCGCCAGCGCGATATTGGCCTCGTTGCAGTCCGGTGCCTCGGCCGCGTTGGAACCACTGGTGATACCGAGTGCGAGGGTGCCGGAGACGATCGCGCCGCCGCTGTCGCCGCCGAGCGTGCAGGCGGAGCTGGCGAAGCCGCGCACGATCTTGCTCTCGCCTTCGGAGGTGTACAGCTGGGTCTCCACCCGATCGGCCACCACGAAGCCACACGTGAAGGTGGACGACTGCCCGGACTTGCACACCGGCGCGCCGGTGATCGGGTCGGCGGTGCCGGTGATGGCGATGGTGGTGCCGTTGGCGCCGCGCACCGTCGGCTGATCCATGCCCGCACGGATCGCGCGGTCGTTCAGCTTGATCACCGAGTAGTCCAGCGCGCTCTGCCCGCCCAGCTTGGCCTGGACGAAGCTGCCCAGCTCCGGGCTGTTCGGGATGTCCTTGACGTTGGGGTAGTAGACGGTGGCCTCTTGGGAGTCCTTGCCGATGTTCGGATCGCAGTGGCCCGCACTGATATTCAGCGCGTTGCCCGCCGCGTCGGTGCTGTTGAAGCCGAACGAGCAGACGTCGACGCCCTTGAGCGAGGCGTCGTGCAGCGAGATCGGCGCGCTGATGTAGGTGTCGCCACCCATCGGCCGCCGCTCGACCGCGCCACCGCTGCCGGGCGAGAGGATGACCTTGATGTTGGCGATCAGGGTCGGCAGGTTCAGCAGGTGGCCCGCCGGGGTGTTGGCGACATTGAGCACCAGCTGGCTGTTGAGGAAGTCGATGGCGACGGAGTTGATCGCGGTGGAGATCTCGCGCGGCAGGCTGGTGATCCACTGATTCAGTTGCACCAGTGAGCCTTCCAGGCCGTCCGCGGACACCGGGGCGAGCCGGGTCTGGTATCCGTCGGCCGCGGCGATCTTGGCGGCGTCGAGCGAGGTGACCGCGACGACGGGCTTGCCGTCGGTGCCGATCCAGGCGCCCGCGTAGGAGTCCGGGCGTTCCGAGCGGAAATCGCGGGCGTAGTCGCGCAACTGCTGGGCGCGGGCCGCACGGTCCAGGTATTCCGTCGGGGTCATCTTCAGGTCACGCGCGATCGCCTGTACGAGTTCCTGCGGCAGCGCGTCGGCAGTCAGCTGCGCGGGTGTCTCCGGGGCCGCCGCGGCGGTGGTCGTGCAGAGCAAGGGTGCGAGGAAAACGGTCGAAGCGAGGGCGACAGCTTTGACCGTGGCGCGGCGCGCCACCAACTTGCGCATGAAATCCCTTCGTCGGCACGCACGTGCCAGCTCAATCCGCGGCAACGGCCCTGGAATCCGTTGGCTCACAGTCGTCCTCCAGCAACAGACCGGGCGCCTGTAATTCATCCGACAACACCGGTCAGCGCATCACTTTAGGGCACAAACCGGGGAAGGGCTCTCTTAATCACCGACTGCCCGGTATCTCCAGGCCGGGGATCGACGGAATCTGCGGTAGGGGTTGGAAAGGCGGCGTGGTGGTGGTCGGCCGCGGGCGGATCGTCGAGCTCGGTGGCGTGGTCGGCGGCTCGGTGGTCGGCGGCGGCGGAGTGGTCGTTTCCGGCGGGGGCGGCGGGGTGGTGGTGACGACCGGCGGCTCGGTGGTCGTCGGCGTCACCGGCACGGTCGGGAAGTTGATCGGCGGCGCGGGCGGCGTCGGGCTCACCGACACCTGATCGGACTTGGCGTCGCGCATCGGCGGCACCGGCGTCTCGCTGTCCTCCCGGAACACCACCGCCACCGCGAAGCCGCCGAGCACCAGCCCGATCATCGCCGCGGCACCGATCAGCAGCGGGAGTTGCTTACGATCCTTCGCAGGCTCGGCCTGTGGCGCGGGCGCGCTCGGCGTCGCGGTCTGCTCGGCGACCACGGGTTCGGCCATCGGGATGGCCGCCGAATACGCCTGGAGTGTCGGCTCGGAGGCGGGCACGGCCGGGATGATGACGGTGTCCACCGTCGAATTCTCGGCGTGCGTCGGATCCGGCGGAGTGCTGCCCGCCGGGGTGGAGAGCACCGCGGCCAGCGCCGCGCGGGCGGCGTCGTAGGCGAACGTGCTGCCCGTGGTGTCGGTCTCGGCGCCGGGCAGATCGGCCTCGCTGACCAGCAGCACCGACCGCAGGCCCAGATAGTCCAGGGCATCGCGCAGCGCCTGCACGTATTCGCGCGGCCAGTCACCGGGGTGGGTCGCGTAGAACTCGGCCGGACCGTTGAGGTGGTCGGCGGTCAGGTTGATCAGGCAGAACAGCGCGGTGGCGACCAGGTCCTCGGCGCGATAGGCCTCGCCGTCGTCGACGGAGATGCCCGCCGGGTCGCCCACGGCCAGCGCGAAGCCGGTGATCGCATGCGCGTTCTCGTCCGGTGGCGGTCCGCCGAGCGTGGCGTCACCGTCGTCGGACATGTACAGCAACGACTCACGGACGATGAACAACGGTTCTTCGTCGCCGTCGGTGACGATCGCCGCCGTGCAGTCGTTCTCGGCGACGCGCAGGCCCACCCCTGTGGCCATCTCAATACCTCGCTTCGGCGTCCCGGCTGACGAATCCGTACTCGCTGGTCACACCAGCAGGGAGCCATGTCCCATGGCACGGAGCATCGACAATAGCTCCGATCGGGACCGGGCACCGATCCGGCGCCGAATACGGGCGACATGATGCTCCACCGTCTTGGCGGAAATGTACAGGCGGGCGCCGATCTCGCGGTACGTCAAACCGAGCAGAACCAGCTCGGCGACTTCCCGTTCGCGTTCACTGAGGATCGCCGTCGGCTCGCCGACGGCCGGGTCGGGGGCGGGCTTGCTGCCCTGCGGCGGCGTCGGACTCGCCGGCCGGATCGGGTCCTGCGGCCTGGCGTCGGCGCGGACCGTGCGGGCCAGCTTCAGCAGCGCGGTCGCGGTCGGCGCGTCGGCGGCGGCGAGGGCAGCCTCGCTGGCCAGCCGGGCGGCGTCCCAGGTCATGCCGATCTCGCTCAAGCCCGCGACGGCCGCCTCGACGGGCTTGGCCGAGACCTGACCGCGCAGCACCAGCACCCAGGTGCGGCCCGCGTCGGCGAGGATGGCGGCGTGCCGATCGCCGGCTTCGGCCGCGGCCTTGAGCGGCCGGGCATGCGGGAGCAACTCCTGCGGGCTCTCGTGCAGGATCGCGGCCTGCACGCCGTACCAGTGGAAGGCGTTGGCCCAGGCGGGCGGTTCGTGCAACCGGCGGAGCAGGGCCAGCGCGGAGTCGACCAGGGGCGCGATGCGACCTTCGTCACGCAAGCGGATTCCGGCCAGCCACAGTTCGCCGATCGGGAGCAGCGCGAGCAGGTCGGCCTCCACGTCGTCGAACATCAGGTAGGCCGCCTGCCAGGCCTTGGCGAGCGCGGCATGATCGCCGGTACGCCTGGCCAGGCCGACGGTGACACCGTGTGCGAGCAGCCGGTCGCGCACGTCGAGCGAGTCGTGATCGAGCGCGGCGACGGTGGCGGCCGCGGCGCGTTCGTCACCGCTCAGCATGGCCACCCAGGCCGCGAGTACCTCGAGTTGATGGCAGCGCAGGCCGCTGGCCGTTGCCCGGCGCAGCGCGTCGCCTGCCCGGCGTGGCTCGCCGGTGCCGAGGCAGAGCAGGGTCGCGATGGAGACCGCCGTGCAGGGCAGGAATCGGTCGACGCCCGAGTCCGCGTGTGCGGCCTGGACCAGCGCGGAGACCGCCGCGCCCGTGCCGTTCGCGGACAGCCTTGGCACGGTAGGGCTTTCGTCGGCGCCGCCGTGTCCGTTCAGTGAACCGGCGAGTGCGGTGGCGATCAGCCTGGCATGGGCGTTGGCCTCGGTCGGCGGCCACTGCGTGGCGGAGCCGGACATCTCCACCGCGCCGGATCGGTCGCCCGCGAGCGAGAGGACGGTCGCCCCGATGGCCCAATCCGCGCCGACGCGCTGCGCGCCCAGCCACGAATACAGTTGCGCCGCACGGGCGACCAGGCCGCGCCGGGTCAGCGCGGCGGCACAGATCCGCACCGCGTCGGCGAGGTCCGCGCCGGACACCCCGGAGCGGGCCAGCACCGGCTCGGCCAGGCGCATGGCCGTTTCGCCGTCGCCGTTGCGGCCTGCCGCCTCGGCCCAGCGTAGCGCGATGACATCGGGGTCGGCGCCGGTCGCGGCGGCCGCCGCGTAGTAGCGCACCGCTTCGCGCCCCGCCTTTTCCGCTGCGGCGGACAGGAATTCGGCCAGCCGCGGGTCACGGACGCCGGATTCGGCGAGCAGCAGCGCGGTGTGGTCACGCAGCAGTCCCGCGTCGAGTCGCGCGCCGAGCAGCTTGCGCTGGACCGCGACGAACCGGCGGTCGCCGAGCAGCGTGCGCAGCGGCGCGACGGCCGGGGTGAGCAGCAGGTCGGCATCGGTGACCAGGGCGCTGGCCCTGGCCCGATCGATGAGCTGCTGTGCGGCAACGGGTTCCACGCCGAGCACCTCGGTGAGCTCGCTGGCGTCCAGGCCCGCGCCGGTGGTCGCGACGACGAGGGTTTCCAGCAGGTCCGGCGCGAGGTTGTCCAGTAGCGAGCGCGCCCACGCGGCGACGGCGGCGTCGACCGCGCCGATGCCCGCGTCGAGCCGGGCCGAGCAGGCGGCGGTCAGCGCGGCGACCACGCCGCCGCGGATGCCGTCGGTCTGCCGGTGGATGTGCTGGGACACCTGGCGCGGCACCATCATGCCGAGCTCCCTGGCGAACGGGGCGATGTCGGCCACGCCGAGGGCGCGCAGATCCACCACCCGGCCGCGGCGGGCGACGGTGTCGGCCAGCGCGCGCAGGCGCAGGTCGTGCGGGCGCGGCTGGGTCGCGATCACGACCGTGTGCTGCCCGAATTCCACGGTGCCGCGCAGGTATTCGAGATCCGCCTGGCTCAGTGTGTGGGCATTGTCGACGATCAGCGCGGGGCGAAGTCCCGTCGACGGAGCAGATCCGTTGGGGGAGCTGACGATCGGCTCGGCGCCGTGGGCGGTCAGCACGTCCTGGAGGGGGATACCGCGGGCGCGGAGTCGGGTGCGGATCTCGTTGAGCAGCGTGGATTTACCGGTTTGCGAGCGACCCCGGATGAGGTAGACGACCGGTTCGTGGTCGGCGGAGTCCAGCTCCCGGAGGATCTCGCGTGCGGACGGCAGGGTGTCGAACGCAACGTCAGCCACCGTTTCCTCCGAGGATCTCGCCGGGTGCGCGCAACACGGTGCCGACGGTGTTGCCGACGGAATCGATGGGGTCCTTCAGTACGCCGGTCGGCAGGCTCGGGGCCTGCGGCGGGGGCAGCGGTGCGGGCTGGTTACCGGGCGCGGGGGCAGGTGCGGGTTGCGGCTGCGGGGCCGGTTGCGGCGCACCGGGGGCCGCGGGCGGTGCGGCGGGCTGGTCGGCGGCGGGCTGACTGTGCACCACGGCCACCGTGGTCGCGGTCGGGGAACCGGGCTGTCCCGCATCGGCTTTCGGGCGGCCCGCGGTGGCGGCGGCCGAGTCCGTCGCGGCGACCGGGGCGTTGGGGTCGGCCGGATCGGTGGCCTGTCCGCCGGTGGTCGCGGCGATCTCCGCCGCGCGCGCCGGGGACGACTGCTCGGTCGAGGCCGGGTTCGAGCCGGACTGGATGCCGGTGCCGATCGCGGCGGTGCCGGTGGCCAGCAGGGCGATGACGACCGCGGCACCGGCGACGATCGTGGCGCGTTGCTTGCCGCGCAACCGTGGCCTGCGTGGCTTCCCGGCCACCGGCAAGGGCGAAATCGCCACCGCGGGCAGCTCTTTGGTGGTCGGCGCGGGTACTGCGGTCGGTGCGCGCTCGACGGTGACGGACGCCAGCTCGGCGGCCAGCGCGGCGGCGCCGCGGGCGCTGGTGTGTGCGGGGTGGGCAGCGGCGACGACCGGAAGGCCGAATTCGGTCGAGATCAGTTCGGCGACCAACGGAATCGCGCCGCCGCCACCGGTGAGCAGGACGCGGCTGATGTCGCCGATGTCGAGCCCGGCGCGGTGCACCGCGTCGCGGATCAGGTCGATCGAGCTCAGCAGCGGCCCGCGCAGCAGGTCCTCCAGTTCGCCGCGCACCAAACGCACGTTGCTGGTATGTGCGGCCGCCGGATTCAACCCCGCCCGCACGACGGTCGCGGTATTTATCGAGAGGTCTTCTTTCGCCGTTCTGCAGCGCTCGCGCAATGCCGACAATTCCCGTTCCACTACCGGGTCGTACGGGTCGAAATCATTTGCCGCCGCAGCGTTTGCCAGAACGTAGCGCATGGTGAGTAGATCGAATTCGGCGCCGGCGACGTCCGTGGTCCGCAGTGGTGTGCCGAGCAGGCTCGCGTGATCGCCGGTGCGCACCACCGAGACGGTCAGACCGGTGGCGCCGAGGTCGTACACGAGGACCGCGCCGTCGCCGAGCGGGCCCTGCGTGGCTTCGAGCCAGCGGACCGCGGCGGTGGGTTCGGGCATCAGGGTCACCTCGCGCAGCCCCGCCCGATCGAGGGCGGCGCGCTGGATGTCGACCGTGTGCCGCGACCACCACGCCGGGTAGCAGGCCACGGTGACGCCGGATTCGCGTGCGCCGGTGCCGATCTCGTCCATCAGGCAGGTGATGGCCGCGGCGACGAGGTCGGCGGCGCAATGCTCGGTGCCGTCCTCGGCGAGCATGTCCACCGGATCGCCGACCCTGGCCAGGAAGCCCTCGAGCAGCACGTCGCTGGAGTGCCGTCCGGTGGCTCGCGCGGCGGTGCCGAAGGTGGGCGGCGCGTCGGCCACCAGCCGCAGCACGCTGGGGTGCGTGCGCACGCTGTCGCCGTCATCGCCCGCTGCCGCCGCGGCGACCGAATTCGACGCCCCGACAGTGATGCCGAGCGCCAGACGCTGTGTCATTCGTGAACCCCGTTCGAAAACTCTGTGGTCCGGTGTCGCTGCTGTGTAGTCCGAGTGCGAAAGGCGGTGCGAGCACGCCGATGCACCTGTTGTTTCGGTTGCTGGCTGTCCGCCGTTACCGGTTTCGGGGAAGTTCCGGGGAAATTCCCCTAATGCCGTGACAGCCCCTAAGGGCGGGCTCGGGTGAGTTGTGGGGGTCGGCCCCGTTATGCGTAACGCGCGGCGCCCCTAGCGTGAAATGCATTCCAACGATGCGGATCGCGGAGGTCCGCCGGCTCTCAGGAGATGTTTCTGATGACACCCAACGCGATTCTCGAGTTCATCCTCAACCTGCTGCGCGACCACGAGGCAGCGGTCGGCTACTGCGCCAACCCGACGCAGGCGCTGGTGGCGGCGGGTTTGCCTGCGGTCACCCCCGAGGACATCGCCGCCGTCGCCCCGATGGTCGCCGAGTCGGCGCTGGTCGCGGGCGGCTCCCAGTTGTCGGCGATCGTGGCCGCGGGTGCGCAGACCGGTGCTGCCGCCGTGCTCGGTGCGGCGGGCACCGTCGGTGCCGCCGCGGCGGCCGATGCAGGCCTGAACATCGGCGCCGACCTGGGCCTCGATCTGGGTGGCCAGGTCGGTGCGGGTATCGATCTCAACGCGGGACTGAACACCGCGATCGACACCGGCCTGCAGGTCGGCGCTGATCTCGGTGCCGGTCTTTCGGCAGGGCTGGGGACCGTCGCAGGCATCGGCGCGGATCTGTCCGCCGCGGTCGGTGGGGCGCTCGGCGTGGCCGGGCAGGCGGTCACCGGCATCGGTGCCGATGTGCAGGGTGCGGTCGATGCCGGACTGCAGGTGGGGACGGGGCTCGAAACGAGCTTGTCCGCTGGGCTCGGCGGTGCGCTCGGTGCGGTGGGACAAGCCACGACCGGACTCGCTACCGGTCTCGATGCCGCGCTCGGTGCCGGCGGCCAGGTGGGTGCCGACCTGTCCAGCGGGTTGCAGGGTGCGGTGCAGACGGGTGTGACGACCGGTCTCGACGCGAGTGCTGGTCTCGGTGCCGGCGTGAATGCCGGTGTGCAGGGCGCGGTGGATGCCGGAAGCCAGTTGGCCGGCGGCTTGTCGACATCCATTGGTGGAGCAGTGAATTCGGCCGTCGGTCTGGAGAGTGAACTGGCCACCGGACTCGGTGCGGCGGTAGGCGCGGGCACTGAAATCGGTGGCGACCTGTCCACCGCGGTGGGTGGCGCGGTGAATGCGGGGGCACAGGTCGGTTCTGGTCTGGAGACAGGGCTGTCCGGCAGTGTCGGTGCGGTGCTAGGTGCGGGTTCGCAGGTGGGTGCTGATCTCGGCGCCGGGCTGGGGACGAGTGTGGATAGTTCGATCAACGCCGGTGCGCAGCTGGGTTCGGGGGTGGAGACCGGGTTGTCCACCGGTCTCGATGGTGTGCTCGATGCCGGGGCTCAGATCGGTGGTGCGGTGGATGCGAGCACGCAGGTGGTGACCGGTGTGGAGACCGGGCTCGGCGCCGCGGTGGATGCCGGGGCAGGTCTGGGAGCTGGACTTTCGGCTGGACTCGACGGGGCGGCCGGTGCTGGTGCACAGCTGGGGACAGGTTTGGAGACCGGGCTGAACGCCGGGCTCGGCGCTGCGGCAGGTGCCGAAGCCGGTCTGGGAGCTGGACTTTCGGCTGGACTCGACGGTGCGGCCGGTGCTGGTGCACAGCTGGGGACAGGTTTGGAGACGGGGCTCAACGCCGGGCTCGACGGTGCGGTCGGCGCCGGTGCACAGCTGGGGACAGGTCTGGAGACCGGGCTCGGCGGCGTCATCGACGCAGGTGGTCAGGTGGCGACCGGACTGGAGACCGGGCTCGGTGCGGATTTGTCCACAGGTATCGGCGGCGCGGTGGATGCCGGTGCCGGTCTCGGTGGTTCGCTGGGCGGCACTGCCCAAGGGGCTGTGGATGCCGGTGCGGGCCTGGGTGGTTCGCTGGCCGGTACTGCGCAGGGCGCTGTTGACGCCGGCGCTGGTCTCGGTGGGTCGCTGGGCGGGACTACCCAGGGAGCTGTGGATACCGCTGTGGGGCTGGGCGGTTCGCTCGGCGGTACTGCACAAGGTGCCGTCGATACCGGTGCGGGATTTGGCGGTTCGCTGGCCGGTACTGCGCAGGGAGCTGTGGATACCGCTGCGGGGCTCGAAGGTTCACTCGGCGGTACTGCACAGGGCGCTGTGGATACCGGCGCGACGCTCGGTGGTACGGCACACGGCGCCGTGGATACGACTGCGGGCCTCGGTGGTTCGGTCGGTAGCACCACGCAGGGCGCGGTCGATACCGGTGCCGGATTGAGTGGCGGCGTCGGGGCGAGCGCGAACCCCTGGTCGTCCCTTGATGTTTCGAGTGCGTTCGGGTCGGGGCTGGACAGTTCCGCTGGTCTGCACGGCGACACCGGACTGTTCGGCGATGCGGACGCGGATCTGACCGGCAACGCCGGTGCGGATCTCTCCGGCGACGCGATGCTGCACTGACGCCGCCGCACTGACCACGCCTGCGGCGGCGCACCGACAAGGCCTGCGCCGCCGCACCGACAATGCTCGAGCCACTGGAAGAGGTCGATACCGCGATGGGGACGCCCGCACCGAACGCCACACCACCGGCGGTACCGCTACTGTCGGTACTCGGCGAAACCATCGCGGCGGCCCGCGCCGCAGGGCGCACCGACCTGGTCGGCCGCCTCGAGGTGGCCGCCGATCGGGTCCGCGACCCGCGTCGGCGCATTGTCATTGCGGGACAGCTGGATCAGGGCAAGAGCCGCTTCGTCAACGCGCTGCTCAATTTGGAGATCTGCCCCGTCGGCGACGACGTGACCACCACGGTCACTACGCTGCTCGCGCACGGCCCCGAGCCGAAGGCCGAGCTGGTGCTCACCGGTCCCGGCGGCGACTCCGGCGGTCCGGAGACCCGAGTGCTCGTGCCGTTCACCGAGATCGGCACGATCTCCGCCCGCTCACCGCTGGCCCAGGGGCGGCGGATCCTGCGATTGGAAATCCAGGTACCCAACGCACTGCTGGCCGATGGCATCGTGCTGGTCGACACGCCAGGTGTCGGCGGGCACGGAAGTTCTTATGCGGCAAGCGTGCTCGGCATGGTGTCCGCCGCGGACGCGGTGCTGGTGCTCTCCGACGCGTCCACCGAGCTCACCGAGCCGGAACTCGCGTTCCTGCGTCAGGTCCGGGAGCTGTGCCCCACCGTCGCGCTGCTGCTGACCAAGACCGACCTCTACCCGCACTGGCGCCAGGTACACGAGGCCGACCAGCGCCACCTCGCCACGGCCGGTCTCGACGTGCCGATGATCGCGGTGTCCTCGCTGCTGCGCAGCCACGCGCTGCGCCTGCAGGATCAACAGCTGGGCCTCGAGTCGGGCTTCGGCGTGCTCTACCAATTCCTGCGCGACCAGGTGGTGGCCCGCGACCAGCTCGCCACCCGCGCCGCGGTGGCCCGCGACATCCGTTCCGCCGCCGAACATCTGGCGCTGGCACTGGGCAGTGAGCTGGTCGCGGTCCGCGATCCGGCGCGTGGCGCGGCGGCGGTCCGCGAACTGCAGGCCGCCCGGACCTCGGCCGAGGAACTGCACCGCCGCACCGCCGCCTGGCAGCAGACGCTGGCCGACGGCATCACCGACCTGGCGGGCGATGTCGACCACGACCTGCGAGATCGGTTGCGCGGCATCGCCAGAACCACCGAGGAGTGGATCGACGACCACGACCCGGGCCGGCATTGGGAGCGGATCGCCGAATACCTCACCGGCACCATCGATACGGCGATCGGCGACAACCTGCTCTGGACCCACTCGCGCGCGTTGCAACTCGCCCAGCGGGTCGCCGAGCATTTCAGCGATGCAGGCACCACCGATCTTCCGGACGTCCGGTCCGACACCGCCGGCGCAGGCAGCCATGTCGGCGCGGGCACCCTCGCCGACCTGGAGCCGGACATCGGTTTCGGCAGCAAACTGCTCGTCGGCATGCGCGGCTCCTACGGCGGCGTGCTTATGGTCGGGCTGGCCAGTACTTTCGCCGGACTCGCACTACTCAACCCGATCTCGCTCGGCGCCGGACTCGTGGTGGGCGGCAAGGCCTTCCGTGACGACAAACAGGCCAGACTGGCCCGGCGGCGCACCGAGGCGAAGGCGGCCGTCCGCCGGTTCGTCGACGATGTGGCGTTCCAGACGGGCAAGGAATCCAAGGACCGGCTGCACCGCATCCACCGCGCGCTGCGCGACCACTATGCCGGTGTGGCCGAGCGGAGCCTGCGGTCGATCGATGATTCGCTGCGGGCCGCGCAGGAGGCCGCGACAATGGCCAACGCGCGCCGGGCCGAGCGTGGCGCGGTGCTCGAGCGGCAGCTGAACGTGGTCGCTGAGCTGGGCAGATACGCCGAAGCCATGCAGGCCGCGCTGCCGAGCCTCTCGGTCGGTACGGTTGCCCCGTGAGACGTGCGGGCGGCGCTGCGCCAGGAATAGTTGCCGAGGCCCATCGACTGATCGGCGCGGCGCGTGCCGCGCTGGCGAGCGAACCGCGACCGCGGGCCATGCTCGCCGAGTGCGCCGGTCGCCTCGATCAACCGTTACGTGTGGCGCTCGCCGGTTCGTTGAAGGCCGGCAAATCCACGCTACTGAATTCCCTTGTCGGGCAAGACATCGCACCGACCGACGCGACCGAGTGCACCAGGGTCGTCACCTGGTACCGCTACGGTTCCACCCCGAGCGTGACCGCGCACGCCGGCGACGGCGCCCGCGCGAATGTGGTGGTGCGCCGCGGCGGCGGTACGCACGGGCTGACCTTCGACCTGGAGCGGTTGACCTGGAACGCGCCCGCGCCGCGCGAGGTCGATCACCTCGAGGTCGAATGGCCCGCTGCGGCGCTGGCCGACACGACCATCATTGATACGCCGGGCACCTCCTCGCTGTCGCGGGAGGTGTCGCAGCGCACGGCTCGGCTGCTCACGCCGGAGGGCGAGCAGAGTATCGCGGTTCCGGGCGCCGACGCGGTGGTGTACCTGCTGCGCAGGCTCGACGCGGCCGACGTCCGGTTCCTCGAGCGGGTGGGCGCGGGAACCACTGCGGGGCCGGGCCTTTCCGGATTGCCGGGCCCGCTCGGCGTCGTCGGCGTCGTGTCCAGGGCCGACGAGATCGGCGCAGGCCGGATCGACGCGCTGCATTCGGCGCGCGACGTCGCGACCCGCTTCGCCGGGGAGCTGGAGCGAACAGGGCTGTGCCAGGCCGTGATTCCGGTCGCCGGGCTGCTCGCGTTCGCCGCGGCCACACTGCGCCAACAGGAGTACGCGGCGTTCGAGGCGCTGGCCGGTGTTCCGGTCGACGAGCTGAGTGCGGCCCTGCTGTCCGCGGATCGCTTCGCACGCTCCGATGTCGCGCTGCCGGTGGCACCGGAACTCAGAGCCCAGCTCGCGGAACGGTTCGGCCTGTTCGGTATTCGGATGGCGGTCACCCTGATTCGGCTCGGCGTGCGCGACTCCGCCACGCTGGCAGCAGAATTGACCACGCGCAGCGGCGTGGACGAGCTGCGCTCAGTGCTCGATGTCCAATTCGGCCAGCGCGCCGATCAACTCAAGGCGCACTCGGCCCTCACCGCCCTCGCACGCGTCCTGACCGCGTACCCGGGCAGCGCGGCCGACACCCTGCTGCCGCGCGTGCGCACCCTACTCGCCGATGTACACGGTTTCGCCGAGCTCCGCCTGCTCGGTCGCCTCCGAACCGACGAATTGACCTTGCCACCAGCGGATCTCGCCGAACTGCACCGCCTCATCGGTGGTTCCGGCATCGCCCCGCACCTGCGCCTCGGACTGCCGGTCGACGCCGCGCCCTCGGTGCAGCGGGACCAGGCCGTTGCCGCGGTGCGCAAATGGCGAGCCCGGGCCCGGCACCCGCTCGCGGACCAGTTCACCAGCACCGCTTGTCTCACCGCCGCCCGCAGCGCCGAGGGCACGCTCAGTCTGTTGCCCGGCTAGTTCGGGTCACCGGTAAACCTGCGCAACGCCGCCAGGTCGGCGCCTGCTCGGGGCCGATCAGATACTGGGCGACCGGTGGACTACCGCGCGTACGAAACTATCGGCACCGTGAACTCCGGAAGCCGTGCTTTCCGCCCATCTCGGACGACCGACATCGGATCGGTGTGAAGCCGGTGCCGTCGGGTAGGCGACCGGTATCCGAACAAGGAGGTCGCGATGAGCCAACAGAAGGTAGTGCACGCGCTGCTCGACCGCGCCGGAACCGGATACGCGGCGGAGGCGGGCATCCACCTCGACGACAAACCCGCACAGCTGTTCCAGCTGCTCATGCTCGCGGAGCTGTTGAGCACCAGGATCTCCGCCGATATCGCCGTAGCCGCCGCCCGCGAACTGGTCGCCACCGGCTGTCGCACCCCGCAGCGCGTCGCCGACGCCGATTGGCAGGAACTCGTAGACGCCCTCGGCCGCGCCCACTACCGCCGCTACGACGAGAGCACTGCCACCCGCCTCGGCGCCAACGCCGCCCAGGTCCTCGACCGCTACGACGGTGACCTGCGCAATCTCGCCGACGAAGCCGACCACGACCCCAAGCGCGCCGCCCAACTCCTGCAAGAGTTCCAGGGCATCGGCCCCACCGGCAGCGACATCTTCCTCCGCGAGATCCAAGACGTCTGGCCCTGGGCCGCCCCCCATTTCGACGAACGTGCCCTACGCGGCGCCGACCGCATCAACCTCCCATCCACCCCCGCCGAACTCGCCGCCCTGGCCCCCAAAGACCACACCGCCGCCCTGGCCGCCGCCCTCGTCCGAATCACCCTGGACGACAAACTCGCCGAAGAAGTCCTCGACGCCGCCCACTGATCCGTGCGCCGAGGCAGCCGCGTCAGGGGGTGGTGGCGGGGCTGGTGGGGTCGATGAGGATTTTGGCGTGGTGGTCGGGGGTGGCGAGGGTGGTGAAGGCGGTGTCGATGCCGTTGAGGCCTACTGTGCCGGTGATCAAGGGGGCGGGGTCGACCTTGCCTTCGGCGAGGAGGTGGAGGGTGTCGCGGAATTCGCCGGGGTCGTAGCCGAAGACGAAGCGGAGTTCGATCTCCTTGTTGATGGCCATGGCGGGGCGGATGCGGTCGGCTTCCATGCAGACGCCGACGACGACCACGCGGGACAGTGGGGGTGCGGCGGTGATGATCTGGTCGAGAATGCCTGGGACGCCGACGCATTCGAAGATGACGGGACCGGACGGACCCGCGTTCAGGGTGTGTGCGAGGCGGAAGACATACCACCAGGGCAGGTTCGGGACGCGGCGCAGGCGGTCCATGGTGTCGAAGCCGAGCTCGAGAATGTCGGTGACGCCGTTGATTCGACCGCGGGTGCGTGCGGCGGTCCAGGGGGAGTCGGTGGCCGGGTCGACGACGATGTCCGCGCCGCAGGCGGCCGCGAGTTCTCGGCGGCGCGGGGAGAAGTCGCTGGCGACCACCGTGCGCACGCCCGCCGCCTTCAGCATGCTGATCACCGCGAGGCCGATCGGCCCGCAGCCGATGACAAAAGCGTGCTGCCGCTTGCCCACTCGACCGCGGCGCACCGCGTGCCAGGCCACCGCCATGGGTTCGGTGAGCGCGGCATGTTCGGCGGACAGCCCGTTCGGCACCGGCATCGTCATCGACTCCTGGACGATCACCTGCTCGGCGTAGGCGCCGGGTGCCTCGACCGACAGACCGGTCAGCTGCGGCTTCGCACCGTGCCGCACGATCGGCAACGCCACCACCGGAGTGCCTGCCCGCCACCGCTTCCGGCACCCCGGGCCGTAATCCACCACCTCGCCGCTGAATTCGTGCCCGAGCACCACGCTCTGATCCGACCGCATGAACGAGTCGTACCCGGTGACCGCGCTCAGCTCGGCCACCTCGTCGGCATGGTTGCGGACATGCAGGTCGGAACCGCAGATGCCGCAGCGCGATACGTTGATCAGCAGCTGCCCGCGCCCGGGTATCGGCGTCGGTAAGTCGGTGACCTCGAACTTCGAGTTGGTGACGACGGCAGCCCGCATGATGAACTCCTCGAATCGGCGTCGCTGACCACGCTACTGCGCGATCAGCCACCCCTGCCGCTTTCCAGCGATCGAGATAGCCCGGCGCGAGTCAGAGGGGCGTCAGTTCGTCCTGAGCAGCGCGGCGATCGTAGGCGTTGCGCGCGGCGGCGATCTCGTTCTGATGCCCTTCGGTCCAGGTAACCAAGGCCTTGATGGTGGTGTGCAGGCTGGCGCCGAGCGGGGTCAGCGCGTAGTCGACCCGCGGCGGCACGGTCGGATACACGGTGCGCTCGACCAGCCCGTCGCGTTCGAGATGCCGCAGTGTGCGGGTGAGCATCCGCTGACTGACGCCGTCGATCTTGCGCTTGAGTTCGGTGAACCGCAGGCTTCGCTCGTCCAGCAGCGCGATCACCAGCAGCGACCACTTGTCGGCGACGCGATCGAGGATCTGCCGCACCTCGCAGTCGGCGCGGGCGTCCCAGTGCGAAACGTCGAAGTCGGCGGCGGTATCCCCGCAGTGCCCCGGTGACTTCAAAGTGCCGTCTTCCATAGTCGTCGATTCTGCCTGAGACTTCTCCTCGGTATCAAGAGGTAACCGACCCCATTGTGGGGAACCTACTGTGTTCGGGGAGTCGTGATGGTGAAATCCAGAGCCGCCGAGGTCTTTACCGAGATGTCCGGCCGCGCCTGGGGCGTGCTCGCGGTGTTGTGCGGCGCGATATTCATGGAGGGCATCGACGTCGGGATGCTGAGCGTCGCGCTGCCCTCGATCCGGGCCGAACTCGGCCTGTCCACCGGCATGCTCAGCGGTGTGGTGTCGGCGTACGTGCTCGGCTACGGCGGGTTCGTGCTGCTCGGTGGCCGCGCCGCCGACCTGCTCGGCCGCAGGCGGATGTTCCTGTTCTGGCTGACGGTGTTCCTGGTGTTCTCCGGACTCGGCGGATTCGCCACCACCGGGTGGATGCTGTTGACCGCCCGCTTCGTCACCGGGGTGGCCGCGGCGTTCCTCGCCCCGGCCGGTCTCTCGCTGATCACCACCAACTTCGCCGAGGGGGCGGTGCGCGACAAGGCGCTGATGTTCTACGCGGGCGTCGCGGCGGGCGGTTTCTCGCTCGGTATGGTGGTCGGCGGATTGCTGACCGCGTTCGGGTGGCGCTGGGTGTTCTTCGTGCCGGTGCTCGTCTCGGCCGTGCTCTTGGTGGCTGCGATCGTCACGATCCGGGATTCCGGTGTGCCGCAGCGGGTTCGGGGCGGCTTCGATCTGCTCGGTGCGTTGAGCGTGACCGCTGCGATGCTGCTGCTCGTCTACGGTGTCGTCCGGCTGGAGCATCCCGGTGACAATCCGGGGCTGACGGTGGCGTCCTTCGCCGGCGGTCTGGCGGCGCTCGCACTGTTCGTCGTGAACGAACGCCGCACCGCCACACCGCTGGTCCGGCTCGGCATCCTGCGTTCGGTCCCGCTGGTGCGCACCAACCTGGTCGCGGTGCTGTTCATCGCCTCGTTCATGGGATTCCAGTTCCTGGCGACGCTGTACTTCCAGGAAGTGCGCGGCTGGAGCACGGTGCAGACCGGCTTGGCGATGGCGGTGCTCGGTCTGGACGCGATCCTCGCTCCGCTGCTGACGCCCTGGTTCGTGCGCCGGTTCGGCAATGTTCGGGTGATCTTCGGTGGCACGGTCCTCGCGGCGCTCGCCTACGTGCTGTTCCTGCCGACGGACCTGGATCGCACGTATCTCGCCATGCTCCCGACGATGCTGCTGCTCGCCGTGGCCTTCGCGCTGGTCTACGGACCGCTGACCATCGCGGGCACCGACGATATCGCGGCGGAGGAGCACGGCCTGGCGGGTGGATTGCTCTACACCGCAATCCAATTCGGTGCGGCGCTGGGCATCTCGGTGGTGACCGCGGTGAACGTCGCGGCGGTCACTGCGGGCAGTGTCGGCATGGACGGACTGCGCACCGCGCTGATCGTTCCGGTTGTCGCCGCGGTCCTGGCCGGCGTGATCGCCGCGACCGGCTTGCGCCGCAGCGCGATCGCCGACCCGGACGAGCTGCCCGAGCAGCTCGTGCACGCCTGACGGCGGTCCGATGGGCTGGAGTGCGAAACACTCCAGCCCACAGGCATTTTCACTGCCGGCCGCGCAGTACGGGGAACACCTCTTCCCGGAGGTAGGTTTCCAGGTCGCGACCTTTGCGCACGGCCTCGAGCACCGCGACGCCGTGCTGTTCGGCCTTTTCTTTCAACGCCGCGCTCGAATCGCTTTCTACGCCACCGCCGATCAGCAGCAGGCCGACCGGACCGGCCGCGAGCGCCGCCAGTGCGTCTTCGTCGGCGGTCACGCCGTGTGCGGTGAACCCTTGTGCGCGAATGAGTTCGAGGCCGGACGCCACCACGCTCGGGCCGCGGCCGATAACCAGAATATCCATATCCAAACTATGCACCTCAAGTGATTATCAATCAATAGAACAATCAAGTTAGGTGCGTATAGGTATGCTGACAGCGTGACCGATCCGAGGTTTCCGCCGCTGTCCGAGCAACCGGCCTTCCTGCTCGGCCAGCTCGGCGCCTATACCGGTGCCCGATTCGGCGAGCTGCTCACCCCGATCGGCATCGGCCCCCGGCACTTCGGCATGCTGCGGCTACTGCGCGAACACGACGGGCAAACCCAGCAGCGGCTCGGCGAGACGCTGGGCATCCATCGCAATGTGATGGTCGGTCTCGTCGACGAGCTGGAGCAGCGCGAGCTCGTCGAACGACGCAGGCACCCGACCGACCGCCGCGCCCACGCCGTCTATCTGCTGCCCGCCGCGCACGACGTACTGGCCCGCGCACAGCAGGTGGTGGCCCGCCTCGACGCCGAACTGTTCGCCGAACTCGCCGCCGAGGAACGAACGACGCTGCTGCGGCTGTTGCAGCGAACGGCCGCGAGCAACGGGCTACGCCCGGGAGTTCACCCCGGTCTCACCGGCGAACGGATGCCGCATTGACCGTGGCGCGGTAATTCACAGGAGCACACCGGGATTCAGGATGCCCGCCGGATCGAGCGCGGATTTGGCGGCGCGCAGCGCCAGCGCGAACGGCTCCGGGCGCTGCCGGTCGTACCACGGCCGGTGATCTCGGCCCACCGCGTGGTGGTGGGTGATCGTCCCGCCCGCGGCCGAGAGTGCCTCGGAGACTGCGGCTTTGATGTCGTCCCACTGCGCGACCGTGCTGCCCCAGCGCCCTGCGGCGTAAATACCGAAATACGGTGCGGGCCCGTCCGGGTAGACGTGGGTGAATCGGCAGGTGACCACGCCGGTCGCGCCGACCGCCCGGATCGCGTCGTTCGCGGCGGTGGTCACGGCGGCCTTCAGTTCCGCGAATCTGTCCCAGGTGCAGGCGGTTTCGAACGTCTCGGTGATCATCGACTGGGCGGCGAGCGCGTCGCGCTGGTAGGGCATGCGCAGGAAAGAGGAGCGCCAGGTGTCGGCGGTGCCGCCGGTGTGGGTGTTCGTGTCCGAATCCACATAGCGCACGGGCTCGGGCAATGCGCCGCCGTGCTCGACGGCGATCTCGACGACCCGTTCCATCCACGGCCGCGTCGGGTGATCCGCCGATTCGAAGCCGAGCACCAGCACCCCGCCCGCGGTCGCCGCGCCGGCGTTGAGGAAGGCCTCGGCGGGATCGAGCAGCCGGCAGTTGGTCGGATACAGGCCGGACTGCGCGATGGCGCGGGTGGCGGCCACCGCGCGGTCGTAATCGTCGAAATGCACCGAAGCCGTTGCCCGCCACCGCGGCCGGTCCTGTAGCCGCAGCCAGGCCTCGGTGATCACGCCGAGCGTGCCCTCGGAGCCCAGGAACATCCGGTCCGGCGCTGGCCCGGCACCGGAGCCGGGCAACCGGCGGGACTCGCTGATCCCCGCGGGCGTCACCACCCGCATCGACTCGACCAGGTCGTCGATGTGGGTGTACAGCGTCGCGAAGTGCCCACCGGCCCGGGTGGCCAGCCAGCCGCCGAGGGTGGAGAACTCGAACGACTGCGGAAAATGCCGCAGGGTCAGCTTCGCCTCGCGCAGTTGGTCTTCCAGCGCGGGCCCGAACACACCCGCCTGAATCCGCGCCGCGCGACTGACGGGATCGATCTCCAGGACGCGGTCGAGTGCGCCCAGATCGAGGCTCACCGCACCGGCGAAGGTGCCGTCGAGCCGCGGCTCCACCCCGCCGACCACGGAAGTGCCACCGCCGAACGGGATTACGGCAATATTCGCCCGGCTCGCCCAATCGAGCACGTCGACGATGTCGGCTTCGGTGCGCGGCCGCATGACGAGGTCGGGCGGAGTTCGTACCTCGCCCAAGAGATTTCGGACGACATCGCGGAACGCCTGTCCGTGTGCATGCGCCGCACGATCGGCGGGGTCGACGGAAACGAGCTCGGCCAAGGCCTCCGGTGCCGCGATCCGCGGTGCGGGCAGCGCCAGCGTTTCGATCGGCGGCGGCTTGTGTGCCGTCAGATCGGCGCCGGGCAGGATGGCCGCTACGCGCTCGGTCAGTGCCGCCCGCTCAGCGCCGACTACCGCGTCCTCGACGTTGCCCCAACCCCACCATGACCGCGTCTTCGTCGACACCGTGACTCCTTCCCGCCGGGATCACACCCGCCGCGCGTGTTATTGCACCACGGGGTGGTCGCGGCCGGGTCCGGCGAGGACAATCGCGAGCGGACGAAATCGATGTCGTCGTTCGGGAATGATCCGCGTCTGCTGTCCGTTGAGCTATTCGACAACGTTGAGTGTGTCTGACTCAAGTTTGAGTTGACTCCCGATCATCATTGGGGGCAGGATTGAGCCGACCACGCTCAGCGTTGCTGGGACCGTGCTCCGCCAGGTGCTTGGGGCGAGGTCTCGCGGCATAAGGCAAGACCAGGCCGCAGGGCGCAACCGCCCAGGCACCGACACATGTCAGTACGTCAAATAGGAGGAACCACAATGGCTCGTGCGGTCGGAATCGACCTCGGGACCACGAACTCGGTCGTCGCCGTACTCGAAGGCGGAGAACCGGTCGTCGTGGCCAACTCGGAAGGATCGCGCACCACCCCGTCGATCGTCGCGTTCGCGAAGAACGGCGAGGTACTGGTCGGCCAGCCGGCCAAGAACCAGGCCGTCACCAACGTCGACCGCACCATTCGCTCGGTCAAGCGCCACATCGGCACCGACTGGACTGTCGAGATCGACGGCAAGAAGTACACCCCGCAGGAAATCAGCGCGCGCACCCTGATGAAGCTGAAGCGCGACGCGGAGGCCTACCTCGGTGAGGAGATCACCGACGCGGTCATCACCGTGCCCGCGTACTTCGAGGACGCCCAGCGGCAGGCCACCAAGGAAGCAGGCCAGATCGCCGGCCTGAACGTGCTGCGCATCGTCAACGAGCCCACCGCGGCGGCGCTGGCGTACGGCCTGGACAAGGGCGACAAGGAACAGACCATCCTGGTCTTCGACCTCGGTGGCGGCACCTTCGACGTCTCGCTGCTGGAGATCGGCGAGGGCGTCGTCGAGGTCCGCGCCACCTCCGGTGACAACCACCTCGGTGGTGACGACTGGGACGAGCGCGTGGTGACCTGGCTGGTCGACAAGTTCAAGGCCAGCGCGGGCATCGACCTGACCAAGGACAAGATGGCGCTGCAGCGGCTGCGTGAGGCCGCCGAGAAGGCGAAGATCGAGCTGAGCTCCTCGCAGAGCACCTCGATCAACCTGCCCTACATCACCGTCGACGCGGACAAGAACCCGCTGTTCCTCGACGAGCAGCTGACCCGCGCCGAGTTCCAGAAGATCACCTCGGACCTGCTCGACCGCACCCGCGCGCCGTTCCAGTCCGTGATCAAGGATGCGGGCATCAACGTGGCCGACATCGACCATGTCGTGCTCGTCGGTGGCTCCACCCGGATGCCCGCGGTGTCCGAACTGGTCAAGGAACTGACCGGCGGCCGTGAGCCGAACAAGGGCGTGAACCCGGACGAGGTCGTCGCCGTCGGCGCCGCACTGCAGGCCGGTGTGCTCAAGGGTGAGGTCAAGGACGTCCTGCTGCTCGATGTGACCCCGCTGTCGCTGGGCATCGAGACCAAGGGTGGCGTGATGACGAAGCTCATCGAGCGCAACACCACCATCCCGACCAAGCGCTCGGAGACCTTCACCACGGCCGACGACAACCAGCCGTCGGTGCAGATCCAGGTGTTCCAGGGTGAGCGTGAGATCGCCTCGCACAACAAGCTGCTCGGCTCCTTCGAGCTGACCGGCATCCCGCCGGCCCCGCGCGGCGTGCCGCAGATCGAGGTCACCTTCGACATCGACGCCAACGGCATCGTGCACGTGACCGCGAAGGACAAGGGCACCGGCAAGGAGAACACGATCAAGATCCAGGACGGCTCCGGCCTGTCCAAGGAAGAGATCGACCGGATGGTCAAGGACGCCGAGGCGCACGCCGCCGAGGACAAGGCCCGCCGCGAGGAGGCCGAGACCCGCAACCAGGCCGAGTCGCTGGTGCACCAGACCGAGAAGTTCATCAAGGACAACGAGGACAAGGTCCCGGCCGAGATCAAGACCAAGGTCGAGGCGGCCATCGCCGAGGCGAACGAGGCGCTCAAGGGCACCGACATCGCCGCGGTCAAGGCGGCGGTCGAGAAGCTGGCGACCGAGTCGCAGGCGCTGGGCCAGGCGATCTACGAATCGTCGGCCAATGACGCTGCGGCGTCCAGCAACGGGTCGTCGGCGTCGAACAACGCCGAGGACGAGGTCGTGGACGCCGAGGTTGTGGACGAGCCGGTTGACACGGAGAAGAAGTGACCGACGGCAACAATTCGGAGCGACGCGACTCCGAGCAAGAGCCGATCACCTTTGTGGACAATCGCAAGATTGACCCGGAGGACCGGAACCTGAGCGGCGACCAGTCGCAGCCGGGTGAGGTTCGGGAACCGTCGGCGGCCGAGGCCGCCGACGGGCCCGGTACCGGCAACGGCGCGGAGTCCGTCATCGACACGGAAAAGGGTGCCGAGCTGTTGGCCGATGCCACCACCAAGGAGCTCGCCGAGCGCACCGCCGATCTGCAGCGGCTGACCGCGGAGTACGCCAACTACCGGCGCCGTGTCGAACGCGACCGCAAGACCGCGATCGACACCGCCAAGGCCGCCGTGGTCACCGAATTGCTCGGGGTGCTCGACGATCTCGATCGGGCCCGGGCACACGGCGACCTGGACTCCGGACCGCTCAAGTCGGTGGCCGACAAGCTGGCCACCGCGCTGCACAAGCAGGGCCTCGAGGAATTCGGTTCGGAGGGTGAGCCTTTCGACCCGACCCTGCACGAGGCCGTGCAGCACGAGGGCTCCGGGCACGACCCGGTGATCGGCATCGTCATGCGTAAGGGCTATCGGTTCGGCGAGCGGGTGCTTCGGCACGCGCTGGTCGGGGTTACCGATGGCGGGGCCGACAACGGCGCGGCCGAAACGACAGAGGCATCGGATGCTGATGCCGGCGCGAACAAACAATAAAGACGCGAGAGGAGGAGATATCCGGTGAGTCAACGGGAGTGGATCGAAAAGGACTTCTATAAAGAGCTGGGTGTCTCCTCCACGGCCTCGCAGGACGAGATCAAGAAGGCGTACCGCAAGCTCGCGCGCGACCTGCATCCGGACGCCAATCCCGGTGATGCCAAGGCCGAGGAGCGGTTCAAGACCGTCAGCGAAGCGCATGCGGTGCTGTCGGATCCGGCCAAGCGCAAGGAGTACGACGAGACCCGCAAGCTGTTCGCGGGTGGCGGCTATCCACGCGGCGGCGGGTTCACTCCCGGTGCGGGCGGCGGCTTTTCGCAGGACTTCAACATCGGTGACATCTTCGGCGGCGCGAACGCCGGCGACGGTGGCCTCGGTGACCTGCTCGGCGGCCTGTTCAACCGGGGCGGCACGCGCACGACCAGTCGCCCGCGCCGCGGGGCCGATGTGGAGACCGAGACGACCCTCGGCTTCCGTGAGGCCGCGCAGGGCGTCACCGTTCCGCTGCGGATGACCAGTCCGTCGCCGTGCACGACGTGTCACGGCAGCGGCGCCAAGCCGGGTACCAGCCCGCGGGTCTGCCCGCACTGCAATGGAACCGGCATCGTCAGCCGCAACCAGGGTGCATTCGGCTTCAGCGAGCCGTGCGATGACTGCCGGGGTACCGGCTCGATCATCGACGACCCGTGCGTCGACTGCCACGGCAGCGGCATCCAGAACCGCACACGCACCATCACGGTGCGGATTCCCCCGGGAGTCAGTGACGGACAACGGATTCGGCTGGCCGGACAGGGCGAGGCGGGCCTGCGTGGCGCGCCCTCGGGTGACCTGTTCGTCAGCGTGCACGTCAGCCAGGACAAGGTCTTCGGCCGCAACGGCGACGACCTGACCCTGGTGCTGCCGGTCAGCTACAGCGAATTGGTGTTGGGCACCACGGTTTCGGTGCCCACGCTGGAGGGGCGCGTCGGCGTCAAGGTGCCGCCGGGCACCGCGGACGGCCGCATCCTCCGGGTACGCGGTCGTGGCGTGCCCAAGCGCGGCGGCGGCGCCGGTGACCTGCTGGTCACCGTCAAGGTCGCGGTGCCGCAAAAGCTGGACGACAACGCCGCGGAGGCGCTTCGGCGCTACGCCGAGGCGGAGAAGGCCAGCGGTTTCGACCCACGGGCAGGATGGGCAGGTGCTTGATGTCCCATGATCCGAAGCAGGCGTCCGGCGGGTCGCGTGCCGAGTTCTTCATGATCTCGGTGGCGGCCCAGCTGGCGGGCATGCACGCGCAGACCTTGCGTACCTATGACCGTCTGGGACTGGTAACGCCACAACGCACTTCGGGCGGCGGGCGACGCTACTCGGCCAGGGACGTCGAGCTGTTGCGCGAGGTGCAGCGGCTGTCCCAGGACGAGGGCGTCAACCTGGCGGGCATCAAACGCATCATCGAACTCACCAACCAGGTCGAGGAATTGCAGCAGCGCGTCGCCGAGCTGTCGGCCGAGCTGGATCGGTTGCGAGCGGGCTATCGGCCCGATCTTTCGCCGCCGCAACGCAGTACCGCACTGGTGGTGTGGCAACCGCGTAACCGCCGTAATGTTTGAGCGATCGAACGCAGCGCAACAATACTGAATACGGCTGGCTAACAATCGGGCCGCTGATCTCGGAGCATTCATCGTGCGTCGAGGTCAGCGGCCCGAAGCGGTTCTGCGGCGCGGTTTCTGAAGGGTAGCCAAAGATAAGCCGAGATGCGGTGTGTGGCAGTGCGCTGAGAGCTCGCGCGAAAGTCCGCTTTACTCGTCATCTTTCACCGCGCGCCCCGATGGCGTGCCGGGTGCCGCGCATCCGGTCGAGTCGGCCGGGCGCCCAGCGAAGTTGCCGTGCAGTCGCTCTGGGATGGCTGCCTGAGTGAAACTTGCAGATCGAGTCGTGCATATTCAGTGTATCCGTGACCGAATTCATCCGTTTTTACGGTCTTTCAGTCCGTTTCGTGAGTGTTTTGCTCGGCGTGTCCTCGTTTCAGCGGAATTACACGCTTGTTGTTTAAACGGAGGATTCCACTCCTGGCAAACCTCGCCTACACTCCTTGGCAACGGCTGCTGACGAGTGTCCCGCAGCACCTCACTCGCCGGCACAGTTTGTGTTCGAGTGCGAAATGGGGTTGTGACACAAATGGATTCGCGGACTGTCGCTTTGATCAGAACTACGTTCAAGGCGGTTGCTGCGGAGGAAGGGGGGCCGGAGAAATTAGCGAGATCGTTCTACGCGATCCTATTCACCGACTACCCCCAAGTCCGCGATTTCTTTCCAGCAGCCATGGACGCCCAGCGAGATCGCCTTGTCAAGGCAATCGGCTACGCGTTGGACCGGCTCGAAGAGCCGAACAAGCTCCTGCCCTTCCTCGCCCAGCTCGGGCGTGACCATCGCAAATACGGTGTGCAGGCAGCGCATTACACCGCCGTAGCCGTCTCGCTGAAAACCGCGATGAAGGTGTACGCGGGCACCGAGATGTGGACCGACGAGGTCGACCGGGCCTGGGACGAAGGCCTGAAGATCATCGCCGACACCATGATCGGCGCGGCGGACAAGGAAACCACGCCACCGGTCTGGACCGGCACCGTGGTGGAACGCCGCGAGGTACTGCGCAACCTGACCGTGCTGCGATTACAGCTGAACCAGCCGATGTCCTACGCCGCCGGGCAATACCTGAGCGTGCAGGTCCCGTCGCGGCCGCGGATGTGGCGCTACATGTCGCCCGCGGTGCCCGCGAATGCCAACGGGGAGATCGAGTTCCACGTCCGTGCCGTGCTCGGCGGCTGGGTCAGCCCCTCGATCGTCGGCCAGGCCGCCGTCGGTGACCAGTGGCTGCTCGGCTCGCCCCTCGGCGGTCTCGGTATTCCGCGCAACGCCAAGCGCAAGATGCTGATGGTCGGCTGCGGCACCGGCATCGCGCCGCTGCGGGCCCAGTTGATGGCGATGGCGCAGCGGCGGACCAACCCGAAGGTGCACCTGTTCGTCGGTGGCCACCATCCGTGCGACCTCTATGACCTCGACACGCTGAACAGCCTGGCCGTCGCCAACCGCTGGCTCACCGTGACACCGGTTACCGAGCACGAGGAAAACCCTTGGTGGTACACCGATTCCGGCGAACTCGCGCCGGCGCACGCGGGCCTGGAGCCGCGCCTGACCGGGCAGATCGGCAAGGTGGTCGCCAGCTTCGGCGCCTGGGCCGACCGCGACGTGCAGATCGTCGGCTCGCCATCGATGGTGCAGACCACCAAGTTCCGCATGATGGCCGCGGGGACGCTCGCCAAGAACATCCGCCACGACCCGCTGTTCTGACCGGCCGTCCGGGATTTCGACCCCTCCCGTTGTCCCGGACACAGTCGGAATCCGGTCGCGCCCAGTACCGCGGCCGGATTCCGGCTACGCCGTCGGCCGAAAGAGGTTCAGAGCCCTTCGAATTGGATTCGCTCCGGCGGAGTCCCGGTGGCGAGCAGCCGATCGACCGTGGCATTGACCATGGCGGGTGAGCCGCACACCAGCACCTGATGGTGGTCGAACGCACCGTGTGAACCGACCACCTCGGCGAGGGTGCCGAAGAGCATCTCGTCCGGCGGGAAGCCGATGTCGACGCGGCTGCGCTCGAACCATTCGTCTTCCCAGCTGGGATCGTCCGGGCTCTCCACCACGGGAATGACTGTGAGCCAAGGCAATTCACCGGCCAGCAGGTACAGCATGTCCGAGGCGTACAGATCGCGCGGGGTGTGGCCGCCGAAGAACAGGTAGGTGGGCGGCGGTTCCGGCTCGCGGGCCAGGTCCAGGATCTGCGCGCGCAGCGGGGCGAGACCGGTGCCGCCCGCGATCATCACCACCTCCTCGCCCGCCGGGTCGACCGCGAAACTGCCGAGGGGAGCGCGGATCTGCCATTCGTCGCCGGGCCTGGTGTCGGCCACGATGGAGCCGCTGCACCAGCCGCCGGGCACCGTGCGCACGTGGAACTCGAGCTTGCCGTCCAGCGACGGCGGCAGCGCGGGCGAAAGCCTGCGCCGCATGCTCGGCTGCTGCGGCACCGTCACCTCGACGGACTGGCCGGCCAGGAACGGGACGAACTCGCCGATCAGGCGAATCACCGCGAGATCGTGCCGGATTCGATGGTGTCCGACGACCGTCGCGGTCCACTCGGCCGGAAAGGGTGCGCCATTACCGAGCGCACTGGGGTCCCCCGGTGTCCACCCACCCCGCGGACTCCGTCCGCTACCGTCCCCCATGGGGCTCCTCCTTACATCACACAGGGTCGGAGCTGATGATGTGCTCCGGAGTACCGACCGCGATCAACGCACGCCGGGTGTCCGCGATCATCTTCGCCGACCCGGCGATCTGGATCTGCCGGTCCGCCCACGCGCCGAAGCTCGCGACCACCGCGCCCAGGTTACCGATCAGCCGCCGGTGCATGCCGTACGGCTCTTCCTGCGGCGGATGGGGATACCACCACGGATTGGTCTTCTGTTCGCAGACCGGGACGATGGTGAGCCACGGATTGCTCTGCGAAAGCTGCCACATGTTCTCCACGTCGTAGAGATCGCAGGGGTAGCGGCCGCCGATGAAGAAGTGCACCCGCGGATTGATGCCGCGCTGACCCATCTCGATCAGCTGGGCGCGCAGCGGCGCGATCCCGGTGCCCGCGCCGATCAGCAGCACGTCGCGGCCGCTGTCGCGGTCGACGTGCAAGCCGCCGAGCGGTCCGGCGATCTGCCAGCGGTCGCCCACCCTGGTCTCGTTCACGATGGCCGGGCTGACCCAGCCGCCGCGGATCTTGCGGACGTGGAACTCGATCTCGCCGTACGGATTCGCCGGGATCGCCGGGGAGAAGTAGCGCCACATCTTCGGCCGCTGCGGCACCGTGAGCGGCACGTACTGGCCGGCCTGATAGGGGATCGGGCTCTCCGACTGCAACCGCACGATGGCCAGGTCCTCCAGCACCCTGCGGTGCCCGACCACGGTCGCCTCCCAGAACGGCTGGGACTTGTCGGAGTTGGCGCCGATGGCCATGGACGCGGAGATCAGGATGGTGATGTCGCGCCAGCCCTCTTCCAGGCCGCGGTGCCAGGCCGCGCCGTTGTAGGCGCGGAACGCGGACAGCAAGGCTCGCCCCGCGGCGTCGTAGTGCGCCGCGTCGACCCCGTACTTGCGGTGGTCGCGCGCCAGTTGTTCGAGGAACTTCTGCGCCCGCTCCCAATCCTCGAGATGATCGAGCACGTACTGGATCGCCGTGGCGATCCGCTTGGCCTGCATGTCCATCGCAGGGGGGAAGAGTTCCCGCAGTTGGGGGTTCTCGGCGAACAAGTGACCGTAGAACGCACTGACCAACCGTTCGGGTCCATTCGGTGCCTCGACTACCGAACGGAAGTTGGCGCGGACCAGCGCAGCCGAACGCGCATCCACGACGCGGAGCTTCCTTTCCCTCAGTTCTGCCCAGGGGACATATCCGTAACCGGCGGTCCTCCGCTGTTCAGTATCCCCGAAAATGCCGTGGTCGTGTTGGTTAGCACCTGAAGACCGGGCCAAACGGTAATCGGTGGGCAAACGTGCGGTGTTGCGGGCCTGCGCTCGAGGTCACACCCACGCTCGGCTCCGGTGGCACTGCCCCTTCGATTCGCAGTGTGCCGACTGTTCGGCTGGGCCGCCGAACTCGGGAACGGGCGGTCGACGGATCAGATGGCGAGCACGGTCTTGCCGCGTGCGCCGACGGCTCCGATCACACTCGCGCCGTCGGCCAGCGGAACGGTCGCATCGATCGGAACCACCACGTCGCCTTCGGCTACCCGGTCCAGCAGCCGCGTCAATTCCCGTGCGCCGCCCTTGGATTCGATATTGCCACCGCGGATGCCCCGGCTGCGCAAGGCGTCCTCGTCGGCGGACCCGATGGTGGAGTACACGGTGCCGCCGTCGCGGACCAGCCCGGCCAGCTCCGCCAGCGCCTCCGGCGGGCTCACCAGGTCGTAGAGGACGTCGATGCCGTCGGGATACCCGGCGGCGACCTGCTCGCGCACCGAGCCCGCGGTGTAGTCGACGGTCTCGGCCGCGCCGAGCCTGGTCATCTGGTCGGCGACGTCGCCGCGGGCGGTGGCGATGACGTTCGCGCCCGCCATGTTCGCCAACTGGACAAGGAACGAGCCGACCCCGCCGGTGGCGCCGATGATCAGGACGGTCTGGCCCGGCTGGATCTCGGTGCCGTCCACCATGTCCTGTGCGGTGAGGCCCGCAGTGGGTAGCGCCGCGGCCGCGACGGTCGGCACGGCCTCCGGGACGCGCACCAGAATGCCGCTCTCCGGGATGACCGCGAACTCGGCGAACGAGCCGTGGCCTGCGGGCGGGTTGAGGAACTTGCCGACCACCCGGTCACCGACGGCGAACCCGGTGACGCCGGGGCCGACCGCCGCGACGGTGCCCGCCCCGTCCACCCCGAGGATCATCGGAAAGTCGTGCGGCAGTTTGCCGTCCAGTATTCCGTCGGCCATCTTCGCGTCGAACGGGTTGACGCCCGCCGCCTCGAGCTGCACGCGGACCGCGCCTGCTCCGGCCTCGGGGACCGGCATATCGGTCAACTCGGGTGTGGCTCCGAACTTCCGTACGACAATCGCGCGCATCCATTCGCTCCTTGATCGGGCTGAAGAGTGCGGCCTCGCACCTTCGTGCTAGCAAGCGCTCCCTGATGCATCAACTAACGGCCAGGGTCATCGTATGCATCCATACCCCATGAGGCTGTGATTCATCGCATCGGGCGGGTGTCGCGGCGTACCGTTCACACGCGGCCAAAATAACTAAACTTGAGCGGAACAGACTCAACCTTTCCCACGTTGGATGTAGAGGACGGCACGCAGCCGCGCGTGGAGTTCGTGCGGATCAGGCTCCGGCGCCGTGACAATCGACCAGTAGGAAGGTGACTTGTGGACTCGTTCAATCCCACCACCAAGACCCAGGCGGCCCTGACCGCCGCACTGCAGGCGGCCTCGGCCGCGGGCAACCCGGAGATCCGTCCGGCCCACTTGCTGGTGGCGTTGCTGGACCAGACCGACGGTATCGCCGCCCCGCTGCTCAAGGCCGTCGGCGTCGACCCGGCGACGGTGCGGCGCGAGGCGCAGGACATCGTGGACCGGCTGCCCAGCGCGACCGGTGCGACGACCACCCCGCAGCTCGGCCGCGAGGCCCTGGCCGCGATCACCGCGGCCCAGCGCCTGGCCACCGAGCTCGGCGACGAATACGTCTCCACCGAGCACGTCATGGTCGGCCTGGCCGCGGGCGACTCGGATGTGACGATGCTGCTGAAGAAGTACGGCGCGAGCGCCGACGCGCTGCGCGAGGCGTTCACCGCCGTGCGCGGCAGCGCCAGGGTGACCAGCCCGGACCCCGAGGGCAGCTACCAGGCCCTGGAGAAGTACTCCACCAACCTGACCGAGGCCGCCCGCTCGGGCAAGCTCGATCCGGTGATCGGGCGCGACACCGAAATCCGGCGGGTGGTCCAGGTGCTGAGCCGCCGCACCAAGAACAACCCGGTGCTGATCGGCGAGCCCGGCGTCGGCAAGACCGCCATCGTCGAGGGGCTAGCCCAGCGCATCGTGGCCGGTGACGTGCCGGAGTCGTTGCGCGGCAAGTCGGTGGTGTCGCTGGACCTCGGCGCGATGGTCGCGGGCGCGAAGTACCGCGGTGAGTTCGAGGAGCGGCTCAAGGCCGTGCTCGAAGACATCAAGAACAGTGCGGGACAGATCATCACGTTCATCGATGAGCTGCACACCATCGTCGGCGCAGGCGCCACCGGCGAGTCCGCGATGGACGCGGGCAACATGATCAAGCCGATGCTGGCCCGCGGTGAGCTGCGCCTGGTCGGCGCGACCACGCTGGAGGAGTACCGCAAGCACATCGAGAAGGACGCCGCCCTGGAGCGGCGCTTCCAGCAGGTGCTCGTCGGCGAGCCGTCGGTGGCCGACACCATCGGCATCCTGCGCGGCATCAAGGAGCGCTACGAGGTGCACCACGGCGTGCGCATCACCGACTCCGCGCTGGTGGCCGCCGCCACGCTCAGCGACCGCTACATCACCTCCCGGTTCCTGCCGGACAAGGCGATCGACCTGGTCGACGAGTCGGCGTCGCGACTGCGGATGGAGATCGACTCGCGCCCGGTGGAGATCGACGAGGTCGAGCGCGCGGTGCGGCGGCTCGAGATCGAAGAGGTCGCGCTGAGCAAGGAGACCGACGAGGCCTCCAAGCAACGCCTGGAGAAGCTGCGTCAGGAACTCGCGGACGACCGCGAGAAGCTGAACCAGCTGATGACCCGCTGGCAGAACGAGAAGAGCGCCATCGATCAGGTCCGCGTCCTCAAGGAGGAGTTGGAGTCGCTGCGCGGGGAGTCCGAACGGGCCGAGCGCGACGGCGATCTCGGCAAGGCCGCGGAGTTGCGCTACGGCAAGATCCCGGCGCTGGAGAAGCAGCTCGTCGAGGCCGAGAAGGTCTCCGGCGCGGCGGCCGACGGCGAGGTGATGCTCAAGGAGGAGGTCGGCCCGGACGACATCGCCGAGGTGGTGTCGGCGTGGACGGGTATCCAGGTGGGCAGGCTGCTCGAGGGTGAGAGCCAGAAGCTGCTGCGAATGGAGCAGGAGCTCGGCAAGCGGGTGGTCGGTCAGACCGAGGCGGTGCAGGCGGTGTCGGACGCGGTGCGCCGGGCGCGCGCCGGGGTCGCCGATCCGAACCGGCCGACCGGCTCGTTCCTGTTCGTCGGCCCGACCGGTGTCGGTAAGACGGAGCTGGCAAAGGCGTTGGCGGACTTCCTGTTCGACGACGAACGCGCCATGGTCCGGATCGACATGAGCGAGTACAGCGAGAAGCATTCGGTCGCGCGGCTGGTCGGTGCCCCGCCCGGCTACGTCGGCTACGACCAGGGTGGTCAGCTGACCGAGGCGGTGCGGCGCAGGCCGTACACGGTGGTGCTGTTCGACGAGATCGAGAAGGCGCACCCGGATGTGTTCGACATCCTGCTCGCGGTGCTCGACGAGGGACGGCTCACCGACGGTCAGGGCCGCACGGTGGACTTCCGCAACACCATCCTCATCCTGACCTCCAACCTCGGCGCGGGCGGCGATCTCGACTTCGTGATGAACGCGGTGCGTTCGGCGTTCAAGCCGGAGTTCCTCAACCGCCTCGACGACGTGGTGATGTTCCACGCGCTGGACGAGGAGCAGCTCGAGCACATCGTCGACATCCAGCTCGACCAGCTGCAGAAGCGGCTCGCGCAGCGCAGGCTGACGCTGGACGTGAGCGACTCGGCCCGGTTCTGGCTGGCCGTGCGCGGCTACGACCCGGTCTACGGCGCGCGCCCACTGCGCAGGCTGGTCCAGCAGTCGATCGGTGACACGCTGGCCAAGGGACTGCTGGCGGGCGAGATCACCGACGGTGACGCGGTGAAGGTGACCGTCACGCCGGACGGCGACGGGCTGATCGTCGGCAAGTAAGAGCCGATTCCGCCGCGGTGTGTCGGCGCTCGATGCCTCGGTATCGGCGCGCCGGCCCGCCGCGCGGAACCGCTGACCAGGTTCGTGGGCACGGCGTGAGCCGGTCACCAGCGGGGCCGGCGGACGAAGTCCGAATTCAGTCCGCGCAAGCTCCCGGTGCCGGCCCGGTAACGCCTAACCTGGAGTCCATGACCAACCCGAACGATCCGTGGGGACAGCGGCCGGAGGATGCGCCGACCGAGCACCTGGCGGGCAAGTCCGGGTTCGAGCAGCCGCAGCACACCACGGATTACTCCGAGGCGTACGGGTCCGGCGCGCCCTCGGCGTATCCGGCGACCGAGCAGTTCGAGCCGTGGTCAGCGCCCCCGCCGAACGCCACCCGTGCGTTCCCGCCGCACGACAACCAGTGGGGCGCGTACGAAAACACTTATGGCGACCAATGGTCGGGGGCGGCGCCACCGCCGGGCGGTCCCGTCCCGCCCGGATACGGCATGCAGCCCTCGGATCAGCTGCCGCCGGAGACGCCGCGGCGCAACACCGGGCTGTGGATAGCGCTCGGCCTCGGGGTCGTCGCGCTGATCGCCGTGGTGGGTGTGATCGCGGGAGTTGTGCTCGCCGGCAAGGATTCCGGGTCCGACAGCGCCGCGAGTACCTCGGCCTTTCCGACCGCGAACCGGCCGACGCCGGGGACGCCGCGCTCCGGTCAGCCCGCGCCGAGCGGGATTCCGAGCGTGCCCGGCCTCGGCAACATCGACGATCTCGGCGCGACCATGGGCACCATCACCGCCAACGACGGCGGCACGCTCACGGTGAGCACCTTGCTCGGCAGCACGGTCAGTGTGCGCACCGACGCCAACACCCAGGTCATCTCGATGTCGGGCACCAAGGTCTCCGATCTGCCCACCGGTGACATCGTGCTGATTCAGGGTGAGAAGGCCGCGGATGGTTCGATTCACGCCAAGGTGATCATCAGTACCGCGCTGCCCGGCGGCGTCAGATGAACGACCCGACGAACCAACGCCGGGTGGCGACGGGCATTCGCCCGCTGAGCTCGTTAGGCTAGACGGTGATGACGGCAATGTGGTTCGGCTTGGCGGCGATCGCACTCGTGGGTGCGATCGTGCTGCTGTATTTCGATCGGATCCAGCGACAGCGGACCGGTCACGCGCGGCAGGTCTGGGCGAAATCCCAGGGCTACACGTATGTGTCGGTGGAACCCGCGCTGCCGTCGACCTGGCGTCGCGGCGCGCTGGCCAAGCTCGGCTACCTCTCCGCGGTCGATGTGGTCTCCGGTATCCGCAAGGGCGAGAAGTTCGTGCTCTTCGATCTGGAGGACTCCGCGACGCTGATCGCGGTGCGCCGCCAGATCGGCTCGGACATCGACGTCGACATGCGGCTCAAGACCGCGTCGCCGCCGAAGGACGCCGATCTCGAACTGCTCGGCGCCATCGGCGACCGGGTGGTGTTCGCGACCAACCCCGAAATCGCCAGGCACGCAGTCGATCAGCGGATGGTGGCGTTCATCGAGACGCTGCCCGACACCGTGCAGATGCTCTGGAGCGAGGGCAACTGGACCCTGGGCATGCTGTCCGTCGGCACCTCCGCGCGCGAGTGGGAGACCTCGATCGACGCGGTCCTTCGACTGTCCGGGCTGCTGCACGTGCTGCCGCCGGTCAGCGAGCCGCGCTTCGACAGCGGCGGGCACGATCCGGGCCGGCCGCGCCCGCGTGGACGCCAGCGTCCCGAGGAAACAGACGACGACGAGCGCGACGCACCCGTCGGTGGCGCCCGGGTGCAGCCGCCGCGGCTGAGCAAGGACGAGGACGCGGAGCCGTTCGCCGAGCAGGCCTACGACGAGGACTTCGACGACCGCGCGCCGCTCTCGGCGCCGGACGAACCGGAGCCGCCGCGCCGCCCCTCGCTGGCCGTGGTACCGGACGCGCGGGCCAGGGTGCGCGAGGACCGCAGGACCGCCGACGAGTGGGCCCCCGAACGCCGCGACGAATGGTCGCCGGAGCCGCGGGACAAGTGGTCGCCGGAACCGCGCGAGGAATGGTCGCCGGACGAGCGCGACAAGCAGCAGCGCGATAAGCGCTCGCCGGCACCGCGGGACGAAGAGCCCGCCGACGACTGGGTCGAGGAGCCCGTCCGTCGTCCGGTGGCGCGCGAGGACGACGCCGCGGCCGAGCCGCCCGGCGGCCCGTTCCACCCCGGCTTCCGTCCGTACCAGGGACCTGTGCCGCAGTGATCGGTGCCGCTCGCACCAGCGCGGTGCGTGGATCGCACGTGCGCGGGTGACCGAAAACCCTGTGGTCGCGCGCCTGCCCGGCGCCACCCGTCCCGTCGCAAAGACCACCGGACCCACCTCCGGCATCGGTCGCGGCTACGCGATGCCCCACGTCGTATCCTTCACGGAAGGGTTGGCAGGTGGCTACGTCGTCGCTGCCGAAAGCCTTGGGGCTGAGTGTCGACCAGGTAGTCGCCGGTTCCCTGCGTGATCTGGAGAAAGGCCGGGTGCTCAGTGTGCCCGGTGTGCAGTACAAAGCGCTTACCACCGCCGCCGGGATGATCCCGCGAACCCTGGCGGCCCGACTGAATCGCGGCCTGTTCACCACACGCGGAAGGACTTAGGAATGATCGACGAGGCAACCACGAACGAGTCGGCGCTGGGCACCTCAGCCGGTTCGGATCGGGATAGATTGGCGCAGCTCGTGCGCGAGCTCGCCGTCGTGCACGGCAGGGTCACCCTCTCCTCGGGCAAGGAGGCCGACTACTACGTCGACCTGCGCCGCGCGACCCTGCACCACAGCGCGGGACCGCTGATCGGCAAGCTGCTGCGTGAGCTGGTCGCGGACTGGGATTTCGACGCCGTCGGCGGGCTGACCATGGGCGCCGACCCGGTCGCGATGGCCGTCATGCACGCGCCGGGCCGCGCGATCGACGCCTTCGTGGTGCGCAAGGCCGCCAAGACGCACGGCATGCAGCGCCAGATCGAGGGGCCCGACATCGTCGGCAAGCGGGTGCTGGTCGTGGAGGACACCACGACCACCGGAAACTCGCCGCTCACCGCGGTGCGCGCGCTGCGTGACGCGGGTGCGAACGTGGTGGGCGTGGCCACTGTCGTGGACCGTGAGACCGGTGCCGATCAGGTGATCGCCGCCGAGGGGCTGGAGTACCGCTCCATCCTCGGACTCAAGGATTTGGCCCTGGGCTAACCTGGGCAGCGGTCTAGTTCTTCGAAGGCGAAGGGTCGTCTCCAGTGGTGAGCATTGCAACAAACAAGAATCGCGACAACGTTGCGATGCTCGGTATCGGTGCCTATCGGCCCCAGCGCATCGTCAGCAACGACGAGGTGTGCAAGGTACTCGACTCCACGCCCGAGTGGATCTACGAGCGCACCGGCATCCGCAACCGGCGCTGGATCAGCGGCGACGAGACGCTGCAGTCGATCGCGGCCGCGGCCGGTGAGCGCGCGATCGTCAACAGCGGCATCGACCGGTCCAAGATCGGCACGCTGATCCTGGCGACCTCCAGCTGGCTCATGCTCACCCCGCACGGCGCCCCTTCCGTCGCGCACGATCTCGGCATCAACGGCATCCCGGCGTTCGATCTGACCTCCGGCTGCGGCGGTTTCGGCTACGGCCTCGGCGTGGCCGCCGACCTGATCCGGGCCGGTTCGGCGGAGTACGTGCTGCTGATCGGCGCCGAGACGATGACCGTCGGACTCGACCCGACCGACCGCGGCACCGCGATGATCTTCGGTGACGGCGCGGGTGCGGTGGTGATCGGGCCGAGCGAGGAGAACGGCATCTCGCCGACGGTGTGGGGCAGCGACGGCGAGAACGCGGGTGCGATCGCCCAGGACGTCAACTTCCTCGACTACATGGAGAAGGCGCAGGCGATGCAGGGCACCGACCCGGCGGTCGAGCCCATCGGCCGGATGTCGCTGCGGATGGAGGGCCCGCGCGTCTTCCGCTGGGCTGCGGTCACGTTGCCGCGCGCGCTGTCCACCGCGCTGGAGCGGTCCGGGGTGGCGAAGGAGGACATCGAAGTCTTCGTCCCGCACCAGGCCAACTCCCGGATCAACGAGCTGATGAAGAAGAACCTCGGCCTGGCCGACGACATCCCGATGGCCAACGACATCGAGCAGACCGGCAACACCTCCGCCGCATCCATTCCGCTGGCGATGGAGGAGATGCTGGTGAGCGGCAAGGCCAAGGGCGGTCAGCTGGCGCTGCTGCTCGGCTTCGGCGCCGGGCTGAGCTATGCCGGTCAGGTCGTCACGTTGCCACCGAAGCCGACCGAGCCGAGCTTCTGACGCCATGCGGGTGTTCCGGGCGGGGTTTCTCGCCGCGGCCGCAGTCACCGTCTATGCCGCCGTCACCGGTCGCGAGAAGGTGCAGTGGATCGCGAAACCGCTGATGATGCCGCTGCTGGCGGCCGACGTGGTCACCGAGGGCGCCGATATCGAGCGCACCGATCGCGCGGTGCTGCTCGGGTCGCTCGGTGCCGCCACGCTCGGTGACATCCTGCTGATCGACCCGGACAACGATCGCCGCTTGATCGCGGGGGCGTCGTCGTTCGCGGTGATGCAGACCGGGTATTCGGCGCTGTGGTTGCGCAAGGGCGCGCGCCCGCATGCCGAGGTGGCGCTGCCGCGACTGGGCGCTTGGCTGGGTGCGGCGGCGCTACTGCGCGCGAAGGCACCCGGTGTGGCCGCACCGCTGACCGCCTACGGTGCGACGCTGGGTACCGCGGGCGTGCTCGCCTCGGACCCCGCGCTCGCGCCATCCGCGAAAACCGTTGCGGGGGTGAACATACCGAATTTCGATCCGCGTAGTCGGCTGGGGCTCGGTGCGCTGCTGTTCACTGTTTCGGACGGCTTGATCGTGTTGCGCCGGCTGTTCGCGCGCACCGAGCGCAGCCGCGGTCTTGCCGAAGCCGTCATCTTGACGACCTATGCCGCCGCCCAATTCCTGCTCGCGGATCCCAAGGCGCACGCGAAAGCCGTTGCCCCGATGGCTTGATCGTCTGCTCGACCGGATCGGCGGTCAGTCCCGTCGATTCGGTCGAGCGCACGGCTGGATCAGGTATCGGCTGTGGTGCGGGTGTCGGCCGTCTGCAGGAACAGCTCCAACGCGGCTAGCACCGCTTCCGGCGCGTCCTCCTGCGGAAAGTGGCCCGCATCCGGGAGCTCGATCACCGGGGCTTCCGGGAACGCAGCGCGAAAAGCCGGAATAATGTAGCGCGGCAGTAGGGCGGTGTCGCGCATTCCTTCCAGTAGCACAGCCGGTTTGGCGCGCAATGCCGCTGCGGCGCTCGGATCGGGTTCCGGCAGTGGTGGTTTCCCGCCGGGCGCGACGATCTGCTGTGGAAAACGAATTACACCTCGACATTCCGCGCGATCAGTGAAGTGACTTGCGTAGGCGCGGACCCACGTCGGCGTGACGATCTCAGGACGGGCGATGGTCTGCAGTGCCAGCATCAGGTGGGTCACCGTGTGCCCCGCGTTGCCCAGGACTTCGGTCAACGTGCCGTCGGCTTCCGCGACAGCGGCCCAGCGGAACCAGGCGCTGTCGGCGTGGTTGCCCGCCATGAGCTCACCATATCCGGGCACCCCCAGCGGAAGTACTGTGTTGATCGCGATGATGCGGTCGATGCGATCGGGGTGGCGCAACCCGAAGCCGGCACCGATCGGCCCGCCCCAGTCATGGAGCACGAGCGTGATTCGGTGCAGGTCGAGCACGTCTACAAGCAACTTCTCCAGATTGTCGACATGTTCGCGCGCAAGGTAATCGGAATCTCCTGGTGTGGCGCTCTTTCCGAAGCCCATATGGTCGGGCACCACGACGCGGCGCTTTCGAGCCAGCGGGTCGATCAGGTTCCGCCACAGGTATCCCCAGGTCGGCTGTCCGTGTAAGAGAACAAGGGTTTCGTCGGCATCGGGCGGGCCCTCATCGACGTAGTGCTGGCGAAAACCGGCGGCCTCGGAATACCGGGCACGGTAAGGCCAGGTGCCGTCGAAAGTTTCTGCACTGGGGATCATTGCTGCCTCTCTCGGTTCGAATCGGGCTCGGCGAGGCTAACCGGGGTCTACTGCCATCTTCTGTCAGTGGAAAACTGACTGCTCATGCGGGCGAGCAGGTTGCTATCGATCGTGCTGTTGCTACAGGCCCGGGAACGGATGACGGCGGAGCAACTAGCCCGGGAGCTCGAGGTCTCGGTGCGCACGATCTATCGCGACGTCGAATCCCTGAGCCTGGCGGGTATCCCGCTGTACGGCGAAGCGGGTCACGACGGCGGCTATCGGCTGGTCGACGGGTACCGTACGCGCTTGACCGGCTTGACCGCCGACGAGGCGGAGGCCTTGTTTCTCGCCGGTCTACCCGGCCCGGCCGCCGATCTCGGCCTGGGTGCGGTGCAGGCTACCGCGCAGCTCAAGCTGAAGGCAGCGCTACCCGACGAATTGCGCGAGGGCGTCGGCCGCATCCAGGAACGATTCCACCTGGACGCCTCGGACTGGTACGCCGATCCGGACAGCACCACGCAGTTGGCGGCGGTGGTGGAGGCGACGTGGAGCCGGCGTCACATCCGGATGCGGTACCGGCGGTGGGCGCAGCCGCGGGAGGTGGAACGTGTGGTGGCGCCCTACGGCCTCGTGCTCAAATCCGGGCGGTGGTATCTGGTCGCCGAATCGGGCGGTATTCGTACCTACCGGGTATCGCAGATTCTTCGAATACAACTGCTGGACAATGCTTTCGAGCCGCCCGCCGAATTCGATCTTGCCGCGAGTTGGTCGGCATACTTGGCTGATTTCGACGCTCGCCGCTATCGGGGTGAGGCGCGGATTCGGCTGTCGGAACGTGCGCTGGAGCGTTTGCCACACCTGCTCGAACCCGCATTGGCGCGCGTCGCCAGGAACACCGCCGAGCCGCCGGATCGCGACGGGCGGATAATCGTGACCATGCCGATGGAGACCATCGAGCACACCGCGGGCCTGCTGCTGCGGCTCGGTGCGGAGGCGGAAGTGCTGGCGCCCGCAGAGCTACGCGACCGGATGGCCGAGATCGCGGCCGACCTGGCAGGGATCTACCGCACCACCAGCGGTGCGACGAAAGCTGTTGTCACAGAACCACAATGATCCGATCGCGGTTCGCGGGGTCGACCCGGATCGAGAAGGTCTCACCCACCGCGAGGCGCGGTTTGTCCGCTGGCGTGACGTCGAAAACAATTGTCCCGCGATAGCTTTCGGACCCCGGAATGGTCAGCTCCAAGTCCAGCTCGGTCAGCTCGCTCTGATGATCGGTCCGCCGCAACGGATGCACCCCGTGCACCGTCGCCCACCCCTCCAGCCCCTCCCGCCACAACCGCCGATCGGCCTTCGACGGCCGCGACGCCACCATCATCCCGACCCCAACGCACGATCCGAACAACCCGACCAACGCCATGATCTGAAACGGCACCGTCCCCGGCGGCGTGTGCTGCACCACCCACCCCAGCCACACCCCGAGCACAATCAGGTACCCGACGGTCACCGCGAGCACCGTGCGCAGAATTCGCCCGTGATCCATCCCAGCCTCCACCCCGACTGTCAGACCTTCAAGGATAGGCCCGTAACGCCACTGACGTGCGCAAATCAGGAGGCAGCCGCCCGGATGAACCGGCGAGTCACCCCTTGAGGCGCAGGACCGCGAGGACGCGGCGGTGGTGGGTGTCCGACGGCGGGAGATCCAGTTTGGTGAAGATGTTGCCGATGTGTTTTTCCACCGCGCGTTCGGTGACGGTGAGGGAGGTGGCGATGGCGTTGTTGGACAGGCCCTGCGCCATCAGCTCGAGCACTTCGCGTTCGCGCGGGGTGAGGCGGGCCAGGGAATCCTGCTGGCGGGATGCGCCCATCAATTGACTCACCACCTCCGGGTCCAGGGCGGTGCCGCCGGTGGCGACACGATGGAGGGCGTCGACGAAGTCGCGGACATCGGCTACCCGGTCTTTGAGCAGGTAGCCGACGCCGCTCGCACCACCGGCGAGAAGTTCGGTGGCGTATCGGGTTTCGACCCACTGGGAGAAGACGAGGACGCCGGTCATCGGATACTTGCGGCGCAGTTCGATGGCGGCGAGCAGGCCCTCGTCGGTGAAGCTCGGCGGCATGCGCACATCCACCACGGCGACATCGGGATTGTGCGTACCGACCACATCGCTCAACGTCGTCGCGTCGCCCACCATGGCGACCACCTCGTGGCCGCGCTCGGTGAGCAGGCCGGCGAGCCCGTCGCGCAGGATCGCGCTGTCTTCCGCAATCACGATGCGCAGCGACTCGGTCATCTCGATCCGTCCTTCGGTAGCAAGATGGTCACCACGGTGGGTCCACCGGTCGGGCTCTGCACGGTGAGGGTGCCGTCCACGGTGCGCGCCCGCGCCGCCAGACCCGACAGCCCGCTGCCCACCGCGAGTGCGCCGTCGGTCGGTTGCAGGACACCGCCGATTCCGTTGTCCCGCACCGTGACCGCGATGGTCCTGGCGTCCGTCGGCACCACCGAGATCCAGGCCCGGGTGGCATCGGCGTGCTTGACCACATTGGTGAGCAGCTCGGCGACCGAGAAGTAGGCGATCGCCTCGATCGCAGGACTCGGCCGTTCGGGCAGGTGCACCCGCAGTTCCACCGGAACCGAGCTGCGCGCCGCCAGCGTTTCCAGCGCCGGACCGAGGCCGAGTTCCAGTGCGGGCGGGTGGATTCCGCGCACCAGCTCGCGCAGTTCGGTCAGCGCTTCTTTGGAGCTGGCGTGCGCGTCCGCGATCAGGTCGCGTGGATCCCCGCCCGAAGTCAGCCGATCCTCCGCACGACCCAGCGCCATCGCGATGGTCACCAGTCGCGCCTGGGTGCCGTCGTGCAGGTCCCGCTCCAGCCGACGCAGCGTGGCGGTGGAGTCGTCGACCGCCGCCTGCCTGCCTTGCTGGAGTTCGGCGATGCGCCGATCGGCCGCGGTCGCGCTCAGCAACGCGATGGTCAGCAAGCCGTGCAGCCAGCACACCGCGCGCACCAGCCACGGCGCCAGGAAGCAGCCGAGCAGGCCGACCGCGGCGAAGCCGAGCACCCGCGGCCAGGTTTCGAGGTAGTAGTCGCCGAACTGGAACATCGAATGATGTTCCACGCCTTGGGCATCGAGATTGACCGGATCGAGCAGCGCCCACGGGATCGGCGAGAGCGCGATCACCACCAGCATCGCGACCGTGAGCAGCACGAAGAAGCCGACCACGACACCGAGCACCGCCTGCGCGAGCAGGAACAGCGCGACCCGCCAGCTGGTCCGATCGGTGAACGCGCCCTTGACGAAGCCGATCAAGCCCGGCTCGGGCCGAAACGGCGGCGGTGGCGTCACCCGCACCCCGAGCAGATCCTTGGCCAGCGCCCGATAGATCCGCCCCCAGATCCGGCCGACGAGCAGGATCACCGCCAGGATCGGCACGCCGATAATGGTGAGCGAGATCATCAGCCCGCCGCCCCAGCCGAGATACATGTACGCGACCGCCAGGCAGCCGAGCACGAACACCGTGAAGACGTAGACGAGTTCTTTCCAGGTGCGGGCCTGGAACGGGGCACGGAGCATGGCACGGACCACCGGCTCGGCCGACCGGCCGGCTTTGCCTGGCGTCGGGTCGAGCACGAGCGTGGGTTCGGCGTGGATCTCGGTCATGGCTTCCATGGTTGTCGGGGCGAGGGCGGTCTTCGATGGAGCTGGCCGCCGAATGTGTGGTGTAGCCAGCTACACCAACTACCATCCTGCTGATGAGCTACCCGCCGCAGCCGCCACCGTACGGTTACCAAGCCTACGGGGGTTACGGCCCGCCGCAGGAACACCCGCAGGCCACCATGATTCTCATCCTCGGCATTCTCGGCCTGGTGTTCTGCCAGATCCTCGGCCCCGTCGCCTGGGTGATGGGCAAGAAGGCGCTCAACGAGATCGACGCCTCGGGCAGTTCGCTCGGCGGTCGCTCGAACGTCATGGTCGGCTACGTCTGCGGGATCATCGCCTCGGTGCTGATCATTCTCGGCATCCTTTTCGTCGCGCTGTTCGTCGTCCTCGGGCTGGTCGGGGTCTGGAGCAGCAGCAGCACCTACTGACCTCGCTGCTCCGGCCGCGTGCCGGTCCAGCGGCGGCCGGAATTAGCATCGTCGGAGTGAATCACCCAGTGCCCGACGCGGCCGAGCAGGACCCACCCGGGCCCACCGAGTGGGGCGAGCACCCGCACGGCGTCGGCCCGTGGGCCGCCGAGCACGCCGAGCCGCCGCCGCAGGATCCGCACTTCGACCCGGAACTGCTCGCGGCAGGCGACCGCCGCAACGTCGTCGACGCCTACCGCTATTGGACGCGCGAAGCGATCGTCGCCGACATCGACCGGCGCAGGCACCCCTTCCACGTGGCCATCGAGAACTTCGGCCACGACGCCAACATCGGCACGGTGGTCCGCACCGCCAATGCCTTCGCCGCCGCGGCCGTGCACATCGTCGGCCGCAAGCGCTGGAACCGCCGCGGTGCCATGGTGACCGACCGCTACCAGCACATCGAGCACCACGCGACCGTCGCCGAGCTGCTCGACTTCGCCGCGCGCGAACAACTGACCGTCGTCGCCGTCGACAACGTGCCCGGCTCGGTCCCCCTCGAGACAGCCGAACTACCCCGCAACTGCCTCCTACTGTTCGGTCAAGAAGGCCCGGGCGTCACCGAACACGCGAAAACCGCAGCGGCCATGACCGTTTCGATCGCCCAATTCGGCTCCACCCGCAGCATCAACGCGGGCGTCGCCGCGGGCATCGCCATGCACGCCTGGGTCCGCCAACACGCCGACCTCGCCGACGCCTGGTAGTCCGGCACCCCATCCGCTCGCGCGTGCCACACCGTCGAAATGCCCTGGCCTGATCATCTGCTGACCCTGGAGGACTGGATCGCGCTGCCGGAGGACAACAGCCGTAGCTATGAGCTTGTCGAGGGGTTTCTGGTCGTGTCACCGAGGCCGGTGTCGATGCATCAGCGTGCGATCTGGCGCCTCGCTGCTCAATTAGAGCCGCAACTCCCGCCTACCCACGGCGTCCTGACCGAGGCCGAAGTCCTGATCGACGCCGGACCGCCGCCCACCATCCGGGTCCCCGATGTCCTGGCCGTGCCCACGGCGGGGATCGATGCGAACATTCCGCGCTGGGATGCAGCCGATGTGCTGCTGGCCGTCGAAATCCTCACCACATTGACCAGTACCCGGGTCGGCTGAGCCGTCACGATGGCCGCGGACACGTCGGCCTCGAAAACAACTGCACATCACTTGTGTAACAAATCGGGCGCGGAAATCCGGGCGGTGCTGGCACCATTGACGCATGACCACACGGAGGGCACAGGATCCGGGGCGCGCGACGCCGCGGTCACTGGGTGAGCTCTCACCGGGAGGTGGAGAGGCTGTGGTGACACCGGCGTTGTGGTCCGAGCGGGCGGACATGGCCGAATCGGCGATCGTGTCCCGGCATCTGCGTGCGTTGTGGGCGCTGCCGGGGACCCAGCTGGGGGTGGTCGGCTGGCCGGCGACCAAGCGGGAGCGCGCGTTCGGGTCGTGGCATTACTGGTGGCAGGCGCATCTGATCGACTGCGCGGTGGACGCGGCCAACCGGGTGCCGACGCCGGTGCGCCGCAAGCGAATTGCCGCGATCGCGCGCTCGCACCGTATTCGCAATATCACCGGCTGGACCAACAGGTACTACGACGACATGGCCTGGCTGGCCATCGCGCTGGAACGCGCGGAGCGGACCGCGGGGGTCACCGAGGCGCGCAGCGGACTGATCGCGCTGGAGAAGCCGCTGTACGAGGGGTGGAATCCGGCGGTAGGCGGCGGCCTGCCCTGGCGCATCGGCGCCGACTACTACAACACCCCGGCCAACGGTCCGGCCGCCATCGCGCTGCAACGGCTCGGCAGACACGGGCGCGCGCAGGAGATGGCCGACTGGCTGGACGCGACGCTGCGCGACCCGGAGACCGGCCTGATGCTCGACGGCATCCATCTGCCGTCCGGCGAGATCGAGCGCCCGGTGTTCACCTACTGCCAGGGCGTGGTGCTCGGGCTGGAAACCGAGCTGGCGGTGCACACCGGTGCCCCGCGCCACGGCGAGCGGGTGCACCGATTGCTCGCCGCCGTCGAAGAGCACCTGACCACCCGTGGCGTCATCAACGGTGGTGGCGGTGGTGATGGTGGCCTGTTCAACGGCATCCTGGCCCGCTACCTGGCGGTGGTCGCGCTGATGCTGCCCGGCGACGACGAGGCGCAGCAGGCGGATCGACGGTGTGCGGCCGCGATCGTGCGCGCCTCCGCCGAGGCCGCCTGGGCCAATCGACTGGAGGTCGAGGGCGAGCCGCTGTTCGGGCACGACTGGGGCAAGCCCGCGACGCTGCCCGGCGGCATCGCGGGAGCGGGCCGGTTCACCCCCGGTGGCTCGGTGATCTCGTCCCGAGTGCCCGAACGAGACCTGTCGGTGCAGCTGTCCGGCTGGATGCTGATGGAAGCTGCCCATCAGGTCAGCGCCGCCGGGCTGTAATCCCTACTCCGACTTGGTTTTTACCGAGGACACCGGCGGAAGATACTCACCGATCAGCGTCCGGTGCCACCACGCCCGATCGCGCAGCAACTCCTGCCGCGTGGTGAAGCGGTACTCGTAGAGCCGTGCCCGCACGTACTTCGGCGGCGCGTCCGGAAACGGATTGTGGCGCAGCAGACGGAGCGTTGCCCGGTCGTTCGTCAACAGCCGCTCGGCGAACGGCAACAACCACGGCCGCGCGTAGAACGGCGACAGCGCCGCGAACCACAGCAGCCAGTCCAGCCGCAGATGGTAGGGCGCGAACTGGCGGGGCAGCCGCCGCACATCACCCGGCTTGCCTTTGAATTCGTACTCGTGCCACCGGGTCTGCTCGGTGACGTCCGAGTCGGTGGTCCCCTCGAACACCACCTCCGGCCGCGTCCGGCCGATGGTGCCGAACGCGCCGTAGGTGCCGACGAGGTGATAGGCGTTGAAGGACATATTCATTCGCTGGTCGCTGGAGAGCATGTTGCGCACCGGCCAGTAGCTCAGCACCACGGTCAGCACCGTGCACGCGATCACCAACCCCGCGAACCACATCGGCGCCGAAGGTAACGCGGGTGGTTCGGGCACCGGCAGTATTCGCGCCACCAAGGATCCGTCGATCACGGTGAGCGCCAACAGAATTGTCACCCAGTTCAACCACGCGAAGTTTCCGGAGATGACCAACCATAGCTGAGTGACGATCACGATCCCCGCGGCCACACTCGCCACCGGCTGCGGCGCGAAAAGCCCGAACGGCACGATCAATTGGGCAACGTGGTTGGCCGCCACCTCGATTCGGTGCAGCGGCTTCGGTAGATGATGGAAGAACCAGCTCAGCGGCCCGGGCATCGGCTGGGTCTCGTGGTGGTAGTACAGGCAGGTCAGGTCACGCCAGCAGGTGTCACCGCGCAGCTTGATCAGACCCGCGCCGAACTCCACCCGGAACAGCAGCCAGCGCGCCAGCCACAACACCAGCACCGGCGGCGCCGTCTCGTCGTTACCGAGGAAAATCGCGAGGAACCCGGCCTCGAGCAGCAACGATTCCCACCCGAACCCGTACCACCGCTGCCCGACATTGACGATCGACAGATACCCCGCCCACAGCGCAGCCCACATCCCCATCGCCGCCCACAGCGGCACCAGATCGGCCACACCGACCACCAGTGCAGCCGACAGCCCGACCCCCGCCCATGCCACCACGGCGAAGAACCGATCGGAATAGTGCAGCTGAAAAAGGCTCGGCGCCAACCGGAACGGCGTCCGCGCCACGAATCGCGGCACCGGCAGCATCCCGCGCTCACCGATCAGCGCCCGGAACTGCATGGCCGCGCCGAGGAAGGCGATCAGGTAGATGACCGCCAGCCCGCGCTGGAAGACCAGCCTGCTCAGCCAGTACTCCGGTGCCGTGAACCAGTCCATGCCCGCAGCTCCTCGGACGGCGGGAATTTGCCCGTGTCAGGCGTACCCGGTCCGATCGCGTGGAAACCCGGCGGTCAGTTCTCGGCGTCGACCGCCATGCTCGGCGTGGTCTCCAGATCGAACTCCTCCGGCGGCTTCGCCATCTCCTGCCGGTAGTGCCGAATCCCCAGTCCGGTCCCCAGGACCAGGCCGACCACCAGCGTGCCGATCACGATGGGCATCAGCCACGGCACCCGATCCAGGAAGCTGCCCGCGTAGTACCCGATCAACAGCAGCACCGGCGCCCAGATGATCGCGCCGATCGTGCTCGCGATGGTGAATTTGCGGTGGTCCATCCCGGCCGCGCCCGCGACCGTCGGGCACAGCGTGCGCACCCACGGGATCCAGCGGGCGATCAGCACCGCGACGAACCCGTGCCGCTGCAACAACTCGGTGACCCGTTGCAGGTTGCGGGTATTGATGTAGCGGCCGTTCTTGCGCGCCACCAGGCGATGCCCGGTGCGCGCGCCGATGACGTAACCGACCTGGTTGCCCGCGATGGCCGCGACCATAGTGCCCAGCGACAGGGCCCACACCTGCGCCTCGCCGGAGGCGTGCGAGGCCATGACCACACCCGCGGTGATCAGCATGGAGTCGCCGGGCAGGAACAGCCCGAGGATGACCGCGCATTCGAGGAAGACAAAGGTGAGCACCACTGTCCAGACGAGCGCGGGCCCCGCTGACATCAGCGGATCGAAGGTGCCCACTGCTAGGGGCGAGGACGCCGCGAACACGGGCTCAGCGGGTCGGCTCGTTCGTCGAGACGGTCAGCTCGGCCTCAGGCCGAACCGCCGGCTCCGCGCGACGATTGAGCAGCTTCTTCGCCACCGCGATGATGCCGGGCAGGATCGAGACGAACACGATGAGCAGGAAGATGGCCTCGACGTTATCGCGGATGAACGCGACGTTGCCCAGGAAGTAGCCCAGCACGGTGATGCCGCCGCCCCACAGGATCGCGCCGACGATGTCGAAGGCGACGAACTTGCGGTAGTCCATCTTGGACACACCGGCGAGCACCGGCATGAACGTGCGCACGATCGGCACGAACCTGGCCAGGATGATGGTCTTGGGCCCGTGCTTCTCGAAGAACTCGTGCGTCTCGGTGACGTAGTGCTTCTTGAAGAAGCGGGTGTCTTCCTTGTGGAACAACGCGGGCCCGATGGCCCGGCCGATCCAATACCCGCTCTGGTCGCCTGCGAACGCGATGAACGTGACGGCGGGGACGAGCACCCAGATCGACACCGGCGGATTCGGCTGCGCCGCGAGCAGGCCGCCGGTGAACAGCAGCGAATCACCCGGCAGGATCGGGAAGAGCAGACCGGTCTCGATGAAGACGATCGCCAGAATGGCCGGGAGCACCGCGTTCTTGAGCCACGTCTCCGTGAGCAGGTGCATCGGGTCGAGCAACTCCGTGAGTGCGAGGTTGCTTGTCACCGATTCTGTCGCTGCCAGCAGAATCACGCGGTGGTCTCCTGTTCTGGATACGGCTGGCCTGATCACTTGCCATCGCATCGGAGGCGGCCAGCGCAATTACCGGGCCCACAGTACCGGGTTCGGCTGAGAAACCCCGCCCTGTGCGCGAAACTACCTGCTGGTCACCTGAAGGTTCCGTGCTGACTACCGCCTGGTCACTCGTGCAGGCACTACACGCCCTCCCTGGATACCAGGCGAAACACTGCTGTCCTAGGGTGGTGGCTGACAAAATAGGTCTTTGCCGCAACAATCACGGAGGTCTTACTGTGCCCATCGCGACTCCGGAGGTCTACGCCGAGATGCTCGGTCGGGCCAAAGCGAACTCCTTTGCCTTCCCCGCCATCAACTGCACGTCGTCGGAGACGATCAACGCGGCCATCAAGGGCTTCGCCGAGGCAGGCAGCGACGGCATCATCCAGTTCTCCACCGGCGGTGCCGAATTCGGCTCCGGCCAGGGCGTGAAGGACATGGTGACCGGTGCGGTCGCGCTGGCCGAATTCGCGCACGTGGTCGCCGCGAAGTACGACATCACCATCGCGCTGCACACCGACCACTGCCCCAAGGACAAGTTGGACGGCTTCGTCCGGCCGCTGATCGCCATCTCCCAGGAGCGGGTGAACAACGGTCAGCACCCACTGTTCCAGTCGCACATGTGGGACGGCTCCGCGATCCCGATCGACGAGAACCTCGAGATTGCCCAGGAACTGCTGAAGTCCTGCGCGCAGGCCAACATCATCCTCGAGGTCGAGATCGGTGTCGTCGGCGGTGAGGAGGACGGCGTCGAGGCCGAGATCAACGACAAGCTCTACACCTCGCCCGAGGACTTCCAGAAGACCATCGACGCGCTCGGCGCGGGCGAGAACGGCAAGTACCTGCTCGCCGCGACCTTCGGCAACGTGCACGGTGTGTACAAGCCGGGCAACGTGAAGCTCAAGCCCGAGGTGCTGGCCGAGGGCCAGCGGGTGGCCGCGGCCAAGCTGGGCCTCGGTCAGGACGCGCAGCCGTTCGACTTCGTCTTCCACGGTGGTTCGGGCTCGCTGAAGTCGGAGATCGAGGATTCGCTGCGCTTCGGTGTGGTGAAGATGAACGTCGACACCGACACCCAGTACGCGTTCACCCGCCCGATCGTCACACACATGTTCACCAACTACGACGGTGTGCTGAAGATCGACGGTGAGGTCGGCAACAAGAAGGTCTACGACCCGCGCAGCTACCTCAAGAAAGCGGAAACCTCGATGGCGGCACGTGTCACCGAGGCATGCAATGATCTGAAGTCCGCGGGAAGGTCGATCAGCGCCTGACCCATCAACCCACCGGGGGCTCGACAGCTCATGTGTCTGGATGTGCGCGTGCTCGGGCCCGTCCGGTTGCTAGTCGGCGGTGAGCCGGTGGCGGTCGGCGGGCCCAAGCCGCGGGCTTTGCTGGCCGCACTCACCGTGAATCGGCGGCGCGCCGTGTCGTCGGCCGCGCTGGCCGACATGGTGTGGAACGAGGATCCGCCCGACTCCTACGCCGCCAGTCTGCAGGTGTTCGTCTCGAATATCCGTAAGGCGCTGCGTAATTCGGGTGTGGATCCGGCGCTGGTATTACGCACCGAATCCTCCGGCTACCGCCTCGAAGTCGCCGAGACCGCCTGCGATCTCGGACGTTTCGAGGCGAGCCGGGAGGCCGGTAGCCGCGCGGTCGCGCTCGGCGATCACGCCGGCGCCGCCCAGCTCTACGGTGCCGCACTGCGCGAGTGGAGCGGCCGGGCGCTGGCCGATCTGGCCGGCCTGCAATTCGCCGACGGGTTCGCCACCGCGATGGACGAGGAGCGGCTCGCCGTCGCCTCGGCCCGGATCGACGCCGAAATCGCCTGCGGGCGTGCGTCATCGGTGATCGGCGAGCTGGTCGCGATGACCGGCGAGCACCCGCTGCGCGAGCCGCTGTGGGGTCAGTTGATCACCGCGCTCTACCTGTCCGGTCGGCAGGCCGACGCGCTGGACGCGTGTCGCCGGGTGCGGACCGTGCTCGCCGACGAACTCGGCATCGATCCCGGCCCGGCTTTGATCGAGCTCGAACACCGGGTGCTGCGCCAGGAACCGCTCGGCACCGTCGAGCTCCGGCAGGTCGAGCGGATGGCCGCGGCGATGACCGAGACCGTCACCGAGGCGCCGAGCACGGTGCGCAGCGGGCAGCTGCGACTACCGGACGGCCGGGTCGTGTCGATCGCCCAGGGCGGCTTGCGGATCGGCCGGATGACCGACAACGACCTAGTGCTCGACGACCCGAAGGCCAGCAGGTATCACGCGCACATCATGCCGAGCCGGGCCGGACTGCTGATCAAGGATCTGCACTCGGCCAACGGCGTTTTCGTCAACGACGACCCGATCGAGAACGGTGCCCTGCTCGCCGACGGCGACCAGATCCGCATCGGCGCAACGATGTTGACCTTCCAGGCCGTGCAGTAGTCACTCGTTGCAGGCGAAGCCGTCGCCGTCCCGGTCGAGCATGGGGTTGTACTGCGGCAGTCCTCGGTAGATGGGCCCCGCGTGGTCGGCGCGCGCCTGTTCGCAGGTGGTGTACACCCGTCGCTTCTTCTCGGATTCGCCGTCCCGCTGCGGTTTCTCGTGCGAATCGGGTCGTGCGACAAAGGCGGCGGTGGGGGTCTCGGCGATGGCGGTCGGCGGTGCCAGGGTGAGGGCGCCGACCACTAGGCACGCGGCACCGATCGCGGGGGTCACGCGGCGTAGTGCTGTTGTTCTCACGACATCCATCCTGCGCCGAAATCACCCGGCCGTGGGGTGCGGATTTCGTGCGCCGGAAAATGTTCGGACCGCCCAGTCCGACCTGCGGCGGAGCCGCTGCCGGAGCCGCGCTATGTCAGCCGGACCTCAGCGATGGCCCGCCCGAACAGCTTTCGGCCCTCCGAGGTGCCGCCGAGCACGATGGTCGCGGTGCGGGTGTGCGGATCGAGCGACTTGATCCGGCCGACGAAGTCGACCGTGCTCGCCGAGTTCGGTGCTACCGGAACGAAACCGGAGAACCGCACGCTGAACTTGGCGATGGCGGTCGGGTCGCCGAGCCAGGAGGTCAGGTAGCCACCGGCCAGGCCCATGGTCAACATGCCGTGCGCGACGACCGTGGGCAGGCCGACCAGCTGGGCGGCGTGATCGCTGAAGTGGATGGGGTTGGCGTCGCCGGAGACTCCGGCGTAGTTGGCCAGGTCACCGCGGGCCAGCCGGAAGGAACCGGCGGGCAGCTGGTCGCCGACGGCGAGCTGATCGAAGTCGGGCAGCGTGTGCACCGGCGCGAGCTCGCGGTCGGCGGGCGGCGCGGGTAGCTCGCCGAGGCCCAGCGGGATCAGCGCCGAACTGTCGTCCGAACCGCTGCCCGCCGTGGGGAATTCGACCACCTGGCCGTGCATCATGATGTTGTCGACCACGTCGGTGAGGCCGGGATCCACCTCGGCGCCGCGGCGGGCCACGATGGTGGTGGAGCCGATGAGGGCGAGCTCGCCGTGCTGGTTGACCAGCGCGGAGCGGACGACGACGAAGTCGTTGTCGCCGAACTGACGGATCGATTCGATCAGGATCTCGCTGGTCAGTTGGTCGCCGGCCAGGATGGGCCGGTACGCCTGGAAGACCTGATCGGTCTGCAGGATCTGCGAGAGGTCGTATTCGGTGAGCACCGATTCGAGCAGCGAGCGGGTGCCGGACGAGCCGATGACCGAGGCGAAGGTCGGCGGTGCGATAACACCGTCGTGGCCGAGCTTGCGTGCGTCGGCCTCCTGCTGATGCGCGCCGTGGTGGTTCTGCACCGCTCGCGCGAATTCGCGGATCTTTTCCCGGCCGACCTCATAGTGGTCCCGAACGCGGAACCGCTGGCCGGCCAGTGTCGCCGTCTGCTGTACGTCATCGGTTTCGAGCGCCGTCGTCTGTTCCCTGCCCATGATGCGGCCACGCTACTAATGAACAGGACCGTTGACCAGCCGAGTGTGAGCAGCGCTACCGTCGATCGATACGGAATTGCTATCGAATTTGCCTGTTCTTCATTTACCGGCTCGCGGCGGGCTTGTCGGGCTGTTCGAGATTGATGTTTATCGGCTATCGAACAACATTTCCGCGCAATTCTGTCGCGGCTATTGCGGCGCGCTGGACGGCGGGTCGCAGACCTTCCAGCCTGCGTCGGTGCGCTGCAGGTCGAACGTGCGCGCGGAGCGCTTGGCCGGATCGGCCTCGGTATAAACCGTCGCCTGCGCGATCGCCGTGTCGTCGGTGATCCGGATGGCATCCACGCTGTCCACCACCGGAATAGTGCGGCGTTCCATCGACAGCTGATGCACGCCGGTGAATTGGTCCGCCGGAATGCCCTGATAGAAATCGTGCAGCGGACCACAGGTGGTCTCGCGCAACGTGGCCAGGTCACCGGTCTTCAGCGCATCGGCGTAATCGGAAATCGCGGCGCGCACCTGGGTATCCGGCGAATTGTCCGTCGAGTTCACGACCACCGCCACGATCACCCCGACCAGCACGACCACCAGCGCGGCGGCGCCCGCCACCGCGAGCAGCCATCGCTTGGGACGACCCGAGGTGGTCTGATCGGCTGGGGCCGGAGCCTGCGCCGGGGGTGCGATCCGCTGCGGCTGGGCGATCTGCCGCGGCTGCGGTGGCCGCAGCGAACCGATCTGCTGCGCGGGCAGCGTCGGCTGGACATCCGCGGGCGACGGGGCCGACGCCTGCTGGCGCGGCAGGCCGGGATGCGCCGGCGCGGGCCGCGTCTGCTCGACCGGGCCGGACCCGCTCGGCGGCGGTGCCGAAGGTGCCTGCGGGACAGGCTGCTTCGGTCCCGGAGCGGAGCGCGGGGTGGTCGGCGGCTTGGTGATCGGCACCCGCCCCGCACCCGGTGTGATCCGGTCGGTTCCAGCCGGCTTCGGCGCGTCGGTGGGCCGCTGGATCGGCAGCGCAACGGTCTGCGCGTCGTCCGGCTCGAGCACGTCCGGCTTGATCACCGGCATCGCCATGGTCACGTCTTCGGACCCCGGCGGCGGCTGCTGCCCGGCGTCCGGTGCCGCCGTATTCATCTTGACGGTGTCCGCGTCGGGAGCAGCGTCCTCGACCGGAGGTGCCGGTCGCTGCACCCGCATCACCGTGGTCGGCGCATCCCCGTCGGAGATCTCGGGTTCCGGTGCTTGCGCGGCTTCGGGCTGCGCGGCCGCGGCGGGCTCGTCGGGTGCGCTGTCCTGCGCCGCACCGGCTTTCTCCCCGCCGAACCAGGGGCGGGACTTCGACGGAGCGGAGCTGTCCGGCGTGACCGCCGCTGCATCCGCGGAAGTGGTTGTCCCCGCGGCAGTTTCACCTCGGGCCGCATCGGCTTCCGCCGCAGCGGCGCCGGACGGTGCCGCTGCCGCGCCGGATTGCGCGGGCGTGCCGGATTGCGCTGCCGGGCCGCCGGGTTGTGCCGCTGCCGCGCCAGGCTTTGCCGCCGTCGCGCCGGATTGTGTGGCGGGCGTGCCGGATTGCGCGGGCGTGCCAGGTTGCACTGCCGGGCCGCCGGGTTGCGCGGCAGGTGTGCCGAATTTTGCCGCCGTTGCGCCGGGTTGCGTTGCGGTCGCGCCGGGTTGTGCTGCCTTGTCGCCGGATTGTGCTGCGGCTGCACCGGATCGGTCGGTCGCGCCAGGTTGCGCTGCGGGGGCGGCGTGCGTGCCGGGTTGCACTGCCGGGCCGCCGGGTTGTGCGGCAGGTGTGCCGGATTTCGCCGCCGTTGCGCCGGGTTGCGTTGCGGTCGCGCCGGGTTGTGCTGCGGGTGCACCGGATCGGTCGGTCGCGCCAGGTTGTGTCGCCGTCGCGCCGGATCGGTCGGCATCGGGTGTGGCTGGTGCGGCATCGCCGGACGCGGAGCTGGTCTGTTGCGCGGCTGCGGGTTTCGCGCTCGATTGCGCCGTCGATGCTGATTGCGGGGGTGTGCCGGTTGCGGGCGGCCGGTTCGTGCCGGTCGGGGAGCCAGCGGCGGTCTGGCTGCCCCGCTTGATTACTTCGGTTTCGGCCGCGGGCGACGCCTTTGGAGCGGCACCACTCTGGGCGATATCGGCGACCACGTCGCCGGAAGCAGGCTTGTCTTCTTGCGATTCGGCCGGAGGTGTCGCGGAGTCGGGCTTGTCGTTGCGCGCGATCGCTTCGGTCTTCGCCTCGGCGTTGGCGGTGCTACCCGCGGTGGATGCTGCTTCACCCGGAGCGGAGCTGTTCGACGGGGCCGCGCCGGCCGACTTCGCGGGCTGAGCCGGGGTGTTGATCTTCGGGATGGCCCCGGGCTCGGTCGCGCCGGACTTCTGCGCCGCCGTCCGGTCGGGCGCGGCCTTGTCGGCGGTCGAGTCGGCAGATACGGGCTTCGCGCCGTTCCCCGGCTCGGCAGCGGTCGCCGCTGCGGCATTGCCGGACTTCGCACCAGAGTTCGAGCTGCCTGACGTGCCGGAACCCGCATTTCGGGCGGGATCCGCGGGTGTCGGCGTGCCGCTGGGATTCCCGGCGGGTTTGCCGGAGTTCTCGGCATCGGGCGAGCCCGGTGCGGCCGAAGCTGCGGCGGGGGAGTCGGCAGAAGTAGCCGCGGCGTCCTTACTATCGGCACCGCTCTTCGCACCCGCGGCGGGAATGGGACGCGTGGGAGCCGCGGGCGAGGGTTCCGCCGGGCGGGCGGCGACCGGGTGGCGGACCGTGGTGTCTGCCGGGCGTGCGTCGGCTGCGGCCGGGGTTGCCGGGTCGGCGCTCGCCGGGTTCTTGTCGTCGTTCGGGTCGGACACGCACTACCCCTCGGTCAGGCGGAACAGTTGAACTCGACGGCCAGCTTAACGGGCAGTGCCCGAGGTAGTCCGTCTTGAGAGCGCGCATGGCCGCGGCTAATGCCGAGGTACGCCGAAGGGGTGCGGTTCGATCGAGTTCGGGTTGCCGACGGAGCGCATGCGCCGGGAATCGGGGCATCGGTGCACAATGAAGCCCATGACCTCGTTCGGTGATCTCCTCGGCCCCCAACCGGTACTCCTGCCCGAAATCTCCGACGCGGAAGAAGCGTTGCTCGACAAGGCCGATCCGTTCCGCGTCGCCGCCGACCATCCGGCGGCCTCGATCGCCTGGGCCTACCTGGCCGAGGCCGCGCTGACCAGCGGCGAAGCCCAGGACGAGCCGATCAATCACGACATCCTCGCGGCGTACGCGTTCGCCCGTACCGGCTACCACCGCGGTCTCGATCTGCTGCGCCGCAACGGCTGGAAGGGCTTCGGCCCGGTGCCGTGGAGCCATGAGCCGAACCGCGGGTTCCTGCGCAGTGTCGGTGCACTGGCTCGGGCGGCCAAGGTGATCGGCGAGACGGAGGAGTACGCGCGCTGCCTGGATCTGCTCGAAGACTGTGACCCGCGCGCCGCGTCCGAGCTCGGCCTCGACTGAGTCGTAGTTGATCGACCTCAGTATCAATCCCAGCTCTCGCGTCGGCGTCGCCAAGGCGAGCAGCATGGATCGGCTGCGCGCGTCGTGGGCGCGGCTGCGCCTGTCCGCGTTGCCGATTCTGCAGTGCGCCCTCGGCGCGGCCCTGGCCTGGTTCATCGCGCGTGACCTCGTCGGGCACGCGCAGCCGTTCTTCGCGCCCACGGCGGCCGTGGTGTCGATCGGCATCTCCTTCGGCGCCCGGTTGCGGCGTTCGGTGGAACTGGTGGTCGGCGTCGCGGTCGGCATCGGCATCGGTGACCTGTTCATCACCAACGCGGGGACCGGCGTGTGGCAGATCGCGCTGGTGGTCGCGGTCGCCATGGCGGCGGCGGTGTTCCTCGACGGCGGCTCCATCATCACCATGCAGGCGGCCGGTTCGGCCGTGCTGGTCGCGACGCTGCTGCCGCCCTCGGCGGGTGGTGGCTTCTCCCGGATGATCGACGCGCTGGTCGGTGGTTTGGTGGGAGTCGTTGTGGTGGCATCTATTCCACTGCATCCGGTGCGGCGCGCCCGCGAGCAGGCGGCGGAAATCCTTGCGGTGATGAGTAAGTCGCTCACCGAGGGCGCCGACGGTCTGCTCGAACAGAATCCGGACAAGGTGCGTTCCGCGCTCGCGGCGGTCCGTGCGACGCAGCCGCAACTGGACACTTTGCGGGCCACGCTCGAGGGCGGCAAGGAGATCAGCCGAATCTCCCCGCTGTACTGGAACTCTCGTGCCCGCCTCGAACGCATCAAGGCCACCGCCGACCCGCTCGACAACGCGGTGCGTAACACCAGGGTGCTGCTGCGCCGTTCGCTCACCCTGGTACAGGACGACGAGATACTCGATCCCCGCCTGATCGATGAGGTCGAACGGCTCGGCCAGGCAATCGATGTGGTGCGCCGGATGATGCTCGCCGATCCCGGTGAGCAGCCCGACCAGGCCGAGGCGGCCAGGGTGCTGCGCACCGTCGCCAAGGAGGCGCGGCCGGAACTCGTTGAGGGCGCCGGGCTTTCGGCCCATGTGGTGTTCGCCCAGGTGCGCTCGATCGTGGTGGATCTGATGCAGGTGTGTGGCATGAAGCGCATCTCCGCGATCGCGCTGCTGCCGCCGACGGTGCCCAAACCGTTCGTCACCCCCGAGGAATGACCCGACTACTCAGCGGATCTGGGTGCGCACCCGCCGCTGTGCGCGGCGTCCTCGCTGATCTTTGGGTAGTCCGCTACTCGTGTTCCGGCGGCCCCGACCTCATAACTTGAACAAGTGACCGCGATCGAACGAGGGGTGCCGCGGTCGACCACTTCGCACACGAGCGAACTGCCCCACCGGCCATTTGGTGTGGTGGCCGTGCGGGTCGGGGCAGCACGCCCGTTGCGAGGAGCAGAGTCGCCTGGCCCGACGTCCGGCCGGGCGGCTCTGTGTTCGTCAGTTGCCGCCTTCTTCCTTGCTGAGCGGGAACATCCTGGCCTGGCCCGGCCGCAGCGAGAACCGTCGCCGGTCGAAGTCCCACAGCCGGTAGATCGGCCACTGCACGGTGTGCGCCAGCCAGGCGCCGACGATGACGGCGCGATGGAACGGCAGGACCTGGTAGCCCTGGTTGGTGATGGTGCGCAGGCCGCCCAGCTGGAATTGCCACCAGCGCCGCGGACTGGTGCGCCTGCGCCGGGCCGACGTCTCGACCCGCATGTGCTTCAGCTGATCGATCGGCAGGCCGCGCTTGCTCAGGCACAGCGCCAGGTCGAGGTCATCGATCACGTCCGGCCGGACGACGGTGTCCTCGCGCACGTCCAGCCAGGCGGTGCGGCGGATCGCCATGTTCGGGCCGTGCATGTTGCCGACCCGGCCGCCCAGCTTGCCGCGCCGATCCTGCAGGTAGTAGCCGAATTTCAGCAGGAAGCCGACCGGCGAGTCGTAGTAGGTGGTGATGCCGGTGAGCGCGGCGACGTCGGGATGGTCGGTCAGGTGCTGCCGGATGACCGCGCCCCAATCGGGCGCGACCAGGCAGTCGGCGTCGGTCCGGCCGATGAAATCCCCACGCGCCTTGTCGAATCCGGTGTTGCGGGCCCGCGCCACCCCGCGCTGGGGTTCCTCGACGAGTTCGACTTTGGGGTGTTCGAGCGCGTAGGCGCTGACGAGTTCGCGGGTGCCGTCGTCGCTGCCGTTGTCGACCACGACGACCTCGTCGATCGCGTCCTGGGTGACGAGGCGGTCGAGGGTTTGCGTGATGCACGCCGCCTCGTTGAGGACCGGGATGACGATCGATAAGGTCGTCGCAGAATCGGGGCTGCTCATTGGTGGTACTGCTCCAGTTCTGGGTCGGGTGAAGCTTCCTACAGAACGGTCTGTTATCTGCCCTGGACAGCCGCTCTCGTCAGCGTGGTAATTGGTGAAAACACAGGGGGACTCGATCGGCAACGGTGCCGCGAGTTCGCCGAACGGTCGGTGCGACCAGGACCGGGAAGCCTGCTGATTACCGGCTGGGCCAACCGGCGATGATCACTGGGTTTACCCTAGTTGCGTTGGCGCACAGACAGAATCCCCAAGCCTTGGGGGCACCAACTCCTCAGGTGGCGCTGGCTGTTTCGCCGACCGCGGAGACCCGGGCCGGCGCCGGACGCAGCGTGAAGCGGCGCCGGTCGAAGTCCCAGAATCGGTAGATCGGCCACTGCACGGTGTGCGTCAGCCAGGCGCCGACGATGACGGCCCGGTGAAAGGGCTGCACCTGGTAACCCTGCTCGGTGATGGTGCGCAACCCCGTCAATTGGAAGCGCCACCAGTCGCGCGGCCCGGTTCTGCGGCGGCGGGACGAGGTTTCGACCCGCATGTCCGTCAGCTGATCGATGCGCAGCCCGCGTTTGGTCAGGCACAACGCCAGATCCAGATCCTCGGCGACGTCCGCTCTCGTCGTGGTCTCGGCCCGCACCGTGCGCCACGCGGACCGGCGGATGGCCATGTTCGGGCCGTGCATGTTGCCCACCGGCCCGCCCAGCTTGCCGCGCCGATCCTGCAGGTACAGGCCGAGTTTCAAGAAGAAGCCGATGGGCGAGTCGTGATAGGTGGTGATGCCGGTGACCGCGGCGGTGTCCGGATGCTCGGTCAGGTTGTGCCGGATGACCTCGCCCCAGTCCGGCGCGACCAGGGTGTCCGCGTCGGTGCGGGCGAGGAAATCGCCTCGGGCCCGGTCGAATCCGGCGTTGCGGGCGGCGGGGATGCCGCGGGTCGGTTCCTCGATGAGGGCGACCTCCGGGTGGTCGACCGCGTAGTCGCGCACGATCTGGCGGGTGTCGTCCTGACTACCGTTGTCGACGACGATGATCTCGTCGATCGCGTCCTGGGCGACCAGTCGGTCCAGCGTGCGCTCGATGCACTTCGCTTCGTTCAGTGCGGGTATCACGACGGACAAAACCGTCGCTGTCGATGTGTTCGTCATAGTGGTCCTGCTCCCACATTTCGCTCATGGGCAGCCGAAAACCCCGGCGCTGCGGCCGGTTTTCACTGCTGCGGGCGCGCGTCAGCGCGCGGTGGCGGCTCGGCCGGGCCCGGTCATCGACGGTGACGCCGGTCCGAAGACGGCAGTCCGGCCACTATCGCGTGGTGTGCCAAGTGATTGCACGACGATCGTGGTTACTACCGATCTCGTACGTGTGAATACCCCATTCCCCCCATAGTGATCATCGAGTTCGGACCCTACTCGCTCGAATCGATCCCCGCAGCCCGTTCCGCCCCCGGCGGTTAGGGCCTGTCGCAAAGTCCCATCCGGCGCCTCCGGGGGGCTGGATCCGGCCGGACTTTGCGACAGGCCCTAGGTCCAGAAGCGCGTCAGATAACTACCGAAGCGCGACCAATTCGACGGCACCCCAGACACTTCGAACAACGCGTACACCGCGTCGAAGAAGACCTGATTGATGGCGGGCGTGAACAGCAGCGCGAACAAGATCAGCATGCCGAACGGTTTGAACTGATCGAGCGAGCGCCTGGTCTGGTAGCTGAGCGAGGGCTCGAGTATTCCGTAGCCGTCGAGTCCCGGCAGCGGGATCAGGTTCAGCAGCGTCGCGGTGATCTGCAAGAACGCCAGGAAGCTCAGCCCGAACCAGAACGCGGGATGCGCTGCGGCACTGCCGAACAGCTGCACGATCACCAACAGCAGCACCGCGCAGAGCGCGTTCACCGCAGGGCCCGCACCGCTGATTATCCGCTGCGTGCGTGGCGAGAAGTTGTGCGTGTGTACGTAAACCGCGCCGCCCGGTAAACCGATGCCGCCCAATGCGATGAATACGATCGGCAGCACGATCGACAGCAGTGGATGGCTGTACTTCAACGGATTCAGCGTGAGATACCCACGCAATTCGACCTCGTGGTCACCCGCGCGCCAAGCCATGAAAGCGTGCGCGAATTCGTGCAGGCACAGCGTGATGATCCAGCCGAACACCACGAGCACGAACACGCCGACCTTGGCCCGGGTGGAGTCCACCTCGGCATCCCAGGCCAGCGCGCCGCCGACGATGGTGATGACGACGACGAGCAGAAAGATCGGGCTCGGCCGCACCGCGCGCGACCGCCGGTCGGCGGCGAAGGGGGAGCTCATCGGACCAGCAACCAGGGCTCGTGGTGCCGATAGAAACTCGACCGGGGCACCGTGCGGTCGCTGCGGACACCGTCGCGCGTCACCACCGCGCCCGGCGTGCCGAGCTGGGCGGCGCGCCCCTCGATCCAGCGGCGCTTGCGCATGCCCCGCTGCGTGGTGGCCCGCACGCCGGGCTGGTGCAGCATCGGCGACACGAGCATCGCCGCGACCTTGCCGGAGAACAGTTGCACGTCGTCCACGTAGGCCTCGCCCTCCAGCTTCGCCGCGTCGACACCGGTGATCTTGGCCCGCCCGACCAGCACCTGCCCGGTGTCGTCCCGGATCAGCGGCACCTCGGTGGCCCGGCCGTCGATGGCCCGCTTGGCGGCGGCATTGCCGGTCCCGGTCTGATAGGCGCGGGAACCGTAGGTCTTGTCGACCGGCACGTAGCCGATCTCCACGTGCAGCCGTTCGGTGCGCATCAGGTGGGTGAGCACCGTGGCGAGCGCGGCGTCGTCACCGAGCACGATGAGGCGCGGCAGGCTGTCGGCCGCGAGCACGGGCAGCAGCTCGTCGATCTCGGTGGTATCGGGGATGGCGGCCGTCGAACTGCTCGGCAGCGCCGCGAGGGCGATAGGTACCGGTGCGCCGTCGCAACGGAGAACGTGGGTACTCAAACTGCCGTACACCCTCCTCGGTTCGAGCCGACACGCCGTCGGACCCTTCGCCACTTCCGCCGACCCCAGCCCGGTTCCGACGGCTGCAACCATAGCCCTGCCGGGCTCCGGCCACATGGTTGTCGCGCCCGCGGCGGGAGCTCGACGCCGCCAATCACACTACGACGAGATCCGGTCCGACGTCGCTGACGACGCGTCTACTAGACTGTGCTCCCGGCCACCGCCTCGATACGGCAGGTAGCTGCAACACTGGTGTTTACCCGCCCCGCCGGCTCGACCGGCTGCCAGCTCCCGGGTGTTGCACGTCGAACCGTAGGAGACAAGACAATGCCGGCAATCGTCCTGATCGGCGCCCAGTGGGGCGACGAGGGTAAGGGCAAAGCGACCGATCTACTCGGTGGCCGGGTGCAATGGGTGGTCCGATACCAGGGTGGCAACAACGCCGGCCACACCGTGGTGCTGCCCAGCGGTGACAATTTCGCGCTGCACCTGATCCCGTCCGGCATTCTCACCCCGGGCGTGACGAACGTCATCGGCAACGGTGTCGTGGTCGATCCCGGTGTGCTGCTCGACGAGCTGGCCGGACTGGAGGAGCGCGGCGTCGACACCTCGGGCCTGCTGCTCTCCGCCGACGCGCACCTGATCATGCCGTACCACGTGGCCATCGATAAGGTCACCGAACGCTTCCTCGGCAACAACAAGATCGGCACCACCGGTCGCGGCATCGGCCCCTGCTACCAGGACAAGGTCGCCAGGGTCGGCGTGCGGGTGGCCGACGTGCTCGACGAGAAGATCCTCACCCAGAAGGTCGAGGCCGCGCTGGAGTTCAAGAACCAGGTGCTGGTCAAGATCTACAACCGGCGTGCGCTGGACCCGCAGCAGGTGGTGGACGAGGTGCTGGCGCAGGCCGAGGGCTTCAAGCACCGCATCGCCGACACCCGGCTGAAGCTGAACGTGGCCCTGGAGAACGGCGAGACCGTGCTGCTCGAGGGTTCGCAGGGCACGCTGCTCGACGTGGACCACGGCACCTACCCGTACGTGACGTCGTCCAACCCGACCTCGGGTGGCGCGGCGGTCGGCGCGGGCGTCGGGCCGAACAAGATCACCGCGGTGCTCGGCATCCTCAAGTGCTACACCACCCGCGTCGGCTCCGGCCCCTTCCCGACCGAGCTGTTCGACGAGTTCGGCGCGTACCTGGCCAAGACCGGCGGCGAGGTCGGCGTCACCACCGGCCGGGCCCGGCGGTGCGGCTGGTTCGACGCGGTGATCGCCCGCTACGCCACCCGCGTCAACGGCATCACCGACTACTTCCTCACCAAGTTGGACGTGCTGTCCAGCCTGGAGACGGTGCCGATCTGCGTTGCCTACGACGTAGACGGCGAGCGGGTCGAGCAGATGCCGACCACCCAGACCGGGTTCCACCACGCGAAGCCGATCTACGAGGAGATGCCCGGCTGGTGGGAGGACATCTCCCAGGCCCGCACCTTCGAGGAGCTGCCCGCCAACGCCCAGGCGTACGTGCTGCGGCTGGAGGAACTGTCCGGCGCCCGCATCTCCTGCATCGGTGTCGGACCGGGTCGCGATCAGACCATCGTCCGGCACGACGTGCTCGGCTGAGACCGGAAAGTTATAGTCCGGCTGAATGATTGCCGCTGTTCATCGTTCGATCTCTACGATCATGGTCGGTAGCGAACTACAGTAAGAGTCATGGCTCGGAACTGGCCGATGATCGAGCGTGTGACCGAGTTCGAGGCGATCCGCGCGGCCCTCACCGGCACGGAACATGTCGGCGCGGTACTCACCGGCGATGCCGGCGTCGGCAAGACAACACTGGCCAGACAGGCAACGGCCGCCGTCGGCGGCAATATCCGCTGGGTCGCGGGCACCGAATCGGCGCGCAGCATCCCGCTCGGGGTGTTCGCGCATATGGTCGGCGTCTATACGGCGCACGACCCGGTGACGTTCATGTCCGCGGCGCGTGAGGCGCTGCTCGCGGACGGGCACACCATCATCGGGGTCGACGACGCGCATCTGCTCGATCAGTTGTCGGCGACGCTGCTCTTGCAGCTGGCCATCGATAAGGCGGCGCACATCGTGGCCACCGTGCGCAGCGGGGTGCAGGTGCCCGACGCGGTGACCTCGCTGTGGAAAGACGGCCACCTGCTGCGCATCGACCTGAACCCGTTCACCCAGCGGCAGAGTGTCGACCTGGTCGAGTCGATGCTGGGCGGGCAGCTCGAAGGTTTCACCGCCAACCTGATGTGGGAGTCCTCCGGCGGAAACGCGCTGTTCCTAAGGCATTTGGTGGAGGGCGCGCTGGAGGCGGGCTCGCTGCGCCAGGTGAACGGCGTGTGGCAGCTGCGCGGGCGCGCCGCGGTCACCTCGGAACTGGCTGCGCTGCTGGAGGATCGGGTCGAGCAGCTGCCCGAGGACGTGCTGCACGTACTGGAACTGCTCACCTTCTGCGAGCCGATCGACCTCGACGTGCTGTCCGAACTGGCCGGTGAGGAGGCGGTGGAGTCCGCCGAAACCCGTGGTGTGATCCGGGTTGTCGAGAATTCGCACCAGCTGACCGTGCGCTATAACCATCCGCTGTTCGGCGAGGTGATCCGGCGCAGGCTCGGCATCGCCTCGGCCCGCAGGCTGCGCGGCAGGCTGTACTCCTCGCTCAAGGAACGGCCGATCAACTCCGCCGCCGACCGCATCCGGCTCGCCGAATTGGCTTTGGACAGTGACAAATCCGCCGATCTGGAGCTGTTCGAGGCGGCCGCCGCCGATGCCATCGGGCTGGCGAATCTGCCGCTGGGCGAACGCTTCGCCAGGGCGGCGGTGGAGCGGCGCGGTGGTGTCGAAGCCGCCGACCTGCTCGCGCGCGCTCTGCTGTGGCAGGGCCATCGCATCGAGGCCGAACGCATGCTGGCCACCTTCGATCCCGACCAGCTCACCGAGGTGCAGGTGGCACGTTGGGGTAGCACGCGGGTGGCGAATCTGTTGTGGGCCATGGGGGACGCCGACCGGGCCGACGAGGTGCTGACGCTGATCCGCGGCAAAGTCGCGCATCCGAAGTTCGTGGCCATGCTCGACGGGCTGGCGTCCGCGTGCGCGGTCAACGAGAACCGGATCGACGCCGCGCTCACCGAGGCGGAGAAGGTCATGTCGATGAAAGGCGCACCGCCGTGGGCGGTCTGGTGGGCGTCCTTCGGCGGCGGGCTCGCGCTGACCCTGATGGGCCGGGGCGAGGCCGCCCTGCAATACGCGGCCCGTGGCCATGAGGTGGAGAGCGACATCGACGGGATGAACCGTTTCATGTCGACGCACGCCGAGGTACTCGCACTGTTCCTGACCGGTGATCTCGAGGCCGCCAGGCTGTGCGCCGCAGCGTATTTCGGCTATTCCGCGCCCGGCCAGTACTTGGCCTGGGGTATGTCCAAGATTTTGCAGGGCACCGTCGACGTGGCGCAGGGGCACTTCCCGGACGGCATCGAAAATCTGGAGCAGGCACTGGCCGCCCTCGCCGCAGAAGGCGCGGCGGCGTGGATGTTCCCCGCGAGAATCCGTCTCGCCGAGGCCTATTCGGCGCTGGGACGGTCCGCCGAGGCGGCCGAGTCGATCGGCGAGGCGACCGCGCGCGGCGGCAGGCACAGTGCCGTCTACGAACCGCAGCTCGAAATCGCCCGCGCCTGGCAGGCCGCCGCGGAAGGCACCGTCACCCCGGCCATCCGGCTCGCGATGAGCGCGGCCGACGCGGCCGCCCGCTCGAACCAGCACGCGATCGAGGCCATGGCGTTGCACGCCGCGGCCCGCTTCGGCGACCACTCCGCGGCCGGGCGGCTCGCCGACCTCGCCGCGAAGGTGGACGGCAGGCTGGTGCAGGTGCAGGCCAAACACGCGGTCGCCCTCGCCGCCCACGACGGACCCGGATTGGACGCCGCCGCAGCCGAATTCGAGCGGATCGGGGTGCTGCTTTCCGCCGCCGACGCGGCCGCCCAGGCGGCTTCGGCGCACGAGCGCGCGGGCGATCGCCGCCGCCTGCTGGAGTCCGCCGCCGCGGCCAACCGGCTGGCCGCGGCCTGCGGTGGTGCCAGCACGCCCGCGCTGCGGCAGGCGGCCCAGCCGCTGCCGCTCACCGCTCGCGAACGCGAGATCGCCAATCTTGTTGCGGCAGGGCTGTCCAACCGGCAGATCGCGGACCGCCTCACCGTTTCGGTCCGCACCGTGGAGGGGCATCTCTACCGCGCCTGCATCAAGATGGACGTCACCGATCGCGAGTCGCTCGGCGCGCTGATGCGGGGCGAATCCTCCTCCAGCTGAGCGGAGTACGTGGCGCGTGAGTGCCACACCATGGACTGCTCGTGCGTTGCCGTAGCCATGTGCCGGGTCGAAAGCGGCATGGCTGAAAGCGGCGAATGGCTATCTGCGGCAAATCGGACATTTAGCGGAGTGTTGCCTGGTCATCCCCGATAAATCCAGCTGCTTCCCGACTTGACAGCATCCGATCAGCTACGGATAGGGTGCGAGCGCGCAGTACGCGGGGACGTGCTGGCTGACCCAACCTGATGGTGGTGCTTCGACGTGGCTCGTCGGTATCGAAAACTGAACACTCCGGCGACCCGGCGTAGCTTGCGTCCGATCGTCGGCGCCCTGCCGCTGGCCATCGCGGTCGCCTGCGCGGGTGCGGCGGTCGCCGATCCCGGCCCGTCCACGCAGCCGGGCGTGACCACCCCGAGCACGCCGAGCACTCCGGTCGTGCCCGAGCGTTCGCCCAGCCAGCCCGGCGTCACCACCCCGAATCAGCAGGGTGCCGTCGGCCCGAAGCCCGACCCCGCCGACGGGCAGAGTCTCAAAAACGCCCGTCCGGTCCCCACACCGGAACCGGCACCGCCGATCCAACCGCAGCAGTTGCACGCCCCGGAGCCGGTCGAGCCCGTCGCACCCATCGCGCCACCGCCGCGCACCCTGCGCATCGGTGATCTGACCAGCCCGGTCCCGGACGAGGTTCCCAACGATCTCCTCGACGGCGTCAACGGCACCGCCGCCGGCGTCGAGGCCGCCATCGCCACCGGCGGCCGCTCCATCGGCATCAACCCGTCCCGCTCCGACAAGATCGCCGCCGCAACTGCGGCCGGTGCCGTCGGCGGCGCACTGGGCGGTGCCGCGCTCGCAGGCATCCCGGCCGCCGTGGTCGGCGGTGTCGGCGGCGCGGCCATCGGCGCCGGTGTCGGTGCGGGCATCGGCTTCGCGATCGGCGTCGCGGGCACGGCCGCCGGCGGTGCGATCGCGGCCGCCGCCGCGGGCATCCCGACCGGTGGCGTCGGCGCGCTGCCCGCGATCGGCGCAGCCTTCGTCGCGGCTTGGCCGGTCGCCGCGGCAACCACGGGGGCCGGTGCCGCGATCGGTGCGGGTGTCGGCGCTGCTGCGGGTGCCGCAGTCCTGGGCATCCCGGCCGCGGTGGCCGGTGGTGTGGCCGGCGGCATCTTGGGTGGCAGCGCGGGCGCTGGTTTCGGCGCTACTGCCTGACGGGGCCGCGCCGAACGGAGCTGGTGCCCGGCGAAGTTCCCGGCGTTTGCTGTCGCGATTCCCGGCGCGGGAAGGTGGCAACCCGCGGACCGGCGCACCGAGTCCGGCGCTCGACGCGCATGATGGCCGGTCGGCGGCGGGTCCGGCGTAGGGAGGCGACCTGCCGGGTCAGCGAACCCCGACCGACGCGATGAGGCACCTGTTGGCCGTCTGTCGCCGAATCGGCGTGTCCGTGGCTGGGCTACCTGCTCGTCAGTTGGCGTTCTCCGCTGCGCCGGTGAGGAATTCGCCTGCCGGTGGCGCGAGCAGGCTGATCTTCGGGAGGTGTCTGAGCTTCGCTACTTCCTGGAACTCGGCGTCGGGGAGGACGGCGGCGATCGCCCTGGCGGCCTTGCGGAGCAGGAAGTCGCTCTTGCCGCCCGCGATCACCAGCGTTTGCGCCTTGACTGCGGCCCAGTCCGCGGCGCGCAGTGGTTCGCCGCGGGTGAACTCGCCCATCACGGCCCAGTCGTGTGGGGTGGAGTTCGCGGTGGCGAGCAGGTGCTTCCACAACGGCGCGAAACGCAGGACGGTGACGAGCGTGCGCGGGATGCCCATCGCCTTGGTCAGGTAGAAGCGGGCCGTTTCGGCGCGCCGGCCGGCGGCGACCAGTTGATGCAGCGTCGCCTCCAGGTCGGCGGCGGGCATGAACCCCGCGCGGTCCACGATGAACGGCGGCTCGAAGGCGACCACCTTGGTGATCCCGAGAATGCGCCCGGAACCGGCGGCCCGCAGCGCGAGCCCGGCGCCGGAGGACCAGCCGAACAGCATCGCGGACCCGCCCGCCACCTCGACCAGGGCCGCGAGGTCGTCGATCTCGCGCTCGACGTCGTAACCGCCGGACGCGGCAGTGCTGTCGCCGCGACCGCGCCGGTCGTAATTGAGAACGGTGAGGCCGTATTGCTCGTTCAGTGCCGCCGCCAGCTCGACCATGGTGGGCAACTTCCGGTAACCGAAGGCCCCGCCGATGAGGATCACCGTTCCGGCATGGCCGTCGTGGCGGTCGTACGCGATCACGGTCCCGTCGGCGGAGGTCACGGTCTCCACAACAGTCTCACTTTCGAGAGGAGGTCGGCCAACGGTGCGTTGGGGGCGTACCTGTTCAGACGGTGCCGAGGGTGTGGATTCATCGACGGCAGCGGCGACCGACCCAACCCGCGAAGTCTGTGATGCTGCTCACTATGCCGTCAAGGCGTCTGGCAGGCCCGTGAACGTTATTTACGGAAAGCGCTGCGGAGTAGCTGGTACCAGGCCTCGGGCACCGAGCCTGCCACCGATGCGCACGAGAATCACCCGCTCAGAACAGGGTTGGTTCCCCGAAGCCCGGCGTGCGTTCGATTTCCAGCAGGTGCTGCTTGGTGGTGACGCCACCGGGCGCGGAGAAACCGGTGAGCGCGTTGTCCGCGGCGAGCACCCGGTGGCACGGGATGATGAGGGGAATCGGATTGCGGCCCAACGCTTGTCCGACGGCTTGCGCGGCACCGGGCGCGCCGATGCGATCGGCCACCTGGCCGTAGGTGAGGGTGCGCCCGGGATCGATGTCGCGGGTCACCTCGTACACCGCGCGGTGGAACTCCGGAATTCCGCTGGTGTCCAAGGGGATCCAGCGCAGATCGTCGAGTTCACCGGCCAGGTGGGCACGGATGCCTGCGATGGCGTCGGCGATCACACCGTTGGGAGTCTCTTCGCGGACCTCGTTGTCCGGCAGGCCGGCGCGGCGGCGCGTGATGCGCGCACGGGTGGCGGCGGGGCTGGCCTCGGGGAGCTGGAACCGGATCACGGTCGTGGCGCTCCACGCGATCGCACAGATGCCGATCGCGGTATCGAAGAGTGTTGCCTCGGCGGACAGGCAACGGGGGTCGGTCATGCTGTCAGTGTGCACGGTGGGGCTGACACAGTTCGAGATATCAGTCCAGTTTTGCTCAACTGGCCTTGCTGTCGAGGGTGTCCTGCTCCGACACGAGCCGGCGCACGCCGCGCTCGGGTTTCCGTGTCCCACCGGCACTGTGTGCGACGGTCCGCCGAGACCTCCAGGCGTACTGGTCGATCGGGGTTTCCTTCGACGGCGTGGCCGCCGGTTCGCGGACAACCGGCGACTCCGAACGTTGCGCCGGAACGGCTTTCGCCGTGGTATCGGTGGTTTCCCGCACGACCGACGGCACGTCGTCCGGCATGTCGCTGCGCCCGTAGATGGCGGCCAGATCCGCGTAGCGCCGGTGGGCGTCGTAATACGAAGGGGTCCAGTCGGACATGGGAGTGCGCGGGTGGAACCGTTCCATTCGGAACGCGCGCTCGGCACCCTTCGGTAAATAGCGGTAGACCGCGTAGCCGAAGGCGGCGACGACGAGGAAAGCGGCGAATGTGGTCATGATGCCAGCCTGCGCCCGACTGGCCTTGCTTTAAATATCCACTCCCTCGATACTGGACCTTATGGCGACGAGAGTGATCGGAGCGGGCACGCTGGCTCGCGACCTTGGCCGGTGGCGGAATGTGGACGAGGACGGCGAGACCGAGTCGTCCCGCCGGTCCGCGCGTCCGGCGTATCTCGCACTCGCCGAGGGCATTCGGCTGCTGATCCATGACGGTCGCGCCCCGCTCGGCGTCGCGCTGCCGAGCGAACGCGACCTCGCGGCCACCCTCGGGGTCAGCCGCACCACGATCACCTCCACCTACTCGCTGCTGCGCGAGAACGGCTACCTGATCAGCCGCCAGGGTTCGCGCAGCACCGTCGCCCTGCCGCGGGACGTGCAGCACGACGGCAGCAAGCCCGCGCGCAGCATCCTGGCGATGATGGCGGCCTCCGAACTGCCGACCATCGACATGACCTACGCCGCCATGGCCGCGCCGCTGGAGATGCAGGAGGCGTATTCGGTTGCGCTGGAGGGCCTTCCGGCTTACCTCGGTACGCACGGCATGGATCCGGTCGGCGTGCTCGCGCTGCGCGAGGCGATCGCCCGCCGCTTCACTCAGCGTGGCCTGCCCACCGAACCGGACCAGATCCTGGTCACTTTGGGCGCCCAGCACGGTCTGCGGCTGCTGCTGAACGTGCTCACCGCACCTGCGGCCCGGGTGCTCATCGATCACCCCACCTACCCCAACGCGATCGAGGCGATCCGTGACGTCGGCGCACGGCCGGTGCCGGTGCCGCTGCGCCCCGAGCATCCGGACAAGGGCTGGGACCTCGACGGAATCCGCAGTGCCGCAAGGCAAACCGCCGCCACCCTGGCCTACCTGGTACCCGACTTCAACAACCCGACCGGCCTGCTGCTCGACGCGGAGGGTCGCGCCGAACTGGCCGCCATCGCCAGGGAAACCCGGATGACCGTGGTGATCGACGAGTCGATGGGCGATCTGCACCTCGCCGACGGGGTGCAGCAGCCGCCGGTCGCCGCCTTCGCCAAGGGCAACGAGATCGTCACCATCGGCTCGGCGTCCAAGTCGTTCTGGGGTGGCCTGCGGGTCGGCTGGATCCGCACGAACCAGCCGTTGATCACCAAGCTGCTCGGCATCCGCTCCACCGTCGACCTCGGCACCCCGGTGATGGACCAGCTGGCCACCGTCCATCTGCTGGCCAACGCGGACACCATCCTGGACCGGCGCCGCGATCAGCTACGTGCGCAACGGGCGGCACTGCTGGACGCGGTGGCCGAAGAACTGCCGGACTGGCGCCTCCTGCACGGCGCGGGCGGCATGTCGGTGTGGGCGCAACTACCGGCACCGGTGTCCACCGCACTGGCCGCCACCGCGCCCAACCACGGCGTATTGCTTGCCGCCGGACCGAGATTCGGCGTGCAAGGCGCGTTCGAGCGCTTCATCCGCCTGCCCTTCACCCATCAGGAGCCGGAACTCCGCTTGGGGGTCAAGGCGATTGCCGCCGCCTACGACGCGCTGACGCCGCGCGCCGCCGACCCGCTCCAGCCGTTGACTTGCTACTGATGCGAGGCGCTGACTCCGCACGCCGCCCTCGGTGCGATCGTCGTCGGCTACTGAAGTCGTTGCGTCGCAACAGTTGACCGGGTGTCGCCGCTTGTTTGTAGGCGAGCGTGGCCGAGACTGCTTGTCGCCGAGGTCTACTGGCGTCGCCCGGTACCTACGCCACTCAGCAGCGTGTCGATAACACGACCAGCGAGGGCATCCGGGTCGGCGTTGCCGTCCAGTTCGGCGTTGCCGTGCACGGTCTCGTTGATCAGCGCGAGGTAGACCCGCCGCACCCAGGTCGGGTCGGCGTCGGCTGCGATGAAGCCGTCCGCACGCGCTCTGGCAAGCACCGCATCGCATTTCGCGAAGACATCGGCCTGGAGTTCGGCGACCTCGGGGTCGGTGCTGTCCACGCGGTCGAGTGCGTAGGACGCCCCGTACTTGATCTCGATGACATTGGCGGTGGCCTGATGCAGCGCGACCAGTGGTGGCGCGGTCCGCGGCCGTGCGGCATCGACCGCGGCCGCGATGCGCCGCCATGCGGCCACCGCCATGCTGCGCACCAGGTCCTCGCGATTGGCGAAGCGTCGGTGCACGGTGGTGCGGGCGACGCCCGCGGCCTCCGCGATCTGCTCGAGCGTCGCGTTGGGGTGCTCGCTCAGCACGCGCTCCGCGGCCTCCAGGATGGCGCGGACGGTGCGCTCGGCATCGGCGCGCAGCGGGCGCGCGGAAGTGGGCGACATGGGTGCTCCGTTCGCTGAGATCTGCCGAGATACTACACGCGAGCTGCGTCTTTTCTTATAGATGCAACATTGATGTTGCATTTACTGAAGATAAGGCTACTCTGATGTTGCATCACATCGAAGGAGCTCGAAATGACCCGTACTGGAAAAACCGCCCTCATCACCGGCGCCTCGTCCGGCATCGGCGCCGAGTTCGCCGCCGCCTTGGCGGCCCGCGGCGACGACCTCGTCCTGGTCGCCCGCACGCTGCCGCGCCTGGAATCCCTTGCCGCGCAACTACGCCAGCGCCACGACGGCCGAGTGGAGGTCATCGCGCAGGACCTCACCGAGCCCGACGCCGCCGCGCGGGTGCTGGATGAGCTTGCCGCACGGGGACTCTCGGTCGACCTGTTGATCAACAACGCGGGCTTCGGCAGCGCGGGCCGCTTCGAGGACCTCGGCGTCGACAGCGAGCACGATCAGTTGATGGTCAATGTCGTTGCGCTGGCCGGGCTTACCCGCCGCCTCATCCCGGGCATGCTCGAACGCGGCAGCGGTGAAATCGTCAATGTCGCTTCGACCGCGGCCTTTCAACCGTCGCCCTACTTCGCGACCTACTCCTCCGGCAAGGCCTTCGTGCTGAACTTCAGCCTGTCGTTGTGGAGCGAATACCGCGGCCGCGGCATCAAAGTGCTCGCCGTCTGCCCCGGCCCGACCGAGACGCCGTTCTTCGACACCGTCGGTACCCGCGATGCCGCCCTCGGCCGAATGGGCAGCGCCGCAGCGGTTGTCGAGTCCACGCTGCGCGCGCTCGAACGCAACAGGGGCTACGTCGTGCCCGGCGCGTCGAACTTTGCCGCCGCACACCTGATGCCCCGTCGCCCGCGCACCCTGGTGGCGCGCATCGCCAAGCTCGTCACCCGCGGACTGTCCGACGGCGGCCGCCCGATCAGCCCCGCGCTTTCCTCGGCCACCGCCTGAGCGCACGAAAAGGCCCCGGGGGTGTGCCCCGGGGCCTCGGTCGAAGCGAGAAGTCAGTTCGCCCAAACGGATTCGATCGGCGTCGCCTCGCTGGGCGGCGGGGTGGGGATGCCGTTGGGCGTGCGCGAGAACCGCGGCGCCGGCGCATGCTGGGTGATGTTGTCGACCTCGATCAGCGAACCCCGGGCCGCGATGTGCTCGTTGCGGGTGGCTTCCTCGAAGGTGAGGACAGGGGAGACGCAGGCGTCGGTGCCGACGAAGATCTCCGCCCACTCGTCGCGGGTCTTGGTCAGGAAGCGTTCCGTGAACAGCTTTTTCAGCGTTTCCTGACCCGCCGGATCGAGCTGGTACGGCAGGCCCTCGGGATTGATGTCGAGACCGGCCAGCAACTGGGCATAGAACTGTGGCTCGATCGAGCCGACCGCCATGTACTTGCCGTCGGCGGTTTCGTAGGTGTCGTAGAACGACATTCCGGTATCGAGCAGGTTCACCCCGCGCTCGTCAGACCACGCGCCGTACCCGCGCATACCCCAGATCATGTGCGAAAGAGCAAGCGCGCCATCGACCATCGCGGCGTCGACGACCTGCCCCTTGCCGGAGGTCTGCCGTTCGACGAGCGCGGCGAGCAGGCCGAACACCAGGAACATCGAGCCGCCGCCGAAGTCGCCGACCATGTTCAGCGGCGGCACCGGGCGCTCGCCCTTGCGGCCGATGGCGTGCAGCACGCCGGTGATGGAGATGTAGTTGATGTCGTGTCCGGCGCGATCGGCCAGCGGGCCTTCCTGGCCCCAGCCGGTCATCCGCCCGTAGACCAGTCGCGGATTGCGCGCGAGCGCCTCGTCCGGGCCGAGCCCCAACCGCTCGGTCACCCCGGGCCGGAAGCCCTCGATGAGCACGTCCGCCTTCTCGATCAGCCCGAGCACCTTCTCGATGTCGGCCGGATCCTTGAGGTTGGCCTCGACGATGGTGCGCCCGCGCTGCTGCGGCCGGTCGAATCCGCCGGGTATCTGGCCGGCCCGCTGGATCCGCACCACGTCGGCGCCCAGATCGGCCAGCAGCAACGCGGCATGCGGACCCGGTCCGATCCCGGCCAGCTCGATGACCCTGATGCCCGCGAGCGGGCCCTTGACGGCGGTGGATGGAGTGCTCACGCCCTACCTCGGTTCGTCGTTGATCCAGCGCACGGCGTCCCGGCGCTCCTCCGGAAGGGGGCCCGGAGGGTGTATTGACAGTATGACAATAACGCCGTGCCTTACGCCGGACGCCCTGCCCTCCGGCCGGCACGGTCGAGGCGCTGTCCGCGAATACCGGTCCACTTACGCTGTCCACGCGGCGTCCGCCGTGCACCGGCTCATCCGGTACGACACAATCCCACCAGCGCACTATTCGCGGGAGCGTCCGGCGAGCCTGCGCGGTGAGGTGGAGTCATGCGGGAGCCCAGCGAGGCACGATCATGAGTGCTGCGGGTGAGGTCGTTGTCGGCCTGGTCATTCTCGTCGGTCTATTGGGCATCATCATCCCGATCCTGCCCGGCGTCATCCTGATCTTCGGCGCGATCGCGGTGTGGGCCTTCATGACCGGCGGCGCGACGGCCTGGACCGTCTTCGCCGTCAGCACGGCCCTGCTCGTCCTGTCCGGCGTCATCAAATACACCTGGCCCGGCCGGAAGATGAAGGACGCGGGCGTGGCCAACCGCTCCCTCGTGCTGGGCGCGGTCCTCGGCATCGTCGGCTTCTTCGTGATCCCGGTGGTCGGCCTGTTCGTCGGCTTCGTGCTCGGCGTCTACCTCTCCGAACTGCACCGCCTGCGTGTCGGTCAGCAAGCCTGGCAGGCAACGGTGCACGCGCTCAAGGGCGTCGGCCTGTCCATGCTCATCGAACTCCTGGGTGCCCTGCTCGCCACCGGCATCTGGGTGGTCGGCGCGATCGCTGCCTAGCTCACTCCCGAGCAGGTTCTCTGCATCGAGTCGTGTTGTCTAGCAGCGCTACTCGATGATGGGCAGCGGAATGGTGTCCACCGCTTCGGGTTTGGGGAGACTGTCGCGGCGGATCGGCAACGTGGGTTGTTCGGCGGAGTACAGCGGCAGCGTGGGCGCCGGGTCGGCAGGCAGAGCGCGGACTCGGGCGGGCAGCCGGTAGAAGGCGCGGGCGTTGTCCTCCAGGACGGCGAACATGTCGGTGCCGACCACATCGCAGATGAGGTCGACGTCGGAGTCGCGGAACGGACGACCCGCGCGGGTGCCGGGCAGGTCGGTGCCGAACATCAGCGCCTCGGGATTGACCGCGTGGATGCGGCGCAGCGTGTCGGCGACGTTCATCGAGACGCGTCCGAAACCCGTCGCCTTGACCTTGGCGCCGCGATCGACCAGATCGAGCAGGAACGGCAGTCCCTCCTCGGACATGCCGAGATGGTCGATGGCGAAGACCGGCAGCTTGGAGATGACCGGCTGCAACGAAGCGAGCATCTGACCGTCGATGTAGACCTCGACGTGCCAGCCGACCAGCTCGTGCGCGCGCAGCGCCTGCAGGGTCATGCCGGTGATGTCGGCGGCGGCGCGCTTGAGGTTGAACCGCAGCCCGCGCACGCCGATGCGGTCCAGCTCGAGAATCTCGTCGTCGGTGGCGTCCAGATCCAGGCGGGTGACGCCGACCCAGCCCTCGCCGAGCTCGGCGAGGGCCGCCTTCAGATACGTCTGATCGGTGCACTGGAACGACCCGCTGACCACGGCACCGCCGCCGACGTCGAAGCGCGCCATGCGCTTTCGATAGTCGGCGATGGTGAAGTGGCCGGGCAGGTAGCCCTCGTTCTCGAACCGCGGGAACCGCGGATCGAAGATGTGGAAATGGGCATCGAACACCTGTACAGAATGCCTCAGTACGCGTCGTTCCGCTGTTACGGACCCAACAAGCGCGTCGGGTCAGACCTTGTGCGGCTCGCTGGCACGCAGCATGTCTTCCCGCTCGACCACCTTGACGCGCTCGCGGCCCTCGGGCTCGCCGAGCGAGCGCTCGTGCGCGTCCAGGCGGTACCAGCCCTGCCAGGTGGTGAACGGAATGCCCTTGCTCTCCAGGAACTCGGTGACCGCGTCCAGCTCCGGCCGCTCGGCCGGGGTGAAGTTCGCGCTGTCGTCGAGCAGGCAGGCCACCGTCTCGTTGGCGTCGCCCTTGGTGTGGCCGATGAGGCCGACCGGGCCGCGCTTGATCCAGCCGGTGACGTAGGTGGCCGGGACGTAGCGGTCGGCGCCGTCGGCGTTCTCGTCGGCGATCACCCGGCCCGCCTCGTTGGGCACGGTGCCGGCCTGGTCGTCGAACGGCAGGTTGGTCAGATTCTGCGACAGGTAGCCGACGGCCCGGTAGACCGCCTGCACGTCCCATTCCTTGAACACGCCGGTGCCCTTGACGTTGCCGGTGCCGTCGAGCTGGGTGCGCTCGGTGCGCAGGCCGACGACCTTGCCCGCCTCGTCGCCGAGGATCTCGGCGGGCGACTCGAAGAAGTGCAGGAACAGCTTGTGCGGCCGGTTGCCGACGTCGCGAATGGCCCACTGCTCCAGCGTGTTTGCGATCATGTCGACCTGCTTGGAGTGGCGGCGCGCGGCCTCGGAGCCCTCGTCGTAGTCGATGTCCTCGGGGTCGACGATGACCTCGATGGTCGGCGAGTGATCCAGTTCGCGCAGCTCCAGCGGGGTGAACTTGGCCTGCGCCGGGCCGCGGCGACCGAACACGTGCACCTCGAGCGCCTTGTTGGCCTTGAGGCCGGCGTAGACGTTCGGCGGGATCTCGGTCGGCAGCAGTTCGTCGCCGGTCTTGGCCAGCACCCGGGCCACGTCGAGCGCGACATTGCCGACGCCGAGCACGGCGACCTTCTCCGCGTCCAGCGGCCAGGTGCGCGGCACGTCCGGGTGGCCGTCGTACCAGGACACGAAGTCGGCCGCGCCGTAGGAGCCGTCCAGCCCGATGCCGGGGATGCCCAGCGCGCGGTCGGCGTTGGCGCCGGTGGAGAAGATGACCGCGTCGTAGAAGGAGCGCAGGTCGTCGAGGGTGATGTCGGTGCCGTAGTCGATGTTGCCGAGCAGGCGCACCTGCGGCTTGTCGAGGACCTTGTGCAGGGCGGTGATGATGCCCTTGATGCGCGGGTGGTCCGGCGCGACGCCGTAGCGGATGAGCCCGAACGGCGCGGGCATGCGCTCGAACAGGTCGATGCTGACCTCGGCATCGGACTTCATCAGGGCGTCGGCGGCGTAGATCCCCGCGGGTCCGGCGCCAACGATGGCGATGCGGAGCGGGCGAGTCGCTGCACTCTGTTCGGTCATCTTTTACGCGCACCCTTTTGGTTGAGAAACAAATACGGCGTCTTCCTTAGCCTAGGCTAAGTTACGCGCTGGCTGGTTGCACCTGACGATGCGGACACCGGAGTTGTCGGCTCGTGGCCATTCCGGTCGCGGCTATGACAGCAGGCCGCAGTCTCGCGATTCTATCGGTGGCGGCGACGGCGGCCTCCGCCGGTGCGTGAACTGAACGGATGCCGCGCGATCCGTTCTGTCCGGCTTACCCGATCTCGCGGTGCTGATTCCGGTGCGGTGCGCCGGACTTCGCCAGGCCTGGCCACGTGCGGCGGGGGCGAGCGCCGGATACACCTGCCGACCAGGGATCATGCTCGTATGAGCAATGAGCAGCAGCCTGCGGAGGACGAAGTCATCAAGGTCGATCAGACCGACAAGCGTTCCGTCGCACCGTTCATCGCGGCCGCCGTCATCGCGGTGCTCGTGCTCGCCGGGATCGTGATCGGCGGGGTGCTGTCGCCCGCTGAGAAAAATGTCACAGAATCCGACTGGATCGCCGCCGCGGTGCGCGGTTTCGTCGAGGGCTCCAACAGCACCGATCTGGTCCCCCCACCAGGCACGGGCTGCCCGGGCTTCGACCCGAAGCGCTCTCCGCTGGTCGGGCGCTCCGGCGGCGGAAAGACCGTGGAAATCACGAAACTCGTCGATCCGAAGGTGGACGGCGATCGCGCGATGGCGACGGTCACCACCAAGGTCGACGGCGACGAGGCGACCTCGACCTGGAATCTGACCCGATCCGGCGACAAATGGCTGGTCTGTAATTGAGCATTCTCATACCGTGAGCAGCCGTTTGACAGGGTGACCCCTGTCGAGGCAATCTCAGCAGAAGGTCATGAGAACCAGTGTCAAGCCCCGGCAATACTGGTCGGCAACCCTCCTCCGCGGTGGGGTGCTCCGGGTGACGACCTGGCCGCGCGTCAAACCCGAGCGCGGCAAGTGCGGATTCTAGGAGGGTCCAGATGAGTTATGCCGGAGACATCACTCCCCAGCAGGCCTGGGAACTGTTGCGAGACAACCCCGAAGCCGTCCTGGTCGACGTGCGCACCGAGGCCGAATGGAAGTTCGTCGGTGTGCCCGACACCAGTTCGATCGAGCGTCCGACGGTACTGATCGAGTGGGTCGACTCGACCGGGACGCGCAACGGTGAGTTCACCGAGCAGCTGGTCAAGGCGCTGGACGGGCACAACCGGGAAGCTCCGGTGGTCTTCCTCTGTCGCTCGGGACAACGCTCCATCGGCGCGGCCATCGCCGCGACGCAGGCCGGTTTCGGCACCTCCTACAACGTGCTCGAGGGCTTCGAAGGCCCGGTCGACGCGAACGGACATCGGGGCGGCAGCGGCTGGCGCGCCCTCGGCTTGCCGTGGCGGCAGTCATGAGCAGCTGCTGTTCGGTGGCCGCGTCGTCGCGGAGCCGCGTCGTCGGGGAGCAGTGGGTCGTCAGGGGGCAGTGGGTCCTCGGGAGGCAGTCATGATCACCGGTGGTGCGTTCGACAAGCCGCTGCCCGAAGGGGTCGGCCCCGCGACGCTCGGCGTGCGCGGGGGCTTGCGGCGCTCCGGTTTCGAGGAAACCTCCGAGGCGCTGTACCTGACCTCCGGCTTCGTCTACGAGAGCGCGGAGGCCGCCGAGGCCGCGTTCACCGGTGACGTCGAGCATTTCGTCTACTCCCGCTACGGCAATCCGACGGTCGCCATGTTCGAGGAGCGGATGCGGTTGCTCGACGGCGCCGAGGCGTGTTTCGCCACCGCGAGCGGAATGTCGGCGGTATTCACCGCTTTGGGCGCGTTGCTCGGCGCCGGTGATCGACTGGTGGCCGCGCGCAGCCTGTTCGGGTCCTGCTTCGTGGTGTGCAACGAGATCCTGCCGCGCTGGGGCGTGGAGACCGTCTTCGTCGACGGCGAGGATCTGGACCAGTGGGAGCAGGCGCTGTCGGTGCCCACCCAGGCGGTGTTCTTCGAGACACCGGCCAACCCGATGCAGACCCTGGTCGACGTGCGCCGGGTCACCGAGCTCGCGCACGCCGCGGGCGCGAAGGTGGTGCTGGACAACGTCTTCGCCACTCCGCTGCTGCAGCGCGGTTTCGAACTGGGTGCCGATGTGGTCGTCTACTCGGGTACCAAGCACATCGACGGCCAGGGCCGGGTGCTCGGCGGCGCCATCCTCGGCGCGAAGGACTACATCGAGGGTCCGGTGAAAACCCTGATGCGCCATACCGGTCCGGCGCTGAGCCCGTTCAACGCGTGGACGCTGCTCAAGGGTTTGGAGACGATGCCGCTGCGGGTGCGCCACTCCACCGAGTCGGCCCTGCGCATCGCCCGCTTCCTGGAGACCAACAAGGCCGTCAGCTGGGTGAAATACCCCTTCCTGGAGTCACATCCGCAGCACGACCTGGCCACCGGCCAGATGAGTGCGGGCGGCACCGTGGTCACCTTCGAACTGAACGCGCCCGCCCACGAGGCCAAGAAGCGCGCCTTCGAAGTGCTCAACCGCCTGCGCATCATCGACATCTCCAACAACCTCGGCGATGCCAAATCCCTGATCACCCACCCCGCCACCACAACTCACCGCGCCATGGGCCCCGAAGGCCGGGCCACCATCGGCCTCTCCGACGGCGTGGTCCGCATCTCCGTCGGCCTGGAGGACGTCGAAGACCTCCTCGCCGACCTCGACCACGCCCTCAGCTAGCCACGAACGGCAAAGGCTCCACCCGCCGCTCGACGGGTGGAGCATTTGTCGTCGATCAGGCCAGGGCGCGCAGGCGCGGGGCCAGGTCGCGCTGGAAGAGGTCGAGGAAGCGGCGCTGGTCGTGGCCGGGGGCGTGGAAGACCAGGTGATTCAGGCCGGCGTCGAGGTAGGGCTTGATGAGGTCGACGGCCTGGTCGGGGTCGCTGGCGACGATCCAGCGCTTGGCGATCTGCTCGATCGGCAGGGCGTCGGCGGCGGCCTCCATCTCGATCGGGTCGGTGATGCTGTGCTTCTGCTCCGGCGTCAGGCTCAGCGGGGCCCAGAAGCGGGTGTTCTCCAGTGCGAGTTCGGGATCGGTGTCGTAGGAGATCTTGATCTCGATCATCCGGTCGATGTCCTCGACGGTGCGGCCCGCCTTGGCGGCGCCCTCGGCGACCGCGGGCATCAGCTTCTCGGTGTAGAGCTCCATGCCCTTGCCGGAGGTGCAGATGAAACCGTCACCCGCGCGGCCCGCATAACGCGCGACCAGCGGTCCGCCCGCCGCCACGTAGACCGGGATGCCGCCCTTGGGCACGTCGTAGATCGACGCGCCGACGGTGTTGTAGTACTCGCCGGCGAAGTCCACGCGGTCGCCGGTCCACAGCGCGCGCATGAGCTCGACCGCCTCGCGCAGCCGGGCGAAACGCTCCTTGAACTCCGGCCATTCGCCCTTGTACCCGGTGGCGATCTCGTTGAGCGCCTCGCCGGTGCCGACACCGAGCATGATCCGGTCCGGGTACAGACAACCCATGGTGGCGAAGGCCTGTGCGATCACGGCCGGGTTGTACCGGAAGGTGGGGGTGAGCACCGAGGTGCCGAGCTGGATCCGCTCGGTGCGCTCGCCGACCGCGGCCATCCAGGCCAGCGAGAACGGCGCGTGCCCGCCCTTGTGCCGCCACGGCTGGAAATGGTCGCTGACCGTGGCACTGTCGAGGCCGTGTTCCTCGGCCAGCACCGCGATCTCCACCAGTTCCCGCGGCCCGAACTGTTCGGCCGACGCCTTGTATCCGAGCTTGAGCTCACCCATGTGCGCCACTCCTGTCGCTTCGCTGCACACCTGCGGTGCGGGCATTCCCGCACCCTTGTCGACCGCCGACACGCTGCGGTCATGTCTCGCTGCAACCACAACGAGGTTGCGGACCTTCCCGCCTTCGGCGATCGTATGCGCCCTGTCCGACGCGCGCACATAGCCGTTTCCGACCCGTGGTCGGCGGCGCCCGCCAGTGTGCGAAGGGTCGCATCGACGCGGACCTCCCCCCGGAACCTCTCCGATAGGCGTACCTCCGCCTTCGCTCCGGCCATGCGCGGTACGGACGGACTCCGTCCGCCTGTGTCCTTAGTGGGACAATTGTCTGGTGACTGACGAACCGATCCTGTCCTATCTGACCGACATGGACGGTGTGCTGGTGCACGAGGATCAACTGGTGCCCGGCGCCGACGAGTTCCTCGCCGAGCTGCGCGCCAACGAGACCCCGTTCCTGGTGCTGACCAACAACTCGATCCGCACCCCGCGCGACCTGCAGGCCAGGCTGCGCCACACCGGCCTCGACATCCCCGAGACGGCGATCTGGACCTCCGCGCTGGCCACCGCCACCTTCCTGGACGAGCAGCGACCCAACGGCACCGCCTACGTGGTCGGCGAATCCGGCCTCACCACCGCGTTGCACGAAATCGGCTACGTGCTCACCGACAGCAACCCCGACTACGTGGTGCTCGGCGAGACCCGCAACTACTCCTTCGAGGCGATCACCACCGCGATCCGGCTGATCGAGCGCGGCGCGAGTTTCATCGCCACCAACCCGGACCCCACCGGCCCGTCCCGCGACGGCTCACTGCCCGCGACCGGTTCGGTCGCGGCGCTGATCACCCGCGCCACCGGCCGCGACCCGTACTACATCGGCAAGCCCAACCCGCTGATGATGCGCTCGGCGCTGCGCCGGATCGGTGCGCACTCGCAGTCCACGGTGATGATCGGCGACCGGATGGACACCGACGTCATCTCCGGGCTGGAGGCGGGTATGCGCACCATCCTGGTCACCACCGGTATCTCCACGCGCGCCTCGGTCGAGGCGTATCCGTATCGGCCGACCATGGTGCTCGACTCCGTGGCCGATCTGGTCGGGCGTACGAAGGAGCCGTTCGCGGACTGATCGCGGGCGCCGACGGGCGCGGGCTGTGCTCTGTCACGCGGCAGGGCATGTCACCCCTGTTCTTCGACGATCGCGTCCAAAGCGGTGGACAGCATGGTGAGCATCTCCACGGTCGCCGCGAGTTGTTCGAGGCCGAGCTCGTCCACCAGCCGCTTGGCCACCACCGCGTGCTGTGGATTGATCCGGCGCACCGCCTCGAGGCCCGCGTCGGTGACCGCGACCAGCTTCGCGCGGCGGTGCGCCGGGTTCGGCCGGTATTCGGCAAGCCCCTTGTCCACCAACAGGTCCGCGATGCGCTGCACGCTCTGCCGGGTGATGCCCATCTCCCGGGCGATGCCCGCCACCGGCAGCGGTTCGGCCAGCACCGCCCCGAGCACCTGCCACCAGGCCGCGGTGAGCCCCGCCGGGCGCGCCAGTTCCTCGGCGATCGCGAGGAACTGACCGTTCAGCCGAAATGACGTGATGGCGGCCGTGGCGAACAGCTCCTGGTCATTCCTGGTCACTTCCACCTCCTGGCGATCCGGCCGTCCGGCCGGATCGCCGCGTGATTCTCCTCCATCAGACGTGCGCGCCCGACTGCTGCTCCTCGTACTCCGCCAGCACCGCCCAGCCCGCCGGATCGGAGTGTCCGTACAAGCGGTACCACCCGTCGAGCACGTGCGGCTCGTACACGCCGAGCCTGCCGAGCGCCGCCTGTGCGAACTCGAACGGTGCGGTGCCACCCGCGGTGATCAGATCGCCATCGGTCACTGCGGCCTCGTCCGAGTAATTGTCGACCCCCGCGTATCCGCTGTAGAGCAGGAATTCCCGAACATTGCTGGTGTGCTTGCGCGTATCGAGCAGACCTTCCCTCGCCAGCCCGAGCGTCGCCCCGCAGATCGCCGCGACCGGAACTCCCGCGTCGAGGAACTCACGGGCCTTGCGCGCGAACGGCATGAGTTCCTCGCCGTCCCAGGTGTCGGCGCCGGCCAGGATCAGCATCGAGCTCTCGGCGGGCGTGAGATCGGCCAGTGCCATGTCCGGCACGATGCGCATCCCGCCGAGCGTGGTGATCGGATCAGTGGTCAGCCCAACCGTTTTGGTCTGCCAGGTGCCCGGCTCCCGCTGCCAGGTGGTCCGGTTGATGTGCGCCGTGGTCGCGCCGATCTCCCAGTCGGAGAAGGTGTCGTAAACGGCTACGTGAACTGTCTTCGTGGTCATGACAGTATCCTGTCATGTTTGACAGCATGCTGTCAATAGGTCGAGCGGTCCGACATTAAGCTGGAAGCATGCGGATCTCGGTTGCTGCGGACGAACGCGTCGGAGTGGCGCGGGAACTGATCGAAGAGCTCATCCGGCGCGGACACGAAACGCTGCCGCACGGCGCCCTCGCGGAGACCGAACGGGACGACTGGGCCTGGGCCAGCGAGGCCGCGGCCCGCGACGTCGCCCAGGGCCGCGCCGACCAGGCGATCGTCTGCTGCTGGACCGGCACCGGCGCCTCGATCGCCGCCAACAAGGTCACCGGTGTCCGCGCCGCCCTCTGCGCCGACGCCGAGACGGCAAAAGGCGCACGCCAATGGAACGATGCGAATGTCCTTGCCCTGAGCCTGCGTTCGACCTCCACCGCGGAACTCCAGGAAATCCTCGACGCCTGGTTCACCGGCGCCCCCAGCGCCGAGCCCGACGATCAGGCCAACATCACCCACCTGTCCGCGATCGAGCAGGGCAACCGGCACTGAGCTGATTTCGCGCTCCGGAACCGATCTGACCTGCGGTTGTTTGGTAATGGGCGGTAGCGCTTCTTCGATGAAGTGAGGTGAGTCACCCAATAGATGACTTGCTATCAATCACTCGGAGTATTCGTGCATTACCGCTTCAGCGGTCTCGGTTTTCTTGTCGGTGTGGGTGCGTTCGTCGTGCTCGTCAGTGGCTGCTCGGCTCAGCCGGCGTCGCCATCGCGGACATCCGCAACCTTGCCTGCCACAACAACAATCAGTTCGACGAGTCCGGTCCCGTCCAGCACGACCAGCGTGCCGACCACGACCAGTGCGCCGATCTCGACCACGACCAGTCCACCGGTCACCACCGTCGCGCCCGCCCCGCCGCCCGTAGCGGTGCCGCGTACGACGGTGGCATTGCGCCCGCCACCGCCCGCCCCGGCACCGCCTGCTCCCGCACCGCCGGCGAGCGATCCCGGTTCGGCCTGCGGCCCCGATTCGTACATCAACTCCAGCGGCAACTGCGTCCACAACCCGGTGCAGGCCCCGTCCGCGCCGGCCGGTTCCACCGCGAAGTGCAAGGACGGCACCTACTCGTTCAGCCAGACTCGTCGCGGCACCTGCTCAGGCCACGGCGGCGTCGCGACTTGGCTGTGAGCGGGAGCTACGCGCGGCGGAGGGCGAAGATGCGGAGGTCGCGGGTGGTGCGGTTGCGGTAGGCGGCGTAGGCGCCGGTGATCTCGACGAAGCGGGCGAAGATCGCGTCCTTGGCTTCGGGTTCGACGAGGGTGGCTTCCACGGGGATGCGCTGGCCGGCGATGGCTACGGTGGCGGTGGGGGTGGCCAGCAGGTTGGCGGTCCAGGCGGGGTGGCGTTCCTGGCCGAAGTTGCTGCCGATCACGTACAGCACGTCGCCGTCGTGCACGTAGAGCAGTGGCTGGGTACGCGGTTGACCGGACTTGCGGCCGATGGTGGTCAGCAGGATCACCGGGGCACCGATCGGGCCGAGCACGGTGTACTTGGCGTCGGTGCGCTCGAGCAGGGCACGGTCCAGCGGGGTGATCTTGCGAACGAACCAAGAACCGGGCTTGGTCGCGGCGAACTTGTTTGCTAGTCGGGACAGTACGTTGGTGCGCGAACCCCACTGCCGGTCCGGAAATTGCTCAGCCATGCGCGGACTATATCGGCCGATCGGGGGTGTCCGGGACCCGAGCGAACGCCGTCAGCAGGCCGCGGACCGCCCGCCGCCGGTAGAGCCGCGCGGGCGGCATCCCCGCCGCGCTCGATTCCGAACGGCTCGTGACGACTGTCTCGCAGGCGAGCCTGATTAGCGGTTGGTTCACTAAGCTTTCGGGCATGGCCGATCATGCTCCTTCCACCGTGTATATCGCCTCGCCCGAGGGGGACACCGGGAAGTCGACGGTGGCGCTCGGCGTGCTCGAGATGCTGTGCGCGACCACCGCGCGGGTCGGCGTCTTCCGGCCGATCACCCGGTCGACCACCGAGCCCGACTACATCCTCGAGCTGCTGCTCGAGCACAGCACCGCCGATATCGACTACGCGCAGGCCACCGGCGTCACCTACGAGCAGGTGCACGCCGACCCGGACGCCGCGATCAGCGAGATCGTGATGCGGTTCCACGAGGTCGCGAAGGTGTGCGACGCGGTGGTGGTGGTCGGCAGCGATTACACCGATGTCGCCAGCCCCAGCGAGCTGCGCTTCAACGCCAGGATCGCGGTGAATCTCGGCGCCGCCGTGCTGCTGGTGGTGCGCGGCGCCGATCGCACACCCGTCGAGGTGAAGCAGCTGGCCGAGCTGTGCCAGAGCGAGCTGGCCCTGGAACACGCGCAGCTGGTCGCCATCATCGCCAACCGCTGCGACCCTGCCCAGATCGATGACGTCGCCGCCGCGTTGCGTACCTCCGCCGTGCCGACTTGGACGCTGCCCGAAGTGCCGCTGCTCATCTCGCCGACGATGGCCGAACTGTGTAGCGCCATCGACGGCGAAATGTACAGCGGTGACCAGGAATTGCTGCAGCGCGAGGCGCTGAAGATCATGGTCGGCGGCATGACCGCCGAACACATTCTGGAGCGACTGGTGGACGGCGTCGTGGTGATCGCGCCCGGCGACCGCTCCGACGTGTTGCTCAGCGTGGTGAACGCGCATGAGGCAGAAGGCTTTCCGTCGCTGTCGGGCATCATCATGAACGGCGGCATGCTGCCCCATCCCGCGGTGGCGCGGCTGATGACCGGCCTGAAACCCAAGCTGCCGATCCTCACCACCGAGCTCGGCACCTACGACACCGCCAGCGCCGCGTACCGCACCCGCGGCCGCATGTCCGCGGGCAGCCCGCGCAAAGTAGACACCGCGCTCGCGTTGATGGAGGAACACGTCGACGCCGTGGAGTTGTTGCGGCGCATCGAAGTTCCGCGCACCAGCATCGTGACGCCGCAGATGTTCGAGTACCAGCTCATCGAGCGCGCCAGGGCCGACCGGAAACGGATCGTGCTGCCGGAGGGCGACGACGACCGCATCCTGCGCGCGGCCGGACGGGTGCTGCAACGCAAGATCGCCGATCTGGTGATCCTCGGCGACGAGCAGCTGGTCCGAGCCCGCGCCGCCGAACTCGGCGTCGACATCTCCGCCGCGGAGGTGCTCGATCCCCGAACCTCCGGCTACCTCGACGATTTCGCCAAGGAGTACACCGAGCTGCGCAAGCACAAAGGCATGACCGTCGAGCGCGCCCGCGAAACCATGTCCGACATCTCGTATTTCGGCACCATGATGGTCTACAAGGGCATCGCCGACGGCATGGTCTCCGGCGCCGCACACACCACGGCGCACACCATCCGGCCATCGTTCGAGATCATCAAAACGGTGCCCGGGGTGTCCACCGTGTCCAGCGTGTTCCTCATGTGTCTGGCCGACCGAGTGCTCGCCTACGGTGACTGCGCGGTGGTGCCCGACCCGACCTCGGAGCAGCTGGCCGACATCGCGATCTCCTCGGCGGGCACGGCGGCCCGGTTCGGTATCGAACCGCGCATCGCCATGCTGTCCTACTCGACCGGCGAATCCGGCAGCGGCGCGGACGTGGACAAGGTGCGGGTAGCCACCAAGCTGGTCCGCGACCGGACGCCGGAGCTGCCGGTGGAGGGCCCGATCCAGTACGACGCGGCGATCGAGCCGACCGTGGCCACCACCAAGCTGCCCGACTCCGAGGTGGCGGGCCGGGCGACGGTGTTCGTGTTTCCGGATCTCAATACCGGCAACAACACCTATAAGGCGGTGCAGCGCAGCGCGGGGGCGATCGCCATCGGGCCGGTGCTGCAGGGCCTGCGCAAGCCGGTCAACGACCTGTCCCGCGGCGCGCTGGTCGCCGACATCGTCAATACCGTGGCGATCACGGCGATCCAAGCTCAGGGGGACTGAGTGTCTTTCGGGACACAGATGGTTCGCGAGACGGAACAGGCGCTCCGCGAAGGTGGTTGCTGCGGAATGTGGGACCGCGAATCCAGCAGGCGTGATGAGTAGCGCGCCGGACCGGGTGTCCCGCCGAACACAGGAGGCGTGATGAGCGAAAGTATCGACGACCTGGTGCTGGTGATCAATTCCGGCTCGTCGTCCATCAAGTACCAACTCCTGGATCCGGAATCGGGCGCGGTGACGGCCGCCGGCATGGTCGATCGAATCGGCGAGGAGAACGCCGGGATCGAGCACCACGCCGACGGCGAAACCACCGAGCGGCGCAGCGCCGTCGCCGATCACACGGCCGGGCTGCGGTTGATCTTCGACACGTTCGCCGCGACGGGCCACGACCTCACCCGCTCCGGGATCCGCGCGGTAGGGCACCGGGTGGTGCACGGCGGCGAGGTGTTCTACCAGCCGACACTGATCGATGACGACGTGGTCACGGCGATCTCCGACCTGTCTTCGCTTGCCCCGCTGCACAATCCGGCAAATGTCGCGGGTATCGAGAGCGCCAGGGAACTGCTGCCCGACGTACCGCAGGTGGCCGTGTTCGACACCGCGTTCTTCCACGGCCTGCCCGACGCCGCGAAGACCTACGCCATCGACGCCAAAGTCGCTGCCGCGCACGGCATCCGGAAGTACGGCTTTCACGGCACCTCGCACGAGTACGTGTCCGGGCAGGTCGCCGAACTGCTCGGCCGCGACCCGGCGCAGCTGAACCAGATCGTCTTCCACCTGGGCAACGGTGCGTCGGCCTCGGCGATCCGCGGCGGGCACCCGACCGACACCACCATGGGGCTGACCCCGCTGGAGGGCTTGGTGATGGGTACCAGGTCCGGCGATCTCGACCCGGGCATCATCGCGCACCTGGTCCGCTCGGCCCACTTCGACATCGACCAGGTCGACAAGCTGTTGAATCGGGATTCCGGCATCAAGGGCCTGTCCGGCGTCAACGACTTCCGCGAACTGCAGCGCCTCATCGAGAACGGTGACATCGCGGCGAAACTCGCCTACGACGTCTACATCCACCGCCTGCGCCGCTACCTCGGCGCGTACCTGATCGACCTGGGCGGCGTCGACGCGATCACCTTCACCGCGGGTGTCGGCGAGAACAGCCCGCAGGTCCGCGCGGACGCGCTGGCCGGTCTGTCCCGCTTCGGCATCGAGGTCGACCCCACGGCGAACACCGCGAAAGACCGCACCGCCCGGCGTATTTCACCGCCGGACGCGGAGGTCGCCGTGCTGGTCGTCCCCACGAACGAAGAACTGGCCATCGCCCGCGCCGCCCACCGCGTCGCCGAAAGCGCCTGACCCGCAAGCCTGCTCAGACCCAGGTCTTGGCACGGATCGAGTTGGCGAGATCGACCAGCGCGTAGCGGTGGTTACGCCCGGGCGCGCTGCGCGCCAGCGCACGCAGCCCCGCCTCGGTACCCTCCCGCAGGCACCGTTCGGTGAACGGCGCGCCGAACAGCGTGGCATCGGGCCGTTTCGGGGTGTTGCCCGCCTGCAACCAGGCCAGCGCGGCACCGAGGACGAGCACCCGCATCTGGACCGCGCGCCCCTCTCCGGCGGGCAGGCTCTGCACTCGGGAGGCGGAGATGTGCAAGGTCGATTCGTCGAGTTCGGCCACCGGGGCGGCGGTGAGCAACAGCAGCACCGCGGTCATCCGGGCGGTGGTGAAATGCCGTGAGGCGGCGGGTACTTCGTCGAGCGCGTGCACCGCGTCCACCACGCGATCGACTGCCGCGAGCTGCCTGGCCAGTCCGAAGGCGGCACTCACCACCGCGCGATCGGTGCGCCAGACGGTGTCGTAGAACTTCTCCGCATACGCCCGCCACTGGCCCGGATCCGACGAATCCCAGTGTTGCAGAATCAATTCCGCGGTCGCGGCCAGCGCCAGCTTGGGCCCGATCTCGCCGGGCAGCACGCACAGCACACGGTCGAAGCTGGCGAAGGCCTGCTCGTACTCCACGTCGAGCAGCTGTGCCAGCCCGCGATACCAGCTGACGCGCCAATCGTTTTCGGGCAGCCGGGACAGCAGATGCAACACCGAGGCCGACTCGCCGAGATCCAGCCGTACCCGTGCCTCGGCCAGCCGCAGCTCCAGATCCAAGGTCTCCGGGGCATTGTCGGGGTCGGTCTCGGCCCGTTCCTGGGCGGCCCGGATGGCCTCCAGCGACTGCGCGGGCTCGGCATGCACGGTGGAGGCCAGCAGCGGCGCCGACGGGTCGCCCGAGTCGAGCAGCGGAACCGGCAGTGCCGCAACCACATCGCGGGCTTCGAGCAGCTTGCTGCGCGCCCGGCCATCGGCGTACGCGTCGGTCTGCCTGATCAGTTCCTCGGTGCCGAAGCTGGTCCGCGGCGGGCTGAACACCGTCGACAACTGCGGGTGCTCGGACCCGGTCTCCATCGCGAGGATTTCCCGCAGCACGCCCGACATCTGCGCGGACATGGCTCGGGCGGACGGGAATCGGCGCTCCGGGTCCGGATCGGTCGCGCACAGCAACAGGCGGTGGAAGAACTCGTAGCGCGCCAGCACCGGATGGTCCGCGGGATCGGGGATGCCATCGAGATAGCGGCCCTGCTCCATCGGCATCTCGAGGGTGAGCACGGCCAGGGTGCGCCCGACGGTGTAGATGTCCGACGCGACGGTGGGTCCGGTCTTCGCGATCTCCGGTGCCTGAAATCCCCTGGTGCCGTAGAGGTTTCCGTACGACTCGATGGTGGCGACGGCGCCCAGATCGATCAGCTTCACCTGATCCTCGGTGACCATGATGTTGTCGGGCTTGAGATCGTTGTAGGTCAGCCCGATCGAATGCAGGTACTCCAGCGCGGGCAGGATTTCCAGCAGGTAGGCGATGGCCTCGGCGACCGGCATCCGGTGCGGGCGGTCGAAGGAGTTGAGGATCTCGCGCAGCGACCGGCCGCCGACGTACTCCATGACGATGTAGCCGATCGGCGCACCGTCCTGGTCGGTGTGCTCGACGAAGTTGTGGATCTTGACGATGCTGGCGTGCGCCACCTCGGCCAGGAATTGGCGCTCGGCGACGGCGACCGCCTGGGCTTCGGCGTCACCGGTGTGCAGCAGGCCCTTGAGCACCACCCAGCGATCGCTGACGTTGCGGTCGATCGCGAGGTAGATCCAGCCGAGCCCGCCGTGTGCGATGCAGCCCTGCACCTCGTACTGGCCGGACACGATGTCGCCTTCGTGCAGCGACGGCCGGAAATCGTAAGGGGCGCCGCAGGTATCGCAGGTGCCGGTGGTCAGCGCGGGCCGGACCGCGGTGGCCCGGCCGACCGGGTTGCCACACCGCCAGCAGAACCGTTTGCCTTCCGACACCACGGGATCGGTCAAGACCGCGGCGCGCGGGTCGGCCGGCTCGACCGTCGGGATCGGCACCAGCCCACCGCCGAGCTTGCGCACCGTCGGCCGCGATCGCGCCGTGCGCACGCTGCGTCCAGAGGTCCGCATCGTCGCCGCCGAATCCGGCTCGGAGTCGGTACGCCATGCGCCGATGACGGTTTCGGCGGACGCCGCCGCACTGGGTGTCGGGCGGGACCCGCGGGCGAGTTCGGTGTGCACCGGCTCGTCCACGTCCCGCTCGCCTCGTGACATCTCGGTGTGCGCGGGCTCGTCCGCTTCTCGCGCTCCTCGCGACAGTTCGGTGTGCGCGGGCTCGTCCGCTTCTCGCGCTCCTCGCGACAGTTCGGTGTGCGCAAGCTCTTCCGCGCCCCGCGAACCCGTTGTCAGTTCGGTGTGCGCAGGCTCGTCCGCTTGCCGCGAACCCGTTGTCAGTTCGGTGTGCGCGGGCTCGTCCGCTTGCCGTGAACCTCGCGATAATTCGGTGTGTGCAGGCACCTCCCGCGATCCTCGGGATAGTTCGGTATGCGCGGGCCCGTCCGCACCCTCGCCGGAAACCATTGGGGCGGAGACGGATTCGTCCGACTCGGAGGTGGCGTCGTCAGCTGTGTTCATCGGCCGTCAGTCCACATAATTCGGTGCGGGCGGCCCCGGCGACGAGCCGAGCACGGTCAACCATTGGGCGTAACTGCGGTCCCAGGTGCCGTCGTTGCGGATGCGGTCGAGCGTGCCGTTCACGAAGCGCACCAGATCATCGTCACCCTTGGGGATCCCGATGCCGTAGGGCTCGACGCTGATGGTGTCGCCGACCACGGCCGTATAGGGGTCCTGCGCGGCCAGACCGGCCAGGATGGAGTCGTCGGTACTCACCGCGTCGACCTGCCGCTGCTGCAGCACCACGAGACAGTCGGCCCAGGTGGGCACCGAGAGCACGGTCGCGGCGGGCTGATAGTGCCGGATGCGGTCCAGCGAGGTGGTGCCGCGCACGATGCACACCCGTTTGCCCGCGAGGTCGGCGATGCCGTTGATCCCCGAGCTCTTCATCGCGAGCACCCGCTGTTTGGACCGCAGGTACACGGTGGAGAAGGTGACCTTCTGCCGCCGTTCACAGGTGATCGTCATGGTCTTCGCGACGAGGTCCACGTCGTGTTTCTGCAGCGCCTGTTCCCGGTCGGCCGAGCCGAGGGTGCGGTACTCGATCAGGTCCGGGCTGCCGAGCAGGTCGCGCGCGATCTCCCTGGCGATATCGGCATCGAAGCCGACGATGGCGCCGGAGGTCGGATCGCGGAAGCTGAACAGGTTGCTGCCCGCGTCCAGCCCGACGATCAACCTGCCGCGGGCCCGGATCGCATCGATCGTCGGCCCGCGCGCCGCGGTGCCCTCGCCGGTCGGGCGCAGGCTGGCCGTCGGGTCGCCGCACTGCTGGTCCTTCGGCGTCGCGATCGGCGAGTCCGTCAGCACCGGAACGGCTTTGGCGGGCAACGGCGGTTCGGTGTACTTGGCGGTGCTGGTCGGCAGCGGTGGCGGCGCGTCGCTGGTGCAGCCGCCGACCAGCGCGACGGCGGCTAGTGCGACGGCGAGGATGCCGTGCCCGCGCCTCATCGGTACTCCCGCAGTCGCGGCCACAGTCCGAGGCCGACGCAGCCCGCCGCGATGATGCCCAGCACCAGCGCGCCGGGGCCGAGGAAGTCGAGTACCCGCGCTGCCTGGGAGATGTTGTCGCGCAATGTATCCCGCGTTTCGTCGATGCCTTGCTCCAGTGCTCTGTCCAGTGCGTCCACCTGGGCCGCGACATCGGCGGCGCCCGGTCCGGTCGCCACCGTGGCCGCGCCGTTGTAGTCACCGCGGGCCAGCGTGTCGTTCATGCGCTGATGCGCCACCCGCCAACGACCCAGGGCCGGAATGGCATTGCGCACTTCGTCGGCGGCCGGGGCGGAACTCGGGTAGCCGCCGAGTAGATCGGCGAGGCGGGCGATGTTCGCGTCATAGGTCCGGTCGTAGTCGCCGGTCGCGTCTCGGTTCACCAGCTTCAGCGTCTCCGCCGAACGCGCCTGCTGAGCGAGAATCCGGCTCTCGGTGAGCCGCGAGGCGGGCACCGCACCGTCGTCGCGCCCGTTGATCATCGAGGTGGCCGACACCGCACCCGCGACCACGGTCCACGCCAACAGCACCAGCACCGCCGCCGAGGCGAGCAGCAGCCCGGGATTGAGCACCCGGCGCCAGCGTTTCGCCAGGTCGAACTGCGCCCACACCAGCGCGGCCAGCGCGAGCAGCACCAGCACAATGGCGGTCCACGGCGGCCGGACGTGGTTGCGCTGCGCCTCGGTGACCGCCGCCGAGCGCCGGTTGTGCAGCTCCTCGGCCATCGGCAGCACCGCCGTCTGCATCTGGTTGGAGGCCTCGCTCAGGTACGCGGCGCCCACGGGGTAGCCACTGCGATTGTTCGCGCGCGCGGTCTCCACGATGCCGGTGTACACCGGCAGGCTGGTGGCGATACCGGTGCGCAGCTGGGCATCGGTGTTGTCGGGCACGCCCGGTGCGGTGCCCGCGGCACGGCCGGCCTCCGCCACCAATTCCGCGGCGGACTCGCCGACCGCCTGGCTGTAGCGGTCCCGCACCGTTTGCGGCTCCAGCCCGCCCGCGATGAACGCGGTGCTGGCCGCGGCGTCGGCAATGGACAGCGACGTGTAGAGCCGATGCGCGGAGTACGCGTCCGGCTCGGTGTCGTCGAGCAGCACGTCCAGGGTCTGCTGCCGGTCACTGACCGTCGAACCGGTCACCCAGCCCGCGGCCAGGCACACGCCGATGAGCACCAGTCCGATTGCGATCAGCCGTCCCGGCGAGGAACTGGCGAACAGGCGCATCCGGGCTGGGTCGAACTGCTCGCGCATGAACGCGGCGCGCAGTGCCCCCGGACTATCCCGCGCGGCGAGCTCGGCGGTGGGCGACGGCCGGAGTACCGCCGTCGCCTGCTCGATCCGAGCCATGTCCACCTCCCCAGTCTGGGCCGCATTCGCGGATTTCTCGACGGACCGACCGGATATCCGGTCACCCCGTGTCTGTCGTTGCGGAGTTTATTGTGGTCGTAGCGGTGCCGTGGCGTGTGAAATACCCCTGCTTGGCTGTGGGACGCCGGTGCCGCGACGGCGGAACGAGGATGGGTGCCAGATGCGTGGTGACGGTGACGGGTGGTCGCGTGACCCCATTGGCATGCGGCGTTGGGGTCGTTTCGGAGCTGCCGGACTGCTGCTGCGCGCCCCGCTCGCCGGCGGCGGATCGGCGGTGCTGATGCAGCACCGTGCGGCGTGGAGTCATCAGGGCGGCACCTGGGCGCTGCCCGGCGGCGCCAGGGACAGTCACGAGACCCCGGTGCACGCCGCGGTGCGCGAGGCGTGGGAGGAGGCGGGCATCGACCCCGCGGACGTCCGGGTGCGCGCCGAGCGGGTGACCGCGTCCGCGCCGAGCGGCTGGACCTACACCACGGTGATCGCCGACGCCGTCGCGCCGCTGCCGACCAGCCGGAACAAGGAGAGCTCCGAACTGGCCTGGATTCCCGAGGCCGAGGTCGATGCCCGGCTGCTGCATCCCGGCTTCGCCGTCTCCTGGCCGGCGTTGCGCGCCGCGCCCGCCCGGGTCTGCCTCGACGAATTCGCGCAGGACGAAGCCGTCGCCGCCGCGCTGCCGCGCACGATCGATCTGGCCGATCGAGGTTTCTTCTGGCTGCATTCCGACCCCCACGGTCCCGGCGGTTACGCGAGGATCGTCGATCCGGTGGACACTGCACCACCACCCGTCGACCCGGTACCGAACGGCACCCCCGTCGCCGAGGCCGTGCTCTCGCTCACCCTCGGTCAAGTCCTCTCCTGAAACCAGTACCCGCGCGGCCCGAATGCGAATCAGGAGGCGTTGGCGAGCAGCGCCGTCTTGAGTTGCCGGGCAGCGGCTTCCGGGTCCCGCGCCTCGGTGATCGCGCGCACCACGACGATGCGGTCCGCGCCCGCCGCGAGCACGTCGGGCAGGTTGTTCGCGTCGATCCCGCCGATCGCGAACCACGGCCTGGTCGGGTGCGCGTCGGAGGTGGAGCGCACCAGCTCGATGCCCGCGGCCTGCCTGCCCGGCTTGGTCGGGGTCGCGTAGACCGGCCCGGTGCAGAAGTAGTCGATGTGTTCGTCGATCGCGGCCAGCCCGGCCTGCGCGCGGTTGTGCGTGGAGCGCCCGATCACCACGTCCTGGCCGAGGATGCGGCGCGCGTACCAGGGCGGCAGGTCGCCCTGCCCGAGGTGCAGCACGTCGGCGCCCGCGGCGAGCGCGATATCGGCGCGGTCGTTCACCGCGACCAGCGCGCCGTGCCTGCGCGCGGCGGCCTTCAGCTCGGCGAGGGCGCCGAGTTCGGCGCGCGCCTCCAGCGGGCCGAACTTCGCCTCGCCGGGCGACCCCTTGTCCCTGAGCTGGATGATGTCGACCCCGCCGGCGAAGGCCGCTTCGGCGAACTTGGCCAGATCGCCCTTGTCCCGTCTGGCGTCGGTACAGAGATAGAGGCGAGCGGTTGCCAAGCGCTCCCGGGGCGATGCGGGTCGAGCGGGGTGGGAGGGTTGCACGCCCTCGACCGTAGCCGCGCTACCGTGGGGATGCGAACGGCGGCACGAGCGCCGGGCCGACGAGGCGGTCGCGGCGGTCCCTGTGAAGGGACCCGCGCCCGCCACACATCGACCACACAGCGGCGGGCCCGTAGCGGGTCGACCAGGACGGGACCCGAGCACGCCGCTCCTCGGAGACCAAAGGCAGGTGGAAACGGATGCGGACGCTGGCCGTCGTAGGTGGCGGCGTCATCGGGCTCGGTGTGGCCTGGCGGGCCGCCGAGGCGGGCTGGTCGGTCACCCTGTTCGATCCCGCCGTCGGATCCGGCGCCTCGTGGGTGGCGGGCGGCATGCTCGCCCCGTTGTCCGAGGGCTGGCCGGGGGAGGACCGGGTGCTCGAGTTCGGCGCCGCCTCGCTGGCCCGCTGGCCGGAGTTCGCGGCCCGCGTCGAGGGCGCCACCGGCGTCGCGGTGCTGGTGGCCGACGCGACACTGACCGTCGCGCTGGACGCGGCCGACGCGGCGGACCTGCGCACGGTCGCCGAGTGGGTCGGTGGCCGCGGGCACGAGCTCCAGGTGCTGGACCGCGCGGGTGTGCGCGCGCTGGAGCCGAATCTCGCACGCACGGTGCGGGCTGGGCTGCACGCGTCCGCCGAGCCCGCCGTCGACAACCGTCGCCTGCTCGCCGCGCTCCGCCAGGCCGCTGAGGCCGCCGGCGTGCAGGTCCGCGCCGAATCCGTCACGGCGCTCGACGAACTCACCCACGATCAGGTCGTGCTCGCCGCGGGCGCCAGCTCCGCGCGGCTGTGGCCGGAACTGCCGGTTCGTCCGATCAAGGGTGAGATCCTGCGCCTGCGCCACCGTCCCGGCGTGGCCCCCGCACCGCAACGCGTCGTCCGGGCCAGGGTGCACGGCCGGTCGGTGTACCTCGTCCCCCGCCCGGACGGAATCGTGGTCGGCGCAACACAATACGAGGCGGGTTTCGACACCGCGGTGACCGTCGCCGGTGTGCGTGACCTGATCGCCGACGCCGAGGCCATCTTCCCGGGCATCGGCGAATACGAGCTGGCCGAGGCGAGCGCGGGTTCGCGCCCGGGCACCCCGGACAACCTGCCCCTGCTCGGCAGATTGAGCGACCGGGTGATCGCGGCCACCGGCCACGGCCGCAACGGCATGCTGACCATGCCGCTCACCGTGGACGCGGTACTCGCCCAGCTCACCGATACCCCGTTGCCCGAGGCGGAACCCGCCGACCCGCAACGTTTTTCGACGGCTCACCAGCCGTCCCCTTTGTCATCCGCAGGAGGAGTTCGATGACTTCGACATCCGTACCCATCGGCGTCACCGTGAACGGCACAGATCACGAGTTCGCCGAAACCCTCACCGTCCGTGAGCTGCTCACCCGCCTGGAGCTGCCGTCGCAGGGCATCGCGCTCGCGGTGGACGGCGCGGTGTTCCCCAAGTCCCGCTGGGACGAGCCGGTCGGTCGCGGCTGGCAGATCGAGGTACTGACGGCGGTCCAGGGTGGCTGACGTCGAGAGCGCTTACGCCTCACTGCGCATCGCGGACCGCGAGTTCGGGTCCCGCCTCATCATGGGCACCGGCGGCGCGGACAACCTCGCCGTGCTCGAGGAGGCGCTCATCGCCTCCGGCACCGAGCTCACCACCGTGGCCATGCGCCGGGTGGACGCCGCGGGCGGCACCGGCGTGCTGGATCTGTTGAAGCGCTTGAACATCGCGCCGCTGCCCAATACCGCGGGCTGTCGCACCGCGGCCGAGGCGGTGCTCACCGCGCAGCTGGCGCGTGAGGCGCTCGACACCAACTGGGTCAAGCTGGAGGTGGTCGCCGACGAGCGCACCCTGCTGCCCGATCCGATCGAATTGGTCACCGCCGCAGAGCAACTCGTCGACGACGGTTTCGTGGTGCTGCCCTACACCACCGACGACCCGATCCTCGCGCGCAGGCTGGAGGACGCGGGCTGCGTCGCGGTGATGCCGCTGGGCTCCCCGATCGGCACCGGTCTCGGCATCGGCAATCCGCACAACATCGAGATGATCGTCGCGGAGGCGAAGGTCCCGGTCATCCTGGACGCGGGCATCGGCACCGCCAGCGACGCCGCCCTGGCCATGGAGCTCGGCTGCTCGGCCGTGCTGCTGGCCACCGCCGTCACCAGGGCCCGTCAACCGGAGTTGATGGCCGAGGCGATGGCGGCCGCGGTGCGCGCGGGTTATCTGGCGCGCCAGGCGGGTCGCATTCCCAAGCGGTTCTGGGCGCAGGCGTCGTCCCCCTCGCTCTGACCAGGTCGTCTACCTGATCTTGCCTGCTCAGGCGGCGGGTCAGGGTGCCGTGACCGGGGTAGTCAGGGTGCAGTCATCCTCGAGGATGATCGAACTCGACACTTTGTAGTGACGCGCGTCGCGGCATTTTCCGGAATGCTGGTCGTCATGATCGAGCTGAGAGGGCTGACCAAGCACTACGGGCAGACCGTCGCGGTTCAGGATCTTTCCTTCACCGTTCGACCCGGACAGGTGACGGGGTTCCTGGGCCCGAACGGAGCCGGTAAGTCGACGACGATGCGGATGATCCTGGGGCTGGACAAGCCGACCGCAGGTACCGCACACATCTTGGGCAAGCCATACCGCGAACTGGACCATCCGCTCCGCACCGTCGGCGCGCTGCTCGACGCCAAGTGGGTGCATCCGAATCGCTCGGCGCGCGCCCACCTGGAGTGGATGGCCGCGTCCAACGACATCGCCAAGTCCCGGGTGGAGGAGGTGCTGCGGCTGGTCGGCCTGTCCGAGGTGGCGGGCAAGACCGCGGGCGGCTTCTCGCTCGGCATGTCCCAGCGGCTCGGCCTGGCCGGTGCCCTGCTCGGCGACCCGCAGGTGCTGCTGTTCGACGAGCCGGTCAACGGCCTCGACCCCGAAGGCATCCTCTGGATCCGCCGATTCATGCAGCGGCTGGCCGCCGAGGGACGCACCGTCCTGGTCTCCAGCCACCTGCTCTCGGAAATGGCGCAGACCGCCGAACACCTCGTGGTGATCGGCCGTGGCCAGCTCATCTCCGACAGCACCACGCAGGAATTCATCGAGCGCGCCTCCGAGCAGTCGGTGCGCGTGCGCAGCCCGCAGCTCGACCAGTTGCGCAGCGTGCTCACCTCGAACGGCATGACGGTCCGCGAAGACGGCAGCGGTCAGGACGGGCCCGCGCTCGTCGTGGCGGGTGTGCCCAGTGACGCGGTCGGCAAGCTGGCCGGCGCCAACGACATCACGCTGTTCGAGCTTGCGCCGCAACGCGCTTCGCTGGAAGAGGCGTTCATGCGGATGACCGGCGGCGCTGTGCAGTACCACGGCGAAGGCTTCGATCAAGCGATGGGAGGTGCGCTCTGATGGGCGTGCTGGCAGCAGAACGAATCAAGCTCACCTCGACCAGGTCGCCCTGGTGGTGCTCCGGCATCGTCGTGGTGCTCGCCATCGGGCTCGCCGCGCTGTTCGCGCTGGTCACCAAGTCCGCGGGCGACAACCCGGCGGAGGGGACCCCGGTGCTCGACGTGAGCACCGCGACGGCGGGTGTCGTCGGCTTCGGCGTGATGGTGCTGATGATCATGGCGGCGTTGACCGTGACCAGCGAGTACCGGTTCGGCGTTATCCGCACGACGTTCCAGGCGGTGCCCAATCGCATCAAGGTGCTGGTGACCAAGACGGTCCTCGTCGGTGCCTTCAGTGCCGTGCTCACCACCATCCTCGCCTTCGTCGCCATCGGCGTGGCCAAGGCCATCGGCGGGTCCGCGCCCGCGGCGAACCTGACCTTGGACGGGCAGTGGCGGGCCGTCTACGGCATCCCGATCTACGCCTTCCTGATGATCGCGGTCGCCGTCGGCGTCGGCGTGCTGGTCCGGCAGTCCGCGGCGGCGATCTCGCTGATCGTGCTGTGGTCGTTGCTGATCGAGCCGCTGCTCGGCGCCTTCGGCAGCTTCGGCCGCAATGTCACACCCTTCCTGCCCTTCCAGAACGCGAGCCACTTCCTCAGCGTCTCCGAGTCCGGTGCCAACTGGCACTGGGGCCCGTGGGGCAGCCTGCTCTACTTCATCGGCTTCACCGCGATCGTCTACGGTGCGGCGCTGGTCATGATCAACCAGCGCGACGCCTGACGGCACAAACCACCCGAGTTGCCTTCCCTCGCCACTCGGGTCTGGGGCGCCGACCTTGTCGGGAGGTCCGCGCGCCCCGTCACCGCCCCGCCACTGCCCGGCGGACGGTGTGACATCGGCCCGGTGCGATTCCTTCGCACCGGGCCGATGGCGTTCTCGGGGAGATGTCGCGAGGCCGCTCGGAGCGCTTGCGAGGACGGATGTCCGAGGCCGCTCGGAGCGCTTGCGAGGACGGATGTCCGAGGCCGCATTATTACCGGTCAAATGCCCATGTGAACATCGCAAAAACTGTGAAACACGTCGCTTCAACCATGCCGAAACCGCGAGTAGAGTTCGAGTCAGCAACCAGCTCGTTATCCATCGGCGGCCCCAATGTCGTGCCCGCTCAGTCCGTCGGGAGGTAGCAGGTGGCCATGATCAGCGATCCGCCGACGACAGGTCGGCTGAGATACCCTCTGGGCGTGAGCGAAACACCTTCCGGCGGTGCTGCGCCCGGGTCGGAGCCGGAGGACGAGAACGGCCGTCCGCCCGAGGTCGTCATCCCGCTGGTGCCCGCGGACGAGGACGGTCCGATCCGTCGTTCCGGGGCCGGGCTGCGTAAAGGTCAGCTTTCGGCGCTGATGAACGTGGCGAACAATCGGTCGGACTTCATCGGTGTGCTCCGCAAGGCGCGGGAGCAGTTGCCAGGTGATCCCTCGTTCGGCGATCCGCTGTCGGTGACCGGCCCCGGTGGTGCCCGCGCCGTCGCGCGAGCCGCGGACAAACTGGTCGGTGACACTCCGAGTGCGGCTCGGGAAATCGGTTTCGGCGCCTTGCAGGTCTGGCAGGCGATGCTGGAGCGCGTCGGCCGCGGCAAAGGTAACGCGGAAGTAACTGTCATGTTCACCGATCTGGTGGCCTTCTCCAGCTGGTCGCTCTCCGCGGGCGACGAGGCCACGCTGGAGCTGCTGCGCCGGGTCGCCAAGGCCATCGAGCCGCCGATCGCCGAGCGCGGTGGTCAGGTGGTCAAGCGGATGGGCGACGGCGTGATGGCGGTGTTCCCCTCGGCCGAACGGGCCGTGCGCGCCGCGATCAATGCCAAGCGCAACCTGGCCGACGTCAAGGTGCGCGACTACCGGCCGCAGATGCGGATCGGACTGCACACCGGCTCACCGCGCGAGATCGGCGGCGACTGGCTCGGGGTGGACGTCACCATCGCGGCCAGGGTGATGGAGGCGGGCGGCAACGGCAACACCATGCTGTCCGAGGCGACGCTGCAGTCGCTGCAGCCGGAGACCCTGGCCGAACTGGGTCACACGGTGAAGCCGTACCGCCGCAGCTTCTTTGCCGCGCCGCTCAGCGGGGTCCCCGAGGACCTGCGCATCTTCAAGCTGTCCGAGAACTGAGTCAGCCGCCGATCCACCAGGCGATGCCGCCCGCGATCGCCAGCACGGCGAGCACGGCCAGCGCGATCGCCAGCTTGCGCGCCGTTTTCCAAGTGGAGTAGACGCCGCCGAGCAGAAATCCGGCAAGCGCGAAGAGGATCAACACAGTGACGTCGGAAGGCACTGTGTCTATTTTGCAGCGCCTGCGGCGCTGCGTGTTCGCGGCCCCCTTAGTCTCGCGTCCGAGCGGCCGAGACTAGCGACTTCGTCGCGTGCGCTTCGGCCACTCGGACGCGAGACGGGCCGCGAACGGCGCTCGCAAAACTCGCGCGTGGGGGTTGGGTAAGCGGGGTTCGATCGGCGGCGGGTTGAACCTGATCTGAACCACTGATCATTAACAAGCACGCGCGCTTGCTTTTTTCTGGCTCGGGTGTGATGCTGGTCTCCGGAACGCGGACTTCATGGGTGCGGCACGCGGTTGTGCCCTGTCCGCCGTTACAGGAGGCATTCCCACTGATGAGTGTGCTGGCCGCCGACCCGGACGTGCTCCGGATCGGCAACTGTTCCGGTTTCTATGGTGACCGCCTGAGCGCCATGCGCGAGATGCTCGAAGGTGGGCAGCTCGACGTGCTCACCGGCGACTATCTCGCCGAACTCACCATGCTGATCCTCGGCCGCGACCGGATGAAGGATCCGAGCCTCGGCTACGCCAAGACCTTCGTGAAGCAGATCGAGGACTGCCTTGGGCTCGCGCTGGAACGCAACGTGCAGATCGTCGCGAACGCGGGCGGACTCAACCCGGCCGGTCTGGCGCAGCGCCTCCGCAAGGTGGCCGCCGACCTCGGGCTGGACGCGAAGATCGCGCACGTCGAAGGCGACGACCTGCTCGCGCGCGCAAGCGAACTCGGCCTCGGCGCACCGCTCACCGCCAACGCCTACCTCGGTGCCTGGGGCATCGTCGAATGCCTGAACGCGGGAGCCGACATCGTGGTCACCGGCCGGGTCACCGACGCCTCGGTGATCGTCGGTCCGGCGGCGGCCCACTTCGGTTGGGGCCGAACCGATTACGACGCACTCGCGGGCGCGGTGGTGGCGGGGCACGTCATCGAATGCAGCACCCAGGCCACCGGCGGCAACTACGCGTTCTTCACCGAGCTCGAAGATCTGGGCAGGCCGGGCTTCCCGATCGCCGAAATCCGCAGGGACGGCAGCAGCGTCATCACCAAGCACGACGGCACCGGCGGCGCGGTCACCGTCGACACCGTCGAAGCGCAGCTCATGTACGAGATCCAGGGGCCGAGGTACGCCGGGCCCGACGTGACCGCGCGACTGGACTCCATCCGCCTCGATGAGGACGGCCGCGATCGGGTGTTGATCAGCGGTGTCGTCGGCGAGGCCCCGCCGGAGCAGTTGAAGGTGTCGCTGAACACGCTCGGCGGGTTCCGCAACGAGATGGAGTTCATCCTCACCGGACTCGACATCGAGGCGAAAGCCGCACTGGCGCAACGGCAATTGGAGTCCTGGTTGACGATCAGGCCCGCCGAACTCGACTGGACGCTGGCGCGGCTGGACCGCCCGGACGCCGAGACCGAGGAGCAGGCCAGCGCGCTGCTGCGCTGCGTGGTGCGCGATCCGGACCCGAACAAGGTCGGGCGTGCGTTCTCCAGCGTGGCCGTCGAACTGGCACTGGCCAGCTACCCGGGTTGCAGCTTTACCACGTTGCCCGGCAACGGTTCTCCCTACGGCGTGTATACGCCGGGATTCGTCGCCGCCACCGAGGTGCCGCATATCGCGGTGCTGCCGGACGGCTCGCGCGTCGACATCGCGCCCGCCTCCGACACGCTGACATTGGCCGACGTTGCCGAGCCCGAACTGCCGGAACCGTTGCCCAGCAGCGAAACCCGGCGTGCTCCGCTGGGCACGATTGCCCTGGCCCGCAGCGGCGACAAGGGCGGCAACGCCAATATCGGTGTCTGGGTACGCACCGACGAGCAGTGGCGCTGGCTGGCGCACACGCTCACCGTCGAGCGCGTCAAAGAGCTACTGCCCGAAACGGCCCCGCTGACGGTCACCAGGCATATGCTGCCCAACCTGCGGGCGGTGAACTTCATCATCGAAGGCCTACTCGGTCAGGGCGTCGCCTATCAGGCTCGATTCGACCCCCAGGCCAAGGGACTCGGCGAATGGTTGCGGTCCCGTCATCTCGACATCCCATTGGAGCTGTTATGAACTCAGTATCGCGGAGCGATTCGTCCGGGGGCGGTGGTCGGGCGACGGGTGGGCGTGTCAGTCCGTGGAACACCCCCGAGCGGCGTGAATTGCGCGCCACGGTAAGGGGTTTCGCCGAGCGTGAAGTCCTGCCCTATATGGACGATTGGGAACGCGAGGGGGAGATCCCGCGCGAACTACACAAGAAGGCCGGCGCGCTCGGCCTGCTGGGCATCCAATTCCCCGAGTCCGTGGGCGGTTCCGGCGGTGACGGCATCGACGCGATGATCGTCTGCGAGGAAATGCACCAGTCCGGCGCTTCCGGTGGCTTGTTCGCCTCGCTGTTCACCTGTGGCATCGCGGTGCCGCACATGATCGCCTCGGGCAATGCCGAGCAGATCGAGCGCTGGGTGCGCCCGACGCTGGCGGGGGAGAAGATCGGCTCGCTCGCCATCACCGAACCCGGCGGCGGCTCCGACGTCGGGCATCTCACCACCACCGCGCGCCGCGACGGCGACCACTACATCGTCAACGGCGCCAAGACCTTCATCACCTCCGCCTGCCGCGCCGACTACGTGGTCACCGCGGTGCGCACGGGCGGCCCTGGCTCCGGCGGGATTTCGCTGCTGGTGGTCGAGAAGGGAACACCGGGCTTCACGGTCAGCCGCAAGCTGGACAAGATGGGTTGGCGCGCCTCCGACACCGCTGAACTGTCCTACGTGGACGTGCGGGTGCCCGCGGAAAATCTGGTCGGCCCGGAGAACTCCGGCTTCTTCCAGATCGCGGGCGCGTTCGTCAGCGAGCGCGTCGGTCTTGCGGTGCAGGCGTATTCGAGTGCGCAGCGCTGTCTCGACCTGACCCTCGAGTGGGTGCGCAGCCGGGAAACCTTCGGCCGCCCGCTGATCAGCAGGCAGGCCGTGCAGAACACCGTCACCGAGATGGCCCGCCGCATCGACGTGGCCCGCGTGTACACCCGAGACGTGGCGCAGCGCAGCGCGAACGGCGAGACCGACCTGATCGCCGAGGTGTGCTTCGCCAAGAACACCGCCGTCGAAGCGGGCGAGTGGGTGGCCAACCAGGCCGTCCAGCTGTTCGGCGGCCTGGGCTACATGCGCGAATCCGAGGTGGAACGCCAGTACCGCGACATGCGCATCCTCGGCATCGGCGGTGGCACCACCGAGATCCTCACCGGCCTCGCCGCCAAACGATTGGGGTACCAGGCATGACGACACTGCGCAGCACGCTGGATACCGCATCGCCGGAGTACGCGGCGGCGGCGGAAGCCATGGCGGCCAAGCTGACTGAGGTCGAGGGCGAGTTCGCCAAGGCGATCGCCGGTGGCGGCCCGGACAAGCTGGCCAGGCATCGCAAGCGCGGCAAGCTGACCGCGCGTGAACGGGTCGAACTGCTCATCGACGAGGACTCGCCGTTCCTGGAGCTGTGCCCGCTGGCGGGCTGGGGCAGCGAATTCCACGTCGGGGCAAGCACTATCGCGGGGATCGGCATCGTCGAGGGCGTCGAATGCATGATCGTCGCGCCCGACCCGACCGTGCGCGGCGGCACCTCGAACCCGTGGACGCTGCGAAAGACGTTGCGCATCAACGACATCGTCCGGGAGAACCGGTTGCCGGTGATCTCCCTGGTCGAGTCCGGCGGCGCGGATCTGCCGACGCAGAAGGAAGTCTTCGTCCCCGGCGGCCGGATGTTCCGCGACCTCACCCAGGCCTCGGCCGCGGGTATCCCGACCATCGCTCTCGTCTTCGGCAACTCGACCGCGGGCGGCGCCTACATTCCTGGCATGTCCGACCACGTGGTGATGATCAAGGAGCGCTCCAAGGTGTTCCTCGGCGGCCCGCCGCTGGTCAAGATGGCCACCGGCGAGGAGTCCGACGACGAATCGCTCGGCGGCGCCGACATGCACGCCCGTGTTTCCGGCCTGGCCGACTACTACGCGGTCGACGAGCAGGACGCGATCCGCATCGGCCGCTCCATCGTCCGGCGGCTCAACTGGCGCAAGCAGGGCCCCGCGCCGCGCACCGAGGTGATCGAGCCGCTCTACGACCCCGAGGACCTGCTCGGCATCGTGCCCACCGATCTGAAGATCCCGTTCGACCCGCGCGAGGTGATCGCGCGCATCGTCGACGGCTCCGACTTCGACGAGTTCAAGCCGCTGTACGGCGGCAGCCTGGTCACCGGATGGGCTGAGCTGCACGGGTATCCGATCGGCATCCTGGCCAACGCGCGTGGTGTGCTGTTCTCCGAGGAGTCGCAGAAGGCGACCCAGTTCATCCAGCTGGCCAACAAGACCGACACCCCATTGCTGTTCCTGCACAACACCACCGGCTACATGGTCGGCAAGGAGTACGAGCAGCGCGGCATCATCAAGCACGGCGCGATGATGATCAACGCGGTCTCCAACTCGAAGGTGCCGCATATTTCGGTGTTGATGGGCGCCTCCTACGGTGCCGGGCACTACGGCATGTGCGGACGCGCCTTCGACCCGCGCTTCGTCTACGCCTGGCCCAGTGCGAAATCCGCCGTGATGGGCGGTGCGCAGCTGGCGGGCGTCATCTCGATCGTCGGCCGGGCGGCCGCCGAGGCCAAGGGCATGCCGTTCAACGAGGAGGCCGACGCCGGGATGCGCGCCATGATCGAGGCGCAGATCGAGGCCGAGTCGCTGGCCATGTTCATGTCCGGGCGCCTGTTCGACGACGGCGTCATCGATCCGCGCGATACCCGAACGGTGTTGGGAATGTCCTTGTCGGCCATTCACAATGCCCCGATCAAGGGCGCCGATGGCTTCGGCGTCTTCCGAATGTGAGGGGGACCATGACAACATCGCGCAGCGATTCCATGGGGGTCGGTGGCCGGCCGATCAACACTGTCTTGGTTGCCAACCGTGGCGAGATCGCCCGCCGGGTGTTCGCCACCTGTCGACGGATGGGTCTGGGTACCGTAGCGGTCTACTCCGACGCGGATGCCGCGGCTCCCCATGTCACCGAAGCCGATGCGGCAGTGCTGCTTCCGGGCAATACGCCAGCGGAGACCTATCTGCGCGGCGAACTGATCATCGAGGCGGCGCTGGCCGCCGGTGCGGACGCGATCCACCCCGGTTACGGATTCCTTTCCGAGAACGCCGATTTCGCCAAGGCGGTGCTCGCCGCCGGGCTGGTGTGGATCGGGCCGCCGGTCGAGGCCATCGAGCAGATGGGCTCCAAGGTCGCCTCGAAGAAGATGATGGACGCCGCCGGCGTGCCCGTGCTGGCCGAGCTCGATCCAGCCGAGGTCACCGAGGCGCACCTGCCGGTACTGATCAAGGCGTCGGCCGGTGGCGGTGGTCGCGGCATGCGCGTGGTGCGCGGCCTCGGCGACCTCGAGGCGCAGATCGAGGCGGCGCGGCGCGAAGCGGCGTCGGCCTTCGGCGATCCCACGGTGTTCTGCGAGCGGTACCTGGAGACCGGCCGCCACATCGAGGTGCAGGTGATGGCCGACACGCACGGCACCATTTGGGCGGTCGGCGAGCGCGAGTGTTCCATCCAGCGCAGACATCAGAAGGTGATCGAGGAGGCGCCCTCGCCGCTCGTCGAGCGGGTCGACGGGATGCGCGAGCGGTTGTTCGAAGCGGCGCGGCTGGCCGCGGGCGCCATCGGCTACACCGGTGCGGGCACCGTGGAATTCCTGGCCGACGAGCGCGGCGATTTCTTCTTCCTGGAGATGAATACTCGCCTCCAGGTGGAACATCCGGTCACCGAGTGCACCACCGGCCTGGATCTGGTTCGCCTGCAACTAGAGGTGGCGTCCGGGGCCACACTCGCCGCCGAACCCCCGGCGATGTACGGGCATTCGATCGAGGTCCGGCTCTACGCCGAGGACCCTGCGCATGATTGGCAGCCGCAGAGCGGCACCGTGCACCACATCGACATCCCCTTGGTGGCAACAGAATTCGGGTTGCTGGATCGACCGGGCGTGCGCTTGGACAGCGGCGTGGTGGCCGGGTCGGTGGTCGGCGTGCACTACGACCCGATGCTGGCCAAGGTCATCTCCTACGCCGAAACCCGCAGCGAGGCAGCGCGATTGCTGGCCAACGCGTTGCATCGGGCGAAGATTCACGGTCTGGTGACCAACCGCGACCTGCTGGTGCGGGTGCTGCGGCACCCTGCCTTCCTCGCGGGTGACACCGACACCGCGTTCTTCGGCACACACGGACTCGACACCCTGTCGGCACCTTTGGTGTCGGAGTCCGACGAGGCGTTGTCCATCGTGGCCGCCGCGCTGGCCGATGCCGCGGCCAATCGCCACACCGCCCGGGTCGGCGGCGGGCTGCCCAGCGGCTGGCGGAACCTGCCGTCCCAGTCGACGCACAAGCTGTTCGAGAGCCGCACCAGCGGGACGCACGACATCGGCTACCGCTACACCCGCGGTGTCGTCGCGGTGGACGGTTTCGACGGACTCGAGCTCATCGAAGCGACACCGGATCGCGTCGTTCTCGCCGTTCCTGGCGAAAAAGGCGCGGTGCGAAGGCATTTCGCCGTCGCCCGCTACGGCGATCTGGTGTGCGTCGACTCCCCGCTCGGACCGGTCAGCGTGCGCAGACTGCCGCGCTTCAGCGACCCCGCCGACCAGGTGGCCACCGGCTCGCTGCTGGCGCCCATGCCGGGCAGCGTGATCCGGCTCGGCGCCGAGGTCGGCAGCCGCGTCGAACAGGGCCAGCCCATTCTGTGGTTGGAGGCGATGAAGATGGAGCACACCATCGCCGCGCCCGCCGCCGGTGTGCTCAGCGCCGTCAATGTCACCGTCGGCCAGCAGGTCGAAGTCGGTGCCGTACTCGCCGTCGTCGACCCTGCCGAGGGCACGGAATCCCAGGAGAGCAAATGAGAGAGCGCAGCGAACGAATCATGTGCCAGCGTGCGAAGCACATGCCGGAACCGAGCGTCAGCGAGGTGCAGGCATGAGTTTCATCGAGACCGAAGAGCAGACTGCGCTGCGGGCTGCGGTCGCTGCGCTCGCCGCGAAGTACAACTACCGCGACTATGTGCTGCCGAAGGCGCGCGCCAACGAGCCGCTGACCGAACTGTGGGACGAGGCAGGCAAACTCGGCTTCCTCGGCGTGAACCTCCCCGAGGAGTACGGCGGCGGCGGGGCGGGCCTGTACGAGCTGGCGCTGGTCATGGAGGAACTCTCCGCCCAGGGCGCCGGCCTGCTGCTCATGGTCGTCTCCCCGGCCATCTGCGGCACCATCATCACCAAGTACGGCACCGACGAGCAGAAGCGGCAGTGGCTGCCCAAGCTCGGCGACGGCTCGGCCAAGATGGTCTTCGGCATCACCGAGCCGGACGCGGGCTCGAACTCGCACCAGATCACCACCACCGCGCGCCGCGACGGGGACGACTGGATCCTCAACGGGCGCAAGATCTTCATCTCCGGGGTGGACCAGGCCGAGGCCGTGCTCATCGTGTCGCGCACCGAGGATCACAAGACCGGCAAGCTCAAGCCCGCCTTGTTCATCGTGCCGACCGACGCCGAGGGCTTCCACAAGACGCCCCAGGAAATGGACATCATCGAGCCGGACCACCAGTTCACGCTGTTCCTCGACGATGTCCGCCTGCCCGGCAGCGCGCTGGTCGGCAAGGAGGACGCCGCACTGATGCAGCTGTTCGCCGGCCTGAACCCGGAGCGGGTGATGGGCGCCGCGATGGCCATCGGCCTCGGCCGCTACGCCATCGACCGCGCAGTGCAGTACGCCAAGGAACGCACCGTCTGGAAGACGCCGATCGGTGCGCACCAAGGCATTTCGCACCCGCTGGCCCAGGTGAAGATCGAGCTGGAGCTGGCGAAGCTGATGATGCGCAAGGCGGCGACGCTCTACGACACCGGCGACGAGATGGGTGCCGCCGAGGCCGCCAATATGGCGAAATACGCTGCGGCCGAGGCGAGTATCAAGGCACTCGACCAGGCGATCCAGACCCACGGCGGCGCCGGGCTCACCAAGGAGTACGGCCTGGCCGCCATGCTGGCCGCTGCGCGGATCGGCCGGATCGCCCCGGTCAGCCGCGAAATGGTGCTGAACTTCGTCGCCCAGTACTCGCTGGGCCTGCCGAAGTCCTACTGAGAGGCCTTCCCCCATGACCGAGACCGTGACCGGTCCGTTCGTCCGCTATGACGTCGCGGACGGCTTCGCTACGCTCACGCTCGACTCGCCGCACAACCGGAATGCGTTGTCGTCCAAGCTCGTTGCCGAACTCCTGCAGGGGCTCGACGACGCGGCCGCCGACGACGCGGTCCGGGGCATCGTGCTCGCGCACACCGGCAACACCTTCTGCGCGGGCGCCGACCTCACCGAGGCGAGCAATGCCGACCCCGCGGTGGCGGCCGACGACCGCACCCGCACCATGATCGGTGTCCTGCGCCGCCTCCTCGCCACCCCGAAGCCGGTGATCGCCCAGATCGACGGCAATGTGCGCGCAGGCGGCATGGGCATCGTCGCGGCCTGCGATCTCGCGGTGGCGGGCCCGACGAGCAGTTTCGCCCTCACCGAGGTACGAATCGGGCTGGCCCCGTTCATGATCTCGCTGACCCTGCTGCCGCGGCTCACCTCGCGTGCGGCCGGTAGGTACTTCCTGACCGGCGAGAAGTTCGGCGCCGACACCGCCGAACAGATCGGGCTGATCACCGCGAGTGCCGCCGACCCGGTGGCCGAGGTGGCGCGGCTGCGCGCGGAGCTGCGCAAGGGCTCCCCGCAGGGGCTGGCCGAGAGCAAGCGACTGGTGAACGCGGCCATGCTGGCCGAGTTCGACGCCTCGGCCGAGGAGCTGGCCGCGCGCTCGGCGAGCTTCTTCGGCACCGCCGAGGTGCACGAGGGCATGGCGGCCTTCCTGCAGCGCCGTCCGCCGAGCTGGGCAGAATAGCCCCATGGCGACACCCCACGAACCCAAGCAGGACCGCAGCCGAGCCACCCGGCAGCGCCTGTTGGAGGCGACCATCGACTGCCTGGCCGAAACCGGCTGGGCGGCAGCGACGGTCGCGGTCGTCGCCGAGCGGGCCGGGGTGTCCAGGGGCGCGGCGCAGCATCACTTCCCGACCAGGGAAGACCTGATCACCGCCGCGCTGGAGTACATGTTCGACAGCCGGACCCAGCAGGCCAGGGAGGAGGCGGTCGCGGTCGCCGCCCTGGCCGGCGGGGTCGGCCGCACCGAGGCCGTGGTGGCGGGCCTGGTCGAGTCCTACACCAGCCCGCTGTTCAAAGCGGCGCTACAGGTCTGGACACATGCGGCCGCCGATCCGGCGCTGCGTGAGCGAATTGTCCCGTTGGAAGCCAAATTCGGCCGGGTGTCGCACCGGCGCGCGGTGGAGGCGCTGGGTGTCGACGACGCCGATCCGGTCACCCACCACCTGGTCCAGGCCACCCTGGACCTGGCCCGCGGTCTCGGCCTGGCCGATGTGCTCACCGACGACTCCGCGCGGCGCAAGCAGATCGTCCAGCAGTGGGCGGCGACGCTGCACGCGGCGTTGAACGCGCCGCGCTGAATGTGCTGAGCCGATCGGCGCGCAACAGTCCGTGCGTGCCTTAGGGTCTGCCGTATGGACAGTGCGGAGTACGGCGGGCTCGAGCAGACCCTCGGCCAGCCGATTGCCGGTAGCGCGCCCGCCGAATGGGGTTTCCAGAACCGCACCGACCTGCTCACCCTCGCCGACGGCGACCGGATGGTGCTGCAGCGCTACCGCAATCCCGACGACGCCGAACGCCGCCTGCGGGTGATGCACACCCTGCTGGAGCCCGCCGCCAAACGCGGCATCACCATTCCGCGCATCCGCCGCTTCGACCTCGACGCCGATCCGGCCTGGATCGTCTTCGACGCCCTGCCCGGTGTCCCGGTCCCCGCGAGCGGCGACCTCGACCTCGACGGCCCGCGATTCGCCGCCCTCGCCTGCGAGATGGGCACCCTGCTCGCCGCTTTCCGCCGTCTGCCCACCGTGGGCCTGCAACTCGACGACCTCTGGGCCAGTCCCACCCGCCTGGTCGAAAGCGCGACCGGTTGGGCCGCCGCCCTGGCACTCGGCCCGGCGCACCGCGCCAACTTCGACCGGACCCTGAAATCCCTGCCTACCCTCTTCGCCGACCGCCCCACCGTCCTCGCGCACGGCGATTTCACCCCCGTCAACATCCTCACCGACGGCGAAACCATCACCGGCCTCCTCGATTTCGAGTCCATCCGCCTCGCCGACCCCCTCTTCGACCCCGCCTGGTGGGCCTGGTCGGTCAGCCTCGCCGGCCACCTCCCGCCCGCCTGGCCCGACTTTCTCGAGAGCGCGGGCTTCGACTCCACAGACCCCGAGCTGCCCCTGCGCATCGAAGCCCTGCAAATCCTGCGCATGCTCGAACTCCTCGCCGAAAAGCCCGATCTCACTCCCGTCGTCCGGGACGTCGTGCACGAGCGCCTCCTGACAATGCTCAGCTGAACGGCTGCTACCTGGCCTTTTACGGGATGTCACACTCGCTGACGCTGCGTCGTCCTCTCTGTGAACGCGGAACAACGCAGTGACACAGAGGAGCGGGAATCATGACGACGACCAAGAAGATCGCGGTGGCCGGGGCGACCGGACGGCTGGGCAAGCACGTGGTGGATGTGCTGACCGAGCAGGGGCACGAGGTCGTCGCATTCTCGCGGAAGAACGGAGTGGACCTCGAGACCGGCGCGGGTCTGGTCGAGGCGCTCGACGGTGTGCAGGTCGTCATCGACGCCGCCAGCACGCCCTCCGCCGACAAGGACATCGCCACCGAATTCTTCACCGCGGCCGCCCGCAATCTGCATGAGGCAGGTCAGAAGGCCGGCGTCGAGCGTCTGGTCGCCGTGTCGATCATCGGCATCGACAACGCCACCGCGGGCTACAACGCCGCCAAGCTGGTGCACGAGCAGCAGCTGCTGGAAGGGCCGCTGCCCGTGCATATCCTGCGCGCCGCCCAGTTCCACGAACTGGTCGAGGTGATGACCCAGTGGGGCACCCAGGGCGACACAGCCCATATCGCCGCCATGCGCACCCAGCTGGTGGCCGCCCGCACCGTCGCCGAAGCGCTCGTCGACCTCGCGGTCAACCCGACCGCCACCGCGACTCCGTTCCCCGAAATCGCGGGCCCGCAAGCCGAGACCATGGCAGGTGCCGCCACCCTCTTCGCTGCCCGCCGCGGCGGCCCCGCCCACATCGTCGAAGCCGGCGACCCGCAGAACCCGGACCGCGAAGCCTTCGAAGACGGCACGCTGCTCCCCAGCCCGCACGCCGTCCTCGGCGGTCCCACCTACGCCGAATGGCTCGAAGCCACCTACCCGGCCGCGTAGTAGCCCGGTGCACCACGGTCCGTAGCGGCAGCGAAACTCGCTGCCGCTACGGACCTTTCACGGCGCCTGCTGGTGCGGATCGCGGCGATTCAGCGGGTGGTGAGGTCGTAGAGCGTGACTCCGTCTACTTCGGTGGCGGTGAAGTTCTCTTTAACCCATTGGGAGATCTGGGAACTGGTGCCGGAGGGGGCGGGGCCGAATCCTCCGTAGTGTCCACCGCGGTTGCTGCCGATGAAGTAGTGGATCTTTCCTTGCGCTACATATTCTTTGAACTGGTCGAGGGTGGGGGAGGGGTCGCTGCCGTTGAAGCCGCCGATGGGCATTACCGGGAGTTCGGTGGCGAGTTGGTAGCCCGCGGCGCTGTTCGAGCCGATGGCCGCGGCGGCCCAGGTGTAGGTGGTGCCGTTGTGTTCGAGCAGGGACACCACTTTTTCGCTCGGTTTGCTGGCGCCGAGTAGGCCGCCCGCGGTGATGATTTCCCGGCCGAGACCACCGGTCGGCATCGCACCTTGACCCGGCCCGTTTCCGGGGTGTCCGCCGGGTCCGCGGCCGTTCGGTGCGCCGCCGGGCGGGGGTATGCCGGGACCGTTCATCCCCTCGGCCCACGGAGGCCTGCCGAACATGCCGAACCCGCCCACATTCGGACCCGCCGACGGGATGGAACCCTCGTGCGGCGTGGCGATGGTGTCGATGGCATACGCGGTCGGCCCGGCCAGCCCGGTGAACGCGATGGTCAGCGCGGAGATGACGGCGAACTTCCGGCGGGCGGGCACGAGCGCGGCGATTGTCGCGAGTACCCCGACAACGAGCACGGTCCACCGCAACCACGGCACCCAGTGCACGCTGCGGGACAACAGCATCCACGCGGTCGCCGTGGTGAGCCCGACGGCGAGCGCGAGCATCGCCCGCACCCACAGCCGGTGCCGCTCGCGCCACAGCGCCACAGCTCCCGCGCCGACGAGCGCGCCGACGGCCGGAGCCAGCGCCACCGTGTAGTACTGATGGAAGATCCCCGCCATGAAGCTGAAGGTCAAGCCGGTCACCAACAGCCAACCGCCCCAAAGGATCAGCGAGGCTCGCTGCGGATCGGTACGGGCAGCCTTGCCGCGCAACAGCATTCCGGCGACCAAGGCCACCAGTGCGGCGGGGATCAGCCAGGCGATCTGGCCACCCTGCGCTGCCTCGAACATGCGGGTGATGCCGGTGCTACCCCACATGCCGTTGCCGCCGGGCGGCAGCTCACCCCCGGGTCCGACACTGCCTCTCTCGTTACCGCTGAGCCGGCCGAGCCCGTTGTACCCGAGCGTGAGCTCGAGAATCGAGTTGTTCTGCGACCCACCGATCCACGGCCGCGACGAGGCAGGCCACAGTTCCACGGCGAGCAACCACCACCCGGCCGCGACCACCATGGCGACGCCTGCGGCCACTAGCTGCACGATGCGTTTGCCCAGTTTGGGTGGCCCCGCGAGCAGATAGGTCAGGGCCAGCGGCGGAACAACCAGCAGCACCTGCAGCTGTTTGGTGAGAAAGCCGAACCCGACGAACACCCCGGTCAGCACCAGCCAGCGCCAGCGCCCGTCCTCGACCGCCCGGGTAATCGCCCACGCCGCGGCAACCATCAGGAAGACCAGCAGCGCGTCCGGATTGTTGAACCGAAACATCAGCACCGCAACGGGAGTCACCGCGAGCACCAGTCCGGCGAGCAGCCCGGCGGCGGGCCCGAACGGCCTGCGCACCGTCGCCCACAGCAGCGCCACGCTCGCGACACCGAGCAGCACCTCCGGCACCAGAATGCTCCAGCTGTTCAACCCGAACGCCCGCACCGAGAGCTCCATCAGCCACAGCGAAGCGGGTGGCTTGTCCACGGTGATCGAGTTCGCCGCATCCGACGAGCCGAAGAAGAACGCCTTCCACGACACCGAACCGGCCTGCACCGCAGCGGAATAGAACGAATTCGACCAGCCGTTAACGCTCAGGTTCCACAGGTACGCGATAGTCGTGCCGATCAGCAGGACCGCCAATGCCGGGTATTCCCAACGGGTCCTGCGCTCGGGCGCGGGCGGTGCCGGTGCCGCGGTGGGCGGCGCCAGTGTGGCGGTCATCGAACACCTTCCTCGTGGCCTGCGCCCGAACCAGCGTCGGAGTCGGCCGTTGCGAGCGCCCTCCGCGCCGGGTTCGGCGTATTCCGGAACACCCACCGCAGGCCGACGAATCGCAGAATCGTGGCCACCAGATTGGCGAGCACCAGCACGAACAGTTCCAGATGCACCGGCGCGTCCGGCGCCCAATGGTGCAGGGTGAACAGCGATCCACTGGTCAGCGCCAGTCCGATGCCGAAGATCACCAACCCTTGGAACTGATGCGACACCGCACCCGTCGCCCCGCGCACCCCGAAGGTGAACGCCCGGTTGGCCGCCGTATTGGCGACCGCGGTGATCAGCAGCGCCAGGAAGTTGGCCACCTGCGCATCGGTGAACGATTGCAGCACCACATAGAGCAACAGATAGGCCAGCGTGCTCAGCACGCCGACGATCGCGAAACGGACCAGCTGACCGACCATGCCGAGCGGCACCCCCGGCACCAGCGGTTCGCGCCCCACCGCACGGCGCAGTTCCTCCAGCGGCAACGCCCCGGTGGCCAGCGCCCGCGTCAACCGCCCGATACCGAGCAGATCCTTGCGCGCGGTGTCGACGATGTCGACGCGGCTGTCCGGATCGTCGATCCAGTCCACCGGCACCTCGTGGATGCGCAACCCGGCCCGCTCGGCGAGCACGAGCAGCTCGGTGTCGAAGAACCACTCCCCGTCGCGCACCAGCGGCAGCAGCTGCCGCGCCACCTCGCTGCGCATCGCCTTGAACCCGCACTGCGCGTCCGAAAAGTGCGCCTGCAGTGAGGCTTTCAGCAAGAGGTTGTAGCAGCGCGAGATGATCTCGCGCTTCGGCCCGCGCACCACCCGCGAGGACGAGCTGAGCCGGGTACCGATCGCCAGGTCCGAATGCCCGGTGATCAGCGGCGCCACCAGGGGCAGCAGCGCGTTCAGGTCGGTGGACAGGTCCACATCCATATAGGCGACCACTTGCGCATCGGAATGCTCCCAGGCCGCACGCAGCGCCCGTCCACGCCCCTTGGCATCAAGGTGCAGCACCCGCACGCCGTCGAGCTCCTCCGCGAGCAGCTCGGCGACCTGCAGGGTGGCGTCGGTGCTGGCATTGTCGGCCACCGTGATCCGCGCCGGGAAGGGGAACCCTTCGCGCAGATACGCATGCAGCCTGCGCACACAGATGCCGAGGTCGGTCTCTTCGTTGTAGACGGGTATCACCACGTCCAGCACGGGCGCACCCGATGTCTCGGCGAATTCCGCCGCCGCGACGGTCACAGTCTCGGTCATAGGGACTACCTTCGGCCGCCACGTTGTCACGGAGCTGGGCCCCAGCTGTGAGGTTCCTGGGGGCGTGGCGACCAGCGCGGATCGGTCCCGGCGCCGACCGGCGTAGCGTACGGTCGGGGGGACCGGGACCGTTCAGGTCCTCCGAGCAAAGGACCACGTTTGTCCGACAAGTCTCCGCGCAGCTCGATGTCGAAGAAATCCGGGAAGTCGCTGAAAGAGAAGCGAGCGGACAAGAAGACCAAGTCCGCGCCCGAGCAGAGCATCATCGATCCGAAGAAGCGCTGACCGCCGCTGAGCGAGGCGCTCGGCACTCGCTCAGCGACAGTTCCGCGATCGGCCCGTGAGAACAGGCCGTCCGGAATTCGCGCCGATCAGGCGGGCACCTGTACCGCCTCTTCGGCCACTTCCCGCACCGGACCGCTGCGTCGCCGCATCAGCAGCAGCACGAGTGCGCCGCCGATCAAGCCGACGACCCCACTGACCGCCAGCGTGCCCTGAACGCCCGCCGCCGCGGCGGCCCGCACCGTCGCCGCCAGCGCGGACTGCGCCTCGGCAGGCACCTGCTGCACCAGCACCGCGGCTTGGCCGCCGCCCACAGCCCGCGCCGAGTCCTGCGCGTCCGGCACCGCCCGCTCGGTGAGCACATCCGCCGCTCGTGCCGTGAAAACGCTGCCCAGCGTGGCGATCCCGAGGGTGAAGCTCAGCTGCTGCGCGGTATTGACGGCGCCCGTCGCCATTCCGGCGCGCTGCCACGGAACCGCCGCCATCGCCGCCGAACTCAACGTCGCGGTGGCCAGGCCGACCCCGAGCCCGATGACCAGGAAGCCGGGAACCAGTGCGGCCCAACCCGCTTCGCCGTGCACCAGCAGCGCGCCTGCCACCCCGCCGAGGCCAGTGGCGAAGAGTCCACCCGCGATGATCCGGCCGCGGTGCTCGCCGTGCAGATACCGGCCGAAGCCACCGGATACCAGAAAAGCCATGACGGACAACGGAAGTCCCACCGCACCGGCCTGGATCGCGCTCAGTCCGAGCACCGACTGCATCCAGATCTGGGTGTACATCAGCGCGCTGAAGGCGGCGAAGAAGAGTGCGCCCGCGGCGACGAGCACGCCGACGAACGAGCGGTCACCCAGCAGCGCGAGGTCGAGCATCGGGTGGGCCGAAGCCCGTTCGACGAGCAGGAACAGCACCAGCGACCCCGCCGCCACCAGCAGCAACCACCAGGTGAGCGAATTCGACCAGCCGTGCTCGTTGGCTCGGATCAGCGCGTAGGTGGCGGTCGCCGCACTCACGGTGAACGCCGCCATGCCCGCGACGTCGATCCGGCCGCGCTGCGCCCGCTCCCCGTGGGCGAGTACCCACAGGCACAGCGCCACGGCCACCGCGCTGACCGGCAGGTTGACGAAGAAGATCCAGCGCCAGGACGCGAGATCGGTGAGGACACCGCCGATGATCGGCCCGATGGCGCTGGACGCGCCCGCGACGGCGCCCCAGACCCCGTACGCGGCGCCGCGGTCCCGTTCGGTGTACGAGTTGTTCAGCAGGGCGAAGGTGGTGCACGCCATGGTGGTCGCGCCGATCCCCTGCACCACCCTGGCGAGGATGAGCACGGTCGGGTTCGGCGCGAGGCCGCAGACCAGCGAGGACGCCGCGAACAGCAGCAATCCGGCCAGGTAGGTGCGGCGATGCCCGGCCAGGTCGGCGATCGAGCCCGCGCCGAGCATGAGCGCTGCCATGGCGAGGGCGTAGCCGTCGACGACCCATTGCAGCGAGCTGAACGACGCGTTCAAGTCGTTCCGCATATCGGGTAGTGCGACGTTCACGATGGTGACGTCGACCAGCAGCATGAAGGTGCCCAGACACACCGTCAGCAGCGGCAGCCATTTGCGCAAAGCCGTTGTCCTCTCTCGAATTCGGGGAGTGTGGAGACGGCGTCGAGTATCCGGAGAATCAGGTCGAACGGACGCCACGATGCGGACTCCGCGTACATTTCCTCCTTATGAGCGCCGCGGCGATAGGCAAAAACTCCATCTTGGACGTGGTCGATACGCAGATCGTGCAGGCGCTGCAGCTCGATCCCCGGGTCTCGTTCAACCGGGTCGCCGCCGAACTGGGCGTCGCCGAGCAGACCGTCGCCCGTCGCTACCGGCGGCTGCGCCGCGACGGCGTGGTCCGGGTGATCGGCGCGATCGACTCCCGTGCGCTCGGCGAGAACGACTGGATCATCCGGGTGCACTGCCGCCCGGACGGCGCGCGGCAGGTGGGTGAGGCGCTGGCCCGCCGCGACGACGCCGCGTGGGTCGCCATCGCGGCGGCGGGCGCCGAGGTGAACTTCTCGCTGCACCCGCGCACCCAGCAGGATCGCGACGACCTGCTGGTGCAACGGCTACAGCGCACGGCGCCGGTGCACGACATCGCCGCGGCGATGATCCTGCACCGCTTCGTCGGACCGGGCGCCGTCGACTGGCGCGGCAGGCAGGCCAAACGCACCGAAGACGAACACAGCACGGCCGCAGCGGATTACGCCGAGGCCGATCTACAGCTCCGGGACGAGGACGACGCACTGCTCGAGCTGCTGGCCCGCGACGGGCGTGCAAGCTACTCGGTCCTGGCCCGCGCCACCGGCACGAGCATCGGCCGGGTGGCGCGCCGGATCGCCGCCCTCCAGGCCGCGGGAATTCTCTACTTCGATCTCGACATCGCCCCTGCCGCACTGGGTTCCAGCCTCTCGGCCTTCCTCTGGCTGCGGGTCGCGCCGGCACGGCTGGCTGCGATCGGCCGCGCCATCGCCGAGCACGACGAAACCGCCTATGCCGCAGCGGTTACCGGGCCGTTCAATATCTTTGCCGTGCTGACCGCGGACACCGCCGACGATCTGTACCACTACGTGACCACCAAGATGGCGACCCTCGACGGCGTGCACAGCTTCGAACTCACCCCGGTGCACGAACGACTCAAGCAGGCGGGCTCGCGCACCAGCGCGGGGCTGCTGATTCCGCCGCCGCCGGTGCCACCTCGCTCCGGCACGGCCCGGCGTCGCTAACCGCCTTGTCCTACAAGGCGATACCGAACCGTGCCGCCGTTCGCCTGCCCGCCCGGTACAGCGGGACGCCGAGGTCCTCGTAGGCCGGGCCGAGCAGGCGGGGGATCAGGTCGATGGCGCGGGCATCGGCCCCGATCAGTACGCGGGCCTTGTTCTTGGTGACACCGCGCAGAATGGTTTTGGCGGCGGCATCCGGGCTGGTCAGGGTGAGTGCGTCGAAGCCGCGGCGGATCGTCTCGACGTCCACGTCATCGGGGATACCGCGGGCGCTCACCGCGATATTCGTCTTCACGCCGCCCGGATGCACGCAGGTGACACCGACCGGATGCCCGGCGATCCGCATCTCCTGCCGCAGCGCCTCGGTGAAGCCGCGGACCGCGAATTTCGCTGCGTTATAGGCGCTTTGGGTGGGCACGCCGACCAGCCCGAACACCGAGGACACATTGACGATATGCCCGTCGCCGGAGCCGATGAGGTCGGGCAGGAAGGCCTTGGTGCCGTGCGCGACGCCCCAGAAGTTGATGTTCATCAGCCAGTCGAAGTCGTCCCACGTCATGTCCTCGACATCGGCGCCGAGGGCCACGCCCGCGTTGTTGATGACCAGGTTCACCCGCCCGAATTCGCCGCGCACGGCCGCCGCGTGCGCGTACACCGCAGCCCGGTGCGCGACGTCGAGCTCGTACGGAACCGCTGTCGCACCGAGCTTTTCACAGCGTCCCGCGGTGTCGGCCACCGATTCGGTGTTGATGTCCGACAGCGCCAGCCGAGCCCCGCGCCGGGCGAGTGCCAGTGCCAGCGCCCGGCCGATGCCGGAGCCCGCGCCCGTGATCACGGCGACTTTGCCTGTGAAGTTCTTCATTGAACGTCCTCGGGGTTACGGGGCGGGTGGGTCGATCGACCGTTGCGGTGGGGCGTTGGAAAAGTTTGGATCGGAATGTCTTCCAGGACGACCGTGCGCCGCGTCGGGGAACTCGGTGCGGGACCGATGAACTCGTACTCCGCCGGGTCGAGCCGCCTGGTCTGCAGCCAGTACTGCCAGGTGAACCCGGACCACAGCGTCCGATTGTTCCCGTGCTCGTCCAGGTACCAGCTCTGGCAGCCGCCGGTGTTCCATACCGAACGGGAAAGCCCCTGTTGCAGCCGGGCATTGAAGCGGTCCTGCGCCGCCCGCCGCGGCACCAACGCGACCGCGCCCTGTTCGCGTACCCGCCGAATCGCCTGCAGCACATAGTGAATCTGTGCCTCGATCATGAAGATCATCGAGTTGTGGCCCAGGCCGGTGTTCGGTCCGACCAGGAAGAAGGCGTTCGGCATGTCGGCGACCGTGATCCCGCGATGCGCCTGCACGCCCTCCCGGTCCCAGCGCTCGGTCAGATCTACCTCGCGCAGGCCGACCATCGGCAGATTCTTGTACGAATTGAGCACGTGAAAGCCGGTGCCGTAGATGATCACATCGGCCTGGCGCTCGACACCGTCGGCGGTGACGATGCCGTGCTCGGTGAAATGGTCGATGCGTGCGGTGACCAGCTCGGTCTTGGGATCGGCGAGCGCCGGATAGTAGGTGTCCGAGCCGAGCAGCCGCTTACAGCCCGCCCGATAGTCCGGTGTTACCTTGGCCCGCAGCGCCGGATCGGCGATCTGGCGCTCGATGTGGCGCCTGCCGACCCGCTCGAGCACCTTCAGCAGCGCGGGCCGCCAGTTCATCGCGTACCCGCCGACCTCGGCGCCCCAATAGATTCCGTTGCGCAGCGCGAAGCGCAGGCCGGGCACCCGGCCGAGCGCACGCCGGAAACGTTCGGAGAACTCCACGTCCGCGCGCGGCATCACCCACGGCGCGGTGCGCTGGAAAACCGTCAACGCCGCCACCTCGCCGATGATCTCGGGCACGAATTGCACTGCGCTGGCGCCTGTCCCGATCACCGCGACCCGCTTGCCGGTCAGGTCGACTTCGTGATCCCACTGCGCCGAGTGGAACGTGGCACCGGTGAAGTCCGCGCTGCCGCGGAACTCCGGAATGCTCGGAATATGCAGCGCGCCAACCGCGGACACGAGGAACTGCGCGACGTATTCCTGACCGTCCGCGCTGAACGCGTGCCAGCGCCGCGCGTTTTCGTCCCAAAACCCGTGGGCCATGTGCTGCCGGAAGCGGATGTGTGGCCGCAGCCGGTACTTGTCGGCGACGTCCTTGAGATAGTCGAAGATCTCCTGCTGCCCGGAGAACAGCCGCCGCCAAGTCGTGCGTGGCTCAAAGGAATACGAATACAGATGCGTCGGCACATCGCAGGCACAGCCGGGATAGGTGTTGTCGCGCCAGGTGCCGCCGATCTCCGCGGCCTGCTCCACGATGAGGTAGTCGTCGATGCCCGCCTTGTCGAGGGCGATGCCCATGCCGAGGCCGGAAAAACCGCTGCCGACAATGAGGACTCGGGTGTGGATCGCGGACGTCATCGTCCCCACCGGCTCTCTGCGTTCGGAACCTGATACCACCGGTTCTGGGTAGTTTCCCGAGTGTGTCCCACGCCTCAGCCGATGTCAACGGCGCGACCCGGTCATCGGTACCGCTGGTAGCAGGTAGCATCCGGAATTGTGATGCGCAGCGGGCGAAAACTAGACGAGGTGCCACGCAAGCGCGTCGACGCACGCACGGAGCGCTGGCGGGAGCATCGGCTGAAGGTGCGCGAGGAGTTCGTCGACGCGGCGTTCCGCGCGCTGGACAAGTTCGGCCCGGAAGTCAGCATGGGCGATATCGCCAAGGAGGCCGGCGCGGCGAAACCCAAGCTGTACCGGCACTTCGAGGACAAGACCGACCTGTACAACGCCATCGTCGACCGGGTCCGCGACATGCTGTGGGAGCAGCTGATGTCGAGCGTGGATCTGACCAACGATTCGGCGCGCGAGCTGGTGCGCCGCGGTGCCGCGGAGTACGCGCTGGTGGTGTCGCAGCACCCCAACGTGTTCCGGTTCATGCTGCACAGTCATTTCGCGCAGCAGTCCGACGATTCCGAACGCGCGCTGCAATCGGCGCGGCAGTCCGCGAAGCGGGCCGCTGATCTGTTCGCCGAATTGGTCGCCGACACCGCGGTCGAGGTGGACAGTGTCGAGCTCGTCATCTACTCGATCTTCGGCGCGGTCGGTTCGGCCACCGACTGGTGGCTCGGCGCGAACCGGTTGAAGGCGCAGCCGATGCCGATCGAGAAGTTCGTTGCCTACCTTGCCGAGACCATCGCCGCGCTCACCGAGGCCAATGCCCGGCTCAACGGCATCGTCATCGACACTGATCTGCCACTGCACCTTGCCTTTTCCGGCGAATAGCGCCTTGCCTCGCCGACCGCGGCATAGCCGGGCCGGCGCTGGAACATTGGCCGCATCCACCCGAACGACGTTGTTCTGGTCGACCGCTTCATCGAGGCCAACCGCGTTTGCGACACCTCTATTGTCTCAGCACCCACCGACAAGAACCGCCCCCTTAAGGGGCTGCCGGTGCGCTGGATCACCCCCCAATTTCCGGGGGTCGCCCCGATGTCAGTCGTGGTGCAACCGCCACAGCGGTGACACCGGACCGTGCCCCGCGCCGAGGTCGTACGACGCGGCGAGGCACCGGTAGGTCCACTCCTTGGCGAACTCCACCGCCTCGGGCACCGGATACCCGTTGGCCAGCGCGCAGGCGATCGCCGCGGCCAGGGTGTCGCCGCCGCCGTGATCGTTGCCGGTGCCGATCCGCGGCGCGGTGAACTCAAGGAACTGCGCGCCGTCGAAGAGCAGGTCGGTGCTGTACTCCGAGGCGCGCAGGTGCCCGCCCTTCACGATCGCCCACTGCGCACCCAGTTTGTGCAGTGCCTCGGCGGCCGAGCGGGCGGACGCGTCGTCGGTGACCTCGATGCCGGTGATCAGCCGGACCTCATCGAGGTTCGGCGTCACCACCGTCGCCAGCGGGATCAGTGTGTGCCGGACGGCATCCAGGGCCTCCTCGTGCAGCAGCGGGTCGCCGTGCATGGAGGCCGCGACCGGATCGACCACCAGCGGGATCTGCCCGTCCCGGCCGATGCCCACCTCCCGGCAGACCGCCGCGACGGCCTCGATGATGGCGGTCGAAGCCAGCATGCCGGTCTTGGCCGCGGCGACCCCGATATCGGTGGCCACGGTGCGGACCTGGCCGGCCACGATGTGCGGTGGGATCTCGTGGAAGTCGCTGACCCCCACCGAGTTCTGCACCGTCACCGCCGCGACCGCCACGCAGGCGTGCACGCCGCACAGGGCCATGGTGCGCGAGTCGGCCTGGATTCCGGCGCCGCCGCCGGAGTCGGTCCCGGCGATGGTGAGCACCCGGACGGGGGTCTGCCCGTCGGGGGTCAATGGCAACAGCTTCACCAGACAAACCCTACGACCGTCGGCCCGAGTTGCCACGCGCAACCGGCGACCCGGTCTGCTGACGGTAAATGAAAACCATTATCATTAAGGCATGACCACCTCACCGCCCGCCGATCTGCTCCCCGTCACCGTGCTGTCCGGCTTCCTCGGCGCGGGCAAGACGACGCTGCTCAACCACATCCTCGCCAACCGGGAGGGCCGCCGGGTGGCGGTCATCGTCAACGACATGAGCGAGGTCAACATCGACGCCGCGCTGGTGGCCGGCCAGGGGCACCTCGATCGCACCGAGGAGAAGCTCGTCGAGCTGACCAACGGCTGCATCTGCTGCACGCTGCGTGAGGACTTGATCGAGGCGGTGGGCAGGCTCGCGCGGGAGGGGCGGTTCGACCAGCTGGTGATCGAGTCGACCGGCATCTCCGAGCCGATGCCGGTGGCCGCCACCTTCGACTGGGAGTTCGAGGACGGGTTCAAGCTCGGCGATATCGCGCGGCTGGACACCATGGTGACCGTGGTCGACGCGTCCACCTTCCTCGCCGAGGTGGCCCGCGGGCAGGCGCTGGCCGAGCGGAATCTGCAAGCGGGCGAGGGCGATGCCCGCACCATCGCCGACTTGCTGGTGGATCAGGTGGAGTTCGCCGATGTGCTGCTGGTGAACAAGACCGACCTGGTCGGCGCCGCGGCAGTGGGCGCGGTGGAAGCGACTGTGCGCAAACTCAATCCGCGCGCCCACGTGCTGCGCACGACCAATGGCGTGGTCGAGTTGAGCGACGTGCTGGGCACCGGCCGGTACAACCCGGTCGTCGCGGCAGAAGCCGAAGGCTGGGACGAGGAGCTGGCGGGCGGGCACACGCCGGAGACCGAGGAGTACGGCATCCGCAGCCTCACCTACACCGCCGACCGGCCGTTCCATCCGCTGCGGCTGTCCGAGGCGCTCGGTGAACTGCGTGGGCTGTTGCGCAGCAAGGGTTTCTGCTGGATCGCCAGCCGCGCCACCCTGGCGGCCGTCTGGTCCCAGGCCGGGCCGAATCTCGTCTTCGAGCCCGCCGCGTGGTGGTCGGCGTTGGAAGTGCCTGCCGGACAAGAGATTGTCTTCATCGGTCTCGAGCTCGATCGGGACAAGGTGCGTGCCCTGCTCGACGATGCACTGCTCACCGATGCGGAGTTCGCCGCTGGGCCGGCCGAATGGGCCGGCTACCCGGATCCGTTCCCGGCCTGGGGTGAACTGCACGAGCACGCGTAGGTCGAGAGTCGTTGGCTCAGCGCGTCTTCGGCTCAGGTGACCCACGCACCGGGGTTCGGAGCGTGGGTCGTGGCGCGCCGCGGCATGGCCGGCCACTCAATTCGAGATGCCGGGGGCCTGCCGCAGGTAGGTGGTGTCGGTCAGCTGCTCGAGCATGAAGTCGGCGATGTCGGCGCGGGATATCTTCAGCGAGAGCCCGCGCTCGTCCGCGGGGAAGCCGCGCCGGAAGCCACGGGTGCGCGGGCCATCGGTGAAGGCGCTGGGCCGCACAATCGTCCAGTCCAGGTCGCTGGCGCGGACGTAGGCCTCCTGCTGCACGTGGTCGGCGTAGGCCTGGCGCAGCAGCATCCCGAACATCAGGTACTTCCACACGAAGTTCAGGTTGGCCCGGCTCTCGCCTACGCCCAGGGTGGTCTGCACGATCAACCGCTTTACCCCGGTCCGATTCATGGCCTCGAGCACCGCGCGGGTGCCCTCGGCCCGGATCACGCCCTTACGGCCCGCGCCGAGCGAGACGAGCACCGCATCCTGCCCGACGACCGCGCGCTCGACCGAATGCGTGTCCAGCACATCACCTTCCACGATGTGCAGCCGCTCGTGCCGCTGCTCGATACCTGCCGCGCTGCGGGTGAAGGCGGTCACCTCGTGACCCTCCTCGATGGCTTGCGCGACGACCAGGCGACCGACCGTGCTGGTGGCTCCGAAGACTGCGATTTTCATGGTGTTTCTCTCCTTGGTGAAAGCCGTTGTGCTGGTGGTGAACTAAGTACAACAGCGCGGAGTGAGACGAACCATGGCCGTGAGTCTCGATGGCATAAGAGACAGTCTTCGGCGGCTCGCACATGCCGACGGCCCGCTCCCGACGGTCGGGTGCGGGCCGTGCGGCGAGTGATCGCGCTCAGCTGAGCTGGGCGAAGAACTCCCGGATGTCGCCGACCAGGATCTCCGGCGCCTCGTGCGCGGCATAGTGACCCGCCGCGTCGTTCGGGCCGCCCTGGGCGGTCCCGGCATCGTAGGAGTTCCAGCGGACGATGTTCTTGTGGTCGCGCTCGGCGAACCGGCGGATCGACTGGAAGTCGCCCTTGAACATGGCCAGCGCGGTCGGCACGGTGGTCGGCCCGTCCAGCTGTTCGGTGGCGTGTGCGTCTTCGTAGTAGAACCGGGTGGAGGAGCTCGCGGTGCCGGTCAGCCAGTAGAGCGCCACATTGCCGATGATGAAATCGGGGTCCAGCGACTCGCCCATCAGCTGGGCGTTCCAGCCGAGCAGGCCCACCGGTGAGTCGGTCAGCGCATAGGCCACGGTCTGCGGCTGCTGGCTGAGGAAGGTGTTGAACGCCATCTTGTTGTCGTGGAACCACTGCAGGTGCCCCAGCGCGGCCATGTCCTCCCCGGACATGCCCTCGAACTCGGACGGATCGCCGGACGGGAACGAGAACAGCTGCGTCACATGGACGCCGATCAGCTTGTTCGGCACCAGCTTGGCCATCTCGGGCGCGATCATCGAACCCGCGTCGTTGCCGATTGCGCCGTAGCGCTGGTAGTCGAGCCGGTCCATCAGCTCCACCCACGCCTTCGCGGTGCGCACGCGGTTCCAGCCGGTGCTGCGGGTCGGGCCGGAGAAGCCGAAGCCGGGCAGCGACGGGATCACCAGGTGGAAGGCGGGCACATCGGCCGACTCCGGCTCGGTCAGCGGGGCAATGACGTCGAGGAATTCGAGGATCGAGCCCGGCCAGCCGTGCGTCAGGATCACCGGAACGGCGTCCGGCCGCGACGAGGTGATGTGCAGGAAGTGAATGTCCTCACCGTCGATCTCGGTGGTGAACTGCGGGTAGGAGTTTAGCTTCGCCTCGAGTGCCCGCCAGTCGTAGCGCTCCAGCCAGTACTGCGCGAGCGCACGCACCCGATCGCCGGGCACGCCGTAGGAGTCGCCGACACCCGGCAGTTCGCTCGGCCACAGCGCACGACGCAGCCGGTCCGCCAGATCGTCGAGCTTGGTCTGCGGGACGTCGATCCGGAAGGGCTTGATGGTGCTCATGGCGTTCTCCTTATGAAACGGAATGCTTCGTTCTGTTCCAACTCTAACAGAACGGATTATTCCGTTTCAATAGTTGTCGACAACTTTTTATTTGCCCAGCTCGGCAGGGTTCTCGGACGCAAAACAGCCCACACCCGGCCGGGTGTGGGCTGTGGATGCGACGCTCAGCGGTACTGCGCGAAGAACTCGGTGATCTCGGTGGACATCAGCTCGGGTGCGACGTGGTGCAGGTAGTGCGTGTACACGTCGTGGGTCCGCCACGAGACGATGTTGCTGTAGTCGCGCTCGGCGAAGCGGCGGATGCCGTGGAAGTCGCCGTTGGAACCCGACAGTGCCAGTGGGACCGAGGTCGGTCCGGTCGGCTGGTCTGCCTTGGACTTCTCGAAGTAGTGCCGAATCGCGGAACCCGCTGTGCCGGTGAGCCAGTGGATCGCGATGTTGGTCAGCACGAAGTCGTCGTCGAGGTCGGGTCCGAGCAGTTGGCTGTTCCAGCCGACGAGCCCGGCCGGCGAATCCATCAGTGCGTGCGCCAAGGTCTGCGGTTGCTGCGACTGCAGGATGTTGAAACCCATCTTGTTCTTGACGAACCAGTCCAGGGTCGCCAAGGACTGCGCCTCGTCCTCTGTGAGGTCGGCCATTTCGGCCGGGTCGCCCGTCGGGAACGAGTAGACCTGGGAAACCTGCACGGCGACAACGTGTTCCGGATCGACCCGGCCGAGCTCGGGGGAGATCTGCGCACCGCCGTCATTGCCGACCGCGCCGTACTTGTCGTACCCGAGGCGCCGCATCAGCTCGGCCCAGGCCTGCGCGATCCTGGTGTCGTTCCAGCCGGCTTCCGTTGTCGGACCGGAGAATCCGTACCCCGGCACCGAGGGGATCACCAGATCGTGACCGGCCGCAGTCAGCGGCTCGATGACATTGAGGAATTCGACGAACGTTCCCGGCCAGCCGTGGGTCAGGATCAGCGGCAGCGCCTCGGCGCTGTCCTGCTGGGACCGCACATGCAGGAAGTGGATGTTCTGGCCGTCGATCTCGGTGGTGAACTGCGGGTACGCGTTCAGCGTCTCCTCGACCTTGCGCCAATCGAATCCGTCGCGCCAGTAGTTCACCAGGTGGCGGACCCGGTCGACGCTCACCCCGTAGGTGTCGCCCGAGCCGGGGATCTGGTCGGCCCAGCGGGTGCGGGCCAGCCGGGCCTGCAGCTCGTCCAGTTCGGCCTGGTCGATGGCGATGCGGAAAGGGGTGATGGTGGTCATCTGAACTCCTTTTGAAACGGAATGCTTCGTTCTGTTTGAACCGTAACAGAACGGATCATTCCGTTCAAGTGCTATGCTGAAATCATGCCGAAGTCACCAGATGCTCCAGCTCAGAAGGCCCTACCCGGCCGCAAGGCGCAGGCGGCCCGTAACGACGGGCTCATCCTGGACGCCGCGCGGTCGGTGTTTCTGGCCGACGCCACCGCCCCGATCGCCGCCGTCGCCGAGCGGGCGGGGGTGGGGATCAGCGCGCTGTATCGGCGCTACCCGAGCAAGGAAGTCCTGTTGCGCACGCTCTGCCACGAGGGGCTGCGCCGCTACAACGTGGAAGCCGATGCGGCACTGGCCGATTCGGACGGCTGGCGGGCGCTGGTCGAATTCCTGGAGCGAGTCGTCGACGCCGACGTGCACTCGTTGACGGTGCACCTGGCCGGCACCTTCACGCCGGACGAGTCGTTCCTGCCCGACGTGATGCACTCCGCCGAGGCGAACACCGAGATCGTGCGACGCGCGCAGGCCACCGGCAAACTGCGGCCCGGCGTCACCGCCGAGGATCTCGGGCTGATCCTGGAATCGTGTGCCGCCATCTCCATGCCCGATCCGGACCGCACCGCACAGCTGCGCCGCCGGGTGCTCGCCATGCTGGTGGCGGGCCTGTCCGTGGACGGTGATCTGCCCGGCCCCCCGCCCAAGGCCGGCGAGTTCGCATGGCGGTGGGAGCGGCGTCCCTGACCGCGACCGCCATTCTCGGGCGCTGACAGTTCGAGTATCGCGAACTCAGACCCGGCCGAACGCCAATGCCACGTTGTGCCCGCCGAAGCCGAACGAGTTGTTCAGGGCGTAGTCCATGCGCTGCTTGCGTGCTGCGCCGCTGACGATATCCAGGTCGATCGCCGGATCGCGGTTGTCGAGATTCAGTGTGGGCGGGATGATTTGGTCGCGCAGCGTCAGCATGGTGACGAGGGATTCGAGCGCGCCTACCGCGCCGATCGAATGTCCCAGTGCGGATTTGGGTGCGTAGACCGACGCATCCGGTGCGACGGCGGCGATCGCGTTGGCCTCCGACGCATCACCGATCGAGGTGGAGGTCGCGTGGGCATTGATGTGCTGAATATCCGAAACCTGTAGCCCTGCAGTGTGTATCGCCTTGCGCATGGCCCGGGCCGCGCCGATGCCCGCCGGTTCCGAGGCGACGATGTGATAGGCGTCGGAGGTGATGCCCGCGCCGAGCACCCGGCCGTGCATCTCGGCGCCACGGGCCCGCGCGTGCCGCTCGGATTCGAGCACCAGCAGCGCACCCGCCTCGCCGAAGACGAAGCCGTCCCGGTCCCGGTCGAACGGCCGCGACGCCCGCTCGGGTTCGTCGTTGCGGGTGCTCATCGCCCGCATCATCGCGAAACTCGCGATGGGCACCGCGTCGATGTGGCCCTCGACGCCGCCGGTCACCACCACATCGGCTTCGCCGGTGCTGATCAGCCGCCAAGCCTGCGCGATCGCCTCGGAGCCGGACGAGCACGCGGACACCGGCGTGAAAATGCCTGCCTTGGCGCCGATTTCGAGCCCGATGGTGGCCGCGGGCCCGTTCGGCATCACCATCGGCACCGACATCGGCGACACCTTCCGGTAGCCGCCTGCTCGCATCGCGTCGACCGCGTTGATCAACGCGTCCCCGCCGCCGAGCCCGGTGCCGATGGAGACGGCGAGCCGTTCGCCGTCCACCTCCGGGGCGCCTGCCCGCTGCCAGACCGCCCGGCCGAGCACGAGTGCCAGCTGTTCGATGTAGGACAACCGCCGCTGTTCGATCCGCGTCAGCTGCTCGCCCGGATGCGACTTCAGCTGCCCGCCGATCCGCACCGGCAGGTCGTACTCGGCGACGAAGTCCGCGCCGAGCACGCCGATGCCGCTGTGCCCGAGCAGCAGCTCCGACCAGGTCGTATCCATGTCCTCGGCCAGCGACGTGGTGGCCGCGTAGCCGGTGACGACCACGGACTCCCGAGTTTCTGAAGCGATTGTTACAGTCACGATGACATGGATACCTGTACCAATCGCTACAGTCAACTCATGGCCCGCCCCCTCGACCACGCCAAACGCGCCGAGCTGCTCGATGCAGTCGTGCGCTACATCGCCGACCACGGCCTCCTCGACCTGTCGCTGCGCCCGCTCGCCGCCGCCCTCGGCACCAGCTCGCGGATGCTGATCTACTACTTCACCACCAAGGAGGAGCTGCTGGTCCAGGCGCTGGCCACCCAGCGCCCCGACCTCACGGCGCTCTTCGCGCAGGTCGCCGATGCCGCCGAGCTGCGCACGCAACTGTGGGAGTTCTGGCGGGCGAACACCTCCGGCGACGGCCGCACCAGCGTCCGGGTGATGCTGCAGGTCCTCGGTGCCGCGTGTGCGGCGCACAGCCCGTATGCCGAGTACGCCGAGACCGCCATCGCGACCTTCATCGAGGCGCTCGCCGCGGGCCTGCGCGGCCTGTCCTGCGTCGACGATCCGGAACTCGTAGCGACACTGCTTGTTTCGGGCTTGCGCGGCATCCTCCAAGATCGCGTGATCACCGGCGACGTGGACCGCACCGATCGTGCCGCCCGCCTGCTGATCGACCAGTCCCTCCGATAGCACCGGCGGCCCGGTTACTTGGTGTTTGCTGTCACGCGGTGAATGCTGGGTCGGGGGTGAGCGAGGAGGCAGGATGGCTGCGAGCGTGCCGGAGACGAATGCCGCGGGGTCAGCGGTGGGCGGTACCCGCTGGGTGATGCTGGCCGTGCTGTGCGCCAGCCTGCTGCTGGTGGCGATGGACGCCACCATTCTGAATGTCGCGCTGCCCTCGCTGATCGCCGATCTGCAGGTGGGACAGCTCGAGCAGCTGTGGATCATCGACGTCTACGGACTGGTGCTCGGCGGTCTGCTGATCACCACGGGTGCGGTCGGTGACCGGGTCGGTCGAAAGCTGCTCTTCCTGGCAGGGTTCGTGCTCTTCGGCGTGGCCTCGGTGGTGGCGGCGACGTCGCAGAGCTCGTGGCAGTTGATAGCCGGACGGGTGCTCCTCGCCATCGGCGGCGCGATGGTGATGCCGTCGACGCTGTCGCTGATCCGCAACATCTTCACCGACGCGCGCGAGCGCACCCTCGCCATCGGCATCTGGGCCGCGGTGGCCGGTGCGGGCGCGACCATCGGCCCGCTCGTCGGCGGCGTGGTGGTCGAGCAGTTCGGCTGGGCGTCGGCGTTCTGGTTGAACGTGCCGGTGGTCGTGCTCACGGTGCTGGTCGGCGCCTGGCTGCTGCCGGAATATCGTGCGCCACAAGCGGGTTCGCTGGATTGGCTGGCCGCCGTATTGTCCATCGCGGGCATCGTCGGATTGGCCTGGGGGATCAAGCATGTCGCCAAGGGCACACCCGACCCGGTGGACTGGGTGATCCTGGTGCTCGGCGTGCTGCTGCTCGCCTGGTTCGCGCGCCGCCAGCTCCGCGCCGCCGATCCGCTGCTCGACGTGCGGTTGTTCCGCAACGGCGCCTTCTCGGCCGCCGCCCTCGCCACGCTGCTCGCCATGCTCGCGATCGGCGCCGCGCTGTTCCTGATCTCGCTGTGGTTGCAGTACGTGCACGGCTACTCGCCGTCCGAGGCGGGGCTGCGCACCTTGCCCTCGGCCTTGACGCTGCTGGTCGCGTCGCTGGCGACGCCGTGGTTGATGCAGCACATCGGCGTTCGAGCCGTGCTCGCCATCGGACTCGGCGCGCTGGCACTCGGCTTCCTCGGACTCGCGCTGAGTCCCGAGCCGACCACGTATCCCGTTGTCGCACTGGTACTCGCGTCCTTCGGCCTCGGTGACGGCCTGGCGATCACCGCGGCCGCCGCCGTCCTGATCTCGGCGGTGCCGCCCGAACGCGCCGGGCAGGCCGGTGCGGTGTCGGAAACCAACTACGAACTGGGCATCGGGCTCGGCGTCGCACTGCTCGGCAGCATCCATGGGCGCGTCTTCACCGAGAATATGGTCGACCTGCCGTTGCGGGGCGAAAACCTCGACACGGCAAGGGAATCCATCGGCGGTGCGGTGGAGGTGGCGGGCCGGCTGGACTCCGCGACCCGCGAACAGGTCCTCGCCGCCGCCCGGCACGCGTTCGACGCGGCGCTCACCACCACCGCGTACGTCTCCGCCGCCATCGTCGCCGTTGTCGCGGTGCTCGCGGTTCGGTTGGTGCCCAAAGGTTTCCGGGTAACCGGTTCGCACTAGCTCGTCGAGTTACCCCGACGGATGTGTACGTGCTCGGGTCAGGTCCAGGTCGCCGTTTCGGGGTCGATGCCGTTGGCGCGGGCGTTGGCGTCGATGATGTCGCGCAGCCAGACGGTCAAGCCGGGCTCGATCGCGTCGTAGAACGCGGTGAAGCCCGGGTCGGCAGTGTGCCTGCGGCCCAAGCAGACCTGCATCGAGTGGGTGCAGTCGAAGTAGACGCCGATCGAGGCTCGGTGCCGCTCGGCCAGCGCGTTGGCCAGGTCGCTGCCCGGCGCCGTCCCGGCGCGATACGCGGCGGCCAGGTCCGCGTTGAGCGCCTCGACGCTCTCGGCGATCTGCTGCCACTGCTCGGCGGTCCGATCCGCGGCACGTTCGGCGAACTGCGCCCACTGGGCGGTGTCACCCCACTGCTCGCGTGCTTCGCCTGCCCAAGCGGGTTGCCAGTGCTGACCGAAGATCGCCACCTGTTCTTCGGCGGGCAGCAGGATGCCGGACTCCCTCGCTTCGATCAGGCGATCCAGCGCGTCGCCCATCTGTTGCAGCCGGGCGACGCGCTCGCGAACCTGGTTGCGCTGCTTGCGCAGTGCTGCCGCCGCATCGGTTGCCGGTGCGTCCAGCAAGGCCCCGACCTCGTTCAGCGGTACCCCGAGCTCGCGATAGACCAGCACCCGATGGATCCGGGCGATGTCCTCGGCGGTGTAGAGCCGGTAGCCCGCGTAGCTGCGCTCGGAGGGGCAGACGAGCCCGATCGCATCCCAGTGGTGCAGCGTCCGGACGGTGACACCTACCAGCGCGGCGACGGCGCCGACCGTGCGGCCGGCACCTGTCGCTGCCTCGGCGAAGGGGCGATTCGTCACACCGTCCAGTGTGTCAGCCCCGACGCCGGTCACTGCTCGGGCGCCGGGATACCCATGTCCCGCAGGTACTCGGCTGCCGCGCCGTTCGGATCGTACGGCCGGGCCGCCGTCATGATCACCCGGACGTTCTCCGGCGTGACCACCTCCAGCTCCACCGAGTTCCACGGCATCTCCCGCGGCCCCGTCGTACAGCCCGGCCGCAACTGCTCACACGCGTTCGCAATCTGTTCGAGCTGGCTCAGCACACACGCGAAACTCACGCTCACCGCCGACGCATCGGCAGGCCGCTCACCCGGCACGAGCAAAACATCCTGAAATGCCCAGCGGCGCAGATGCGTAACCTGCCCCGGCGCCGTGAACAGATCGAAGAACCCGAGACCGCGAACCCAGAAATCCACCGACCCGGCGAGATCCGCCGTCGGCACCGTGACGAACATCGGCATCGCGTAGATGCCGCGGTAGAGCTCCGCAGGCTCGGCGTCGACTGCGGGATCGGGAACGGGGCTGATATCGAATGCGGAAAACGTATCGGTCATGAGTGCATCGTCAAGCCTCACGCAACGTCAGGGTCAAACGTGAAGACCGCTGACTTGCGTGGAACCGTGTGACGGCGGCCGCTTCGGCGTGGCGCGAACGCGGAAGTTATGGATTGCCATTGAATAGGTTCATGGGCGGATCACCGCGCTTCAGGCCACCGAAGACAATGGCGGGTCGGTGGCTTCTCTCTATAGCCGCTGTCGGCAACGCCGTTCTGCAGTGGTACGACGACTACAACTCGACGCACATTTTCAATCCCGCTTTCACCGCGCATGCCAAATTTCATGACGCTATTACGATCTCGCTGGCCACCATCCTGGGTGGCCTGGCACTGATCTATCTATGGCGCCCCGGCTATGGGCAGGAGCGACTGGCGGCGGGTGCGTTGTTCGCCGGTGTCTGGTGGGCCGGTGCGGCCTGTGCCTTTCTTTTTCCGGGTGCGTCGCACCGTGACGCACAGTTCGCTGCCGATGTACCGCACCTGTTCGGCATGCCGATCGACCTGCGCACCATCGTTCCCGTGATGATCGCCGTGGTTGCGCTGGGATATCTGTTGGAACGCCGCCGCCTCCGCACGATCCGCCGGACTGCGCCGCTCCCACCGCGGTAGGAATGCGAATTCTGCAGTCGGCGAGAAGAGCTGTACACCACAAATTTCCGCGACACTCGAGATGGGGTTCGCTTGGAGCGACGAAATGTCCTTGGATTATTGGGCTTCGGATCCGCCGTAGCGGTGGCGAGTGCTGCCGCAGCGGTCATGGTCGGCAGGGATGACGCGGCCGGAACCGAGGCTGAGCCGGATGGTGGCTCGCCCGAGTTCACGTATCCAGAGTCCGGTTCCCACCCCGACCCGACCAATACAGATGCCACACCGCCGTTCTCGGTCCAGCAGGCGCCGCGGCCGTCGGTGACTCCGCGCACGTATCCACAGTCGCTGCCGGATCACCGCACGATCGATACCGGCAATTTGACCGAGCTGGGTGTGCTGGAGTCTGCGGCTTTGTTGTGCGCGGGTGCGATCACGAGCGAGGCGTTGACGAAATCGCTGATCGAGCACGCCGATGCCAAGGATCCGGCGATCAATGCGTTCGTCCACCGATATTCCGACGAGGCGATCGCCGCGGCCCAGGACGCCGACGCGCGCCGGCGTCGGCAGGGTACGGATACGCCGCTGCTCTGCGGCATTCCGGTCGCGCTCAAGGATGTGTTCGCGGTGGCAGGCAAGCCATTGACGGTCGGCCTGCCGTCCCTGCTCGGTGCGAATATCGCGGTCGGGGATTCGACGACGTGGGTTCGCTTGAAGGCAGCGGGCATGCCGCTGCTCGGTCATGTGCAAACTCATCAGGCGGCAATCGGTTCATTGACCGAGCAGACGGCGAATCCGTGGAACTACGGCAAGGTGCCCGGCGGTTCCTCGGGCGGTCCGGCCGCGGCCTTGGCGGCTCGTTTCACCTCGGCTGCCTTCGGGACCGACACCGCCGGGAGCCTGCGTATCCCGGCCTCGGCCTGCAATGTCTGCAGCATCAAACCGACCGCAGGGCTGGCGTCGGTGTACGGCACCATTCCGGTGGCGTGGAGCTTCGACAATATCGGCCCGATGGCGCGCAGTGCCGCCGACCTGAGCGCACTGCTGACCGTCATCGCGGGGTTCGATCCGCTCGATCCACGCACGAACGGGTTCGCCGATTGGCCGATCTCGTTTCCGACCGGGCCTCGTCCGGGTGGACTCACCGGCACTCGCCTCGGTGTTCCGGCGGTGGCGCCGAAACTTGATCCGGGCGTCGCCGCCGGCTACGAATCCATGAAGTCCACGCTGCGCCGACTCGGCGCCGAGGTGATCGAGGTCGACACGCCGGCACCGATGGATTACTTGGACATGGTGGTCGCCCAAGGCGTCGAAATAGCGGCCTACCACGGACAATGGTGGCCCGCCGAGAAAGATCGATACACCCGGTACCTCAACGAAACGTTCGACTACTTCCTGGCGAACGAACCGAAATCGACCGGGTATATGCAACTCCTGCGCGAGCGAACCCACAGGCAGAGCCGGTGGCTGGCCTTGCTGAAAGAACAGAAACTCGACGCCGTATTGCTACCGGTACTCGGCACCGAGCTCGTCGACCGGCCACCATTCGGCGACTACGGTCCGCAAGCGGGTATGGCGATGTCGCCACAGACCAACGATGCCAACTTCTGCGGATTGCCCGCGGTCGCTATTCCGGGCGAACGCAGCCCCGTCACCCAGCTGCCGGTAGGCGTGCAACTGATGGGCCCGCCCTACAGCGACGCACACCTGCTACAGATCGCCATCGACATCCAGGCGCAGACGAGTTACCACAAAGACAAGCCACCGTTGCCCTAGCCCCCGGATCCCCACATCACTCCAGTTTCGAACGTATGTTCGATACACTAGAGGAAGGTGGGTATCGGCCGAGAGCGAGGGGTCATGCGGGAGTCGTCCTCGGGATTGTGGAAACTGCTGGTCAGTGAGGTTGGGCTGCGGCACGGGTTCGGGTGCGGGGAGTCCGATGGGGAGTTCGTGCTCAGTGGTGCGGCGGGGGTTCGGATCGTGCTGCCGAGTACGCGGCTGGCGCGTCGGGTTGCTCGGGCGCCGCGGCAACTGTGGGCGGCGCTGGTCGGGGATCGGCTGGAGATGCAGATCGCGGATCTGACCGCGGGGCATCTCGAGATGGCGCGGCTGGAGTCGGTGCGGCCGCTGCTGCGGACCCGGCTCTGCTCGGCGCGCACGAAGGGGTTGATCAATGATGTGCGGCGATTGGTCGCGCCGGGGCTGCTGCAGCGGGTGCTGGTCGACTTCGGTGAGATCATGATTCCGGTGACCTATGCGGCTGCATTGCGTTGGGGTGCACAGGAATCCGACCTGTTCGAGATCGCCGAGCGCAACACCCGCGCGGAGGGTGGGCTCGATCTGATGGCCGCCGAGATCGACGGCATGGACGACGTCGATATGCAAATGCTCTACGGTGCTTCGGATTTCGTCACGGCGCACGTGCGCTGGCTCGACGACTATCCGGTCGTCGGCCCCTGGGGCGCACTGCTCGTCATTCCGGGGCACACCCACCTGCTCGTGCACCCGATCACCGGCCCCACCGTCTTCGCCGGAACCAGCCTGCTCGCCCAGCTGCTCGTCGCGGGCGAAGCCGAGTCGAGACCGGTCAGCCGCTCGATCTACTGGTGGCGCAACCGAATCACCGTCGACATCGCCGCGACCATCCGCGGCAGCGGCGACCGGATGGAAGTCGTCCCAGCCGATCACCTCGAGGCACTGCTGGCGATCATGCGACGGGACGGAAACGACCGGTTCCCGCGCACCTGAAGCGGTGTGCGGGAACCGGATGCGTTGCCGGACAGGCGAACCCGTCGAAGGACTACGAAACGACGGGCAGGTAGACCGCGTTACCGTTGTCTACGAACTCCGCGGACTTCGCCGCCATCCCGGCCTCGATCGCCTCGACATCGGTGAGCTGGTTACGCGCGGCGTACTCACGGACATCGGCGGAGATGCGCATCGAGCAGAACTTCGGACCGCACATGGAGCAGAAGTGCGCGGTCTTGGCGGGCTCGGCGGGCATGGTCTCGTCGTGGTACTCCCGGGCCGTGTCCGGATCCAGCGACAGCGCGAACTGATCGCGCCAGCGGAATTCGAAACGCGCCTTGGACAATTCGTCGTCGCGCTGCTGCGCGTGCGGGTGCCCCTTGGCCAGGTCGGCGGCGTGCGCGGCGATCTTGTAGGTGATCACGCCGACCTTGACGTCGTCGCGGTTGGGCAGCCCGAGATGTTCCTTCGGGGTCACGTAGCAGAGCATGGCCGTGCCCGCCTGCGCGATGATCGCGGCGCCGATCGCCGAGGTGATGTGGTCGTAGGCGGGTGCGATGTCGGTGGCGAGCGGGCCGAGGGTGTAGAACGGCGCCTCCTCGCACAGCTCCTCCTCCAGCCGCACGTTCTCCACGATCTTGTGCATCGGCACGTGCCCCGGGCCCTCGATCATCACCTGCACGCCATGGGATTTCGCGATCTTCGTCAGCTCGCCCAGCGTCCGCAGCTCGGCGAACTGCGCCTCGTCGTTGGCGTCGGCGATGGAGCCGGGGCGCAGGCCGTCACCGAGGGAGAAGGTCACGTCGTACTTCGCCAGGATGTCGCACAGCTCGGCGAAGTTGGTGTACAGGAACGACTCCTGGTGGTGCGCCAAACACCATGCGGCCATGATGGATCCGCCGCGCGAGACGATGCCGGTGACCCGCTTTGCGGTCAGCGGCACGTAGCGCAGCAGCACGCCCGCGTGCACGGTCATGTAGTCCACGCCCTGCTCGCACTGCTCGATCACGGTGTCGCGGTAGATCTCCCAGGTGAGCTTGGTCGGATCGCCGTTCACCTTCTCCAGCGCCTGGTAGATCGGCACGGTGCCGACCGGCACGGGGGAGTTGCGCAGGATCCACTCGCGGGTCTCGTGGATGTTCTTGCCGGTGGACAGGTCCATGATGGTGTCGGCGCCCCAGCGGGTGGCCCACACCATCTTCTCCACCTCCTCGGCGATGGAGGACGAGACGGCCGAGTTGCCGATGTTCGCATTGATCTTCACCAGGAACTTCTTGCCGATGATGGTCGGCTCCAGCTCCGGGTGCTTGTGGTTGGCCGGGATCACCGCGCGACCGAGGGCGACCTCGTCGCGGACCAGCTCGGGGGTGACACCCTCGCGGGCGGCGATGAACCGCATCTCGGGGGTGATGATGCCCCGCCTGGCCCAGGCGAGCTGGGTCGGCGGCCCGTCGACCTCGGGCTTGGCCCAGGTATCGCGGAGTTTCGGCAGACCCGACTCCAGGTCGATCTCCGCCGAGTCGTCGGTGTACGGACCTGAGGTGTCGTAGACGTCGAAGTGCTCACCGTTGGTCAGGTTCACCCGACGCACCGGGACGCGGAGCCCGTCGACCTCGTGATAGTGCTTGACGCTGCCTTCGATGGGTCCGGTGGTGACAGTGTCGACTGTCTCGGAGCCGTCTTTTGACGCAACAGATGCCATGATTTTTCCTCCCTACGCCGGCATTACCCGGTCAGGTTCATACGGTCGACGGCCCTAGCCGTCCTCTCAGCCCGCTGGTGCGAGCCCCCGTTGGCGTGTGAAATTTTCCAGCCCGACAGTACCTGCTGACCCTGAACGTCCGTCAGGTGATCGGTGGAAGACGCAGGTCGGCGCCGGTGGCATCGGTCCGGCGCCGGCCGTACCACCTCAGTCGGTCTTGCCGTTGTAGGCGTCGCGCATCTGCTGCAGGACGATCTTCCGCATCCCGAGCATGGCCTGCATGGCGCGGTTCACCGCTTCGCGATCGTCGCCGGTGACCAGCTCGGTGGCCTCGGCGGGCCAGATCTGCCACGGCACCCCGTATTTGTCGTTGAGCCAGCCGCATTCGATCTCCTTGCCGCCGTCGGCGAGCAGCGCCTCCCACAGCCGGTCGACCTCGTCCTGGCTTTCGCAGTTGACCAGCAGCGACATGGCATGGGTGTAGTTGTAGTCGCCGCCACCGTTGATGGCGGTGAACTGCTGTCCGTTGAGTTCGAAGTCGACGGTGATCGCCAGATCCGTCGGACGGTTGGTCGCCTCGGTGTGGTACTGGACGTGGGTGATCTTCGAGTCGGCGAACAGCGAACAGTAGAACTCGGCGGCTTCTTCTGCCTGGGTGTCGTACCAGAGGTTGGTGACGATCTTCTGCATGATGGTCCTCCCGGCCGGAGTTGATAGATATCTGTGCAGACGGGATGGGCGACCGGAATTCATCGCGGTGGAACGAGAAAAGCCTGCCCTCGACCGGTGGGTTCCGGTCGAGGGCAGGCTTCGCACGTTCTTACTAACGCTCGCGAGGGCCGATCGGGAATCCCAGCGCGCCGAAGGTGGCGTTCAGGTTGATCTCGATCTGCGTCAGCAGCGCGTTGAAATCGGCCAGCATGGACACGACATTCTCGGTTCGGCAGCCGAATTGATCGGGCGCGTTCGGCGCGAGCCGCGCCTTCAGCCAATTGAGCGTGTCGGCCATGCCGAGCGACGGCAGGCTCAAATGCTCGCTGAGATGGTCGCGCTTGTAGATCACCGATGCGCCACCGGCACACCACTGCTGGGACAGCCGGTCATTCGTCCATACCGGCACCGCCTCGTCGAACACACCTTGGTAGAGGAAGATCGGCGCGGTAGGGATGTTGCGGCCGAGCACCGTCGAGTCGAAGACTTCCTTGATCTCGGGCACCGCGAGGAATTCCGGAATCGGAATGGTCAGCAACCGCCCGTAGTCGACGAACATCTGGGTGAGCGCGTTGCGCGGCAGGCATTGGCGCTCGGTCTGGTCCATCAGCGCCCGGCCCTCCGGCTTCAGATACCGATCGGAGGCCTCCCGGAACTTCGGATAGGCCTTGCGCAGTGAGGAAATGCCGATGCCGATCAATGAGGAGAACATCGAGCCGTTCACATGCAGCAGCGACACCACATCCGACGTAGGAGCCCCGAGCGCAATACCTTTCACGTTCAGTTCGGGTGCGTAAGTCGGCTGCATTTCGGCCGCCCAACCCGAGCCCATACCGCCGCCCGAGTAGCCCCAGAACGCGACGGGGGTGTTTGCTCCGTCCAGCCCCAGCGGCTCGAAACGTTCGGCGGCACGGACGCCGTCGAGCGTCATGTAACCCGGCTCCTTGGGCACGGTGAGGTGGCCGTTGACACCCTCGTAGTCCGGGATGGAGACCGCCCAGCCTTGGCTGATCAACGCGGCCAGCCCGAGCAGTTCGCTCTGTGAATGGATGCCTTCGAGTCCGGCCAGCCCCGCGCCCTGCTGCAAGACGAACGACGGCGAGCAGTCCAGATTGGCGCTGTCGTAGTAGAACTGCAGCGATACCAGTGGCCGGGAGCGATTCGGATCGGCCAGCGCGGGGAGCACCACCGTGGTCACGGCGGCGGTGGGTTGTTCGTTCAGATCCGTAGTGCGATAAAGCAATTGCCAGGCCCGCACATTCACCGGAAGAACGGTCAGCGCCGCGAGACGTACCTCGCGGGATCGGAGAATGGCGCCAGGCTCCTGGGCTTCGAAGCCTTCGGGCGGTTGGTAGAACGAATCCTCGTGCGGGAGTGGGATTGCGGCGGCCTGCGTGGGAGTGACTGCGCCCGCGAGCAGCACGGCGGCCATGGCGAATGCCATGGTCACCAGCGCGGCTACCGTGCGCCCCGACCGGTGGATACGGTCGGTCCGATCCCCTGTGATCACTGACACGTGTGCGTCCTTCCTCATCATGTGACAGCGATTACAACATGAGAGCCTGTTATCAACAAGAACTCTTTCTAAAGCGCATCGAGCTATGGTCGAGGTATGACCCGCAGCAAATCCGCCGCGCGGCCTGCCGAGGGGCCGGCTCGCCGCCGGATCCGTGGACTCGACGCCGAACAGCGCAGCGCACAGCGGCGCAATCAATTGCTCGACGCGGCCACCGAACTGTTTGCCGAGCACAGCTATTCGGGAACATCGATCGAGCAGATCTGCCAGCGCGCGTATGTCGGAACCAAGGGGTTCTACGACCATTTCGATAGCAAGGAAGCGTGCTACATCGCACTGCTCGAACAACTCACCGCGCAGATCCAGCAACGGGTGATCGCCGGCGCCGCCGCGGCCGCCGACTTGGCCTGGCCGGAGCGCGCCGTGCCGGTGATCGAGGCGTTCGTGCACGCCATTGCCGACGACCCGCGCCTGGCCAAGGTGACTTTCGGTGAGGCGGGCGGCATCTCGCCCGCGGTGGAGCGGATGCGGCGCAGCAACCGGCGTTGGTCGGCAGCCTTCCTGGACCGGGTGTGGAGCGGCGAACCGGCCAGCGATGCCGGCGTGCAGCGGGCGCGACTGGCCTTGGCGCTGGCCACCATCGGCGGCATGTTCGAACTCGTCGCGGACTGGCTGCACCATCACGACGACGGCGGCGCCCCGGACGGCGTCGACACCCTCACCGAGGACCTGATCCGGTTCGTCACCGTGGTCAATGCCGGACGCGGAGCTGTTGCGGGACAATAGTTTACAAGCACGAAGCGGGGCGGTCCGATAGCTCGGACCGCCCCGCTTCGTGGTTCTGCCGCGGCGTTACTTGCCGCCCTTCGCCGAACCTGTCGAGATCGCGGTGAGCAGTTCGGTCAGCGCCTTGACCCAACCCGGGCAGGTCGGGTTGGTGTTGGACGTGCAACCGAGCTGCGAGGAGCCCGCCCCCGATCCGGAATCGGCGACCACGGCCGCGGTGGGCGCGGCGGAAGCCGACGCGACGCCGACGAACTGACCGGGGATGAGCAGCGCGCCGACGAGGACGGCACCAGCGAGTGAACGTTTCATAGATCCTTCTCCCACTTCCCGGCGGCGCCTCCTCCGCCTGGGCACGGTACCCGCCGGAAACTGTCGCGCGTAGCCCTCGATTCCGGGGTCAGTCGCGGCGGTGTGCGGGCCGGATCCGCCCCCTGACCTCGCCGAGACCGATGCGCCTGCCCTCGGGGCCCGGTGCGGACGCGGTGATGACCACCTCGTCGCCGTCCTCCAGGAAGGTGCGCTGCTGACCGTTCACCAGCACGGGTTCGCTACCGCCCCAGGAGAGTTCGATGAAGGACCCGCGCTGGTCGGGCTCCGGGCCGGAGATGGTGCCGGAGGCGTAGAGGTCGCCGGTGCGGGTGGCGGCGCCGTTCGCGGTGAGGTGGGCCAGCATCTGCGCGGGCGACCAGTACATCCGGGAGAACGGCGGGTGCGCGACCACCTCCCCGTTCCAGGACACCGTCAAGTCGATGTCGAGCCCCCACGGCTCCTTTTCTCGCAGGTAGGGCAGGGGTTCGGGGGATTGCTCGGGTGTCGATACCCGAGCGGATTGCAGCGCGGCCAGCGGCGTGACCCAGGGCGCGATCGAGGTCGCGAAGGACTTGCCGAGGAAGGGGCCGAGCGGCTGGTACTCCCACGCCTGGATATCGCGGGCGGACCAGTCGTTGACCAGTGCGACGCCGAACACCCGCTCGGCGAACTCGCCGGTCTCGATCGGATCGCCGAGTTCGGAACCGACACCGACCAGGAAGCCGAGCTCGGCCTCGATGTCCAGGCGCCGGGACGGACCGAAATCCGGTGTGCCCGAATCGGTCCGGCGCTGGCCGGACGGACGGATCACCTCGGTGCCGGACACCACCACGGTGCCTGCCCGCCCGTGGTAGCCGACCGGCAGATGCCGCCAATTCGGCAGCAGCGGTTCGCTGTCCGGCCGGAACAGGCGGCCGAGGTTCGTCGCGTGGTCGATGCTGGCGTAGAAGTCGACGTAGTCGCCGATCGCCACCGGCAGTCCGAGGTTTACCTCGGACACCGCATGTACTGCGGCGCTGTCGATTTCATTGCCGACCAGTTCGCGGATGCGTTCGCGCACCGCACGCCAATGGTCCGGACCCCGCGCCATGAGGGCGGCCAGGCTCGGTTCGGCGAACTCCGGATCGCCCAGTGCCGCAGCGAGATCGATGACCGAGTCGCCCAAACGTGTGCCGACGCGGTAGTTCTGGCCGTCCGGGGCGAACACCCCGTAGGGCAGGTTGTCCGCACCGAAAAGGGAATCGTCGGGTACTTCGACGCGAGTCTTCACGCGGGCCCCCGTCCGGACCAGGTCCACGCGTACGCCGGGTCTTCGCAGGCGAGGGCGCCTTCGCCGAGTTCCAGCGGCCGGAAGGTGTCGACCATGACCGCGAGTTCGTCGAAGTAGTCGAGTCCGATGCTGCGCTCGTAGGCGCCGGGCTGCGGGCCGTGCGCGTAGCCGCCGGGATGCACCGACACCGAACCCTGCGCGATGCCGGATCCCTTGCGCGCCTCGTAGTTTCCGCCGCAGTAGAACATGATCTCGTCGGAGTCGACGTTGGAGTGGTAGTACGGCACCGGGATGGACAGCGGGTGATAGTCCACCTTGCGCGGCACGAAATTGCAGACCACGAAGTTGATCCCCTCGAAGGCTTGATGCGCCGGCGGCGGCTGGTGGATGCGGCCGGTGATCGGTTCGAAATCGCTGATGTTGAAGGTGATCGGATACAGGCAGCCGTCCCAGCCGACCACGTCGAACGGGTGGGTGGCGTACAGCAGCCGGGTACCGACGACCTTGCCGCCGGGGCGGTGCTTGACCAGCACCTCCACGTCGGTGCCGGTCGCGGTCAGGATCTCCGCCGGGCCGTGCAGGTCGCGCTCGCAGTAGGGCGCGTGCTCGAGCAACTGGCCGAACTTCGACAGGTACCGCTTCGGCGGGGTGATGTGGCTCGAAGCCTCGATCACATACGCGCGCAAGGGTTCCGGACCGGTCGGCAGCCAGCGGTGGGTGGTCGCGCGCGGGATGAGCACCTGGTCGCCCTGGCGCGCGGGCAACGGGCCGAAGACCGTTTCGACTACCGCGGCACCGGATTCCACGTAGACCAGCTCGTCGCCGATCGCGTTGCGGTACAGCGGTGAGCTGCCCTTCGCCACGACATAGGAGATGCGCACATCGGCGTTGCCGAGCAGCAGCCGTCGTCCGGTCACCGCGTCGGTCCTGGCCGGGGTGTCGTCGGGGAACAACTCGGGCAACCGCAGATGCCGGTGCCGCAGTGGATGATTCGGGGTGGTGGACTGATCGGGCAGCTCCCACACCGTCGAGTCGACGATCGCGGGCGGCAGCCCACGGTGGTACAGCAGCGAGGAATCGCCGGAGAAACCCTCCTCGCCCATCAGCTCTTCGTAATAGAGCTGCCCCTGCTCGTCCCGATGTTGCGTATGCCGTTTCGGCGGCACCGCTCCTACTTGTCGATAGAACGCCATGACCGCACCTCCTGCCTGGCTTGTGGTCTGGTTCAACTGGTCCCCATCGTAGTGATGGGCGCGCGGGCGCAGTGGCGGAATCCGCCCCCGTCAGCGCGGATTCTGCCGGAACATCGGGGGATCGGGAGGCATTTCGCCTAGCTGTTCAGAAAGTTGCTGGCAATTTGTCAGGCGTGACGCAGGGCGCGGTAGACCGCTGCGCCGACGAAGGCGCCGAGATCCTGCGCCGTCCAGCCGCCCTCGCCGGCCAGCAGTGTGCGCACCGCGCCTTCACCGGCCGACACCCACAGCTCCACCAGTACCGGCAGCTTGCGTTCGGCGTCTTCGGTGCCCCAGGCGCGCAGGGTCGGGCGCAGCAGGGTGCTGCAGCGTTCGATGGCGAGGGCACGCCCGCGGCCGAACGAATCCGCAACGGCCGGATCGGGATTGCCGTACAGCAGGCGCCAGGCGTCGGGCCGCGCGGCGGCCTTCTCCAGCAGTGCGCGGAAGCCCTCGATGAACACGGTTTCGCCCGCGTCCACGTCGCGGCGGCGCATCACGCCGAGCAGGTCGTCGACCAGGTAGCTCTCTTCGCGCTGGATCAGCGCTTCGATCAGTTCGACGCGGTCGGCGAAGCAGGCGTAGACCACCGGCCGGGTCACGTTCATCCGTTCGGCGATGGCGGCCATGGTGATCGCCGCGATGCCGTGCTCCACGGCGATGGCCAGCGCGGTGTCGAGCACCTGCGGACGGCGGCGTTCCGGGCCGAGGTGCGGCGCTCGCTGCCGCGGTCGCACGGCCGAATCGCTACCCATGAGCACAACATAGCAGCGCATGTTGCGGAGTTCTCGCTGGTCCCGCGCCTGTAGATCAACTTCCTACACAAGTGAATGTTAATGCTACAGTCGTGCATGAAGTCGGTAGGCTAGTGCCGACTGTCTTTGTCGAGCGACCTGCACGCGGGTGCGAGCGCTATGCCACAGCCGAGGAGTCAGCGATGACCGAAACCCTGTTCAACCCGAAGACCTGCGAATTCACCGAGTTCGACGCCGAGACCCGCCGGTTGCTGCGCGCGACCGTCGATTGGTTCGAGACCCGCGGCAAAGCGGTGCTCAAGCAGGAGGATCGGGATCGGGTCTGGTACGCGGAGTTCCTCGATTTCGTGAAGCGCGAGGCGGTCTTCGCGACTTTCCTCACACCGGCGGCCGAGGCGGACGGCGATCCGAACAAGCGCTGGGACACCGCGCGGATCGCGATGATGAGCAAGATCCTCGGCTTCTACTCCATGCAGTACTGGTACGTCTGGCAGGTCAGCATTCTCGGCCTCGGCCCGATCTGGCAGAGCGACAACGCGGCGGCCAAGCGACGCGCCGCCGCCCTGCTGGCCTCCGGCGAGATCTTCGCCTTCGGCCTGTCCGAGAAGGAGCACGGCGCTGACGTCTACTCCACCGACATGATGGTCGCGCCGCAGCCCGGCGGCGGCTACCTGGCCACCGGCGCCAAGCACTACATCGGCAACGGCAATCAGGCCGCGCTGGTCTCGGTTTTCGGCCGGCGCTCCGACAAGCCGATCATCGACAGCTCGAAGGCACTGGAAAGCAAACCGACACAGCAGGATTACGAGGGCTACCTGTTCTTCCTGGCGGACAGCCAGCACGAGAACTACCACCTGCGCGGCAATGTCGTGGACAGCCAGATGTACGTGGCGGCCTTCGATCTGGAGAACTACCCCGTTGCCGAAGAAGACATCCTGCATCGCGGTGAAGCGGCCTTCCACGCGGCGATGAACACCGTCAACGTCGGCAAGTTCAATCTCGGCTTCGGTGCCGTCGGCGCCTGCGAGCACGCCTACTACGAGGCCGTGACGCACGCCGAGAACCGAATCCTGTTCGGGCACAAGGTGACCGAGTTCCCGCAGGTGCAGTCACTGCTGACCGACTCGTACGCGCGGCTGATGGCGATGAAGCTCTACAGCGAGCGGGCCATCGATTACATGCGCTCCGCCTCCCCGGAAGACCGGCGTTACTTGCTGTTCAACGCGATCGAGAAGATGACCGTCACCCGGCAGGGGCAGCGGATCATCGAGGATCTCGCCGATGTGATCGCGGCGCGCGGTTTCGAGAAGGACATGTACTTCCCGATCGCGATGCTCGGCCTGTTCGGACTGCCCCGGCTCGAAGGCACCGTGCACGTGAACATGGCGCTGTCGCTGAAGTTCATGGCCAACTACATGTTCCACCCCGCCGATGCCGGGCTGGCCGCACTGCGTTTGCTGCCCGGCGCGGGCGCCGCACCGAAGAGCGCGGTCCGCGCCGTCTCGGGTGCACTCAGCTGGTCGAGTCGCAAGCTCGCCCCCCGTGCGGGCGCCGCGATCCCGAAACTGCGCACCGAACTGGCCGGCGCCGCCTACGCTCCGGTACCGACCCGCCGCGACCCCGCCGACGACGAATTCCTCTTCCGCCAGGGACCCAGCAGCGGCCTCGGCCGCATCCGCTTCAGCGACTGGCGCCAGGTCTTCGAAAAGTTCACCCACATACCGAATGTCGCCGTCTTCCTGGACCAGGCCCTGGCCTTCCAAACCCTGCTCGCCGCCGCATCCCCCACCGCCACCCAGCAACGCGACGTCGACTTCCTCTTCGCACTCGGCGAACTCTTCACCGCCCTCCCCTACGCCCAACTGGTCCTCGAACAAGCCGAGATCGAACACACCGACCCGGCCCTACTCGACCAAATCTTCGACAATTTCGTCCGCGAGTTCGCCAAGAACGCCCTCACCCTGCACACCAAGCCCGCCGCAACCAAGTCCCAGCAAACCCGAGCCCTCGACCTCATCCGCCGCCCGATCGCCGATCGCGGTCGCTTCGATCAAGTATTGGCCCAGGCCAGATCCCTCGCGGGAACCTACGAAATGAACCCGTAAACGTAGGCTGTCACTCATGGTCCAGTACCTCGGCGTTGCTGCGACGTGCATCCGGAGAGACCAACGTTGTTGTCGGTCACTGCCGGTACTGTTTTGCTATGACCGCTGTCGAGGAGCCTCTTATGGCAACTGAGTCTCTGATGACCACCGAGGAGTTCGAAGAACTCGCTCGGGCGGCCGATCGTATCGCGGAGGGTGTGAAACTCGAGTTTATCGACGGACAGCTGGGGGCAAAGGCAATGCCGGATGGGGATCACGATCGGATCATCCAGTGGTTGATCCGAGTTTTCATGATGTTCCGTCCTGAATTGTTTTTGACCCCGGAGCGGGGCCTGAAGATCGAGCGGTACCGGAAGGGCCGTGCTCGTCCAGATGGCGCGCTGGCGGACGCTGACGCATTTGTCGGCCAAGGCGAGTGGGCTGATCCCGAGCCGGTTCTCTTGGTAGCCGAGGTGACTTCCGGTGATCAAGACACTGAGCGTCGCGATCGTCAGGAGAAGCCACGGGCGTACGCGGAGACCGGGATACCTGTGTACCTCTTGATCGATCGAGATTCATGTGAGGTGACGGTCCACAGTAGGCCTCGCGGAAGCCGATACGAGGAAGTCCTGAAGGTGCCGTTCGGCGCCACCGTCAAACTCCCCGACCCGGTGAACGTCGCCCTCGATACGGAGCCGTTGAAGGCTTGGGTGCGTTGAGTTGCCCGCCTAGACGGTGAATTCGGCGATTACCGGGGCGTGGTCGCTGGGGCCCTTGCCTTTTCGTTCCTCGCGGTCGACGAAGGCGTCTTTGGTGGTGGCGGCGAGGGTGGGGGAGGCGAGGATGAAGTCGATGCGCATGCCCTCTTTGCGGGGGAAGCGGAGTTGGGTGTAGTCCCAGTAGGTGTAGACGCCGGGGCCGGGGGCGAAGGGGCGCATGACGTCGGCGAAGCCGGTGTCGAGGAAGGCTTGGAAGGCGTCGCGTTCGGGTTGGGAGGTGTGCGTCTTGTGGATGAACAGCTCGGGGGCCCAGACGTCGTCGTCGGTGGGGGCGATGTTCCAGTCGCCGACCAGGGCGATCTTCGCCTGCGGGTCGTCGGCGAGCCAGCGGGCACCGCTTTCTCGCAGCGCGGCAAGCCATTCCAGCTTGTAGGCGTAGTGCGGGTCGGCGAGGGCGCGGCCGTTGGGTACGTACAGGCTCCACACCCGGACACCACCGCAGGTGGCGCCGAGCGCGCGCGACTCGACGACGGGTGCGCTGATCAGCGATTCACCGGCCTCCTTGTCGAAGCCGGGCTGGTTCGGGAAGGCGAGCTCGACGTCGGTCAACCCGACCCGGGAGACGATCGCAACCCCGTTCCACTGGTTGATGCCGAGATGGGCGACCTCGTACCCGAGTTCGTCGAACCGCTCGAACGGGAACTGGTCGTCGCGGCACTTGGTCTCTTGGATGGCCAGCACATCGATGTCCTGGCGGTCCAGGAACTCCGCAACCCGATCGAGCCGGGAGCGGATCGAATTGACGTTCCAGGTGGCGAGACGCACAGCTGCCTTCCTTGATGCGGGTCTTATTCCGTTCTACCGCAGGTCGGCAGTACGGGCGAGCGCGGCAGGCGCCGCATAGCGATACATGTGGTGTTCGACGAAACCGAGCTCGCGATAGAGAGCGATGGCAGCACTGTTGCCTTGCTCGACCTGAAGGTACGCGTGCGTCGCGCCGCGCCCGTGACCCCACCGGATCAGCTCGGCACACACCAGCGAACCGAGCCCTTTCCTGCGGTGCTCCGCACCCACCGCGACACAGGTGAGCCCGACCCAGCGGCGCCCGTCCGGCGCGGTGGTGAGCGCACCACGCCCGATCGCGATCGGCGTCGGCACGCCCAGCGAGGCGAACCCGAGTTCACCGTCGCGCACCGCGGTCAGCACCTCGACATTCGGTTCCGGCGTCGAAAGTCGCTGCGGCGTCACCGCTTCGCCCTCGAAACGGTTCAACGCCAACCAGGCGTCGTCCGGCGCGGCGGCGATCCGCACCATCGACGGGCCCTGCGGCAGCACGAAATTCGCGATGTCGATGGCCAGCACGACGGTCTCGCGCCAGCTGTCCCACCCCGGCGGGATGGGCGCGAGCCGGTCGGGCAGCGCGAGCAGCAGCGGCAGGCCGTGCGCGGTGTACCACTCGCCGACCCGATGGATGGCGTCCGGCGTCAGCACCGTGGGCCTGTCGGAACTACCCAGTGGCAGCGCGGAATTGGCGCGTCCGGTGTACCCGTGCCCGGCCCGCACGAACCACCCGTCGATCCAGGTCTGCTCGACCCCGGGCCAGGCGTCCGCCGCCGCGGCCTCCAGCGACCTGATCTCCTTGGTCCGAATCGGCCTGGGCCCCACCGCTTTCAGGGCGACCACCCGGTCCGGGGTCACCGAGACGGTCCGCCCGTCGGCGGCGCGCACGGTCGGCGGATCCAGCGAGATCAGTTCACCGATCACATCGGTGAGTGGTTGTGGATAACCCGCGGGCAACCGGTAGCGCAGCACGACTCGACGGCCGAGCGGGATCTGCGGATAGGTGCCGTCCTGGTCAGTCGTCATGGCCGAACGGATCCGCGACGGTCCCGGGGATCCAGCTGAGTCCCGGTGTGCCCCAACCGTTGCGCTTGATCGCCTTCTTCGCCGCACGGGCGTTGCGCCCGATCAGCACGTCGACGTAGAGGAAACCGTCCAGGTGGCCGACCTCGTGCTGCAGCATGCGGGCGAAGAACCCCTTGCCCTCGATCTCCACCGGCGCACCGTGCTCGTCGGTGCCGGTGACCTTCGCCCACTCAGCGCGTCCGGTCGGGTACTGCTCGCCGGGCACCGAGAGGCAGCCCTCTTCGTCGTCGTCGGGGTCCGGCATGGTCTCCGGGATCGCCGAGGTCTCCAGCGCCGGGTTGATCACCGCGCCGCGGCGCCTGCTCGCGGTGCCGTCGGGCGCGACGTCGGGGCAGTCGTAGACGAACAGCCGCAGCGGCACACCGACCTGATTGGCGGCCAGGCCGACACCGTGCGCGGCGTCGAGGGTTTCGTACATGTCCGCGATGAGCTCGGCCAGTTCCTCCGGTGACTGGGTGACCTGCTCGGTCGGGTTGTGCAGAACCGGGTCGCCGACGATCACGATCGGGAGGATAGCCATGAACACAATTATTGCCGCGCCGCTGGGCCGCCGGCCGTGCGGGGGCGGCAACCTTCCCGCGACACGCTTACCGGCAGGTAGCGAACACGCCGCGCCGTACCCCTGGCTATCCCACGGTCTCGTGGTTGAATGATCCGCGACGTACAAGCACCATTTTTCGTCTGGTGGTAACTCGGCGAGGGAGCAAGATGGACGGCGCAGCGGCACGGAATCTTTCCGCGATCCAGGGCGACCCTTCCGCGAGCGACGATGTCACGGCAGCGGAATCGACGGGCGACGGCGACAATCTCAGCCGTCGCGAACACGACATCCTGGCCTTCGAGCGCCAGTGGTGGAAGTACGCGGGGGCCAAGGAAGAAGCCATCCGGGAGCTGTTCGGCATGTCGCCTACCCGGTATTACCAGGTGCTTAATGCTGTTGTGGATCGGCAGGAGGCGCTCGCCGCCGACCCGATGCTGGTCAAGCGGCTGCGCCGGTTGCGAGCGAGCAGGCAAAAAGCCAGGGCCGCGCGACGGCTCGGATTCCAGGTATGACCGGGCTAGGCTCGAGTAGGTGAGCTACCCGAATCCCACCTCCGGTGGGCCGCCATTGCGAGCGTTGGCGATGGTGTTGATTTCACTGGCCATTGTGTTCGGTGGACTGGGTGCGATGTCGCTGTCGAAGTCCGATGTGGACAACGCGGGATCCGAACAGTCGGCGTCGGCGACTTCCGTCCCGCAAGCCCCGGCCCCCACCGCGGCCGTCAAGCCGACCACCGCCGCGCCGACCTCGGCCGACGCACCCACCTCGTCCAGCACGGTGCCGCCGTCGTCCACGACCGCGCCGCCGACCACCACCCCGGCGCCGACCACCCCCACCGGTGCCGCGGCCAAGTCCGTTCCGGTGCGCGTGCTCAACAACAGCATGATCGCCGGGCTGGCAGGCAAGACCGCCAATCAGCTCACCGCCGAAGGCTGGAATGTCATCGAGACGGGCAACTACCCCGGCGTCAGTATCCCGAAAACGACCGTGTACTACGGCAATTCGGCGGGCGACAAAGAGGCCGGGTTGGCCATCGCACAAGAGTTGGGCATCACCGCGGAACCGAAGTCGAGTGGTTTGGGCGAGTCCTCGCCCGGTGTAACCGTCATCGTGACGGGTAACTGACAACTGGCGACCGGTCGCCGCAACTGGGTGACCTGCCGCTGAGCGGGCCTGTCACTGCGCAACACGGCGGGCGTGGCATCATCTTGTCCGGTAACGAACGTGTCCACCCAGCTTTACTCGTAAACTCGGTACTCGTAAAGGAGTTCCCCGATGGCCCCGTCCACAACTCGACGCCCGTCCTGGCGGACTGTGACCCCGGTGCTCGCGGTCGCGGTACTCGGCCTCGCAGGCTGCACCAACAGCCAGGAGTCGAGTGACGTCAAGGGAACGACCCCGCCGGTGTGGAGCGGTGCGGCCGCCCCGCCGTCGAGCGAGTTCGGCAAGGAAACCGGCACCGCCGACGCGAACGCGGGCGTGAAGGTCGACCTGAAGGACGCCTCGGGCTCCTCGGTCGGTACGGCGAACTTCGTCAAGGACGGCAACCACCTGCAGGTCACCGTCGAGGCGCACGGCCTGCGCCCCGGGTTCCACGGCCTGCACGTGCACTCGATCGGCAAGTGCGAGCCCAACTCGGTCGCGCCGACCGGCGGCCCGTCCGGCGACTTCCTGTCCGCCGGTGGTCATCTGCAGGTCGGCAGCGCGAACACGCACCCGGCCAGCGGCGACCTCAGCTCGCTGCAGGTGCGCTCGGACGGCTCGGCCAAGCTGGTCACCACCACCGACACGGTGACCCTGGACGAGCTGAAGAACAAGGCGCTGATGATCCACGCCGACGCCGACAACTTCGGCAACATCCCGAACCGATACCTCCGTGCCGACGGCGTTGCCGGCCCGGATGACACGACGCTAGCAACGGGCGACGCGGGTGGCCGCGTCGCCTGCGGTGTGATCCAGTAGCGCAGGAGCCGACATGGCCGGGGCAGGCAGAGAACATGTTTCCTTCCCGGGTTCGCCCCGGCCCACCATCGGCATCGAGTGGGAGATCGCCCTCGTCGACAAGGTGAGTCGCGATCTGTCGAATACCGCTGCGGCGGTGTTCGATTCGCTCGGTGACCTGAAAGCGCACGACGGCACCCCGCAGGTGACCAAGGAGCTGTTGCGCAACACCGTGGAGCTCGTCACCGGGGTGCACGACACCGTCGGCGAGGCGGTGGACGATCTGCGGGGCACCATGGACGCGGTCCGGCGCGCCGCCGACCCGCTCGGCGTCGACCTGTTCTGCGCGGGCACCCATCCGTTCGCGCAGTGGTCGGCCCAGCAGCTGACCCGCTCGGAGCACTACGACGAGCTGATCGAGCGCACCCAGTGGTGGGGCCGCCAGATGATGATCTGGGGCGTGCACGTGCACGTCGGAGTTTCACACCGGGACAAGGTCTTTCCGATCCTGAACGCGCTGCTGATGCAGTACCCGCATCTGCTCGCGCTGTCCGCGTCCTCGCCGATGTGGGCGGGCGCCGACACCGGCTACGCCAGCAACCGCACGCTGATGTTCCAGCAACTACCCACCGCGGGCCTGCCGTTCCAGTTCGAAAACTGGCACCAGTTCGAGCATTTCGTGCACGACCAGTTCAAAACCGGTGTGTTCGAACAGCTCGGCGGCATGCACTGGGACATCCGGCCCGCGCCGAAGTGGGGCACCATCGAGGTGCGGGTGTGCGACGGGACGTCGACCCGTGCCGAGCTGGCGGCGCTGGCCGCGCTGATCCACTGCCTGATCGTCGATCTGGATCGCCGGATCGACGAGGGCGAGACGCTGCCGTCGTTGCCGCCGTGGCATGTGCAGGAGAACAAGTGGCGGGCCGCCCGCTACGGGCTGGACGCGATCGTCATCGTCGACGACAAGAGCAACGAGCGGCTGGTCACCGACGACGTGACCGATCTGCTGAACCGGCTGGAGCCGACCGCCAAACGGCTGGGCTGCTCGGACGAATTGGCCTTCGTCGCGGAGATCCCGGAGCGAGGTGCGTCATACCAGCGGCAGCGCAAAGTCGCCGCCGCGGCGCAGGGCGACCTGGTCGCGGTGGTAGACGCGCTGGTCAAGGAGCTCGAGCAGTAACACTGCCCGGCGATCGGTCGCCCACTGTTCAGTCGGGCAGTGGGATGGCGTTCACCCCCCGTTTACTATGGTCGACGTGCTTGTCGAAGACCCGGGACCCAGAGTAGGAAGCGCCGCTCCTCGGTTGCGTGTGCCGCCGACCCGGGTGTGGGTCGCGGCGGGCGTTGCCGCGGTGCCGGTGCTGTTGATCGCGCTGCAGATCGTGGCGGTACGCGAAGGGTTCCAGGGTCCGCTCGGGAGTCTGTGGCAGGACTACGTCGGTACCCCCAAATCGATGTCGGTGCCGTGGGCGGGCTTGATCCTTGCGCTGGTCGGCATTTCGACGCGGCATCGGATCATCGCGCTGAGCGCGGCCGTGGCCATCGACGCGGTGTGGGCGGGCGTCCGGCTGCTGACCGGTGCGTCGTTCGCGATCGGCAACGGACCCGTCATCGTGCTCACCGGGCTGGCGATATTCGCGTGGCTGCGCTGGGACGGGACCGAGCGGCGCAGCGCGCTGCACGCCGCCGCGCTGGGCGCGCTGCTCATCCTCGCCACCAAGGTCGGCGACGTGTGGTTGCACGTCACGATCCTGAGCAGGCCGGCGGTGCTCGACGAATACGTGCTGCTCGCCGACCACGCGCTGGGCGACCCGTCCTGGGTGATGGGGCGGGTGCTCGACGTGCTCGGGCCGGTCGTCTACGAGGTGCTGCACTGGGTGTACATCGAGCTGCCGGTCGCGGCGATCGCGGTCGCGGTATGGCAGCTGCGCCGGGTGGTGTCCAGTGGTCGCTGGCCGACGCACTATCTGGTGCGCACGTTCCTGGTGCTCGGGCTGGTCGGCCCGATCGTCTATGTGATCTTCCCGGTGGTCGGGCCGATGTTCGCGTTCGGCGCGGACGGGAACGGGCTGCAACTGGGCAACTATTGGCCGGGCGTGGTGCCGCCGCTGGACCGCAATCCGATGCCGATGCCGTTCGACTCGGTGACGCCGCGTAACTGCATGCCGTCCATGCACACGGCGTGGGCGCTGTCGGTCTTCCTGCACACCCGCCGCGACACCGACGGCGGCCCCGCGCCCAGCCTGGTGCGCTGGGGTGGTGCGTTCTGGTTGCTGGCCACGGTGGTCGCCACCCTCGGCTTCGGCTACCACTACGGCGTCGATCTGGTCGCGGGCGCGGTGCTGTGCCTGACGGTCGAGTCGGCGCTGCGCGATCCGGAACGCGGCTGGGGCTGGTTCCGCATCCGGCTCGTCGCGGGCGGCACCGTGGTGCTCGCCGTGCTGCTGCTGTCCTACCGCTACCTGTCGGTGCCGATGGCCGAATACCCGGTGCTGGCAGGCACGGTCGTGCTCGCGCTGCTCGCGGGCATGGCCGCGGGCTTCCACGCCACCTGGTTCGCGGGGCTGCGGCAGACCGCGGCCTCGCAACGCGAAGTCGAGACCGCCGCGCGCTGAGCCGAACTCAGTCGACCAGGCGGTATTCAGTCGACCGAGTCGATGGTGTCGCCGAGTTCATTGACGGTGAGCAGGCCGTCGCGGTGGCGCTGTTCCCGGTAAGCGGTGCGCCCGATGAGGTGGGCCACCACCGGGGCGGTGATCAGGGTGAACAGCCCGACCAGCACCAAGGCCCAGACATTGCCGTGACCGACCAGCTCGATCGCCGCGCCTTCCAACACCAGGATAAGGCCGACCACCTGAGGTTTGGTGGCGGCGTGCATGCGGGTCAGGGTGTCGGGGAAGCGCACGATCGCGATGGACGCGGTCAGCGCCAGGGTGGCGCCGAACAGGATCAGCACGGCGGAGATCCACTGCCACACGGTCATCGGTGGCCGCCGTCCCGAGATACCCGTTGTCTCAGCATCATTGGTCTCCGTCGGGGTGTCACTGTTCGTCCTTGACCCGGAAGCGGGTGACCGCGGCCGAGCCGAGGAAGCCGACCAGGGCCAGCGCGATGATCGCCGGGATGATGGTGGTGTCCTGGCTGTAGGCCGCCCAGACGGCCAGCCCGGACGCGGCGATCGCCATCAGCGAGTCGATGCCGACGATCCGGTCCAGGGTGCTCGGTCCGGCCAGAATGCGATAGCTGGTGATCACGGCGGCGGCCGTCAGCAGCACGCCGGCGATGATGGCGACAACGGTCACAGTTCCGCCTCCGGCACCTTGCTGGAACGCCATTCGGAGTGGCGCTCGAACGAGTCGATGAGCAATTTCTCCAGGCGCCGGGTGGTCCGATAGAACTTGTCCACCGCCGCATCACTGCTCACATCCAGCACGTGCACGTAGACCACGCAGCGGCGCCGATCGATCTCCAGCACCATGGTGCCCGGGATCAGGTTCAGCAGGTCCGTGCACAGCACGAGCACCAGGTCGGACTTGGTGCTCAGGTAGACGCGCAGTACGCCGGAGACCGGCGGCGGCGCGGGCCGGATCGCGAACCATGCCACCTGCAGGCTGGACTCGATCGCGTAATACGTTGCCACCACGGCCAATTCGACCAGCGACAGCGGGTGCAGCCGCCCGTTGACCGGCACCCTCGGCAGCGGCAGCGCGACCATGATCAGCGCACCCACCGCGAGCCCGGCCAGCAGGTTGGCGATGCTGAGATCGCCCCACAGCGCGATCCAGACGACGGTGAGCCAGCTCAATACGCTGATGCGGACGACGATCTCGCGGCTCACCCCGCTCATCGGCTCGCCCCCGACCCGTCCGCCCCGTTGCCCAGCACCGCGGTGATGTACACGCCGGGATCACGCAGATCCGCGGCTGCCCGGTCGGCGATGCCGAGGATCGGGCCGGCGAGCACCGTCAGGCTCAGCCCGATCACCACCAGCGCCGCCGTCGATCCGACCATCAACAGTGGCATCCGGCCCGGGCGCGGGCGATCGTCGTAGTGCACGTCGGTCGAATCCTCGATCAGCGACGGCGTTTTCGCGGCGGTGAGGTGGCCCTCCGGCGCCTCCACCCGCGGTCGCCAGAACGCCTTGCTCCACACCCGCGCGACGGCGTACAGCGTGAGCAGGCTGGTGAGCACCGAGCCCGCGACCAGTGTCCAGGCCAGCACGCTGCCATCCTGCACGCCCGCCTGCAACAGCGTGGCCTTGCCGATGAAGCCCGAGAACGGCGGTATGCCACCGAGATTCAGTGCGGGAATCAAGAACAGCACGGCCAGCAGTGGACTCGCCGAGGCCAGCCCGCCCAGCCTGCGCAGCGAGGTCGAGCCCGCCTGCCGCTCGATCAGCCCGACCACCAGGAACAGCGCCGTCTGCACCAGAATGTGGTGCGCCACATAGAAAACCGCGCCGGCCAGTCCGGCGGTGCTGGCCAGCCCGACGCCGAAGATCATGTACCCGATGTGACTGACCAGGGTGAACGACAGCAGTCGCCGGATGTCGCTCTGCGCGATCGCGCCGAAGATGCCGACCAGCATGGTGAGCAACCCGCACACCAGCAGGATCGAATCGAACTCACCGCCGGGAAACAGCAGTGAGTGCGTCCGGATGATCGCGTACACACCGACTTTGGTGAGCAGGCCGGCGAACACCGCGGTCACCGGCGCGGGCGCGGTGGGGTAGGAGTCGGGCAGCCAGTTCGACAGCGGGAACACCGCGGCCTTGATGCCGAACGCCACCAGCAGCACCGCGTAGATGGCGGTGCGGGTGCCCTCGGGCACCGCGCCGATCCGCTGCGCCAGCTGGGCCAGGTTCAACGTGCCGGTGGCCGCGTAGGTCATGCCGATGCCGGTCAGGAAGATCAGCGACGCCAGCATCGAGACCATCACATAGGACACACCCGCGCGAATGCGCTCCTCGGTGCCGCCGACGGTGAGCAGCACGAACGACGCGGCGAGCAGGATCTCGAAGCCGACGAACAGGTTGAACAGGTCACCGGCCAGGAACGCGGCCGAAACACCGCCGGTCAGCACCAGATAGGTGGGCCGGTAGATCGAGGTGGGCTGCCGCTCGTCGCCGTCGCGGATGTTCTGCCCCGAACCGTAGATCGCGACGGCGAGCAGCACGATGGACGAGACGAGCAGCATCGCCGCGGACAGCCGGTCCACCACCAGGGTGATGCCGATGGGGGTCTCCCAGCCGCCGACCTGCAGCGCGGTGGTGCCGTCGCGGTCGGCCAGATACAGCAGCAGCGCGCAGATGACGACCACGGCGCTCAGCGCACCGAGCATGAGCGTGCGCTGGGTCCGTGGCCTGCGCCCGAAGACCAGGGTGCCCGCCGCGGCGAGCAGCGGCACCAGCACGGGGAGCGGCATGAGGGTCGGCAGCAGTCCGGGGGAGAGGCTCAATCTTCCGGGTCCTCTCGCTCGCGCCTGCGGGCGACGTCGATGTCTTCCTGGTCGTTCTCGACATCGTCGGTGGTGGTGATGGTGAAGGAGCGGTAGGCGAGCGCGAGCACGAAAGCCGCCAGGCCCATGGTGATCACGATGGCGGTGAGCACCATGGCTTGGGCGAGCGGGTCGGCGGTGTCGCGATGGGTGGTGTCGGTCTGGCCCTGGATCGGCGCCCGGCCGTCCGGGCCGCCGAGGGTGATGATCAACAGGTTCACCGCGTTGCCGAACAGGATCATGCCGAGCAGCATCTTCGAGACCGCGCGCTCGAGGATCAGATATACCCCGCAGGCGACCAGGATCCCGATCACGATCAACAGCGTCAGATTCGCGGTCATCGCGCCGAACCTCCTGACACGGAGGTGGTTTCGTTCGAGGCGAGCTCGCTGTCCAGCCGGGCGCCGAGGCTGCGCAGCACGTCGAGCACCAAGCCGACGACGATCAGATACACGCCCAGATCGAAGAACAGCGCGGTCACCAGTTTGATGTGGCCGAGCACCGGCAGCGTCACCTCGAAGATCGCCGAGGACAGCGGCGGTGCGCCGAAAAACAGTGAGGTGACGGCGGTTCCGGCGGCCAGGGTCAGTCCCGCGCCGAGCAGGTGGCCCGCGTCGACCGGCAGCGCCTCGCCGAGTTCGTAGCGGCCGCCGGCGAGGTAGCGCAGCGTCAGCGCGAGCCCGGCGGTGAGCCCGCCCGCGAAACCGCCGCCCGGCGCGTTGTGGCCGGAGAAGAAGAAGTACACCGACAGCACCATGATGGTCGGGAACACCAGCCGGGTGGTGATCTGCATGACCATCGAGCGGTCCGCCCGATCGACCAGCCGTCCGGCGGGCAGCCAGCTCACCAGATCCGGGTCGTAGTGCGGGGAATCGGCCGCGCGCGGCGCGCTGCCGAAGCGGCGGCTGCGGAACACCAGCGAGGCGACGCCGGTCGCGGCGACCACCAGCACCGAGATCTCGCCGAGGGTGTCCCAGGCGCGGATATCGACGAGCAGCACGTTGACGGCGTTCTTGCCGCCACCGAATTGGTATGCGGCGTCCGGGATTCGGTGCCAGATCGGCTCGGCCGTGCGAGCGGCGACGGCGAAAGCGCCCAGCACCGTGACGGCCGCGCCGACCAGTGCGGCCAGCACCGCCCTGCGCGCCTTGAACGGGGTGGCCCGGCCCGCCTCGATCTCCGCCGGGAACGCCCGCAGCACCAGCACGAAAATCACCAGCGTCAGTGTCTCGACCAGGAACTGGGTCAGCGCCAGATCGGGTGCGCCGTGCAGCGCGAAGATCACGCCGCAGCCGTAGCCGGTGACCCCGACGACCAGGACGCTGGCCAGCCGGTTGCGCAGCACCGTCGCGCCCAGCGCCATCGCGACCATGATGCCGCCGAGCACCGCCTGCAACGGCGAATCCCACAGGCGCAGTTCGACTCCGGTGCGGGTGCCGAGGGCGAGCAGCACCGACGGCAGGATGATCAGCGTGCCGAGGATGGTCGCCTGGCTCAGCGGCAGCGACCCGCGCTGCACCGCGCCGGTCATCCGCAGCGACAGCTGGTCCATGCCGCGCAGGGCCGCGTCGTAGGCCCGGTCGGCATTGCCGAGCCGCGGCCGGGTGGGATCGCGAAGCCGATCACGCAGCTGGAACAGGGCGATGCCGCCCGCGATCACCAGGACGGTGAGTGCCAGCGGGACGGTAAAGCCGTGCCACAGCGAGAGATAGGACAGTAGTTCCTCGGAAAACGTTCCCGCGTAGGGGCTGAGCAGCCGATCGGTCCACGGCGCCCCGAGTCCGGCGACCAGGCTCGCCACCGCGAGGATCGCGGGCGCGGCCAGGAACAGCGCGCCCGGCGCGTGCCAGCCGCCGTCTTCGCGCACGTGCCCGTCCGTGTCACCGGAACCCGCAGTCGGCCCGGCACTTTCGGTCGCGTAATCGGCGACGCGGCGAACGCGGTGCGCCCCGTGCGCGGTCGGCCGCGCGACATGCGGCTTGTCCGCGAAGGCGCCCCAGACGAAGCGAATGCTGTAGCCGACGGTCAACATCGATCCGAGCACCACGCCGGCCGCCAGCGCCACCCGAGCGGGCGCAGCGAGTGTGTCCGCCTCGAGGATCGCGCCTAGCGCGCTCTCCTTGCCGACGAATCCGACCAGCGGCGGAATCCCGGCCATGCTCAACGACGCGAGAATCGCGATCCCGCACAGCACCGGAGCGCGCCGGCCGAGCCCGGACAGTCTGCGCAGATCCCGGGTGCCCGCCCCGTGATCGATGATCCCGACCACCATGAACAGGCACGCCTTGAACAACGCGTGCGCGACGATCATCGCGACCCCGGCCAGCGCCGCGTCCGGGGTGCCGAGGCCGACCAGCACGATCAGGAAGCCCAGCTGGCTCACCGTGCCGAAGGCCAGCACCAGCTTCAGATCGACCACCTCGAGCGACCGCAACCCGGCGAGCAGCATCGACAGCACGCCGAGGGTGAGCACCAGTGGATGCCAGACGGGGTTCTCCGCGAACACCGGCGCCAGCCGCGCCACCAGGTACACACCGGCTTTCACCATGGCCGCGGCGTGCAGATAGGCGCTGACCGGTGTCGGCGCCGCCATCGCGCCGGGCAGCCAGAAGTGCAGCGGCACCACGGCGGACTTGCTCAGCGCGCCGATCAAGATCAGCACCACCGCGACGTTCACCGCGAGTCCGTTCGGCGGCTGCGCCCGCGCCAGCAGATCGGAGAGCAGATAACTGTTGTTCGCCTCGCCGAGGATGATCAGGCCGACCAGCATCGCCAGCCCGCCCGCGGCGGTCACCAGCAGCGCCTGGATGGCGGCGCGCCTGCTGTTCGCCTGCTCGGCATTGTGGCCGACGAGCAGGAACGACAGCACCGTGGTCAGTTCCCAGAAAACGAACAGCAACAGCATGTTGTCACTGGTCACCAGGCCGAACATGGCGCCGGCGAAGCCGACCATCTCGGCCGCGAACACCCCCAGGCGCGGCTCGTCGTCCTCGAAGTATCTGGCGCAGTAGCAAAGGATCAGCGCACCGATGCCGAGCACCAGTGCCGACATGATCGCGGCGAGCGAGTCGAACCGCAGATCGATGTTCATCTCGATGCTCGGCGCCCACTCCAGCCGAACCCGCTGTGTGCTACCCCAATTCGCGATCACCCAGATCAGGCCGCCCAGCGGGACCAACGCGAGCACGTAGAAAGCGTTGCGCCCCAGTGCCCTTACCCACAGCGGCGCCACGAGCGCGGCTGCGGCGAGGGCGAGCAGGATTGCGAGCAAACTACACTCCGTCGGGTAGGGGCGGCGGGGTGGTGCAGGACAATCCTACGTGGAGCCTGGGGATTTCCGCGTACTCGCCGGGTATGGCGTCGGCTATAGGAGAGCGGCGGGGCTATATATCCGCTAACGCCGCGTCCGCTGCGGGGCCGGTCGATTGCGGGCGGCCGCGCGGCCGGAAGCGGTGCAGCACGGCGAGGCCGACCGCGCTGCCGAGCACGATGGCCAGCGCGGCCCGCCCGGGTGTCGAGTCGTGTGCCGCGCCGTCGGGCGACTGCCAGCTCTTGCTGTCGTCGGGCAGCACGGAGATGACGGTCGGTAGATACAAGGCGGCAATCGCCAGCACGCCGCTCGGGGCATGCCGTGGCCGAGCGGTGGCGCAGCAATAGCCCGCGGTCAGTGCGAGCACCACGCTGCCCACCGAGAACAGAATCCAGTTCGATTCCGGCGGCACGAGGATGGCGAAGACGGCGAGCCCGGCGAGCAGGATGACGGCCACGGGCGCCGAGGGCATGCGGGCACCCGCGAGCAGGCCGACGGTGGCCAGCGCGAGCAGGATCCAGACACTCCAGCCGGGCCGATGGGCGTAACCGAAGGCGTCGGCGGTCGCGGTGAGACTGACCGCGAGATAGACGCCGTACCCGTCGCGGCCGGGCAGCAGCATGGCCGCCGCGGTCGCGGCGCACACGGTGGCGGCGGCGGTGAACCCGATATCGACCGCATGATTGATGGCGGGCGCGGTGATGTACTGCCGTTGCAGCCATTCGGTGACCGCGAGGATCACCAGGGCCAGCACCATCGCCGCGAGGATCGGCGCCACCGGTAGTTCGATCGACAGCCGCAGCGACTCGGGCTCGCCGATCCTGGACCGATTGCGCAGGGCGCTGACGATCAACAGGGCCAGCACCAGCACGATCAGCCAGCTGGGCGGCGACTCCAGCACATCGAACGGATCGTCATCGATATCGAGGAAATCCGCGAGGTCGCTGAACACGAAGAACCCGACACCGCCGAGCGCGAACGCCGCGGCGAGCACCGGCTTGCGCAGCGCCGCGACACCGAGCCCGCCGAGCACGAACCCCGCGCACACCGCGTCGATGTAGTTCTGGGTGGTCAGCATGTCGGCCGAGGCGGCATTGTGCCCGGCAATGTGATTGATCAGCTGCGCCACGGTGCCGACCAGGGCGACCACCCATGCGGTCGCCGGGCGGGCGGTGGTGCCGACGACCACCGCGACGGCGACCGCGACGATCACCCCGATGGCTGCGCCGCGCGGCACGCTGTTCCACAGGTTCGCCAGCTGATAGGGCGTGGTCTCCCGGATCGAGGCGAAGGTGACCGGCAGGAACAGCGTCACACCCGCGACCGCGGCGCCGAAGAACACCGTGACCACGTCGAACGCACTGCCCATCCGCCGCACAGGCCGAACATACCTGCGCACGACCGGCGAATCAGTGATTGCCCACACTTCGCTGACGCATGTCGAAATGGGTGAAATGCCAGGAAGGTGCGTTTACGGCGAGATTGCCGACTTACAGGTACCGGCCCTCGCTGCCCGTCGGCTGGCCGCGCGTCTCCGCGTAGCGGCGCAGCGATTCCACCTGGAGCGCGTCCAGCGAGGGCCGGACGACCGTGCGCGCCGCCGCCACGTCCGCCGCGGTGACGTCCGCGGCGTCGAGATCACGGCGCATCGCCGTCAAAGCGGCCTCGCGCAGCAGCGCGACGCAGTCCGCCGCGGAGTAGCCGTCGAGCTTGCGGGCGAGGGCGGCGAGGTCGACATCCGCGGCCAGCGGCACCGAGCGCCCCGCGGTCCGCAGGATCTCCAGCCGCGCCGCGCTGTCCGGCGGCGGCACGAACACCAGCCGCTCCAGCCGCCCTGGTCGCAGCAGCGCCGGGTCGATCAGCTCCGGCCGGTTGGTCGCGCCGAGCACCACCACATCGCGCAGCGGTTCCACCCCGTCGAGTTCGGTGAGCAAGGCGGCGACCACCCGGTCGCCCACGCCGGAATCACCGCTCTGGCCGCGCCGCGGCGCCAGCGCGTCGACCTCGTCGAGGAAGATCAGCGAGGGCGCGGAATCGCGTGCGCGCTGGAATAATTCGCGCACCGCGCGCTCGGAGGAGCCGACCCACTTGTCCATCAACTCGGCGCCCTTCACCGTGTGCACGCTGAGCTGGCCGGTGCTCGCCAGCGCGCGCACCAGGAAGGTCTTGCCGCACCCCGGCGGACCGTAGAGCAGCACCCCGCGCGGCGGATCGATGCCGAGGCGCGCGAACGAATCCGGATGGCGCAGCGGCCACAACACCGTCTCGGTCAGCGCCTGCTTGGTCTCCACCATGTCGCCGACCTCGTCCAGGCCGAGGCTGCCGATGGCGGGCTCGTCCATGCCCGAACGCGACAGTGGCCGAATGACTTTCAGCGCACCGAGCAGATCCTCCTGGGTCAGTTGCGGATCGGTGTGCTCCTTGCTGGCCCGCGAGGCGGCGCGCAGCGCGGCCTCCCGACACACCGCGGCCAGGTCGGAGACCACGAATCCAGGTGTGCGGGCGGCGATTTCATCGAGCTTCAATTCCGTCGTCGGCACCCGGCGCAGCAACTGTTCCAGCAGCGACTTGCGTACCGTGGCGGTGGGTAATGCGAGCGCCAATTCCCGGTCGCAGAGGTCGGGCGCGCGCAGCCGGGGGTCGATCCCGGCCGGGTGCGCCGTGGTCGCCAGAAAGGCGACGCACGGCTCGGCGACCGCGCCACGCAGCTGATCCAGGATGAGCGTGGCGACCGGCTCGGCCTGCGCGGGCAGCAGGGCGTCGATATCGGTGATCAGCAGGATGCCGCCCTGTCCGGAGCAGACGTCGGCCACCGCCTCGGCCACCTCGCGCAGCCGGGTGCCGCTCTCCGCGGCTCCGATGGTGGGGCCGTCCAGCTCGACGATGCGGCGCGGTGCGGTGACCGCGCGGGCCAGCGTGGCCTTGCCGACGCCGGCCGGGCCGGTGATCAGGATGCCGAGATGTGGTGTGGCACCGAGGGTTTTGAGCAGCTCGGGTTCGTCGAGGGCGAGGCTGAGCCACTCGGCGAGCTTGGTCGCCTGGCTGTGCGCACCCGCCAGATCCTTGACGGTGATCAGTGGATCGGTGTGCCGGGTGGCCGCGCTCCGGCCGTTCGCCGCACCGTGCGCGACCGCCGCGCCGTCGAAGGCCGCCGCCTCGGTCGCGCCGCGCGAGGCCTCGCCCGGCGGAATCGGCGCACCGGCGAGCGCTCGGTCGGCCGCGTCCCTGGCCGCCACCACGCCCGCGCCCCAGACGACCGCGGTGTTCGGCTGCACGCTGACCGGTCCGCGCGGATCGGTGGCGGTGACGGTGAGCAGTTCGGTGGTCCAGGCGATGCCGAAGGTGCGCGAGAGGGCCTGCGAGGCCGCGGCGGAGCTGATCTCCGGGCTCAGATCGCGGGGGAGCAGCGAGACCGTGTCGCCGACTGTCACCACCTTGCCGAGCAGCGCCTGGCGCAGCGTCGCCGCCGGGATGGTGCGGGTGGCGTGCACCGAGCCGCTCACCGAGATCTGCTTGGCGCCGTACACGGTGACCGGCGCGACCACCACCGTCGCGTCCTCGCGCAAGCCCGCATTGGACAGCGTCACGTCGTCGAGCAGCGCAACCCCGGCCGGGGTACCGGACGGTGCGACGCCGACCACCGCGGCGGTGCGGCGCGCGCCGACCAGCGCGATGCCGTCCCACTCACGCAACCCGAGTGCGGTGAGCGCCTCCGGATGCAGCCGCACCACGCCGCGGCGTGCGTCGGCAGCGGAGGGATTCAATCGAGCGGTGAGCGCCAGTTCTGCCACTGTGCCATTCTGCCGCGCCGCGCCGCGGTGGGGGCCGGGCCGGTGCTACTTGTTCTTGGGCACGATCCCGGCGGCCACCGCGACCGGCGTCTCGGCGACGCTGCCGGACAGGCAGACCAGCTTCGCCGTGCCGAGCGCGACGTTCGGGCTGCCCGCGAACGTGCTGTCCGGGTGCTCGGCGACGATCTTCTCGATCAGCGCCTTCTGCGCGTCGTTGTCCAGCTTCTTGAACTCGGCGCAGCTGGTCTGCGACGGCTCGGTGGACGCGGGGGTGCCCGGCTGCCCGGCGGTCGGCGCGCTGCCGGGGGCGCTCGGCGCGGCGGCCGGGGACGATGACCGCGCGGCCGAGGCCGTACTCGTGGCCGAGCCCTTGTTCGCATCGCTGGAATCGTCCGCGGACCGGCCGCAGCCTGCCAGCAGCAAAGCCACCGTCCCGATGGCCAGGACGATGGCGGAAGTTCGCTTCATACCGTGCTTTCCCCGGTGGATCGTGTGCCGGAACGTCCGGCGCGTTCGGTGCAGCGTACCGGGTCGGCGCGGCTCAGTGGATGTGTGCTTGCCAGTCCGCGGGGACCCGCTCGCGCGGGCCGGGCACCCCCTGATCGGCGGGGTGACTGTGCGGCGGAGTGAGTTCCGGTCCGTCGCCGTACATCTCCTCGGTTCGGAAGTTCCAGTACCAGTCCTCGCCCGGCTCGAAGCTCTGCACGAACGGGTGGCCGGTGTCTTTCGCGTGCTGGCCGGCGTGCTGGTCCGGCGAGCTGTCACAGCAGCCGACGTGCCCGCACTGGGCACAGCGGCGCAGATGCACCCACCACCCCTGCGACGCTTCGCATTCCACACAACCGGTACCGGTGGGCGGCACCGCCGTATCGATGCCCTCGAACTCCTGCGTCATCGTTGACCTCCTACGGTGGATTCGGGTTCGGCATTCTCCGCCGCCGGCTCGTCCGGCGTGCGGTGCAGCGGCAGCCAGACGGTGAATCGGGTGTTGCCCGGTTCGGAGTCGACCTGGATGTCGCCGTCGTGCTTGTTCACCACGATCCGGAACGAGATGTCCAGGCCGAGCCCGGTGCCCTCGCCCATCGGCTTGGTGGTGAAGAACGGCTCGAAGATCCGGCTGCGCACCTCCTCCGGAATACCGGGGCCGGAGTCGGCGATTTCGATGACGGCACAGTCGTTTTCGTGCCTGGTGCGGATGGTGAGCGTGCCCTGGCCGTTCATCGCGTACACCGCGTTGTCGATCAGGTTGGTCCACACCTGATTCAATTCCGCTGCGTAGCAAGGCACTTCCGGCAGCGCTCGGTCGTAATCCTTGACCACCTCGACCCCGTCACCGATCTTGCGGCTGAGCATCACCAGGGTGCTGTCGAGCAGGTCGTGGATGTCCACCACCTGGAACGGCGCCCGATCCATCTGGGAGTACTGCTTGGCCGCGTTGACCAGCGACGAGATGCGCGTCGTCGAGTCGGCGATCTCGTTCATCAGCAGCTCGGTCTCGATGGTGTAGTTGAGCCAGCGGATCGCGCCCTGGAGTACCTGCTCGGTGCAGCCCTCCAGGGTTGCCGACACCCGTTCGAGCCAGTCGACGTCGAAACCGGCCTGCACGAAGTTCGGCGCGAGGTTCCAGCCGTCGCTGATGCCGTGATCCTCCAGCCACTCGCCGAGCACGTCTTCGCGGTCGGCGGCCTCCATCGGCGTCAGCTCCGGCGCCTTGGCCACCTGGGCCGCCGCCTCCTCCTGTAGCCGCACGAGCGCGCCGAGCGACGCGGTATCGAACTTGCCGTCGGCCATCATGGCCAGCTTGTGCCGCATACCGGCGACCCGTTCGCGCAGACCGGACGTCGCGCGCGCCGCCGCCGCGGCAGGATTGTTCAGCTCGTGCGTGAGCCCCGCGGACAGCGAGCCGAGGGCGAGCAGCCGCTCCCGCTGGCCGACGCGCGCGTTGGCATTCCGGTTGCCGAAGAAGGCGCCCTCCAGCAGGTGCACCGCCATCGGGAACCACTCGTGCATCATGGCGGCGAAGGTCGAGGCGTCGAGCACGAAGAACCGGGACGGGCGCGTCACCTTCATCGTGCCGTTGTAGGTCTGGTCGACCTTGTCGCCGATGTAGGCCATCCAGGCGCCCGAGTAGGCGCCGTGGTGCTGGGTGCGGACCAGCTCGATCTCGGTACCGCCGGACAGCTTGGTCAGCACGATCTCGCCGTCCATCAGCACATAGAAGCAGGTGGCCGGCTCGCCCTCGTGGAAAACCACGCCGGGCTCGATGGTTTCGATCCGCCCTTCCCGGCACAGCCGGTCCAGCTGTGCGTCGTCGAGCTTCTCGAACAGGAACAGGGTGCGCAATTCCGCTGGGTCGCAGACCAATCGGCTGCTGCGCCCTGCCGTCTCATTCGAATTCACTTGCCAGCCTCCTGTTTACGCGAGGTACCGGTGCACGAGCATGACGGCCATCGCACCCTCACCGACCGCCGAGGCGACGCGCTTGGCCGAGTCGGCGTGCACGTCACCCGCCACGAAGACGCCGGGCACGTTCGTCTCCAGATGATGCGGCGGCCGCGGCAATTCCCAGCCGGCCGGTCGCGCGCCGTCGACCAGCAGATCGGGACCGGCCAGCACGTAGCCCGCCTCGTCGCGCTTGACCACGCCGTCGAGCCAGTCGGTTTGCGGTGCGGCGCCGATGAACAGGAACAGCCGCTCCGCCTCGGCCTTCTCCTCGACGCCGGACACGTTGTTGCGCAACACGATCTGCTGCAGGTGGTCGTCGCCGTCGGCGGCGGTCACCTCGGTGTCGGTGTGCACCTGGATGTTCGGTATCTGGGCGATCTGCTGGACCAGGTAGTGCGACATCGAGTTGTCCAGCGAGCCGGACCGCACGACCAGGTGGACCGTTTTCGCGTTGCGTGACAGGAACACCGCCGCCTGCCCCGCGGAGTTCGCGCCGCCGACGATGTAGACATCGCGGTCGGCGCACTCCGAGGCCTCGGTCATCGCGGAGCCGTAATACACACCGCGCCCGGTGAAGTCGTCCACGCCGCGGGCCGGATGGCGGCGGTAGTCGACTCCCGTCGCGATGATCACCGTGTGCGCGCAGAGCCTGCCGCCGTCGGCGAACCGCACCGTGCGCGCGGACCCGTTCACCTCGAGCCCGACCACCTCGCGGGTGGTGATCACCTCCGCGCCGAACTTGGCGGCCTGCCGCCGCGCCCGATCGGCCAGCTGGCCGCCGGACACCCCGTCCGGAAAACCGAGGTAGTTCTCGATGCGCGAGCTCTGCCCGGCCTGCCCGCCGGTCGCGGTGCGCTCGACCAGCACCGTGCGCAGCCCCTCGGAGGCGCCGTACACCGCGGCGCCCAGCCCTGCGGGCCCGCCGCCGACCACGATCAGGTCGTAGAAGTCGCCGGTCGCGTTGACGGTGAGCCCGACGTTCTCCGCGAGCAGGCTGTCCGACGGCTGCACCAACGCCTCGCCCGCTGCGGTGATCACCACCGGACAGCGCTCGGGATCGGCGCCCGCCGCCTCCAGCAGCCGCGCGCCCTCCGGCTCGTCGGCCAGGTACCAGCGGTAGGGCAGTTGATTACGGGCCAGGAACTCGCGCACCTCCGAGGAGCGCGGTGACCAGCGGTTGCCGACCACCTTGGTCTCGGTGATCGGCCGGTGCTCGCTGCTGCGCCAGGCGTCGAGCAGGCCGTCCAGCACCGGGTACAGCTTCTCCTCCGGCGGGTCCCACGGCTTGAGCAGGTAGTGGTCCAGGTCGATCACGTTGATCGCGTCGATCGCGGCGTTGGTGTCGGCGTAGGCGGTCAGCAGCACCCGGCGCGCGTAGGGGTGCAGGTCCATCGCCTGCTCGAGGAATTCGATGCCGTCCATGCCTGGCATCCGGTAGTCGGCGATCAAGACGGCGACCGGCTGGCCGCGCAGTTTCATCTCACGCAGCGCGTCGAGGGCCTGGGCGCCCGATTCCGCGCGCAGAATCCGGTAGTCGGCACCGTAGCGGCGCCGCAGGTCGCGCACGACCGCTCGGGAAACCCCAGGATCGTCATCGACGCTCAAGATGGCCGGTTTCGTGGCAGCGGGTGAAGTCACCTAACGAGTATGAACCTCGATACAAACCGTGTCGTCGGCTTTCACTGCCGGCGGACAACCGGGCGGGTCTGCGTCACAATTTGTGGTGGCGCATCAGGTCGAGTTCGGTGGGAGTGAGCAGTCGCTCGAGGGTCTCGGCGGACAAGTCGCGGGCGGGTGGACCGCCGTCGGGTTCGATGGCGGGTAGCAGCGGAACATTGTTCGCATGCCGGCGATGTAAGAGGGAGCGCAGGTTCACGGCCGATCACCTCACTTTTGGCGGGAAAGCTGGAGGCAGTGTCTTTGCTTCTTCTATCCGGCATTGTGCGCTGGCCATTACCAAGATCAGCGGACAACATGCTGAATGTGACCCAACTGTCTTCCCGATTAAAATGTGTACTACCCATCAAGCGCGCTCGACCGGACTCCCTGTCGGTTCGTTCGCATGGATCCCGGAGGCAGCGTTGCCGAAGAACCTCGAAGTCGCCATAGATATCGCCGCGCCGCCGGATCGGGTGTGGGCGGTGGTCTCGGATCTGAAGCGGATGCCGGAGTTCAGCCCGCAGTGCGTGCGGATGCTGCCGCTCGGCAAGCCCAAGGCGGGCACCTGGGTGCTCAACCTCAACACCGACGGCAAGAAATATTGGCCGACCACCGCGCGCATCGTGCGGTACGAGGCGAACCAAGCGTTCGCCTTCAAGATCAACGAGAACCGCGCGATCTGGAGCTACACGCTGGAGCCGACCGAGTCGGGCACCCGGCTGGTCGAGCGCCGCGACTTCCCCAACGGCACCACCTGGTTCTCCCGCAAGTCGATCAACGCCGCGCTCGGCGGCGAGGCGCCGTTCGAGGAAGAGCTGGTCCGTGGCATGCACGAGACGCTCGACAAGATCAAGAAGGCCGCCGAGGCCACCGCTTAGTCGGCGTGTTCGCGCTCGGCACAGCACGTTCGGTGCGTAAGTTGCCGAGTATGCGACGAATGACGCGCTGGGCCGCGGCCGGTGCCGCGATGGCAATCGGCACCGTGCTGATGACGGGCTGCGGCACCGAGGACACGGGACCCGAACGGCACGTCACCGTCGTCGGCAGCGGCCAGGTGCGCGGCGCACCGGACATCCTGAACGCCGACCTCGGCGTCGAGGTGACCGCCGAGAACGTCTCGGCGGCCATCGCCCGCGCCAACGACAAAGCCAAGGCGATGACCGACGCCGTCGTCGGCGCGGGCGCTACTCGAGAAGACGTGCGCACCACCGACGTCTCGATCCAGCCCCAGTACTCGGGCGGACCGACCGGCGGCGACACCGTCATCGGCTACCGCGCCACCAACTCGGTCCGCGTCGTGGTGCGGGATCTGACCAAGGCCTCCGGCGTGCTGGACAGCGCGATCAAAGCGGGCGGCAACGAAACCAGGCTGCGCTCGGTGTCTTTCGCCATCGACGACAATTCTCAGCTGCTGGCCGACGCGCGGGCCCGGGCGTTCGCCGACGCGAAGGCGCGCGCCGAGCAGTACGCGGTGCTCGCCGGGGTGACGTTGACCGAGGTCGACACCATTACCGAGGCGAGCAGCCACGACGACGACAGCGCGAGCAAGATGTCGGCGCAAGACGCTGCGCCGCAATCGGTTCCGCTGGAACCGGGCACGCAAACGGTGACCTTCACGGTGAAGGTCACCTGGGGGCTGCGTTGATTTCGCGCAGGGGCGCGGGGCTGACTACACCGTGATGGCGAACTTGGGCAGCGTCACTACCTGCGCGGCGTAGGAAAGTCCCGCGCCGAACGCGATGAGCAGCGCGGTATCGTCGGGCTTGGACTCGCCCTTGCGCAGCATCGCCTCCATGGCCAGCGGGATGGACGCGGCCGAGGTGTTGCCGGTCTCCTCGATGTCGTTGGCCAGTGCGCAGTTCTCCGGCAGCTTCAGCACCCGCGCCATGATCTCGATGATCCGGCCGTTGGCCTGGTGCGGGATCATCGCGTTCAGGTCGTCGGTGGACAGCCCGGCCCGGTCGATGGCGTCGCGGCAGACCTTCTCCAGCGAGTGTGCGGCCCACCGGAATACGGCCGTGCCCTCCATCGCCAGGTAGGGGCGCACCGCGTCGGTGCCCTTCTCCTCGATCTCGCGGAAGAACTCGACCCAGTCCTTGTCCTGGCGGATCGCGTGGTGCTGGGTGCCGTCCGAGCCCCACACCGTCGGGCCGATGCCCGGCTCGTCGGACGGGCCGACGATCACCGCGCCCGCGCCGTCGGCGAACAGGAACGCGGTGGAGCGGTCGGTCGGGTTGATGGTGTCGGTCAGCTTCTCCACGCCGATCACCAGCACGTGGCCTGCGGTGCCGCCGCGGACCAGGTCCGAGGCGAGTGCGAGCGCGTGGCAGAAGCCGGCGCAGCCCGCGGAGACGTCGAAGGCGGCCGAGCCGTTCATGCCGAGTTCCGTCGCGATCCGCGGTGCGGCGGCCGGGGTGAGCAGCAGATGGGTCGACGTCGCGACGATCACGCAGTCGACCTGATCGACCGCGATCCCGGACGACTCGAGCGCGCCCTTGGCGGCGGCGACGCTCATGCTCTGGACGGTTTCGGATTCTCCGGCGAAGCGCCGGGTCTTGATCCCGGACCTGGTCTGGATCCACTCGTCGCTCGAGTTGATCGGCCCCGCCACCTCGTCGTTGGTGACGACTCGGACCGGGCGGTATACGCCGAGCCCGAGGATCGCCGTGTGCTCTGCCCCGGTGGTCTGGGCGATTCGAGCAGCCATGTGCGTCTCCTATGTACCTGCGGCACCGCCGCCGGGTTGTCCCCGAAGCATCGAAAATGGATCCCTCATCAACCGCCACCTACGGAGCCGTAGACATGAGGCCCCCTCATATTAGCCGGAGATCCGGCGTTTCGCCGTGCGTATTCTCACAAACCCCGGGTATACCGCGATTAGCATGCTGATTGCTCCTGTCGGCATGCCCCAACTATGTGTGAACCGTTCCAGGTACGCATGGACGGTAGAACGCGGATTGCGAGGACACCATGCTCGGTCTCGGGATTATCGGGTGGATCATCATCGGCGGTCTTGCCGGGTGGATTGCCAGCAAGATCATGAAGACCGATGCCCAGCAGGGCATCCTGTTGAACATTGTCGTAGGCATCGTCGGTGGCCTACTCGGTGGTTTCCTACTGAGGTTGTTCGGTGTCGACGTCGAAGGCGCCGGCCTCTGGTTCAGCTTCTTCACCTGCCTCGGTGGCGCGGTGGTGCTGCTGTTCCTGGTCGGTCTCGTGATGGGACGCCGAGTCCGAAGCTGACGGCACCGGTGCCACAGGCTCCTTTCCCGTAAGGTGTGAACGCTTGCGCCGGTCCTATCGTGGAGGGCGTAATCCGACTGCATCTAGCACGAAAGAGGAGCCTGTGGCCCGCCGTCCCACGCCGCCCGGCACGCCTGAACGCACCGGAGTCGGCCACGTCGCCGATTTGGTTCGCAATGCGATCCCCCCGCTGCACCCCGCCGGGCTTCCGTTCGTCGCCGCACCCCTCGCGGTCGCTGTCCTCGGCGGCAAGCGAAAGTGGGTGCGCCGGACGGGTCTGTTCGCCGCGGCCGCGTGCGCAACCTTTTTCCGGCACCCGAATCGGGTGCCGCCTAACCGGCCCGGCGCGGTTGTCGCGCCCGCCGACGGCGAGATCGCCCTCGTCGACACCGCCGCTCCGCCTGCGGAATTGGGCCTCGGCGACCAGCCCGTGCCCCGGGTGAGCATCTTCCTTTCCGTGCTCGACGTGCACGTGCAGCGCACTCCGGTGTCCGGTGTGGTGCGCACGGTGCTGCATCAGCCGGGTCAGTTCCGTTCGGCGGATCTGCCCGAGGCCAGCGCGGTGAACGAGCGCAACACCATGGTGCTCGACACCCCGTCCGGGCACCAGGTGGTCGTGGTGCAGATCGCCGGCCTGCTCGCCCGTCGCATCGTGTGTGACGCCCAGGTCGGCGACGTGCTGACCATCGGCGACACCTACGGGTTGATCCGCTTCGGCTCCCGGGTGGACACCTACTTCCCGGCCGGCACGCAGCTGCTGGTCGAGCCGGGGCAGCGCACCATCGGCGGCGAGACCGTCCTCGCGGTCCTCGGGTCGACGCCCGCCGCTTCATGATGGAGGCGGCTGCTCCGACTCAGCGACGGCGGCGCCGCCCGATCCGGCTGTTGCCGAGCGTGGTGACCATTCTGGCGCTGTGCTCCGGGTTGTCCGCGGTGAAGTTCGGGCTGGACAACCGGCTCGACATCGCGCTGGCGATGATCGGCGCCGCGGCCGTGCTGGACACGTTGGACGGTCGGCTGGCCCGAATGCTGGACGCCACCACCGCGATCGGCGCGGAGCTGGATTCGCTGTCCGACGCCATCTCCTTCGGTGTCGCGCCCGCGCTGGTGCTCTATGTGTCGCTGCTGCACAGCGAGACCGCGGGCTGGATCGTCGCGCTGCTGTTCGCGGTGAGCATGGTGCTGCGGCTGGCCAGGTTCAACACCCTGCTGGACGACGACACCCGCCCGGAGTGGTCGCGCGAGTACTTTGTCGGCGTACCCGCCCCGGCGGGCGCGCTCATCGCCATGGTGCCGATCGCGCTGTTCGAGGTGTTCGGTGACGGCTGGTGGGTCGGCTTCTACGCGGTCTCGGCGTGGACCATCGGTGCCGCGGCGTTGTGCGTCAGCACCATTCCGACACTGGCCATGAAGTCGGTGTCGGTGGCGCCGCAGGCCGCCGCCGGGCTGCTCGTGCTCGTCGCGCTGGCCGCAGCACTGCTGGTCACCTACCCGATCGTGCTGCTGCTGATCCTGGTCGCGCTGTACCTGTGCCACATTCCGTTCGCCTGGCACTCGCAGCGCTGGGTCGCCGCCCGCCCGGAAACCTGGACGCACAAGCCCGCCGAGCGGCGCGCGCAACGCCGGGCCCAGCGGCGACCGGTGATCCGCCGCCCGGCGATCCGCGGCTCCACCGCTCGCCTGCGGTTACGCAGGCCGGGTGGCAAGCAGCGCGAAGGCAACGACCTGCCCCGCTGAGCCTGCTGGCTTTTCTTAAGGTCTTGGAAAGCCCGCCCAGGAATGCTCTTGCGGTATGGGCACGCTGGCGATAGGTGGCTTCGGTTTCAGTGGCTGGGGTGTCGGCGGCTTCGGCGTCGCCGGGTTCGGCCTGAAGCGGCTGCTCGGCATCGCGGATTCGGCGGTGGCCGAACACATGCGGCTGTCCACGCGGGCGGGCGGTACGGTCATACCCGGCGGGCGGGCGCGAAAGAGGGTAGCGATGGAGCCGGACGGGTTGGGCGTGTTCATGACGCATCGCCCCCGCCTGTTCGCACTCGCCTACCGGATGCTCGGGTCCGCCGGTGAAGCCGAAGACGCCGTGCAGGAGACCTATCTGCGCTGGGACGCGGCCGACCGCAGCCGAATCCGTTCCGCCGAGGCGTGGCTGACCACCGTGCTGGTGAATCAATGCCGGGCCTGGCTGATTTCGGCGCGGGCCCGCCGGGAGACCTATGTCGGGCCGTGGCTGCCCGAGCCGGTGGCCACCGAGCGCGGCGAGCTCGGTCCGCTGGAGACCGTCGAAGAGCGCGAGCTGGTTTCCTTCGCGCTGCTCACCGCGCTGGAGCGATTGACCCCGGTCGAGCGAGCGGTGTTCGTGCTGCGCGAGGCGTTCGGTTACGCGCATCGCGAGATCGCCGACATGCTCACCATCACCGAGGGCAATTCGCAGCAGATCTACCGGCGGGCCGGGCTGCGGGTGCGCGCGGGCCGGGCCCGCTTCGATGTGCCGTCCGAGTACGCGGGCGAGCTGATCAAGCGGTTCCTGAAGGCGGCGCGCAACGGCGACGTCGAGTCGCTGGAGCAGTTGCTCACCGCCGATGTGGTGTCGATCGCGGACGGCGGCGATCAGATCAACGCGGCGCGCAGGCCGATCGTCGGTGCGAACAAGGTCGCGCGGTACCTGGTCGGGCTGTTGCGGTGGGAGGTGCCCGGCATGGAGCTGCTCATCGAGGAGGTCAACGGTGCGCCCGCCGCGGTGGCCAGGGTGAACGGTGCGCCGATGCTCGTCGTCGGCATCGAGCTGGTCGACGGCGCGGTCGCCACGCTGCGGCTGGTCGTCAACCCCGAGAAGCTGGCCTATTTCGCCAAGTCCACGGGTGCTGCGCAGTAATTCGAGGACAGCGTGACGTGCTTCACGTCCGAAAGTTGTCAGCAATGGCGGGGCTGTCCGATCTGAAGGGTGTCGGCCTAACGAAAAGGAGACCCCTCATGTCCGGACAGCATCGGATCGTCGTCCTCGGCGCCGGGTACGCGGGACTGGCGGCAGCGGGCCGTCTCGCGAGCAAGGCGCGCGGGGCGCGGATCACCGTCGTCGACGCTCGCGCCGACTTCGTCGAACGGGTACGGCTGCATCAGCAGGCCGCCGGGCAACAGATTTCGACGTGGGGCCTGCGGGAACTGTTGGACAACAAGAAGATCCACTTCGTGCACGCTCGTGCGACGGATATCGACACTGCGGGTAAGCGGGTATTGCTCGACAGCGCAACGGCTCTCGATTACGACACCCTCGTCTACGCACTGGGCAGTGTCGCGGACCGGGCCAGTGTTCCCGGCCTCGCGGAGCATGCCCACTCGGTGTCGACGCCGGAGGACGCGAGCCGTTTCGAAGCCCCCTCCGGCACTGTTCTTGTCGTCGGCGCCGGTGCCACGGGTATCGAGCTCGCTGCGGAACTCGCTGAGTCACATGCTGATTCGCGCGTTTTCCTGCTCAGTCCGGAGGAGCCGGGTGCGTGGTTGTCGCCGCGGGCCCGGAAGCATATCCGCCGTGTGCTCGAGCGGCTCGGCGTCGAGATCCGCTCCGATGCCAAGGTGCTCGAGGTGACCGCGGCCGGGGTGCGGCTGGCGGACGGCTCGCTGATCGAGGCCGCCGCGACCGTGTGGACTGCGGGTTTCGCCGTGCCGGATCTGGCTCGGCGATCGAGCCTTTCGGTCGACGGGACGGGGCGGGTGCTGGTTGACGCTGCGCTGCGGTCGATCTCGCACCCGGACGTCTACGCGGCTGGCGACAGCGCCGTGATCGCCGGACCCGGCGGCCGCGGCCTGCGGATGGCCTGTGCCACCGCGTTGCCCACGGGAAAGTACGCGGCCGATGCGATTGCCGCTCGGCTTCGCGGCGCGGAACCGGGGAAGCTGCGGTTCCGGTACGTCGTCCAGTGTCTGAGCCTCGGCCGCCGGGACGGGCTCATCCAGGTGCTGCACGCGGACGACTCGCCTGCGCGAACCGTGCTGACCGGGCGGCCGGCGGCATGGGTGAAAGAGCAGGTCGTTCGTGGTGCGGGATGGGCGGCCCGTCCCTGAATCTGCGACTACGGCACTGGCGTCCGGTAGCGGATCAGGTTTCGTCAACGTCAGGTTGACGCTAGCGAATCGTCAACCTATCGTTGACGGCATGACGCAGCCATATCGCCTCGACGACCTGATCGACGGCATCAAAAAAGCCCGCCCCGACAACGTGCTCGACCAACTGTCCGACGCCGTGGTCACCGGCAATCACCTCGGCGAACTGGCCGATCACCTGATCGGCCACTTCGTCGACCAGGCCCGCCGCGCCGGCGCCTCGTGGACCGACATCGGCGCCAGCATGGGCGTCACCAAGCAGGCCGCGCAGAAGCGCTTCGTACCGAAAGGGCCCGGCGGTCTGGGCCAAGACGCCCTGATGGATCCCAACGCGGGCTTCGCCAGGTTCACCGAACGGGCCCGCGCGGTCATCATTGCCGCACAAGAAGCCGCGCGCGCCGCGGGCAACTCGGAGATCAGTACCGCGCACTTGGTGCTCGGCCTGCTGTCCGAGCCGGAAGGCATCGGCGCGAAAGAGATTCTCACCAGCGGTATTTCGCTGTCGGCCGTGGGTGAAGCGGTGTCCGCCGCGATGCCCGCCGGTACGGGTGAGGTGCCGCCGCTCATCCCGTTCGACGTGGAGGCCAAGAAGGCGCTCGAGCTGACCTTCCGTGAGGCACTTCGCCTGGGCCACAACTACATCGGCACCGAACACATCCTGCTCGCGCTGCTCGAACAGGAGAACGGGGAAGGTTTGCTCACCGGTCTCGGCATGGACAAGATGAAGACCGAGGCCCACATCGTCGAACTGCTCGCCCCGTACATGCCCAAAAAGCAATGAGGCGGCGGTGGGCGTCGACCGGGGCCGGTCTCGACCGCCTGACGTCCATCCGGCTACGAATCCGTCGCGCGCGCTACGGATTTCGTGCGGCCATGGCCGCGCAGGCGCGAGCTGCCCGCGCACGGCGAACGCCGGCCTGCCAACGGCGGCAGCCGGACGAACAGCGCCCGCGCCTGATGCGTGCCGCCTGAAACTGCCGAGCTCTACGCCCGCCCGCGCAGGCCGCCACCCCAACGAGGCCACTGCGCTTGGGGTTTCGGCTCGGCAACCAACGGCTCGCGTTCGATATCGGTGACGTACAGGGGAAGGTGCGGCGCCAGCTCCGCTAGTAGTTCCAAGGTCTTACCGCCCTGCGCGGCCCGGTACTCGGGCATCGTCAGCCCGACCAATTGCAGGAATCGCATGCTGCCGTGCGGGGTTTCGATGGTGCCGAGCTCCGGGTCGACGGTGAAGCCGACGGCGCGGATGCCGGAGTTCGGCCGGTCGGCGGCGATCGGGCCGTTCGCTTTGATGGTGTGTCCGGGCTCGAACCACTTGCCGGACTGGAAGACATAGCGGGCGAGATTCTGCAGGAAGTTCGCGGGCCACACCGGCGGCTCGGTGTCGGCGGGCTTGCGCACCAGCCGGAAGGTGAACTCGAACCCCCAGCCGGACTCCTCGGGGTTGTCCCACTCCTTCTCGTACAGCTCGGTCATGCCGTAACTGATGTAGTGCCAGTGCGGTACCGGCTCGGTGCGTGAGTACGCGCTGATCCCGTCGAGCGGGTCGGGACCGCCGAGCGACCAGCGGTGATCGGTGGCCCAATGGAAAGGTTCGATATCGCCGTACAACGGCCGCAGCGCGCCGTCGATGGCATTCCAGCCGGGTGCTTCACTCACCCCGCCACCATAAGGGGAACCGCCGCCGTCGCCGGCGGCCGTGCGCGGACTCGGTCTCGAGCACGTGGTCGCCTGAGTCGGATGTTGTTGGCGGGCAGCCGATCAGGCGTCCGGCACGTTGCGCTCGAGTTCATCCAGCCAGGCTGCGGCCGACGCGTCGCTCGGCGCGCGCCAGTCACCGCGCGGGGACAGCGAGCCACCGGAGCCGACCTTCGGCGCGTTCGGCAGCGTCGAGCGTTTGAACTGGCTGGTCTGCACGAATCGGCGCAGGAACTCCGCGAGCCACCGCTTGATGGTGGCGAGCTCGTAGGCGTTGCGCTGGTCGGCGGGGATCAGATCGGGCCAGCGGCCGCGGTTCGGGTCCGACCACGCGTGCCTGGCCAAATAGGCGATGCGGCTGGGGCGGTAGCCGAAGCGGAGCAGGTAGTAGAGGTGGAAGTCCTGGAGTTCGTACGGGCCGACGGTGGCTTCGGAGCTCTGGCTCGGCGCAGCGGTGGTCGATGCAGCGTTGTCGGGCACCAACTCCGGCGAGATCTCGGTCTGCAGGATCGAGGTGAGTACCTCGCCCGCCGCGGGCCCGAACTGCCCGGTCTCGACCGACCAGGCGATCAGATACTTGATCAGCGTCTTGGGGACCGAGGCGTTCACGCTGTAGTGCGCCATGTGGTCGCCGACGCCGAAAGTGCACCAGCCCAGGGCGAGTTCGCTCAGATCGCCGGTGCCGACGACGAGCGCGCCGTGCTGGTTCGCCAGCCGGAACAGGTGCGAAGTGCGCTCGCCCGCCTGCACGTTCTCGTAGGTGACGTCGTACTGCGGCACGCCGTCGGCGGCCGGGTGGCCGAGGTCGCGCAGCATCTGCGTCGCCGACGGACGGATATCGATCTCCTGCGCGGTCACGCCGAGCGCGTCCATCAGCCGATGCGCGTCGGTGCGGGTTCGGGTGCTGGTCGCGAAGCCGGGCATGGTGTACGCCAAGACATTTGCCCGGGGCAGGCCGAGCCGGTCCATCGTTTCGGCCGCGACGATCAACGCCTGGGTGGAGTCCAGCCCGCCGGACACTCCGATGACCACCCGCTCCATCCCGGTGGCGCGCAGCCGGGTGCTCAACCCCTCGACCTGGATGTGCTGCACCTCGGCGCAGCGGTCGTTGCGCAGCGCGGGATCAGCCGGAACGTAAGGGAAGCGCTCGATCTCGCGTCGCAATTCCACCACGCCCGAAGGGATCGGCAGCTCCACGTCGATCCGCCGCAGCCGAGCCAGCCGTTCCCGGTGGTCGTGCACATTGTCAGCAAAGCTGGTGGTGCGCAGTCGATCCGCGGCCAAACGGCGCAAATCCAGATCGGCGGTGACCAATTGCGGATGATCGGCGAACCGGACACCCTCCGCGAGCAGATCACCGTTCTCGCACACCAGCGCCTGGCCGTCCCAGGCCAGGTCGGTCGTCGATTCCCCGTGTCCCGCCGCCGAATACAGGTAGGCGGCCAGGTAGCGCGCCGAATGCGAGGTGCACAGCGCCCTGCGGTAGTCGGCCTTGCCGATGACGATATTGCTCGCCGACAGGTTGACCAGCACCGTCGCCCCGGCCAGCGCGGCAAAACCGCTGGGCGGCAACGGCACCCAGCCGTCCTCGCAGATCTCCAGATGGAACACGAACCCGTCGAGGTTGTTCGCCACGAACAGCAGGTCCGCTCCGAACGGCACCCGCTGCCCGGCGATCGTGACGTGCGTCTCCAGGTTCTCCCGCGCCGCCGCGAACTGCCGCTTCTCGTAGAACTCGCGATAGTTCGGCAGATAACTCTTCGGCACCGCACCGAGCACCACGCCGCGGCACACCGCGACGGCGCAGTTGAACAGCCGGCCCTGGGCCCGCACCGGCGCACCGACCACCAGCACCGTGTCGAGGTCGGCGCTCTCGGCGACCACCCGCGCCAGCGCCGCCTCGACGGCGTCGTCCAGCGCGTCCTGGTGGAACAGATCGTCGGCGGTGTAGCAGGACAGGCCGAGCTCCGGGAAAACCGTCAGCACCACCCCGTCGGCCGCCGCCTGCCTGGCCAGCGCCAGCGTCTGCTCGACGTTGTAGGCGGGGTCGGCGACCCGCACCCGGGGCACGGCGACCGCCACCCGGGCGAAATCGTGCCGATAGAGCGATTCGAAGGGCAGTTCACGCACTGCCGTCCCCCTTCGCCGAGGCTGCCGGAAATGATCATGATTCCCCTCCGGAACCTACCCGCCATAGTGGCCCGCTAAGCTATAGCAATGGCGGATGAAACGGATTCCGACCTAATCGCGGGGGAACGACGCGCCGATCTGCTGCGTGCGCTTTCTTATGTGTCCACAGAGTCACAGCCGGACGGCAGCTATGTCGTCAACGGAGATCTTCCCCCCGAGGTGGCGCCCCCATTTATTCGGGCGATCATGCGGGTCGAAGCGGAGTTGTTGTTGCACGATGCCGAGCTCGTCACCGTGGAGGGCGGCGAGCCGAGGTCCCCGGAAGAGCGCAGGACCGACGCGTTCGTGGCCCTGGTGTTGCGGGTCGACGACCGGGCTTAGGCCCGGTGTCGAAAAGTTGCGAGCCGAGCGGCGCGGGAGCACCCCGGACCTTGCACTCGGCACCTCCGAGTGCTAGAAATGGCGTTGGCACTCTAAAGCTGTGAGTGCCAGGTCGGGACGGTGAGACCGGGTTCCATCGACACCCTCGGTCGTCCGTCGCGGGCACCGCACCTGGCCAGCGTATTAGGGCGACCCAACCTGCGGTCGTTCCTGTGTGTCAGCCATATACATGTGGAGGATCTCAACGCAATGGCCAAGACAATTGCGTACGACGAAGAGGCCCGGCGCGGCCTCGAGCGGGGTCTGAACGCCCTCGCCGACGCGGTCAAGGTGACGCTGGGGCCGAAGGGTCGCAACGTTGTCCTGGAGAAGAAGTGGGGCGCCCCCACGATCACCAACGATGGTGTTTCCATCGCCAAGGAGATCGAGCTGGAGGACCCGTACGAGAAGATCGGCGCCGAGCTGGTCAAGGAAGTCGCCAAGAAGACGGACGACGTCGCCGGCGACGGCACCACCACCGCCACCGTGCTCGCCCAGGCGCTCGTGCGTGAGGGTCTGCGCAACGTCGCGGCCGGCGCGAACCCGCTCGGTCTGAAGCGTGGCATCGAGAAGGCTGTCGAGGCCGTCACGGCTCGCCTGCTGGAGTCCGCCAAGGAGATCGACACCAAGGAGCAGATCGCTGCTACCGCTGGTATCTCCGCGGGCGACTCGTCCATCGGTGAGCTGATCGCCGAGGCCATGGACAAGGTCGGCAAGGAAGGTGTCATCACCGTCGAGGAGAGCAACACCTTCGGGCTCCAGCTGGAGCTCACCGAGGGCATGCGCTTCGACAAGGGCTACATCTCGGGCTACTTCGTCACCGACCCGGAGCGTCAGGAAGCGGTCCTCGAGGATCCGTACATCCTGCTGGTCGGCTCGAAGATCTCGACCGTCAAGGACCTGCTGCCGCTGCTGGAGAAGGTCATCCAGGCCGGCAAGCCGCTGCTGATCATCGCCGAGGACGTCGAGGGCGAAGCCCTGTCGACCCTGGTGGTCAACAAGATCCGTGGCACCTTCAAGTCCGTTGCCGTCAAGGCGCCGGGCTTCGGTGACCGCCGCAAGGCGCAGCTCGCCGACATCGCCATCCTCACCGGTGGCGAGGTCATCAGCGAAGAGGTCGGCCTCTCCCTGGAGACCGCCGGTGTCGAGCTGCTCGGCCAGGCGCGCAAGGTCGTCATCACCAAGGACGAGACCACCATCGTCGAGGGCGCGGGCGACGCGGAGGCCATCAAGGGCCGCGTGCAGCAGATCCGTGCCGAGATCGAGAACTCGGACTCGGACTACGACCGGGAGAAGCTGCAGGAGCGTCTGGCCAAGCTGGCCGGCGGTGTTGCGGTGATCAAGGCCGGTGCCGCGACCGAGGTCGAGCTCAAGGAGCGCAAGCACCGCATCGAAGATGCCGTGCGCAACGCCAAGGCCGCCGTCGAAGAGGGCATCGTCGCCGGTGGCGGCGTGGCCCTGTTGCAGTCGGCGCCTGCCCTGGACGATCTGAAGCTCAGCGGTGACGAGGCGACCGGCGCGAACATCGTGCGCGTCGCCCTGTCGGCTCCGCTGAAGCAGATCGCCTTCAACGCAGGCCTCGAGCCGGGCGTTGTCGCCGAGAAGGTTTCCAACCTGCCGGCCGGCCACGGCCTCAACGCCGATTCCGGCGTGTACGAGGACCTGCTTGCCGCCGGTGTCGCCGACCCGGTGAAGGTCACCCGCTCCGCGCTGCAGAACGCGGCGTCCATCGCGGCTCTGTTCCTCACCACCGAGGCCGTCGTCGCCGACAAGCCGGAGAAGTCTTCCGCGCCCGCCGGCGACCCGACCGGTGGCATGGGCGGCATGGACTTCTGAGTCCAGCCACCAGGCAACACCTTTAGAAACCGGAAGCCGGTCCACCCTCGGGTGGACCGGCTTCCGGCGTTAGATTCCGTCGACGGCGAGCACGGCGAACGGCTGCGGGGTGCCGGGTCCCATCGGGCCGCCCTTGTCGAATTGTGAAGCGACCACCAGGAGTCGGTCGCCGGTGCGGACCAGCGTGGTGGGGATGCTCAGGGCCGCGTCGGTGATGCGCCGGTCCAGGGTCGCGGTGGCGCAGTCGTCGGTGAGGGTCCAGCGGGCGATGGCGTTGTCGGTGTTCTGCACCGCCCACAGGGTGTTGTCGCGCAATTCGAGTCCGTCGCCGTGGGTCAGGTTGCCGCCGTGCAGCGCGACCTTGCGGATCGGGTCCGCGGCGTTCGGCGCGAGGGCGATGCGGAACAGCTCGCCCGCGTCCATATCGACGACGAACAAGTAGCGGCCCTCGGCGTCGGCCGCGATGCCGTTCAGGGTGAAGCCGCCGGGTGCGCGCGGCGCGAGGACCGGGTTCAGATCGAATTGCGTTGCCATGTCGGCACGTCCGCCGTGTGACGCGGCACGGGCGAGCTCATCTGCGGTGATGCGGTAGACGACGCCACGCACCGAGTCGGTCAGGTAGGCGGTGCCGTCCGGGGTGATGGCGACGTCGTTGACGAAGCGGGCCGCCGGACCCGGCGCGTCGAAGCGGGCGATCAGGGCGCGCGATGCGGTGTCGTACACGGCGACTCCGGCGGTCGAGTCGGTCACCCACAGCCGTCCCGCCTGGTCGACCTTCAGACCGTTGGCGGTCTTGCGGCCGTCGGCGCCCGCCGGGAGGAAGGTCTCGGCCTGTTCGGTTCCCGGTGTGGCCTTGTAGACGGCCCCGGTGCTGTACGAGCCGACGTAGGTGTCGCCGGTGCGCGGATCGGCGGCGATGCCTTCGGGGTAGGCGCGGTCGCTCGGTAGCGCGTAGGCGGCGGTGATGCGCGCCGACGGTGCGGCGGGCTGCGCGGTGTCTTCGCTGGTACCGCAGGCCGCGGCGGCGGTGTAGGACGCCGCGATGGCGATGGTTGCCAGGCGGCGGCGCGTTGTGTGGGACATGGTCGCCTCTCATCAGGTCTATCACTCGGATGTAGTCACATCTGAGAATGAATACGAAGATAGATTAGAGGTCTAATGATCGTCAAGAGTCTTAGGTGAAGACGGGCAGATACCATGCGGACATGACGTCCCTGCCCTCCGCCGAGCGCCTCGGCTCCTACGTGAAGCGCGCCGAACAGGCGCTGCAAACGGCGAAGCATGCCGCGCTGAAGCCCGCGGGCGTCACCGTCGCGCAGTACGCCGCGCTGCTGTTCCTCGACGAGAACCCCGGCATCTCGGCCGCCGCGCTGGCTCGGCTGTGCGGCGTGACGCCGCCGACGATGAATACGGTGCTGACCAACCTGCAGGACCGCGGGCTCATCGAACGCACCCCGCACGCCTGGCACAAGAACATCCTGGAAACCCGCCTCACCGAAGCGGGTGCCGCCGTCATGCGCGACGCCGATGCCAGGGCGGTCCGGGTGGAACGCGCGGTGGCGGCGGGATTCACCGACGCCGAACGCGCGACGCTGCAGGACCTATTGACCCGCTGCGCCGACCTTTTCGACTCCGTCCGCCCTGAAACTCCTACCGCAACCAAGAAGTAGGCTGGGGCGCGGCGCCGACGGCCACGTCAGCCCAGCAGGAACGCCACGAGAAACCCTGCGGCGGTGGCCATTCCGACCCACCAGCCGCCTTCCCGGTAAGCCTCGGGCATCAGCGAGTCGGCGAGTACCGCGAGGGTCGCGCCGCCCGCGAACGCTTGCACGGTGCTGATGTTGGTCTGGGAAAGGTTGTCGGACAACGCATTCCCCAGCACGGTGACCACAACGAGCACCGAACCCGTTGCCGCCCAGAGCCATAGCGGTCCGAGGCGCTCCACTCCGTGCTTGTCGCGCATCAGCGCGGCCCCGCTGATCGCCTCCGGCACATTGCCCACCGCGACGGCGACCAGCAGTGCCAACCCGCCGCCACCGGCGAGGGTGACGCCGAGTGCGGTGTTCTCCGGAATGCCGTCCAACACCGTGCCGAGCAGTAGCGCCCACCCAATAGCGTTGGCGCCCAACTTGGTTTCGATCAGATGGTTGGCCACCACGTACACCCCCGCGCCGCCGAACAGCGCCACGGCGGCGATCAGCGCACCCGCCTGATGGAACGCGGGCTCGAAGAGTTCGTTGGACACCGCGGCGATCATGGTGCCCGCGCCGAACGCCATCAACGACGCGAGCAACGGCTTCGGCAAGGTCCACCGCAGGCCGATCGCGGCGCCGATCACCAGGGGTACGGCGGTGCCGAGCCCGTAGAGCAACGCAGTCAGCATGCGATTCACCCTAATGGGGCACGGTTGTTCGGGGCCGAGGTGCAGGCGGCGGTGCGTCCACCTCGAACTAATCGGCGCGCTATTGCGAAGTGCCACTACTTCGCGAAGTTGCCTGGCGGACAGGACGAATCAGGCATAACCAGCGGACCAGTTCGGAAAAAGAATAATTCTACGAATTCCCGTCAAAATCGCGTGCGGCCCGCTCGGCGCCGCAGTATCGACCGACTCGGCAAACACTCAGTGACAAGAACGCCGCGCGTGCGATTCGCAGACCCGGTGAGTCCGATCCGCCTTAAAGCGTGCTTGCGTAGCGGGATTCGGTACTGCTGGCAAGGGGTTCGATGAGTGCGTGCCGAGTCGGTAACCACCCTGCCAACTTTCGGCAAACGCCTGGTCAGTTGCGGGTTGATACCAAGGACCCGATCCATGTCGAGTGCTTCTCGGCCTTCTGTATTGTCTGGCCCAATGTCACAGGATGCGAATACGGGTCGAATGTATGCCGGGCAACCCGTCGAGGACCGGCAACGTCAGCGGCGTGCGCGTTTTCTGGAATCGGGCCTGACGGTCTTCGCGCGCGACGGTTACGCCAATAGTTCGGTCGGCGCCATCTGTAAGGACGCCGGACTCTCCTCGCGACAGTTCTACGAGGAGTTCACCGGGCGCGAGTCCCTACTACTCGAGCTCTACGAGCAGATCGATCGCGAGTCGCGCGACGCGGTCGCCAAGTCATTGGAGAGCAAGGCCGACGCGAGTGCGCTCGAGATCATCGACGCGTCCGTCCGGGCGTATGTCGAGTCCATCGGGTCGGACCCGCGCAAGGCGCGCGTCGCACTGGTCGAGGTGGTCGGTGCGGGCCCGAAGGTGGAGAAGTTCCGGCTCGAACTGCGCCGGGTGTGGGGTTCGCTGCTGGCTGGTGCCGCGGAGGACGCGGCCATGCACGGTGAGATCCCGACCGGCGACTACGAGATGCGGGTGCTCGCCATCATCGGCGCGGTCAACTACGTGGTGGATTCGTGGAGCGGTGCGGACCCGCGCCCGCCGCTCGACGACGTGATCAGGGTGTTGAGCAGGGTGATCATGGGGGCGGTCGGCGCCTGAGCGCCGGGCAGCCGAGGCGCGGCGGCAACGGGGCCGGTAGCGTGCGCGGGATGGAGACGGTTCCGATCCAAATGCCGGATGGCAGTACGGTTCCGGTGCGGCTGATCCCGGCCGCCGGTAGCCATCGACATCCGGTGACCCCGGATGCGCCGCGCCCGGTGCTGGTGATCGTGCCCGGGCTCGGCGTACCCGCCGGGTACTACGAGTCGTTCGCCGCGAAACTGGCGGCGCGCGGCTTCGACCTGGCGATCGGCGAGCTGCGCGGCAACGGCGACAGCACGCCGAAGCCGAGCGCCGCCAGCACGTACGGTTACCACGAGCTGGTGTCGGTCGACTTCCCGGCGATCTTCCAGGTGGTGCGCGACCGGTTCCCGGCCAGCACGCCGTATCTGCTCGGGCACAGCATGGGCGGGCAGTTCGCCGTCATGTACGCCGCGCGGATCCGCGGCAGGCTCGGCGGGCTGATCCTGGTCGCCTCCGGGACGCCGTATTACCGTGGCTACCCGGGACTTTCGAGTCCCGGCATCCTGTTCGGCACGGCGGCCGCCTCGCTGACGGCCAACCTGGCCGGCTTCTGGCCGGGGGATCGGATCGCCGCGGGCGGCTTCGGCCGCCAGTCCAAGGTGCTGATCGCGGATTGGGCGCGGTTGGCCCGCACCGGCCGGTTCCAGCCGGTCGGCGCGGACATGGACTACGAGGAGCGGATCTCCCGGCTGAAGTTGCCGGTGCTGTCCATCACCGTCACCGGCGACGACCTCACTCCGCCCGGCTCCGCCGAACACCTGCTGGCCAAGCTGCCCAAGGCCGAGGTGACCACCTGGCATCAGCCGGAATCGTTGGGGCACAACGGCTGGATCCGGGAGAACACCACTACCGTCGACCAGATCGAGAAGTGGCTGCGCGATCGTTAGCCGGGCCTGCGGCCGACCTCGCGATGGCGGTCGAACCCGTCGAGCATGGCGTCCAGGCCCACATCGAAGTGGTCGGCCTCCGGCTCCGCGTGCTCCTCGGTGCGCTGCGCGGCGACCGTGGCGATGGCGTGGCCGAGGATGTGGCCGATCGTGTACTCGCGCAGGCAGCGGGTCAGCTGCCGCGCGATGGCCGCCGAAAAGCCCGCGCCCTGCAGGTGTTCCACCATCCAGCTGCCGGTCTCGATGGCCAGGTCGCTGCGCACCGGACGCGTCGCGAAGACCGGCACCGCGTTCGGATGCCTGCGCAGCGTGGAGCGCAGCCGGTGCGCGTAGGCGCGCATCAGATCGCGCCAAGGTTCCTGCCACGGTAGGGATTCCATGTCGAGCTCGGCGAACATGGTGTCGGCGATGGCGTCGAACAGCTCCTGCTGATCGGTGAAGTGCCGGTAGGCGGCCATCGGATCGGCGCCGAGCGCGGTGCCGAGTTTGCGCATCGAGAATCCGTCGACACCGGTGCGATCGATGAGGTTCAGCGCGACCGCGGCGATATAGTCGCGGTTCAACGCGGTCCGCGTCGTGGGTGCCGGGCTTGCGCGCCGGGTGCGGGCGCGCCGCGCGCGGGGCACCTCGACGGCGTTGTCGGAATCCACGACCAGCTCTCCTCTCGAACCCGGGTCTACGGCGTAGACATCAGCTACACCGTAGGCCCAGGTCCCGGGAATCGGTCGCTATCCGCGCCGCTCGATCAGCATCTGCGTGAAGAACTCATAGATCAGCCCCGCTTGGAACGCCGACTGCTTGTTGTCCGCCGCGCCGCCGTGCCCACCCTCGATGTTCTCGTGATACCAGAACTCGTGGCCCTGCTCTTCGAGCAGCGCGGCCATCTTGCGGGCATGCCCGGGATGCACGCGGTCGTCCCTGGTGGACGTGGTGAGCAGGATCGGCGGGTAGGCCACATCGGCCCGCGCGTTCTGATACGGCGAGTACTTGCTGATGTACTCCCACTCCTCCGGCTTGTCCGGGTCCCCGTATTCTGCGATCCACGAGGCACCCGCCAGCAGCAGGTGATAACGCTTCATGTCCAGCAGCGGCACCTGACAGACGATGGCGCCGAACAGCTCCGGATAGCGGGTCAGCATCACCCCCATCAGCAGGCCGCCATTGCTGCCGCCCACCGCGCCGAGCTGATCGGCGGTCGTGATGCCGCGTGCGACGAGGTCTTTCGCGATCGCGGAGAAGTCCTCGTACACCTTGTGCCGGTTGGCCTTCTGCACCGAGGTGTGCCACTGCGGCCCGTACTCGCCGCCGCCGCGGATGTTGGCCATCACCCAGGTGCCGCCGCGCTCCAGCCAGCCCATCCCGGACGCGCCGCTGTAGGCGGGCGTGCGGGAGACCTCGAAACCGCCGTAGCCGGACATAACCGTCGGGCCGGGGGTTCCCCTGCGGTCGCGATGGCGAATGACGAAGTACGGCACCTGCGTTCCGTCGTCGGAGGTCGCGAAGAACTGCTCGGTCTCGATGCCGTCGGCGTCGAAGAAGCCGGGTTCCTGCCTGAGCTGCTCGGTGGCGCCGCCCACCGAGCTGGTCAGCAACGTGGCGGGCGTCGTGAATCCGCTTGTGGTGAGCATGAATTCGTCGCCGCCCTCGAGCGGGTCCAGGTTCAGCACGCTGGTGGTGGCCATCGGCGGGGTGTCGGCCAGCGACTCCTTGCGCCAGCCGCCGGTGCCCGGCGTCAGCACGTAGAGCTTGGTCTGCACGTCCTCGAGGGTGATGAGCAGCAGATGGTTCTCGGTCCAGCCGTAACCGTGCAGCGAGGTGTGCGGGTCCGGGGTGAAGATCACCTCGAATTCCCGTCCGCCGGCGAGGAACTTCTCGAAGTCCATGGCCAGCAGCGCGCCCGCGGGATAGGCGGTGCCGCCCACCTCCCACGGCGACTTCAGCCGGACCAGCAGCCAATCCTTGTACCAGGACTCGCTCGCGTCGGAGGGAATCTCCAGATGCCGTAGCGTGCCGTCGTTTTCGAGCAGGTAGACCTCTTCGTTGAAGAAGTCGGTGGCGCGGCCGATGAAATGACGCTCGTAGCCGGGGGTTCGGTCATAGCCCGCCGAGACCGCGACATCGCCGGGCTCACCCGCGAAGACGGTCACCGCGTCGGCCAGCTCGGTGCCGCGCTGCCAGCGCTTGGCGATGCGCGGGTAGCCGGACTCGGTCAGTGAGCCCGGGCCGAAATCCGTGCCGACGTACACCGAATCGATGTCGATCCAGCGCATCTCGGACTTCGCCTCGGGCAGGAAGAAGCCGCCGTCGGCCGGGTCGATGAAGGTGCGCGTCGCCATGTCGAACTCGCGCACCACCTTGGCGTCCGCGCCGCCGCGGGACAGGCTGATCAGGGTCCGTGACTGTTCGGGGCGCAGCACGGCGGCCCCGCCCCACACCCAGTTCTCGTCCTCGGCGGCGGCCAGCGCGTCCAGGTCGATCAGCACGTCCCAGTCGGGCGATTCCTTGGCGTACTCGGCGAACGTGGTGCGCCGCCACAGCCCGCGCGGATGCTCGGCGTCGCGCCAGAAGTTGTAGAGCCAGCTGCCGCGCCGGCCCGGGTACGCGATCTTGGTGTCGGTGTCGAGCATGTCCAGGATGCGATGTTCGAGCTCGCTGAACCGATCGGAGGAGGCGAATCGCTCGACGACCACGCTGTTGTGCGCGCGCGCCCAGTCGAGGGCCCGCTCATCGGTCACTTCTTCGAGCCAGAGGTAGGGGTCCGTCACATTCTGCTCAACGCCGCTCATCCCCACATTGTTGCCGAGCGGCACGGATCAGGACGCCGGGGTTACCAGAAGTGCGCTACATCCACCACGACCCGTGCTCCGCTACCCGGTCCGTCGAGGGTGAACACCCGCATCGGCAGCCGCCCGCGGACGCCGAGACCGATCGTGGTCTGCCCCTCGAACGAGCCGGCCCAGGCCACCTGACGGAAGGTCTGGTAACCGGCCACATTCACCAGCTCATTGCGGTTCTGCAGCTGGTAGGTGGGTTGGCCCGCCTCGTTGTAAGCGGGCGCGTGGACGACGACATTCAGGAACGCCCCACCCCGCAGCGGCACGGGTGTGCCGGACCCGTCCATCGTCACCCGGTCGACGTAGCCGACGTGATAGCCAGGCGCCGAACCCGCGAGGTCGATGACGAGCCGATCGAAGCATTCGTGCCGACCGGACCGAACGCCGTTGACCGGGCCGGTCGACATCGGAGGGCTCGCCTTATCGAGCGAACCCCACACCAATCCGCAGTAGGAGGGAGTTGCCGCGGCCGGTCCGGGAATGATCCAGAGGCCGACGAGAGTCGCGACGGAGGTGAACAACAGAAATATGCGACGCATGCCGCACCGCCTTCAGGCAGTAAGAACGAATTATTCGATGAATCGGGCGAACCGGGCAGGGTGTTACTGCCGCACCGTACTCGAAAAGGATTCGTGACCTCGGTATATCGGTTCGATACGCATTCGACACCGCACGCACCTGCCGGTGGTCCTGGCACGGGCTCAGTAGGATCGCGAGTTCGACGCTGATCCGACCAGGAGGTTTCTTTGCCGCCGTTTCTCTGGGAGCAGCACTGCTGTTTACCGCTGGTGCCGTCGGCGCGGATCGCGGACCTCGCGCGCTATCCGCTCGGGTCGTATCTGTCGGTGAACGTCGGGTATTCGCCGCATACGACGGAGGATTCGCTGAAGCTGACCCGGCAATATCGTGCGGACGCGCTAGCCGATGGTCGATTCCGGTTGGTGCACAGCCACTCCGATATCGGCGATCCGGAAACCATTGCCCTCGCCTTCGATCTGGAGGACTCGGGGCCGCTCGGTGGTGACCTGGACAATGTCGCGCTGTTCTACGAGTACGGCGTCCGTTCGATGCTGCCGACCTACAACAGCGCCAATGCTGCGGGGTGCGGCTGCCTCGATACCGAGGACACCGGGCTCACCGCCTACGGCCGTGACCTCGTGCGCACGCTCAACGAGGTCGGCATGTTCGTCGACGGCTCGCACTGTTCGGCGCGCACCGGACTGGATCTGGCTACGCACACGCAGGTGCCGATGATCTACAGCCACTCCAATTTCGCCGCGCTGTGGTCGCATCCGCGCAACATCAGCGATGAACAGGCGAAGGCCTGTGCCGCCACCGGTGGCGTGATCGGAATCAACGGCGTCGGTATCTTCTTGGGCCACAATGGTGTTGACGCAGGTGCCGCGCGAATAGAGGCGATGGCGGATCACGTCGAGTACGGCGTGGAGCTGGTCGGCATCGAGCACATCGGGATCGGTTCGGACTATTCGTTCGACGCCGATGACTTCAACGGCATGCTCACCGGCCATCCGGAGCTGTATCCCGAGTCGTACACCAAATGGGGCCCACTGCAATGGGTTCCGCCGGAGGAGTTGCTCGGCACCGAGCGGTTGCCCGGTCTCGATGAGGTGCTGGCGCGGCGTGGGTTCAGTGCCGACGATCGAGCGGCGGTGTTCGGCGGCAACTTCTCCCGGGTCGCCGCGCAGGTGTGGCGCGACTAGCCGAGATGTTCGGCGGCCACCCGCTTGGGGACGCACATACGCCAGGCCTCGACGACGAGCTCGGTCAGCTCCGCCTCATCGATGGCGGCCAGCCGCACCCGAACCCAGTTGTACCGCTCGTCCGACGGGCGCGGCATCATGAATTTGTCCGGCTCGGCGGCGACCAATGCCGCCCGCTCGGCCTTGGGAAAGGCGAAGCCCATGCGGGTTTCGTCGGCGGACAGCGCGAGGTAGACGATCCGGCCGATCCGATACTTGACCCGGTCGCGGACCAGCGCCTCGGTGGTCCGCGGCAGGCTCATCGCGATCCGGCGCACGTCGTCAGCTGTCACCATCGGTTCATTATTGCGGCGGGGTGCGACAAGTGGCGCGACCGAATCGGCCGCGCCACAACCCACTGATCGCCGGGTTCACCCGAGGCGGACCAGCATCTTGCCCGTATTGGCACCGGAGAGCACGCCGAGGAACGCGGCAGGCGCCTGCTCGATGCCCTCGTAGACCGTCTCCGTGGTGCGGATCGTCCCGTCGGCCAGCCAGGCCGCTGCCTTGCCGATGTACTCGCCGAAGATCGGGAAGTAGCTGTTCACCAGCATGCCGCGCAGCGAAACCTCCCGTGTCGCAGCCTTGTACAGGTCCGGGCCCGGCTCGGCGGTGTCGCCGTTGTAGCCACTGATCGCGCCGACGAGCGCGATCCGGCCCTTCGCCCGCATGGCCTCGACGGCAACCCGCAGATGTTCGCCGCCGACGCTGTCCAGGTAGACGTCGATGCCCTCCGGCGCGGCCGTGGCGAGCTGACCGGCCAGATCGCCTGCCCGGTAGTCGATCGCGGCGTCGAAGCCGAATTCGTCCAGCAGCAGCCGGGTCTTGGCGGGCCCACCCGCGGACCCGATCACCCTGGCCGCCCCGAGCGCCTTGGCGATCTGCCCGGCCACACTGCCCACCGCGCCCGCCGCAGCCGAAATGAACACGGTGTCACCGGGTTTCACCGGCGCAACATCGGTCAGTGCGGCGTACGCGGTGAGCCCGGTGGTGCCCAGCGCGCCGAGGTAGTGGTGCGCCGCGGCGAGCGAGGTGTCGATCGGGGTCACCGCAGCCGCGTCGAGCACCGCGTACTCCCGCCAGCCCGCGAAGTGTGACACCGTGCTGCCCACCGCGATGTCCGCCGCCTTCGACGCGATCACCTCGCCGACCGCCGAACCCTCCAGTGCCGCACCCAATTCGAACGGCGCGATGTAGGACGGTCGATCGTCCATCCGTCCCCGCATGTAGGGATCCACCGACATCCAGGTGTTGCGCACCAGAACCTGCCCGTCGGCAAGCTCCTCGATCGGCCGCCGCACCAACGCGAAATCCTGCGCGGTCGGCGCACCGGTCGGCCGCGCCGCCAGCTGGATCTCCTGTGAGGTCTGCGGCAGCACACCATCGGTGATCGGTCCCTGAGTGGTCTGAATGCTCATCGCTCTGCCTCTGCTTCGCTGTCTCCCCGAACCGTTCGATCCGGTACCGAGAACGCTATGGGCCCGAACCCCCGACCCCCAGGTCCGGAAACGCCACTCCCCGGTCCAAACGCGACACGTCTGGCAGGGTCAGTTGGTTCTGAGGTGGGTGGGGGAGGTTCCGGTCCAGCGGTGGACGGCTTTGCGGAGGGCGCGGTCGTCGGTGAAGCCGAGGCGGTCGGCGATCGCGGAGGTGGTCAGGTGTCCTTCGGCGAGAAGGGTTTTCGCCTGTTCATAGCGGACCTGGTCGTACTCGGTGCGCCAGCCGGTTCCGTGCTCGGCGAGCTGCCGTTGCAGGGTCCGTGGACTGACCGCCAGTCGGCGGGCGACCGTTGCCAGCGACGCGTCACCGGCGGCGAGGGCGGCGGCCAGCGCGACGCGGAACGCTTCCAGCGGGCCGGGGATCACGCGGGCGGTGGACAGGACCAGCTCGGCGTGGCTGCGTAGGAGGTCCGCGAGCATCGGGTCGGCGCGCGGCAGTGCGGCGGTGGCGTCCGCGGCGGTGAAGGTGATGGTGTCGGCCGGTGCGTCGAACTCGATGCGGTCGGTGCCGAACGCGTCGAGCAGCGCGTCGTGGTTGCCCGGCGCGGCCCGGCTGAACGCGACGCGGGCCGGGATCACCTGGCGTCCGGTGGCTTCGCGGGCGCGCCGCAGGTAGTAGGCGAGCACGTACTCGTTGATCACCGCGGCGACGGCCGGGTCACCCGCGGTCGTGCGGAACCCGACGGTGAGATCGCCGTCGTGCGCGAGGTCGAAACCCTCGGCCGCCGCCGTGACCAACCGGTGGTACGGCTGCGCGGCCCGCAGCGCGTCCGCCAGCGTCGGCCCGTTCGTGACGAGATAGTCCCAGGTGGTCAAGGTCCCGAGCGGCGCGGCAGCGGCCACGGCGAGCCCCGCACCCGGCTCCGGCCCGAGCTGAGCGAGTAGCTCCCACAACCGCACCAGCGAGCTCAGCGGAATGCGATTGAGCTCCCCGGCGAGCACCCCGTCATCGATGCCGTGGATCGCCGAGAGCTGCTCCGCGCCGACACCGGCCCGTCGGGCGGTATCCCGGACGAGCCGGATCAGCTGCGTCGACGCGGTGCCGTCGATAGGCGCCGCACCGCCCCATGATCGACTCTCCAGCACGGCCACACAGTAGCGAGCCGAAATGTCCGGTTCCCTACTCGACCGCCCGCGCGAACACCGAACTTTCGCCCAGGTGTGGCCTACGGCGCATTGTTGTGGGGGACCGGTGGGCCAACTCGTAGCGACAGAGTTAGGCTCGGTGTCGTGACTTCCCATTACGACGTTGTCGTTCTCGGTGCCGGTCCTGGCGGTTACGTCGCCGCCATCCGTGCGGCACAGTTAGGCCTCCGTACCGCGATCGTCGAGCAAAAGTACTGGGGCGGTGTGTGCCTGAACGTCGGCTGCATCCCTTCCAAGGCGTTGCTGCGTAACGCAGAGCTGGCGCACATCTTCACCAAGGAAGCCAGGACCTTCGGGATCTCGGGCGAGGTGAACTTCGACTTCGGCGTGGCGTTCGACCGCAGCCGCAAGGTGGCGGACGGCCGGGTCAAGGGCGTCCACTTCCTGATGAAGAAGAACAAGATCGATGAGTTCGACGGCAAGGGCACCTTCACCGACGCGAACACGCTCTCGGTCGAGCTGTCCAAGGGCGGCACCGAGACCGTCACCTTCGACAACGCGATCATCGCGACCGGCACCGTCACCAAGCTGCTGCCCGGCACGCAGCTCAGCGACAATGTGGTCACCTACGAGGAGCAGATCCTCACCCGCGACCTGCCCGGTTCGATCCTGATCGTCGGCGCGGGCGCGATCGGCATGGAGTTCGGCTACGTCCTGAAGAACTACGGCGTCGACGTGCGCATCGTGGAGTTCCTGGACCGCGCGCTGCCGAACGAGGACGCCGACGTCTCCAAGGAGATCACCAAGCAGTACAAGAAGCTCGGCATCACCATCAGCACCGGTGCCGCCGTGCAGTCGATCGACGACGACGGCTCCAAGGTCACCGTCGCGATCAAGGACAACAAGTCCGGCAACGTGGAGACGGTCACCGTCGACAAGGTGCTGCAGGCCGTCGGCTTCGCGCCCCGCGTCGAGGGCTACGGCCTGGAGGCGGCGGGCGTCCAGCTCACCGACCGCGGCGCCATCGCGATCGATGACTACATGCGTACCAACGTGTCGCACATCTACGCCATCGGCGACGTGACCGCGAAGCTGCAACTCGCGCATGTCGCGGAGGCGCAGGGTGTGGTCGCCGCCGAGACGATCGCGGGCGCGGATACCGTCACCCTCGGTGACTACCGGATGATGCCGCGCGCCACCTTCTGCCAGCCGCAGGTCGCCAGCTTCGGCCTGACCGAGCAGCAGGCCCGCGACGAGGGCTACGACGTGAAGGTCGCGACCTTCCCGTTCACCGCCAACGGCAAGGCGCACGGCCTCGGCGATCCGACCGGTTTCGTCAAGCTGGTCGCCGACACCAAGTACGGCGAGCTGCTCGGCGGCCACCTCATCGGCCCGGACGTCTCGGAGCTGCTGCCCGAGCTCACCCTGGCGCAGAAGTGGGACCTCACCATCAACGAGCTCGCCCGCAACGTGCACACCCACCCCACGCTCAGCGAGGCGCTGCAGGAAGCCTTCCACGGCCTGGCCGGCCACATGATCAACTTCTGATCGGCCGCTGATCGCCGACGGTGGCGTCCGGACCTGAAAGGTCTGGGCGCCACCGTTTTTCGTACCCGCAGCGACCTGTCTTCGGCTCGCCAACGTCGAGCCGGTCTGCTAGACAGCAGTGATGCGGAAGTGGCTCATCGGTGGTGCATTGGTGCTCGTCGTCGTGCTGGCGGCGGCGGTCGGCGGCTATTACCTGATGAACTCGCGGACGTACCAGTTAGCGGGGAGGTTGGTGGACCGGGTCGACACCACCGACAAGGTGGTCGCGTTGACGCTGGACGACGGCCCGACCGACAAAGCGCCCGAGGTGCTGAAAACGCTGGCGGACAACCAGGTTACGGCCACGTTCTATCTGAACGGGCGTGACCTCGCCGCCCACCCGGCGCACGGCAAAGCGATCGCCGAGGCCGGCCACGAGATCGGCAACCACACCTACAACCACCGCCGGATGGTCCTGGTCTCCGCCGACACCGTCCGCGACGAGGTCGAACGCACCGACGCCGAGATCGCGAAAACCGGCTACCAGGGCCCCATTACGTTCCGGCCGCCCAACGGCAAGAAGCTGTGGGCGCTGCCGAAGTATCTGTCCGACCACGACCGCACCACGGTGACCTGGGATGTCGAGCCCGACTCCGGCGGGAAGCCGAGCGCCGACAAACTCGTCGCCGACACCGTGGCGCAGGTCCGCCCCGGCTCCATCATTCTGCTGCACGTCATGCACGAGTACGCGGCGCCCGCGCTGGCCGCCATCCCGCGCATCGTCGCCGAACTCCGCGCCGCTGGCTACACCTTCGTCACGGTGTCGGATCTGCTGAAGCGCTGATCAGAGCATGCCGTAGGCGTGCGTCGGGGTGAGGATGGCCAGGGCGCGCCGATCGGCGACCATGGCTCGGCGGTAGTCGTCCCAGTCGGGGTGTTCACCGTTCGCGGCGCGGTAATAGTCGACGAGCGCGTCCACGGTGGCGTCGTGCGGATCTTCGGCGACCGGCGTCACCGAGGCGATGGCCTCGATCACGGCGTAGGCGAAGAAGTCCTCACGGCTGACGTGGATGGCGGCCCATGGTTCGCGCACCAGGTTGTGGTATTTCGCGCGGTCGGCGGTGATGGAGATGCGAATGAGGCCGTCGCCGCCGATCACGTGCAGCACGTTGGACTGTTGCGGGCGGCCGTTGCGCCGGATCGTGGTGAGGATCGACCGCTGGTGTTTGCGGGCGAAGTCGACTGCTTGGGCGAGTTCCATGATGCTATTCAACCGCGTGTGATCCAGGTCTCTTCCCGGCGCGCGTAACCGGAGGTCAGTCCCGGTGATAGGTCTCCTGGGCGGCACGGACCTGCGGCATGCTCTGCTCCACCAGGTGGATCAGTGAGTGGAGCTGTTCGGCCACCTTCGCGCCGAGCTCGGTCAGCGTGTATTCGACGCGCGGCGGAATGGTTTCGTGCACCTCGCGGTGCACCATGCCGTCGCGTTCCAGCGCCTGCAGGGTCTGCGAGAGCATCCGTTCGCTGACGCCGTCGACGCGCCTGCGCAGTGCGCTGAATCGGTACGAGCCGTCGCGCAGTGCGACCAGGGCGAGGATGCCCCAGCGGCTGGTCACATTCTGCAACACCGGCCGTGACGTGCAGTCTTTCGCGAAAACGTCGGCTTCCAGCGTCGGATCGTCCAGATCTGGCGACGATGTGCGCTGCGTACTCATACACCCGATAGTACCCATCTTGACCAAAGTGGTGTATGAATGCATAGTACTTACTAATAGTTAGTGCTTGCCGAACCGTACATACTCTTGGAGGTAGTCATGACCGTTGCCGTCACCGGTGCCAGTGGACAACTGGGCCGTCTCGCCGTACAGGCATTGCTGCGCGAGGGCGCCACCTCGGTGGTCGCGATCGTGCGTGATCCGCAGAAGGTCGCCGACCTCGCCGAACTGGGCGCCGAGGTGCGCCAGGCGAGCTACGACGGCGCCGACTCGCTCGATCGTGCGCTCGCCGGGGTCGATCGCGTGCTGCTGGTCTCCGGTAATGAATTCGGCGCCCGAGTGGCGCAGCACACCAACGTCATTCGCGCTGCTGAGCGCGCGGGCGTGCAGCTGCTCGCCTACACCAGCATTCCGCGCGCGACGGAGAACCCGCTGATCCTGGCCCAGGAGCACATCGGCACCGAGGCGGTGCTCGCGGAGGCGACCGTCCCGCACGTGATTCTGCGCAACGGCTGGTACTGGGAGAACTACCTCGGCGGGCTCGCGCACGCCGTCGAGTCCGGCGTGCTGCACGGCGCGGCGGGGGAGGGCCGGGTGGCCGGTGCGGCGCGCGCCGACTACGCGGCGGTGGCCGCGAAGGTGCTCACCACCGACGGGCACGCCGGTCGGGTGTACGAGCTCGGCGGCGACGAGCACCTCACGTATGCCGATCTGGCCCAGGTGATTTCGGCGGCGGCCGGTAAGCCGGTGCGCTACGAGAACCTGGCCGAGGCGGACTACGCCGCCGCGCTCGAGCAGGCGGGGCTGCCCGCTGCCTACGCGAAGGCCCTCGCCGACGCGGACGCCGGCATCGCGACCGGCATCCTCGATGTGCACAGCGGCGACCTGCAGAAGCTGCTGGGCCGGGCATCCACGCCTGCGGTCGAGGTGTTCCGCGCGGCGCTCGGATAACCGTGCTGTACGGACACTTTCGCGATCATTGCGCTGAATTGCCGCTCGACTCGGCGAAAAGTGTCCGTCCAGGCCGGGCGCACGGCGGGGGTTCCTGGTGCGGAACCCCCGCCGTCAGCAGCTCACACCCACTGCACGAGCTGCACGATGATCCCGTTCGGATCCCTCATCTGGAAGTAGCGCTCATTCCACTCCTCGGTCTCGATCGGCGTGACGATCGGCACGCCCTCGCCCTGTAGCCGGGCGTACTCGGCGTCGATGTCGTCCACCACGAACACCACGAGCAGCCCCTCGCCCGCGCTGCCCGCCGCGCTTTTCGGCTTGAAGCTCTTCAGTCCGGTCCGCAGGTAGATCACGTTGAGCCCGGCATCGGGCCGGTCCAGCGAAACGAATCCGTCGGCCGACATCTTCTCGACGAAGCCGAGGTGGTCGATCAGGAACTTCGCCGAGGCCTGCGGGTCGGGAACGTTGAGCGAGATGGCGGAAGCGGTGATATTCATGAGCCCTCCTCGGGATCAATTAACTCTATACTTAGTACGCTGTACTTTGTAGAAGAATTCCTGGGCGGCCGCACTATGGCCTGCGTCACGCCGATACGATCGGATCGATCAGGCGAGGAGACAGGGTGGACGACGGCTCGGCACAGCGGCCGGACGCAGCGGGGACGCCGCGCTCCAGCGAAAGTTCGACGCAGCGCACCGGCAGCAAGCCTGCCGAGCCGGCACCGCGTCGCGGCAAACAGGACCGCAGCAGCGCGGGCGATCCCGTTCGCACGCTGGAGTTGTTGTGGCGGGTCGCGGGCAGCCAGACGCCGACGCGTGGCCCGAAACAGCGCAGCAGCGTGGACGCCGTGGTCGCCGCCGCCATCGAGATCGCCGACACCGCAGGCATCGACGCGCTCACCATGCGCGCCGTCGCCACTCAATTGGGTCTCACCCCCATGGCGACCTACACCTACGTGCCGGGCAAGGCCGAGCTGATCGACCTGATGGTGGACAAGGTCTACGCCGAGATGGACCGCGCGGACCTGTCGGAACTGCCGTGGCGCGATCGGGTCACCGCCATCGCGATCGCGAACCGCGCCATGCTGACTCGCCATCCGTGGGTCGCCTACCTGCCGACCACCCGTCCGCCGCTCGGCCCGGGCATGGCCGCCAAATACGACCACGAACTGGGCGCGTTCGAAGGCCTGGGCCTGGACGACGTCACGATGGACGCATCACTCACCTACGTCCTCGGTTTCGTCACCTCGGTGGCCCGCATCGCGATCGACGCCGCACGCGCCGCCGCGGACAGCGCGATGTCGGATCACCAGTGGTGGGAGCGCGCCGCGCCGCTGCTCGAGCAGGTCTTCGACCCGCGGCAATACCCGGTCGGCGCCCGCGTCGGGGCAACCGCCGGGATGGCTTACGACTCCGCCTACAGCGCCGACCATGCCTTCGAGTTCGGCCTCGCCCGGGTCCTCGACGGTTTGGCAGGGCTCATCGAAAAGCGCTGAGCGCCTGCGCTACACCCCGTCGCGCTGGATGCGCAGGGCGGTGATGGTGGCGGCCAGCCCCTCGTACTGGTTGACCAGCAGCACGATCTCGATGAGGCTGCGCTCGTCGTAGTGCTCGGCCAGCGCCGCCCAGTGCGCGTCGTCCAGGTCGCGGGTCTGCACCAACTGGTCGACGGCGGCGAGCAGGGCGCGGTGCTTGTCGGTCCAGCCCGGCGCGTCCGGTCCGGTGCGCACGCGGTCGAGGATCTCCGCCGTCACCCCGGCGCGTTTGCCGAGCCGAATGTGGTGGTCCATCTCGTATTCGCACGCACGCAGGTGCGCGACGCGCAGAATGACCAGCTCCGACTCGTGCCGGGGCAGCCTGCCGCCCGGCATGAGTTTGCCGGAGTAGTGCAGCCAGCCACGAAAGAGTCCCCTGGTGCGGCCCAGCGTGCTGAACAAGTGGGCGTCGTCGGTGCCCGCGGCCTTGGAAAGGACCTGCCAGACAACCCAGTTGATCGGACCCAGCTCCCGCAGGCGTCCAGGTGAAATGCGTGGTCGCAGCACTGAAACCATGCTCGGTCGGCTCCTCCGGGGACGGGGGTGTGCGGCCGGGCGGCGCCGGGCCGAGCCGTCAGCCTACCGGCGAGTACGCCCCGAATCGATGGCCACGCCCGACTCCGCGGGCTGGCCAGGGCAGGCAGCTGCCGAATTGCCCGCGCAGCCTGGGGATTACACCGTTACGATCGATTTCGTGCGGATACGGGTAGCTCGATGGGGCGCACAGAGCTCGCCATGCTCCAGACCGCGGCCCGGCAGCGCAGCTAGGTAGCGCTGATCCAGCACGGCCTGATGATGCGGAGAGGCGGACAAGCTCGACATGCTGGTGAGGGTCAGGCCCGGGGCGCAGCTGTCCGGGGCCGAACAAGAATTCGTCGAATGTCTGCGCTCCTACCCCTCGGCCGCCCTCGCCGTGGTCGACCTGCGGGTCGGCGACCGGCAGATCGACGCGGTGATCTGGACGCCGCGCGGGCTGACCGTGCTCGAGGTCAAGGGCTTTCGCCGCAGGCAGAGCGGCATTCTCAGCATCGCCGCCGAGGGTCCGTGGAAGATCAGTGATGCCGACGCGGACCTGGACGAGCCGGCCGGTAGCCCCTCCGATCGACTGGAACACGGAATTCACACGGTGAAGACCACGCTCGAGCGGGCGCTGCTCGACCCGGGGCACGTATGCGGCGCCGTCGTTCTCGTGCCCTTTCGCGGCGCGGTGGTGCGTCCGTCGCGCACGAACCTGCGTCCCGGACTCGATGTCGTCGTCGGCAATGTCGCCGACGCCACCGAACTGCGCATCTATCTCGAAGGCTTCTCGGCCGGGGCGCGGAAGTGGACGGCCGACCGCGTGCTCCGGGACTGCACCGCACTCGGCCTCGCCGAGCTCGCACCGTCCCGGGCGGACCTGATCGCCGCCGGTTTCGAAGAGGTGTTGCAGGAGACCCCGAGTGTTATTCCGCGTCCGCCCAAGCCACGGGTCGAGCCGACGCCGGGGGTTGCTACCAAACGGCATTCCTATGCCGGGTGGGCCGTGGTCGCGCTGGCGGTCGTCGGGATGCTCGCGGTGATCGGTGTGGTCGCCACCTCGCTGGCGCGGGATTCTTCCCATCCGACACCCGAGGAGACCAGCACGACAACCCCAGCACCGACCACGACCCCGCCGACTACCTGCTGGCCGTTCCAGCCGGACTGCTGAGCGGAAGGTCGTAATTCGGCTGCACCACTGCTGCGTGACGCCTGCTCGGGCGCCGACGGCTCCGGGGCGCCCGAACCAGTTCGGGGACCTGTTGTCCGACCTGAACACGCGGGTTTGTCAATCCCGCACGGCCTGAGCCAATTTGGTGAGTTCGAGCGCCCGCTGAGCGCGCGCGAGGACGAGGGTGCGGGAACTATCGATATGCGTAGTGAGGGCCTGCAGGGCGGCCTGCACGTTGCCGGACAACAGTTGCTCGGCGATCGCAATATGTTCGGCGATCATGGTGGCCACCCGATCGGGAGTCGGCGCGTCCAAGGTGCGCACCGGGCGCACCCTGCGATGCACCACCGTAAGTGCCTCTGCCAGTGCGGAATTACCTGCCGCTGCCAGCAGGACGGTGTGGAACTGCTCGTCGGCGACCAGCGCGTGGCCCGGCTCCGGTGGGTTGTCGCGCAGCGCCCGCCAGGTGTCGAGCTCGGCCCGGATCAGCTCGAGATCGTGGGCGGCGCTACGCGGGTCGGCGCGGACCCGTTGCATCCCTCTGGCCTCCAGCACGATTCGCAGTTCATACAGGTGATCGAGCTCGTCGAGCCGCGGCCGGTACGGAAAAAGTCCGGCGGAGCGCCGCTCGATCAACCCGTCGGCCTGCAACCGGGCGAGGGCCTCGCGCACCGGCGTGCGCGACACCGCGTAGAGCTCCGCGAGCCGCTTCTCGCCGAGCCGCTCGGTCGGCACGAACACCCCGGCGGCCAGATCCCGGCGCAGCGAGTGATACACCCGCTCGCGCAACGGGATCCGTCCACCACCCGGCATAGCGGCCAGCTCAGATCGCCATCGCCGAGCGGACTGCGGTCTCCGCGCCCGCGCCGCCCGCACCCGTTGCGGTGACCCGACCGGCGGCCAAGATGTAATAGCGTTGCGCCGCCTGGAGTGCGAAGCCGATGTGCTGCTCCACCAGCAACACGCTCAACCCGCCACGCTGGGTCAAATCGATAATGGTGCGCTCGATTTCGGCCACCACGGACGGCTGGATGCCCTCGGTGGGTTCGTCGAGGATGAGCAGCCGCGGCTCGGTGATCAGCGCGCGGGCGATCGCCAACTGCTGACGCTGCCCGCCGGAGAGCAGACCGGCCTTGCGGCCCAACAGTTCCCGCAGCGCGGGAAACAGATCCAGCGATTCGTCGATCAACGCCTTGCCGCGCTTGCGGCCGTCGGCGACCACCTGCAAATTCTCCGCCGTGGTCAACTGCGGGAAACTCTGCTGCCCCTGCGGCACATACGCGACCCCACGCCGGACCCGCCGCGACGGCGACAGCTTGGTGATCGTCTCGCCGTCGAGCCTGATCTGGCCCGACTTGGCGCCGATCAGCCCGACCGCGGTACGCAGCAGCGTGGTCTTGCCGGCGCCGTTGTGTCCCATGATGGCGACCACGCTGTCGTCCGGAACGGTCACCGACACACCGTGGATCACCTCGGTCCGGCCGTAACCGGAATGGATATCGATGAGCTCGAGCATCAGATGAACTCCTTCACCGTGGCCGGGTCTGCCAGCGCGGTCCCGATCGCGGCGGCCGTGCCGAGATACACCTGCTGCACCTTCGGATCCGCCTGCACCTGTTCGACGGTGCCCTCGCTGAGCACCTTGCCGCCGGCCAGCACGGTCACCGAGCTGGCGAAGGCGCGCATGAAGTCCATGTCGTGCTCGACCACCACGACGATGCGCGCACCGCCGATGCGGCGCAACAGGTTTCCGGTCTCCTCCCGCTCCTCGGCGCTCATGCCCGCGACCGGCTCGTCGAGCAGCAGCACCGACGCGTTCTGCACCAGCAGCATGCCGATCTCCAGCCACTGCTTCTGACCGTGCGCGAGCACACCGGCGGGCTTGTCGCGCACGCCGCCGAGGCCGGTGATGTCCAGCGCCTCCTCGATGGCGGGCAGCACCGACTTGCGGCGGCGCAGCATGGTGAGCGCAGAGCGGCCCGCGCCCGCGGCGATGTCGAGATTCTGCAGCACGCTGAGCTGTTCGAAGACGCTCGCCGTCTGGAAGGTGCGGCCGATGCCGAGCCTGGCGATCTGGTGCACCTTCTTGCCGAGCAGTTCGACGCCGGTCTTCTGCGCCGATCCGGTCGCCGGGACCAGGCCGGTGATCGCGTCGATGAGCGTGGTCTTGCCCGCACCGTTGGGGCCGATCAGAAAGCGCAGATCCCCCTGCAGCACAGTGAGATCGACGTCGGAGACCGCCTTGAAGCCGTCGAAACTCACCGACAGGCCCCGGATTTCGAGGTACTCGCTCGACATGCCGGCATTGCCGCCGGGTTTCGGCTCGGGTGTGGTCATCGGGTTTCCACCTTTTCCGGCTCGATCTCGGGCTGCGGTTCGACTACCGCCGGTATGGCTACTGCCGGTTGGGATCGGCGAAACCTGCTGTCCAGCAAGCCCTTCAGCATCGGCCAGACACCCGCCAACCCGAGCGGGATGAAGCCGATCACCACGATGAACAGCACGCCTTGCAGATACGTCCACCCGGACGGGAACTCTTCGGAGAACGCGGTCTGTGCCCAGGCCACACCGATCGCGCCGAGCACCGGGCCGAGCAGGGTGGTCCGGCCGCCGATCGCGACGCCGATGAGGAAGGCGATGGAGGGCACCACGCCGATATCGGCGGGCGAGATGATGCCGACGATCGGAGTGAACAGCGCACCGGCGATACCGGCGAAGAACGCCGCCACCACGTACGCGACGATCTTGACATTGGCCGGGTCGTAGCCGAGGAAACGCACCCGCTCCTCCTGATCACGCACCGCCACCAGCAATTCGCCGTACCGGCTGCGCATCAGCTGCCGCACCAGCGCGACCACCACCAGCAGCGTGCCCGCCGCGATGAAGAACAGCATCGTCCGGTTCACCGGATCGGACAGCTTGAAGCCGAAGAAGGCCCGGAAGTCCGACAGCCCGGTGAATCCGCCGATGGCCTGCTGCCCGGTGAGCAGGATCGCCAGCGCCGCGGCCAGCGCCTGGCTGAGGATGGCGAAGTAGGCGCCCTTGACCCGCCGCTTGAACACGCCGTATCCGAGCACCGCCGCCACCAGCGCGGGCAGCACCAGAATGCCGATCAGCGCCACCGGCGCGGACGCGAAAGGCTGCCAGAACGACGGCAATTCGCGAATACCGGAGATCTCCATGAACTCCGGCACGTCGTTGCCGAGCCGCGCGGCATCGGCCATCTGCAGATGCATCGCCATGATGTAGGCGCCGATACCGAAGAACACGCCCTGCCCGAGCGTCAGCATTCCGCCTCGGCCCCACGCCAATCCGATGCCGACCGCGACAATGGCGAAGCAGAGGAACTTGGCGAGCAGGTTCAACCGGAAGTCACTGAGCACCGCGGGCGCGACCGCGAACAACAGAATGGCGGCAACGCCGAAGCCGCCGAGCGCGGTCAGTGTCGAGTGCGCGCGCCACCGCTCTACCAGCGTGGTCATGCCAAACTCCTTGTCCGGACAGTGAACAGGCCCTGCGGACGCACCTGCAGGAAGATGACGATGACGACGAACACGATGACCTTCGCGATCGACGCGGTGGTCGAGTATTCGATGTAGGAGTTGAGCAGGCCGAGCGCGAACGCCGCGATCACCGTGCCCTTGATCTGGCCGAGCCCGCCGATGACCACGACCAGGAACGCGTCGATCAGATAGCTCTGTCCGATGGTCGGACTGGTCGAACCGATCAGGGTAAGCGCGACACCGGCGACTCCCGCCAGGCCCGACCCGAGGAAGAATGTGCTGATATCGGTGAAACGGCTTGATACGCCGCTGGTTTCAGCCAGCCCCCGGTTCTGCACGACCGCCCGGATGCGCCGCCCCATCGGCGTCGTCTTCATCACGGTCGCCAGCGTGATCACCGCGGCCACGGCGAGCACGAGAATGAAGATGCGGCTCTTCGGCACCACCGCGCCCAGAATGGTGACACCGCCGCTGAGCCATTCCGGCGCGATGACATTCTTGGCCGGCGCACCGAAAAGATCACGGGCGAGCTGTTGCAGCACCAACCCGACACCGAAGGTGACCAGCAGGGTGTCCAGCGGCCGGTCGTACATCCAGCGGATCAGGCCCATCTCCAGCGCCGCGCCGAGCAGCCCGCCGACCACGAAGCCGACCAGCAGCGACACCACCAGTGACACGCCCGCCGACGAAATGACCTTCTGCACAACATAAGTCGTGTAGCACCCGGCCATGATGAATTCACCGTGCGCCATATTGATCACGCCCATCTGACCGAACGTCAGCGAAAGGCCCAGCGCGGCGAGCAACAGAATTGATCCAAGACTCAGCCCCGTGAAGAGCTGACCGATCACGACGTCCACAGGGACTCCTCGGATATCGGGCCGGTGTGGGGTGGCCGCGAGACCGCGGCCACCCCACACCGATCGGGCGAATTACTTGAGGCCCTCGGCCCATTCGTAGGACTTCAGGTACGGGTCGGGCGTGATCGCCTTACCCGAGTCCCACACCGTGTAGATGAGCCCGTCCGGCCGGATCTCGCCGATCCGGGCGGTCTTGGTGATGTGATGGTTCGAGCCGTCGAGGGTGACCAGGCCCTCGGGCGCTTCGAAGCTCACCCCGTCGGCCGCGGCCTGAACGTCGGCCACCTGGAACGACTTCGCCTTCTCCACGGTGTTCTTCCACAGGAAGACCGAGGCGTACGCGGCCTCCATCGGGTCCGAGGTCGGCTTGTCCGCGCCGAATGCGGCCTTGTAGTCCGCGACGAACTTCTTGTTCACCGGGGTGTCGACGGTCTGGTAGTAATTCCACGCGGTCAGCTGGCCCGCGATGTTCTGCGCGCCGATGCCCGCGACCTCTTCCTCGGCGATGGACACCGAAACCACCGGCATCTCAGCGGCTTTCAAGCCGGCGTTGGTGTATTCGCGGAAGAACGCCACATTCGAGTCGCCGTTCAACGTGTTGAACACCGCGCCCGCCTTGGCATTACGCACCTTGTTCACGATGGTGGAGAAGTCGGTCGAGCCCAGCGGCGTGTAGTCCTCGCCCTTGATCTCGATGCCGTTGGCCTTCGCGTACGCCTTGATCTCGCGGTTGGCGGTCTGCGGGAAGACATAGTCGGAGCCGACGAGGTAAAGGGAGGTAATCCCCTTCTGCTTCAGGTAATCCAGCGCCGGGATGATCTGCTGATTGGTGGTCGCGCCGGTGTAGAAGATGTTCTTGCTGTCTTCCAGGCCCTCGTACTGCACCGGGTAGTAGAGCAGTGAGTTCAGGCTCTCGAACTTCGGCTTCATCGCCTTGCGGCTCGACGAGGTCCAGCCGCCGAACACCGCCGCCACGCAGTCGGCGCTGATGAGCTTCTCCGCCTTCTCGGCGAAGGTCTTCGGGTCCGACGCGCCGTCCTCGAGCACCAGCTCGACCTTCTTGCCGAGCACCCCGCCCGCGGCGTTGATCTGGTCGACCGCCAGCTTGGTCGAGTTGGCGACGGTGACCTCGGAGATCGCCATGGTGCCCGACAGCGAGTGCAGCGAACCGACCTTGATCGAATCCTTCGACGTGTCGACGCAGGAGGCGGCGTTCGAGCCGGTGGTGCCTGCGTCGTCTTTGGCGCCGCAGGCGGTCAGCAACAATCCGGCGAGCGCGACCGCGGCGGGAAGGGCCACCGTTTCGACCATGCGCCGGGAGCGGGATCGAGGGATGGCACGGGTATCTGACATGGGGCGGGACCCTTCTCACTTCATCAGGTAATTCGGCGGCACGGCGTGCACCGCGGCGAATACCTCCGCCTTCGCACCGGTCAGGGCTGTCGCCGGGGGTGTATACAGCGGGTGTATTCGTGCAGCGAACGTTAGACAGAAGTTGTTGCGCCGGAATATCTCTCGGTGACGAGTCCGTTTCGTCTGTTTCGTCCGTGTGAACGTTTGCGGTTACCGGTTGGTGAACCTCGGTGAGGGGGCGCCGAGCTTACGGTTGCGTAGCGTCGCCGCGGTACGGCAGGCTGCGTTTGTACATCGTCAGAACGGCCGAAACCCTGGGAGGACCGTCGTGGGCCACTACAAGGCGAACGTGCGAGACATCGAGTTCAATCTGTTCGAGGTATTCGGCCTGGACAAGCTGCTCGACACGGGCGCCTACGGCGATCTCGACTCCGACACCGTGCGCGAGATCCTGGCCGAGGTGAAGCGGCTGGCCGAGGGGCCGATCGCGGAGTCCTTCGCGGCCGCCGATCGCGATCCGATCGCCTTCGACCCGGCCACCTACTCGATCTCGGTGCCGGACGCGCTGCGCAAGTCCATCACGGCCGCGCACGACGCCGACTGGAGCAGGCTCGGCCTGCCCGAGGGGATGGGCGGCACGCCCGCGCCCGCCGCGGTGGTCTGGGCCGTCCAGGAGATGATCGTCTGTGCCAACCCGGCGGCGTGCTTCTTCAACATGGGCCCGGTGATGGGCTCGGTGCTCTACAACGTCGGCAACGAGCAGCAGCAGCGCTGGGCCACCGAGGGTTACGAACGCGGCTGGCAGGGCACCATGGTGCTGACCGAGCCGGACGCGGGCTCCGATGTCGGCGCGGGCCGCACCAAGGCGATCGAGCAGCCCGACGGCACCTGGCACATCGAGGGCATCAAGCGGTTCATCTCCGGCGGCGATGTCGGCGACACCGCGGAAAACATGTTCCACCTGGTGCTCGCCCGTCCGGAAGGGGCAGGGCCGGGCACCAAGGGTCTTTCGCTGTTCTATGTGCCGAAGTTCCTGTTCGACCCCGAGACGCTCGAACTCGGCGCCCGCAACGGCGTGTACGCGACCAATGTCGAGCACAAGATGGGCCTGAAGTCCTCGCCCACCTGTGAGCTCACCTTCGGCGGCGAGGTGCCCGCGGTCGGCTGGCTGGTCGGTGACGTGCACAACGGCATCGCGCAGATGTTCCAGGTGATCGAGAACGCGCGCATGGTGGTCGGCATCAAGTCCACCGGCACGCTGTCCACCGGGTACCTGAACGCGCTGGACTACGCCAAGCAGCGCATCCAGGGTGCGGACCTGACCCAGATGAGCGACAAGGCCGCGCCCCGCGTGCCGATCACCCGACACCCGGACGTGCGGCGCTCGCTGGCGTTGCAGAAGGCATACGCCGAAGGTCTGCGCGCGGTGTACCTGTACACGGCGGCGCATCAGAATCCCGATGTGGCGGAGCTGGTTTCGGGCGCGGACGCCGAATTGGCGCACCGGGTCGACGATTTGCTGCTGCCGATCGTCAAGGGTGTCGGCTCGGAGCGGGCCTACCAGTACCTGACCGAATCCCTGCAGACGCTGGGCGGTTCGGGGTACCTGCAGGACTACCCGATCGAGCAGTACATCCGCGACGCGAAGATCGACTCGCTCTACGAGGGCACCACCGCGATCCAGGCGCAGGACTTCTTCTTCCGCAAGATCATTCGGGACAAGGGTGTGGCGATCGGGCATGTCACCGGGCAGATCGCCGCGTTCCTCGACACCAAGAGCGGGCGGTTCGAGACCGAACGCGAGCTGCTGCGTACGGCATTGGCCGACGTGCAGGCGATGGCGGCCACGCTGACCGGCTTCCTGATGGCGGGTCAGCAGGATCCGGCCGAGCTGTACAAGGTCGGTCTCGGCTCGGTGCGCTTCCTGCTCTCGGTCGGTGACCTGCTCATCGGCTGGCGGTTGCTGGTGCAGGCCGAGATCGCGGCCGCCGCACTGGCTTCCGAGGCGTCGGAAAAAGATCGGGGCTTCTATACCGGAAAGGTCGCTGTAGCAAGCTTCTTCGCGAAGAACGTGCTGCCGGAGCTGACCGCGAACAAGGCGATCATCGCGGCGATCGACAACGACATCATGCAGTTGGACGAAGCGGCGTTCTAGCCCGCAGCCGAGCGAAGGCGTCCCGTACTCGGCTCAGGCCGGGTAAGGGGCGCCTTCTGGCGTTCAGTCGGCGAGCAGCTTCAGGACCACCGGGCGGGACAGAGTGCCCGAGACCTGGCGGGCCAGCTGGTTGGCGCTCGTGCCCTCGGCGTGCGCGGCGCGCAGGGCGGCGGCCAGCTCGTCGCGGGCCGCGTCGGCCGCTGCTTGGGCGTCGCGGAGTCGTTGCGCAGCTCGGTCGACGCTCGTCGAGTGGTCCGTCGGGGTGGTCAAGTCATTGACCGGCGCGGTTTCCGTCGATGTGGCGGGTTCCTGGGCGGGTGGGAAGTTGCGCATCGCCACCCTGGCGAACTCCTGCATGAACTCCCGGGTCGCGTCCTTGTCCTCGGCGTTGTCGCCGAGCAGCAGGCGGGTGGTCTGCGGCACGGCCAGGCTCCAGTTGGACATGCCGCAGAGGGCGAGCAGCAGCCGACCCGCGTACTGGGCTTCGACGCCGAATTGTTCGCTGGCCCTGTCGAATTTCTGCTCGTAGTGCTGGGCGCGCCAGCCGTCGATGTCGTGCGCGTCGACGCCGCGGTGCAGGCCCTCCCACAGCAGCAGGCGCAGCAGTTGCGGGTTGTTGTTGTGATAGTCGAACAGCTTGCCGACGTAGCGGCCGGGGTCGGTCTCGGTCAACGGCTGGACCACGTCCATGAACTCGCGCATGGTGTCGATCAGGATCACGTCGAAGAGCTTGTCCTTGCTGCCGAACAGGCCGTAGATGCGCTCTTTGTTCACCCCCGCCGCGTCGGCGATGCGATCGACGCGCGCGCCCGCCAGGCCGTATTCGGCGAATTCGTCGCGCGCGGCGCGCAGCAGCGCCTGTTTGGTCGCGTCACTGCGCTTCATCGTGGCCGTCATGGTCCCGACTTTACCATCTCATTAAACCAACTATTTGGTTGACAGTTGCCTTGTCGCAGTCCTACTGTCGTCCCATGGCTACGCCGACCCTTCCGCTGACGACCGGTACTCCGGCCACCGCGCCCACCCCGAGCGCCTCCCCGCGCGCCCACACCGCGCGCACCTTGCCTGTTTTCGTGCTCGCCGCACTGCTCGCCACCGGCCAGATGTATGTGCCGATTCCCCTGTTCACAGCCATGAAAGCCGACTGGAACGTCGGCTCCGGCGTGATGACCTGGATCATCAGCGCGTTCGCCTTCGGCTACGCGGGCGGCTTCGTGCTGTTCGGACCGCTCTCGGATCGCTACGGACATCGCCGGGTGCTGATGACCGGCATGCTGGTCGCCGCAGTGGTCACCCTGTTGACCGGTTTGGCTTTCAGTGCACCGGTCGCCCTGGTGCTGCGCATCGTGCAGGGCCTCGTCGTCGGGTCCATTCCGCCCGCGATCATGGCCTACGTCGCCACCCGTATCGCACCCGCGCACCGCGCGGTGGTGACCATGTCCATCGCCACCTCGTTCCTCGCCGCGACCGTTGTCGCGCAGATCGTTTCGCAGGCCGTGGTCGCCTCGTTCCCGTGGCGCACCGTATTCCTCGGCTCCGCAGTCTTTTTCGCGGTGCTCGCGTTCGCACTGCGCGCAGTGATGCTCGACGACGCCCCGACCGGACGGGACCTGCCGTTGCGGCACAGCTACGCCGCGATCCCCGCGGTGCTGCGCATCCTGCCGCTGCTGCCGATGCTGGTGGCCGGTGCGATGAGCATGGCGGTGATGGTCGGTATCTACACCGGGCTCGAACTCACCGGTGTGGTCACGGATTCCGGCGAGCTGCTGACGCTACGCGCGGGTGCGCTGCCGGTGATGGTGGCGCTGCCGCTGCTTGCCGTGCCGCTGGCGCGGCTGTCCAAGCACAGTCAGATCGTGCTCGGCGTGCTGGTCGCCGCCGCCGCGATGGTGGCCGCCACCTTCGAGGGCACGCACCTCGCGGTGCTGACGATCCTGCTGGCCGTGCTCGTCGGCGGCCTGGGCATCATCGCCCCCGCGGTGTTGCAGAGCGCAGGCGAGCTGGGCGGTGAATCCCGCGCTGCCGCAATGTCGGTCGCGATGTTCAGCTTCTACGTCGGCGCCACCGCTGGCCCACTGGTCGCGGCCGCCGCTGCGCCGCACGGCTTTTCCACCCTGGCCTGGACCCTGGCCGCCCTGCTCGTCGCCGCGTTGGCGATGACCCTGGTAGGTCTACGCATCCAACGAAAGACATTGGCTGCCTGAGTATTCGGTGGAGTTGACGGCCGCGCTGCCGATCCGACCACCCCGTCGCGGCGCTGCTGGTCGGCGGCTGCCTGATCAGGCCGGGACCGTTGGCGGACGCTTGACGAGGTCGGCATCGTTGGCGGACGCTTGACGAGGTCGGGACCGTTGGCTGCTGCCTGATCAGGCCAGAACCGTTCGCGGCTACCTGACTGGGCCGGTATCGAGAGACGATGCTGGCCTTCGTCGTTGTCGAGCGGGACATGATGGCAGGCCAGCCGCAGGTCTCCGCCACCATGTCCCGTTGACCATCCGGCTCTCCGCCGAGCGGGACATGAAGGCAGGCCTACCTGCTGGTTCGCACCACCATGTCCCGTTCACCGTCTGGCTCTCCGTCGAGCGGGACGTGAGGGCTGGCCCGTCCGCAGGTCTCCGCCACCATGTCCCGTTGACCATCCGGCTCTCCGCCGAGCGGGACATGAAGGCAGGCCTACCTGCTGGTTCACGCCACCATGTCCCGTTCACCGTCTGGCTCTCCGTCGAGCGGGACGTGAGGGCTGGCCCGTCCGCAGGTCTCCGCCACCATGTCCCGTTGACCATCCGGCTCTCCGCCGAGCGGGACATGAAGGCAGGCCTACCTGCTGGTTCACGCCACCATGTCCCGTACGCCATTCGGCTCTCCGCCGAGCGGGACATGGTGGCGGGCCCAACTGCAGGTCTACGCCATCACGCCCCTTTTGGTTCGGGGGTGGGCGGCCGGCGGCGCGGGCGAGGGGCGGGCGCCGCCGGCCGGGGGGTGGTGGGCCGGGCAGTGGCCCACCGGGTGAGTTGTCGGGGTAGTCAGGCGATTCCGACTAGGTCCAGCTTTCCCGGTGTACCTCAACGGTCGCCCCAGCTCTGCTGGGAGTCCGCTGGGAGCGGTGGTGAATTCGTGAGTGGCGCACCATGGAGGAGGCTTCTCGCGTTTCGCCGCAGCCATGTGCCACTGAACGTGGAGCGCCCGGACATCGGACGGTACTTGCCAATGGTTCGATGTAGCCAGGCATCGCGGATCGACGACTAGGACGCCGGGTCGGGGTCCTCGGGAGTGGTGCCGTTCTGGGGCCAGGCGTGGGCTTCCAATCGCGTCTGCACGCGCGAAACGTCTGCCTCCGAGGGCATTTCGTTGGTGACCTTGGTGATCATCACCTGGATGTCGGTTTTGTCGGCGGGGAAATCGCCGGAACCGGCTAGTTCGGCGGCGATTTGGCGGACCTCGTCGTCGGAGAGGCGGCGGCGGAGCAGGGCGAGCAGCGGGATGTAGTCGGCTTCCGGGACACCGTCCGGATAGCCGGCCCGCAGCCAGTCGATGATGGCGTTCAGGAAGGGTGGCATCGGTGAACGCTGCTTGCTCAGTCGAGGTCGGCGGGTGGGTCGGCGAGCGGCCAACCGCCCGCCGCGAGATGCGAGGCCACCCGGGCGACGTCCACCTCGTCCGGCTGTTCCTTCGCGACCCGCGCGATGGCGTCCTCGATCTCGGCGCGGGTGATCTCGCTGTTCGGGTTCTCCGCCGCCAGTTCCTCGGCGATCGCGACCACCTCGAAATCGGTGATATGCCGGTGCAGCACCGCGAACAAGGCGACATAGTCGGAGTGCGGGATGCCCTGCGGGTAGCCGGCCCGCAGCCAGCCGACGATGCGGCCGAGTACCTTCGGCCTGAGCTCTGCGGGTTTCGCTTGATCGGTCACATTGCGCCCTTCAGGACTGTCCGAACAGGTGAATGCCGAACCTCGCGGCGATGAAAGCCTTTGCCGTATAGAGGATCCCGGTGATGATCGCCGCGATGATCAGTCCGAAGCAGAGTAGCGCGACCGTCAGCGCGGGGTAGTTGCGTTGCGTCACCCGGCCGTCCGGGGTCACCGTCTCCGCCATCGACCAGAACCGGACGCCGACCGCGAAGACCATCGGCAACCCCGCGCCGAGGATCAGCCCGGCCAGCGCGACCTTCCACAGGGAGTTCAGATTGGTGATGAGCGTATGCACGTCCTACTCCTCTCTAAACCTGCGCCGACCGCGGCGACTTACCGGGTTCCGCGGTCGCGTCCCCGCCGGTCGGGGCCGAGTCGCTGGGACCGCCCGATTCGTCCTGCTCGGCGTCCTGCTCGTCGCGTGCCGCCTCGGCCTTCGCAACACTGGTCGACGCGCCCGGCGTGTCACCCGGCCATTCGTTGACGTTGGTGGTGTCGACCGGATCCTTGCGGGAGCGCAGATAGATCAGACCCGACAGCGCCAGCAGAATCGCGAATACCACCAGCACACCGGCCAACCCGCCGATGAAGTGCGCGATCGCCCAGCACACCGCACCGGCCAGCCCGGCCAGCGGCAGCGTGAACAGCCACGCGACCACCATGCGACCCATCACGCCCCAGCGCACCTCGGCGCCCTTGCCGAGTCCGGTGCCCAGGATCGAGCCGGTCGCGGTCTGCGTGGTCGACAGCGGCAGCCCGAAGTGGGCCGAGGTGAGAATGATCGCCGCCGACGCGGATTCGGCGGCCAGACCCTGCGGCGACTCGATCTCGACGAGCCCCTTGCCGAGGGTGCGGATGATCCGCCAGCCGCCGAGGTAGGTACCGGCCGCGATGGCGACGGCACAGGCGGCCATCACCCACAGCGGCATCTCATCGTTCTTGGTGAGCGAGCCGTGCGCGACCAGCGCGAGGAAGATGACGCCCATCGTCTTCTGTGCGTCATTGGTGCCGTGCGCCAGCGAGACCAGCGACGCCGAACCGATCTGGCCCCAGCGGAAACCCGTCTCCACCTTCGCCGGATCGGACTTCTTGGTGATCCGATAGACCAGCCAGGTGCCGATGGCCGACACCATCGCCGCGATGATCGGCGCGAGCACGGCGGGCAAAATGATCTTGGTGAGCACGCCGTCCGAGCCGGCCGCCCAGATCACGCCGCTGAAACCGAGCGCGGCCAGGGTGGCACCGATCAGGCCGCCGAACAGTGCGTGCGAGGAACTGGACGGCAGGCCGAACAGCCAGGTGAGCAAGTTCCAGAGAATGCCGCCGACCAGTCCGGCGAAGACGATGATCAGCAGATCATGACCCTGCACGGCATCGAGGCGCACGATGCCCTTGGCCACGGTGGCGGCGACGGCGACCGAGAGAAAGGCGCCGATCAGATTGAGCACCGCGGACAACGCGACCGCGACGCGCGGCCGGAGCGCGCCGGTGGCGATCGAGGTCGCCATGGCGTTGGCGGTGTCATGGAAGCCGTTGGTGAAATCGAATGCGAGTGCCGTGACGATGACGATCAGGAGAACCAGTAATTCGACGGTCACGTGTCCAGTGTGCGGCACAGGTCAATATGATTGCCGGGTGGTTGCGGTTAACCGCGCGTCGCCGGTGCGATAAAGTTGGATCCTGTCCTCTATCAGCCGAATCGGGTGCAGCCGGGGGTCACCGGCTTACCGGCGAAGCGGTCGTCTATCCAGGCATGGGTGCCGGGGATTCCGCTGGTACTGACGATGAAGTGTTCCCCGGGATATATCTGGAAATTCACCTGGGTACCGCCGCGGCACCAGTCGGTGTAGAGGTTCTCGGCCCCCGCCAGCGGCACCCAGAACTCGTTCAGACCGTGATACATGAACACCGGGACGGTCGGCGGCATGGCACCGAGCCGATTCTGCGCCAGGATCTCCCGAATGAACGGCAGTTCGGTCGGCGCCGCCACATCGGTGAGCGCCTGCACCGGAATGGGCGCCACGATGCCGACGAACTCCTCGGCCGCCATGCAGAAATCCTTGCCGATGCGCGCCATGCGCCAGCCGTTGTCGTTCATCAGGTCGAGCATCTCCGGGTACTCCCGCGCCAGCCCCAAGGTCGCGGCGAGAAACACGCCGGATGCGGCGTCCCGGCCGTTCATGGTGTCGAGCAGCAGGGTGAAATCGGCGGGCACGCCACCGAACGCGGCGCCCACGAGATTGATCTCCGGGGCATACGCGGGCGCCAACTGCGCCGCCCAACCCGACGCGATAGCGCCGCCGGAATAGCCGGTGACCACGGTCGGCGCGTCCGGTGCGAGGCCGAGTTCCGGCGTCTGGACCGCGGCGCGAATCGCATCGAGCACCGCGTGCCCGGCCATCAGGCCCGCCGCGTACGCCTGACGCGGACCCTGATGATCGGGCACCAGCACCGCGTACCCCTTCGACAGCGGGATCTGCGCCTGCCACAGCTTGCTCGACACCATCCGCAGCTCATAGGACGGCGCGCACCGGTGCCCGAGTGAATCGATCGCCGGGTTCAAGCTCACCAGCGGACGAGGGCCGGGGCCGGTCCACGCGGCCGTCGGCATCAGCAGGGTGGCCACCACCGGGACCGGATTGCCCGTCGCGTCGGTGGAGCGGACCAGCAGCTCTGTCGAGGTCAGCGGGACCATCGTCACCCCGGTACCGCCCGGACGCGACGTGAGTACCGTTCCGGGGTTGCGACTTTCGAAGCCGACCGGCGGCACATAGAACGGATCGCCCAGCGGCGTCGGCATGATTCCGGCGACTTCGCGGGACGGGAACAGCAATTCATCGAGCGGACTGGCATGCGAATTGACGCCGAGCACCGCGCCGAACGCCACCAGTACCGCAAGGGCAACGGCACAGAGCCGCCCCGTCATCGAACCCACTTGACCCCGCTCCCGAAGCAGAAACCTGCCGAACCCCTGCAGTCTGACGTGGACCTACACCCCTGAGGAGCCCACACTTGCAGTGGCAGAGCAATCTTCGCACCGGCCATTGCGAACCGCCCGACATCGGCCGGACTCCCGCGAGTCGGCGACGAACGGGCGTGCTGCGATCGCCCCGACGTGCCCACCGCGCGACAGCGCACGGGACGTGGCTGCGGCGAAGTTCGAGTGGGTGCTCCGCCACGTCCCGATCGACGGGCACGTTGTGCGCGCAGCGCGAGCGGACACTCCGCCATGCCCCCGCTGTGCGACCGGGTTCTGCGTGGAGGGCGCGGAACGCTCCCCTCAGCGGTGGCGCACGGTGACGTCCCGTTCGACGGCGGGCTACGGAAGAAGCGTGCGGACCGCGTCGATGGTGTCGGCTTCGGCGGGATCCTTGTCGGGGCGGTAGCGGACCACGCGGGCGAAGCGCAGGGCCACGCCGCCGGGGTAGCGCGGGCTGACCTGGACTCCGTCGAGGGCGATCTCGACGACGAGTTCGGGCCACAGGTAGACGGTCTGCTCATCGCGGGCGCGTTCGTGCCGGGGGAATTCGGCGGTCTGCCATTGCAGCAGCGCGTCGGTCAGACCCTTGAAAGTCTTGCCGACCATGACGGGCTCGCCGGTTTCCGGATCACGAGCACCGAGGTGCAGGTTCGACAGATAGCCCGTGCGGCGCCCGTAGCCCCATTCCGCACCGAGGACCAGCAGGTCGAGGGTGTGCGTCGGCTTGATCTTCTGCCAGGACCGCCCGCGCCTGCCCGCCGCATAAGGTGCCGACAGCGATTTGATCATCACGCCCTCGTGGCCCGCCGCGAGCGCACCGTCGAAGTACTCCGCGGCGGCTTCTTCGTCGGGCCGGATCAGCGCGGGAATGCTCTGTGCGGCCGCTACTTTGGTGAGCGCGGCGCGACGCTCGGACAGCGGTGCGTCGAGCAGGTCGGCACCATCCAGGTGCAGGCAGTCGAAGAAGTACGGGTGCAGCAGCAGTTCCCGGGTGGAACTCACCTCGGCGAACCGGCTCATCGTTTCTTGGAAGGGCCGCGGCCGTCCGGCGTCGGTGAGCGCGAGGGTTTCGCCGTCCAGCACAACGCTGGTGCAGTCGAGCCCGGCGACCAGCTCCACCAGTTCCGGCACGCCCGCGGTGATGTCGCGCAGCGTCCTGGTGAACACCCACACCCGCGAACCGTCGCGATGCACCTGGATCCGGGCGCCGTCCATCTTGATCTCGACGCTCACGTCGCCGTCGAATTCGGTCAACGCCTCGTCCAGCGAGGCGCCGGGCGAGGCGAGCATCGGCTGGATCGGCCGGCCCACCTCGAGCCGGAATTCGCTGAGTGCCTCGACGCCGCCGGTCAGCGCGGCGATCGCGGTCACCGGCAGCCGACCGGACAGCATGTATGCCCGGCGCACCAGTTCGACCGGCACGCCCGCGGCCACGGCGACGGCCTCACTGACGATCGCGGTGAGCGCTCCTTGGCGCAGCTCACCGGTGAGCAGACGCAGCAGGAACGCCTGCTCGTCTGCGGTCGCGGCGGTCCAGAGGGCGGAGAGCAGGGCTTTGCGCCGGGCCGCCGAGCCGGCGCCTGAGGTCTCGGCCAGATCGGACAGTGCGGCATCGACCGCCGAAACCGTCAGCGTGGCAACGAGTGCCGGAGTAGTGTCCACCGCGGTGAGGGTGCGCCAGCCGGTGCCGATCCGTCCCTGCCGTAGCTCGCCGGATGCCCACGCCACCACCGGCGCGAGTTCGTCCGGCGCGGCGGCGGTCAACAACTCGGCGAAGGTGGCGATCTTCGTCTTGCGTGACCTGGTCGCGCGGACCGTCTCCGAAGCCTGGACGACATGCGAGAACAACACGAGTCGACGGTAACGCCTCCCTGTGACATATCGCTCAGCACTGCTGCTAATTCCCCATTGGCAGGCTTGCGAAACCGCCCATAAACTGGACGCATGGCCAAGACTTACGTCGGGGCGCGGCTTCGTCAGCTGCGGACCGAACGGGGGCTGAGCCAGGTCTCACTCGCCCAGAAGCTGGAGATCTCGGCGAGCTACCTCAATCAGATCGAACACGACGTGCGTCCGCTCACCGTTCCGGTGCTGTTGCGGATCAGCGAGGTGTTCGGCGTCGACGCGACCTTCTTCTCGTCCCAGGACGACACCCGGCTCATCGCCGAGCTGCAAGAGGTCGTGATGGACCAGGAGCTGGGCATCGAGGCCGACACCCAGGAGATCGCGGACATGGTGTCCGCGCATCCGAGTATGGCCCGCGCGCTGGTCAACATGCACAACCGCTACCGCAACACCTCCGCCCAGCTGGCCGCCGCCACCGAGGACCGGTTCTCCGACGGTTCGGGCAGCGCGGCGATCAGCAAGCCGCACGAGGAGGTGCGTGACTTCTTCTATCAGCGGCAGAACTACATCCACGAATTGGACACCGCCGCAGAGGAACTCACCGCGCGCATCCGTTTCCACGGCGGCGATGTGAACAGTGAGGTGGCGCGGATCCTGCGCTCGCACGATGTGCGGATCGTGGAGCGCATCGACCTCGGCGAGGGCGTGCTGCATCGGTACGACGAGCAGACCCAGCGGCTGGAGATCGCGCCGCATCTGTCCGGTGGTCAGCGCACGTTCAAGCTCGCCGCCGAGCTCGCCTATTTCGAATGCGGCGGACTGCTCGAAAAGCTCGTCGAGGAGGGCAATTTCGCCTCCGAGGACACCCGCAAGCTGGCGATGCTCGGGCTGGCCAACTACTTCGCGGCGGCAACCGTGCTGCCCTACACGCACTTTCACGAGGTCGCCGAGGACTTCCGCTACGACATCGAACGGCTCTCCGCGTTCTTCACCCAGAGCTACGAGACCATCTGCCACCGGCTTTCGACCTTGCAGCGGCCGAAACTGCGCGGCGTCCCGTTCTCCTTCGTGCGGGTGGACCGGGCGGGCAATATGTCGAAGCGGCAGTCCGCCACCGGGTTCCACTTCTCCGCCAGCGGCGGCACCTGCCCGCTCTGGAACGTCTACGAGACCTTCGCCTACCCCGGCAAGATCATGACGCAGATCGCGCAGATGCCCGACGGCCGCAAATACCTGTGGGTCGCCCGCACGGTGGAGCGCCGGGCCACCCGCTACGGCCAGCCGAGCAAGACCTTCGCCATCGGCCTCGGCTGCGAGCTGCGCCACGCGGGCCGGGTGATCTACGCCGACGGCATCGATCTCGACGAAGTCCAGGCCACCCCCATCGGCGCGGGCTGCCGGGTCTGCGAGCGGCTCAACTGCCCGCAGCGGGCGTTCCCGCCGCTCGGCAAGGTCCTCGACATCAGCGAACACCGCAGCTCGGTGTCCCCGTACGTGCTGAAGTAGACGTCGGAACCGAGCGAGTCGTCCCGGACAACGAGCCAGGCGGCGAACGGGACGTGGTGGCGGGTAAGTGCGAGTGGGGGGTGCCGTCATGTCCCGCTCGGCGGGGAGCTGGATGGCGGTCGGGACGTGGTGGCGGGTATGTGCGAGTGGGGGGCGCCGTCATGTCCCGCTCGGCGGGGAGCTGGATGGCGGTCGGGACGTGGTGGCGGGTATGTGCGAGTGGGGGGCGCCGTCATGTCCCGCTCGGCGGGGAGCCGGGCGGCGAACGGGACGTGGTGGCGGGGAAGTGCGGGTGGGGGCGCCGTCATGTCCCGTTCGGCGGCAAGTTGGATGGTGGTTGGGGCGTGGTGGCGGAGAGGTGCGGTGGGGCGCCGTTATGTCCCGTTGGGCGAAGGCCAGATTGGGGCGCCGTTGGCGTGGAGGGCTAGGCGGGTTCGGGTGAGGAATTTGGTGGGGTCGGTGGTGAGGAGGGTGGAGTTGACTCGGATGAGGGTCCAGCCGAGGGCTTCCAGGGTGGCGGTGCGGTCGATGTCTTTGGTGCGCTGGTGGGGGTCGGTCCAGTGTTGCTCGCCGTCGTATTCGACGGCGACTTGCCAACGGCGCCAACCCAGGTCGAGGCGCGCGAGGCACCGGCCGAAGCGGTCGCAGACGCGGATTTGGGTCTCCGGTGTCGGCAGCCCGGCCCGGCATAACAGGAGGCGGGTGCGGGATTCTTGGATGGATTCGGAGCCGCCGTCGATGTAGGGCAACACCTTTCGGAGCTTGCGACATCCTCGGATACCGGGATGGCGGTCGACGAGCTGCTCGATGGCCGCCGACTCCAGACCTGTCGCCTGGCAGAGTGCGTCCAGTACTTCGACCGCCTCGGCGAACCCGAGGTGGCGCCCCAGGTCGAGGGCAGTGCGAGCCGGTGTGGTGCAACGAAATCCGTCGATCGAGCACACCTCGTCATCCGGGATGGCATCGCGATACACCCGGACACCCCGAGGCGAGCGCACATGCTCGGACAACGTGATCTCCGCAGGTTTGCTGTCGAGCCATCGAGTGCCATGCATTGCCGCCGCCGAAAACCCACTCAGAACGGCCTTCCCCTTCGCCCAATACCCGGCCGCCAGCGCACGCCCGCGCGCATCCAACGCAACCCCCTTGCGCAGGTACACATCCTGATGGATCCGCTCGTACTCGGTACGCAGTTGCCACCGCCGCACCAGCCCGGCCCGCAACGCCCAACTACCAGGAAACGGCTCATCGGTTACCCCCATGCCCCAATCCTGCTCCACCCCACCGACCCCCACCCCCGCCGATAGCCCCGCTGACCGCCACTTATCCCCAACCCCGAACCTATCCCCAGCTGTCGGCGCACCCCCCGAATAGCCCGCCGCCATGTCCCCTTCGGCGCGCTACCGGCCGGTGAGCGGGACATCGTGGCGCAGATCTTCAAGTAGCTCGGCCGTCATGTCCCGCTCGGCGCGGAGCCGGATGGCGACCGGTACGTGGTGGCGTGAAGCTGCGAGTAGGTCCGCCGCGGTGTCCCGTTCGGCGCGCTGCCGGATGGTGACCGGGACTTGATGGTGCGAGCCTGCAGGTAAACCCGAGGTCATGTCCCGTTCCATCCGAGGCCGGATGGCGGACGGGACGTGGTGGATTGAACCTGCGAGTAGCTCCGCCGTGATGTCCCGCTCGGCGCGGAGCTGGACGGCGGATGGGACCGGGTGGCAAAGCTTCGAGTAGCGCTGCCGCCACGTCCCGCTCGGTGCTCTGCCGGATGGTGAATGGGACGTGGTGGCGGGGATCTGCAGGTAGGCCAGCCGTCATGTCCCGTTCGGCGCGGATTCGGACGGTGGATGAGACGTGGTGGCGTGAAGCTTCGAGTTGTTCCGCCGCGATACCCGCTCTGCAGGGAGCCTGATGACGGACAGGACGCGGTGGCGCGGATCTTCGAGTAGGTCCGCCGTCGTGTCCCGCTCGGCGGAAAGCGCCCCGGCGGTCGGGGCGTGGTGGCGTGAAGCCGCAGTTAGGCGCCGTCATGGCTCGCTTGGCGCGGAGTGGGGCGGCTGTCGGGGACGTGGGGCGGGGAAGCGGGAGTGGCTCCGCCGCGACGTGCCGGTCGGCGTGAAGCTGGGCGGCGGTCGGGGCATAGTGGCGTGAAGCTGCCAGTAGCTGCGCCGTCTCGTCATGTCCCGCTCGGCGGAGAGCCGTACGGCGTACGGGACATGGTGGCGCAGACCTGCAGGTGGGCCCGCCAGCATGTCCCCTTCGACGGAAGGCGGGCGGCGGATGGGACGTGGAGGCGTGAAGCTTCGAGTAGCTCCGCCGCTATGTCCCGTTGGAGGGGACGGCCGACCGGTTCAGCCGGCGAGGAGGTGGAGGAAGTGGGTTACTTCGGATTGGATGGCGGTGCGGGCGGGCGTGAGGTATTTGCGGGGGTCGGAGAGGGTGGGGGTGGTGGTGAGGGTGGTGCGGATGGCTTCGGTCATCAGGACGTTGAGGCGGGTGGCGATGTTGACCTTGGTGATGCCGTGTTGGACGGCGGCGCGCAGGCCTTCGTCGGGGACGCCGGAGGAGCCGTGCAGGACGAGGGGGACGGGGACCTTGGCGGCCAGGTGGGCGATGAGGTCGTTGTCGAGGGTGGCGGTGCGGGTGTGCATGGCGTGCGAGGAGCCGACGGCTACGGCGAGGGCGTCTACGCCGGTGGCGGCGACGAATTCGACGGCTTCGTCGGGGTCGGTGCGGACGCCGGGGGCGTGTGCGCCGTCCTTGCCGCCGACTTCGCCGAGTTCGGCTTCGACGTGCACGTCGCGGTCGTGGCACCAGCGGGTGATGTCGGCGGTGGCGGCGAGGTTGGCGGCGTAGTCGAGGGTGGAGCCGTCGTACATGACCGAGCGGATGCCGAGATCTACTGCGGTGCGGATCAAGTCGGCGGAGGTGGCGTGGTCGAGGTGGACGGCGATGTCGGCGGTGCTGTCCGCGGCGATGCGCAGGCAGGCCAGGCCCAGCGGGGCCAGGCTGCCGTGGTAGTTCGCGGTGTTCTCCGAAAGTTGCAGCACGACAGGTCGTTTCGCCGACTCGGCGGCGGCGGCGATGGCTTCGGCGTGCTCGAGGGTGATCACGTTGAACGCACCGAGCCCACCGGGTGCGGCGGCGGCGATCAACGCGGAAACGGGTGTCAGCGGCATAGCGAAATCTCCTGAAAGCTCACCACACCCGGCATCGGCTCAGGGGGTGGTTTCTTGGCGGGTGGGTAGGTCCAGCTGGGTGACCCGGACGGTGGGCGCGATCCGGGTGCGCAGGCAACGGTCGATCTCCCCGGCGACGGGAATCACGACCGCAGCGGCGGAGGTGGCGACGGCATCGGTGAGGATGGCGGGCCAGGCGGGGACGGTGTCGGCGGTGAGGGCGGCGATCACCGCGGCGGTGGCGGAATCGCCTGCGCCGGTGGGGTTTCCGGCCAGTGGCTCGGGCAGGGTGGCGAACCAGGCGCCCTCGGCGGTGACGGCGACCATGCCGTCGGCGCCCCGGGTGGCGATGACGGCACGGACGCCGGCCTCGATCAGCGGGAACGCCGCGGTGACGACTTCGTCGGCGGTGGCGGACTTGATACCGGTGAGCCGGTACAGCTCGTCGCCGTTGGGCATCAGGATGACGCCGGGGATCTGGGCGGCCAGGCGCAGCGCCTCGCCGTCGACATCGCAGATGGTGGGCACGTCGGCCGCGATGGCGGTGCGGGCGATCTCCGCGGGCAAGGTGTCGGCGATGCCGCCGGGCAGCGATCCGGAGATGACCAGGCCGTCGATGTCGGGCAGCATGCCCGCGACGCGGACCGCGAGCTGTTCGGCGGCGTGCGGGTTGGACACCCGGGCGCCGGGTTCCCACAGCGCGGTCGCCGTGCCGTCCTCGGACTCGCTGATCACCACCGTGCGACGCACCCAGGGCAGGGCGTGCACGAAGTCGACGGGCATCTCCAGCTCGGCGGCGGCGGCGAACGCGTGATCGGCGAAACCCGTTGCCCTGGCGTATTTTCCGAGCTGATTCAACACCCGGGTGACGTTGATACCTTTGCCGCCGATGCGTTGTTCGACCGAGCGGACCCGATGCGCCTGCCCGCGCTCGAAGTGCTCGACACGGTAGGTCATGTCGTAGGCCGGGTTCATTGTCACGGTGAGGATCACGACAACCACTGTCCTCGCCTGAGCACCCGGCGCAACCGGAGCGTCTCATCTACTACCAACATGTCGGCAAAATAGCCCGTACGGAGGTCGCCGACATCGGGTAGCCGGAGGGCGGCCGCCGGGGTCGAGGTGGCCGCGAGCACCGCGTCGGCCAGTGACACGCCGGAGTCGCGCACCGCGCGCGCCACGCAGTCGAGCAGCGTGCTGATGCCGCCCGCGATCGAACCGTTCGCGATCCGGGCGACCCCTTGGCGCACCGTCACGGACTGCGGACCGAGTTGATACTCACCGTCGGACAACCCGGCCGCCTGCATGGCATCGGTGATCAGCGCGACCCGTCCCGGCGCGGTGGCGAAAACCAGCGCGGCGAAACCGGGGTCGACGTGCACACCGTCCCCGATCAACTCGACTGTCGCATGCCCGGCAGCGGCGGCGACCATCGATGCGCCGACCGGACCGGGATCGCGGTGGTGCAGCGGCGGCATGCCGTTCGCCAAATGAGTGGCCACGGTGCCGAACCCGGTGGGCCGCAAGGCTTTCAGGAACGAGGTGTAGTCGGCATTGCTGTGCCCCAGCGCAACGACCACGTCATGATCGGTAAGCCGTTGTGCGACAGCGTCATAGCCGGAACGCTCCGGCGCCAGCGTCATCATCCGAAGCTGCCCACCGCCTGCGGCGAGCAGCTGATCGGTCAGCTCGAGATCCGGATCGCGCAGGAACCGGGGATCCTGCGCCCCGCAGCGCGCCTCCGAGAGGAACGGGCCCTCGGCATGAATTCCACCGAGCAACCCGTCTTCCGCCAGTTCCCGCAGCACAGCGGTCTGCGCGATCATGTCGGCGGCGGCCGCCGTGACCACGCTGGCCACCACGGTCGTCGACCCGCTCGCATGATGGAACTCCGCCGCCGCCCGCGCTTCCGCCGCATTCACGGTGTCGAACCGATGCCCGAATCCGCCGTGGTTGTGCATGTCCACCAGTCCGGGCAATACCGTGCCGGAGAAGGCGGGCGCAGCCGAATCCGGATGCGCCGCAACCCATTCCGTGAACGGCAACACGCCACTGATCCGGTCGTCGACCACAGTGACCACGCCGTCGTCTAGCTGAGCGCTCGCGGAAACGACGCGTCCACGGATGGTCGACTCGGCACCGCTCAGCACGCAACCACCTCAATACTTTCGGGATCCTCGTGGCGCGCCTCGGCCGCCGAAAGCACTGGCCAATGCAGGGGCACCTCAGCCCTGGAACGTGAGGGCATGGCCTCGGGGCGGAGTAGCGCGGCCCCGAGACACAAATACCTGGCCCGGAGAGCTGAAAGCCCAGCTGAACACCCGATCATTCGAGCGCCCCCTGCCTGGCGAACAGCGCAGCACCCATCAACCCGGCCCGAGCCCCGAACTCCCCGAGCACAACATGCGGAGCGGGAACCAGCCGAAGCCGATCGTCGATGGCCTGATGCAGCGGATCGGTCAGCGCGGCCCCCGCCCCCGCCAGTCCGCCACCGAGGATGATCAGTTCGGGGCAGGCGGCGTGCACGATCCCGATCAGACCGTCGGCGAGCGCGTCGACGGCGTCCCCGAGCACCGCCTTGGCATCGGTGTCGGTATCGACCAGCGCGAATACCTCTGCGGCACCGCTGATCTCACGACCGGTGCGGCGGGTGTAAGCGCGGGCGATCGCCGCTCCCGAAGCCACGGTCTCGACGCAACCGGTGTTGCCGCACAAGCATGGCAGGCCGTCGGCGCGCACCGGGATATGCCCGTATTCGCCGACCTGCCCGTACGAACTGCGCAGCAGGTGCCCGCCGACGGACAGCGTGCCGGAGATGCCGGTACCGAGGATGACCACGCACACGTTGTCGTAACCGCGCCCGGCCCCGAAGCGCCATTCGGCCCAACCCGCAACGGCCACATCGTGTTCGATGAGCACCGGAATGCCCCAGCGGGTGACGAACCGGTCACCGACCTGCACGTCTCGCCACCCGACATTGCTGCTGAACACGGCGATCGACCGAACGGTGTCCACGATGCCGGGCAGCACGACGGCGGCCCGGCCGACCCGATCGCGAAGTTCGGGGGCCAGCTCGGCGAGCAACTGATCGCCGAGCGCCCCCATCGCGTCGAAGGCCGCTTCGCCCTGCGGGGTCGCGACGGTGCCGACGGCAAGCACCTGGCCCCCGGCATCGGTGATCTCACCCTTGATAGTGGTGCCGCCGACATCGAGCCCGAGCACCAGCGCGTCCTCGGCCAACGCGCCCGGCTGCGGGGTCGCCGCAACCGGACGCGTCACTGTGCCGCCGCGGTGCGCCGCCGCGGTCGACCCGGCAGTCCCGGCCGCGGCACCGGCGGCACTGGTCGAGGACGCCGTGCTCTCGGCGACGGCCGCTCGCCCTGCTCCCGGGTCCCGCGCGACTCCCATGCTTGGCACAGTAGTTCCCGGTTCGTGCTGCGGCGTGTGGCCGGCTGGTTCGAGTTTCACCGGGTCGGTCCGATCACTGGTCGAGGACGACCGAGCGATTGAGCCCACGCGGGTGGTCGGGGTCGAGGCCGAGGTCGGCCGCGCGCAGCACGCAGAGCTGATGGACGCGCAGCAGATCGGCCATCGGGTCGATGTCGCGGTGCTCGAAGTGCGCACCGGTACTGGCGATATCCGTCGCGAAGTTCGGCACCAGCGGGCCGAAGGCCCAGACCGCGCGGCCCGGCGCGGAGATGGCGATCGGGCCGTGCCGGTACTCGGTGGCCAGGTAGGACTCGGTCCAGGACTGGCAGGATTCGCGCAGCTTCAGCCCGGACTCCTCGGCGATGGCGGCGGCGAAGCCCATGCCGACGAAGCTGATCTCCTCGGCGTGCCGGACGTCGGCGAGCGAGACGGCCGGGTCCTCGGCGAGCACCGCGCGGGCCTGCTCGATCACCGGGGCGAGGTCTTCGCCGAGGTGCCAGCGCAGGATCGCCAGTGCGGTGGTGGCGAAGCGGGTCTGCACCACCGATTCCTCGTCGACCTCGTCGATCAGGATCGGATCGCCCAGCTCGAGCACCGGGGTGCCTGGGCTGGAGCAGATGACGGTGCGGGGAATGTGTGCTGGGATGTCCCGCATGGCGTTGACCACCTCGGTGGTCGTGCCGGAGCGGCAGATCACCAGGTAGCGGTCGTAGTCGCGGCCGTAGCGGACCTCGCTGGCGGGCCAGGCGTCGGTCAGACCGTGGCCTGCGCCCTCGCGCAGCGCCGCGATCGCTTTGGACATGAACAGGGAAGTGCCGCAACCGATCACGGCGACTCGCTCGCCCTTGTGGGGGAGGATGTCGCGATGGTCGGCAGCGATCGTTTCGGCGCGCGCCCAGTCGTCAGGCTGGGTGGCGACCTCGTTGGCCAGGTGGGTCACGGGCGTGGTTTCGGCGGAGATCGGCACAACAACAGAATCCGCCCGGTGATCGTTCATGTCAAATTTACGAGCGAATCGGTCACATATGATCAAGCTTGGGTCTATGTTGATAGTCGGTCGATCAGTTCGATCCCATCATCGGCTGTCCAGTGGCGCCCGGTGTGCAAATTTGAAAGGTTCTACTCGTGAAAAGACCACTCCACGGCGTGCTTGCGGGGGTCGCGATGGTCACCGGCCTCGCGCTGGCGATCTCGTCCTGTGGGTTCGGCTCGAAAGATAACGCCGACTCCGACACCACGATCAACTTCTTAGCCCCGGCCTACAGTGACGGGGCCACCGGTACGAAGGCGCTGTGGGACGGCATCATCGCGGATTTCCAGCAGAAGAACCCTGATATCAAGGTGAACCTGCAGATGGAGTCCTGGAACTCGATCAACGATGTGGTGCGCACCAAGCTCCAGTCGACGTCTACCACCCCGGACATCCTCAACATCGACGCCTACGCGAGCTTCGCCAGCGACGGGATGCTGTATTCCGCCAACGAAGTCGTCTCGCCGTCGGTGCTCTCCGACATCCAGCCCGGCTTCGCGAAGAACGCCTCGCTCAACGGCACCCAGTACGCGCTGCCGCTGTTCGCCTCCACCCGCACCCTGTTCTACAACACCGAACTGTTCGAGAAGGCAGGCATCACCTCGCCGCCGAAGACCTGGAGCGAGCTCACCGACGCGGCCAAGAAGATCCAGGCGCTCGGCGGCGGCGTCTCCGGCTACGGCCTGCCGCTCGGCAGCGAGGAAGCCCAGGGCGAGACCTCGATCTGGACCTTCGGCGCGGGCGGCCAGTGGGCCGATGGTGACAAGATCACCGTCGACACCCCGCAGAACCTGGAGGGCGTGCGCGCCATGCGCGAGCTCGCCGATGCCGGTGTCACCCAGCCGAACCCGGGCGCGACCGACCGCAAGGACGTCATCAACGCGTTCATCCAGGGCAAGATCGGCATGATCGAGGGCCTGCCCCCGACCATCGGTCAGATCGCCGCGAAGAACCCCGCGCTGAAGTACTCGACCGCGCCGACGCCGACCAAGTCCGGCACCCCGGTGACGCTCGGCGTCGCCGATCACCTGATGGCGTTCAAGAAGGACGGCAAGAAGACCGAGACGATCAAGAAGTTCCTCGACTTCTTCTACAGCGCCGACGTCTACGCGAACTTCGTGTCCAAAGAGGGCTTCATCCCGATCACCAACAGCGCGGCAGGCAAGCTGGCCGCGGACCCGGTGACCAAGGCGTTCGGTTCGACCCTCGCGGTGGCCCAGTTCTACCCGAGCAACAACCCGAAATGGGCTGCGGCGCAAGGCGCTATCCGGCAGCAGATGGGCACCATCGCGCAGGGCACCGACCCGGCCCAGGTGTTGGCTCGTGTTCAGGAAGCCGCGAAATAGCGTGCGACGGAAGGGAACTCTGGCGGCGATACCGTGGATCGGGCCCGCACTGGTCTTGATCGCGGCTATCGTCGCCTTTCCGGCCGGCTACATGGTGTGGACCAGTACCCGGGATTTGAGCCAATACGGCCAGGACCGCGGTCCGGCCGGGCTGGCGAACTTTCGCGATCTCTTCGCGATCTCGGAGCTGGGCTCGGTACTGGCGCACACGGTGATCTGGGTGGTCGCCGTCGTGCTGATCACCCTGGTGCTCTCGGCGGGGCTTGCCCAGTTCCTGGCCAAGGATTTCCCCGGCCGCACGGCGGTGCGGATGGCGGTTCTTGTGCCGTGGGCGGCCTCGGTCGTGATGACGACGACGATCTTCTACTACATGCTCGATCCCGACGTCGGCATCGCCAACCGCTTCCTGGTCGATATCGGCCTGCTGGACCGGGGTTTCGGCTTCACCAAGCAACCGACGCCCGCGTTCCTGGTTGCGATCGGGGTCGCGGTGTTCGTCTCGATCCCGTTCACCACTTACACGATTCTGGCCGGGCTGCAGTCGATTCCGGCCGAGATCGGCGAGGCGGGCCGGGTCGACGGCGCGAGTGCGTGGCAGCGCTACCGCTTTCTCACGCTGCCGCAGCTGCGCCCGGCCATCGCGGTGGCGACGATCATCAACATCATCAACTCGTTCAACTCGTTGCCGATTCTGCAGGTGATCACCGGCAGTATCGCGGGTTTCGAGGCCGACACCACCACCACGTTGATGTTCAAGCTGATTCGGCAGAACCAGGCGATCGACACGGCCGCGGCGATGAGCGTGCTGAACTTCGTGCTGATCATCGCCATCATCGCGATCTACGTGAAGGTGATCCGGCCGACGCAGGAGGTCGACGGGTGACGAGACCGCAGCCGCACCCGCCGATCGACCGGGTGTCCCGCACGGCACAGGAGGTCGACCGATGACCACGGCGGACGTGGCGCACCTCGAAAAGGTAACGGGTGCGGTAGAAGTGGCCGAATCGGCCGAGCGTCGCGGGGCGAAACCGAAACGGCGCCGCTGGGAACTGACCGCGGTCGGGGTCGTTCTCGCCGCGGTCTTCCTGGTGCCGTTCATCGTGATGGTGCTCGGCTCGCTGAAGAGCAGGCCCGAAATCCTGCGCATCCCACCGACTTACTTCCCCGAGTCGTGGCATCCGGACAACTACGCCACCATGTGGGACACGCCGGAGACGCCGCTGGCCTTCAATATGGCCAGCACCGTGATCATTTCGGTGGTCGCCACGGTGCTCGTATTGCTCGTCGCCATTCCGGCCGCGTATTACACCGCGCGGCACAAGTTTCCGGGTCGCGCGGTGTTCCTCGGCCTGGTGCTCGTCACTCAGATGTTGCAGCCGACGGTGCTGGTGACCGGTCTCATCCGGGAGTTCTTCGCGATCGGCATCAACGACACCTGGCTGGCGATGATCCTGGTGAACGCGGCGTTCAACCTGTCGTTCGCGGTGTGGATCCTGCACAGCTTCTTCGCCTCCATCCCGGTGGAGATCGAGGAGGCCGCGATGCTGGATGGGCTGAGCCGCTGGCAGACCCTGGTCCGGGTGAGCCTGCCGCTGGTCTGGCCCGGCATCGTCACCGCCACGATCTTCGTGGTGGTCTCCTGCTGGAACGAGTTCGCCGCCAGCCTGGTGGTGCTGACCACCGCGGAGAACCAGCCGCTGTCGGTGGCGCTGACGAAGTTCATCGGTCAGTACGACACGTCGTGGCAATACGTCTTCGCTATCTCCACGGTCGGTATCATCCCGGTCGTGATTCTGTTCGCGTTCATCGAGAAGCGCCTCGTCGCAGGTCTGACGGCGGGCAGCGTCAAGTAGTCGGGTACGGCGGGTGGTGTGCTACACCACCCGCCGTTTTCCTGTTCATGAACCACGTCACTGTCTGAGTCTGGACTTCTGGCCCGTTATCTGAAAATATCTCTTACCAATATCGGTAACGAGCGGTTACGGGAAGGCACTTCGATGAGCGTGCGCAATGGTGGGCGCGTCGTCGTCCTCGGCGTCATCGCGCTGATGGCGGCGTGGACGGCCCTCGGTTCGGGACAGGCGGAGCCGGGCGAGCAGAGCAGTGTCCGGGTCGAGCCCGCACCCGCGCTGACCCTGCCACCCGAACTCGACGACTTCTACCGGCCCGCCGCGGGCGCGGTCGCCGCGGCGCAACCGGGTGAGATTCTGCGCGCGCGGGCGATCTACCCGGCGTTCATGGGCATCGTGCAGCTGAATGTCGATGCGTGGCAGTTGCTGTATCGCACCACCAACAGTCATGGCGAGCCGATCTCGACGGTCACCACGATCCTGAAGCCGCGCGGGCCCGCGCCCGCCGGCGGATCGAAGCTGCTGTCCTATCAGATCGCCGAGGACAGCGTCGCGCAGTACTGTGCCCCGTCCTATGTCGCCCAATCCGGTGCCATCCCGGTCGATTACGTGAACGCGGCGGAGACGCTCATCCCGATCGCCGCGGGTCTCGGACAGGGCTGGACCGTCGCGATGCCCGACTACCAAGGTCCGAATTCGGCGTACGGCGCCTCGCGCATGAACGCGCAAGCAACGCTCGACGGTATTCGGGCCGCCGAGAATTTCGCCCCGGCGCAGTTGAACGGGCCGCAGACACCGACGGCGCTGTGGGGTTACTCCGGCGGCACGATTCCGTCGGCCTTCGTGCCGGAGATCAAGCAGAGTTACGCGCCCGAACTCAATATTGTCGGTGTCGCGGCAGGCGGTGTCGCGGCGGGCGACTATGCCGAGGTGGTGCGGCACAACAACGGTGGCGTCTATGCGGGCCTCATCTCGGCCGCCATCGTGGGTATTGCCACCGAATATCCGGAGATGCAGCGGGTAATGCGCGAAAAGGTCGATCTGCTCGGGCAATTCGTCATGGCCTCGAAGAAGGTGCTGTGCCATCCGCAAGGCGCGACCCTGTTTCCCGGATTCAATTACTTCGGCAGTTTTCAGGGCGGTGATCCATTGAACCTGCCGGAGATCCGGGAGGCGATCGCGGACAACTCACTCGGACAGCAGCAGCCGACCGTGCCGATCTACTTCTATCACGCACAGCACGACGAGCTCATTCCGATCGCGGGCACCGACGCCATCGTCGATAAATACTGCGCCGGGGGTGCGCCGAGCGTGACATACGTCCGGGAATTCCTCGCCGAACATATCTCCGGCGTTCCCGCGCATCTGCCCGGCGCGTTCTTCTGGCTGAAGGACCGGCTCAACGGTGTCGCCGCACCGGCGGGCTGCTCGATCACCAGTCCGGTGAGCGCCTTCACGGAACCGCAATTCGGGCAGGCACTGTCGGAGATACTGCCGCCGCTGGCCCAAGCCCTCGTCGGATACGCGATCGGCCAGCAGAAGTAGCCGCGGTGCCCCCGGCGCGGACAGATGTCCGTGCCGGGGTGGTGCCGGGGGTGCGGGGTAGCATCGAACGGTGGCACGGCGGGAAGCGGAAGCAAAGGACGGTCGCAGCTACGGCGGGCTGTCTCGGGAGCAGCGGGTCGCCCAGCGGCAGACGCGATTGATCGACGCCGCGCTCGAATTGTTCGGAACCCAGGGTTACGCAGCCACTTCCATCGAGCGTCTGTGCGCGGAAGCCAATGTGTCCACGCGCAGTTTCTATGAAGATATGGGCAGCCGTGAGGCTTTGCTCATCGCGTTGGTCAATCGGATCACCTCGCACGCGGTCGAGCGGGCGCTGGAGGCGCTGGCCGAAACCGTCGGCGAGCCGCTGTCGACCAGGGTGGTGCAGGGTTTCGGCGCTTATCTCGCGGTGACCTGTCAGGATCATCGCTCCGCGCGGGTCTGTTATGTCGAAGTGGTCGGCGTGAGTGCGGCCGTGGAGGAATGGCGCAGGGAGCAGCGGCGCCTGCTTTCCGCGCTCATTATCAGCGAGGCCGAGCGGGCGGTCGAGCGCGGCGAGACCAAACCGAGGCGCTTCGACCTATTCGCGCTCGCGGTGATCGGCGCGGTGAACTCGCTCGCTCAGGAATTGGTCCAGAGCACTCTGCCGGGCGCGGTGATCGGTCTCGACGAAATATGCGAGGAGATCGCGTATTTCGTGAACTCCGGACTCGCTCTCACCTGATCTGAAATCAAGCGGAATCGTCGGGCGATCACACTGGGTGATCATCTGAAAAGATATCTTGCCCAATTGCGGATAATCTCCTACAGTCGAGTCGACCCCCTTACTCGAGGCGGTCGACGATTCTCTGGACGGAGTGTTCATGTCCTCCATCGGAAGTGCCGTTCGGGCGCTGATGGTCAATCTGCATTCGGTGGGCGTGCTGCAACGCGCCGGTGTGCTCGACCTGCTCGCGCCCGCCGACCTGGTGCGCGCCTCCCGCGCCGTCCGGCAGTTCGGCGGCATCGCCGGGCCGGTGCGGATGTCGGCCCGGCGGGAACCCGACCGGGTGGCGGTGATCGACGAACTCGGCTCGCTCACCTACCGGGAATTGGAGGCCCGCGGCAACGCACTGGCCCGCGGCTTCATCTCGCTCGGCCTCGGGCCGGGTGACACCGTCGCCGCGCTCGTCCGGGACCGGCGCGAGTTGGTGGACACCATGCTCGGCGCCGCCAAGATCGGCGCGCGACTGGTATTGCTCAATACCGGATTCGCCGGGCCGCAACTGGCCGATGTCGCGGCACGCGAGAGTGTCGATATCGTGGTGTACGACCAGGAATTCAGTGAGCTGTTGCAGGTGTTGCCGCCGCGGGTCCGGCGAGTGCTCGCGATGCACGACGGCGTCGACGCGGGCGGCGTTGCCACGGTCGACCAATTGATCGCAGGCAACGACCCCGCCGAGCTGGCTCCGCCGCCGCGACAGGGCGGGTTCGTGCTGCTGACCGGCGGGACGACCGGAACACCGAAGGGTGTGCCGCGCGAGATCAAGTCGCCGCTGGCGGCTGCCGCACTACTGGAGCGGATTCCGTTGCGGCGCAACCAAACTCTGGTGCTGGCCGCGCCACTGTTCCACGGCACGGCGCTGAACCAGTTCATCTTGGCACTGTCGCTGGCCTCGACGGTGGTGCTGCGCAGCCGATTCGACGCCGAGGCGACGCTGGCCGCCGTGGCGGATCATCGGGCGCAGGTGCTCGTCCTCGTGCCGACCATGCTGCGCCGGATACTCGACCTAGGCCCGGAAGCCTTGGCCAAGTACCAGACCGACAGTCTGCGTATCGTTTTCAGCGCCGGATCGGCTTTGCCCGCCGCGCTGGGTGACGCCGCCACCCAGGCGTTCGGTGATGTGCTCTACAACTTCTACGGCTCCACCGAGGTCGGCGTCGCCGCCATTGCCACGCCCGAGGATTGGCGTGCGGCGTCCGGGACAGTGGGCCGGCCACCCACGGTGTGCACCGTCCGGCTCTACGACAACGGCGAGCTGGTCACCGAATCGGGCAGGCGCGGCACCATTTACGTGCGCAGCCTGCTGTCGTTCGCGGGGTACTCCGGCGGTGGCAACAAGGACAGCATCGACGGGCTGCTGTCCACCGGCGATGTGGGGCACTGGGATTCGGGCGGGCGGCTGTTCATCGACGGACGCGACGACGACATGATCGTCTCCGGCGGCGAGAATGTTTTTCCCGGCGAGGTCGAGGAGTTGCTGTACGCCCACCCGGCCATTGCGGAGGCGGCCATCGTCGCGGTGCCCGACGAGGAGTTCGGGCAGCGGCTCGCGGCCTTCGTGGTGCGGCAGGCCGGTCACGAGTTGGACGCCGAGGGTGTTCGGGCGCATGTGAAGGCGAATCTGGCCCGGTTCAAGGTGCCGCGGGATGTCACCTTCCTCGATGAACTGCCGCGCACCAGCACTGGAAAACTGCTGCGCCGCGACCTTACGGTCCACTGAGCGATGGGTGATCAATGACGATGACCGTTTATCCGCTGAATCGCGGCGGCACGCGTCGCGGCCGATTCGCCAGGGCCACCTCGATGACGGCCCGGACACTGGTCGTCATCGGTGTACTCACCGTTTCCTCGGTGCTGCCGTTCGCCGGCGCGGAACCGGTGGGCTGGGATGCCCTGCCGACGGCCGACTCCCGTACCGGATTGCCCGAGGGGTGGAATCCGGGTCCGGAGCTGTACGGCGTCGGCGAACAGAAGAACGTCGAGCTGCCGATGGCGGACGGCGTGGTGCTGCGCGCGGACATTCGGTATCCGACGGACGCGTCCGGCGCACCGGCGGTAGGCCCGTTCCCGATCGTGCTGACCCAGACCTCGTACGGCAAGGACAGCGGCGGCTTCCTGCGCCTACTGTCCTACGACGGTCTCGGGCCGCTCCTGCAAAACGCATTGCCGACCGTCATCGACGTGGCCGAACAGGTCAGCGATGCGGCGGGTTACGGCGACTACTTCGTCAAGCGCGGCTATATCAGCGTGATCGTGGACATCCGCGGCACCGGCTCTTCCGGCGGGCAGTGGAGCATCTTGCAGCCACAGGAACGCGAGGACGCCAAGCGGGTGATCCGCTGGGCTGCCGAGTTGCCCAACTCGACCGGTGAGATCGGGCTGTGGGGCCTGTCCTATCTCGGGATGACCGAACTCTTCACCGCCGGTGTGCTGGAACCGGATTCGCCGGTGCGCGCGCTGTTCCCGCTGATGCCGGGCAACCACGCATTCCAGGATCTGCTGAACCACGACGGCTTCTACAACCTCGCCTTCCTGGCCTCCATGCTGCAATTCCCGATCACCGTGCTGCCGCAGCTCGCGCCGATCCTCGGGCTGTATCGGGAGCCGGACAAGCTGACCAGCGTCTTCGTGGATCATCTGCTCGCACACTTCCGGGCGGACGGCACCTGGCATTCGGTGTTCAACGCGCTGCTCGACGGCGACAAGGCTTACAACAGTCCGTACTGGGAGTCGCGCGCGATCGACAATGTGGTGGCGCAGATCGCCGCGAACGACATTCCGACGTACCTGGTCAGCGGCCAGTACGACCTGCTGCAGGACGGTACGCCGCGTACTTTCGCCGGATTGCAGAACGCCTACGCCGGACGCTCGCACCACGGGCCGATGCCCGCGGCCGCACCATCCAGCGGCCGCTTCCAAATGCTCACCGGCCCTTGGTTTCACGTGCAGCCCGGCGTGCAGCGCAATACCGATCTCGATATGCACGCCATCCAACTGGCATGGTTCGACCGGTGGCTGAAGAACGATCGCAACGGCATCGACGAGACGAAGACGCCGCTGCACGCGATCGACGTCAACGGCAAGGTAATCGAGAGCGCAACGTATCCGATGCGTGAAACGCCAACGCAGAACCTCTATTTGGCGGAAGGCGGCCGACTGACGCCGGAACGTCCTGCGGCTGCGGCGGGTTCGGACCGGGTGACGTTCACTCCGGCCAACGGCGGCACCCTCTGCAACTCCTCGTTCTCCCGCAACTTCTCCGGCGTCTACCAGCTGCTCGCCACCATGGCCGGCGTCGACGACCCCTGCGGACAATTCCCGGCGCATCCGGATGTTCCTGGGCTGCTGGACAATCCGCACTACAGCACCGAGCCGTTCGCCGAGCCGACCGTGCTCGGCGGGCCGATCGGCGCCACCCTCTTCGCCAGTTCGAGCACCCCGGCCTCGGCCTTCAGCGTGACCGTGCAGGACATCGCGCCGGACGGCACCGCCATCGCCCTGACCGACGGGCAACTCGCCGGGAACTTCCGCGCGCTGGACGAGGATCGGACGTGGCGGGCGGTGGACGGGAGCGTGCTCGGCGCGTTCCATCCCGGCACCCGCGAATCCATGCTGCCGGTGGTCCCGGGACAGGTGACCGAGTATCACGTGAAGATCCGCCCGGCCTTCCACGTCTTCCAGGCCGGGCACCGGTTGCAGGTGACGATCGGCTCCGGTGACGCGCCGACCCATATCCTCAACCCGAAGGACTATCCGGCGCTGCTGGGTGGCGTATACGACATCCAGCGCACCGAAGGATCGGCCTCGTTCCTCACGATTCCGCTGGCCACGGCCGCCGCCGGGCACCGCTGAGACGGCACCCGGCTTGGCATTGCGGTACCGGAATCTCTACGTTCGGCGGCGTGCCTGTGATCAGATTGTTCGCGTGCCACGAAAAACAGCAGGTCGGTGTGTTCGAATGCCGCAGGGCGGTATGAGATGACCGGACCGACCGACCGACCACAGCGCTGGAACCGGCTGCTCGAACTGCTCGCCGACTCCGGCAGGCTCTCGGTGGAGGAAGCCGCCGAACGCCTCGGCGTCTCCTCGGCGACCGTGCGGCGCGACTTCACCGCGCTCGCCGAACAGCAGCTGGCGACCAGAACGCACGGCGGTGTCGTCGCGACCTCGGTCGCCTACGACCTGCCCGCCCGCTACCGCCAGACCGGCGGCGAGGCCAAGCAGCGGATCGCGGAACACGCTGCGTCACTGGTGGATCCGCGCGCGGTCATCGCGATGAACGGCGGCACCACGACCACCGCGGTGGCCAGGGCCCTGGCCGGGCGCACCGACCTGGGCATGACCGGCGACGAGCAACTGACCCTGGTCACCAATGCGCTGAATATCGCGGGTGAGATGGTGCTGCGCCCGCACATGCGCACCGTCGTGCTCGGCGGCGTGGCCCGGCGCGAGTCCTACGAACTGCACGGCCCGCTGGCCGAACGTGCCCTCGCCGAGCTGCGCTTGGACGAGCTGATCCTCGGCGTGAACGCCATCTCCGCCGAGGGCGGCGCACAGTGCAGGCACATCGATGAGGCCGGTGTCACTACCGAGATGGTGCGCCGCTCCCGACACGTCATGGTGGTGGCCACCGCCGACAAGCTGGAGCGCACCGCCCTGGCCCGTATCTGCAGCATCGAGCAGGTGCACGCGCTGGTCACCGACACCGACGCGGACCCGTCGGCGGTAGCGGCGATCCGCGCGACCGGGGTGCGGGTCGACGTGGTGTAGCCGCGCCGCCGTGTTTGAACGCGGTGGCGCCGGGCATGCACGAGGCCATGACCACTGAACCCGGTACCAACCGTCCCGACGACACCGAGGTGGACCGCGACGACGTCGACCAGCCGGATGCGACCGACGACGCCGCCGCTACCAGGGAAGACCAGGCCGCGAACATGGACTACGAGGGTGACACGCCCAACTAGTAGTTGCTGACTTCCAGGTCGAACAGCCCGGCAAGCCATGGATGGCTTGCCGGGCTGTGCTGCTTTCAACCAGGTTCAGCAACCACGTCCACCCATTGACTGGGTCATGGCGTCTCATTAACCTGAGTGGGACAGCACGTCCCATATGAACGTTCAGGCAAGGTGAGCCCGCTATGGCCGATGTCGATTCCACTGCTGCCGAAGTCGATTCCACGTTGCACCCGCCCCGCTGGGCGCCGACCTTCATTCGATGGCACAGCACGCCGGTGAGCTGGTGGGAGTCGGTGCGGTTGTCGCTGGGGATCCTGCCCCGGGTGCGCGATCACACGGTGCTGGACTATGTGACCAATTTCCCCGGGCAGGACGACGTGATCGTGGCCAGGGTGCCGTTCGCGAAGTTCGTCATCGTGCGCAGTCCCGAGTTGGCGCGGCATGTGCTGGTGACCAATCAGAACAACTACACCAAGAGCCCCGACTACGACATGCTCGCGGTCGCGTTCGGGCGCGGACTGGTGACCGATCTGAACGACGAACTGTGGCAGCGCAATCGGCGGCTGGTGCAGCCGATCTTCGCCAAGCGCAACGTCGATGGGTTCGCCCCGATCATGGTCGAGGCGGCCAGGGACGCGGTGGCGCGGATCCGACAGCTGTCCGCGAGCGACGGTGTGATCGACGTCAACGCCGAAATGAACCGGCTCACTTTGGATGTCACGTCGCGCACGATGTTCGGCACCGACATCACCGGCCCGATGTCGGAGGTGGTGCTCTATCGGCTGCTGCGGTTCTTCGGCCGTGGCTTCATGACGAATCTGAGTCATCCCCTGCACCACGTCGCGACCTGGCTGCACCGGCATTCCCGCCATCGGGACGACGCCGGGAACTCGCGGCTGCCGATGCGGATCATGCGGGCGGCGGGCTGGGTGGTCGAGCCGCGCACCATGCGCGACCTGCGCCACGCCGAGCGCGTGGTGGACGGCTTGATCGCCGACCATCGCGCAGGCCGGATCACCCGCAAGGACAACCTGCTCGCCGCGCTGATCGACGCCTCGGATCCGGAGACCGGGTACCAGTACACCGATCAGGAGATCCACGACGAGCTGATGACCTTCGTCGGCGCGGGCATGGAAACCACCGCGACCGCGCTGACCTGGGTGTGGCAGCTGCTGTCCGAGCACCCCGAGGCCCGTGAGCGACTACGCGAGGAGGTGCGTTCGGTGCTCGGCTCGCGCCCGGCCACTGCCGCCGACCTCGATCGGCTGCCGTGGACGCAGGCCGTGGTCGCCGAGACCATGCGGGTGTTGCCGCCGGTGGTCGGGCTGGCCAGAACGGCGAAAGAGCCGGACGCACTGGGTGGTTACCTGATCGAACCGGGCACCACGGTGATCACCTTGATCCACGGGTCGCACCACAATCAGCGCGTGTGGGAGCGTCCGGAGGAGTTCGATCCGAGCCGGTATCTGCCGGAAAACGTAGCGCGCGAACACAAACGGGCCACCATGCCGTTCGGTGCGGGCAAAAGAATGTGTGTCGCTTCGGGATTCGCGAACATGGAGGCCGCGCTGGTCGTCGCCACCTTCGCTCAGCAGCTGCAGTTCGACGCGGTGTCGGATCAGCGCGTGCGGCGGCAGATCTCGTTCACCGGTGGTCCGGACGGACCGCTGCTGATGCGGCCCCGGTTCCTGCCGGAACTGGAGCGCGCGGACACCGCCGTATAGTCGATAACCGTGAAACCCGCCCACATGCGTAGCCATCGCAGGCGCTCGGGCGGACAGCGCTGGGACGAACACAACTCGACCAGGCAGGCGCAGATCCTGGCGGCGGCCGTCGCGTTGATCGAGGAGCACGGCCCCACCGCCGAGGTATCCATCCAGCAGATCGCCGAGCGGGCCGGACTGGCGCGCTCGGTGGTCTACCGGCAGTTCGACAATCGGGAAGACCTGGACGCCCGGGTGCGCGAATACATCCTGGACCACTACGTGGCCGAGGTGGAGGCGCTGTTCGTGCTCGACCCGACCAAGACCGCGGAGGAGCTGTTCCACGAGATCATGCGCCGGGTGGTGAGCTGGGCGGCCGAACATCCCAATCTGTATCAGTTCGGCCAGAACGGTCCGGTGCACGGGCATGCGGCGGGGGAGACCAGCCTGACCATCGGCAGGCACCGGGTGGCCGAGTCACTGTGGCAACAGTTCTCGTCGTGGACGACCATGCTCGCCATCGACGTGGCGCCGTACCGCCCGCTCGTCTACGGGCTGGTCGGCCTGGTGGAGGGCATCGTCACGCAGTACATCGGCACCCCGCCCGGCGCCGAGCGCCCCGACCAGGAAACCATCGCCCGCATGCTCACCTCCTCCGCCTGGCACCTCTTCGCGGGCCACGCCGCCGACCGCGGCTACCACTTCGACCGGTCCGCCAATATCGCGGAAACCCTCGCCGAGCTCTTCGCCGACGCTGCGACACAAAAAGACTGAAGTCACCCGGCGCTCAGGAGCTCACTGGGTAAGCGGTAATCCGAAGAGCGGGAACAGGTCCCGGTTGAGGAAGACGGTGATGCGCTCGATCGACGAGTCTTTCGTGCCCAGCACGTGAATGGAATGTGCTTGGTAGACGCCGGTTTCGTCGATCAGGTAGTAGGCGACGGCCGGCTGGGTATTGGCGGCCGTGGGAATCGCCCGCCAAGCCTGCTTGCCCCGGCCCACCTTGTCCGCGAAGAACTCCAGCACCTGGGCCCGTCCCGCGAACCACACCAGGGCGGGCGGCATTTCGAAGACGACGTCGTCGAGCAGCAGCTTACTGAGCCCCGCCATATCGCTGTCGCCGAACGCGGCGACATAGCGGTCGATCACCGCTCGTTCGGCGGGGCTGAGGGATTCGGACATCTGATCGATCATCGGCGCGACCTTGTCGAGCTGGGTGCGCGCGCGTTGCAGCGCGCTGTTGACGGCGGCAGGGGAGGTGTCGAGCAGATCGGCGACCTCGGCGGCGGACCAGGCCAGCACATCGCGCAGGATCAGCACGGCCCGCTGCCTTGCGGGCAGATATTGCAGTGCGGCGACGAAAGCCAGCCGGATACCGCTGCGGGCCGCGACCACCGTGGCCGGGTCATCGGCCGAATTGCCGAGCAGCCCATCGGGAATCGGCTCCAGCCAGGGCAGTTCCGGGTGTCGTTCCGGGCGCATCCGCACGGTCTCAGCGGGACCACCGAGATCGACCGGTAAGGCTCGTCGGCCGCGCTGCTCCAGCGCGGTCAGACAGGCGTTGGTCGCGATGCGATACAGCCAGGTGCGCAGCGAGGCGCGCTCGGGGTCGAACCGGTCGGCCGCGCGCCAGGCCCGCAGCATCGTCTCCTGCACCAGATCCTCGGCGTCGTGGATCGAGCCGAGCATGCGGTAGCAGTGCGCGAGCAGCTCGGGGCGGTGCACCATCGCTCTGGCGGTGAAATCCGCGCTGACCGTCATGGGTGGACAACCTACTGCGCCGGAGCGGGTTCGGCTGCTGGTCATGCGCTGGTTCCCGACATGTCCGCGGACCTCGGCGCGGATCCGGTCACCTCCGTAGTGACCGGGGTACCTGCGGGAATGAGCGCACCGACCGCCGCCCCCACGAGTGCCAGCAGGGCCGCCGTCCCCATGGCGGCGGCGAATCCCGCACTGAACGCCCCGGCCGAGTCGAGTCCGCCGACCGCCGCGAACACCGCGGTGGGCAGCGCGACGCCGAACGCGAAACCGAGTTGGCGCATCGTATTGAAGGTGCCCGACGCGGCACCGACCGCCGCCATCGGCACCGCACGCAGCACCGCGCTCTGTGCGGCGGGAATCGTCATCGAGACGCCGATCCCCGACAGCACGAACGGCGCGACCAGGGCGGCATAGGGCAGCGCGGGATCGGCGATCAGCGTGATCCAGCAGTAGCCTGCCGCCTGCATCGACAGCCCGAGCACGATCAGCGGCCGCTCACCGAATCGGTTGACCTGGCGTCCGGCGATCGGCGCCACCACGAACAGCGTCACCGTCCACGGCGCCAAGCGCAGACCGGCGCCGAGCGGATCGGCGCGCAGCACGATCTGCAGGAACTGCGCGAAGAAGAACGCGCCGGTCGCGATCGAGGCGGAAAGCAGGAATCCCACCACGTTTCCGGCGGCGAAGGCCCGCGACGCGAAGAAGCGCATCGGCATCATCGGGGCGTCGGTGCGCAGCTCCCACCGGACGAAGCCGACGGTCGCCAGCGCGCCCACACCGAACGCCAGCACCATTTCGGCACTCGCCCAACCGGTTTCGTTGCCGCGCAGCAGTCCCCACACCAAGCCGAACGCGCCGGCGCTGACGAGCAGAATGCCCAGCAGGTCCACTTTTCGCGCCTGGCCGAAGCTCTCCTCGAGCCTGGTGCACAGCAACGGAATCAGCACGACGGCGATCGGAATGTTGAGCCAGAAGATCCACTGCCACGCCAATCCCTGCACCACCGCGCCACCCACGAGCGGGCCGCCCGCGGTCGCCAATCCCGTGACGGCAGCGAACAATCCGAGCGCCTTGCTCCGCTGCTCCGGCGGGAAGGCGGCCGACAGCAGCGCGGTCGCCGTCGGCATGACCGCCGCGGCGCCGACACCCTGCACCGCCCGCGCGGCGATCAACCACTCCAGACTCGGCGCCAGCGCACACGCCGCCGACGCCAGCCCGAACAGGCCTAGTCCGATGGCGAGCACCCGTCTGCGGCCGTATCGGTCACCGAGCGCCGCGCCCGCCATCAGCAGCACCGCGAAACTCAGCATGTACGCGTTGATCGTCCATTCCAGCTCGGCGATCGACGCGTGCAGCTCCCGCTGGAGGGCGGGCAGGGCGGTGGTGACCACCAGCGCGTCCAGCACCGTCATCAGCGCGGCCACCGAGGTCACCGCGAGCACCCAGCGCTGTCGAACAGTCATCGTCATGGCGAAAAGTCCTCCTCCGAAGGTTTCGCCAGTACCTACCGGTGCGGGGCCGCCGATTCATCGGAGGAAGTCGAACTTTTTTTCTAGGGGGTCGTGGCCAGCGGCACCGCGGCGGGCGGGAGCACCGGGCGGATGCTGCGCATCCAGACGACGAAACCCCAGGCCACGAAGCCCGCATAGACGAAATAGAGGGTGGCCGAGGGGTAATACCCCGCCTTCACCAGCAGGGGGATGCCGACGATGTCGACGGCGATCCAGATGAGCCAGAACTCGGCCAGCCCGCGGGCCATGCCGTAGGTGGCCAGCACCGAGCCGGTGAAGATCCAGGCCTCGGCCCACGGACCGTATGAGCCGATGACGGCGAAGAGCTGAGCGAACGCGGCGGTGCCGAGCAGCATGGCGGCGACCAGGACGAGACGTTCGCGGTTGCTCGCCCAGCGCGGCTCGACGCCGCGGTGTTCGAGACCGGTCTCGTTGGCGTGCCGGTGCCAGCTCCACCAGCCGTAGACGCTGACCGCGATGAACATCAGCTGCCGCCCGGCCTGGCCCGCCATGTTCAACTGCTGCGGAGTGTTGAAGACGCCGCCGACGAAAACGGTGAACAACAGCGCGTTCCCGCCGATACCGATCGGCCAGGCCCAGACGCGACGGCGCATGCCACCGATGGCGGAGGCGAGGCCGAAACCGTTACCGATCACCTCGCGCCAAAGGATCTCCGAGCCTGCGATGTGCAGCTTGGCGTCGAGCAGCGTGATGATCGGGTTCACCTGTGGTGCAACCAGCGCACGGACCGATGTCATCCATCGGCGCGATATCGGCTCGCGGCGATCGAAAACGCGTCGGCGCGTAACGACGGCGAAATCTGGGGTGCCGATTCGCAATATCGGCGCAATGGCTCGCTTCTAGGGTGACGGTCATGCGTGGCGAGAGCAGTACCGGGGGGACCGGAATCCAGATCAGCGGCTTGACCAAAACCTTCCGGGTAGGCAGGAAAACGGTGCCTGCGCTGGACTCCGTCGACCTGCACACCGCGCAGGGCACGTTCCTGTCGCTGCTCGGCCCGTCCGGCTGCGGCAAGTCGACCGTGCTGCGCATCCTGGCCGGACTGGAAACACCGACCGCCGGCACGTCCCTCATCGACGGTCAGACCCCCGCCGAGCTGGTGCGCCGCCACGAACTCGGCATCGCCTTCCAGGATTCGGCGCTACTCCCGTGGCGCTCGGTGGAGTCGAATATCAAGTTGCCCCTGCAGGTGGCGGGCCGGACGGCGGACCCGGCACTGATCGCGGACCTGATTCGGCTGGTCGGGTTGGAGGGTTTCGAGAAGGCCAAGCCCGCCCAGCTGTCGGGCGGCATGCGGCAGCGCGTCTCGATCGCCAGGGCGCTGGTGGTGCAGCCCACCGTGCTGCTGCTCGACGAACCGTTCGGCGCGCTGGACGACATGACCAGACAGCGCCTCAACCTGGAGTTGCTGCGGATCTGGACGGAGCAGCCCGCGACCACGCTGATGGTCACCCACGGCATCGCCGAGGCGGTGTTCCTCTCCGATGTGGTCGCGGTGATGAGCCCGCGTCCGGGCCGGGTGCTGGAACTGGTGCAGATCGATCTGCCACGCCCGCGCACCCCGGAGATGATGCGGACACCCGAATTCCACCGCCTGCACGACTACCTGTCGGAACTGCTGTTCGGGAAGTCCGGCACCGGCGGTGCGCTGGGCACCGCCGCCGGGAAGTCGAGTACCGGCGCGGTGCCGGCATGAAGCGGATCGGCGGAGTAATCGGCGTCGCCGGGCTGGTCGGGGTGTGGTGGCTGCTCGCCGCGCTCGGTGTCGCGGGTGGCACCGTGCCGAGCCCGTGGACGGTGTTGCACACCATGTACACCGACGGATGGGGTTTGTACGGCCCGAATTTCCGGATCACCGCGCTCGGCGCGCTCCAGGGATTCCTGTGGGGCAACGGGCTGGCGATCGCGCTGGCGATGCTCATCATGGTGATCCCGCAGATCGAGTCGCTGGCCACGCAGCTGGCGATTCTGAGTTACTGCACGCCGCTGCTCGCGCTCGGTCCGATCATCCTGGTGGTGTTCGGCGGCCGCACCCCGACGGTGTTTCTGGCCGCGATGTACTGCTTCTTCACCACCATGGTCGGCACGGTGACCGGACTGCGCTCGGCCGATCGGACCAGCCTGGACCTGGTGCGGGCCTACGGCGGCGGGCGCTGGCAGCAGCTGTACCGGGTGCGGTTGATCTCGGCGTTGCCGAATACGTTCGCGGCGTTGAAGATCGCGGCACCCTCGGCCGTGCTCGGCGCGATCATCGGCGAGTACCTCGGCGGTGTCGACAGCGGTATCGGTGTCGCGCTCACCGCCGCGCAGACGGCCTACAACGTGCCACGCACCTGGGGTATGGCGCTGGCCGCAGCCGTGCTGGCCGGGCTCGGTTACGCGGTCATCGCGCTGGCCGCCCGCGTCGTCGCACCGTGGACCACCCAGGCGGCGCGATGAGCACCGTCGAACTGTGGCATCCACGAATTCTGTTGGCGCGCATCGAATTGCCGGCGAGCACGGCGGGACATGATGTGCGCGTCAGCGCGGAGGAGGGGCGATGAAAGTGGTCGGGCGAATCGGGAAGTTCTTGTTCCCACTGTTCACCTCGCTGTTGTTGATGCTGGTGATCTGGTACGTCTTCCTGAAGGCGTTTCCGCAGGTCGGCCCGCGAGTGGGCAAGTCGCCGGAGGACATCTGGCGCTACCTGGTGACCTCCCCCGGCGCGGGTGCCGCGCGTGCGGTGCTCCTCGACGACTTGCAGATCACGTTGCGGGACGCGGCAATCGGGTTCGGCTGCGGCATGCTCGCCGCGCTGGTGGTGGCCGCGCTGTTCGTATCGTTCGCCGCGGTCGAGCAGACCTTCCTGCCGGTGGCGATGCTGCTGCGCTCGGTGCCGCTGGTGGTGCTCGCCCCGATCATCGTGCTGGTGTTCGGCCGCGGGGTCGGCGGGGTCGCCGTGCTGGCCGCGATCGTGGTGTTCTTCCCGGCGCTGGTGATGATCATGGCCGGGTTGCGCAACGCGCCGCAGCAGGCGATGGATCTGATCGCCGCCTACGGCGGGTCCAGGTGGACGGGTTTGCGGATGGTCGCGGTGCCCGCCGCGCTGCCCTCGGTCTTCGCCGCGGCGCGAATCTCGGTGCCCGGCGCGCTGATCGGTGCGCTGCTCGGCGAATGGCTCGGCAGCGGAACGGGATTGGGCGCCAGCCTGATCCGGGCCATCCCGACCTTCCAATACAACCAGCTGTGGTCGTCGATCGTCCTGATCACGATCGTGTCGGTGCTGCTCTACGCGATCGTCGGCGTGCTGGAGAACCTGGTGCTGGCCCGGTTCGGCGCCGACGCGAACAGCTCCTAGCGGTGAAATTCGAGTAAATCGTCGCTCGGAACGTCGAAGTAAAGAAAATGAAACGCAATCCACCTAGATTCTGGCCATGACACCCGTACATCGCTTTTCGTCCGGGCCGACACTGAACCGACGGTCTCTTCTTCGTTACTCCGCGCTGGCAGGCGCCGCGCTCGGCGGCACCGGTCTGCTCGCCGCGTGCGGCGGCGACGCCACCGACTCGTCGGGCGGTTCCACCCCGGACGGCTCCAAGTACGGAACCGTCGCGATCCAGCTGTCCTGGCTGAAGAACATCGAATTCGCCGGTGAGTATTTCGCCGACAGCAGGGGCTATTTCAAGGAGGCGGGCTTCGGCTCGGTCGACCTGATCGCCGGCGGCGCGGCGAGCACCTCGGTGGAGGCCGGGCTGGACACCGGAAAGATCTGGCTCGGCCTGTCCGCGCCGCAGACCACGGCCCGAGCGGTGCTGGAGGGCCTGCCCGCCAAGATCGTTGCCACCACCTATCAGAAGAATCCCTTCGCGATCGTCAGCTCGGCCGCGAAGCCGATCAAGACGCCCGAGGACATGAAGGGCCGCAAGATCGGGGTGCAGGACACCAATCAGCTGATCTTCCACGCCCTGCTCGCCGCCAACGGCATGAAGCCGGGCGATGTCACCATCGTGCCCGCGCAGTTCGATCCGTCCCCGCTGGCCAACGGCGAGGTCGACGGCTGGGTCAGTTACGTGACCAACGAGCCGATCACCCTGACGGCCAAGGGATTCGCGAACACGCACTTCCTGTTCGCCGACTACAACTTGCCGCTGGTGGCCGAGACACTCACCGTGAAACAGGCCACCATCGACAAGGAGCGGGAGATGCTGAAGGCCTTCCTCGTCGCCGAGATCAAGGGGTGGAAGGACGCGGTGGCCGACCCGGCGGAATCCGCGCGACTCGCGGTCGAGGTGTACGGCAAGGATCAGAAGCTCGACCTGGCCGAGCAGACGAAAGAGGCGGTGGCGCAGAACGATCTGGTCATCTCACCGGATACCGCCGCCAACGGCCTGCTGACGATGACCGACAGTCTGATCGAGCAGAACATCACCGCATTGCGGTCGGCCGAGCTGGCGATCACGGCCGATCAGCTGTTCGACCTGTCCGTGCTGCGCGAGGTCTATGCGGAAAATCCGGGCCTGAAGGCTTAGCTACTCAGTCCGACAACAGTTTTCAGCGGTTGCGGGTTGGTGCTGGGTTGTGCGTGCCGTCCGGCCTGCTCGGTCCTGGCGGCGATCAGCTCGGCGGCGATCGCGACGGCCATCTCGGCGGCGGTGCGCGCGCCCACGTCCAGCCCCGCGGGGGAATGCAACCGAGACAGCGTCGCCTCGGAGAAGCCGCCGGCCCGCAGGTCTTCCATGCGCTGGGTGTGCACGGTGCGCGCACCCATGGCGCCGAGGTAGCCGAGCTCGGGTAGTCGGAGCGCGACGGTGAGCAGCGGAATCTCGAACTTCGGGTCGTGCGAGGTGACGACGATGCCGGTGCTGCTGTCGATTTCGCCGGCCGAGGACAGCGTGTTCAGGTACCGGTGCGGCCAGTCGACGACCACCTCGGCGCCGGGGAACTTCTCGGGTTTGGCGAAGTTCTCCCGCGAGTCGCAGATGGTGACCCGGTAGCCGAGCAGCTTGGCCTGCACGGTCAGCGCGGCGGCAAAAGAGTTGGCGCCGAAGATGATCAGCCGCGGCGGCGGGGCGAACGACGCGACGAACACATCGGAATCCGGTAGCGCGAGCAGCTCGGTGCCGTGGCGTTTGTCGGTGATCAGGTGCTGGCCGATCAGGTCCGCATCGGAGTTCCACACCACGGTGAACACGGTGATCCGGCGGTGCGCCGCGATCTCCGCGGCGACGAGGGGAAACTCGGGAAAGTGCCTGCGCGAGAACGGTTCGACGAACACATCCATCATGCCGTCGCGGTCCGCGCTGCCCTCCATGCCGGTAGCCACGCCGTAGCGGTGCATCGTGCGCTGACCGGTTCGCGCGGCATGCAGCACGGCCTCGTAGGCGATCTCCTCGAGCCCGCCGTCGGTGACCGCGCCGTAGACGCCACCGTCCGGATCGACGAGCATGGCCGAGCCGACCGGTAAGGGTGCCGAGCCCATCGTGCGCACTATGGTGGCCAGCCCGCCGGTGCGCCCGGAATGCCATACCCGCAATAGGTCGTCGACGATGTCCCGCATCTGCCCGCTCCGATCACCGTGCGGACGAGGCCGGGTAGTCACGATCGACGCCCGTCGCCAAATCGTCGCACGTGACGCACACCATATCGTTCTTGCGCGACAAATAGGTGCGCGCACCCGAATCTCCTACGGCCTCCTGACATATCGAGGTCCAGTGCTTGTGGGCGAGCACAACGGGGTGCCCCGGTGTGTTGTGGAACACGGCACGGGCCAGGCCGCTCGGCGCGGTGAACGCGGCCGCGGTGACCCGGGCGACCACATCGGCGCCGACGTCCGGGGTGTCCACCGGCATGATCGCGGCGAAGCGGGCGGGGGTGCGCGCGGCGGCGATCAGCCCGGCCCGGACCGACGCACCGAGCCCGGTAGCCCAGTCCGCGGCCCAGACGGACTGAACGTCGGCGGGCAGGTCGAGCGGCGTCGGATCGGGACCGGTGGCACCGAGCACCACGATCACCGGATCGCACCCGCCGTCGCGCAGCGCGGCCACCGCGCCGCGCAGCCAGGCGCCGCCCTCGGCCAGCGCTTTCGGCCGGCCGTAGCGCGTTCCGGCGCCCGCGGCGAGCAGGATGCCCGCACAGTTCGGCGGGGTGGCCGGGCGATCGGGTACAGCCATGGGTACGACGGTAGTCCGGAACGGCCGGCCGCGCGTGCCGGAAGAGTGCTGCTCGGGGCCCTGCCCGGCCATTTTCTTTGCGGCGACACGCCGGGCGTGATCTATCTCTTTCGGGTGGCGGCCGGGCGGGTCGTATTCGATGCTGGTCCGATGACAGACGACGGAGCGGATCTGGCCGGGTTCCACGCGTTGCCTGCGAACGCGGCGACGGAGGCATTGCTCACGTGTTGCTCGTCGCCTGAGTGGGCCCGCGCGCTCGTCGCAGCGCGACCGTATCCGAGCGTCGACGCGTTGCTCGACACCGCCGATGCCGGGCTGGCCGGGCTGCCCGAGTCCGAGATTGATCGGGCGCTCGCCGGGCACCCCAGGATCGGCGAGCGGCCCGACACGGCGGCCTCGGCGCGAGAGCAAGCCGGGGTGGCCACCGCGGCCGACGCGGTACGGTCGGCGCTCGCGGCCGGAAACCGGGCCTACGAGGCGCGGTTCGGCCACCTCTATCTGGTATGCGCGAGCGGTAGATCGGGCAGTGAGCTGCTCGCGACCCTCGAGGACCGACTGGGCAACGATGCCGAGACCGAAAGGCGGGTCATGCGAACAGAACTGGCGAAGATCAATCGAATCCGACTGCGCGCGCTGCTGGCGGCGAACCGATGAGCACGCTGAGCACCCACGTGCTCGACGCGGTACGCGGCGCGCCCGCCCAGCACGTCGCCGTAACGCTGTATCGCGGTGCGGAGCAACTGGATTCGGGAACGACGGACGCGGACGGCCGGATCGGCGCGCTGGCCGAGACCCTCGCGCCGGGCACCTACCGGCTGGTGTTCGACACCGGCGCCTACTTCGCCGGACAACACGTCGACACCTTCTACCCCGAAGTGTCGGTGACGTTCGCCGTCACCGCGGAGCGGCACTATCACGTCCCGTTGTTGCTGTCGCCGTTCGCCTTTTCCACCTATCGAGGGAGCTGACCGAGCATGGAGTTGACCGGGCCGATCGAGCTGACCGACCACCGATACGGCAAGGCCGAGAATCGGATCGTCCGGATCTGGCGGCAGACCGCGCGCCACGAGATCCGCGACGTGAACGTGTCGACCGTGCTGCGCGGGGACTTCGCCGACGCCTACGTCGCGGGTGATCAGCGCAAGGTGCTACCCACCGATACCCAGAAGCAGACCGCCTACGCCTACGCGAAACAGCCTGGGCTACAGGCGATCGAGGACTACGCGCTCGCCTTGGCCGGCCATTTCGTCGACGATGTCGAGCCGGTGACCAGCGCGCGCGTCGAGGTCGACGAGTATGCCTGGCAGCGGGTCTCGGTCGACGGACGCGAACACGAGCACACCTGGGTCCGGCAGGGCTCCGAGGTGCGCACCGCCGCGGTCACGGTGGCGGGTACCGGCGCCGAGCGGCAGGCCTGGGTGATCGGCGGGATGAAGGACCTGACCATCCTGAAGTCGACCGGTTCGGAGTTCGCCGACTTCCTGAGCGACGAATTCACCGTGCTCGCCCCGACGCACGATCGAATGCTGGCCACCTCGCTGGCGGTGCAATGGCGCTTCGCGGGCACCACCGATATCGCCTGGGAGGAGGTGTACACCGGCGTCCGGGCGCGGCTGGTCGAGACGTTCGCGACGCACCACTCGAAGGCGTTGCAGCAGACGCTGTTCGAGATGGGCAAGGCCGCGCTGACCGCCTATCCCGTGCTCGCCGAGATCCGGCTGGCCGCGCCGAACAAGCACCACTTCGACTACGACCTGGACCGCTTCGGTATCGAGAACCACGGCGAGGTGTACTACGCCGCCGACCGCCCGTACGGCCTGATCCACGCGACCGTGCAGCGCGCCGACGCACCCGAGGCGGGACCCGCATGGCTGCCGTGACGGTCATCGAGGGCGGTGCCGTCGCGACCGTCGACGCGCACGGCACCGAATACCGCGACGGCTATGTCGTGCTGCGCGGCAACCGGATCGAGGCCGTCGGCGCGGGCGCGGCACCGGTGCTCGACGGCCAGGTGCGGCGCATCGACGGCCGCGGCTGCCTGCTGACCCCGGGCCTGGTGAACACCCACCACCACCTCTATCAGTGGATCACCCGGGGCCTGGCCGCGGACAACACGCTGTTCGAGTGGCTCACCACGCTCTACCCCATCTGGGCGGGCATCGACGAGGAAGCGGTGCGGATCGCGGCGACCGGTGGGCTCGCCGCGCTGGCCCGCACCGGCTGCACCACCACGACCGACCATCACTACGTGTTCCCGCGCGAAGGCGGCGACCTGCTCGGCGCCGAGATCGCCGCGGCCGCCGAGGTGGGACTGCGCTTCCATCCGTGCCGGGGCTCGATGGATCTGGGCGCGAGCGCGGGCGGCCTGCCGCCCGATCACGTGGTGCAGTCGCTGGACGAGATCCTGGCCGACAGCGCGGCGGCCATTGCCCGCCACCACGATCCGTCGTTCGACTCGATGCTGCGCATCGCGCTCGCCCCGTGCTCGCCCTTCTCGGTGACGCCGGAGCTGCTGCGGGAATCGGCCGCGCTGGCCCGTGAGTCGGGGGTGCGGCTGCACACCCACGTCGCCGAGACGATCGACGAACAGGACTATTGCGCAGCGACATTCGGCTGCACGCCCGCGCAGTACATGGAGAAGCTCGGCTGGGTCGGTGCCGATGTCTGGTGGGCCCACGCCATCCACCTGGACGACGCCGCGATCGAGACCATGGCGAAAACCGGTACCGGAGTGGCGCATTGCCCCACCTCGAACGCGCGCATCGGCGCGGGCATCGCGCGCACCGCCGATCTGGTGCGCGCGGGCGTCCCGGTGGGGCTCGGCGTGGACGGCGCGGCGAGCAACGAGTCGAGCTCGATGATCGAGGAGCCGCGCAATGCCCTGTTCTTCGCGCGCAACACCGGCGGCCCGCGCGCGATGACGGTCCGAACAGCGTTGGCGCTGGCCACCATCGGCGGCGCCCGGGTACTCGGCCGCGACGCCGAGATCGGCTCGATCGAACCGGGCAAGCTCGCCGACCTGGCGCTGTGGCGCCTGGACACCCCGGCGCACGCGGGCATCGACGATCCGGTGACCGCGCTCGTGCTCGGTTCGGCGCCACCCCTCGCGGCGCTGATCGTCAACGGCCGCGAGGTGGTTCGCGACGGCAGGCTGCACACCGTCGACGAGGACATCGTCGGAGCGCGGGTGGCCGGAGCGCAGGCGGCGTTGGTCGCCAAGGCGCGGTAGCGCCCGGTTCGAGCTCAGGCCGCGAACGAGGTCACGCCATGGGCCAGTGCGGCAGCGGATCTCAGCCGATCATCGGTCGGGTCGACCGGCGGTTCCGGCTCGGTCGATCCGGCAGGCGCCCGCAACGCCAGCAGGCTCATGACGTCGTGCAGCGTGCAGTCGAGCTCCGTCGCGTGCAGCTGCGCGACCTCGTGGTCGAGCCCAGCCGGGTGCGGCTGCTCGAGCACGATCATCTCGGCGAGCACCATGCCCGCCATCGCCTGATTTCTGCTGAGCCGCCGGTTGGTCGGCAGGTAGGACAGCACCCACTTGCCCCGGTCCTGTTCGGGAAGATCTATCCGGAACGCGGCCTCGTGCACCACGTCACTGGTGATCAGCCAGCCTGTCGCCGTAATCGCCATCGTGCGACCTCTTTTCATCCGCCCCGCGTTGTCACGTTGTCTGGTGACACCTTCCAGGATGGCAGTTCGGGCGGGTGCGGGGCGATCCCAGCGGGTGCGGCGTTTTATCGGGTTGACACATTTACTTGACCTGGGAAAACGCTACTGATACCAAGGAATTAATCACAATCAGCGTCTCGATTCTCCGGCGCAGGCCGCGCCCTTGCCGGATGTATCGCGCGCGGGAGGGTGGCGGGATGGATCGATCCGGCCGAACCGACCGCTGGCGTCCCGGCGGCACCCTCACCGCCGAGCAGCGGCGGCGCCTGCGTGATCGACTGGCCGACTTGGGTTTGACCGAGCTACAGCTGCTCGAACCGCTGGCGGGGGAACTGCGCCAGCGCGGCTACCGGCCCCGCGCGGCCTGGCGCTACGCCAACGGATTGACCCAGGCCGCGGTCGCCGAGCGGTACAACGAGCTGACCGACAGCGCGCGGGCGGCGATGAAGGCCAGCCGGATCTCCGAGTACGAGGCGTGGCCTTTCGCGAGGGACGGCACGGACCCCGAGGACGAGGACCACCGGCCGACCGGTGCCCGGCCCACCATTCGCGTGCTGAAAAACCTTGCCACCATTTACGGTACGACCTGGGACCAGCTGATCGATCTGGCCGATCTGTCCTACATGCCGCACGCCGAGCGGCTGGAGTATCACGAGGTGGTGGCCAGGCGATCCGTCGGCCGCCAGCCGGTGCGCGCGGGTCGCGACCTGCCCGCGGAGGTGCCGCACTTCACCGGTAGGGAAGGTCCGAAAACGCAACTGCGCGAACGGGTTGCCGCGCACCTGCGCAGCGGGACGGTCGCCGCGCACGTCATCGTCGGGCTCACCGGCATCGGCAAGACGGCGCTGGCCAGGTACGCGGTCGCGGTCTTCGGTAAGCACTACCCGGACGGCACCATCTGGGTCGACCTGCACGGCTACACCCTCGGCCGGGAGCCGCGCGAACCGGTCGACGTGCTCGAGCAACTGCTGCTGCAGATCGGGGTGCCGCGCGAGACCATCGACGCGGATCTGGCCGGGCGGGCCCACCGCTGGCGCGGCGCGACCCGGCAGCGGCGCATGCTGATCGTGTTCGACAACGCGCTCGACAGCGCCCAGGTGAAACAGCTACTGCCGCAGGCGCCGGGCTGTTTCGTGCTGATCACCAGCCGGAGCAAGCTCACCGGGCTGGCCGAGGCGGCACCGCTGCGGCTGGACGTGATGGAGTGGGACGAGGCGGAGGAGTTACTGGTCAAGCTGGGTAACCTGCGGTCGGGCTACGATCGGGGCGCGGTACGCCAGATCCTGCAGACCGCGGGTCGGCTGCCCCTGGCCATCCGGCTGATCGGCGGCCAGATCGCGCACCACGGCGAGGCCATGCTGGCCGACAGCGCGGCCGACATCGCGCAGCTGACCGAGCGGATCAAGCGCGCCCCCGCGGATCACACGAATGGTTCGGCGACCGAACATCTCCTGGATCGGTTCACGGCCGAGGACGAATCGCTGCGGGCCGCGTTCGAGCTGTCGTATCAGCGGCTGGGGGATGCCGGGCTGCAACGCGCCGTCCGGCTGCTCGGCTGGTTCCCCGGGCCGGAGATCACCGCGGAGGCGATGGCGACCATGGCCGCGGTGCCGCTGCGGGACGGGAAGACGTTGGTGCGCAGGCTTTTCGAGGCGGGCTTCCTGGACCCGTCGCCCGGCGGTCCCGGCGGCCCGCGCTACCGGATGCACGACCTGACCCGGCTGTGCGCGCGCCTGCACGCCGAACGCGAGGACGCACCGGTGGAGTACGCGAAGGTGGTCGACCGCCTGGTCGGGGCCGGCCTCGCGGTGGCCCGCCGGGCCAGTACGCATCAGCTCTTCGATCCGTCCGGCAGCGAACATCTCTCGAACCCGTCCGCCGACACGGCGCGGGCCAGGGCCTGGCTCACCAGAGAACGCGAGATGCTGGTCAGCTGCCTGCGGGGCGCCGAACCCTCCTCGGCTGCAGCGGAATTGGCCACCCGCCTGGCCTCGCACCTGTCCGGCACCGGTCACTGGTCGCTCGCCTTGCGCCTCTACGCACGGGCCTTGGATATCGCCGTCGAGATCGCCGATCGGCGCGCGCAAGCCTGGGCGCTGGTGGGCAAGGGCCGCATCGACCGGCTGATCGGGCAGCATCAGCAGGCCTGCGCCGGGTTCCGGCTGGCCAGCGAGATCGCGGTGGACCTGACCGATCGGCAGTGCCACGCGGCCGTGCTGTGTGAACTCGGGCAGACGGCACGGGTCACCGGCGACCACAAGGCGGCGCGACGCTATTTCAGCGAAGCGCTTGCCATTGCCCGGGATATCGACGCTCGGCCCACCGAATGCGACGCCCTGGACGGCCTCGCGCACGTCGAGCGGGCCTCGTCGGAGTACCGCGCCGCGTGGAACTGCTCGGCGCAGGCGCTGGCCATCGCGGAGGCCATCGACGATCCGGTGCGTATCGCCACCGCGCAGTGGGGGTTCGCGGAGGTGATCCGGCGCCTCGGCGATCCCGAGGGCGCCGAACGCCGCTACGCCGAGGCGCTGGACATCGCCAGGAGCCTGAATCATCAGAAGCTGGAGGGCGATGCGCTGCGCGGGCTCGGCCACATCGAACGGCTGGTCGGTGACCACGAGACGGCGCGGCGCTATTTCGACGACGCGCTGGAGATCGCGCGCCGCATCCACGACCGCTACGGCGAGGGCTGGACCCTGTGGGGCCTAGGCAATCTCGCGCGTAAGTCGGGATCGCCCGCCCAAGCCCGCGACATGTTCCAGGGCGCCTACGAGATCGCCGTCGAGATCAATGACCCGCTCGGGCAGGTCGACGCGCTGCGCGGGCTCGGGCATATCGAGCGGCACTTCGGCCGATTCGACTCCGCCCGAAGGTATTACACCGAATCGATGGGTGTCGCGTACCGGATCTGCGACCCGTTGGGTCGCGCCGACGCGCTGCGCAGCCTGGCGGGGGTCGCGACGGCGACCGGTGCCCGGGGCGAGGCCGAAGCGCTGCTCGCGCAGGCGGTCGTACTGTACGACAGCATCGGCGTGCAGCTCGCGGCGCAGATGCGCACGGAGTTACGCACCCGAGGCCGGTGAGTGCGTTATCCGCAGCGCCGCTCGGCCAAGAGCGCGAGAGTGTCTGCGCAGGCACGCATTTCGCTGATCAGCACGTGGTGTTCGGTGTCGGGTGTGCCGCCGCGCGGCCCGAACAGGCAGCATTCGATGCCCGCCCGGCTCAGGTGCGTGGTGTCGTTGCCGCAGTAGGAGTAGGGCAGCGCCAATCCGGTCTCCTCGACCCGGAAGTCGGAGACTCGCGGCAGCAGTTCGGCGATGTCGCGCACCACCGCGCAGTCGGCGGGCATGTCCATCGGCGGCATATCGGTGCCGCCGACCCGGTACTGCGGATCGACCGGGTGCTCCACGACGATCTGGGCCTCGGGGAAGGCATCGCGCACGCGGTCCAGCACCACGTCGATCGCCTTGCTGACGTTGTGCGGCTCGTGCGGTGGCGGATAGCGCAGATCGACGAGGGCGGTGGCCTTGTCCGAGCAGTAGCTCACCCCGGACAGATCGTGTCCCTCGCCGCGGCCCGCGATCAGGCTGGCCACCTGAAGCCTTGGCAGCGGCGGGAATTCGCTGTTGCGCAGGCCGAGGTCCGCGGTGTCGAGCAGGTCGAGCACGCGGCGCAACACCGCGACCGCGTCCACACCTTCGTGGTGCCTGCTGGTGTGCGCGGTGGTGCCGCGCACCACGATGGCGAACTTGTGCACCCCGGCGGTCCGGGTGATCACCCGGCGCACCGAGTACGGCTCGGGGACCACAGCGGCGTCGGCGGTGAGCCCGCTGCGCAGGGCGTGCCTGGTGCCGACCCCGCCTTGCAGTTCGCCGACGACGAACTCGAGCAGCAGGGGCCGCCGCAGTGCCATTCCGCTGCGGCGCACCGCTATCGCCGCACCGAGGATCGCCGCGAGACCGCTCTTCATGTTGTGCAGGCCCGCGCCGTAGAGCCGGTCGCCCTCGCGCCGGGCGGTGAACGGCTTGCCCGGCTGGTCGCGGCCGAGCGGGTCCATGTCCAGGTGGCCGTTGAGCAGCAGCGCGGGGGTGCCGTTCTCCGGGCCGAGCCGCGCGATCGTCTGTAGGCGGCCGGGCTGTACTTCTTGGTGGTAGGCATGGATGTCGTTGCGGGCGAGGGTATTCCGGACATGGAACGCCAGCGGCGTCTCCTGTCCGGTGAAGGAGGGGACCGCGGTGAGCCCGGCAGCCAGCTGCACGAGCTCGTCGTCGGGCAGCAGCCGGGGCAGCTGGTCGACGAAGGTCGTTGTCGAACTATTCACGCTTTCTGAATCCGATCAGCAGGACATCGCGTAACCCGGCGCCCGCGTCGGGATCGGTCACCGTGATTGTCGTCGCGTAGTGCAGTACCCGTTCGTCGTCGAAGACGTAGGAGTCGAGCGGGTTTTCCAGGACGAAGCCGCACAGCTCCCGGTCCGGGTCGTAGCGATCGTAGAGGGCCGAGACGCCGCCGGTGACATTGGTCCGCTGGATCAGGTGTGCGGAGCCCGCGATGAGGCCGTCGCGGTGCTTGCCCTCCGGCGCGGGATGGCCGGGCGCGATCAGGCGCATGTAGTGGGCGTCGACGAGGCAGTGCGGCGTGCTGTGCGCCGACAGCACGCCGTTGGCCGCGAGCAACCGGGCGACGGCAGTGGCGATCTGCCTGGTCGGCTCGGTCGCCGGGTGCTCGGGCGGGATCAGCTTGAAGGTGCGCTCGATATCGCCGGCCACCGGGTTGATCTGCTTGGACTGCACGTACGGCGGCGGCTGGTCGATCGCGGTGAGGGCACCGGGCCCGTCCTCGGCCAACCGAGCTGTGGCCAGGTCGAAGCACTGGTATGCCCGGCGGCGGTACTGTTCGCCGCCCGGTAGCCAGTGGTCGAGCTCGGTGTAATCCCGAAACGTGCGACGCAGGACATGGAGGTCGCGCTCGGTCAGGGGGAAATCGTCCGCTGTCATCATCCAGGAGGACGGTGCGTCCGCGGAGCGGGGCGCTGGCAACTCGTGGTCGGCAGTCGCCGCCCGCTGGTTGGCGTTGATCGGTGGCCCTTCCGCGTCGGGACATGGGCTGCCGACAGCAGGGGCCGCCGGTGGCACACATCAGTAAGGGAAGGCCCGACGATGCGTGGGAAATGTCACACAGAGCGGGCCGCGATGGAGATTAATCCGGCGGCTGCCCGGTTGTCGAGTGTGGAACGTGTTCGATCGCGCGTGTCGACAGCGCGCCGTGGACCGGGGGCGCGGCGTGTCGCACCGGGGTGGTGCCGCCGCGCGCTTCACGCGGCCGGTGCGGGGGATAGTCATAAATAGACCGGCAGGTATTGAATGAGCATTCGGCCTGTTCAGGGCAGGTGCGGGATACTGGAACGGTGTCGCCTCTGAAAGACGGGAGGCGGATGGAACGGACGTCGAGTGCCGCGGGGGTGTGCGGGCGATCCCAGGGAGCGGAGTGGGCGGTCAGGTAACGGCCGCGCAATCTGGAGCGGGAGTTGTGCAACATTGCGGCAACTCCCCGCTCCTACTGTGGGCCGTAGCGGCAATGGAGTGAGGTGAGACGTGGACCTGGACACGATCCGGGAGGTGTCGGTGGCGCGGGAGCGCGCCGACCTCGGTGCCGTCGGTGGTTCGTGCGCGGTGCTCGCCGGCGGGACCTACTTGTTCTCCGAGCCGCACAACCAGCTGGACCGGCTGATCGACATCACCGCGCTCGGCTGGCCCGCGTACACCGTCGTGCCGGACGGGCTGGAGATCGCGGCGACCTGCACGCTGGCCGAGTTCGCCGGTGCGGTGCCCGGTCGCGAGCTCGGTGCGCCGGTGCTGCGCGAAGAGTGGCCGGGGACAAGGCTGTTCGCGCAGGGATGCCGGGCCTTGCTCGCGTCACACAAGATCTGGCGCACTGCCACGGTAGGTGGCAACGTGTGTTTGTCGTTGCCCGCCGGTGGTGTGCTCGCGGCGCTGACCGCACTGGACGGCGTTGCGCTGGTGTGGGGTCGGGACGGCGTGGACCGCCGGATTCCGTTGCGGGAGTTCGTACTCGGTCCGGAGAAGAATGTGTTGCGGCCCGGCGAGGTGCTGCGTTCGATCACCGTGCCGACGGCGAGCCTGCTGGCGCACACCAGTTTCCGGAAGGTGGCGCTCGCGCCGCTCGGCCGGTCCGGGTCCGTAGTGATGGGACGCCGTGAGCCGAGTGGTCGAAGCGTCGTCACCATCACCGCCGCCACCGATCGGCCCGTCGTGCTGGATTTCGCTGAGCCGCCGGGCGAGGCCGAGATCGATGCCATGGTCGCCGAGATAGTTCCGTCGCTGTGGTTCGACGATCCGCACGGTGCGCCCGACTGGCGTCGCCATGTCACCCACATACTCGCTCGCGAAGTCGCTGACGAGCTACGAGATGGGGGACGGCCATGAGATTCGAAGTCGACGGCCGGTCCGTCGAGGCCGAGCCACGCCCGGGGCAATGCCTGCGCACCCTGCTGCGCGAGCAAGGCACTTCGTCCGTGAAAAAGGGTTGTGACACAGGCGATTGCGGTGCCTGCTCGGTGCAACTCGACGGAGCGACCGTGCACTCCTGTCTGATCCCGGCTCACCGCGTCGCCGGTCGTGCGGTCACCACGGCCGCCGGGCTCGGCACCACCGCCGACCCGCACCCCGTGCAGCGCCGCTTCGTCGAGAACGCCGCCTTCCAGTGCGGATTCTGTACCGCGGGAATGGTGGTCACTGCTGCCGGTCTCGGCTGCGGTACCGAAGATGGCCCAGCCGACGCCGAGCTGGCCGAGCTGATGAAGGGAAACCTGTGCCGTTGCACGGGTTATCGATCGATCGCCGAGGCGCTGACCGCCCGAGCGCCCGCCGACGCGACGCAAGCGGATGGCACCGGAGTATGCGCGGGACACGAGCACTCGGTCGCCGGGCGCGCCGGCAGTGGAGTCGGCGCTCCCGCCGGGGCGCGGATCGTGCGTGGCGCAGAGCCTTTCACCTTCGACATCGACCCCGACGCCATGCCATCGGCGGCGAACGTGGGCACCGAGGACGCGAATTCCCCTGGCACACCGGAGGTCTCGCCACCCACCGCACCACTGCACATCGCAGTCCTGCCCAGCCCTCATGCGCACGCCCGCATCGTGTCCATCGACACGGCAGCGGCCGAGGCCGTGCCGGGCGTGCACGCCGTGCTGACCTACGCGGACGCGCCGGACGTGGCGTTCTCCACCGCCCGGCACGAGTTGCGGGCCGACGACCCCGATGACACCTATGTGCTCGATCGGACGATGCGCTTCGTCGGGCAACGGGTCGCGGCGGTGGTCGCGGAGAGTTCGGCGGCCGCCCGCGCCGGTTGCCGGGCCTTGCAGGTCGAGTACGAGGTGCTGCCCGCGGTGTTCGATCCGGCCGAGGCCTTGGCTCCGGACGCCCCGAAACTCCATGCGGAGAAACCGGATTCGGCGCGGATCGCAGATCCGGCGCGCAATTTGATTGCCGAGATCCACGGCGAGGTCGGCGAGGTGTCGGCGGGGCTCGCGTCGGCCGCGAAACTCGTGCGCGGCGTGTGGCATTCGCCGCGCGGACAACACGTGCATCTGGAAACCCACGGCGGGATCGGCTGGTTGGACGCCGACGGCAGGCTGGTCATCCGGTGCAGCACCCAAGTGCCGTTCCTGGTGCGCAATGAACTGTGCGAGGTGTTCGGGCTGCGGCGCGACCGGGTTCGAGTGTTCGCCACCAGGGTCGGCGGCGGGTTCGGCGCCAAGCAGGAGATGCTGGCCGAGGACCTGATCGCCCTCGCGGTACTGCGGACCGGGCGGCCGGTGCAGTACGAATTCACCAGGGCCGACGAGTTCACCTCGGCGACTTGCCGTCATCCGATGCGGGTCGAGGTGACCGCGGGCGCCGACGCCGACGGTGTGCTGACCGCACTGGCGGTCGACGTACTCGCCGACGCGGGCGCGTACGGCAACCACAGCGCCGGGGTGATGTTCCACGGCGTCGGCGAGTCGATCGAGGTGTACCGCTGCGCCAATAAGCGGGTGGACGCACAGGCGGTGTACACGAACAACATTCCCTCCGGCGCCTTCCGCGGCTACGGACTCGGGCAGGTGATCTTCGGGATCGAGTCCGCGCTGGACGAGCTGGCGCGCGAACTCGGCATCGATCCGTTCGAGTTCCGGCGGCGCAATGTGGTGGTGCCCGGTGACGAGTTCGTCGGCGCCGAGGTGGACGACAGCGACCTGAGCTTCGGCAGTTACGGCCTGGACCAGTGCCTCGACCTGGCGGAACGAGCACTGGTGCGGGGCAACGGAACAGCGGCACCCGGCCCGCGATGGCGGACCGGCACCGGCATGGCGGTGGCGATGATCGCGACCATCCCGCCGCGCGGGCATTCGGCGGATGCGACGATCACCCTGCTGCCCGACGGCCGGTACGAACTCCGGGTCGGCACCGCGGAATTCGGCAACGGCACCACCACCGTGCACGCGCAGCTCGCGGCCACGGCGCTGGAGACCGACGCGGCACGCATCGTGGTCCGGCAATCCGACACCGATCTGATCGGGCACGACACCGGCGCGTTCGGCTCCACCGGAATCGTGGTGGCGGGCAAGGCAAGCTACGCGGCGGCACTCGAATTGCGCAGGCTGCTGCTGGCCCGAGCGGCGAAGCTGGCCGGGCTGCCGGAGCGCGACTGTGTGCTGGTCGCCGGCGGAGTCCGGTGCGGCGACCAGGTTTTCGGCGTCACCGAGTTGCTGGCCGACGGCGAACTGACCGCGCACGGCGAGCACGCGGGCACCCCGCGCTCGGTGAGCTTCAACGTGCACGCCTTCCGGGTGGCCGTGCACCCGGACACCGGCGCGGTGCGCATCTTGCAGTCGATCCAGGCCGCCGACGCCGGGACCGTGCTCAACCCGGTGCAGTGCCGCGGGCAGGTGGAGGGCGGCGTCGCCCAGGCCATCGGCACGGCGCTGTACGAGGACATGCGCAGCGAGCGCGGCGTGGTCACCACGCACTCCCTGCGGCACTATCACATTCCGCAGTTCGCCGACGTGCCGCGCACCGAGGTGTACTTCGCCGACACCGCCGACGCGTTCGGCCCGCTGGGCGCCAAGTCGATGAGCGAGTCCCCGTACAACCCGGTCGCCCCGGCGCTGGCGAACGCGATACGCGATGCTGTCGGGGTGCGGCCTGATCGGTTGCCGATGACGGCTGATCGGATCTGGCGCGCCATGCAGGAAGGAGACCGAAGGTGACCCAGCGTCGCGAGCGTCAGGACGGAGGCGGCAGCTTGCGTAACCACGGAGGACAAGCGAACGACGCCGATCGAACACGGTTGCCGGAGAATGTCCGGGCCAGGATCGATGCCATGCTCGATACCGTCGACACGGAGTTGCGTACGCGCTACCCGGGGACGGACGGGCAGGCGCAGCCGATCCACACTGCCTATGTTCCCGCCGACCGGATCATGGAGGACACCCCGAGCACCTGGGGCGCGGCGGCCGTCGAGTTGCTCGACCGCCACCACGACCTGCTCGCCGAGCTGGATTCGACGGGCTCGCTGCCCGACGTGCGCAAGCGGCTGGCGCAGGATCCGATTCAGGATCTGCGCATCGACTTCGAAGACGGTTACGGCTTCCGCACGGACGCGGAGGAGGACGAGGCGGCCAGTGCCGCGGGTGCGGTGCTCGCCACCTGGGCCTACACGCCGTATCGCCCGCAGAGCTACGGCATCCGGACGAAGGGCCTGGCCGTCGGCGAACGCAACCGCACCGTGCGCACCCTCGAACTCGTGCTGGCAGCCATGGTCGACGTGCCCGCGGGTTTCGTCTTCACCGTCCCCAAAATCCGAGCCGCCGAGCAGGTCCCGGCGCTGGTTGCGCTGTGTGAGGGGCTGGAGAGCGGCTACCGACTGCGCGCGGGCACGCTGCGCTTCGAGCTGCAGATCGAGAGCCCGCAGGCGATCATCGCCGCCGACGGCACCGCGCCGATCGCCCGCATGATCGGCCTGGCCGAGGGGCGATGCAGCGCATTGCATTTCGGCACGTACGACTACACCGCCGCCTGCGGTGTCGCCGCGCCGGACCAGGCGCTCGACCACCCCGCCGCGGACTACGCGAAGTCGGTCATGCAGGTGGCCGCCGCGCAGACCGGCGTGTGGGTGTGCGACGGCTCCACCCAGATCGTGCCGGACACCGAACCGGAAGCGGCGCTGCGCAATCACCACCGCCTGGTCGGCCGGTCGCTGCGCCGCGGCTACTACCAGGGCTGGGATATGCACCCCGGCCACCTGGTCACCCGCTGGCTGGCGACCTACGACTTCTTCCGGCAGGCGATCGACGTGGCCGTGCCGCGCTTGCAGGCTTACTTGGACCGCCGCTCGGGCGGGGTCATGGACGAACCGGCCACCGCGGAAGCTTTAGCTGCCACCGTCTTACGCGGCGTGGAATGCGGCGCCCGGACCGCCGAAGACCTCGCCGCCCGAGCGCCCGAATTGTCACCGGCGGTGTTGCGTGCCCTGGTCACGCGAGCGCCTATTCCGCAGGAGGTACGGTCATGACCGCCGAAATCGTCACCGGCGGCGGGAAATCCGCGCCGCACGTGCGCGCCCATCCCGCGGGCAGCGCTGCGCCCGCCGCGGACTTCACCCTGCTGCCCGACCTGGCCGTTCGCCCGCTCGGCGGCTCGGTGATCTGGGCGAACGACGAATTCTTCGCGGAGAAGGAGAATTTGATCAACCCGGGTCCGGCCGAGTACCAGCCCGCGACCTTCGGGCACAAGGGCCAGGTCTACGACGGCTGGGAAACCCGCAGGCACCGCGGCCGGCCCGGCGACGACTTCGCCATCGTGCGGCTCGGCGTGCCCGGCGTGATCCGCGGCGTCGTGGTCGACACCGCCTGGTTCAAGGGCAACTATCCGCCCGCGGTCTCGGTGGCCGCGCTGGAGGTCGCCGATTATCCGTCCGCGGAAAGCATTGCCGCCCGCGACGATTGGGAAACGCTGATCGAGCACGCGCCGGTGGCCGGGGACAGCCGCAATCCGTTCGCCGTCGCGAGCGAAAGACGGTGGACCCACGTGAAACTCACCATGCATCCTGATGGCGGGGTGGCGCGGCTGCGGGTGCACGGCGAGGGCAGTCCCGACCCCAGGCTGCTCGGGCTCGGCCCACTCGACCTGGCGGCGCTGGAAAACGGTGCGCTGGTGCTCGATTGCTCCAACCGCTTCTACAGTTCGCCGAATCAGCTGCTGTATCCCGGGCTGGCCCGGCGGATGGGCGACGGCTGGGAGACCGCCCGCCGCCGCGACGACGGCAACGACTGGGTGCGAATCCGGCTCGCCGGGCCCGGCCTGATCCGGCTCGCCGAGATCGACACCTCGTACTTCCTCGGCAACAGCCCCGGCGCGGCGCGCCTGACCGGGCGCACCAACGACGGCACCGAGCTCGAATTGCTGCCGCGCACCGACCTTTTGCCCGACACCAGGCACCAGTTCGCCATCGCGCCGATGGCGGCGTCGGTGGAGGAGGTGCGGTTGGACATCTACCCCGACGGTGGTCTCGCCCGGCTGCGGCTGTTCGGCGAGCTCGGCGGATGAGCGAGCCGGTCGCGCCGAGCCGCGACTTCATCGGTTACGGTCCGACACCGCCCGACCCGCGGTGGCCCGACGATGCGCGGATCGCCGTCCAGTTCGTGCTGAACTACGAGGAGGGCGGCGAGCTCAACGTGCTCGACGGCGACGAGCACTCGGAGACCTTTCTCTCGGAAATGACTCCGGCGCAGGCTTTTCCGAACCGGCACATGAGCATGGAGTCGCTCTACGAGTACGGCTCCCGGGCCGGGCTGTGGCGCGTGCTGCGCGTCTTCGAGCGCCGCGGCCTGCCGCTGACCATTTTCGCCGTCGCGCACGCGCTGCGGCGAAACCCGGAGGCGGTAGCCGCTTTTCGCGAACTCGGCCACGAGATCGCCTGTCACGGCCTGCGCTGGAAGGCCTACCAGCTGACCGACCGTGACACCGAGCGTGCGGACATGGCCGAGGCGGTCCGCATCCTCACCGAACTCACCGGCGCCGCACCACTGGGCTGGTACACCGGGCGCGACTCCCCGAACACCCGGGAGCTGGTGGTCGAGCACGGCGGCTTCGTCTACGACGCGGACTCCTACGCCGACGACTTGCCCTACTGGGTCACCGTGCACGGCCGAGACCACCTGGTGGTGCCGTACACGCTGGACACCAACGACATGCGGTTCGCCTCGGCCGCGGGCTTTCCCACCGGCGAGCAGTTCTTCGCGCACCTGCGCGACGCCTTCGACGTGCTGTATCGCGAAGGCGCGCAAGGCAGTCCGAAGATGCTGTCGATCGGCCTGCACTGCCGCATCGTCGGCCGCCCGGCCAGGACCGCCGCGCTGGAACGCTTCCTGGACCATGTGCAGTCGCACGACAAGGTGTGGATCACCCGCCGCATCGATATCGCCGAGCATTGGCGCCGGGTCCATCCGGCGCGGGCCGACTGAGTTCCGCGCCGCGACGTACGAGGCAACATAATTCGGGTCATGCGTAGCGAGGGTCTCGCCGATTAAGGTTCGGCCGTACCCGATGCACGAGGAGTTCGAATGTTCGCAATACGTGGATTCGCCGCCGCCGCCATCATCGGTGCCGCCACCCTGATCGGCGCCGGTGCGGCCGCTGCGGCGCCGTTGCCGCTCGAGCCGCATGCGCCTGTACAGGTCGAGAACGTCCAGGGCACCTGCGGCGGCGTCACGCACCCGTTCGCCCTGCTGGTCTGCACGATCAGCAGCCTGTCCGGCTAGCGGGCAGCTGACCGCTGCGCCGACTCGGTTATGCGGCAACACAATTCGAGTCATGCAATGCTTGTGCTCGCCGACAGGTTCGGCGTCCAGCTGATGCATGAGGAGTTCGAATGTTCGCAGTACGTGGAATTGTCGCCGCCGCCCTGGTCGGCGCGGCAACCCTGATCGGCAGCGGAGCGGCCACGGCGGCCCCGCTGCCGCTGGGCGAGTACACCCCGGTCGAGTCGGTTGCCAAGAGCTGCGAGGGCGTCATCCACCCGCTCGCCGTGATGATGTGCACCCTCACCAGCCTGTCCGGCTAGCCGGACTGCGCGGCCGGCAGGGGACCGGCCGCGCAGTTCCGCGGGGGGTTCAGCCGAACAAGCCACGCACGAACGGCACCGAATCACGCAGCGACGCGTTCACCGCGCCGCTGTGGTCCTCCGGGTAGGTGTGCAACCGCACCGGCTGCCCGTTCGCCTGCAACACGGCGGCGAACCGCAGCGTCTCCGGCGTGATCACGTCGGTGTCGCGCAGCCCCTGGCCCAGGAATACCGGCTTGTCGTAGCCGGATTCGGGCAGCCCGAGATATCGGGTGAGCAGCCCGTGCAGGTCGGGGATCTGGTTGAGCGGCTTACTGAACAGGTTTCCGAGCACCACGTCCTCGGCCGCGAGCTCGTCGCCGAGCGGCACGAGGCAGTCCTCACGCGCCTTTGCCAGCCACGACCGGCCCGCGTCGGTGAGGAACGACTCGATGTTCAGCTCCGGGTAGGTGGTGCGCAGCCCGTTGAGGATGTAGAGCGTGTAGCCCGTGCTGTGCGGGCTCAGCTTCACCGGCGGTATGCCCGGGCCGAGCGGAGTCAGGATGTCCTCGATATACGCGGGTACGCCGGTACCGACGGCGCCGCGGTAGTCGAGCTCCGGACCGCCGAATTCAGTGGCGTAGCGCGCGGTGTAGACGGCCGCACCGCCACCCTGGGACTGGCCGACCACCACCCACTTCTTGGCGAGCGACGGATACTGCGTGGTTGCCGCCCGGACCGCGTCGACGACATTGTGCGCCTCCACGATCCCGTTGAGATACGGATGCTCACCCGGTGTGCCGAGCCCGGCGTAATCGGCGGCGACGATCGCGTAGCCCTGCTGTAGCCACGTCCCGAGATAGGCCCAGTCGCGTTCGACCGCACCGGGCCCCGCGACGCTGTACGCGCAGTTGTCGCCGAGGCCGACGGTGCCGTGTGCCCAGGCGATCACCGGCCAGCCGCCCGCCGGTGGCTCGCCCGGCGGGAAGTAGACGGCCGCGCTCGCCGTGGCGGGCACGTTGTTCGCGGTGGTCGAGCTGTACAGCAGGCGGGCCGAGTTCGCCGAGCCCGGCAGGGTCGCGGCGGGGGACAGCGGGGCGACCGACTCGACCGTGCCCGCGGGCGCCGCGGTCGCGACCGGCAGATTCAGCAGGCCTGCGGTGCAGGCGAGGGTGAACGCGGCGGCGAGGACCGATTTCCGCATGGGGACTCCTGTTCGGGTGCGCAGTGCTGCCGGGTGCCCGGGCAGTGCTGCCGTTCGCGGACGCCCGTGGGCGCCGGACGCATGTCCAAGTTCGGATTCGCCTCAGTCTGCCCGACGCCGCGCGCCCGGCCCAGGCGAGGGTGGCGTGGCCCACACGGGCGGCACCCGCCCGGACTTGTGAACGTCCTCACAACCCGGAATGCCGCGCCCGGTCGATGACCGATGTCCCGCCGATCTCTAACAGTACGAGCGTTACGCTAAAACCGCACGTCAGGGCTACCAGCCGGTAGGTTCGCCGTTTGCAATTAGCCCGCTAATTTCGCAAAGTTAGCAAACCGGGATCGAAACCTAGCTTAGATTCGCATTAGCAACAGGTAGACGGCCATTTCGCATTGTGCAATCGTGTGGAAGTACACCCCATGGGCCTAGCAAGCCTGCAAATTGCCGCTCCAGCAGTTCGAGCTGTTTCACCGCTCGGTCGTGGGGCAATCGACTTAAAACGAGGAAGTGGAGTCAGAGATGTCGAACGCCGGCACCCCGAAGACCGCTGCGGAAATCCAGCAGGACTGGGACACCAACCCCCGCTGGAAGGGCGTCACCCGTAACTACACCGCCGAGCAGGTGTCGAAGCTCCAGGGCACCGTCGTCGAAGAGGCCACCCTCGCTCGCCGCGGTTCGGAGATCCTCTGGGATCTCGTGAACAACGAGGACTACATCAACTCGCTGGGCGCCCTCACCGGTAACCAGGCGGTTCAGCAGGTCCGCGCCGGCCTGAAGGCCATCTACCTGTCCGGTTGGCAGGTCGCCGGTGACGCGAACCTGTCCGGCCACACCTACCCGGACCAGTCGCTGTACCCCGCGAACTCGGTGCCGTCGGTGGTGCGCCGCATCAACAACGCGCTGCTGCGCGCCGACGAGATCGCCAAGGTCGAGGGTGACACCTCGGTCAGCAACTGGCTGGCCCCGATCGTCGCCGACGCCGAGGCCGGCTTCGGTGGCGCGCTGAACGCCTACGAGCTGCAGAAGGCCATGATCGCCGCCGGTGCCGCCGGTGTGCACTGGGAAGACCAGCTGGCCTCGGAGAAGAAGTGCGGCCACCTCGGTGGCAAGGTGCTCATCCCCACCCAGCAGCACATCCGCACCCTGACCTCCGCGCGCCTGGCCGCCGACGTCGCCGACGTGCCGTCGGTGATCATCGCCCGCACCGACGCCGAGGCCGCCACCCTGATCACCTCCGACGTGGACGAGCGCGACCGGGAGTTCCTGGACGGCACCCGCACCGCCGAGGGCTTCTTCGGTGTGAAGAACGGCATCGAGCCCTGCATCGCGCGGGCCAAGGCCTACGCCCCCTACGCCGACCTCATCTGGATGGAGACCGGCGTGCCGGACCTCGAGGTCGCGCGCAAGTTCGCCGAGTCGGTGCGCAGCGAGTTCCCGGACCAGCTGCTGGCCTACAACTGCTCGCCCTCCTTCAACTGGAAGGCGCACCTGGACGACGCGACCATCGCGAAGTTCCAGCGTGAGCTCGGCGCGATGGGCTTCAAGTTCCAGTTCATCACCCTGGCCGGCTTCCACTCGCTCAACTACGGCATGTTCGACCTGGCCTACGGCTACGCCCGCGAGGGCATGACCGCCTTCGTCGACCTGCAGGAGCGCGAGTTCAAGGCCGCCACCGAGCGTGGCTTCACCGCCATCAAGCACCAGCGTGAGGTCGGTGCCGGCTACTTCGACACCATCGCCACCACCGTGGACCCGAACACCTCCACCGCGGCGCTGAAGGGTTCGACCGAAGAAGGCCAGTTCCACTGAGCCACTCGTGATTCGCTCAGGGAATGAGGTTCCCGACGTGAATACCGATAACCCCCTGTAGGGGTGTACCGCCCTCCCCGCCTGAACAGCCCCGGCGGGGAGGGCATCCCTATACCTTGGACCATCGAAGGGCCGCTCACACCAGAGCACACCCCTTCCAGCCACCGACTAGCCAGACCAACAGCAGGAGCGGGACGTGAGCAGCGAGAAGATTCAACGCGTCGGTGTCATCGGCGCCGGACAAATGGGTGCCGGAATCGCGGAGGTGTGTGCCAGGGCGCATGTCGACGTGCTCGTCTTCGAACAGACCAGGGAATTGGCCGCCGCGGGTCGGGCCCGCATCCTTCGTTCGCTCGACCGCGGCGTCAGCAGCGGCAAGATCACCGAGCGCGAGCGCGAGCAGGCCGCCTGGCGACTGCGGTTCACCTCCGACCTCAACGACTTCGCCGACCGCCAGCTGGTGGTCGAGGCGGTGCTCGAGGACGAGAAGGTGAAGACAGCCATCTTCGCCGAGCTGGACAAGGTCGTCACCGACCCGTCCGCGGTGCTCGCCTCCAACACCTCCTCCATCCCGATCATGAAGATCGCCGTCGCCACCACCCAGCCCGAGCGCGTGGTCGGCATGCACTTCTTCAACCCGGTGCCGGTGCTGCCGCTGGTCGAGCTGGTCACCACGCTGAAGACCAGCGAGGCCGTGTCCAAGCGGGCCGAGGCGTTCGCCGGTGACGTGCTGGACAAGCAGGTCGTGCGCTCCGCCGACCGCTCCGGCTTCGTGGTGAACGCGCTGCTGGTGCCGTACCTGCTCTCGGCCATCCGGATGGTCGAGTCCGGCTTCGCCACCAAGGACGACGTCGACAAGGCGATGGTGCTCGGCTGCGCGCACCCGATGGGCCCGCTGGCGCTGACCGACCTGGTCGGCCTGGACACGGTCAAGTCGATCGCCGACTCGATGTACCAGGAATTCAAGGAGCCGCTGTACTCGGCTCCGCCGCTGCTCATGCGTATGGTCGAAGCTGGGTTGCTCGGCAAGAAGACCGGCGCCGGTTTCTACCAGTACAACCGGGCCTGAGCTCGTTTCGATTCAACCCAGGCGCAATAGCGTGCGGCGTCCAGTCTTCGTAGTGGGCGCCGCACAGCCATCGAAGGGAGCAGCGCGCTCATGGTGAACGTGACCGACGGCTACGGGTCGAGCATTCTCGGCTATCCGCGCATCGGGCCGCATCGAGAACTCAAGCGGGCACTCGAGGCCTATTGGCGCGGTGCGATTCCCCGCGAAGAGTTGCTCGCGGTGGGCCGTGACATTCAGGAACGGCAGTTCAACGAACTCGCCGCCACCGGGTTGACCCAGGTCCCCGGCAATACCTTCTCGTTCTACGATCACGTGCTCGACAACGCGCTGATGTTCGGCGCGGTGCCCAAGCGGTTCGAGCCGTTCCGCGGCGAGATGGATCCGCTGGACTTCTATTTCCTGATGGCGCGCGGCAGGCCGGATCTGCCGCCGCTGGAGCTGGTGCGGTTCTTCGGCACCAATTACCACTACCGCCAGCCGGAATTGGATGCCGACACCGAATTCTCGCTGCATCCCGAGGCGTTGCTCGACGAATTCGACCGGGCCAAGACGCAGGGCATCGAGCTGCGGCCGGTGGTGCTCGGCCCGGTGTCGCTGCTGCTGCTGTCCAAGGCGGGGCAGGTCCCCGGCGAGGACGAGTTCGACACGCTGAAGCTGCTCGACCGGCTGCTGCCCGCCTACGAGGAGCTCTTCGAGATCCTGGCCAAGCGCGGCGCCACCTGCGTGCAGCTGGACGAGCCCGCGTTCACCAGCGAGCGCACGCCCGCCGAGCTGGCCGCGTTCGAGGCTGCCTACCAACGACTTTCGAAGGCGCCGCTGCGTCCGCGCATGCTCGTTACCGGCCAGTACGGCGACTTCGGCGAGGCGCTGCGCATCCTGGCGGCCAGCAATGTCGAGGCCATCGGGCTCGACCTGTCCAGCTACCGCATCCGGCCGGAGGAGCTCGCGGAGATTCCGGGCATTCGCCGTAAGCGCCTGTACGCCGGGGTGATCAGCGGGCAGAACGTCTGGCGCGCCGACCGTTACGTCACGCTCGAGTACCTGAACCAGCTCGCACAGGTGTGCCCGGACCTGGTCGTCTCGACCGGCACCACGCTGCTGCACGTGCCCTACGACCTACTCATCGAGTACGACATCCTCGGTAACGTCGCCGACCGGCTCGCCTTCGCGAAACAGAAGGTGGGCGAGGTGGTTTCGCTCGCCAAAGCGCTCACCGACGGCCCGTCGGACAGCTGGCGCAAGCGGCCGACCGAGGTGCACTTCAAGCAGAAACACGCGGTGCGCCAACGGGTTTACGCGGTCACGCCGGATATGCGGGCGCGCGAGCCCTACGCGGTGCGCCGGGAGGCCCAGCAAGCCAAGCTGAATCTGCCGCCGGTGCCGGCCACCACGCTCGGTTCCTTCCCGCAGACCAACAAGATTCGGCAGGCCCGCTACGAACTGGGCGAGGGCCGGCTGTCCTTCGACGACTACAAGAAGCGGATCGAAGCCGAGATCGAGGCGACGATCCGGCTACAGGAAGATATCGGGCTCGACGTGCTGGTGCACGGCGAGCACGAGCGCAACGACATGATCCAGTACTTCGCCGAGCTGCTCGACGGCTTCGCGACCACGCACTTCGGCTGGGTGCAGGTGTACGGATCGCGCTGCGTGCGACCGCCGATCCTCTACGGCGACGTGTCGCGGCCCGCGCCGATGTCGGTGGAGTGGATCAGCTACGCCCAGTCGTTGACCGACAAGCCGGTCAAGGGCATGGTCACCGGTCCGGTCACCATGCTCGCGCGCTCGTTCGTCCGGCAGGACCTGCCGCTGCACGAGACCGCGGACCAGGTGGCCCTCGCCATCCGGGACGAGGTGGTGGACCTGGAACGGGCGGGCATCGCGATCATCCAGGTCGACGAGCCCGCGCTGCGCGAGATGCTGCCGCTGCGGCCCGAGGGGCGGGCCGAGTACCTGCGCTGGGCGGTCGGCGCGTTCCGGCTGGCCACCTCCGGGGTCAAGCCGGAAACCCAGATCCACACGCACATCGGCTATTCCGGCCGCGCCGAGGTGGTCGAGGCGATCGAGGAACTCGACTGCGACGTCACCGCGATCGTGGCCACCCGCTCGATCGACTGGGTGGTCAAGGCGCTCAAGGCGGACAGCGGCACCGACCACGGGCTGAGCCACGGTGTCGGTCCCGGTGTGTACGAGAGCCGCTCGGCGCGCATCCCGGACATCGACGAGCTGGACGAACTGCTCACCGCGGCGGCGGAAGCCATTACGCCGGAACGACTATGGGCCAATCCGGACGGTGGGCTCAAGACCAGGCACTACTGGCAGCTGGAGCCGTCGTTGCGCAACTTGGTGGCCGCGGCGCGACGGGTGCGCAGGCGCGCGCTCGCGGGCGAGTAGCCGAACTACGTTGGCCGCCCCCTGTTTTCGCAGGGGGCGGTTTTCGTTCGAGGAGGGCCGGTGGTGGGTCACCGATGGGCGAGCCGCCGACGGTCATTCCTCGCCCAGGCAATGAGTGACGTAACCCACTGGCAACCTGGCATCGAGGAATACTCGAGGTTGCGGTAGAGTTACCCGAGGCAAGCGTTGATCTTCACGCTCCCTCTCGATCCGTCGTGGATGTCTTACCTTTCGCGTCGGCGCCTCAGCTGGGTGTCATAACACCGAACGCACGGACGACAGTCCTGCGCAGCGCTGGGGTACACCCCGATGCCTGGAAGGCACACCCACCTCATATGACGAATCCTTCTTCGAACCCTGCCGCCACCACGTCCTTCGCCGCTCTCGGCGTCGGTGCGAAGCTGGTCGGCGCCCTGACGGCGAGCGGTATCACCGCTCCGTTCCCGATTCAGGCGGCCACCCTGCCCGACACCCTGGCCGGTCGCGACGTGCTCGCCCGCGGCAAGACGGGTAGCGGCAAGACGCTGGCCTTCTCCATCCCGATGGTCGACCGCCTCGCCGGTGGCGACCGCAAGCCGGGCCGCCGTCCCCGCGGCCTGATCCTCGCCCCGACCCGTGAGCTGGCCACCCAGATCGCCGCCGCGCTCGAGCCGATGGCCACCGCCGCGGGGCTGAAGGTGACGACCATCATGGGTGGCGTCTCCCAGCACCGGCAGGCCAAGGCCTTCTCGACCGGCGTCGACATCGTCGTCGCCTGCCCCGGCCGGCTCGAGGACCTGATGCGCCAGCGTCTGGTGTCGCTGCAGGACGTGCAGATCACCGTGCTGGACGAGGCCGACCACATGGCCGACCTCGGCTTCCTGCCCGCGGTGACCCGCATCCTCGCCTCGACCCCGAGCGGCGGCCAGCGGCTGCTGTTCTCCGCGACGCTGGACAACGGCGTCAACAAGCTGGTCAAGCAGTTCATGCGCAACCCGGCCACGCACTCGGTCGACACGGCGGACTCGCCGGTGCCCGCGATGACCCACCACGTCTTCGAGGTCGGCGGCGTCGAGGCCAAGCGGATCCTGGTGGAGACGCTGGCCGCGGGCTCCGGCCGTCGAATCCTGTTCATGCGCACCAAGCACCAGGCCCGCAAGCTGGCCAAGCAGCTCACCACCGTGGGGATTCCCGCGACGGACCTGCACGGCAACCTGTCGCAGGTGGCCCGCGACCGCAACCTGGCCGCCTTCACCAACGGCTCGGCCCGCGTGCTCGTCGCGACCGATATCGCGGCGCGCGGCGTGCACGTCGACGACGTCGAGCTGGTCGTGCACGTCGATCCGCCCGCCGAGCACAAGGCTTACCTGCACCGCTCCGGCCGCACCGCCCGCGCGGGCAGCTCCGGTGACGTCGTCACCGTGGTGCTGCCCGAGCAGCGCCGCGATGTCGCGGCACTGCTGCGCAAGGCGAACATCAATGTCGCCTCGCAGCGGGTGACCGCGGACGCCGCGCCGGTGACGGCGCTGGTCGGCACCGTCGCACCGCGGGTCGCACCGAGTGCGATGCCGGTGGCGTCGAACTCCGAAGGACAGGGCAACCGCAACCGGCGTGGTGGCGGCGACCGTCGCTACAGCGCGCCTGCCGGTCAGGTCCGTAGTCGTGGCGCTCGGGACGGTGCGCCTGCCGGTGGGCAGCCGCGCAGCCGGACCGCGCGCAGCACCGATGACGCCGCGTCGCGCGGTGTCGCCGGTGGCCAGTCGCGTGGTCGCGGCGGGCGTGGCGGCGACGCGGCGGCACATGTCGGTGGTGGTCAGTCGCGCAGCCGGAACGGGCGTGGCGCGAACGGTGCCGCAGCCCATGGCTTCGACAACGCGGGCCGTTCGGCGGCCCGTCCGGTCCGTGGCGCGGCGCCGCGCACTCGGGCAACCCGCGAACAGGCACCCGCCTGACCATAGGCGAGCGGTTCACTAGCTGAAAGATCAAGGCCGCCTTCCCAGTACGGGGAGGCGGCCTTTGTCGTTCAGCGAGAAGCCGGCACGGTGGAGCCGAACTGGGTGTCCAGCACCGCGAGGAAGACCTCCAGCGGGTCGTTCCAGTCGCCGTTGGTGTGCGTCACCACGATGCGTTCGCCGTCTCGGCTACCCATCGCCCAGGTCCACGAGCCCATGGCGGCGCCGGCGAGGCCGTAAACCGTTGTGCCGCACGGCAGCTGCTGTTCGAACACGCCGCAGCCGTACCTGGTGTCCGGGACCCACTCCGCGCCCGCGGTGGAGACGGTGGTCCACATTTCTCGCTGCTGGGCGGGTGGCAGCAGCTGCCCGGTCAGCAGTGCATGCAAGAAGACCTGGAGGTCTCCGGTGGTCGAGACCATGTCGCCTGCGGCACCGGCCCAGGTCTGGTCCATTTCGGTGAGGTCGTGGACCGCGGCGTCCGGGGTGGGGTCGAACAACGTCGAGTAGTGGCGAGGGTGTGGCCCACGGATCTCGGTTTCGGTGCCTGCGCAGTAGGTCCCGGTCAAGCCGAGAGGTTCACAGATTCGGTGGGTAATCTCCTGCGCAAGTGGGGCATTCGTCACCTGCTCGATGAGCAGTCCGGCGAGAAGGTAGTTGGTGTTGGCGTATCGGAAATGCGCACCGGGGGCGAAGTAGGGCGGGTGTGTCGTCGCGATCCGGACCAGCTGTTCTGGCCGCCAGCCTTCGGCGGAGTGCACCTGTTCGTCGTCGGTGTGGTTGAACAGCCCGCTGGTGTGGTCGAGCAGTTGCCGAATGCTGATCGCGCTGCCGTCGTTGCCGTTGCCCGCGACCAGTCCGGGTAGCCACCGCTCCACCGTGTCGTCGAGGCTCAGCTTGCCCTCGGCGACCAGCTGCAGAACCACCGTCGCCGTGAACGCCTTTGTGGCGCTGCCGATTCGGAACTGCTCGTGTTCGGCACGCGCTCGCCCGGTAGAGGTGTCGGCCACCCCTGCCGCACCGAACCAGCGGCCCTGGTTGTCGCGGATCTCGCTGACGACGCCGGGCAGGCCGCGCTCGCGTACCGCCTCGTCCAGCAGCTGCTGAACCTCCGGATGTGCTGCCATCACGCTTCCTCGAGCGTGTGCTGCACCTGGGCTTGTAGCTCTGTCCGGTTCACACCGGCCAGTGCGAGCGCGCGCGGTACCGTCCCGACCTCGGCCCGCAGAATGCCGAGCAGCACATGCGCGGGACGCAGATCTCGTTTGCGCGCAACGGAACCGAACCCGCGCTCCAGCGCGAGCTTGGTCGACGCGCCGACATTCGGGGCGCCCTTCCCGCAGCCCTTCGCAGGTGGCACATCCAGACCGGAGAGGGACACTCCCGCTGCGCTCAGGCTGTGCTCGAACTCGCGGTGCAGCGCGTCGCGGATCGCCTGGTGGTCCAGTCCGGCCGCGGCCAGGACGCGCTGCGGCGCGGTGCCCTGCTGTGCGGCGATCGCCAGCAGCAGGTGCTGCGCCTCGACGGTCGCCGAGCCGTCCCGCTGCGCCTCGCTGCTGCCCTCGGTGAGGACCGTGTGCAGGTATTCGTCGAATGCGGTCAGAATCATCATCGCCTCCTCAGGCTGACGCCCGCGGCGATGAGCCGCTTGGCGTGCTTCTTGTGCACCGCTTGCCTGGTGACACCGAGGGCCTCGGCGACCTGCGGCCAGCTCCAGCCCGTCCGCATCGCCTGCTCGACGGCGGCGTCCTCCAGTTGATCGGCCAAGCGCCGCAACGCGACCACGGCCGCGAGCCGGTCTGCGGGGTCGCCGGAATCGGGGATTTCGGGGGTGGGCATGCGAGCAACCTTAGTTGACTAAATTGCGGATAGTCAACCTTGGTTGCTAACGCTCAGTGGCTCAGTGCGGCCACGAGCAGCATGATTCCCGCGCCCGTCACGGTGCAGGCAAGGGTCAGGCGGGAGGGGTGCACGGCGTGCGCCTCCGGCAGGATGTCCGCGGTGGCCAGGTACAGCAGGAACCCGGCGAAATACCCGAGGTAGAGCCCGACTACGCCGTCCGGGACCTGGATGAGCGTGCCTAGGATCGCGCCGACCACCGGGGCGATGGCGTCCAGCGCGAGCAGGGTCAGCGCCCGCTTGCGCGCACTGCCGTAGAGGGTCGAGATGGTGAAAGTGTTGAAGCCGTCGGCGAAGTCGTGCGAGATGACCGCGATCGCCACCGCCGCGCCGACCGTGGCGCCCGCCTGGTACCCGAGGCCGATGCCGAAGCCGTCCAGCAGACTGTGAAAGATCAAGCCGGACGCGGCAAGCAGGCCGACGGATTCGAAACCGTGTGTGTGCGAGCCGAATTCCTGCTCGTGTCCGGTGTGCACGGCGACCGCGCGTTCGATGACGTGGATGGTGAGAAACCCGACCACCGCGGCGATCAGCGCGGCGGGCACCCCGAGGACGTGCTGCCCCGACTGTTCCAGTGCCTCCGGCAGTAGATCGAAGAAGACCACGCCGAGCATCACGCCTGCGGCCAAGCCGAGGACCAGGTGCCGGCGGTCGCCGATGCGCACCGCGACGAAACCGCCGAACAGCGTGGAGCACATCGAAACCAGCGCCAGCAGAATCGCCATCGTTCCAGCATCGGTGAACGGCACGGGCGGGAACGGTAGCACGGGCCGGTGGGTTCGCCGGGCGGTTACCCGGTGTACTCAGTCCGGGTCGGCCGCCGCGGCCAGTGCGCGCAGACCCGCCGCGATGGTCTCGGCGGAGGGCGCGTTGGCGGGGTCGATCAGCCATTGGACGAGCAGGCCGCCGATCAGGGTCTGCACCACCGCGCCGATGGCGGGATCGGGTGTGGCGCTGTCGGCGACGCGTGAAAGCGCCTGGCGCGCACGGGCTTGCGCGGTGCCGAGTTCGGCGCGCAGCTCGGGGGAGTGCAGCGCCTGCACGAAGCTCTCGATATTGGCGGACCAGAGCAGCCGTTCCTCGGTGAACGAGCGGATCAGTTGCTCGAGGAATGCTCGAATGCGGACGGCCGGATCGGCGGTGTCGTCGGCGGGCAGCGAGTCGAGGATCGCCTGCACCGCGGTCGCGCTCGACTCCATCATGGCCTGGCTGAGCAGCTTGTCGCGGGTGCCGAAGTGGTAGTTGATCGCGGCCAGGTTGGTGCCAGAGGCGGCCACGATGTCGCGCACGGTGGTGCGCGCGTAGCCGCGTTCGGCCAGGCACTGCTTGGCCGCGGCGAGGAGGTCGTCTCGAGTTCCCACCTTTCGCACGATAGCAGCCGGGCATACGGGTGTTTGTGACGACTGTTTCATACATATGTTTGTGACAACTGTTTGAAACATGCGTATGTTCGAGGGCATGACCGCACAGCGCCCCATTTCCCCGTTCGAAACCACGTTCTTCGGCACGGACACCAAGCTCGGCAGCGTCCCCACCGGCGGCATGCCGCTGTACATCGGCTCCACCGTGCACGGAGCGCTCGATCCCGAGCTGCTGCGCCGGGTCCTCGGTGAGCTGGCCGCCGTGCACCCGATGTTGCGCAGCAGGGTGCTCACCGAGCCCGACGGCACGATGTACCTGCGCCGCGACGACGACTATCGCCCGCGCCTGGACGTCACCGACGGTGACGAGGCCGACTATCTGCTGCTGGTGAACGGTCCGCGGGACTGGACCGACGGCTTGTTCCGCGCCCACCTCTTGCGGGCCGGCGAGCGTCAGCAGATCGTGCTGACCATCCATCACGGAATCGCCGATGGCCGATCGGCTTTCGCGCTGCTTGCGGAGCTGTGGCGGCGCTACACCGCGCACATCGCGGGAAGTCCACTGCCGGTGGGCGACTCGGATCAGTCGCTGCCCGAGGCGATGGATACCCGTCTCGCCGAGGCCTTTTCCGACGCCGAGGTGGCCGAGTTCCTGGACTTCGCCGCCGCGGGCGTGACGATGATCGATCCGGCCGCGGCGCCGCGCGCGCTGCCCCGCGACGGGGACGGCGTCGGCGACGATCCCCTCGGCCGTTTCGCGGTGCGGCGCATCGAGTTGGACAGTACCGAAACCGGTGCGCTGGTCGATGCCGCTCGCGCGCACGGCATCTCGGTGAACAGCCTGCTCTGCGGCGCCGCGCTGGTGGCCTGGCGCACGCAACTCGAACCGGCCACCGGCGCCCTGCCGCTGATCTGCGGGCACGCCATGGATCTGCGCAACGAACTGGTGCCGCCGCTGCCCGCGAGCACGATGCTGAATGTCGCGTCCGGTGTCGGCACCCCTGTCGAGGTAGGGCCGGAGCACAGCCCGATCGAGCTCGGTCTCCTGGTGACGGCCGGTATGCAGGCCGCGGTAGCGCGCCGCGACGCTGGCCGATTCCTGCTGGCCGCGCAGCGCGTCACGGACCCGGCGACGGCCGCTGCGTTCGCCGCGGCGCCCACCCTGGCCATGTCCAATATCGGCCGCCTGCCCGCACATTCGACGCCGCCGGGCCTCGGGCACGTGCGCGACGACGTCTTCGCGATGGGGCCGGGCATGCCGCCGAAGCTCACTGTTTTCACCGTCGGTGACCGGCTCACCATCCAGGTCGAGCACGATATCGCGCAGCACAGCCGCGCGCAGATGGGCAAGATCACCGCGGTGCTGCTCGAGCAGCTGCGCCGGTGCGCGGCTACTCGCCCTTCGGTCGCTCAGCTCCGGTAAACCGGATGGTCAACTGGCGAGCCCACTTTCGATGGGGCTTCGGCGGCGGTGGCGGCAGCGGCGCGCGCACATCGATATCGGTCTGCACCTCGTAGCGCCGGATGTAGGCCCCGGAGAAGGCCTGCACGGTCGCGGTGACCGGAATGGCAAGCAGCGCACCGGTCGCGCCGAGTAGCGCGGCGCCGGCCAGCACCGCGCCGAAGGCGACGGCCGGATGCATGTCCAGGGTGGTCGCGGTGATTCGCGGTTGCAGCACATAGTTTTCGAACTGCTGGTACACCACGATGAAGCCGAGGATCCACACGGCGTCGGAGGGGTCGTGCACCAGCGCGACGATGACCGGCAGCGCGCCGGCCAGATAGGTGCCGACGGTCGGAATGAACTGCGAGACAACGCCGACCCACAGCGCCAGCGCGAACGCCGACGGCACATCGAGCACCCGCAGCGCGACATAGTGCGCCACCGTCGAAGCCAGGGCGAGCAGCCCGCGCGAGTAGATGTAGCCGCCGGTCTTCTCCACCGCGATATCCCAGGCGCGCAACACATGTCGCTGCTTGCGCGGCGGCAGCAGCGAGCACACGGCGTTGCGGAAGCGCGGGCCGTCGGCGGCGAAGTAGTAGGTGAAGAGCAACACGCCCAGGGACTGGAAGACCACACTGACCGCCCGGGTGCTGATGTCCCAGGCGTTTCCGGCCGCGCCCTCGAGGTACTTGCTCCAGTCGCTGGTATATCGCTCGATATCGGTACCGGACAGGTTCGTCTTGAAGGTGTGATTGATCCAGTCGATGCCCTGGTCGGCGTACTGCGGCGCATTGTTGACCAGCGCGGTGACCTGATCGATCAGCAGCGAGCCGAGCGTCCAGAAGAAGCCAACGACGACCGCGATCAGGGCGAGGAAGACCACGCCCGTGGCCAGTCCGCGCTTCATACCGCGGCGCGCCAGCCAGTTCACCGCAGGCTCGATGGCGAAGGCCAGGAACAGCGAGACCAACAGAATGGTGAGCAAACCCTGCAGCCGGGTCAGCGCCCAGAAGCCCGCGAACAACCCCGCCACCGTCGCCGCCGCGAGCAGAAACGCCCGCAGCAGCCACGGCGGCGGGGTGGTCGTCATCTCCGCGGTAACCACGGCCTCCCCGGTGGGTGCCACCGCATCCGCACCCGCAGGCGGTGTCGCGTTGTCGTCTTCGTCCGAAGCCACATCGCCAACGTACCCACCCGGCGCGGTCTTATCTCAGATGGTCGACACGTCGATGACGAAGCGGTAGCGGACGTCGCTGGCCACCACGCGGTCGTAGGCGCCGTCGATCTCGTCGGCGGAGATCACCTCGATCTCCGCGCCGATGCCGTGTTCGGCGCAGAAGTTCAGCATCTCCTGGGTCTGCGCCAGGCCACCGATCATCGACCCGGCCAGCGAGCGCCGGTAGCCCGCGATGGTGAACGGCTTGACGCTCATCGGGTTCTCCGGGAGACCGAGGATCACCAGGGTGCCGTCGAGGTTCAGCAGCTTGAGGTAGTCGTCGATCGGCAGGTCGGCCGAGACGGTGTTGAGGATGAGGTCGAACCGGCCGCGCAGCTCGCGGAAGGTCTGCCGGTCGCTGGTCGCGTAGTAGTGGCTGGCACCGAACCGCTTGCCGTCGTCCTGCTTGCTCAGCGAGTGGCTGAGCACGGTCACCTCGGCGCCCAGCGCGGCGGCGATCTTCACCCCGACGTGCCCGAGCCCGCCCATGCCGATGATGGCGACCTGCTTGCCGGGCCCGGCGTTCCAGTGCCGCAGCGGCGAGAAGAGGGTGACGCCCGCGCACAGCAGGGGTGCCGCCTGGTCGAGGCCGATCCCCTCGGGGATGCCGACGACGAAGTTCTCGGTCACCGCGATCTGGGTGGAGTACCCGCCCATGGTGTACCCGCCGGGCTGGACGGCCGGATCGACGGGCGTGTTGTAGGTCATGGTCGCGCCGCGGGTGCAGTACTGCTCCTCGTCGGCCAGACACGGTCCGCACTTACCGCAGGAATTGACCATGCAGCCGACCCCGACGCGGTCGCCGACCTGATATTTGTTCACCTCGGAGCCCACCGCCGCGACCAGGCCCGCGATCTCGTGACCCGGTACGCAGGGGTACTTGGTGCCGCCCCACTCGTCGCGCGCGGTGTGAATGTCGGAATGGCAGATACCCGCGAATTTGATGTCGATCAGCACGTCACGCGGACCCAGGTCCCTGCGTTCGATCGTCACCTTCTCGAATGCGCCATCAGGTGTGGAAAGAGCGTACGCAGCAGCATTGGTCATGCATACATGCCTACCGCCGCATGCCTCTACTTGCCAAACATGACACATAACGGACACGCCTGAATTACGAACACGCGGGTATTTCGGCGGGCAGCGGCGGTCATCGACCCGATTTCGATCTACGGTGAAGATCTCCGGCCACAATGGAATTCGCATGGCATCGAGGCGGAGTGCGATGAATGAGCAACGGTATGGGGGCCGCGCGCTGGCGATGATCGTCGCCGCGCTGCTCGCCGTGGCCGGATTCCTCGGTTACCGGGGCGAATTGCCGGGCTGGCCGACCGGGGCGAGCGAGCTCCCCGCACCGATCATCGAGCAGCCCCCGCCGCCGCTGGACCCGCTGGCCGTCGCCGCTGTGGTCGATCCGGCGCTGGTGGATATCAGCGCGTCGGCCGCGCCGTTCGGGCTCGGCGCCGCCGGCTCGGGCATCGTGCTCACCCCCGACGGTCAGGTGCTGACCAGCCACCATGTGGTCAAGGGCGCGGACACGGTGAGCGTCACCGATGTGGGCAACGGGCGCACCTACGACGCCGTCGTGCTCGGTTACGACGCGGGCGTCGATATCGCGCTGCTCGCGCTGTCCGGCGCGGCCGATCTGGTAACCGCGCGCATCGGCAGCTCGGCCGGCGTGCGGGTGCGCGACGAGGTGCTGGCCATCGGCAACGCGGGCGGGCTCGGCGGTACGCCGACGGCGATCCAGGGCACGCTCACCGATCTGGACAGCACTATCGTCGCGTTGAACTCCGCCGACCTGTCGCGCAAGCCGCTCACCGGGATGCTCGAGGTCGCCGCGGCGGTCAGCTCCGGACAATCCGGCGGGGCACTGGCCGATCGCGAGGGCGCGGTAGTCGGGGTGATCGCCGCGGCGTCGGGCGATCCGGAGCGTGCGACGAGCAGGCCACCGAACGGCTATGCGGTACCGATCGATACGGCCATGCGGGTGGTCGAGCAGATCCGGTCCGGCATTCCAACCGACACCGTGCACATCGGCCCGACCGCAACCCTCGGCGTGCTGACCACCGACGCGAAACCGAGTGGGGCACGGATAGATCTGGCGCTCTACGGGCTACCCGCCTACGCGGCAGGGCTCGCGCGCGGCGAGGTGATCACGGCCGTGAACGGTCGCGTGATCACCTCGGCTCGCGCGCTGCACGCGGCGATCAACGTGCACAAGCCGCAGGACACGATCCAGCTCGAGATCCTCGACGCCGCGGGCGGCCGTCGCACGGTCACCCTGGTGCTCGCGCTGGGCACGCCGAACTAGACCAGCGACAGCCAGTAATCCTGGAACCGCAGGAAAATCAGCAACAGCACCACCGCGTAGAACAACGCGACAATGGTCCAGCGCCACTCCGCCAGCACCCGCAGCGGGCCGCGTGACCCGCCCCAGAGCTGATCGGTGACCACCGCGAGCAGCGGGGTGATGATCGCCCACACCACCATGCAGTACGGGCACAGCGCGTTGATCCGGTACAGGCTCTGGAAGATCAGCCAGCAGACGAAGCCGACCCCGGCCGCGAGGCCGAGCCACAGCCCGCCCCAGATCCATTGCGGGAACCCCACCCCGACCACCGACAGCACCCCGAGGGTGACCAGCACCGAGAAGCCGACGATGCCGATGAGCGGGTTCGGGAACCCGAACACCGCGGCCTGCTCGGTCACCATCACCGAACCACAGGACAGGATCGGATTGATGCTGCACGACGGGGTGTAGCCCGGCTCGGTGAACAGCTTGAACCGCTCGACGGTCAGTGCCACCGAGGCCAGCCAGCCGGCCAGCCCGCCGATCAGAAGAATCCAGGCGGCCCGGGGCGGGGCGGTGATCACTGCGCCGCGGCGGCGGCGATCACGGGTGCGAGGCCGCCGGGTCCCATGAGCTCTTGGCTCGACTGGATCTGCTTGCCGTTGACGAAGACCGACGGGGTCGACTTGATGCCGCTGTTGAGCACCTCATCGGTGCGGGCCTGGATGTACTTGTCGTACTTCACATCCGTGATGCAGCTCGCCACCGAATCCGGGTAGCCCGCGGCCTTCGCGATCTGGACCAGCTTGTCGTCGGTCAGGCCCGCGCCGCCCTCCGGGGGCTGCTGGGCGAACATCGCCGACACCCAGGACACGTACTTCGACGGATCCGCCTCGGCGACGCAGTAGGAGGCGTTCGCCGCGCGCGTCGAGTACCGCGTGCTGGAGGCCTTGTCCAGGAACGCGATCACGTTGTATTCGACCACCGCGGTGCCGTTCTGCACGGCCTCGTCGAGCACCTTGCCGTTGGCCTCCTCGAAGGCATTGCAGGCGGGGCACTGCAGGTCGGCGACGACCCGGACGGTGACCTTCGCATCGGGCTTGCCGATCCGGATGGCGCCGTTGTCGGTGATCGTTCCGGTGATGCCCGACGCGTTCTGGTTCGCGGCCGCCGCGATGGCCGGGCTCGGCCCCGGATCGTCCCTGCGGGCCTTCTTCACCGCGACACCGATACCGATCGCCGCGATGAGCGCGACCAGTACGGCGGCCACGGCCACCTGGATGAAGATCTTGCGGTTGCGGTCGGCGCGATCCGCCGCCAGCAGCGGATTCTTCTTCCCACCCGGGTTCTTGCTCACCGTGCGTTCACCACGCCTTTCGCTCGACTGCCGGTACCTGCCGCCACGATGGTAGAGAGCGAAACTCGTCCCCGCGTGGTCGGGCCACGGCCACATCATCGTGGGTCAACCTGAGAGATTCCGAAATATCGGGCGCAGACGCGGCCGCTAATCTCGCGCGTTGTCGGACCCGCCGGGTAGGAATGGTGGGATGACTGTCCTCGGTGCCGTATTTCGTCCACAGAATCCGCCGGAACGGCTGCGTGCCGTGGCCATGGCCGCGGAGGCGGCCGGGCTGGAGCAGCTCTGGCTCTGGGAGGACTGTTTCCTGGAGAGCGGAATCGCCAGTGCCGCAGCGGCTTTGGCATGGACCGAGCGGCTGGGTGTCGGTATCGGGCTGCTCCCGGTGCCGCTGCGGAACGTGGCGCTGACCGCGATGGAGGCCGCCACGCTCTATCGCCTGTTCCCCGATCGGGTGCACCTCGGCGTCGGACACGGCGTACAGGACTGGATGGGGCAAGTGGGGGCGCGGGTGGAGTCCCCAGTCACGCTGCTCGGTGAATATCTGGATGCGTTGCGCGCGTTGCTCGCCGGCGAACGGGTCACCACCTCGGGTCGCTACGTCCAGCTCGACGAGGTCGCGCTGGATTGGCCGCCGCTCGCGCCGCCGCGGATCTACGCGGGCGCCCGTGGACCGCGCTCGATCCGGCTGTGCGGCGCGCATGCCGATGGGACGCTGCTGGATTCGATCACCGATGCCGACGGTGTGCGCGCCGCGCGGGCGCTGATCGAGCAGGGCCGCGCCGCGGCGGGCCGGACCGACGAGCATGTGATCGTCGCGAGTCTGCTGGCCGTCACCGGCCCGGACGCCGCGGCCAGGCTGGCCGCCGAACGCACCCCGCAGCACGCGCCCGGCGCGGGCGTCGCCGGTGACGCGCATGCCGTGGCCGCCGCGGTGCGCGCACTGGCCGAGGCGGGTGCCGCGACCGTCATCGTCCAGCCGACGGCCGACGAGGCGGATCCCGAGGGATTCGTCCGCTTCGTCGCCGAGGAGGTCCGCCCGCTCGTGTGAATCGGGTCAGGCTTGGGCGAGGCGGCGCTTCTGTTCGGCTACGTCGAAATTGGCCGGCGGCCAATCGAGGTCGAGGCCGGTCAGGGCGTCGATGAGGAGTTCGGTGACGGCCAGGCGGGAGAACCATTTGCGGTCGGCCGGGATGACGTGCCAGGGGGCGTAGTCGGTGGACGTGCGGTCGAGCATGGCCTGGTAGGCCTCTTGGTAGGCGGGCCAGAAGCCGCGCTCGTCGATGTCGGACGGGTTGAACTTCCAGTACTTGTCCGGTCGTTCCAGGCGTTCCATCAGCCGCTTCTTCTGTTCGTCGAGGGAGACGAACATGGCGACCTTCACCAGCGTGGTGCCCTCGTCCACGAGTTCGCGCTCGAAGGTGTTGATCTCGTCGTAGCGCGGTTCCCACTCTTTCTGCGGAACCAGGTTGTGTACCCGCACCACCAGCACGTCCTCGTAGTGCGAGCGGTCGAAGACGCCGAGCTGGCCGCCGCGCGGCAGCGCGTTGCGGATGCGCCACAGGTAGTGGTGGCGCTGCTCCTCCTCGGTCGGTACCCCGAACGCGTGATGGTCGACGCCCTGCGGATCGACCGAACCGATGACGTGCCGGACGATGCCGCCCTTGCCTGCGGTGTCCATGCCCTGCAACACCAGCAGCACATTGCGCAGATCGCCGGATCGTCCATTGGCGTAAAGCTTTTCCTGCAGACCCGACAGCACCGTGGTGCGCTCGGCGAGCAGCTCCTGTCCCGCCACCTTGTCACCGTCGAATCCGGGCGTGCCGGAGGTGTCCAGGTCGGCGATCTGCAAGCCATCGGCTTTCAGCGCCTCGGTGGCCGGAACGGACCAGTGCTTCTTCGCCATCTCCCACAACTACCACAGCGGGTCCTCGCCTCAGCGGATGTGCGCGAGCCCGATCAGCTGGGCCGCGAAGTCCTCATCGGAGACCGGGGTGAGGATGAGGTCCTGCGACGTGGTCAGCAGGTAGCGACCGTCGCCGGTGAAATCGAGCCAGGTGCGGTGGCGCGTCGGCGGCGACATCGGATTGTCGGGTTCCACGGTGACGGTCAGGAAGCCGCGTCCGTCCACCGGCTTGCGCAGCGTCTGCCGGAATCGGGCGGCGCCGCGATGGCCGTTGGTGACGAACGGTTCGGTGCGGTCCGGGCTCAGCACCGCGTCCTGCGGCTCCCGCATGGCGGCGAGCTTGCCGACCGGGGCCGAGCCGATGATCTGCACCAGGCGCTCGCCGACCGCCCGGGCGTGGCACATCAGCACGGTCACCTTCTCCGGGGTGGCGACCAGGATGCCCGCGTGGTTGTGCACCACCGCGGCGAAGGCGAGGATGCGCTCGGTGTCGGCGCCGGAGCCGTTGCGCGGGGGCGTGTTCCGCTCGCCGGCGACGGTGATGGTGGTCGCGTCGGAGCGCCCGCACAGCATGAGGGCGGCGGCCAGGTCGGGGTCGGCCTGGCGGGCGAAGCGCTGCGGCAAACGCAGTGCGGCGTACTCGGATTCGGTGCGCACGGTGGCCGCGGGCACCATGTTGACCGGGTAGGGCCTGCGGTCGAGGCTGGTTTCGTTTTCCCAGACATGTGAGAACTCGTCCGGGGTGAGCACCCATTTCACTGTGCGGCGCCCCCATCGCCCGCGGGCAGTGGCCCCTCGGGTGGTGGGGTGAAGCGCGGCACGTGATTTCCGGAGGCGGGCATGGTCGGGGCGTAGACGTAGGTCATCGTGTCCCGGACATCGGCCTCGATATCGGCCGCCGCGCTGTCGTGCGCCATGCGCCGCTTGCCGCCGTACACGGCTTCGGCGGCCGGATCATCCAGCGGCCGATACGGCACGGGCGGTGGGATGGCGGCCCGAATTGCTTGCGCGGCGTCGCAATTCAGCTCGAGTAAGCGCGCGACCGCCCGGCAGACGTCGTGGGCGTCGGTACCGGCCAGGACGAATTGCCGGGTGGCCCGTAACGCGGCATCGGCGGCGCGGCCCGACCAGCGGGCGAATTCCCGGTTGGCGGTGTCGGAAAAGGCTTGGAACGCTTCGGCTATCGCGTCCGCGTTCGACTGCCACACCGCCGATGCGTGGCCGAGCGCGGCCGGGTCGAGCGCTTCGTGGACGAGGTCCCAGATCTCCTGGTGGCTGTAGGAGCCGAATCGTTCCCGCTCCGGCGCGTACGCGGGATCGGTTGTGCCGGAGCGTAATCCGGCCAGTTCCTGGCGGATGTGCTCGGCGGCCGCGCGGGCGGCGGAGTCTGCCACGGCGATCCTCTCAGCCCGCTCGGTGCCCGGCCGGGCCCGGTGTGATGCCGGAGCACGTCTGCGGCCCGACGCGAGGATGGTTCATCGTGCCTCTAAGTGTTCGGCGACCAGGTCCAGGGCGGCCTTGTGCGCGGCTTCGGCGTCGGCGAACTTCTTGCCCGCTGCCAGGTACGCGGCCTTGAACAGCAGCGCCGTCTCCTGGAAGGCGGCGAGCGTATCGAGGTACTGCCTGCCCTTGCCGCTGAAGCCGCGGGTAAGGCCTTGGCCGCTCGGCAGATTCGGAAATCCGGTCACCTCTGTCACCAGCTGCCCGGTGGTCATGGCCCGGTGCAGGTCCTCGACGAGCTGGTCGCACGCGGCGGCGAGATTCTCGGCGACGTCGGTGGCCAGCTCGAAGGGCCGATCCCCATTCGCGCCGGTGGCCGCCGCGTACAGTTGCCTCGCCGTCCCCTGTCCGGTGTCCGGTACCGCCATCTGGGAACCCCCTCTGTTCGGTCCACTGGCTGTTCGGTCCATTGGCGCAGTGCCGTACTGGATGGGCACTCTACCGGGCGGTAACCCCTCTGGGGACCGGCTTGGTCTCGCGCTGTGCCTGTGATGTGGGGCACGATTGTTGCATTCTTCGTCCGGCCTGCGGCGGCCGGAGGCGGTGTGCGCAGAGAGGCGGCCGGTGCCCGAAATCGATGAAGTACTGCCGAAATATCTGCGGATATCGGAGTACCTCCGCGATCGCATCGAGCGCGGTGAGCTCGCGCCGGGTGCCGAGGTGCCCTCCGAACGTGAACTCGCCGCCCAATGGCAGGTGGCCAGGCCGACCGCGGCCAAGGCGCTGAATACGTTGCGGCAGCAGGGAATAGTGGAGTCCCGGCGCGGCTCCGGAACCTATGTGGCCGACCGGCCCGGTGGTCCGGTGCTGCGCGAGCAAGTGCCGCGCTACGGTTCGGCGTATGCCGAGGACGAGTCGGTGGCCGTGCTGGCGGCCGCCCTCGTCGCCGCGCCTGCCCCGGTCGCCGAGGTGCTGGCACTGCCGAGCGGCGGCCCGGCGATCATGCGAAAGCGATTGACCGGCAACGGATCCGGTGGCAGCGAGCTTGCGACGTCCTGGTTCGACGGCGCGCTCGCCGAAGCCGCGCCCCTGTTGTTGCGGACCGAACGCCTGCCCGGCGGCACCCTGCGTTATCTCGAATCGGTGACCGGCCTGCGGGTCGCCTACCTGCGCGACCGGGTCGGCGCCCGGCTCGCCACCGCCGACGAGCGGCGCGTGCTCGGGTTGGCCAGGCCCGCCGCCGTGCTGGTCTGTCAGCTGACGCTGCACGCCGCGGACGACGCCGTGCTCCAGCTCGACGAGATCGTCCATCCGCAGGCGAGATGGCTGCCGAGCTGAGCGCCGCGCCCGCGCGGACCGATCCGGAATGCCGCCGAATGGTCGATATGCTGGGCGAATGAGCACACTCCCTGGCACGTTGGTGACGGTGGCCGAGGATCTGGACTCGGTGACCACGGTCGGCGACGAGGACGATCCCGCGGCGGCCGCGTTGGCCGCGGCCGACGTCGACGCGCTGTGGAAGTCGGTGCAGGACTGGTATCGACTGGGCACGACGCCCGCGATTCAGGTGTGCCTGCGGCGCAACGGGAAGATCGTGTTGAACCGGGCCATCGGGCACGGCTGGGGGAATGCGCCGGGCGACGGACCGGACGCGGTGCAGGTGCTCGCGACGCCGGAGACCCCGTTCTGCGGGTTCTCCACCGCGAAAGGAGTTTCCGCGGCGCTGATGTTCATGCTGGTGGAGCAGGGCGCATTTCGGCTCGAAGACCCGGTGTGCACCTACATTCCCGAGTTCGCGGCCAATCGCAAGGAGCGGATCACCATCGGCCACGTGCTGTCGCATTCGGCAGGCGTGCCGTTCGTGACGCCGCCCTACAAGGGGTTCGAATTGGTCGTCGACGAGGAATTGGCCGCGCAAGGCTTGGCCGATCTGGTCCCCAGTTGGCCGCCCGGGCGATTCCGGATCTACCACGCGCTCACCAGCGGGCTGATCCAACGGCTGCTCGTGCAGCGGGCGACCGGAAAACGCATGCGCGAACACCTCGCCGAGCAGGTGCTGGACCCACTGGGATTCCGCTGGAACAACTTCGGCGTCCGACCCGAGGACGTCGGCAAAGTCGTGGCCGGCGTGAAAACCGGGCCGGGACCCTCGCGCATCTCGAAATACCTGGCGCGCAAAGCACTCGGCGGCGGGATGGGCGGCGCGGTCTCGGAATCCGCGACCCGGACCTTCCTCACCGCCGAACTCCCGTCGGGCAATCTCGTCACCACCGCCGTCGAACTGTCCCGCTTCTACGAAATCCTCGCGCGCGGCGGCGAACTCGACGGCGTGCGGGTCATGCGGGAAAGCACGCTGCGCGACGCGATCCAACCGGCCGACCGCATGCCCGGGCTGGCCGGGCGGGTGAGCCGGGCCGGATTCGAACTGGGCGGACGGAAATCGAAGTTCGGGCGCAACACCCGGACCCACTTCGGCCGCAGCGGACTGACCACCCAGTACGGCTGGGCCGACCCGGCCCGCGGGCTGGCCGGGGCAATCCTGACCAGCGGCAAGGCGACCACCGACACGCAGCGGCCGTGGCAGCTGGTCGCGCAGGTCTCCGACCGTGTCGGGCTGAGCGACCGGCCGAGCTGGTGGTAATCGGATCCACAAGCCCCGGAAAGTAGGGTCGGCGCGAAAGTCGCTGCGGTGTAGCAAATCTGGACATTCGACCGATAGGGGACTCGGGTGCGGTGAGCGCGCTCATCTCGAGTTGGAGGTCAACCATGTCGCAGTGGAGGAGAAGTTCGCGCACCGTTCGGCAGTCGGTGCTGCTGGCCGCCGTCGCCGGGACGGTGGCGCTCGCTCCCGCCGCGCTTGTCATACCGGCATTCGCAACCCCTGATCAAACCCCGGCTACCACCGCACCCGCCACCATCGCGCCGGTGACCACGGTGCCGCCCGTGACGACCGCGCCGCCGGTCACCACCGTGCCGCCGGTGACCACCGCGCCGCCGGTGACCACGACCCCGCCGGTGACGACCACACCACCGGTCACCACCAAGCCGCCGGTCACCGAACCGCCCGTCACGACCCCGCCACACCCGAAACCCGCTGAGCCGGAAGATCCCTACGGTCCGGACGGCTACGACGTCTGGGGCTACGACCGGTGGGGTTACGACCGCTGGGGCTTCGACAGGTGGGGTTACGACCGACAGGGCTACGACGTGCACGGCTACACCGCGCAGGGCTGCGCCCGCTCCGGCGAGGACCGGCCGGACGCCGACCGGGTGGCCTGCGAACTGCGTCGCGCACGCCCGTCCACCGGCAGCGCGGGCAGCTGAACCTCGAAACTTCGCGCCCATCGACCCGTAGCGCAGGAAACCGCGCGGGCGGGTCGATGGGCAAGGCCGGTCAACCGGTGCAGAGGGCGGCGTCGATGACGTTGTTCATGGCGGCCCGGTGCAGGAAAGTGGTGACCGGGTCGGGGAACTGGTTCATGCTGAGGGTGACCGCGCGATCCGCCGTCGCGGCATTGACGACGACGAAGCCGGTCATCGCGCCGCCGTGGCTCCAGCTGTCGAGGCCACAGGCGTTGACCCGGCGGAACAGGCCGAGCCCGAAATCGTCGTCGCGGAACGGATCGCCGGATTCGACGGTGCGTTGCATATCGGCCAGCTGCGCGGGCGGGAGCAGTTCACCGGACAACAAGGCCATGAAGAACCGATTCAGATCGGCCCCGGTAGAAACCATCGCGCCGTCGGACAGGCCCCAGCCGGGATCGATATCGGTGATGTCGACCAGCACGCCGTCGAACTCCTGATAGCCGCGCGGGTGTGGCTGCCGGATGACGTTCTCCAATGGGAACAATGGCCAATAGGTGTCGCGGAGACCGAGCGGGAGAATGATCCGCCGGGTCACCTCCAGGCCCACCGGCTGACCTGTCAGCCGGTGGATCAATTCGCCCGCCAGCAGAAACCCGGTATTGGAGTAGCCGGTACTCGAGCCAGGCGCGAATTCGGCGGGCTGGTCGAGACCGAGCCGGATCAATTCTGCCGGTGACCGCGGTGTCTGCAATTCGGCGACGGAGGCAAGACTCAACTGCGGCAGGTAATCCGGTATTCCGCTGGTGTGCTGCAACAGATCTCGCACGGTGATCAGATTTCCGTCGCCGCCGGGTCCGGCGACCACGCCCGGCAGGTATTGCTCCACCGGCGCATCCAACTGCACCCGCTGTTCCGCAGCCAGTTGCAACAGCACCGTGGCCACGAAAGTCTTGGTGTTGCTGGCGATCCGCACTTGCGCGTTATCCGGGAAAGCGCCGCCGGTAACCAGATTCCCAGCGCCACTGTCGAGTTCGGTGCTCAGGCCGGCACCGCCGACTACCAACTGAGCGCCCGGGACACCGAGGGCCAGCACCAATTGATCGAGCTCCGCTTGCAGCTGTTCGGTGGGCGAACCCGGATCGGCGACCGCTACCGGCGCCCCGGTCACCATCGAAACCGCCACTGTCACAACGCAGGCCGCCACAACCAGCAAATGCCGCACCAGTTCTCCGATTTCGTCGCCTGCTCTCCTCACGGCCCCGAAATCGCGTTCACGCACCGGCGAGGGTGACACCACGGCGAATGTTGGCGGCACAACTACGTTCTGGATGGACACTAGAGGTATCCCCGGCGAGCCGAAGATCGTTTCCGACTCGCGTAATCCAGTCCGGTGTTGCGTCTACCCGTTCACGCAGGCCTGGTGGCGCTGACGTACTGCAGCAGCCGGTGCACGTCCTGCTCGATATCCACCAGCCCCGCCTCGGCGAAGAGGTCCGGGAACGTCCTGGTGTCGAAGACGCGCAACCCGCTCCACCCGCCGACCACCCGGCTGACCTGCCCGAACGGATTGTCCGCGCGGTAGCTGGTGGTGATGGCGATCCGCCCGCCCGGCGCGAGCACGCGCAGCATCTCGCGGGTGGCGGCGAGCGGGTCGGGGATCAGATAGAGCGCGCCGAAGCAGCACACCGCGTCGAACGTGCCGTCGGCGAACGGGAGCACCCGGGCATCGCCGCGCAGATAACCGACGCGCGGGCCCGCGTTGTCGGTAACGGCCCTGGCGAGCATCGGCTCGGAATAGTCGAGGCCGACGGCGAAGCCGTCACCGGTCAACGCCTTGCTCAGGTGGCGGGTGAAATTGCCGGGCCCGCAGGCGATATCGAGCACCTTCTGCGCACCGTCGAGCCGCAGCGTGCGCACGGCATCGCGGCGATCCGAGGCCGTGCTGCGCCCGCTGGCCAGATAGAACAGCGTGGGTCGCCATGCCCGCTCGTACACCGCGGCCAGCGCCGGATGGTTCATGGTGCGCCGTGCCAGGTTCAACCGATCACTCCTGCATTCGTCCACCGCGCTGTCTTCAGGCCCGCGCGACCTCGATGGTCATCCCCGCCGCGCGCAGCCGCTCGGTGAGCGCGTCGCCCATCGCGGCGCCAGGCGTGAGGACGCCTGCCAGCTCGGGTTGCTTGTCGGTGTCGAACGCCAGGCACAGCCCGCTTTCGCCGAGCAGCACCGCCGTCGCCTTGTAGCCGGGGTCGCCCTTACCCGAGAAGGTCGCCACGTACTTCGCGCCCGAGGAGGTGCGGGTGAACGTCTTCATGGCGAACCACCCACTCTCGCGGGCTTTCTCGCTCGGACCGGTGCCCGGCTTCGGCAGCACCCGGTCGAGCAGCTTGCGCCCGACCGCCACCCGGGACAGCACCGCGCCCGCGGCCATGGTCGCGACGATGCCGCCCGCCATTCCCGCGGCCACCAGCGGTGCGGCGGCCGAGGTGCCCGCGTTCATCACCTCGCGGTAGCGGAAGTTCTTGCCGTACACCCAGCCGAGCAGGCCGTTGGTCCGGCGCACGATCTTGGTGTTGTGCGCGGCCATGACGAACGTGCTCACCCAGCCGTCCAGGCTCGGGTCGATGGCGCTGGCGCGCGAGAGCGCCTGGTCGGACTGGCGGCCGACGTCGGGATCCATCGACTTGTCCGGGCTCAGCGAGTACGGGTGCGACAGCACCGAACCCTTGCGCGGGTCGGCGGCGATGGCCTCCATCATGGCCCGGCCCGAGTCGATGGTGCCGCCGCTGACGCCACCCTTGAGCGAGGCGACCAGCGTGGTCTCCTCCAGCTCGCCGGTGTTGTCCGCGAGCGAGCGCCGGTACAGCTGATACACGCTCAGATCCGACGGAATCGAGTCGTACCCACAGGAATTCACGATCTTCGCGCCGGTCGCGACGGCCTGCTCGTGGTACTCGTCGATCGCGTCCCGGATGAACAGCGGCTCACCGGTGAGATCGGCGTAGTGCGTGCCTGCCTTCGCGCAGGCGGCGACCAGCGGCAAGCCGTAGCGCAGGTACGGGCCGACCGTGGTGACGACCACCTTGGTCCGCGCGGCCAGCGCGGCGAGCGCGGCCTCGTCGGTCGAGTCGGCCACCACCAGTCCCCAGTCCGCGGCCACCGGGCCGAGCTCGGTGCGGACCTTGGTGAGCTTGTCCAGCGAGCGGCCGGCCAGCGCGATGCGCGCGGATTCCGGTGCGGCGGTGAGCAGGTACTCCGCGGTGAGCTTGCCTACGAAACCCGTCGCGCCGAAGAGGACGATGTCGAATTCGCGTGTGTCTGCCATGTTTTTCCGTTCTGCGGGTCAGGCATCGGTGCTGGGCTTCGGGACTTTCTTCGCCTTGGCGCGCGGCTTCTTCGGCGCGGCCGGCGGATGCTCGGCCAGCCAGGCGTGATGGGCCTTGCCGAGCTCGGTGACGGGGGGCTCGTCGTAGAGCCATTCACGGGAGATCTGATGCCAGTTCGCGGTGCAGCCGAGCTGGCCGAGCATGCCGAAGGTGAGGAAATCGGCCCGGCGGGAGAACAGGTGCTCCGGCGGCAGGTTCTGCTGTTTCATCCCGGCGAACTCGCTGGCTCGCGGATCGACGGCGAGCAGGAACGCGCCGCTGGCCAGCTCCGGAGTGATCGTCAGGTCCTCGTCGATCAGACACCATTCGGAGGCGGCGAGCACGTATTCCAGACATTCCTCGGCGCCGATCTCGTCCGGCGAGTCGATCACGCCGCGCTCGATCATCAACTCCCGCAGGTCTTCGGCGCGGTCTTCGGCGGCCGCGCGCAGGCAGGTCAGCTCGAACTGCACGTGCTCGGGGTCCATCCGGTTGAACAGGCCGAAGTCGAGGAAGCCGACCTTGCCGTCCTCGGCGAGCAGCACGTTGCCCGGGTGCGGGTCGCCGCAGAACTCGTTGAAGGTGAACAGCGAACCGACGTAGAAGCGGTAGATGATCTCGCCGATCCGGTCGCGCTGCGCGTCCGGCAGCTGCCGGATCTCCTCGAAGCCCTTGCCCGCCACGTACTCGCTGACCAGCACGCGGGTGGTGCTGAGCTCCGGCATCGACCGGGGCACCACGATGAACGGATGCCCGGCGTAGAGCTCGGCGATCTGCAACTGGGTGTTGGCCTCGGCCTGGTAGTCGAGTTCGCTCTCCATGTTGAGCCGCAGCTCGTCGAGCACGGCCGGGGTCACCCACGGCATCGCCGATTGCAGCACCCGGCGGAACATGGCCAGGTTCTTCAGGTCCGCGCGCACCGCGGCGTCGATGCCCGGGTACTGCACCTTCACCGCGACCCGCCTGCCGTCGTGCAGCGTGCCCCGATAGACCTGGCCGATCGAGGCGGCCGCGATCGGCTCGGCCTCGAACTCGGCGAAGATCTTGTTCAGCGGCTGGCCGAAATCGTCCTCGATCACCTGGCGCATCGACTCGAACGACACCGACGGCGCGGCATTGCGCAGCACCGCGAGCCGCTTCTGGAACCGCTCGCGATGCGCCTCCGGCACCAGGTCCATATCCAGCACGGACATCATCTGCCCGAGCTTCATGGCCACGCCCTTCATGGTGCCGAGCACCATGACCACCTGCTCGGTGGTGCGAATCATGGACTCCTCGGCCATCTTCGCGCGCACGGCCTCGGATCTACCCCGCATCGACAGCCGCGCGCGTTGCGTGCGAATCACCGAGCTGGCTGCGACGGCACCTAGCTTGGTGCCACGAGCAAGCCGAGAGGTCGGTACTTGCTTCGCCATCGAGGTACCTCCATTGGTGCCAGTGCGCGGGGCGGTGACGTGGCCCACGGGGCGCACCGCTCGGGTTCAGAGTAGCCAACCTCGCGGCAAAGTCGAGCCCGTCGTCACACTTTTGCTAGCACCCCAGCTAGCACCCCGGAAGTCGGGCGATTGATCAGTTCGCCGAGTTCGCACCGGGTGTCGGGAGCACGTGCGGCTGCGCGTTGAACACCTCGCGCGAGCCGTTGGCACGCGCCATCCCGTCGATCGCACTCCAGGCCATCATGGTCAGGTAGTCGATCACCTGTTCGCGCGACATCGTCTTGTTGGTGGTCCACCAGTGCGTAGCCAGCTGGATGCCACCGACCAGGACATAGGACCAGAGCATCGCGCCCTCGGTCTGGATGCCCTTCGCGGTCGCGCGATCGATGATCACCGCGGCGACCACCTCGGCGAAGAGTTTCTCGAATTCGGCGAGCGAGGACTGATCGGCCGAGCCGTTGCCCATGATGAACCGATAGACCTCGGGGTCCTCGTCGACCGTGCCGACGTACTCGCCCAGTGCCGAACGGACCAGCTGATATTCGTCCGCGTCGAGGCTGATCGCGCCGTAGACCCGTGGCATCAGGGTGGTCTCGATGAACCGCTGCATGGTCGCGTGGACCAGGTCGTTCTTATCGGAGAAGTACCGGTAGAGGACGGTTTTGGAGACGCCGATCTCGGCGGCGATCTCGTCCATGCCGGCATTGGAGCCGCGTGCTCGAACAGCGGCAAGAGTGCCGTCGACGAGTTCCTCGCGGCGGTCGATCTTGTGCTGGCGCCATCGGCGTTTGCGGCCATCCTGTCGGCCGGTGCGCACCGCCGCCGGTCGGTCGGCGATCTCGCCGACGTCGACAAGGTCATCGGTGGACAGCGTGGGCTCCCTTGTTAGTCGGATTCTCCGTTCGCCTCCAGCTTATGTCCCGGTCGCTGGTGATATGCGCGTTTGGGTCGGGATGCGACAGGTTGCACATCTTCCGCGCCTCAGGCCAGCCCGCCGTCCGGCACAGCAGAATGGAGCCATGGAGAAAGCTCCCGGCAACATCGCGGTCCTGGAAACGCCCCCGGCGCCCGCGGCGGCCGCCCCGTTCGGCTTCGCCGCGGTCCTCGACGAGGAAAGCAAACGCCGCGACCTCTGGCGGATGAAGGCACTGGCCACCGGACTGCTCGCCGTGGCGACGGCGATCTACCTGTTCTGTCGCTGGCTGGAATCGCGCGGCAGCGACGGGTGGGTGGACTATGTGCGCGCCGCGTCCGAGGCGGGCATGGTCGGCGCGCTGGCCGACTGGTTCGCGGTGACCGCGCTGTTCCGGCATCCGCTCGGCCTGCCCATCCCGCACACCGCGATCATCCGCAAGAAGAAGGACCAGCTCGGCGAGAGCCTCGGCACCTTCGTCGGCACCAACTTCCTGGCGCCCGAGGTCGTTTCGGCCAAGGTGACCTCGGCGCAGATCTCCTGGCGGGTCGGCCGGTGGATGGCCGATCCCGGCCATGCCGCCCGGGTGGCCGAGGAGAGCTCCACGCTGCTGCGCGCGGTGGTCGGAGCGCTGCGCGACGAGGACGTCGAGCAGATCATCGACCAGACGATCGTGAAGCGGATCGCCGAACCGCTCTGGGGTCCGCCGATCGGCCGGGTGCTCGCGGAGTTGCTCGCCGACAACCGGCAGCTCGCGCTGATCGACCTGCTCGCCGAGCGCGCGCACCAGTGGGCGCTGGGTTCGCAGGAGACGATCGACCGCATCGTCTTGCGCGACGCACCGCAGTGGGCGCCGAAATTCGTCAACATTCTGTTGTCCGAACGGATCTACCGGGAGCTGGTCGAGTTCACCTGGAAGGTCCGGTCCAATCCCGAGCACGAGGTGCGGCTCGCGGCGAATCGCTTTCTCGAGGAATTCGCCGACGATCTGCAGCACGACGACGCGATGATCAAGAAGGCCGAGCGGATCAAGGCGCAGATCATGGGCCGCGAGGAAATCACCGGGATGGCCGAGGCAACCTGGCGCGCGGCCAAACGTTTGATCTTGGAATCGGCCGACGACCCGAACAGCACATTGCGGCGTAAGGTCGGCGAGAACGTGCAGCAACTCGGCGAGCGGCTGCGCGACGACGCCGACATGCGCGCGAAGGTGGACGGCTGGATCGACCGGGGGGCAAGGTATCTCGTGGAGAACTATGCCGGGGAGATCAGCACCCTGGTCACCGATACGGTTGCCAGGTGGGATGCGGACGAGGCAAGTAAGAAGATCGAATTGCAGGTCGGGCGTGATCTGCAATTCATCCGCATCAACGGAACGGTCGTCGGTTCGCTTGCGGGCCTGGCGATTTACACGATCTCGCAGTTGATGTTCGGCGGCTGAGCAGCAGCGCGCCGAATGTTTGCCGAGAGGGTGCTAGCAGACTGCTTGCAATAGTTAGCACCCTGCCCTAGAATTGAACTCGTACAACCGCCAGAAGGTGAGTGATGGCAGACCAGCCCGAGGTTTCCGCCGAGTACACCGATAGTTCGGCCGAGCAATCGGCCGGCGTCGGAGAAAAAGCGGCCCGCGTGGTGAACGCGGCGCACGACATCGGAGGCTTCATCAGGGCACAGCGAGAGGCCGCGCAAGTCTCGCTGCGTCAGCTCGCCACCCTTGCGGGAGTGAGCAATCCGTACCTCAGCCAGATCGAGCGCGGATTGCGCAATCCATCCGCCGAGGTACTCGCGCAGATCGCCAAGGCACTGCGGGTGTCTTCGGAGGTGTTGTACGTCCGGGCCGGCTATCTCGAACAGCGGCCACACAGCCCGGTCCGGGATGCCCTGCTCGCCGATACGTCGATCAGCGAACGGCAAAAGCAGGTGCTGCTCGAAATCTATGAATCGTTTCGCCGGGAAAACGGAGGGAACGAGCCCGGGGGGGATGGGGACAGCGTCGTTCCGCGCACACCAACCGAAACTCCGCCACGCCAGGAGAACGAAGAAACATGACCGAGAAGAACCCGACCGTGACCAAGCCGCTGCTCGCTACCGTCGGTGCGGGCGACGCCATCTACGCCGTCGTGACCGATGTCGTCACCCAGGTGCGTGAGCGCGCCGCCTCGACCGACGTCTCCGCCCGGGTCGACGAGGCCCGCGAGCGCTTCGCCAACGTGCCCGCCGATGTGCAGGCCCAGTTCGAGACGCTGCGCGAGCGGCTCGCCGGACTGCCCTCGGAACTGCCGGAGGACCTCGCCGAGCTGCGCGAGAAGTTCACCCCCGAGGAACTGCGCACGCTGGCCGACAAGTACTACCACCAGGTGCTCGACATCTACGCCGATCTCGCCGTGCGCGGCGAGGAGACCGTGGAGCGGCTGCGCGCCAACCACCTGGTCGAGGAGCAGATCGAGCGCGTCGAGACGCTGTACAAGGACGCCGCCACCCGCGCGGAGGACGTGCTGGGCCGGGTCAACGGCCTGCTCGGCCGCCCGGCCAAGGTCGAGGGCGAGGCGCCCGCGCCGGTCGTCGACGCCGAGGTCGTCACGGTGACCACCGAGACCACCCCGGCCCCCGAGGAGAACGGTGCGCCTGCCGCGCCCGCAGCGCCTGCCGCCCCCGCCGCCAAGAAGGCCGCCCCGGCCAAGAAGGCTCCCGCGAAGAAGGCCGCGCCCAAGAAGGCATGAGCTGACCGATACGCCGTGCGTTCCGAGCGTTGATTCGTAAGGGCCGCAACGGTATTGGAGTTCGACCGAGCAACGCCCCCGCACACTCTGGTGTGCGGGGGCGTTGCTCGTATGATGGGTGAGGTGAATATGGTGCACGGATTGACCGGGATGATCCTGCTCGTGCTGTGGCTGGCGGCGCTAGGCGCGACGATCTTTGCGCTGATTCATGCCGTGCGGCAGCGTCCGGACGCGTTTACCGCGGTGGACAAACTGACCAAGCCGATCTGGCTGGCGATCCTCGGGGTCGCGGTGCTGCTGCTCCTGCTCTCGCCCGCGGGTCTCGGGCTGCTCTCCTTCATCGCCATCATCGCCACCGGCATCTACCTGGCCGATGTTCGGCCGAAGGTGGACGAAGTTCAGCGGGGTCCACGCTGGTAATCGACGAATACTCGATAACTTTTGCGGTGCTAGCACTAGCTAGCGGCATGAATCGGAGTTACTGTATCGAGCAGTAACACAAAGGAGTGTCCGATGCGTGCCAAGCTGCCGACTGCGTTGGTGAACTTCCCGGGTCAGCTTCGGGGGTTGCTCGACGCACACCGCGCGAACCTGCGGTCCCGTACCTACGCGACCACGGCGTTCAACCCGCCCACCGTCGTGCCCGAGGTGATCCCGGTGACCACCCGCGACGGTGTCCGGCTCCGCGTCCACTCCTACGGCCCCGCCGACCGCCCGGTGATCGTGCTGGTGCACGGCTGGACCTGCTGCATCGAATACTGGAACGCCCAGATCAACGCCTTCGCCGGCGAGTACCGCGTGGTCGCCTACGATCAGCGCGGCCACGGCGAGAGCGAATACGGCACCAGCATGCTGAGCATGGAGCTGCTCGCCGACGACCTGGATGCCGTGCTCACCGCATCGCTGCGCCCCGGCCAGCGGGCCGTGCTGGTCGGCCACAGCCTGGGTGGCATGACGCTGCAGGCGTGGGCCGCGCGCTACCCCGAGCACGTCGCCGAGCAGGCGCTCGCCGTGCTGCTCACCAATACCGCGCCCGATCGGCTGGTTTTCGAGACCACCGTGGTGCCGCTGCTGAACCGGCCGATGCGGCTGCTGGAGCTGAAGGTGCCGCTGCCGTTCCTGTTCGGGCGCCTCGGGCTCGGCGCCCCGCTCGTCTTCCCGCCGATCGCGCCGGTGCGGTGGCTGTTCGCGCGGTCGATCATGACCACCAAGGCCAAGGGCGACCTGCTCGACTTCAGCATGGCCATCGTGCGGTCGTGTCCGGCCATGGTGCGGGCCAGATTCGGCAGGCTGCTCGCCGATATGAACGTCGGCGAGGGTGCGCGAAACCTGGTGGTGCCCACCACGGTGATCGCCGGATCGTTCGATGACATGACGCCCGTGGTGCATTCCGAGCGGATCGCGGAAATACTCAGGGAGACCGGCCATCTGGCGCGCTTCACCGAGCTGCCGACCGGGCATCTCGGCAATACCGAGGCCTACGAACAGTTCAACGAGGAACTGGCGCGCGTCCTCGAATCGGTACGCCCCCGGCGCGCCGAGATCGCGGGCTGATTCCTCGGCTGCGCGCGGTCAGGTGAACACGACCGTGCGGCGGCCGTGCACGAGCACCCGGCCCTCCAGATGCCAGCGCAGGCCACGCGCGAGCACGACGCGTTCGATGTCGCGGCCCTGCCGGACCATGTCGAGCACGTCGTCGGCGTGGTCGATGCGGCTCACGTCCTGCTCGATGATCGGGCCCGCATCCAGCTCCGCGGTGACGTAGTGGCAGGTGGCGCCGATCAGCTTCACGCCGCGCGCGAACGCCTGGTGGTACGGGCGGGCGCCGACGAACGAGGGCAGGAAGCTGTGGTGGATATTGATCGCCCGGCCTGCCCAGTGCGCGCACAGTTCCGGCGGCAGCACCTGCATGAAACGGGCGAGCACCACCGCGTCCGGGTGGTGCGAGTCGACCAGCGCCTGTAGTTCGGCGAAGGCGGGCCCGCGGTCGGCCGGGTCCTTCGGGAACGGCACGTGATGGAACTTCACCCCGTGAGCGTCGGACATTCCGGCCAGATCGGGGTGGTTGCCGATCACCGCCTCGATCGTCGCGGGCAACTCACCGCTGGCGGCGCGCCCGAGCAGGTCGTGCAGGCAGTGCCCGTCCTTACTGACCAGCAGCACCGCGCGGCGGCGTGCGCCGGAGTCGAGCAGCTGCCATTCCGTCTCCGGCCCCAGCTCGGCGGCCACCGTCGCGAATCGGTCGCGCAGTTCCGCGAGACCGAACGGCACCGTCGCCGCCTTGATCGCCTGCCGGGTGAAGAACCAGCCGCTGTCGGCGTCGGAGTGATAGCCCGCCTCCACGATCGACCCGCCGAACTCGGCGATGAAGGTGGTGATCCGGGCGATGATGCCGGGACGGTCGGGGCAGCCGAGCGTCAGCACGAAGCGTCGATCGTCCAGGGCGAGTGGAGCGGAACTCATGACGCTCATCCTTCCAGGTCAGCCTGGACAGGAGAGCAGGAGGTTTGCTGGGATCCGGCGGGGTAGCGGTCAGAGATCGTAAAACGGCTCAGGGTAGTGGAATTCGCCCGTGATGCGAGGGTCGTAGGCGCTGAGCGGGCGGACCTGGAAGTGCGATATCCAGGCGGGGACGTCGGGGGTGATGCCGAGGCGGGCCGCCGGGACGAAGCCGAATTGCGGGTAGTAGTCGAGGTGGCCGAGCAGGCAGACGAGTGGTTCGTCGAGGGCGTCGGCGGCGCCGAGGGCCGCGTGCATGAGTGCGGAGCCGACACCGCTGTGCTGGTGTTCGGCGACGACACCGATCGGGCCCAGCGCGAGGACGGGGAAGGGGCCGACGGCGGCCCGGGTGAGGCAGACATGTCCGATGACGGTTTTGTACTCCACCGCCACCATCGAGAGGGTCGGGATCCAGCCGGGGTCGCTGCGCAGCCGGGCGACCAGATCGACCTCGGGCGGCTCGGCCCCGTCGTTCTCAGATGGTTCGCCGGTACGGTCGCCGTCCGCCTGAAGCGGACCGAACGCGCTGCGATGGACGGCGGCGATCTCGGCGATGTCGTCGGCGCGCTCGCGACGGATCAGCACGGTGTCGTCTCCTCCCGAACAAGTAGGGGCCCATCCGCACACGTTAATCAGTCGACCGCTGCGTCACTACCGGCGATCTGTCACCTGTACGAGTGTGCGGGAGTGTCGCCAGGCGCGCAACGGAATTCGCCACCGGTGTGCCAGACTCTCAGCTCATGGCAAGTTCCGCGTCACTCACCAGGGCCGAAGTGGCCGCCATGATCGATCACACACTGCTGGCGCCGGGGGCGACCCCCGACGACGTCGCCGCGTTGATCTACGAAGCCCGCGAACTGGGGGTGCTGGCGATCTGCGTGTCCCCGTCGATGCTGCCGGTGCGCGCGCAGGGGCTGGTGGTCGCGACCGTCGCCGGATTCCCGTCCGGCAAACACCATTCGCTGGTCAAGGGCGCCGAGGCCCGGCTCGCGGTGGACCAGGGCGCGACCGAGGTGGACATGGTCATCGACGTCGGCGCGGCACTGGCCGGCGACTACAACGCGGTGCTCTCCGACATCGTCACGGTGCGCGAGGCGATCGGCGACCGTGCGGTGCTCAAGGTGATCATCGAGGCGGCCGCGCTGCCGGACGCCGCGATCGTCGAGGTCTGCCGGGTCGCCGAGCGCGCGGGCGCGAATTTCGTGAAGACCTCCACCGGTTTTCACCCCGCGGGCGGCGCCAGCGTGCACGCGGTCGAGCTGATGGCGGCGACCGTGGGCGGGCGGCTCGGGGTCAAGGCGAGCGGCGGTATCCGCACCGCCGAGGCCGCGGCGGACCTGATCGCGGCGGGCGCGACGCGGCTCGGGTTGTCGAAGTCGCGCGAGGTGCTCGACGGGTTCCCGGCCTGAGCCGTCCTCCCGTTAGTTGGTGCGGCGCAAGCGATCAGGCGCAGGTGGCGTTCGCGTTCTCGGCGGCGGGCAGCTCGGCGCGACCGCCCGCGAGCTTGACCGCGATACCGTCGTCGGTCACCTTCACCTCGGTCGGCGCCATGTGGTACGGGTAGCTCTGCAGGCTCTTGGTGAACACCTCGACGATGCCCTGCACCAGATCGGTGGGCAGGCCCATGCCGAGCAACTGCGCCGACATCGTCTCCACCTCGATCACCCCGCCCTTGATCACCGGCTTGACCTGCAACTGGGCCAGCCCGCCGAGCACATCCAGGGTGAGCATGTCCGAGGCCGCCGACGAGCGCACGCCGCTGACCAGGCCGCCGAGCGTCTGCCGGATGCCGTCGTTGTGCCAGCTGACATCGGCCGACGAACTGCCGATCACGCCGCCGCCACGACCGTTGTCGGTCACCTCGACGCCGTGGAACTCGGCGTGCACCACCATGCCGACCGCGGGGCCGAACTTGGTGTCGTCGCTGTCCACCTTCACCGTCGGCACCTTGCCGTCGATCCAGGTGATCAGCATCGGTTTGGCGCCGAAGCCGACATCGATCTTCGAGCCCATCTCCTTCTCGAATTGCGTACTGATGCACTGGGAGACGGTGTGCCTGGCGTACGCCTCGCCGCCGGCCAAGGCCGTGGCCAGCAGGATCGCTACCACGGTCAGGGCGATCAGCAGGGCTCGCCGGGTGATCGTCTTGGTGGGCCTTGGCTGCGTACTCATGCGGCTGATTCTTCCCGACGTTTCTGTGCCGTCTCTGAGGGGGCGATGAGGGGTTCGAATGTGACATGTGACACAGGATTCGAGCGTAGCCTTAGGCACATGGCTGGCGAGGCGGCGGGCCGGGCCCTCGGTTCCGCGGAACACGGCTGGCGTGTGCTGCGGCGATTGGCCGGTCGCCACGCGGGTTTCTTCACCACCCGGCAGGTGGTGCGCACCCGGTGTGAGGCGCGGGTGCGGATCGCGCTCGGTGACGGCTCGGTGACCCGGGCGGGGGTCGGGTTGCTCCGACTATCCGAATGGCCTGCTGGTCCGCTCGACGAATACGCCATGTGGGCCGCCTGGTTCGACGGTGCCGCGGCGGTCTCCCATCACAGCGCGGCCGAACTGCACGGCATCGGCCGACTACGCCCCCGCTTCCTGCACCTGTCGGTGGGTTCGGGCCGCCCGCCGGTGACTCCGCGACTGGTGGTGCTGCGCCGCTCACTGATCGGCACCGAAATCGAGTCGGCGGGCCCGTTCTTGGTGACAACACCGCTGCGTACAGTGCTCGATCTGGCCGAGGCGGACATCGGCCAGTCCGCACTCGACGAGGTGGTCGCCGACGCGGTCGCGATCAACCGCTGCGCGAGCGACGAAATCCGCACGGCCGGTGCGGGACTGACACCGCGCGCGGCCGCCAGGGTCTATCGAGCACTGGCAAGCGCGTAGCCGACGCACGAAAACAGCAGCGGTGCAGAGTAAGTCAGAATGTGCACCGGCTGCTGTAGCTCAGAGTGCCCGGGGTGGTTCGAGTTTCGGCGCGACGGTATCCCACGGCACGGAAAGCACGCAGTCGCGCATGCGGCGACGGTAGGTCCGCAGTGGAAACCCTTCCTGCCGTAGTGATTCGGCGGCAGCACGCCAGCGGATGCGGGGGCCGAAGGGGGCCAGGGGTGCGGCGCGGGCCCAGGCTCGGTCAGCGGCGGTGAGCAGGGTGTGGATTCGTTCGCCCGGAATGTTGCGGTGAATCAAGGCTTTCGGTAGCCGCTCGGCGATGTCGGAGGGCTGGGCGACGGTGAACGGATCCCAGGCGAGGGTGAGCGATTGCGGGCCGGTGCGGTCCAGCAGTACCCAGGCGCAGCGGCGGCCCAGTTCGTCGCAGGTGCCATCGATCAGCAGGCCGCCGGGGGCGAGATTGGACAGGATGGTCGACCAGGCCTCGGGCACCGCCGATTCCGGATATTGCCGCAGCACGTTGAACGCGCGCACCAGAACCGGTCGCAGCCCGGCCAATTCGAACCCGCCACGGGCGAAGGTGACGCCGTCGCGACCGGGCACCACCCGGGCCGGATCGATCTCGAGGCCGACGACCCGGACCTCCGGCCGCACGGTCCGCAGCCGTGCCGCCAATTCCAGGGTGGTCCACGGGCTGGCCCCGTAACCGAGATCGACGACCAGGGGATCGGTCGCCGCGCGCAGCCGCGCCACCACCGATTCGTCATGGGTCAACCAGCGATCGCTGCGGCGTAGCCGGTTGACGCCGGTGGTGCCGCGGGTGATGGAGCCTAGGGGTTTGGTCAGCGGGTCGGGTGGTGGTCGTCGAGCCACTGCACGGTGAACTCGGCTTCGGCCCGGAACAGGTCGATCAGGTTCACCAGCATCAACTGCTCGAGCCGCGGCCCGACCATCGGGATGAACACCTTCGCCTCCGAGGAGAAGCGCATGGTGCAGCCGGTGTCGGTGGGGAACAGGCGGATGGTGCCGCCGAGGCTGCCGGGCCCGGCCGGGATCGAGGCCGAGTATTTGCCGGTGATCTCCTCGGCGCCGAACGGCCCGTAGCTCTCCTTGCGGGTGATCACCATGTCCTTGCGCATCACGGCCTGGGCGATCTCGGGCAGCATGTCGCGCGGCAGGATGTGGTGCAGTTCGACGTCGATGCCGCCGTCACCGGCCTCCAGGTGCGCCACTTCATTGCCCGGCGAGTACTTCCGCATCTCGGCCATCCGCGCGTCCCAGTAGTCGCGGTTCGACAGCGCCGCGTACAGCTCCTTGGTGGTGTGCAACGGGTAGCGCGCGGAGTAATCCAATCGACGGGCCATGGATCCAGAGATTACTGGGTGGCGCGGCCCCGGCCTCGCTCGGCGGTACGGTCCACAAAAAAGGTGAGCGGGAAGTGTGCTGTCGCAACAACTTCCCGCTCCGAAGGGCTGATTCTCCGCGTGTCAGTGCGTGTCGAGCCAGGTGTTGGTGAACTCTTCCTCGTTCTTCAGCACCTCGGTCAGGTGCTCGGCGATCGCGGCCTCGATCTTGCCGCCGAACAGCGGGATCTTCACCTCGATGGTGCCGTTGGCGGCGGCGGTCGAGCCCGCGCCGTCCTCCCGCAGCGTGATGGTGCCGCGCACCTCGGCGGGCGCGCCCTCGACGGTCGCCTGGAAGGTGGCGGCGTCGCCGGTCCAGTTCTCCACGCGGGGGATGATCAGGTCGCCGGGGCGGACCGCGGTGATCGCGGCGGGCAGCAGCTCCGCGGCGATGGCCTGCACCAGCTGGACGCGGATCTGGTCGCCCTGCACGCTCACCGAGTCGAGCCGGGCATTCGGCCCGCCGACCTCGGCGACGCGGTCTTTCCAGTACTGGTCGTTCGCGAACGCCGCGCGCACGGCGGCAGCGGGATGCGAGTAGCGGGCCGTGTACGCCAGCGGTGTAGCCATGGTCGGACACGCTACCGTCTGCCTGTGCGAACTTCACGTGTGGTGCCGTCGGATGTGCTGGCCGCCACCGGCGCCCGGATCCGCGAATCGGTGCCGCTTGCCGAGCTGACCACGCTGCGGGTCGGTGGTCCGGCCACCGTCGCCGAGTGCGCGAGCACCGAATCGCTGGTGGCGACGGTACGCGCACTGGATACGGCGGGTATCCCGGTGCTGCTCATCGCGGGCGGTTCCAACCTGCTGATCAGCGACGACGGTTTCGACGGCGTGGTGGTGCGGGTGGCGACCGAGGGCGTCGAGCTCGGTACCGACGGTGTGCGGGCCGAGGCGGGCGCGAATTGGGACGCGGTCGTCGCGGCGACCGTCGCCGCGGGGCTCGGTGGCCTCGAGTGCCTGTCCGGAATTCCGGGTTCGGCCGGGGCGACGCCGGTGCAGAACGTCGGCGCGTACGGCGCGGAGGTGGCGAGCCTGCTGCGCCGGGTGCAGCTGCTCGACCGCCATAGCGGCGCGATCCGCTGGGTCGAGCCCGACGAGCTCGGGTTCGGTTATCGCACCAGCGTGCTCAAGCACCGCGACGACGCACTGGTGCTCGCGGTCGAGTTCGCCCTCGACCCGAGCGGTGCGAGCGTGCCGCTGCGGTTCGGCGAGCTCGCGACCGTGCTCGGCGCCGCGAACGGGGAATCCCGCCCGGCCGCCCAGGTCCGCGAGGCCGTGCTGCGCCTGCGCGCGGGCAAGGGCATGGTCCTCGACCCCGCCGATCACGACACCTGGAGCGCAGGCTCCTTCTTCACCAACCCGGTCGTGCCCGAGGATCGCGTGCCCGAGGTGCGCGCCGCGATCTCGGCGCATGTGGGTGATGTCACTGTGCCGACCTATCCGGCGCCGGACGGGGTCAAATTCTCGGCGGGCTGGCTCATCGAACGCGCCGGTTTCGCCAAGGGCTTCCCGGCCCCCGACGCACCCGCCCGGTTGTCCACGAAACACACGCTCGCGCTGACGAATCGCGGGGCCGCGACCGCCGCCGATCTGGTGGAATTGGCCAGGACGGTGCGCGATGGGGTGGCCGAGCGATTCGGCATCCAGCTCGAGCCCGAACCGGTCACCGTCGGCGTGACGTGGTAGCCGGTGAAACGGACACCACACCTTTCGGTAGTCAATCGAACGAGTTTGCCCGCGTAAATTCGATGTGGTGAGCAAGCGTCCAGTGATCCGTAGACCGGTCGCCGCGGTATCGGCCGTGCTGCTCGTCGTGGTCGCCTTGGTGGCCGGATGCAGCACCGGCAGCGGCGGTAACAGCAACTCCTCCCGCGAAGCGGGCCCCGTCGCCAAGGTCGCCCTGGCACCGGAGAACAACGCCAAGAAGGTCAACCCGACGGCACCCGTCTCGGTCACCGTCACCGACGGCACGATCGACCAGGTGGCGTTGACCAACGCCAACGGTAAACAGGTCGCCGGTGAATTCTCCCCGGACAAGCGCGCTTACACCATCACCGAGCCGCTCGGCTACGACGCCACCTACACCTGGTCCGGCACCGCGGTCGGCACCGATCGCAAGCCGATCCCGATCGACGGCACGTTCAGCACGCTCGCGCCGAAGAACACCGTCCCGGCGACCATCAACATCGCCGACAACCAGGAGGTCGGCATCGCCGCGCCGATCATCCTGCAGTTCAAGGCTTCCGTGCAGAACAAGGCCGCGGTGGAGAAGGCGATGACCATCACCACCGACCCGCCCACCGAGGGCGCGTGGGCCTGGTTCCCCGACGACAACGGCTCGCGATTGCATTGGCGCCCCAAGAATTACTGGGCGCCCGGCACCACGGTGCACGTCGCGGCCAAGCTCTACGGCCTGGATCTCGGCGACGGCAACTACGGATACTCCGACCTGACAACGGATTTCCGCATCGGCCGCAGCCAGATCGTGAAGGCCAACGCGCCGAGCCACCGCATGCAGGTGGTGCGCGACGGCCAGACCATCTTCGATTTCGCGGTCAGTTACGGCGAGGGCAACGAGCCGCGCAATGTCACCCGCTCCGGGTTGCACGTGGTCACCGAGAAGTACGAAGACTTCATGATGTCGAACCCGCCGTTCTACACCAACGTTCGCGAGCGCTGGGCCGTACGCATCTCCAACAACGGCGAATTCATCCACGCCAACCCGGAATCCTTGTCCGCCCAGGGTTCCTCGAACGTCACGAACGGCTGCATCAACCTCTCGCCCGCCGACGCGCAGGCCTACTTCGGGACCGCGCTCTACGGCGACCCGGTCGAAGTCACCGGCACCTCCATCCCGCTCTCGGCCGCCGATGGTGACCTGTACGACTGGACCATCGACTGGGCCACCTGGAAAACCATGTCCGCCTTGGACGGTTCTACCTCGGTCATCACCGCGACCCCGGTCGCGCCCGGCCCGCCACGGTAGGTTCGACTCGGGCGGATCCGGTTCCGCCCCCTCGGAATCCGATGGGGGCGCCGACGTTCAGCACAGTCAGGGGTTGATCCATTCGGCAGCCTTGTAGGCCGCGATGGCGTCGGTTTCGGCTTTGTCAGCGGCGACGTTCGCCTCCGCCATCAGACCAGATTTGTGGACAATATCGGATGCGGCACCCGCCCAGCTGGAGGCGGTCGCCGCAGCGCTCCCCGCTTTGCCGTGCTGACCGAAGTAGATCGGTGGAAGGTCGGTGTCTCCCATAGTGTTCGGCACCTTGCCGTATCCGCCGAGCAGTGCTGCTGTGCTATTCGCCGCGTTCAATGCGACCCCGGCCGCTGAACTAGCAGACAGCGCCGCGTTCTTCGCGTTGTTTGCCTCGGCGCTCTCCTTGGCTTTGTTCGCCCATTTCTCTGCGGCCGGCACCAAACCCTTCATCTGTTCGATAATCGACGCCGTGCCTTCTTTGTCTTTCACCGAGTCTTCCTGGCGTTTCTCGGCGTATTCGACTGCCTCGCGGGTCCGATAGAGCGCGCTGGCGGCTCGTTGTGCATGACAGCGTGCGGCATTGGCCGCCACGTCCTGCTCCTCTTCGCTCGTGCAGAGTTGAGGAGGGGGAGGGGAAGCTGCGTGAGCGAAGGTGGACAGTGGGCCGGGTGCCAGCAGCCCCACAACGATGGCCACTGCGGAGTAGCTGGTGATCCGAGAGATGGCGCGGTGCATGGAGAACTTTCCTTCCGTAGACACTCTGGGTACGTCGCTGTGCAACATTCGGCACTGGGACGACTACGGATGGCGGAGTCATCCGATCGTTACGACCTTCAGCGCGTCAGCACCCGCATCCCGCTGGCGTGGATCCATCGCGGTAACTCCGCGACCCCGGTCGCGCCCGGCCCGCCACGGTAGGTTCGACTCGTTGATATCGATGTGCTCGACGAGAAGGTGACGTGGTGAACGACGGGCGTGCGGTGGTGCTCGGTCCGGGCGGGGTGGTCGGCACCGCTTGGTTGCTCGGGGTGGCGGAAGGCTTGCGCCGCAACGGCATCGAGCTGGCCGACGCCGATCTGCTGGTCGGCACCTCGGCGGGCGCCATCGTCGGGGCGCTGCTGGCCGACGGACGTGACCTCGCCGCGCACGCGGAACCGCCGACCGCCGCGGGCCCCGCGCCGCAGGTGGATCCGGTGGTGACGGCGCAGGTGCTCGAACTGCTCCGCGGCCCGGACGCCGCGACGGCCTGGCCGCGCATCGCCGAGCTGACGTTGAACGCGTCCACCGCGCCCGAACAGTTACGGATCGAGGGCTTGAAAGCCATGGTGGGCGAAGGCGATTGGCCGCACCCCCGGCTGCTCATCCCGACCGTCGATGTTCATTCCGGTGCGCCCAAGGTGTGGCGCGGTACCGAGGGCGTCCCCGTGCACCTGGTGATCACGGCGAGCACCGCGATGCCGGGGATGGCCGCGCCGGTCACCATCGACGGCCGCCGCTATGTCGACGGCGCGCTGCGCAACGGCTCGAATGCCGATCTGGCCGAAGGCATGTCCACGCTCGTGCTCATCGAGCCGCTCGCCCATCTCTTCGCGACGAAGATGCCGTCGAGCGTGCAGCGGGTCGCCCGGATCGTGCCGGACCCCGTCGCGCTCGACATCTTCGGGCCGGACCTCAACGACGGGTCGGCCTGGACCGCGGTGTTCGGCGCGGGGCTGCGGCAGGGCAAGGGCGCGGCCGACGAGATCCGTTCGATCTGGACCTAGGGCCTGTCGCAAAGTCCCATCCGGCGCCTCCGGGGGCTGCTTCGTCGCCTGGCCGCGTTGTCGTCGTCGCCGATACAAACCCGGTATCGGCAACTCCTCCGCCTTGCCAGGCGACGAAGCAGCCCCCGGAGGCATCCGGCCGGACTTTGCGACAGGCCCTAGCGGCGCAGCGAGGTATCGAGCTCGGGGTCGTTCTCGATCGCGTGGTCCGCGGCCCGCTGGGCGCGCACGGCGTCGTGGCGTTCGGCGAGCAGGTCGCGGATCTCGATGAGCAGTTCGGTCTCGGTCGGCTCGGCCGCCTTGGTGGTGCCGAAGCGGTTCTTGATCGTCTTCATCGGCAGCATCAGCACGAAATACAGCACGGCGGCGACCACGAAGAAGTTGATGAACGCGGTGATGATCGGGCCGACCTGGATGAAGGTCGCCGGCTTGCTCGCGATCAACTGGACGCCGAGTCCCAGCTCGTTCTGGCTGCCGAACACGGCTAGCAGGGGGTTCACGACGCCCTTGGTGACCGAGGTGACCACCGTGGTGAACGCGGTGCCCATGACGACGGCGACGGCGAGGTCGATGACGTTCCCGCGCATCAGGAACTCTTTGAACCCCTTGAACATGCGCACAACTCCGATCTGAGGTAGACGTCGAAGCATCCGATGCTAACGGCAGCCGAGGCCCGTCGTTGACTCAGCAATTGTGCGGCGAACCAGCCCTCGCCGGTGAGTAATGCGATTCGGCTATAACGCGTCAGTTGCGGCGTGCGAAGCGTCCCGCGTCGGCCTGATCACGGGGCTTGACGATGATCTGGTCGAGGTTCACATGCGACGGCCGCGAGGCGACGAAGCCGACGATCTCCGCGATGTCCTGCGCGACCAGCGGATCGATACCTTCGTAGACCTTCGCCGCGCGTTCCTCGTCGCCGTCGAAACGCACCAGCGAGAACTCGGTTTCCACTGCGCCGGGGGCGATTTCGGTGAGCCGCACCGGCCGGCCGAGCAGCTCTCCGCGCAGGGTGCGGTGCAGCACGGCCTGGGCGTGCTTGGCCGAGGTGTAGCCCGCGCCGTTGTCGTAGGCGACGAAGGCGGCGACCGAGGTGATGGTGACGATGAGGCCGTCGCCGGAGGCGATCAGCTTGGGCAGCAACGCTTTTGTGACGCGCAGCGTGCCGAGCACGTTGGTCTCCCACATCCAGCGCCAGTCGTCGAGGTCGGCGTCGGCCACCGTGGCCAGGCCCTTGGCGCCGCCCGCATTGTTGACCAGCACGTCGGCCCGCTCGACCGCGTCGGCGAAGGCGCGCACCGAGTCGTCCGAGGTCACATCGAGTTCCAGTGCGGTGCCGCCGATTTCGTCGGCGACGCGCTGCAGGCGATCGAGCCTGCGGGCGCCGACGTAGACGTGGTAGCCCTGCTTGGCCAGTTCCCGGGCGGTGGCCTCCCCGATGCCGGAGCTGGCTCCGGTGACGACAGCGCTGCGAGTGCTCATGTCTGCGATCCTAAATGCAGGCTGTTTGCGGACAGGAGCGCTGTTGCGGGGATCACCGTTAGCCTGACGTCATGGCTATACGGGACGCGGTGAGCGCGGATGGCACCAACATCGTCTATCGCGTGAGCGGTCCGGCCGACGCGCGGCCGCTGGTGATGTTGCACGGGTGGTCGGCGAATCTGCGCTGCTGGGGCCGGGCGGCCGATGATCTCGCCGCCCGCTTCCGGGTGATCGCGGTCGACCTGCGTGGCCACGGTTATTCCGACGCGCCCGCCACGGGCTACGACGATCCGAAGAACTGGGCGGCCGACGTCGCGGCCGTGCTGGCGGGGGCGGGCATCGAGTCCGGCGCGATCTTGCTCGGCTGGTCCTACGGCGGCATCGTGCTCAGCGACTACCTGACGGCCTACGGCACCGGCGCGCTCGCGGGCGCCGTGTTCACCGGTTCGCAGGCCAATATCGGGCGCGGCGTGCCCGGCGCGGCGAGCGGCGCCGCGATGCAGGCCGCGATGCCGGGTGTCTTCGAGGAGAGCGCGGGTCGCGCGGTGCGCGCGTTCGGAGCCTTCGGCAATGCCAACACCGGCCCCGGCGCGGACAAGGGCGCCGACGCCCAACGTCTGTTCGGCACCAGCCTCGCCACCGCGCCCGCGGTACGCAAGGCGCTGTTCTACCGCACCGTCGACAACACCGAAACCCTTCGCGCACTGGATATTCCGGTCTTGGTGCTGCACGGCACCGCCGACCCGGTGGTCCCGATCGAGAACGGCCGCTACGTCTTCGAGGCGGTGCCCGACGCGCGCGCCTCGTTCTGGGAGGGTGCGCAGCACGGGCTGTTCATCGAGGACCCGGCCCGCTTCGTAGGCGAGATCAGCATGTTCGCCGACAGCTTGTGAATCGGGCGAACCGGACTGGGGAAATCCGAGTCGTCCCAGGTGGCGTCGCCGCCCAGTTGTGAGTGAGTTCACCAATCGTCTGTGATAGCTCTCACTTGGCGGCGTGACGGCATGGAGGCCGGGAATGCAACGTGCACTATGGATAGTGTGAGTCAACGCCCGGACCTACGGCCGAACCGTGTCGCCGTGCTATCGGTGCACACCTCACCACTGGCTCAACCGGGCACCGGCGACGCGGGCGGCATGAACGTCTACGTGCTGCAAACCGCCCTGCAGCTGGCCCGGCGCGGCACCGAGGTGGAGATCTTCACCCGGGCCACCGCCTCCAATCTGCCGCCCGTGCAAGAAGCGGGCCCCGGCGTGCTGGTGCGCAACGTGGTGGCCGGCCCCTTCGAAGGCCTCGACAAACACGATCTGCCCACCCAGCTCTGCCCGTTCACGGCGGAAGTGCTGCGCCAAGAGGCGCGCCATCTGCCGGGCTACTACGATCTCGTGCACTCGCACTACTGGCTGTCCGGCCAGGTCGGCTGGCTGGCCAGGGACCGCTGGCGGGTGCCGCTGGTGCACACCGCGCACACGCTGGCCGCGGTCAAGAACGCCGCGCTCGCCGACGGTGACTGTCCGGAGCCGCTGACTCGCGAGATCGGCGAGAAGCAGGTGATCGCCGAGGCGGATCGGCTGGTCGCCAATACCGCGGACGAGGCCCGCCAGCTCATCGAGCTGTACGGCGCGGAGCCCGAGCGCATCGACGTGGTGCCGCCGGGCGCCGACCTGACCCGGTATCAGCCGGGCGACAAGGCCGCGGCCCGTGCGGCACTCGGCCTCGCCGCGGACGAGCAGGTGGTCGCGTTCGTCGGGCGGATCCAGCCGTTGAAGGCACCGGATGTGCTGGTGCGCGCCGCGGCCGAGGTGCTGCGCACCGATCCCACCCATAAGCTGCGCGTCCTGATCGTCGGCGGGCCCTCCGGCACCGGCCTGGATCGGCCGGACGCGCTGATCGAATTGGCCGCCGCGCTCGGCATCGCCGACCGCGTCACCTTCCTGCCGCCGCAGCCGCCGGACCGGCTGGTGCTCGTCTACCGCGCCGCCGATCTCGTCGCGGTCCCGAGTTACAACGAATCCTTCGGCCTGGTCGCGATCGAGGCCCAGGCCAGCGGCACCCCGGTGCTCGCCGCCGATGTCGGCGGGTTGGGCACCGCCGTCCGGCACGGCGAAAGCGGCCTGCTGGTGCCCGGCCATCGGACACCGGATTGGGCTGGTGCCCTGGGCTATCTGCTCGACGACCCCGAACGCCTGCGTCGAATGAGCGGGCGCGCGGTCGAGCACGCCGCCAACTTCTCCTGGGAGCACACCGCCGACGGGTTGCTGGCCAGCTACTCTGCCGCGCTGACAGATTTCCGGGCCGAGCGGGCCGGCCTCGGCGCGGGCCGGATCGCCGCGGGCAGCGGCGCGCTGCGTGCCGACGTGCGCGAGTGGGTACCTGGTGAACGCACTAACCTGGAACCGAATCAGGCCAGGTCGCGGGCGCTGTGGCGGCGCCGGATGGGAGCACGCCGGTGAACGAGGTGCAGGCAACCGCTCAGCTGATCGAGGAGACGCTGCGCGACCGGGAGATCGAATACACCCGGTCCAGTGAGGAGACGTTCGTCGTCATCCTGCCCGGTGAGCGCAAGCTCAAGACCTCGGTGATGCTCACCGTCGGCAAGCACGGGGTGCGCATCGAGTCGTTCGTCTGCCGCAAGCCGGACGAGAACTTCGAGGGCGTCTACAAATTCCTGCTGCGCCGCAATCGCAGGCTCTACTGCGTGGCGTACACGCTGGACCGGGTCGGCGACATCTACCTGGTCGGTCAGATCTCCGCGCACGCCGTCACCGCCGACGAACTCGACCGCGTTTTCGGCCAGATCCTGGAGGCGGTCGACGCCGATTTCAACGTGCTGCTCGAACTCGGTTTCGCCGAATCCATTCGCAAGGAATGGAAGTGGCGGGTCTCGCGCGGGGAATCGCTGAAAAACCTGCGCGCCTTCGAACACTTGGTAGACACCGCCGATAAACCGCGATGACCGTTCTCGCACTCGATATCGGCGCGACGAAGTTCGCGGCCGGGGTGGTGCACACCGGCAAGGAAGTGCGCGACGTGCGCCGGGTGAATGTGCCGCGCGAAGATGTCTGGGCGGCCTGTCGCGACCTGCTGCGCGCGGTGGCCGGCGAAGCGACGATCACCGCCGTTGGCATCGGCTCGGCCGGACCGGTCGACGTGCGCACCGGCATCACCGCCCCGCTGAACATCCCCGAATGGAAATCGGGCTTCGCGATCGTCGCCGCGGTGCGGGAGCTGTTCCCCACGGCGGCAATCAGATTCGCCATCGATGGCGCCTGCCTGGCGCTGGCCGAGCATCACGTCGGCGCGCTGCGCGGGGTGCCGAACGGGTTGGCGCTGACGGTCTCCTCCGGGATCGGCGGCGGGCTCATCGCGGACGGCCGGGTGGTCCTCGGGCGCACCGGCAACGCCGGTCACATCGGCCACATCGTGGTGCCCGGCTGGGACGTGCCCTGCCTGTGCGGTGGCCTCGGCTGTGTCGAGGCGGTCGCCAGCGGCATGTCCTCGGTGCGCTGGGCGGTCGCGCAGGGCTGGCCGGGCAGCACCGGCGTGCAACTCGCCGAGGACGCGCACCGCGGCAACGAGATCGCGCTCGCGGCGCTGCACCGGGCGGGTACCGCGCTCGGTCAGGCGATCGCCTCGGCCGCGGCGCTGCTCGACGTGGACCGCGTGGTGATCGGCGGTGGTTTCGCGCAATCCGGTGCGCCGCTGTGGGATCCGATGCGGGCGGCGCTGGCCGTGCACGCGCGCCTGGACTTCCTGAGCGACATCAGCGTGGTGCTGTCCGAGATCACCAACGGCGCCACCCTGGTCGGCGCGGGTGTGCTGGCGACGGGCGACGCGGGCATCGACGACCTCGGCTGACCGCAGGACACCCGTGGACCTGGCCGAGCCGGTGACCGCGGGCCGCCGGGGAACGATGTGACGGCAATTTCCGCACATGGAAAGATGGCCGCATGACGTACACCCTCGTGCTGCTGCGCCACGGCGAGAGCGAATGGAACGCCCTGAACCTGTTCACCGGCTGGGTGGACGTGCACCTGACCGACAAGGGCATCGCCGAGGGCAAGCGGGCGGGGGAGCTGATGGCCGAGCACGGCATCCTGCCCGATGTCGTCTACACCTCGCTGCTGCGCCGCGCGATCAGCACCGCGAACATCGCGCTGGACGCCGCCGACCGGCACTGGATCCCGGTGATCCGGGACTGGCGCCTCAACGAGCGGCATTACGGTGCGCTGCAAGGCAAGAACAAGGCGCAGGTCAAGGAGAAGTACGGCGACGAGCAGTTCATGCTGTGGCGCCGCAGCTACGACACCCCGCCGCCGCCGATCGACCCGGACGACGAGTACAGCCAGGAAGGCGACGCCCGCTACGCCGACATCGACGTACCGAAGACCGAATGCCTGCTCGACGTGGTGCGCCGGATGGTCCCGTACTGGGAGGACACCATCTCCAAGGACCTGCGCACCGGCAAGACCGTCCTGATCGCCGCGCACGGCAACTCGTTGCGCGCCCTGGTCAAGCACCTCGATCAGATCTCCGACGAGGACATCGCCGGCCTGAACATCCCCACCGGCATCCCGCTGCGCTACGAACTGGACGACAACCTTCGCCCGGTGCGCCCCCGCGAGTACCTGGACCCGGAAGCGGCCGCCGCGGGCGCTGCCGCCGTCGCCAACCAGGGCGGTAAGTAGCCCTTATCCTCAGCTCGGTAACGCGCCGCATCCCGGTTCGGATGCGGCGCGTTGCCATTTCAGCTCGTCGAGCCGGATGGTTGCTGAGGCAGTCGGCCTCGAGGCAGATCTGCACTGGTCAGGGTGTTCTTCGCCACACTGACCGGCTCAGTGCCAGTACTGGATGGCTAGTTCAGCGTGGTGCACAGTAAGCGTTGGTTCTCTTTTCGAGTTTGCTAGCAAAACGCGCCCTACCTGCGTGTTAGCTGAGTCATTGCCATTCGGGTTGCTATATGTGAACCTCTATTCGGAATCAGTACGTGTTACCCCTTGTCATTACCGACAAGTAGGTATGTACACTTTGGGCGTTCGACCAGCCCGAGAGGTAGATCACGTCTGATGAAGCACGCGTTGCGGTTCACAGTCGCGGCAGTTGCCGCCGCGATGCTCGTCCCGTTCCTCACCAGCGGCGCTTCGGCCGCACCGGCCCCGACCGGTCCCGACGGCGGAGCCGCAGGCGCGGCTTGGCAGGCAGCCGAGGACGGTCCGCAGCAGTATCCGAACATCCACATCGAGTGGGACGTCCCGATCACGATGAGTGACGGAACGGTGTTGAAGGGCAATGTCTATCGCCCTGCGGATGCTGCCAGCCGGCCGATCGATACGCCGACGCCCACCGTGGTCAACCTGACGCCCTACACCAAACTGGTGTCGAACCTGGCCGACCACGCCCAGTCCATCCCCGGCCTGTCCGACGCCCTGCTCGGGCTGTTCCGCGAGATCGATATGAGCGGTACCCCGCTCTCCGGCGTCACCGATCTGACCAAGGCTTTCGGCGGCGGCGAGCTGCGCAACTTCACCGTCGACCGTCAGCTCATCAAGAGCGGCTACTCCCAGGTCGTCGTCGACGTGCGCGGCACCGGCTTCTCCCAGGGCACCTGGGACATGCTGCGCCAGCGCGAACAGCAGGACACCGTCGAGGTGATCGACTGGGCCGCGCGGCAGCCCTGGTCCAACGGCCGCATCGGCATGAACGGCATCTCCTACTCCGGCATCAACCAGGTGCAGGCCGCACAGCAGAACCCGCCCGCGCTGAAGGCGATCTTCCCGGTGGTGCCCGGCAGCGACCTGATGAACGACGTGCTCGCGCCCGGCGGCGGCTTCGGCTTCAACTTCATCCCGCTGTGGCTGACCGCCATCAACGGCCTCAAGCTCGTGCCCGATCTGGCGTCGGTGCTCAACGGCCAGTTCGACACCAAGTGGCTGGCCGATCGCGTGCGGGATCCGTTGACCTTCATGGATGTCCTGCTCAACGTCTACACCACCGCGCGCGTCGAGGACCTCGATCCGCGCGCCAAGGAACTGCTCACCGGCAGCTCCCGCCCGCGCGACGGCTGGCTCAGCGATCCGTCCAAGATTCAGGTGCCGACCTTCGTCACCGGCGGCTGGCACGACCTGTTCACCTACTCGGAATCGAAGATCTACAACGAGATTCCGCTGCCCGCCGGGCAGAAGCAGCTGTTGATGGGCAACACCTACCACGTCAATTCGGGCAACGAGTACGCCAAGCCGGGCTTGCCGCCGCGGCTGGATGTGTTGCAGCGCGCGTGGTTCGACAAGTGGCTCAAGGGCATCGACAACGGCATCGATCAGTACGGCCCGGTCACGTTGCGCCAGCAGGGCGGTGGCTGGATCACCACCGGTTCGTTCGCCGACTTGAGCGTGACCGCCGATGCGCAGTCCGCGACGCATCAGCGGATGTACCTGTCCGCCACCCCCAGTGGCACCGCGAACAGCGTGTACGACGGCTCGCTCACCGCGGCCGCCAACGGCGACACCGCGCGGTTGTCCATCGCGCCCGGCCTGACCAGCCTGTGCTCCAACGACGCGGCGCAGGGCAGCGCGGGCATCCTGTCGATCATCGACGGCTGCGCCAAGGACTCCAGGATCCAGGAGACCAACGGGCTCACCTTCACCAGTGCGCCGGTCGCCGAGCCGACCTCGGTGTCCGGGCGGATCGCCGTGCGGCTCAACACCGTTCAGGACGCGGCCGACGGCTACTGGGTGGTCACCGTCAACGATGTCGCGCCGGACGGCCAGTCCACGGTGCTGTCCTCCGGGCAGATCATGGCGTCGCTGCGCGAGATCGACGAGGCCAACAGCAGCAAGTCGGCCAACGGCGACTACACCGATCCGCGGCCGTTCACCTCGCTGGAGCACCGGCAGCCGACGGTGCCCGGTGAGGCGACGACTCTCGATATCACCATGCCCGCCACCGAGGCTTTGCTGAAGCCGGGCCATCGGCTGCGCGTCGATGTCTATGCGGGCAATTTCCCGAAGGGGCTGCCGATTCTGCCGATGCTGCTCGATACCGGGCTGAAGGCGCAGCATGTGCAGCTGGATCCGAATCGGCCGAGTTTCGTGAATGTGCCGGTGCGGGGAAACCCCGGCTGGTGATGCCGGCCTGAATATCTCGCAAGGGCGCCTTCGTTTCGAATGATTCGAGCGAAGGCGCCCTTTCGCGTTTTCGGCATACCGCTGATTTCGCGAGCGACAGCTTGTGAGCATGCACGAACTTTCGCGATTTTCCAGCGCGGACCAGCGGATCTCTGCTTCCCTCCCCTTTGTTAGAGAGCAACCGTTCCCCTAAGAGAGTGGATTCAATGAGGTATGCGCTCCGCACCGCGGCCTTGGTTGTCGCGGCGGTGGCCTTGGCCCCCTTCCTTTCGCCCTCTGCGGCAGCGAGCCCCGTCGGCCCGGACGGCGGCGCGACCGGGGCGGCGTGGGCCGCGACCGAGGACGGCCCGCAGCAGTATCCGAACGTCTTCATCGAATGGGACGTGCCGATCACCATGAGCGACGGCACCGTGCTCAAGGGGAACGTCTACCACCCGGCCGACGCGGCGGGGCAACCGATTTCGACGCCGACGCCGACCGTCGTCAACATGACGCCCTACACCAAGCTCGGCTCGATGATCGCCGACAGCATGATCTCGATCCCGTGGCTGTCGGACGCGGTGCTGCAGGTGGCCCGCGACGTCGACCTGTCCGGCACGCCGTTCTCCGGCATCACCGATCTCACCAAAGCGCTCGGCGGCGGCCTGCTGCGCAACTTCACCGTGGACCGGCAGCTGATCAAGAGCGGATACACCCAGGTCGTCGTCGACGTCCGGGGAACCGGCTTCTCGCAAGGGATCTGGGACCTGCTGCGTTACCGGGAACAGCAGGACACCGTCGAGGTGATCGACTGGGCGGCCCGGCAACCGTGGTCCACCGGCGACATCGGCATGAACGGCGTCTCCTATTCGGGGCTGAACCAATTGCAGGTCGCCGCGAAGAACCCACCCGCGCTGAAGGCGATCTTCCCGGTGGTGCCGAGCCGGAATCCGTTCCGCGACTTGGTCGCACCCGGTGGTGGCTTCGGCATCACCTTCATGCCCGCGTGGCTCGCCGCGGTCAACGGCGGCAAGCTGGTGCCGGACCTGGCGTCGGTGTTGCGCGGCCAGTTCGACATGAAGTGGCTGATGGATCGGCTGGCCGATCCGTTCACCTTCGTCGACGCGCTGGTGAACGTGCTGATCACGCCGGATATCAATCAGCTCAGCCCCAAGGTGCAGGAGGTGCTGCACTCCGACAGTTCGTTCCGGCAGGCCTGGGAGACCGACCCGACCCGAATCACCGTGCCCACCTTCGTGACCGGCGGCTGGCACGACGTGTTCGTCAATTCACAGGCCGACGTGTATCGGCGGATTCCGTTGCCGCCCGGGCAGAAGCAGCTGTTCGTGGGCGACGGCTACCACATCAGCAACGGCAACGAGTCCGGTCGTCCCGGCCTGCCGCCGCGGATGGACGTGCTGCAGCGCGCCTGGTTCGACAAGTGGCTCAAGGGCATCGACAACGGCATCGATGAATACGGCCCGGTGACCGTCCGGCAGCAGGGCGGCGGCTGGATCACCGCGCCCTCGTTCCCGCAGCCGGGCGCCGAGCATCGCCGGATGTATCTGTCCGCCGTGCCGAGCGGGACCGCGACCAGCGTGCACGACGGCTCGCTGTTCGCCGCGCCGAGTCCGAGCGTGGACCGGCTCACCGTCGCGCCGGGCCTGACCGGCCTGTGCTCGCGCGACGCGGCCCAGCAGACCATCGGTGTGCTCTCGATCATCAATGCCTGCGGGATCGATTCGCGGATCCAGGAACTCAACGGGCTGACCTTCACCAGTGCGCCGGTGGCCGAGCCGACCACCATCTCCGGCCCGATCGCGGTGCGGCTCAATACGATTCAGGACGCCACCGACGGCTACTGGGTCGCCACGGTGAACGACGTTGCGCCCGACGGACAGTCGACGGTGCTGTCCTCGGGACAGCTGGTCGCCTCGCTGCGCGTCATCGACGAGGCCCGCAGCACCCGCCTGTCGAACGGCGACTACACCGACCCGGTGCCCGACCTGTCACTGGACAGCAGGCAGCCGACGGTGCCGGGACAGCCGACGGCCCTGGACATTTCGGTGCCGGGCATCGAGGCGGTGCTGCAACCGGGCCACCGGCTGCGCGTCGACGTCTACGCGGGCAACTTCCCGAAGGGCCTCCCGCCGACCCCGCTGCTGGTGGAGAGCGGTCTGCGCCCGCAGCACCTGCTGCTGGACCAGAACCAGCCAAGTTTCGTGAATATCCCGGTGCGCGGAAACCCGGGCTGGTAAACCGTAACCCGGTCTGAGCGTGCACTTATCGCCCATCAAAGCTCTATCCCGCGGGGTATGAGCGAATAGTGCCCGCTCAGGCCGGGTGCACCGGTTACTGATCCACCACGGCGAACGCCGCCTCCAGCGGCGGGAAGATGGCGCGCGCGTCCTCGCCCGCGAACCAGAGCCCGACGGTGAACACCGACACGGCCTCCAGATACTTGGCGCGATGCAGCCCGCCTGCCGAAACCGGTTGCAGCTTCAGATCTTCGACCAGGGCTGCCACCCGGGCCAGCGCGTCCGGGTCGTCACCGCACAGCGGCACCCCCAGCCTGCGCTGCTCGAACACGCGAGCATCCGACTCCCACACCTCGGCCGCGCACAGATTGAACGCCTTCACCACGTGCGCCGTCGGCGCCGCCGCCGCGATGCGTTCGGCGACAGCCTCTTCCGACAGCACGAACGCCGTCGCCCCCTCGGGCGCGGCCGCGTCCGGCTCGTAAGCATTGGTGCAGTCGACCACGGTCCGCCCGTCGAGCAGCCCGTCGACCGTCCGCAACACCTCGTCCAACGCGTCCACCGGCAGCGCCAGCAACACCACCTCGCCGAACTCCGCGGCGTCGCGAATACTTCCGGCCTGCGCCCCGATCGCGGCCGCCAACTCCGCGGCCGCGGCCGACGACCTGGCACCGATGCGGACCTCGTGACCCGCCGCGACCCATCCACCGCCGAGCGCCCGCGCCATCGCCCCGGCGCCGATGATTCCGATTCGCATATCCACTCCTAGCTCGAAAGGTCTCGGTACAAACGCTAGGAAGATCGATAGGCACCTGCGGGTGCCCAACAACGCTGGCATGCTGGTGGCATGACCGCCGTGCACGCCGAGCCGATCACCGCCGAACGGGTGGAGTTCACGCCCTACGGCGACTTCGAGTCCGATTGCCCGGCCCGGATGGGCGTCGACGTCTTCGGAAACTCCTGGCTACCGGTCGTCGTCTACATGCTCCGCGAGGGCCCGATGCGCCCGAGCGACCTGCGCGCGTCGATCGGCGGCATCAGCCAGAAGATGCTGACGCAGACCCTGCGCCGGATGGAGCGGATGACCCTCATCGAACGCCACCGCTACGCCGAGGCCCCGCCCCGCGTCGAATACCGCCTCACCGAAGCAGGCCGAGACCTGCTCACCCCCATCTACGCCCTCGGCGAATGGGTGGACAAACATGGCCCCGCCGTCAGCGCAGGGCTCGCCGGCCCCGACGAAGACGACTGAGCTCGTAAGCAAAATGGAAGACCAGTGATCTCGCCGGCACATGGGTAACTCACCGGGTACCAGCTAACTCCTTCGACGACCCCTCCGCCGCCCGCCGACGGCACGCACACCGCACCTGAATCCGGCCTGAAGTCCCGGAGCGGCGTAACAGTACGTAAACGGCGGGCTAACAGGGTCGTAAGTAGCTATGACCTGCACGAAACATCGTGCACCCGGAGTTGGATACGTCCTACGCGACCGTACGATTCAAGTGTGAGTGTTCCGCAAGCCGTGCTACTGGCAGTCCTTGCGGCTGTCGTAGGTCTGGCAGTCGGCGGGCTACTTATCCCCTATATGAACGCCAGGCAGCAGGCCAGGCGTCAGGCCGACTCCGGCCTGACGATGTCGCAGGTGCTCGACCTGATCGTGCTCGCCTCCGAGAGCGGCATCGCGGTGGTCGACGAGTACCGCGACGTGGTGCTGGTGAATCCGCGCGCCGAAGAGCTCGGCCTGGTCCGCAACCGCCTGCTCGACGAGCGCGCCTGGGCCGCGGTGGAGAAGGTGCTGGCCACCGGCGAGTCCGCCGAGTTCGACCTCACCGCGAAGAATCCGGTGCCCGGCCGCGGCCGCATCGCGGTGCGTGGCGTGGCCCGCCAGCTATCGCGCGAGGACACCAACTTCACCGTGCTCTTCGCCGACGACGACTCCGAGCAAGCCCGGATGGAGGCCACCCGGCGCGACTTCGTGGCCAACGTCAGCCACGAACTCAAGACCCCGGTCGGCGCGATGAGCCTGCTGGCCGAGGCCATGCTCGAATCCGCCGAGGATCCCGAGGCGGTGCGCCACTTCGGGCAGCGGGTACTCGGCGAATCGCGGCGGCTCGGCAAAATGGTGACCGAACTCATCGCGCTGTCCCGGCTGCAGGGTGCGGAGAAGCTGCCCGAGCTCGAAGTGGTCGACGTGGACACCGTGGTGATGCAGGCGGTGGACCGCTCGCGCACCGCCGCCGAGGCCGCGGGCATCACCGTCAGCACCGACCGGCCCAGCGGGCTCGAGGTGCTCGGCGACGAAACCTTGCTGGTCACAGCCCTATCGAACCTGGTGGAGAACGCGATAGCGTACTCACCGGCCGGCTCACACGTGTCGGTGAGCCGTTCCCTACGCGGCGACCATGTCGCCATGGCGGTGACCGATCGCGGCATCGGTATCGCCAAGGAAGACCAAGAGCGGGTGTTCGAACGTTTCTTCCGGTCCGATAAGGCCCGCTCGCGCGCCACCGGCGGTACCGGCCTCGGCCTGGCTATCGTCAAGCACGTGGCTGCCAACCACAACGGTGAGATCACGTTGTGGAGCAAGCTGGGCACCGGTTCGACGTTCACCCTGCGAATACCTGCCCACCACGAGGCCGACGGAGAAGAGGATTCCGCCGGTCCGACGGTGAGCATGAGAGAAACAAGCCCGCGCCCCTCGGGGCCGGGCCGACCCAATGGTGTGGAGGCACGCAGATGACGAGTGTGTTGATCGTCGAGGATGAGGAGTCGCTGGCCGATCCGCTCGCGTTCCTGCTGCGCAAGGAGGGTTTCGAGGTCACCGTTGTCGGTGACGGACCATCCGCGCTCGCCGAGTTCGATCGGTCCGGTGCCGACATCGTGCTGCTCGATCTCATGCTGCCAGGCATGAGCGGCACGGACGTGTGCAAGCAGTTGCGCACCCGCAGCGGCGTACCGGTGATCATGGTGACGGCAAGGGACAGCGAGATCGACAAGGTGGTCGGGCTGGAGCTCGGCGCCGACGACTACGTGACGAAGCCATACTCGGCGCGCGAGCTGATCGCGCGCATTCGGGCCGTGCTGCGCCGCGGCGCGGGCGACGAGTTGGACGGCACCAATGAGAGCGGCGTGCTGGAAGCGGGCCCCGTCCGGATGGATGTGGACCGCCACACCGTGCTGGTGAACGGCAAGCCGGTGACGTTGCCGCTCAAGGAATTCGACCTGCTCGAATACCTGCTGCGCAACTCCGGCCGGGTGCTCACCCGGGGCCAGCTGATCGATCGCGTCTGGGGCGCCGACTACGTCGGCGACACCAAAACCCTCGACGTGCACGTGAAGCGGCTGCGCTCGAAGATCGAGGCAGACCCGGCCAAGCCGGAACATCTGGTCACGGTCCGCGGACTGGGCTACAAACTCGAAGCGTGAGCTGACAAAGCTACGGCCGAGGGCGCTGCGAAGCCCTCGGCCGTAGTTTCGTTATGCAGTTCTAGTTTTTACGGCAGGTAGGTCCAGGTCGGGCCGACGCCGGGGACGTCGATCTTGCGCAACGAGATCCAGCCCAGGTCGTCTTCCTGCATGCAGTCGTAGACGTCCGCGGCGTTGGTGCCGCGGCAGGCGATGGTGCGCGAGGTGCCGTACGGGCTCATGATCAGGTTCTTGCCCACCTTGGCGGCGTTCATGGCGTCGGGGGTGTTGGCGGGCAGGAAGTCGGCGGTGAAATCGGCGTACTTGGCGGGATCACCGTTCGGCTCGGCGTGCGCGATGGCGGGGAGACAGAGTGCGGCGCCGAGGGAAACGGCGGCCAGGGTCAAAACTTTCTTGGACATGACCGCACATCAAACCGCAAACGGGTGAAGATCGCATGCCCTACAGGTGAACGGGGTGCAAGCTCGCATTCCGAGGGGCTCACCCGGTCGCGGTGTTCGAACTGTCGCGCATCCGGTCCGCGTGCACCGTCGCAGGATGAATCGCGATGAGGCCGAGCCCCGCTCGACGCTTGCAGTGCCTGGCCAGTTCGTCGTAGGCCGGAGCGCCGAGCAGCTCCTTCAGTTCCGGACCGTAGGACTGCCACACCGGTCGCGTGCCGACGTGGGCATCGGGCGAGCCGGAGCAGTACCAGTCCAGGTCCTCGCCGCCGGCACCCCAGCCGCGCCGGTCGTACTCGGTGACCGTGGTGCGCAGGATCTGCACGCCGTCGGGCCGGTCCACCCACTCCTGGGTGCGCCGGATCGGCAGCTGCCAGCACACGTCCGGCTTCACCTCGAGCGGTTCGATGCCGCGGCGCAGCGCCATGGAGTGCAGCGAGCAGCCGACACCGCCCGCGAAGCCGGGCCGATTGAGGAAGATGCACGCGCCGTCGAACCGGCGGGTGCGCAGCGCGGGCTCGTCCTCGAGCTCGTCGAGCTCCAGGTAGCCCTTCTTGGTGACCTTGCCCGCGGCGTCGGTCGCCTCGCCCATCAGCTGCCAATCCGCTGGTGTGAGCATTTTCACAGCGTTCTGCAGGCGCTTGCGGTCGTCCTTGTCGGACAGGAACGCGCCGTGCGAGCAGCACCCGTCATCGGGGCGCTCGGCGATGATGCCCTGGCAGGCCGAGGTGCCGAAGACGCACGTCCAGCTCGACAGTAGCCAGGTCAGATCCGCGACGATCAGATGCTCGTCGTTTGCTGGATCGACGAACTCGATCCATTCGCGGGGGAAATCCATGTCGACTTCGGGACTCGGATCGATCTTCCCCGCTGGTCGGGGCCGCGCCGGCCCACTCGCTGATGCGCCTACCGTCACACCTCGGAACGCTAACAGTTCAGTCGCTTAACCTATAGGACCGGATCACCCAGTACCGTGTTCTTGTGCGGCTTGGGGTACTCGATGTCGGAAGCAATACCGTCCACCTGCTGGTGGTGGACGCGCATCGGGGTGGTCACCCCATGCCGATGAGCTCTACCAAGGCCACTTTACGGCTGTCGGAGAACATCGATAACGAGGGCCGGATCACCGAGGCGGGCGCCCAGCGGCTGATCGCCACGGTCGCCGAATTCGCCAGCATCGCTGAGACTTCCCGGTGCGTCGAGCTGATGCCGTTCGCCACCTCCGCGCTGCGCGAGGCGACCAATTCCGAGGACGTGCTCGCCCGGGTCCGCGCGCAGACCGGCGTCGATCTGCAGGTGCTCTCCGGCGTCGACGAGGCGCGGTTGACCTTCCTCGCGGTGCGCCGCTGGTTCGGCTGGAGCGCGGGGCGCATCCTCAATCTCGACATCGGCGGCGGCTCGCTGGAAATGACCAACGGCGGCGACGAGGAACCCGATGTCTCGCTGTCCCTGCAGCTCGGTGCCGGACGGTTGACCAGAGAGTGGCTGCGCGAGGATCCGCCGGGCAAGCGCCGGGTCAATGTGCTGCGCGACTGGCTCGACGCGGAGCTCACCCTGCCCGCCAAACAGCTGCTCGACGCCGGTAAACCGGACCTGGCCGTCGGCACCTCGAAGACCTTCCGCTCGCTGGCCAGGCTGACCGGAGCGGCACCCTCGGCGGCGGGCCCGCGGGTGCGCCGTACACTCACCAGCTCAGGTCTGCGCCAGCTGATTGCGTTCATCTCGCGGATGACGGCCGCGGACCGTGCAGAATTGGAAGGCGTAAGTTCCGATCGGTCACAGCAATTGGTGGCTGGCGCATTGGTCGCGGAGGCGAGTATGCGGGCACTATCGCTGGAATCCCTGGAGATTTGTCCATGGGCGCTGCGAGAAGGACTGATCCTGCGCAAACTGGATACCGACATGAATGGCGGACCCCGAGCAACCTGCTTACCGGGCCCGGCGACCGACAGCGGCGACCCGGTGCTCAATGCTGCCGTGCTACCGGGGCCGATAGGGACGGTGTCGTCATGAGTGGGCGTACCGGTGAGGTGCAGTCATGAGTGAGCGCAGCGAACGAATCGTGTTACAGCGTGCTTCGCTCGTGACGGAGCCGAGCGCCAGCGAGGTGCAGTCATGAGTGATGATTCCAAACAGCTATCGGTCGCTGAGCTGCTGGCCCGCAACGGGCAGCAGGGCGCGTCTTCCGCGGGTGGTGGCCGACGCCGCCGCGGTGGTCGCGGGATCTCGGTGGCCGAGCTGACCGGTGACATGCCTGTCATCGGCAGCGGTCACTCCTCGCACGCCGCGCCCGACGCCGACGTGCCCGACGAACCGGTCTACGAGGCCCCGGCCTACGAACCGCCTGCGCCGGAACCTGTCTCATACGCGCCACCCGCGCCGGACCCCGCGGCGTATTCACCGATCTCCGGGCCGATCTCGATGTACGACCCGCTCGCCGCGTACGCCCAGCCCGAGCCGGCCGCCGACCCGTTGCCGGGCCGATCCAACCGGGTGATGCCCGGCCGGGAGATGCCGGCCTCGCGGCACGGCGCCCCCGCCGATCCGCTGTCCTCGCGCACGCCGGTCGACGACCTGTACGCCCCCTCGCCCAACCCGTACGCGCCGTCACCCAATCCGTACGCGCCGTCGCCCAATCCCTACGCGAGCGACCCGGTAGCCGACGAGCCCCCGCCGCCGCGCTCCGGTCGCCGCCGCAGGCAGGACGACCACGACGACGCCACCACCGAGGTGCGCCCGCTGCGTGAGGTCGCCGCGCCCGACCCGGGTGGACGGGGCGCGACCAACGGCCGCGCCGAGCGCAACGGCGCCACCGGCGGCCGCGCCGCCCGCCGTCGCGCCGCCGAGGCCGAGGCCGAAGAGGCCGCACCGTCGACCGCAGCTTGGTCGCCGTCGGCCGCGGATTACGAGCCCGAACTGCCGGAGTCGCGAGCCACGGCACCGTGGGCGCCGACGCCCGAGCCGCCGCCGGAACCGCCGCGAAGATCACCACAGCGCAACGGGTCCGCCGAGGGCGCCCTGCCCGCCTGGTCGGCGCGAAGACGCAAACCCGATGCGCCACAACGCAATGACCCGCCGCCCGAGGTCGAGGGTATTTCGACCGCCGCGTGGTCGCTGGCCAGCCAGGATCAGCAGCTCGTTTCCGGCCAGACGGTCGCGGGCGATCTGCTCAGGGACGGTGTCGAGCGGGCTGAACGCGCGGGCGCCGAACGTGCGGCCGACGCCGCCGGGCGGGGCAAACGCGGTCGCGGCAAACGCGATTCGGGCCGCGCCCCGGTCGATGAGCTCGAGATGTACGACGGCAAGACCGATTTCTTCGAGCCGGTCGACCTGGACGCCGAGCACGACCTCGACGACCTCGACGAGGACGAGCAGTCCGAACACGCCACGCCGCGCCGGTCGGCCCGGGCGGCCAGGAAGGCCGAGTACGACGCCAACCGCCGCCAGTGGATGATCCTGGGTGGTCAGAGCACCGGCGCGGCCGTCGCGGGCATGCTGCTGTTCAAGGGTTTCGAGCGGATGTGGGAGATGCTCCCCTGGGTGGCGCTGGCCCTGGCGATGATCGTGATCCTCGGTCTGGTGGCGCTGGTACGGATCCTGCGCCGGACCGACGACGTGCTGAGCACTGTGATTGCTGTCGTTGTCGGCGTATTCGTCACGCTGGGGCCGCTAGCCTTTCTGCTCAGTACGAACTGAGGCAGGGAGCGCCAGTGGGGAAAACCGGACAGGCAGACCAGACCAGGGTGCACCGCGCCCCCGCTGCCGGGGCGCGACCCGCGGCGGTCACGCCGGGGGAGTCCGAGGGTGCGCCGGATCGGCGCCAGATCCTCGTCGGGCTCTCCACCGCGTCGGTGTACCCGCAGAACACCGAGGCGGCCTTCCGGTACGCGGCCGAACTCGGTTACGACGGCATCGAATTGATGGTCTGGGCCGAACCGGCCAGCCAGAGCATCGCCACCGTGCAGTCCTATGCCCGCAAGTACGACGTGCCGGTGATCGCGATCCACGCGCCGTGCCTGCTGATCTCGCAGCGGGTGTGGGGCTCGGATCCGGTCGCCAAGCTCGAGCGCAGCGTGCGCACCGCCGAGGCACTCGGTGCGCGCACCGTGGTGGTGCATCCGCCGTTCCGCTGGCAGCGGCGCTACGCCGAGAACTTCGCCGAGCAGGTCGCCGAGCTCGAGGAACACAGCCCGGTCATCGTCGCGGTGGAGAACATGTTCCCGATGCGGGCCGACACCCTGTTCGGGCGCGGCGCCCGCTCGGTCAAACGGCTGGAGCGCCGGGGCGGGCCGGGCGTCGGGCTCACCGCGTTCAGTCCGTCCTATGACCCGACCGACACCGGTTTCGAGCACTACACCCTCGATCTCTCGCACACCGCCACCGCGGGTGCGGACCCCCTGGCGCTGGCCGCCCGGATGGGCCAGGGCCTGGCGCACCTGCATCTGGCCGACGGCCGCGGCGCCGCGCACGACGAGCATCTGGTCCCCGGCGAAGGCACCCAGCCGTGCGTCGAGGTGTGTGACACGTTGGTACGCAACGGTTTCGCCGGTCAGGCGGTCGCCGAGATCAACACCCAGAACGCCCGGACCACGCAGGCCCGCGCGGCCATGCTGCACCGCACCCTCGCCTTCGCGCGGCTGCATCTCAACGGCCAGACCGCGCCCGCGCCGACCTCGGCCCGGCACGCCTGATTCGGCGCTACGCCTGATTCGGGACTGTGACGCAAGTCGCCGCCGTCCGGCCGAGGGGAATGCGCGTGCGGAGCCCGCTCGTTCTACGCTGTACGAACGCCGCGTATCAGCAAGCCTGATCGCCGACGCGGCAGCTGGACGACAGGAGTGACGATGACAACGGAGCTGGGACTGACACAGGTCACCGCGACCGATGCCCCGTTCAGCCAGGTACTCACGTTGACCGAGTTGGCCCCGAACATTCCCGATACCGGCAGCTACCTGGGCACCATCGGTAAGACCTGGACGATCGGCAGGAAGGTGCACGGCGGCACCATGGTCGCGGCCAGCGCGTCGGCGGGCCTGAAATGGTTGCGCACGGCCGATCCCGCGCTGGCCGACATGGCGCCTATCGTCGCCAGCTCCGACTTCCTCGGCGCACCCGATCCGGGCGACGTCGAGTACGAGGTGCACATCCGCAAGATCGGCCGTCAGATCTGCCTGGCCGACGTGAACCTGATCCAGAACGGCCGCACGCTGGTGCGCACCGCCCTCACCTTCGGCCACCTCGACGACGCCGAGCCGCGGTTCGCGCGCGAGCACAGCGACATGCCCGTCGAGCCACCGGCCGACGCGGTCGGCTACCAGCCGGGCTCCCCGATGGGCCGGGTCGTGCACGTCGGCCAGGCCGCCGACCTCTACATCGACCGCGAGTGGGCCCGCTTCCTCGACGGCGAAACCGCCGAACCGCGCCTGCGCCTGTGGATGCGCCCGCGGCCCGCCGACGAGCAGGACCCGGACGTCGCCATGTTCTTCGCGATGATGGCCACCGACATCAGCCCGCCGGTCCCGTACAACCTCGGCCACTACGGCTGGTCGCCCACCGTCCAGATGGTCAGCTTCCTGCGCCGCAAGCCCGCCCCCGGCTGGCTGCGCGTCATCGCGACCACCCACGAGGTCGGCGGCCGCATGTTCGACGAGGACCAGCTGGTGCTCGACAGCACGGGCGCCGTGGTCGCACAGAGCCGCCAGCTGGCGCTGATTCCGCAGCGATGAGTGCCGTCTAGCCTTAACCCCCATGACGAGAATTGCGGTTATCGGTGGCGGGCGCATAGGGGAGGCGCTTATTGCGGGTCTGCTCGAATCGGGGCGGCTGGCGAAGGACCTGGTTGTCGTCGAGACCTTTCCGGAGCGCGGTGCGCAGATCGCCGAGCGCTTCGGCGTGCGGGTGACCGATTCGGTGGCCGATGCCGCGGTCGGTGCGGACCTGCTGGTCGTCGCGGTCAAGCCCGCGGACGTGGACGCGGTGATGACCGCGCTGGGCAAGGCCGCCCTCAGCGACGATCCGAGCGTGGGCAACGATCGGGACCAGATCCTCGTCTCGCTGGCCGCGGGCGTGCCGACGGCGCGGTTGGAGGCGAAGCTGCCCGCCGGTTTCCCGGTGGTCCGGGTGATGCCGAATACCCCGATGCTGGTCGGCCAGGGCATGAGCGTCATCGCACCGGGGCGGCACACGCGACCGCCGCAGCTGGAGCTGGTGACCGAGGTGCTCGGCGCGGTCGGCAAGGTGGTGACCGTCGCGGAGTCGCAGATGGACGCGGTCACCGCGGTTTCCGGCTCGGGGCCCGCCTACTTTTTCCTGGTCGTCGAGGCCATGGTGGACGCGGGCGTCGGGCTCGGCCTGACCCGCGAGGTGGCCACCCAGCTGGTGGTGCAGACCATGGTCGGCGCGGCGGCGCTGCTCGACGAGTCCGAGCAGAGCGCGGTGGAGTTGCGGGCCGCGGTCACCTCACCGGCGGGCACCACCGCCGCCGCGATCCGCGAGCTCGAGCGTGGCGGGGTCCGTTCGGCCTTCCTGGAGGCGCTGCACGCCGCGAAGCAGCGTTCCGCCGAGCAGGGGACCGCCGCAGACTAACAGCGCGCGACCGGTTGGTTTCCGAAGGGAAAAGCTGATTTCTCACTCCCGTCGCAGTAACACCACTGGTCCCGCTAAGCTTCAAGGAGCACGTGCGTGTCTGTTCCGCCGGTGGGGAAGCCGGCGGCGCGGACGTGCCGGAGGTCAATGGTGCAATGATGTCTAACAAGATGTCTGCAAGTAGCTCAGGAAGTTCGAGTGGCTCAGGTCCCTCAGGCGCCCGGGCTGGTTCCCGGACGCAAGGTGGTTCCGGGTCGCAGGGTCAACCCATGCTCGGCGGCACTCAGTTCCTCACGGTCGCCGAGGTGGCGAGCCTGATGCGAGTGTCCAAGATGACGGTGTACCGGCTTGTGCATTCCGGTGAGTTGCCCGCGGTGCGGGTGGGTCGTTCGTTCCGGGTACACGCCAAAGCGGTACACGACTATCTGGAGACGTCCTACTTCGACGCCGGATGAACGACTGATCCCACCGCGCTCCACGGGGTGCGGCCCGCCGACGGACCGGGTCCGGCGGCGTTGGATCAGGCGGTTTCGAAGCTAGCTGGACGTGCCGGTACGATGGACCCTCGGTTCGTGTTCGCCCGCCGGTGGCATCGCTTTGTGGTGTCCGGTGGTACCCGGCGGCGCGGACACTGGGCGTGAGGCTTGCCGAGCGACCGGTCAGTTGGCGTACGTGTGTAGCGTGCGCGCCGAGTAGAGAGACGCGAGGAACAACCCTATGGGTTCTGTGATCAAGAAGCGCCGCAAGCGCATGTCGAAGAAGAAGCACCGCAAGCTGCTTCGCCGCACACGCGTGCAGCGGCGCAAACTCGGCAAGTAAGCGCTGCGCGTCAGCTCGAAGGCCCGTCACCAGTAGGTGGCGGGCCTTTTTGTTTGAAATACTGAATTTTGAAACTACGCCGTGTATCAGGTGACCGAAGTCATCGTTAGATCCTTGTTAATCCCAACGGAACCCGTGAACGCAGCGGCTACCCTAGGAACCGGGGAAATAAATGAAATGGGGGCTTGCCAAGGTGGGATGCGGTGCCGGTGGCTTCTGACGCTCGAGACGGACACACGCCGAAGGTGGTGCTGGTGACCGGTGCCAGTCGCTTCTTCGGCGGCAACGTGGTCGCTCGTCTCGCGCAGGACCCCGACATCGAACGCATCATCGCCGTCGACACGATGACCCCGAGCCGAGAGTTGCAGCGGCGCATGGGCCGTGCCGAATTCGTCCGCGCGGACATCCGAAATCCGTTGATCCGCAAGGTGATCGACGGCGGTGCGGTGGACACCGTGGTGCACGCCGCGGTGCTGGCCAGGCCGCCGGCCGGTGCCGGGCGGCCGGTGATGAAGGACCTCAACGTGCTCGGCGCGATGCAATTGTTCGCGGTGTGCCAGAAGGCGCCGACGGTGCGCACGGTCGTCGTGCGTTCCTCGTCGGCCGTGTACGGCTGCAGCGCGAAGGACCCCGCGAAATTCACTGAGGAAATGAGCGCGCGCACCCCGCCACGCGGTGAGTTCGCGCGCGACATGATCGACATCGAGGGATTCCTACGCGGGCTGGGGCGCCGTCGCCCGGATATCGCCACCACGATTCTGCGGCTGGCGCCGATCGTCGGACCGCGGCTGGCCGGCCGCGGCGTGCAGTATCTGCGTTCACCGATCACGCCGACGGTGTTCGGCCGTGACGCGCGCATCCAGCTGCTGCACGAGGAGGACGCGGTCGCCGCGCTGGCGCATGCCGCGCTGACCCGACGCGGCGGTACCTACAACATCGCGGGCGACGGCGCGCTCGCCCTGTCCCAAGCGGTCCGGCGGGCAGGCCGGATCGAATTACCGGTGCCGTTCGCGCTGTTCCGCACCGCGGGCCGGGTGCTGATGGGTCCGGTGATGCGCGAATTCTCCGGCGAACAGCTCGACTATTTCCATTTCGGTTGTGGCCTGGACACCACCCGGATGCGGGCCGAACTCGGGTTCGTGCCGCGCTGGACCACGGTGCAGGCCTTCGACGACTTCATCGGGGGCGCAGCGTTGCGGCCCGTAGTCGATCCCGCGTGGATCGATGCCGCAGAGAACAAACTGCTCGGCCTGCTCGGGGCCGGTACGGGAGCACAGCAATGAACGACGTAGCGAAAGTCATCCACCTCCACGACGTGCAGGACGAGGCGCGTCATCGGCCGACCGCGCGGCGCTGGCCGGAGCCGGTACACGGCGAAGCGCCCAGCCCGGTGACCTCGCTGACCGAACGCTTGGCCGCCGCCGAACCGCCTGCGCCACAGTCGTTGTCGGACCTGGTGCGCGGCGCGATCGGCAAGCAGATCGGCAAGACCGCCGACTTCGCCCGCCGCCGGATCACCGGCGACTACCAGGTCGACGAGTTCGGTTTCGACGAGCACCTGCTCGAGTCGGTGCTGCTGCCCGCGCTGCGCCCGATGTCGGAGCTGTGGTTCCGGGTGCAGGTCAGTGGCATGGCGAACATTCCGGAGGTGGGCGGCGCGCTGATCGTGGCCAACCACGCGGGCACCATTCCGCTGGACGGGCTGATGCTGCAGCTGGCCATCCACGACCGGCACCCGAAGCAGCGGGCGCTGCGCCTGCTGGCCGCCGACCTGATCTTCGAAACCCCGGTGCTCGGTTCGCTCGCCCGCAAGGCGGGGCACACGCTGGCCTGCCGCGAGGACGCCGAACGATTGCTGCGCTCCGGCGAGCTCACCGGTGTCTTCCCAGAGGGCTTCAAGGGCGTCGGCAAGCAGTTCGCCGATCGCTACAAGCTGCAGCGGTTCGGTCGCGGCGGTTTCGTGGCCGCGGCGGTGCGCACCGGCGTGCCGATCATCCCGTGCTCCATCGTCGGGTCCGAGGAGATCTACCCCAAGCTGGCCGATCTGCAGCCGCTCGCCCGGCTGCTCGGTTTGCCGTATTTCCCGGTGACGCCGCTGTTCCCGCTGCTCGGCCCGCTGGGCGTGCTGCCGCTGCCGTCGAAGTGGTACATCGAGTTCGGCGCCCCCATCCCGACCACCGGCTACGAGCCGGAGGCGGCCGACGACCCGATGACCATGTTCGAGGTGACCGACCAGGTCCGCGAGACCATCCAGTCGACGCTGTACAAGCTGCTCACCAAGCGCCGCAACCCTTTCACCGGCTGAGGCGCTCGTGATCGTTTCGGGAACGGAGTCCACCAGCACCAGACGGTAGCGACCCCGTTGGTCCGGCGAACGCCGGGCACCAGTCGGTAAACCCCTCGGCCGCACTGGTTTCCGGCGTTCGCCGGACCGCCGGGTGCGCTACCGGGCGGGGGAGTTCAGTGGTCGCGGCGGCGGGTGACCGCGGCCGCGACGGCGCCGCCTGCCGCGCCGAGCGCCAGGGCCGTCGGCACGCCGATCTTCGCGGCCTTGCGACCGGTGCGGAAGTCGCGGATCTCCCAGCCCCGGTTCTTCGCTACTTCACGTAGGTCCGAATCGGGGTTGATCGCGACCGCGGTGCCGACCAGCGACAGCATCGGCACGTCGTTGTGGCTGTCCGAGTACGCGGTACAACGCTTGAGGTTCAACCCTTCTCGGATCGCCAGCGTGCGCACCGCGTGTGCCTTGCCGAGCCCGTGCAGGATGTCGCCGACCAGCCGTCCGGTGAACGTGCCGTCCACACTCTCGGCCACCGTACCGAGCGCGCCGGTGAGTCCGAGCCGCTTGGCGATCACCTGGGCCAGCTCGACCGGGGTCGCGGTGACCAGCCAGACCTGCTGGCCCGCGTCCAGGTGCATCTGCGCGAGCGCCCTGGTGCCGGGCCAGATCTTGTCGGCGATGATCTCGTCGTAGATCTCCTCGCCGAGCGCGGCCAGTTCGGCGGTGGGGCGCCCGGCGATGAACGCCAGCGCCTTCTCCTTACCGCTGACCATGTCGGAGCTGTTCTCCCGCCCGGTGACCCGGAACTTGACCTGCTTCCAGGCGACATCGACGAGATCGGAAGTCTTGAAGTACTTGCGCGCGGCCAGACCTCGGGCGAAATGCACGATCGACGCGCCCTGCACCATGGTGTTGTCCACATCGAAGAACGCCGCCGCGGTCAGGTCGCGCGGCACCTCGGGGCCGGTCTCGTCCGTCTCGGCCAGCGCCAATTCGGCGTCGTGCAACGACAATGCGGCGTCCGCACTGGCCTCACCGGCCAGGTTGGCCCGCAGCTCTTCCTCGCTGGGGCCGAAGGGGCTGCGCGGGATGCGGGCCAGCTGATCCTGCAGACCCTGACCGATCGGACCCAGATTCCACCGCGCCGGAAACTCGCCGAATCGTCCCGCGATGAATCCGGCCCTTGCCACCTTCGATCGTTCCGGCACCAGTACCTCCGCCCGTCGCGCGAACCACGTCCACAGTAACCGGGACGGCCGACAGTCAGCGCAGTACCTGGCACACCGATCCCGGCGTGGCGAGGGGATTTAATATCCGCCATGACCAATCCCACACCTTCGGTGACCCTGTTGACGAGATCCGGCTGTGGCCTGTGCGCGACCGCGCTGGACCAGCTGCGGGTGATCTGCGCCGATTACGGCATCGAGCCCGCGACGGTGGATGTCGACGCGGCCGCGGCCACCGATCCCGGCCTGCGCGCGGAGTTCGGTGACCGGTTGCCGGTAGTGCTGCTCAACGGTCGTGAGCACAGCTATTTCGACGTTGACGAGGCCCGATTGCGGGCCGACCTGAGCCGCTGACCGGTAGCGATGACTGTCCGTTTCCGCCGCAGCGCTGGTCGCGGCGGAAAATGAGGCCAATTTCACCGACTTTGTGAAGGGCTGCACAAGCAGTTACGGTGGTGGCACGCGGACCCGCTTGCCGAGGCTGCGGGCCCACCGCGTAAAGACACAGCATTCCGACACTTCGACCATGGCACCGGACCGTCCCGGGTCAGAGGTCCAGCGACGAACCGTAACCCGATCGGGCCGGAACGAGGAGCCGACGACGTGACAGAGCAGCATGAGGCGCCGGGCGGCGTCTCCGGCAGGGCTCTGCAGAAGGACATCCCGCAGGCCACCGTCGCGCGACTGGCGACCTATCTCCGGGTCCTCGCCACGTTGGCCGACGAAGGTGTTGCCATCGTATCGAGTGAGGAACTCGCTGTCGCGGCGGGTGTCAATTCGGCGAAGTTGCGCAAGGACCTTTCCTTCCTCGGACCCAATGGCGTACGGGGTGTCGGCTATGACGTAGCCAGGTTGCGGGCAAGGATCGAGGATGTGCTCGGCCTGTCGCAGGGACACCGCGTGGTGCTCGTCGGCGCCGGGAATCTCGGCCGGGCGCTGGTCGGCTACGGCGGGTTCCAGCGGCGTGGCTTCACCGTGGTCGGCATCTTCGACAACCACCCCGAGGTGATCGGCCTGTCGGTCGCCGGTTTGGTGGTGCGCGATGTCGCCGGGCTGGCCGAGGCGGTCGAAGCGCTCGAGCCCACCATCGCGGTCATCACCGTGCCCGACGACGCGGCCCAGGATGCCTGTGACCGGCTGGTCGCGGCGGGGCTGCAATCCATCCTGAGCTTCGCGCCCTGCGAGCTGATCGCCCCCGCGACGGTCGAACTGCGCCGGGTCGATCTCGCGGTCGAACTGCAGATGCTGTCGTTCGAGCGAGTGCGCAACGCGGACAACACGTCCGAGGCCCGCGCGACCACCGAGACTCCGGCGAACACCGAGGCCGCGCGCCCCGCCGCAGGTCGGCTCAGCCGCCGCGCGCCCACCGCGCACACCTCGGCGATCCATCAGGCACTCAAGCATTCGGCAGCCGCGCATACGGCGTCCTCGCATACGGCAACGGAGCCAAGCAGCAAGGGATCGGTGGTTACTCCATGAGTGAGCGTAGCGAGCGAATCGTGACACAGCGTGCAACGCGCGTGCCCGCGCCGAGCGCTAGCGAGGTGCGGGCATGAGTGTTCTTCTGGTCGGGATTTCGCACAGGAGTGCGCCCGTCTCGGTGCTGGAAAAGGTTGCCATCACCGACGCCGACCGGCCCAAGCTGATCGACCGCATGCTCACCTCGAGCCACGTCTCCGAGGCGATGATCGTCTCCACCTGCAATCGCGTCGAGGTCTACGCCGTAGTGGACGCCTTCCACGGTGGCCTCGCCGAGGTCGGCGACCTGCTCACCAAGCATTCCGGGTTGCCGCTGCCCGATCTGACCAAGCACGCCTACGTCCGCTACAGCGAGGCCGCCGCTGAACACCTGTTCGCGGTGGCCAGCGGCCTGGATTCGATGGTGATCGGCGAGCAGCAGGTGCTCAGCCAGATCCGCGGCGCCTACGCCTCCGCCGACGCCCAGCAGGCGGTCGGCCGGACGCTGCACGAGCTCGCCCAGCACGCGCTGCGGGTCGGCAAGCGGGTGCATTCGGAGACCGGCATCGACCGGGCCGGCGCGTCGGTCGTCTCGGTGGCGCTGGATCGTGCGCAGCACGTGCTCGGCCCGCTGGCCGGGCAGACCGCGGTGGTCGTCGGCGCCGGTGCGATGGGCAGCCTTGCGGTGGCCCATCTTTCGCGGGCCGGCATCGGGCGGATCATCGTGGTGAACCGCACCATGGCGCGGGCCGCGCGGCTCGCCGAGACCGCGGGCAGCTACGGCGTCGCCGCCGAGGCGATGGAGCTGTCCAGGCTCACCGAGGCGATGGCCCTCGCCGATGTGGTGATCACCTGTACCGGCGCGGTCGGCAACGTGGTGACGCTGGCCGACACCCACCGGGCGTTGACCGAGCGCGAGCGCGGCCTCGAATCCGCCACGGCGGAGCGGCCGTTGGTGTTCTGCGACCTCGGCCTGCCCCGTGATGTCGAACACGCCGTGGCCGGACTGCCCGGCGTGACGGTCATCGACATCGAAACCTTGCAGCGCGATCCGGCCGCGGGCGCGGCCGCCGACGACACCGCCGCGGCCCGCGCGATCGTCGCCGACGAACTCGCCAAATACCTGACCGGCCAGCGGATGGCCGAGGTCACCCCGACCGTCGCCGCGCTACGCCAGCGCGCCGCCGAGGTGGTCGAAGCCGAACTGCTGCGGCTGGATTCGCGGCTGCCCAGCCTGGCCGATCCGGAACGCGACGAGGTCGCCCGCACGGTGCGCCGGGTGGTCGACAAGCTGCTGCACGCGCCGACGGTGCGGGTCAAGCAGCTGGCCTCCACCCCGGGCGGCGACAGCTACGCCGAGGCGCTGCGCGAGCTGTTCGAGCTGAAACCGGGTGCGGCGCAGGCGGTTGCCGCGCCGATGGAGATCACCGCGATCGGCGATCACGCGGGCATCCTGCTCACCGACGCCGATATCGCGCTGGCCGACGACTTCACGGCGAGCCACCGCGCCGACGAACAGGGGCACCCGGCATGAGCGCGCGGGGCGAACGAACCAGCGGCGCCGTGCGACGAAAGGCCGGTATGGCCGCGCCGAGCACCCGTGGGGTGCGGGCATGACACTCGTGCAGGAAGAGGACAACGTGACGGCAGGCAGCACCGGTGCGCCGTGGCGCATCGGTACCCGAGGCAGCTTGCTCGCGCTCACCCAGTCGGGCACCATCCGCGATGCGCTGATCGCCGCCGGACACGAAGCCGAGCTGGTCGTGGTCAAGACCGCCGGTGATCTGTCGTCGGAGCCGGTGCAGCAGATCGGCGTCGGCGTGTTCACCTCGGCGCTGCGCGACGAGCTGGCCGCGGGCGCCATCGACATCGCGGTGCACTCCTACAAGGACCTGCCGACCGCCCAGGACCCGCGCTTCACCATCGCCGCCATTCCGGTCCGGGAGGATCCGCGTGACGCGCTGGTCGCCCGCGACGGTCTGGTGCTCGGCGAGCTGCCCGCGGGTGCCCGCGTCGGTACCTCCGCGCCGCGGCGCGCCTCGCAGCTGCGGGCGCTGGGCCTCGGCCTGGACATCGTGCCGCTGCGCGGCAACCTGGACACCCGGCTGCGCAAGGTCAGCGAAGGCCAACTCGACGCGGTCGTGGTCGCCAGAGCGGGCCTGGCCAGAATCGACCGGCTCGACGCGGTGACCGAGGCCTTGGAGCCGGTGCAGATGCTGCCCGCGCCGGGCCAGGGTGCGCTGGCCGTCGAATGCCGCAGCGACGACAACGAACTCATCGAGGTGCTCACCGCACTGGACGATGCCCCCACCCGGGCGTCGGTCGTTGCCGAGCGGGCGTTGCTCGCCGAACTGGAGGCGGGCTGCACCGCGCCGATCGGCGCGCTCGCCGAGGTGGTCGAGTCGATCGACGAGGACGGCCGGATCTTCGACGAACTGTCACTGCGCGCCTGCGCGGCCGCCGTCGACGGCTCCGATGTGCTTCGTGCCTCGATAGTCGGAGCGCCTGCGAATGCGGATGAGCTCGGCCGCACGCTGGCTCGCGAGTTGCTCGATCTGGGCGCACGCGAATTGCTCAGCGTCACCGAACAATCCAGCGCATCCCAAGGGCTCAGCGCCCACGAACCGGGTTCCGGTTCGAATACACAGGCGGTGAATGCGCCCGCCCCAGACTTCACCCAACCCAGCCCAATGGAGAACAACCAATGAGCGAGCGCAGCGAGCGATTCATGACACAGTGCGCACCGCGCATGACGGAACCGAGCGCCAGCGAGGTGGAGGCATGAGCGAGCGTCAGCGAGCGAATCATCAACACAGCGCGCCTCCGCGCATGACGGAGCCGAGCGTTAGCGAGGTGCAGTCATGAGCGGTCGAGCTACCAAGAAGCATCCTGGTCGGATCCTTTTCGTCGGGTCAGGTCCGGGCGACCCGGCGCTGCTCACCGTGCGCGCTCGCGAGGTGATCGGGCGCGCGACGCTCGCCTTCACCGACCCCGACGTCGACAAGGGCGTGCTCGCCTTGATCGGGACCGCGGTCGAGCCCGGCGCCGACGGTGAGCCTTCGGTCGACGTGCGGCCCGCCCTGGGCGAGCCCGCCGAGGTGGCCAAGACGCTGATCGCCGAGGCCCGCAACGGCCACGACGTGGTGCGCGTCGTCGCCGGCGACCCGTTGACGACCGACTCGGTGATCGCCGAGGTCAACGCGGTGACCCGCTCGCACATGGTGTTCGAGGTGCTGCCCGGCCTGCCCAACGGCTCGGCGGTGCCGAGTTACGCGGGCATCGCGCTCGGCTCCGGACACACCGAGGCCGACGTGCGCGGCGAGGTCGACTGGGCCGCGCTGGCCGCCGCGCCCGGACCACTGGTGCTGCACGCGACCTCGGGCCACCTGGCCGAAACCGCGAGTGCCCTGGTGGAACACGGCATGGCGCCGCAGACCCCGGTCGCGGTGACCGTGCGCGGCACCACCCGGCAGCAGCGCACCATCGAGGCCACCCTGGCCACGCTGAACAGCGCCGCCTCCGAACTGGTCGGCCCGCTGGTGGTGACCATCGGCAAGGTGGTCGCGGCGCGCTCGAAGATGTCCTGGTGGGAGTCGCGGGCGCTGTACGGCTGGACCGTGCTGGTGCCGCGCACCAAGGATCAGGCGGGCGAGATGAGCGAACGGCTGGTTACGCACGGCGCCATTCCGATGGAGGTGCCGACGATCGCGGTCGAGCCGCCGCGCAGCCCCGCGCAGATGGAGCGCGCGGTGAAGGGCCTGGTCGACGGCCGCTACCAGTGGGTGGTGTTCACCTCCACCAACGCGGTGCGCGCGGTGTGGGAGAAGTTCGCCGAGTTCGGTTTGGACGCACGGGCTTTCTCCGGCGTGAAGATCGCCTGCGTCGGCGAGGCCACAGCGGACAAGGTGCGTTCGTTCGGTATCAACCCGGAGCTGGTGCCCAGCGGCGAACAGTCCTCCGAGGGCCTGCTCGCCGACTTCCCGCCCTACGATGACGTTTTCGACCCGGTGAACCGGGTCCTGTTGCCGCGCGCCGACATTGCCACCGAGACGCTGGCCGAGGGCCTGCGGGACCGCGGCTGGGAGATCGACGATGTCACCGCCTACCGCACGGTGCGTGCCTCGCCGCCGCCCGCGGAGACCCGCGAGATGATCAAGACCGGCGGTTTCGACGCCGTGCTGTTCACCTCGTCCTCCACGGTCCGCAATCTGGTCGGCATCGCGGGCAAGCCGCACACACGCACCATCGTCGCGTGCATCGGCCCCAAGACCGCTGAGACCGCCATCGAATTCGGTCTGCGCGTCGACGTGCAGCCCGAGGTCGCCCAGGTCGGTCCGCTGGTCGAGGCGCTGGCCGAACATGCCGCCCGGCTCCGCGCCGAGGGCCTGCTGCCGCCGCCGCGGAAGAAGAGCCGCCGCAGCCGCTGACCTGCTTGCACTGCCCGTACCGAGTTCGGTACGGGCAGTGTGCTTTTCGCGTCATCGGTCCGACAGCGGTGCCTCAGTACCGCTTGCGCATCAGCGTGCGCACCATGTTGCAGGTGGTATCGGAGGGTGGGCGAATGCCGACGACCTCGGCGGTGTGCCGAATCCGCTTGTTGTTGGCGTTGCTCGGGTTGTAGACCCCCGAATCCAGCAGGGCGATGGTCAGGCGCATCGCCTTGAGCTTGCGGTTGTGGCGGACGTACCACGACCGTGGTCGCCCAGCGGGCAGCGACTTCTTCTCCAGCGGTGTGTAGGGACGATCGATGAGGACGGTCTTCGTCGCGGGCACAGGCTTCCCTCCCGTTGCGATCGGGGACTCGGCGAGTCCCCTCGAACACTCCTTCGATTATATCGAAGGGCACCGACAAAAACCGCTGGCCGCAAGGGTTTTGGCGAAGCATCGGTTCGGCGACATCAGCCGCATTTCGGTGATCCGTAGTGCGGTCCGTCGAAGGTGGCAGGATGGTCCGGATGAGCGCGCGTGCCAGGAACAACGTGACCGTCACCGGTTCGGTGCACGGTCCGACGTTGCTGCTGGCCCATGGTTTCGGCTGTGACCAGAACATGTGGCGGCTGGTGGTGCCGATGCTGGCCCAGCGCTTCCGGGTGGTGCTGTTCGACCATGTCGGCGCGGGCCGGTCGGACACGTCGGCGTGGTCGGCCGAACGCTATGCGCGCCTGGACGCGTATGCCGAGGACGTCGTCGAGATCTGTGCCGAGTTGGATCTGCGCGATGTCGTGCTCGTCGGTCATTCGGTGTCGGCGATGATCGCGGTGCTGGCCGCCGATCTGGCACCGGAGCGGTTCGCGCGATTGGTGCTGCTGACTCCGTCACCGCGCTATATCGATGACGGCGACTATCGCGGTGGGTTCAGCCGCGCCGATATCGATGAGTTGCTCGGTTCGCTCGACGCCAATTATCTGGGCTGGTCGGCGACGATGGCGCCGGTGATCATGGGCAACCCCGACCGTCCGGAACTCGGTGCGGAGCTGACCGAGAGCTTTTGCCGCACCGACCCGATGATCGCCCAGGTGTTCGCCAAGGCGACTTTCCTGTCGGACAATCGCGCCGACCTGCCGAAGGTCAGGATTCCGACCTTGGTGATCCAGACGGCGGTGGACGCCATCGCCCCGCCCGAGGTGGGCCGGTTCGTGCACGACCAGATCCGGGGTAGCGAGTTGGTCACCTTGCCGGCGACCGGGCACTGCCCGCAGCTGAGCGCACCCGAGGCCACCGCGGCCGCGATCGCGGCGTTCGCGGGCCGCAGATGATGTCGCGCACCGATGACCCGCCCGGCGGCGGCCATCGCGACGGGGAGCCGCCGCCGGAACGTGGCGACACCGACCCCGCCTTCTCCGCGTTGCTGGAGGACAGCGTCGAGGACCTCTATGAAAATGCCCCGTGCGGTTACCTTTCCACGCTGATGGACGGCACCGTCGCCAAGATCAACGGCACCCTGTTGGATTGGCTGGGCTATCGCCGCGACGAGCTGGTCGGGCAGCGTAGGTTCACCGACCTGCTGACGGTGGGTGGGCGCATCTATTACGAAACCCATCTCGCGCCGATGCTGTCCATGCACGGTGAGGCCGGCGGTCTGACCCTGGAACTGCGCTGCGCCAACGGAACTCGGCTACCGGTGCTGCTGACCTCGGTGGTCAAGACCGGCCAGGACGGGACCGCACAACTGATCCGCACCACCGTCTTCGACGCCACCGACCGCCGCGCCTACGAGCAGGAACTCCTGCGCGCCAGGGAAAGCGCCGACCGAGCCCGCGACAGAGCCGACCGGGCACGCGAGTCGGCCGACCGTGAGCGCGAGCGGGTGCAGAAGCTGGCGACCACCTTGCAGCGCAGCCTGCTGCCGCCGGAGTTGCCGGAGATTCCGGGTGTCGAGATGGCTGCTTACTACCACCCGGCCTCGACCGACAACGTCGGCGGCGACTTCTACGACGTGTTCCCGCTGACCGGCGAAACGTGGGGCTTCTTTCTCGGCGACGTGTCGGGCAAGGGTGCGAACGCGGCGGCGGTTACCTCGCTGACCCGCTACACGTTGCGGGCGGCCGCGGTCTACGACCCGGATCCGATCTCGGTGCTGGACAATCTCAACACCGTGCTGCTGCACAAGTATCGGCGCGACGAACCGCGTTTCTGCACCGTGGTCTACGGTTCCCTCGCTCCCGAAGCCACCGGCGTCACCCTCACCCTGGCCTCGGGCGGGCACACTCCCGCCGTGCTGATCCGGGGCGACGGCACCACTAGCCTGGTCGAGACACCGGGTGGCATGCTCGTCGGCGCGCTGCCCGATGCGCGCTTCGCCAGCGTCGAGCTCCACCTGGGACCCGGCGATGCCGTGCTGTTCTACAGCGACGGTCTCACCGAGGCCCGCATCCGTGGTCGCGAACGTTTCAGCGAGGAGCACCTGCGCGAGTTCATCGGCGCCCTCGGTCCGGTCACCGCGTCGACGCTGGTGGCCGCGGTCACCGATCTGCTCACCGGATTCGGTGACGGAGTCGACGACGACACCGCCTTGCTCGCCATGAGCATTCCGCCCTTCGGAGGCAACCAGCCGTGAGCACCGACTTCACCGTCACCAATCACACCACCGAGGCCGGGCCGGTGCTCGTGTTCATCGGCGAACTCGATGCCGTGAGTTCGCCCGCCGTGCTCGCCGCTATCCAAACGCTGGCGCTTACCCGCGGACAGCTGCTGGTGCTGGACCTGGCCGGGCTCGAATTCTGTGATTCCAGCGGGATTTCCGCGCTCATCGCTGCCCGGAACCGCGCCACCGACGCCGACGCCCAGCTCGCGCTCGCGGCGGTGCCCGCGCGGCTCGACCGCACCTTCAATCTCATCGGCCTCAAGGGTGTTTTCAGCACCTACCCCACCGCGCGAGACGCCTACGACACCTGGACCACGCCGACCGCGGAACACCCCACGGCCACCCCGGACTGAGCTCGTCGCGCCGGTCGGTCAGCGGTCGTGGAGCAGGTGCAACGACTGCGGATGGCCCAGCGCGGCGGCGCGTTCCAGCAGTTTCCTGGCTTCTTGCTGGGCCGGTGTCCGGCCGGTGGCGATCGCCGCGGCTGCTTGCCGGACGCCCGGCTCGCTCAGATCGCCTGCGAGCGGAGCGACGTCCTGCTCGCGCAGGAACAGGGCGAGATGGAACATCGAGTCGGGATCGCCCGCCTCCGCCCCGCGGCGCAACCAGTACTCGCCCGCCGCGGTGTCCTCGTGATCGAGATGCAATGAGCCCAGAATGGCCATGGCGTCGGTGCGCCCGCGCCGGACCGCCTCGGTGAGCAGCTCGACGGCCCGGTCCAGGTCGCCGCGTCTAGCCATATAGAGGCCCAAAGTTCGCATGGCCGTGGGGTTTCCGGCCTCGGCGGCGCGCTCGTACCACTGCTCGGCCTCGTCGTCGCTGCCGCGTCGATTGGCGACAACGCCCATGTTGCACAACGCTTCCGGCGACCCGGCCTCGGCTGCCGGCCGCAGCCATCGTTCGGCGTCGTCGATCTGGCCCCGCTGCAGATGCAGCAACCCGAGTTGCAGGCCCGCACCGGGACAGCCCGCGGCGTCCGCCGCCGTCAGCCAGCGCACCGCCTCGGCGATCCGGCCGTGCGTGCCGAGCAGCAGCCCGAGATCGGCCATGGCGGCCGCGCTGCCGCGCTCGGCGGCCCTGCGGAACCAGTGCTCGGCACCGTCCAGTTCATCCGCCTCGCGCAGCAGGTGCCCGAGCTGCGCCATGGCGCCGAGGTCGCCGCGCTCGGCGATGGCCCGCAGCGTGTCGAGCCTGCGCTGGTGCGCGTTGGGCACCGGATCGGGTCGGGAACCCGGTGCAGGCGATGTCATGACGGAGCGGTTCGGGTCATTCGCGGACCTTTCAGGCCGGATCGGGCGTGCCGTGCCGGTACCCGTTGGCGTCGGCGTACTCGGCGAGCTGGGATTCGTAGCTGCTCAGGCTGTCGAGCAACCAGGTATCTCCAGTGTCCTTCACCACCACGATCGGCCCCTTGGTGCCCGGCTCGAGCACCGGCGAGGTGCCGTCGGCGTACCAGGACGTGGTGGACCAGGGAAAGACGAACGCCCAGCCCACATCGGAGACGTGCCCCTGTGGTCCGAGCTGGAACGGATCGGCCGGCGTGGCGAACCGCGCGCTGTGCTGCGCGAGCAGATGCCTGGCGCTGTTGCGGGCCACCCGGATGTCCATCGGTCCGGTCGTGGTGTTCGGGAACGGCAGCGTGGCGTCGGGTATGGCGCTCAGCTGCCACCCGGCGGCGGTGGAGACCTGACACGGCCTGCTCTGCAGGCGCAGGAAGATGGTGTGCGCGGTGTCGGAGAAACGCAGCTGCACGGCGGCGTCCTCGGTGTGCCCGACCAGGTGCCTGCCCAGGCTCTGCGTCATCTCGCGCTCGTCCGGTGTCATGCCGAGGTCGTCGAAGGCGCGCCGGGCCACCGTCATCAACTCGGGCTCGGCCAGCTGCCGGGCGATGAACTCGACGCGGAAGATCTGTCCGGTGGCGTCGGCGGCGCGCCAGGCGCGCAGGGTCGTCGCCGGTGCGGTGAGTCCACCGGTGAGCACCGGCCACCAGTCCGACAGTAGGACCGCAACCCACGACTCGAAGTCGGCGGCTCGGGCCAGCGAGATTTCGGTGTGCGGTTCGGTCATGCTGTCCCCCAGGGGGTCTCGCCCTCTTGTCGGAGTATGCGCCATCGGCCTGCGCGGCAGGTGTGATTTCACCCACCGTTGGTCCCGAACTCGGGCTCGGCGGGCCGGTGTGTGCATGCCGGGCCCGCGGTCGAGCTGCTGTCGTGGCGAAACGCCAGGCTCCGGCGCGGCGGGTCGAGCTCCCTCGCGCGCGAGGCGACGGGCGCTCGCGACAGCTCCCGGCGCCGGGCGTATCGTGCGGTTATGACCGGATTGGACCGCCCACGGCGGTTGCGCCGTACCCCCGCCATGCGTCGTCTCGTGGCCGAAACCACGCTGGAGCCACGGCAATTGGTGCTGCCGATGTTCGTGGCCGACGGCCTGGAAGAGCCCAGGGAAATCAGCTCGATGCCCGGCGTGCTGCAGCATTCGATGGATTCGCTGCGCAAGGCCGCCGTCGAAGCGGTGACCGCGGGCGTCGGCGGGGTGATGCTGTTCGGCGTGCCGCGCCCCGAGGACAAGGACGCCACCGGCAGCCAGGCCAGCGATCCGGACGGCATCCTGAACCGCGGCCTGCGCGCGCTGGCCGACGAGGTCGGCGACTCGACGGTAATCATGGCCGACACCTGTCTCGACGAATTCACCGATCACGGGCACTGCGGGGTGCTCGGAACCGACGGTTCGGTCGACAACGACGCCACCCTGCACCGCTACGTCGAGATGGCGCTGGCCCAGGCCGCCGCGGGCGCGGACCTGCTCGGCACAAGCGGCATGATGGACGGACAGGTCGGTGCGATCCGGCGCGGCCTGGACGCGGTCGGGCGCACCGACACCGGCATCCTCGCCTACGCCGCCAAGTACGCCTCGGCGTTCTACGGCCCGTTCCGCGAGGCCGTCGCCTCGTCGCTGGAAGGCGACCGGCGCACCTACCAGCAGGACCCGGCGAACCGCCGCGAGGCGATCCGCGAACTCCAGCTGGACCTGGCCGAGGGTGCGGACATCGTGATGGTCAAGCCGGCCATGTCCTATCTGGACATCTTGCGCGACGTCGCCGACCACTCCACCGTTCCGGTCGCGGCGTACCAGATCTCCGGCGAGTACGCGATGATCACCGCCGCCGCTGAGCGCGGCTGGATCGATCGGCGCGGCGCCATCCTCGAGTCGCTCATGGGGATCCGGCGGGCGGGCGCGGACATCGTGCTCACCTACTGGGCGACCGAGGCCGCACACTGGTTGTCGTGACGAACCCGCCGAGACCGGTCGGCGCCGCGCCCACCCCCGCGCCGATGCCGGTGGATGTCGGTACCGCCCGGCAATTGTGGTGGGGCGTGGTCGGATTCGGGGTCGTGCAGCTGATCGCGTCGGTGCTGGCCGCGCTGCCGCAGCGGCGCACCTTCGCCCAGCAGGTCTTCGACCAGGCCAAGGAGCAGGACCCGCACGTCACCCTGGCCAGTGCCGAGCTGATGGTCACGCTGGCCTACGTCATAGCGGTATTCCTCGGCCTCGGTGTCGCCGTGCTGGCGCTGCTGATCGTGCACCAGTTCGCGCGCGGAAAGCTCTGGGCGCGCACCTTGCTGACCGTGGTCGGCGCGTGGCTCGTGGTGATCGGCGTCGGCGCGTTGTTCGCGTTCAACTCGGTGACCAGCGCCGCCTCGCTGGTGGCCGGCGGCGCGGCGATCGTGCAGGCGGTGCTCGCGGGCGGGGCGATCTACCTGGCGCACCGTCCGGAACCGACCGCTTATTTCCAGATGAGCCGACGGTGAACGGTTGGCGCCCGAATTTGTCGGGGCACGGCCGGCATGTATCGTGAGGGTTGTCACAGTGGACATGGGAACCGGTAGTTGTTTGTCAGACGTTGTCTTACCTCGCGTGAGGAAATCCGTCAGATGGCTCCGGGGAATCGGAGGCATCGGTGCGAGTGGTGATCCAACAGCCGCAAAGCATTCGGCGGGAACTGGCCGTGTTGAGCCTGCTGATCCTGTTCGCGGTGCTCACCGTCGCCGTGCTGCTGTTGCCCGGTCTCACTCGCTGATTCCGCGCTCCGCCTTGCCGATTCGTGACGCTGTGGGCGTCGCGTGAGCAAGGCGCTCGACAATTCCGGCGTGCTGTTCGCCGAGCCGGGTGCGCGGTGGCGCACCGTGGCCTACGGCCCCATTCTGTGCCTGATCATCTTCCTGCTGGAAATCGCGACCGGTAGCTCCGTGCACTGGTTCGCACTCCTCTTCTGTGGCTCGCTGATCGCCATGTTCGTTGTGCTGCAGGTGACCGCCGGCCGGCGGCACGTCAGCGTCGAACTCACCGAGACCACGCTGCGCGACGGCACCGAGACGCTGCCGCTCAGTTCGATCGATGCCGTGCTGCCCGAACGCGACGAAGACTCCTGGGACGACGAGGACTGGGAATCCGCGCGGGCGCTGGGGGAGTTGAGCGGCGTGCCCCGACGGCGCACCGGCATCGGGTTACGGTTGTCCGACGGCCGTCTGGTGCAGGCGTGGGCGAAGAACCATCGAGCACTGCGTGCCGCGTTGACCACGGCGATCGGCCAAGCGCCCGAAACCGATTCGGCGCCGGACGATTCGGCACCGGAGACCCAGCACAGTGAGAAGGGAACGGACCGTTGAAGACCTCGATCACGGTGATCGCCGTCGAACTCGGTGTGGTGCTGCTCGGCCTCGTCGCCGCGGTGCTGAGCTGGCGCAACGGCATCCAGACCAGCACCTTCGCCGCGCTGGGGGAGGCGCCGGAATTCGTCGCCACCCGTTACGTCGCACCGTGGTTGCTGCTCGCCGCGGTGCTGCTCGCGATCGCAGGCTTGTTCGCCATCGACGCGGTTACTCGCGCGGTGCGTGTTCGCCGCCGCCACTGACAGCCGCACCGTTTCGGCCCGCCGATCGCGGGAACATCGAATCCATGAAACCCACAGTCACGGTCAAGCGAACGCTCCTCGGCGCGGCCGCCGCGGGCCTGATCGGCGCGGCAACGGTGACCCCGGCGGTCGCGGCACCCGCCGAGGTTTCCCCGGCCGCACCGGCCGCGGTGGTGCCCGCATTGGTGCAGACCCCGCCGCCGCCGTTGCTGCACGCGCTGCCCGCGCCGCTGGCCTGCCTGGCGACCACCGGCTTCGCGCTCTGGTGCATCGGCATTACCTGACAACAATCCCGCTGCGGCCGTTAGTATTTCGGCCGTAAACCTGTGTCTACCAAGGAATGGGATTGATGAACCGGCTTGCTGTGAAAGTCTGTGCCGCACTGGCGATATCCGCCGCGATCGGGATCGGTGCCGCGCCAGCGGGTGCGAACCCCGGACTTCCGCTCGAGCCCGCGGCCGCGGTCGATACCGCGGTGAGCCCCGTGGACGCGCCGGTGCTGGTGCCGGACTCCGGTTCGGCGGGCCCGTACAACACCTTCATGTGTTACCTGCACACCGTGTCCGCGCAGGCACCGTGCATGTACAGCTGAGCCCGGCTCAGCTCCAGTTCTGATAGACGTCGAGCACGCGGCCGTTGCGGGTACCCGGGGCGTTCAGGAACAGGGTGATCGTTCCGTCGGAATGATTCGCCGCTTCCACGATCGTCTGCCGCAACGACGCGTGCACGCCGCCGTTCTCATCCTTGTAGATCGCGGTATCGGCCTTCAAGCCGACGCCGATCCGGTTCAGCGGCACGAACATGGTGACCACCGCCGGAATGGGACCGTCGGCGACCATCCTGGTCTCCTCATGACTCAGCTGCACGCCGATCCGATCGGGCTGCGCGACCGGTTCCACCGCCGCGGCCGAACCGGCGCCGAACGCGACGGTCGCACCGACGAGCGCGGTGGATACAGCAGCACTGAACATGGCAAACCGCATAGAAATCCTCCGGGGCAGATGAATGGTGACGCCCGAGATTACGCACCAGCAATCTCAGGGCGATCGAATACGGCGTAAACAGTGCCCCGGCGTGTTGCGGTCTGCGTCACCCCCACTACACCCTGTCGTCGACCCGATCCGAACGGGCTGAGACACTGGAGGTCGTGAGTTCTTCTCCGCGCGTGACCAGCGCATCGGTGCCGGTTTCCGCCCAGCTCTTCGACCGGGCATGTTCGGTGATTCCCGGCGGTGTCAACTCGCCGGTGCGTGCCTTCAACTCCGTTGGTGGCACACCGCGATTCATCGCGTCCGCGCACGGTTACACCCTCGTCGACGCGGACGGCCACGAGTACGTCGACCTGGTGTGCTCGTGGGGCCCGATGATTCTCGGGCACGCGCATCCCGCGGTGGTCGATGCGGTGCAGCGAGCCGCGGTCGGTGGCCTGTCGTTCGGCGCGCCGACCGAGGCGGAGATCGAACTGGCCGAGGCCATCATCGAGCGGGTCGCCCCGGTGGACCGGGTGCGCTTGGTGAACTCGGGCACCGAGGCCACGATGAGCGCGGTGCGGCTGGCGCGCGGCTACACCGGCCGCGCCAAGATCATCAAGTTTTCCGGTTGCTACCACGGCCACGTGGACGCGCTGCTCGCGGACGCGGGCTCCGGCGTAGCAACCCTCGGGCTGCCCACCTCGCCCGGCGTCACCGGCGCGCAGGCGGCCGACACCATCGTGCTGCCCTACAACGATCTCGACGCCGTCGCCGCCGCGTTCGCCGCGCACCCCGACGCCATCGCGTGTGTGATCACCGAGGCCGCCGCGGGCAACATGGGCGCGGTGGCGCCGCTGCCCGGCTTCAACGCGGGACTGCGCAAGCTGACCGCCGAGCACGGCGCGCTGCTCATCATGGACGAGGTGATGACCGGCTTCCGGGTCAGTCCGGCGGGCTGGTTCGGCCGCGAGGGCGTGGCCGGTGACCTCTACACCTTCGGCAAGGTGATGAGCGGTGGCCTGCCCGCCGCCGCGTTCGGTGGCCGCACCGAGATCATGAACCACCTCGCCCCGCTCGGCCCGGTCTATCAGGCGGGCACCCTCTCCGGTAACCCGGTCGCCGTCGCCGCGGGCCTGGCCACGCTGCGTGCGGCCGACGCCGCGGTGTACGCCGCACTGGATCGGAACGCGCAACGGCTCGGCGCGCTGTTCGGCGAATCGCTCAGCGCCGCAGGCGTCGAGCATCAGGTGCAGTTCGCGGGCAATATGGTGAGCGTGTTCTTCGCCGAACGCCCGGTCACCGACTACGCCGCCGCCAAGGCGAGCCAGACCTGGCGCTACCCCGCGTTCTTCCACGCACTGCTCGACGGTGGCGTGTACGCGCCGCCGAGCGCGTTCGAGGCGTGGTTCGTGTCCGCGGCGCTCGACGAGGACGCGTTCGACCGTATCGCCGCCGCCCTGCCCGCCGCCGCACACGCGGCCGCGGCCGCCACTCCCGAAGGATCCCGCGCGTGAGCTCCGATCACGATCAGCCCGATGCCGACAAGCGCGAGCTAGCAAAGTCCGCCACTGATTCCGCCGACGCCGCGGGCACTGCCGACGCAGCCGCGGTCGAGGCGGGCATCGATGCCGTCGCCGCCGATTCGGACGCAGCCGGTTCTGTTGCCGGCCTGGGTGCCGCGCCGGTCGCGGAGGCAGGTCCCGCTTCGGGTGCCGTCGGGTCGGGCGTCGCCGGGACGGGTGCCGCGCCGGTCGCCGACGCCGCTGACGCTGATGCCGCCTCCGTCGACGCCGCTGATTCCGCCGCCCCTGACGCGAGCGCCGCTGAGTCCGGTGCCGAGAAGACCGTTGCCGGGTCTGTCGCCGGGTTGGGTGCCGCGCCGGTCGCCGATTCAGGTGTTGTCGAGTCGGACGGTGAGCCGTCGGACGGGTCGATTGCCGGGCAGGCTGCTGGCCCGGCCGCCGACTCCGCTGCCGAGTCGACCGTCATCGACACGGGCGCGCAATTCGCCGCCGCCGCATCGGGTTCGGCCGATCGGATTCCGGCGGTCGAGGAAAACGACAGCGCCACAACGCCTTCCGAGTCGAAGGCGCCGCCGCGGGAAACGCGGCTGCACGATGGCGGCACCGCGCCGGTGGAGACGATCGTGCACGTGCTGCGCCACGGCGAGGTGCACAACCCGAACGGGATCCTCTACGGCAGGCTGCCCGGGTTCAGCCTGTCGGTGGCGGGCCGGTCGCAGGCCGGAGCCGTCGCGCGGGCGCTGGCCGAGCACGATATCGCCGTGGTGATCGCCTCGCCGCTGCAGCGAGCCCAGGAAACCGCGGAACCGATTGCCGCACAACATCATCTGCTCGTGCGCACCGACGAGAACCTGATCGAGGCGGGCAACACCTTCGAGGGGCTGCGGGTCTCCGTCGGCGACGGTGCGCTGCGCAAGCCGCGGCACTGGTGGAAGCTGCGCGATCCGTTCACCCCGTCCTGGGGCGAGCCGTACCTGCAGATCGCGCACCGGATGCTGGCCGCCGTCAACAAGGCACGGGTCGAGGCTGCCGGGCGTGAGGCGGTGCTGGTGTCGCATCAGCTGCCGGTCTGGACGCTGCGCCGGTTCCTGCAGGGCCAGCGGCTCTGGCACGACCCGCGCCAGCGCCAGTGCTCGCTCGCGTCGCTGACCTCGCTGGTCTACCAGGGCGACACCCTCGTCGACATCGTTTACTCCGAGCCCGCCGGTGGTTCGGATCCCTCGGTACACGGCGCATGATCGGGTGCACCGCCTCCACTGAACCGCCTGCCGGATCGGCCCGGCGGGTCGTTCCGGCCCTGCTGGCCTGCGTCGCCCTGGTGGTGACGCTGGCCGGCTGCTCGAGCGGTAAGGACGCGGTGGCCTCCGGCGGCACCTTCGAATTCGTCTCGCCCGGCGGCAGGACCGAGATCTTCTACGACCCGCCGAGTTCGCGCGGCACCATCGGCAAGCTGGCCGGGCCCGATCTGATGACCGAGGGTAAAACCACCTCGGTGCAGGATTATCCGGGCAAAGTCGTGGTACTCAATCTGTGGGGCCAGTGGTGCGGACCCTGTCGCGCGGAGGCGCCCGCGCTCGAAAAGGTCTACGCCGCAACGAAAGACAGCGGTGTCGCCTTCATCGGCATCAATGTCCGTGACCCGCAACAGGACAAGGCCCAGGACTTCGTCGTCGACAACAAGGTCGGCTACCCGTCCATCTACGACCCGTCCATGCGCACCCTGCTGGCCCTCGGTGGCAATTTCCCGACCAGCGTCATTCCCACCACCCTGATCTTGGATCGTCAGCATCGCGTCGCCGCGGTGTTCCTGCGCTCATTGCTGGCCGACGATCTGCAACCGATTGTTCAAAAAATCGCCTCGGAGGAAGCACAGTGAATCGCGATCGTCGTACCCGTACCCTGCGTGCCTGTCGCCCTCGGCAGGGCGCCCGCCGAATCGGCGGTGCCTGGGCCGTGGACGACCGATGGAAGGGCATCGCCACCGTGCCGCGCAGCGTCGCGGCGGACTCGCTGCTGGACTTCGGCGTGCTGTTCGAGTCGAGCGAGCCCACCGAGCAGCGCGTCGTGCTGCGCGGCGACACCGAACCGGCCGAGCAGGCGCCGGAGGGTGAGGCCGGGTGAGTCCCCGCGTGACATCGGTGGCCCGGCCATGACACCGGTGACCGAGTAATGCCGCTCGCCGCCGTGGGGGATTCGTTCCAGCAGACGGCCGCGACCGGACCGTTGCTGCTGGCGCTGGGCGCCTGTCTGCTGGCAGGTCTGGTCTCCTTCGCTTCGCCGTGCGTGGTGCCGTTGGTGCCGGGCTATCTGTCCTATCTCGCCGGACTCGTCGGCGCCGAGGCGCCGCCCGCCACCGTCGCGCAAGCCGAAGGGGCGCAACCGGGTTCGGTGGCGGTCGCGTCGGCCAAGGCCGACCTGCGGGCCGGCCGGATGCGGGTGGCCGGTGCCGCGGGCCTGTTCGTCGCCGGGTTCACCGTCGTGTTCGTGCTCGCCACCGCAACGGTTTTCGGCGTCATCCAGACCATGAACGTGAATCGTGAACTGCTGCAACGCATCGGCGGCGTGGTCACCATCCTGATGGGCCTGGTGTTCATCGGCCTGATCCCCGCGCTGCAGCGCGACACCAGGATGGAGCCGCGCAGGTTCACCAGCATCGCGGGCGCGCCGCTGCTCGGCGGCGTCTTCGCGCTCGGCTGGACGCCGTGCCTCGGGCCCACCCTGTCCGGCGTGATGGCGGTGGCCGCGGGCACCGAAGGCACCACCGCGGTGCGCGGCGTCGCGCTCATCGTCGCCTACTGCCTCGGTCTCGGCCTGCCGTTCGTGATCCTGGCGTTCGGGTCGGCCAGCGCGCTGCGCGGCGTCGGCTGGCTGCGCCGCAACTCGCGCACCATCCAGGTCGCCGGCGGCATTCTGCTCGTCCTGGTCGGCGCCGCGTTGGTCACCGGGGTGTGGGACCAGTTCGTCGGCTGGGTGCGTGACGCGTTCGTCTCCGAGGTGACACTGCCGATATGACCGTGACGGAAAATTCGGTGACCGAACCCGCCGCGGTGCCGAGGCAATCCCGGCTGGGCCGGGCGGTGGCCTTCGCCCGCAACGCCTGGCGCGGGCTCACCAGCATGCGCACCGCGCTGGTGCTGCTGTTCCTGCTCGCGCTGGGCGCCATTCCCGGCGCCCTGCTGCCGCAGCGAAACCTCAACGAACAGAAGGTCGCCCAGTACATCGCCGACCGGCCGACGCTCGGCCCGTGGATGGACCGGTTCGAGCTGTTCGACGTGTTCGGCAGCTTCTGGTTCACCGCCATCTATGTGCTGCTGTTCATTTCGCTGGTCGGCTGCATCCTGCCGCGCTGTGTCGACCACTACCGCGCGCTGCGCACCCCGCCGGTGCGCGCGCCGCGCAACCTGACCCGGCTGCCGCACCACTACTCGAGCAGCGCCGAGCAGACGCCCGACGAGGTCGTCACGCAGGTCCGTAAAGAGTTGCGCGGCTGGCGCACCGAGGTCCGGCCGGGCACCAGGGACGGTGAGATCACCCTTGCCGCGGAGAAGGGGTACACCCGCGAGCTCGGCAACCTCGTCTTCCACCTCGCGCTGGTCTGCCTGCTGGTCGCGATCGCGGTCGGCAAGCTGTTCGGCTACGAGGGCAGCGTCATCGTCATCGCGAACAACGGGCCCGGCTTCTGCACCACCTCACCCGCCGTCTTCGACTCGTTCAAGGCGGGCAATGTCAACGACGGCACCGGGATGGCGCCGATCTGCGTGCGGGTCAAGGACTTCAAGGCCGACTACCTGAACAACGGGCAGGCCGAGATGTTCACCTCGAACATCGAATACCAGTCCGGCGACGACCTGCGCAGCGACACCTGGCGCGCGACGCGGATCCAGGTGAACCATCCGCTGCGGGTCGCGGGCGACCGTATCTACCTGCAGGGTCACGGTTTCGCCCCGACCTTCACCGTCACCTTCCCGAACGGGCAGACCCGCACCGAGACCATCCAGTGGCGCCCCGACGACGCGATGACCTTCCTGTCCAGCGGCGTGCTGCGGATCGACCCGCCCGGCGGCATGTACGCCACCGACGAGCAGCGGCGCAAGAACCAGATCGCCATCGAGGGCCTGTTCGCGCCGACCGCGCTGTTCCACGGCAGCCTGATGACCTCGTCGTACCCCGCGATGAACGATCCGGCCGTCGCCGTCGACATCTATCGCGGCGACACCGGCCTGGACACCGGCAAGCCGCAGTCGCTGTTCGCACTCGATCCCGAGCAGGTCAAGCAGGGGCGACTGGCCAAGGAGGCCAGGGTGAACCTGCGCCCCGGCGAGTCGACCAGCCTGCCCAACGGCACCAAGGTGACCTTCGACGGCGCCCAGGAATTCGTGAACCTGCAGGTGTCGCACGATCCGGCGCAGCAGTGGGTGCTGGTGAGCGCGGTGGCCATGATGCTCGGCCTGCTGGTCTCGCTGCTGGTGAAGCGGCGCCGGATCTGGGTCCGGGTCTACCCCGCCGAAGGGGAAGCCGGTACCTTGGGCAAACGACGCACCGTAGTAGAAATGGGCGGGCTGGCCCGGACCGATCAGGCGGGCTGGGGCAGTGAGTTCGACCGGCTACGCGCGCGCCTGCTGGATGCGCGGCCCGACTCGGCCGACGCGAAGACCACGGGAGAGTAGAGATGCCGATCAACGAGACCATCGCGCGCTACAGCGATTTCTCGTTCAAGACCGCGATCGTGGTCTACGCGCTGGTGCTCGTGCTGCTGATCTGGCAGTACGCCACCGCGCGCAGCCGTCAGGTCGCGGAGCGCGAACTCGTGAGCGTCGGCGGGCCCAGCGTCGATCCGGCGCTGCCTGGCCGGGTCGTCGAGCCGCCGGCGAAGTCGTTGTCCGAGCGGCTCGGCAACATGGCGTTCTCGGTTCTGGTCGTCGCCGTCGTCCTGCACATCGGCTCGATCGTGCTGCGTGGTTTCGCGACGCACCGATTCCCGCTCGGCAACATGTACGAGTTCGTCACCATGGCCACCGCCGCCGCGGTCCTGATGGGCGCGCTGTTCCTGCGCGAACAGCGCTACCGCGCCATGTGGGTCTTCCTGCTCGTCCCGGTGCTGATCCTGCTGTTCCTCGCAGGCACCATCCTCTACGCCGACGCCGCCCCCGTGGTGCCCGCCCTGAAGTCCTTCTGGCTGCCCATCCACGTCACCATCGTCAGCATCGGCAGCGGCGTCTTCCTCTTCGCCGGCGTCGCCAGCCTCCTGTTCCTCTACCGCATCCGCCAGCCCGAAGGCCAGGAGTCGAACAGCGTCCTCGGCACCATCGCCCGCCGCCTGCCCGACGCCCGCACCCTCGACCGCCTCGCCTACAAAGCCACCATCATCGGCTTCCCCCTCTTCGGCGCAGGCGTAATCCTCGGCGCCATCTGGGCCGAAGCCGCCTGGGGCCGCTTCTGGGGCTGGGACCCCAAAGAAACCTGCTCCTTCATCGCCTGGGTCCTCTACGCCGCCTACCTGCATGCCCGCGCCACCTCCGGTTGGCGCGACACCAAAGCCGCCTGGATCAACGTAGCCGGTTTCGTAGCAATGCTTTTCAACCTCTTCATCATCAACATGGTGATCAGCGGGTTGCACTCCTACGCGGGACTCAACTGACGTCGTCTAACTGGGGAAACTCCGGTTTATCTGGTACATCCGTACTGGAGTTTCGGGGTCGGTACGCAGTGGTGCGCTCGTTGATCGCGTCGCCGACCGCAGTCCTGGTGGTCTCGTCCGCGTCCGGCCACAGGTGGGGTAGTACTTCAGCGTCGTGACGGCGCTCCCATGCCGCACACGAGTCAGAGGTCGTGTAGCGCGTGTGGCGGTCGGCCGTGGTCAGCAGGCAGGGCCGCGTTTGATGCCTAGGAGCCAACAGGAAGGTATGAGCAGGCCAGGCCAACTAACGGGGACGCGTCACGGATTGATCCTTGGGTCTCAATCTGCCGGATCACCGCGTAAGCGGGGAAACTAGGCATCAACGGCAGCCTGTAAGCGACGATCGACCCTATGTAGAATACCGACATGGCCCCAAGTTTCAGGATGACGACCTCAGTCGCCACCGTCCTACGTGAGTTCCTAGGTGACCCCAACGAGCGGCGCTACGGGTTCGATTTGATGCAGAGCTGCGGCCTTGCGAGCGGCTCTCTGTACCCGATTCTTGCCAGGTTGGAGACGGCCGGATGGATCGAGGGGCAACGGGAGGAACTGGATCCCGCGCAGGAGGGGCGACCGGCTAGGAAGTACTACCAACTCACCACCAAAGGTCGTGCAGAGGCGACGCGCGAGCTCGCGGCGCTGAGTGCCCGTTTCCAGCTCCCTGATTGGACGCTGAATCCGCGACTGGCATGGGGCGGTACGGCATGAGCTCCGCTTCGGTTGCGTTTATTGCTGCTGTTGGTCTCGTCTTACTGGTCGCCGGAAAGGTCATGATCAGCTTGCTTGCCAAGGAGGTTGAAGGTCGGCTTGATCAGGTCGGCTTTGCCATTCTTCGGATCGCACGCTGGCGGCTGCCGGCCGAACTCCGCGAGCCCCTGTACGACGAGGCGTGGCTGCCTGAGCTGCACTACATCCTTGAACGTGAAGAAGCCCGTCCCCTCACTAGGCTGATTCAAGGTCTTCGGTATGCGTGTGGAGTGGCGTGGTCGGCTCGCACGACGGCAAGGGCCGCGAGTTTGAAGCCTCGTCGTTTCGCGATCGCCTTTCAGTGGCTGCTCGTACGGAGATGGGGGCGTGTCACTGCGGCCTACGGTCCTTCGTGCATATCGACCCAGATTGGATGGCTAACCACCGCAGGCTGGGCGACGCCCTTGGCTACCTTGGTCGGGTTCCTCGTCTTAGTCTTCGTCGTTGTCTACGTAGGTGGCGTGGTATTTCGCCGACCGTCGTTCCGTCATGCCTGGGAGGATCTGACAACGTATCGACGGCTGCCCTTGTCGCGGCTGCGTTGTCACCGTTGCGACGGTTTTCATGAACTATCCGAGCTCAGGCTCGCTGAGGGCCCGCCCTGCTCGGTATAGGTGCGGTACGCAGAGAACGCGCAGCAGCCTTGATCCTGACCGTCCTGTACCCACATCTGTACCGCCAATCCCGTAGGTCAGAGAGTCGGGCCAACGTTGCCAACGTTGGCGACTGCCCAGGTGTCAGTCCGAGCTAACAGAGGAATCGATTCGCGATTGATTTCTAGGCATCAATCCAATGCCCCGCTTAGCTGATGTGATTTGGGCCTAGGCAGCCAGTGCGGCAGTAGTGTCTTGAGCCGATGGAGAATATTGCGCGGACTGTCGAAGCGATCGGCGGCGTGATTACGGCGCTGGGGCTCACGTACGCATATATGAGAGCGCGTGGGGCTCTTGGCTATCGGGCCGTCCGGGCACGCCGGATCTGGCGACTTGTCATGCGTCGGCCGCAATCCGCGACCGTCCATGCCACGGCCGCCGCGGCGTCCGCGGGTGCGCTCTCCGTGGACGCCTACGCGTTGTTCAACCTTGATAGGTCTGCGCCGGTGCAAGACCAACTCGACGTCATCGCCGAATTCTGTCGGTCCTCTCAAGCGGAGTCGAGCCAGCTGCGTCAGCGGTTGGCGGGACACGATCGTGAGTTCAACAGCGTTAGGGGATACGCGAAAGAAGTTGCGGACCAAGCGCAGACCGAAGCATCTACCCAGCTGAAGGCGTTCGGCGTGAAGCTCGACAGTGTGAGTGCACTCGACCTTCGATGTGCGATCGTCGGAGTAGTAGTGAACACTGTCGGCGTGTGTATGGGGTACTGGGCGTGACATAGGTACGCAGCGAGTACGCAGCGTAGCCGAGGAGTGCCAATGCTCTCACTATGTCCAACGCCTGAAACTGCTGGTAGATGACCCCGTCATCGGCAGCCGCCGACCGCAAACACCGGGAACGCTCTTCATCATCAACATGGTGATCAGCGGCCTGCACTCCTACGCTGGACTCAACTGAGCATTGGATGAACGGCGCAAGCCCCGCTCTCGCATGAGGAGGGCGGGGCTTGCGGCTCGTTCGGATGCCATCCAGGCGGTGGCATGCCGGGTGGACTACACCTCGAGCTCTTCCTCGATGCTCTTGATGCGGTGGCGGGCCAGCGCGAGGTTCGCGCGGTTGCGGTCGAGGGCGAGGTAGAGGAACAGGCCCTTGGATTTGCGGCCGGTCATCGGGCGGATGAGGTGGTACTGGGCGGACAGGGTGATGAGGATGTCTTCGATGCCCTCGTTGAGGCCGAGCTGCTCGATGGTGCGCATTTTGGCGCGCACGACCTCGGTGTTACCCGCTGCGGCGACCTGGAGGTCCAGTGCCTTGGAACTGCCGAGGGTGCCTAGCGCCATGCCGCTGTTGTAGTCGACGACGGCGGCGCCGATCGCACCGTCGATCACCATCATGTCCTTCAGTGACAGATCCAGGTTGGACATGTCTGTTCCTTTCATTCGGTTTTCGTTGCCTGGTCTTTTCCGTTGGCCGCCGCCATGTGATCGGCGATGGCCCGGGCCACCGGACGGGATTCCAGATGGAGCCTGCCGACGTTCACTTCGGGGCCGGCCAGCACGGTCAGCGAGGTCCAGCCCGCCGCGTAGACGACCACGTGCCCTTCGGCGCCGTGCACCACGACCTCGTTGAACCCGCCCCCGTGTGCGGTCGTCGCCAGCCGGTAGGACAGCGACAGCTGCGCGGCGGCCAGCGCGGCCATCCCGCCGGGTTCGATGTGCGCGGGTAGATCGTGCGCGACGAGCAACCCGTCGCTGGAGGCCACCAGCGTGCCGGTCAGCCGCGGGACGCGTTCGCGTAGCGCTTTCAGTTCCGCCAGCACCGCCGCGTTCGGTTCAGGTCCGGACATCGACACCTTGGTCAACCTTCCCATCAGTTCGCCGAGCAGTCTTTTCCGCGCGGTCACGCATCCTCCAAAGCCGCCCGCAGGCGAACGAGCAGGCCAGGATCGACCGGCTCCCAGCCGTCCTGAGCAGCAACGGACGCGCTCGGTCGGGCCCGCCGGCGCCGGGGCGGTACGGCGTCGGCGCGCAGCGGGTTGACCATGGCCTCGGCGGGCAGCACCGGGACCGGCGGCTCGATCAGCCCGGCCCCGGTCAGTTCCCGCACCGCCACCAGGCAGCCATAGGTGGTGCGGCCGAGGTATTCGCCGATCCCGGTGACACTGCGGCGGGCGTCCGCGGCGGCGAGCACTTCGGCCTGGCCCGCGGTGAGGACGACGCGTCGGCTGCCGCGGCGGACCGGCACGACCGGCGCCCGGTCGACCAGCCGCGCGGGCCACGGCGTGCCGGCCGGGTCGCCGCGGCGCACACATTCCTGGACCAGCACCTGCGGTGCGATACGGCAGAGCGCGGCGAGCCAATGCGGTGGGGCGGGCCGGAATTCGGGGACCGCGGGGGTGTCGAGCAGGAAGTAGGCGGCATCGAAAACCGAAAGCAGCGCCAGGGTTTCCAGTCGCGGCTGGGCCAGCACCCGCTCCGGATGTCCGCCCTCGGCGGCACGCCAGTCCTCGGCGGTCGCTACGCCCGTTTCCGATACCAGCCGGGCCAGCCCGCTCGTCCGCAGGCAATCGGCGGCGGTGACAGCGCCTTCGGCGAGATGAAAGGCGCCGTCGCCGACGAACAGCACACCGGTACGTTTTTCGTTTTCCAGTCGGCGCAGTTCGTCGGCGAGCTCACCGCTCATGACCGGCCTCGGCGAATTCGGCGAGAATTCCGTGCAGCCGGAACCGCGCCATCGCCAAGTTGCCGGTGTCGTCGTCCAAGCGGACATGGACGAAAAGCCGGCCGTCGAAGTCGCCGTGCACCAGATTCAGCAGGTGATATACGTGGGTGCCGCAGACGATGATCTCGGTGAGGTTTTCGTCGTGATGGCCGTTCGTCAGTGCGGGACAGTCGAGTACGGCGCGCACGACGTCGGTGCTGGTAGCTGCGGCTTCGTGCTGGTCGACGCCCTGGTGCAGTCCCGCGGTGGCGATCGCCAGACCGCTGGCGGCGTCCACCAGGGTCACGCTGCGCGCGCCGGGAATGTCCATGATGCGTTCCAGACAGCCGTCAACACCGAGCACCGCGCCACCACTTGTCATATCAGGGGTTCAAGAAATCCAGACGCTACACAGTGTCGATGTAGAACATACGGTAAATGCCGCAAAATATTGCTTCAAAATATCGTAGAAAGTACCTGTTGGTATTCAATACCTCGCAGTATCAATTTTCTTTCAGTACTGAATACTGCGCAGTATTGAATACCTTGTGGTTTCTGCTATTTCGTCTTTCGCCGGCCGATAGTCGATGACGCGAGCGGGCTTCGGCTCGCGAGTCCTCGCGGGGCGCCGGCATGACTCCGGGCAGGGCAGCCGGTCACTCGGAAGACGGCCGCCCGCACCTAGTGGTGCACATCACGTCCAACTCGGCGTGCCGTTCGGCGAAACGCCGTGTCCTGTCTACATGCGATGCGCTGATCCTGCGCACACAGTTTCGAGGAGACGGGCTCTTGGATTCCGATTACTTCACCTATCTCCCGGCTGCGGTTGTCGACGCGGACGGAAGTGTGGTCGAGCAGTTGAACAACGGTGCGTTGCGCAAGCTGGCGCGGACGGCGACCGGGCTCTCCGTGGAGGCACAGCACTATCTGGCGATGCTCGCTAACCGACTACGCGCGAGCGAAGGGTTGCACGCGCGCAACTACGCCGACGGTGAGATGTAGTGCGCGAAAGGGGATCCGGGGCGAACGCTCAGCGCTCGGTGCTGCCGGGTTCTCCGTCGCGATGCTGGCGGGATAGCCGCCAGAGGAACTCCGGGTCGTCGTCCGGGCCGACGGCACGCTTGCGCTGCGGTGGACGCGTAGGGCCGGCGGTCGGTCCGGCAGTCTTCTCGGGGCCGAACGCTTTCCAGCACAACACCGCGACTGCCACGACCGCGATGAGTGCCAACAGGTACGTCACGTCGCTCACCTCCTGGTTACGAGGGTAGTCCCGTGCGCAACCCGCGCACACCGCAGCCGTGAAATCAGTGTCACGGGTGGGCGCGGGCCCCGGCACGATGGGCCCGCGCGGCCCGCAGTCAGCGTGCGGTCGCCTCGGTGGTGAGCGACTTGAGCAGCTGCATTACCTCTGATTCGCGGAACCGGCGATGTCCGCCCGGTGTGCGCAACGATCCGAGACGCCCGGCATGGGCCCAGCGGGTGACCGTCTTTGGATCGACGTGGAACATGGCAGCAACCTGCCCTGGTGTCAGCAGGGTGTCCTGGCCGCCGACGGTGATCGCACTCATAGCAAACCTCTCCGTTCTCGACAGTTCCCTCATCAGATGGCGACATCGTTGCACTGAAACCCCTAGGTACTCGAACCACCTACTGTTGGTAAAGGGGAAGTAATAGACAAATCGGATACGCTCTACGACCTCGGCAACAGGTGTGGCCCGAGCGCGGGCAACAGCTTCGCATAGGCTGATCGACGTGAGTGACGCAACTCCACCTGATGGTGCTCCAGGACAGCAAACCGCTGGCGCGGGCCGTCGGCTCGCCCGCGATCTCGGTCTGTACACGGTGGCCAGGCTGGGCCTGGTCGTGCTGATCACCGTGCTGATCATGCTGGTGGCCCGGCTGGTGTCGGTGGACATCCCGCTGGTGGTCGCGGCCCTGTTTGCGCTGATCATCGCCATGCCGCTGTCGCTGACGCTGTTCAAGCGGCTACGCACCCGGGTCAACGAGGACATCGCGGTGGTGGACGAACGCCGCAGGCACGACAAGGCCCAGTTGCGCGCCCGGCTGCGCGGCGAGGCGCCCGAGGACAATCAGGGGACATCGTGAAGTCCTGCGATCGCAGCACCCCGCGCGACTGGGTGGACAACGCGGTGCGGCTCATCGATGCCGACGCCCAGCGCAGCGCCGACACCCACCTGCTCCGCTATCCACTGCCCGCCGCGTGGAATGTCCAGTTGTATCTGAAGGACGAATCCACCCATATCACCGGCAGTCTCAAGCATCGGCTCGCCAGATCCCTGTTCCTGTACGCGATCTGCAACGGCTGGGTCGGCGAGGGCACCACGGTGGTCGAGGCGACCTCGGGCTCCACCGCGGTCAGCGAGGCGTATTTCGCGAAGCTGCTCGGACTGGATTTCGTCGCGGTGATGCCCGCGAGCACCTCGCCGCAGAAGATCGCGCTGATCGAAGCACAGGGCGGCCGTTGCCATTTCGTGCAGCGCCCACCCGACATGTACACCGAGGCGGCCCGCCTCGCCGCCGAGTGCGGCGGCCATTTCATGGACCAGTTCACCCACGCCGAGCGCGCCACCGACTGGCGCGGCAACAACAACATCGCCGAATCCATTTTCCAGCAGATGGCGTTGGAGTCCCATCCGGTGCCGGAGTGGGTGGTGGTGGGCGCGGGCACCGGCGGCACCAGTGCCACCATCGGCCGCTACATCCGATACCGCAGGCACGCAACGAAATTGGCCGTCGTCGATCCGGAGAACTCCGCGTTCTACGGCGGCTACGAGACCGGCGACGCGGGCTACGAGACCGGAATGTCTTCGCGCATCGAGGGAATCGGCCGCCCACGGGTGGAGCCGTCGTTCGTCGGCGAGGTGGTCGATCGGATGATCGAGGTGCCCGACGCGGGCTCCATCGCGGCGGCGCGGTACGCGAGCCGGGTGCTCGGGCGCCGGGTCGGCGGTTCCACCGGCACCAACCTGTGGGGCGTGTTCGGCATCATCGCCGAGATGCTGGCCGCGGGACGCGGCGGCAGCGTGGTCACCCTGCTGTGCGACGGCGGCGACCGCTATGCCGGAACGTATTTCGATGACGCGTGGGTCGAGTCCCAGGGCCTGAGCCTCGCCGAACCGACCGCGATCCTGGACAAGTTCGCGGCCACCGGCGAATGGGCGGGCTGAGCGCTTCTCATCGGGTCGGGCCGAACGCTACTTAACGATGCATTGAAGGCCACCTTCACTCGGGAACAGCACCCGATCGAAGGTGGCCTTCGTGCTGTCCGCCCGCTCCTTCGCTGAACGCGAACGCGCAGCGCGTCAATTTTTGTTGACAAACGCTCCGGTCGTCAATCAAAATTGACGACATGACAGAAGCAACCACTCTGGCGGCCGCCGCGGGCAGCCCCGACCCCGAAGTCGGGCTGCGGGCGGTGCTCGCCCTGCGGCGGCTGCTCGAACGCCTCGAGGCGATCCAGGTGGCCAACGCCCGCGAACAGGGCTGGTCCTGGCAGGCAATCGCGGAGGCGCTCGAGGTCAGCAAGCAGGCAGCCCACCAGAAACACAATCGGAAAGGTAGGAACCGCTGATGTTCGAACGGTTCACCAAGTCGGCGAAGATGGCCGTTGTGTCGGCCCAGGAGGACGCGCGCGAACTGCGCTCCTCCTCCATCGAGATCGAGCACGTGCTGCTCGGCCTGCTGTCGCAGGGCGAGGACGATCTGAAGGCGCTACTGGCCGACGCGGGCATCACCCACGACAGCGTGACGAGCGCACTGGCCAAGCGCGGAAAGGGCGAACCGCTCGGCGCGGAGGACGCGGAGGCGTTGCGTTCGATCGGCATCGATCTCGACGCCGTGCGCGAGACACTGGCCGAGAACTTCGGCGAGGACGCCCTCGATCGCGCGGCACCGCAGGAGAAGCGCGGCCGGTTCGGCTGGGGTCGCGGCGGCGACGTCGGGCATATCCCGTTCACCCGGGACGCGAAAAAGGTGATCGAACTGTCGCTGCGGGAAGCATTGGCGCGCAAGGACAAGACCATTGAATCCGGCCATCTGCTGCTCGCGATCCTGCGTGCCCCCAATCAGACGACCATCGGCCTGCTCGGCGGCTCCGACCGGATCCACGAGTTGCGGCCGAAGGTGCTCGCGCTGCTCGATCGCGCGGCCTGACGCGGCGGGCGGGTGCACCGCAGGACGCGCTGAAGTCCGGCGTCGGCCGCGTCGGGCCGAGCGCAGGCCGGGCACTCGCCTTAGCATGAGCGCATGCAGCTTCTGATTCGGTTGGTCATCAACGCGGTAGCCATCTGGCTGGCCGCCGCCTGGGTCGACAAGATCGACATCATCAGTCCGGCGGAGAACGGCAACGGCGGCAAGATTCTCGTCCTGCTCGCCGTCGCCGTGGTGTTCACGGTGGTGAACGCGCTGGTCAAACCGATCATCAAGCTGCTGTCGCTGCCGCTGGTGATCGTCACGCTCGGTCTGTTCCTGCTGGTGATCAACGCGCTCATGCTGTGGCTGACCGCGAAGATCACCGAGACCACCGACTATGGCCTGCGCGTCGACGGCCTCTGGGCGGCGATCATCGGCGGGCTGATCGTCTCGATCGTCAACTGGGTCCTGGGCATCTTGGTCCCGGACGGCGACTAGTTACCCGAAGCTGATGGCCAGGGCGGTGAGCGCCGACCAGGCGAGCATCGCCAGGCCGGAATCGCGCAGCGCCGGAATGAGTTCGAGGCCGCCCTTGCCGGACCGGACCGGGGCATTGGCGCGCACCGCGAGCGGGATGGCGAGCAGCCCGACCAGTGCGAACGGGGTGCGCGCCACCAGCAGCAGGGTGCCGAGGAACGGGACGATCAGCAGGGCGAGCTGCAGCGTCCTGGTGCGCGGGTCACCGAGCTTGACCGCGAGGGTGACCTTTCCGGATTGCGAGTCGGTCGGGATGTCGCGCAGGTTGTTCGCGACGAGCACCGCGCTGGAGAACGCACCGACCGAGACCGCGAGCACCGCACCGGCCCAGTCGATCTGCTCCGCCTGCACGAACTCGGTGCCGAGCACGCCGATCAAGCCGAAGAACACGAACACCGCGATCTCACCGAATCCGCTGTAGCCGTAGGGCTTGCTGCCGCCGGTGTAGAACCAGGCGCCCGCCAGGCAGGCCACGCCGACGAGCAACAACCACCACGCCGTCGTCGCCGCCAGCACGAGGCCGACCACCGCCGCGATGCCCAGGCTCAACATTGCCGCGTTGCGCACCGCGGCGGGCGAGGCGAGCCGCTGGCCGACCAGGCGTACCGGGCCGACCCGGACGTCGTCGGTGCCGCGAATGCCGTCGGAGTAGTCGTTGGCGTAGTTGACGCCGATGATCAAGGCCAGCGAAACCAGAAGCGCCAGAACGGCTTTCCACCACACCGCGCCGTCGAGCGAGGCGGCGGCACCGGTGCCAGCCAGCACGGGGGCGATTGCGTTCGGCAGGGTGCGTGGACGCGCGCCCTCGATCCATTGCGCTGCAGTAGCCATTCCCGCAGCATAATGTCGCGACCGGACCCTGGCCGCTCAGAGCCCGCGCTCGGCCGGGTCCGGACCCGGCCGACTGCCGCTATCGGCCGCTCAGCGCCCGTTGGCCTCGGCGACCGCTTTCAACCGGGCGAGCCCCTTCTCGAAGTCCTTGCCGACGATCCGGTCGGTCGGGATCACCTTCGACAGCACGCGCATCAAACCCCGCTGCTCGCCGGTCATCCGCCAGACCACCTCGGTGGCGCCGGACTCGGTCGGGTTCAGCTCGAACACGACCTGGTTGGTGGCCTTCCACGGCTTCTCGAAGATCAGCCGGATACCGACCTCGCGCTCGGCGCTCGCGATGATCTCCATGTTTCCGCTGCCGACCTTGCGGTCACCGATCCAGGCGTATTTGGCGCCGACGCCGGCCTCCGGCCCGGAATAGGTGCGCTGCAGCTGCGGATCGATGTCCTCCCACGGCGACCACTTGGTCCACTCGTGCAGGTTATCGATCAGCCCGTGAATCCGCGACGGCTCGGCCGAGATCACGGCCTGCCGGACCACTTCGAACTCAGCCATGCCGACAGCGTAGGCGACCGACCACTGGAAATGGGGTGAAAAACCATGTCGGCTCGGTCGGCGCCGCTCGCATACGATGGCCGCGGGATGTTGTCGGATCAGAGCGGCCCGGACGGTCGCGGTCAACTGTGGCGGACGCCCGCAGGTGAACCGGTGGTGGTCGCCCTGCTGGGCGAGATCGCGCTGCGCCGAGACGGCGCGCTCACCGCGCTACCAGGTGCGCGTTCGCGCTTGCTGCTCGCCGCTTTGGCGTTGCGGCCCGGCCGTAGCCGCAGCGCCCAGTCCCTGATCGACGACGTGTGGGGCGAGCAGCCGCCGCGCGCGCCGATGAACGCACTGCACACCCAGGTCTCCCGGCTGCGTTCCGCGCTGCCGGACGGTGCGCTGGAAATCGGGCCCGCCGGATACCGATTGACCTTGCCCGCGAATCAGGTGGACCTGACGCGCGTCGCCGAACTCGGGCAGCAGGCCCGGGCCTGCCGGACCGCGGGCGATGATGCAAGCTGCCTCGAGCTGGTCGCGCAGGCACGTGCGCTGTGGCGTGGCGAACCCGGCGCCGACCTGCCGCCGGGCGAGGTCGCCGACGCACTGGACGCCGCGGCGACGAGCAGGCTGGCCGAACTGGATGCGCTCGAACTGGCGGCCCGCGAGTCGATCGGCGACCTCGACGGTGCGTTGCGGATCGCCCGGCTCCGGGCCGAGGTCAACCCGGTGGACGAGTCGGCTCAGCTGGCGGTGATGCGACTGCTCGCCACGGCGGGCCGGCCCAACGAGGCCCTGGAATCGTTCGCCGCCTTCAGAATTCGCTTGGTCGAGCACCTCGGTGCGGACCCCGGCCCTGCGCTCGTCGAGCTGAACACGGCGATCCTGCGCGGTGAACCATTGCGCCCCAACGGTTCTGCCGTCCGCTCCGGTAGCGAGAGCCGTCCGCAGACACCCAGCCCTGCAACACTTTCCGGCGACGACAGTCCCGCACCACTCGACGCGAGCACCGAGTTCGGTGTGCCCGCGGCGATCGGTCTGCGGGCGGCGCCCAACGCACTGCTCGGTCGCGAGGACGATCTGGCCGCGCTCGACACCCTGCTGCGCACGTCCAGGGTGACGACCGTGCTCGGACCCGGCGGGTCGGGAAAGACGCGCATCGCCAACGAGGTCGGTGCCCGCGCCGCGGGCGCCCGCCGCGTGGTGCTGGTGGAACTGGCCTCGCTCCGGGCCGACGCCGCAGACGCCCCGGTCGAGATCGAGGCCGCGATCAGCGCCGTGCTCGGCCTGAGCGACCTGACGTACGGCACCACCAACTTGATCAGCCGCATCGATGCCCGTAAGCGCCTGCACGAAGCCGTGTCCGCGCGCCCGATGCTGTTGATCCTGGACAACTGCGAGCATGTGATCGATGGCGTCGCGATGGTGGTCGCCGACCTGATCGGTGCCGCCGATCGGCTCACGGTGCTGACCACCAGCCGGGCGCCGTTGATGATCACCGCCGAAACCGTCTACCCGCTACCGTCATTGACCATCGACCCGGCCGGGTCGCCCGCGACGGAGTTGTTCGCGGCGCGGGCCAGGTCGATCCGCCCTGGCGTGCGGCTCGACCCCGACGTGGTCGCGCAGCTGTGCCACACCCTCGACGGGCTGCCGTTGGCCATCGAACTTGCCGCCGCGCGGGTGCGTGCGATGAGTGTCGAGGAGATCAATCTCGGTCTGGCCGACCGGTTTTCGTTGCTGCGCCACGGCGATCGCAGTTCACCGGAGCGCCATCGCACCCTGCACGCCGTCATCGACTGGAGCTGGAATCTGCTGGACACCGCGCAACAGGCTGCCCTGCGCCGATTGTGCCGATTCCCAGCCGGTTTCACGTTGTCCGCCGCCGAGGTGGTCGCGGGCGGCCCCGAGATCGACGATGTCGCCGCGGCGGTGGACGGTTTGGTGAACCAGTCGCTGCTCACCGTGCTGGACGAGGACGCACTCGGCACCCGCTACCGCATGCTGGAGACGGTTCGCGAATACGGAGAGGAACAGCTGGCCGCCCAGCCGGGCGAAGCCGATCTGGTCAACGCTCGAATGATGGCGTGGGCCAGGGCTTTCGCCGTGGACGTGGTGGGCGGCTATGCCACCGGTGACCAGGTGCGGCTCGCGCTGTCGGTGGCCACCGAGCTGGACAATCTGCTCGCGACGCTGCGCACCGCGATCGACAATCGGGACGCCGACACCGCCTACACCGTCTTTCCGGTCGTCGCAGGTTTGTGGATGCTGCGCGGTTCGCACATGGAGGTGATCGCCTGGGCCAGGCGGATCGCCCCGCTCGAGCCGGACGAGAGCAGCCCGAGCGCACCCTCCGCCGATCTGGTGCTGATGAGTTATCAGACGATGTTCCTGCACTTCGTGCACGCCAGTGGGGCGGTGCGCGAGCTGGCCCGGATGCGCACCCGGGTGCGCCGAATGCAGCGCGGCCGCACCGATCTCAGCCCCAGCGTCCGCTTCGTCAGCGGCCTCGTGCTGTGCAGGCCCGACGGCCGCGGCCTGGCCCGGTTGATCGCGCGGGCCGTTCGATCCCGGGATGCCGAAACCCGGGGCAGCGCATTGCTGCTGCGCGCGAACATCAAAGAGAACCTCGGCGACGTGCGCGGCTCGACGGTGGACGCGGTCCGCGCGCAGGACATCTTCGGGCCGGAGAACGTGTGGAACGCGGCCATGGTGAGCCGGCACCTCGGCCAGGTATACGGCCAGATCGCCGAGTACGCGGAAGCGGTTGTGCACTACCACCGTTCGCTCGACATGCTGCAACGGCTCGGTGCCTACGAGGACACCGTCGAGACCCGCAGCATGCTGGTCGCGGCGCTGTTGGGGGCGGGCGAGCCGGCGGCGGCCGAGCACGAGCTCGACCTTGCCTTCAGCTCATCCGAAGCCGAGAACACCGTTCCGGCGAAGAATCATCTGCTCGCTGTCGTCCTGCACAGTGCCGCCGAGGTAGCGCTCGCCAAGGGCGAGATCGCGGAGGGTCTGCACCGCTACGACCGGGCATTGAAGCTGTCCGGCTGGCCGGACATCGACGGCGGTCCGGGGCAGGGCCTGCTCATGCTCGCCGCTTCCGCTGTGGACGCCCGGGTGCTGTACGGCGCGGCCGATACGGCGCGAGAGTTGGTCGAGCAACTGATCGAGCGGACACCGGTAATGATGCTGCAGTACACCGATCTGCCGCAGATCGGCGGCATAGCCTGCGCCGTCGGCTCGTTTGCGATCGTCAGCGGCCGGGATCCGGTCCGTGGGCTGGAACTGGTGGCGTTGGCGCCGAATGTGTCCTGCCGCCAGGACTATCCGTCCATGCGCTGGTCGACGCACGCCGAGCTGGCCGACCGGCTGCTCGGCGCGGATCGGTTCGCGCAAGCGCGGGCCGAGGCGGTCGGGCTGCGCAGACAAGGCTCGGCGGAACGAATCCTGCAGATACTGCGGGAGTTTCAGAACACGCGCTGATCCGCCTGTTCGATGTATCGACGGCACAACGCCGGGCGACCGTTGTCGCCCGGCGTAGTGCCCCTTCAGCTTTCGGCTCTCACGCCCGGCGCATGTACGCCTTCACGGCGAGCGGGGCGAAAATGGCGATCACCACCACCGAGCCGATCAGCGAGTAGGCCAGATTGGCGCCGTAGACGTTGCCGTTCATCAGGTCCTGGCACGCATTCACCATGTAATACACCGGGTTCACGTGGTTCAGGCCTTGCAGCCACCCTGGCATCGTCTGCACCGGTGCCAGCGCGCCGGACATGAACGTCAGCGGGAACATGATGATCATCGAAATGCCTTGCACGCTGGAGGCACTCTTGCCGGTGACCCCCACCAGCGCCCAGATCCAGCTGACCGCGAACGAGCACGCGATGATCACCAGTGCGGCGGCGAGGACACCGGCGAAACCGCCGCCGGGCCGGTAGCCGAGGCACAGGCCGACCACAATGGTGAGCACCGTCGCGATGGTGTAGCGCACCATGTCGGCGATGAGCGCACCGGCCAACGCCGAAATGCGGGCGATCGGCAGGGATTTGAAGCGATCGAAGACGCCCTTGTCCATGTCCTCGCGCAACTGGGTGCCGGTGACCACCGAGGTCAGGATCACCGTCTGCACCAGGATGCCCGGGATGAGGGTCGGCAGATAGTCGTGCACGCTGCCGCCGATCGCGCCGCCGAAGATGTAGGCGAACAACGCGGTGAACAGGATCGGCTGCACCGTCACGTCGAACAGCTGTTCCGGGTTGTGCTTGATCTTCAACAGGCCGCGGTAGGCCATCGTGAACGAGGTTTCGACGGTGCGGCGCAGCGGGAGATGGTTGCTGACCGCTGGAATGTTGACCGGCGCCGCGCGGCGCGTCGTGGTCGGTGCGGTGATGGTGGTCATGCCGCGCTCCGTTCGGAATCGTTGTCGGCGGCCGGGTGGCCGGTGATGGTGAGGAAGACCTCGTCGAGGCTCGGCTTGCTGACGGTGATCTCGTCGACGCCGATCTCCCGCTCGCGCAGGCGAATCAGCAGATCGGCGGTCACCCCGGCGTCGCGCAGCGGTGCGGTGAGCCGACCGGCCTCGGGGGTGACCACGGCGTCCACGCCGAGGAATTCGCTGACGATGCGGCGGGCCGTCTCGAGCTGACCGCGGTCGACCAGGGTCAGGTGCAGCGACGAACCGCCGACCGAGGCCTTGAGTTCGTCGGCGGTGCCGTCGGCGATGACCCGGCCGTGGTCGATCACCGCGATGCGGTCGGCCAATTGGTCGGCCTCGTCGAGGTATTGGGTGGTCAGCAGCACCGTGGTGCCGCCGCGGACCAGCCTGCGGATGGTCTCCCACATCTGGGCGCGGGTGCGCGGGTCGAGTCCGGTGGTCGGCTCGTCGAGGAATAGCAGCGGCGGCGTCGCGATCAGGCTGGCGGCGAGATCGAGCCTGCGCCGCATGCCGCCGGAGAAGTTCTTCAGCGGCTTGGCCGCCGCTGCCACCAGGTCGAACTCCTCGAGCAGCTCGACGGTCTTGCGGCGAGCATCGGTCCGGCTGAGGCCGAGCAGGCGGGAGAACAGGATCAGGTTCTCGGCGGCCGACAGGTCCTCGTCGACCGAGGCGTACTGCCCGGTGACGCCGACGAGGGAGCGCACGGCCGTCGGTTCGGCGACCACATCGTGGCCGAAGATGCGGGCGCTGCCGCCGTCGAGGCGAAGCAACGTGGCCAGCATCTTGATGGTCGTGGTCTTGCCCGCGCCGTTCGGCCCGAGCACGCCGTACACCGAACCCTGCGGCACCGCCAGGCTCACCCCGTCGACGGCGCGCTGGTCCCCGAACACCTTGACCAGCTCGTCCGCCTCGACGGCGAGTGCTGAAGTGGGTGTGAAAGAAGTCATGAGGATGACTGTGCGGCCCCTCTCTTGCATGACCCTTGCACGGCAGTGACACAACCGGAACTGACCACCCTGTTCTGGCCCGTCTTGCAGAGCTATCTGCGCATCGTCACGCACCCGACGATCTGCGCGTCGCCCCTACCGATCGCGACGGCACAGCAGGCAGTCGAGGCGGTGCTGGCGTCGCCGTCGATCCGGGTGGTCGCCGAGGGCGAGAACTTCTGGCGCTGCTACCGCCAGGTCGGTGGCGGCCGCGGCAATGAGGTGCCCGACGCGGTGATCGTCGCGCTCATGCTCGAGCACGGCGTGTCGACGATCTACAGCCGGGACAGGGACTTTCGGAAGTACCCGGCCATCTCCGTCCGCGACCCGTTCGCGGACTGAGTCGGCCGGGTCAGCGCGCCGAGTCGGCGAGCAGGTTCTCCCGCAGCATGGTGCGGTCGGGCTTGCCCGGGCCGCGCATCGGGATCTCGTCGACCAGGGTGAGTTCGCGGGGGGCCGCGATGGAATCGAGTTCGGCCACGACGAATTCGCGCAGCTGCTCGAGGGTCGGCACCGCCCCGGGCGCGGGGACCACCACGACCGCGACCCGCTGGCCGAGCCGCTCGTCCGGCAGACCGAGCACCACGCACTCGCGGATGGCCGGATGGTTCATCAGCACGGCCTCGACGACCTGCGGGATCACCAGGAGCCCGCCGGTCATGATCGCCTCGTCCAGCCGGCCGGTGATGCGCAGCCTGCCGTTGTCGAAGACGCCCGCGTCCTCGGTGCGGAACCAGCCGGGCTCGGCGAAGGCGGAATGGCCCGGTTGGCCGCGGTAACCGGAGGCGATCATCGCACCGCCGAGCAGCACCCGGCCGTCCTCGATGCGGACCTGCGTGCCGTCCAGCGGAATGCCGTCGTACACGCACCCACCGCAGGTCTCACTCATGCCGTAGGTGCGAACAACGTTGATACCGGCCGCTTTCGCGCGCTCGTACACCGGCGGCGGCGTGGCCGCCCCGCCGACGAGAACACCGTCCAATTCGGCGAGCGCCGCCGCGGCGACGGGTGCGTCCAGCGCCTTGATCAGCTGGGTCGGCACCAGCGCGGTGTAGCGGCGGTCGCCGCGCATGCTCGACACGGCACCGGCCAGCGCCTCGGGCAGGAAGCCGCCCGACACATCGAGAATGGTGGGCTGGGTACCGGCCAGGATGCTGCGCAGCAGCACCTGAATGCCCGCGATGTGGTGCGTCGGCAAGGCGAGCAGCCAGCTGCCCGGACCGCCGAGACGGTCGTGGGTAGCGGTGCCACTGGCCCGCAGGGCGGCGGCGCTGAGCATCGCGCCCTTGGGCACCCCGGTGGTGCCGGAGGTGGTCACCACGAGCGCGACCTCGTCATCGATCGTCTCGCCGGGCGCGAGGGCGTCACTGAGGCGCCTGGCCTCGCGGCGGTCGCTGGTCGGGATCGGCAACCACGCGGGACCGTTGCCCTCCAACGCTTCCCGCAGATGCGGCAGCACCTCGCCAGCACCGGAGCCGGTGGGCATAGGCAAAGTGCGAAGAGTGCGACTCACGACCGCACCTCGCCAGCGCCAAGACACCCGTTGGGCTTACTCACAACCCCACTGCGCTCGCTCACGTCAGCGATCGTGTCATGGCCGCGTCGCCGAACGCGGAACGGGTGGTCGGTTTGCGGGGGCGGCGCGAAACATGTGCGGCCGCTCCCAAGAAATGGGGCTCAGGTACGCCAGGCATCGAGACTGCGATTCACTCGTCGGACGGGTTACGCATGGTGGCCGGGCCGGACATCGGCGGTCGGGGGCCTTCCGAGCGCTATCGTCCTCGCCGTGGCGCGCCTTGGCAACTCGGTCCGGTCGCCGCGCGTGCGTACAAATAAAATGTCAGTCCGCTGACCAGCGCGGATCCCGTCGGATCGGATGCGCAGGCGGCACCTCGACGAGCACGATCGGCACCCCATCGGGGTCACGCACCCACATTTCGATCAGCCCCCACGGTTCCTGCACGGGTGCCCGGTCGATGGCGATGCCCTTCACCGCGAGTTCCGCGGCCGCGTCCGCGACGTCGCGCACCTGCAGCCAGATCGCACCTTGGAAGGACGACGACTCACCGGATCCGCCGTGCGCGGCCACCTCGATCAGCGACTGCCCGGCGAAGAACACCGTGCCGCCCGGATACTCGCGCGCGATGGCCAGCCCGAGCCCGTCGCGATAGAAGTCGAGGGCCCGCTGATAGTCGGCGGGCCGCAGAATGATGCGGCTGCTGAGAATGTCCATGTCAGAAGTACCAGGGGTAGGGGGTCCAGTCGGGCTTGCGCTTCTCCAGGAACGCGTCGCGGCCCTCGACGGCCTCGTCGGTCATGTAGGCCATGCGCGTCGCCTCACCGGCGAACAATTGCTGGCCGACCAGTCCGTCGTCGAGCAGGTTGAACGCGTACTTGAGCATGCGCTGCGCCTGCGGTGACTTGCCGTTGATGTCGGCGGTCCATTCCAGCGCAACATCTTCCAGCTCGGCGTGGTCGACCACCTTGTTCACCGCGCCCATCTGGTGCATCTCCTCGGCGGTGTACGGGCGGCCGAGGAAGAAGATCTCGCGGGCGAACTTCTGGCCCACTATTTTCGCGAGATAGGCGCTGCCGTAACCGCCGTCGAAGCTGCCGACGTCGGCGTCGGTCTGCTTGAAGCGGGCGTGCTCGCGGCTGGCCAGCGTGAGGTCACAGACCACATGCAGGCTGTGCCCGCCGCCCGCGGCCCAGCCGTTCACCAGCGCGATGACCACCTTCGGCATGAACCGGATCAGCCGCTGCACCTCGAGGATGTGCAACCGGCCCGCGCGCGCCTGGTCGACGGTGTCCGCGGTGTCGCCGCTGGCGTACTGGTAGCCGTTGCGGCCGCGGATGCGCTGGTCGCCGCCGGAGCAGAAGGCCCAGCCGCCGTCCTTCTCGCTGGGGCCGTTGCCGGTGAGCAGCACCGCGCCGACGTCCGGGGTCATCCGCGCGTGGTCCAGTGCCCGATAGAGTTCGTCGACCGTATGCGGGCGAAACGCGTTGCGCACCTCCGGTCGATCGAACGCGACACGGACCGTGCCCTGTTCGATGTGCCGGTGGTAGGTGATGTCGGTCAGATTCTCGAACCCGGGGACGGGTCGCCACAACTTCGGAGTGAACGTCACCCCAGTGATTATTGCCTTCGTCGCGCAGGTGGCTTGTCCGGTGTCCGAAGTGTCCCGACTTGACGGTGTAAAACAAGCGGTTACCGTGCAGGTATGAACGAGCGAGTGAAACCGGTTATCGACCGCAGTGCGGTGGACGAGTCCCGGTACGAGAAACACGGGGGATTTCCGAAGGTGTCCCGCGCGAAGATCGGGCGCAACTTCGCCCCGTTCGTCGAGGCGATGCGCACCTTGCAGGATCTCGCGGTTTCCGTTGACGCACCCGACGAGGTCTTCGGTGACGCGCTCGCCCAGGCCGAGCAGCTGATCGCGCTGTTGGATCCCTACCGCGCACCGGAATTGCAGGGCCCGGCGGGCCGCGCCGTCGAACTGCCCGGCCGCGGCAGTCTGCTGTTGCTGCCGTGGCGGGTGGTCGAGGCGGGCCCGGACGGCATCCGGATGACCGGTGAATTCCGCCGTTTCCACCTCGGCGGCAACGGCGCTGCGCACGGCGGCGTGCTGCCGCTGCTGTTCGACGATCTGCTCGGCATGATCGTGCACTACGCCGGACGGCCCATCAGTCGCACCGCGTATCTCCATGTGAATTACCGCAAGATCACCCCGCTGGAGACGCCGCTGACCGTGCACGGGCGGGTCGATCGGATCGAGGGCCGCAAGACCTTCATCACCGCGGAATTGCTCGATGAGCAGGGCAATGTGCTCGCCGACTGCGAGGGATTGATGGTCCAGCTGCTGCCGTGGCAGCCATGAGCGACCGTCCGGTCTGTATTTGCGGTGGCGCAGGCCACGTTTGGGACGCACCGCGTTAGCGGGTGAGTGCCGCGACCAGTTGCGCGGGGATGCGTATAGTTGCGCCTGCTCGTTCATCGAAACCTATTCCGGAGGACCTGAAAGTGGTTGCAGCACTGTCTGAATCCCTGCTCGACGACGCCAAGCGCCCGGCTTTCCTTGCCGATGCCGTCGAGGTTCTTGATGCCGAGGTCTCGGACAAGGGTGGTGCGTCCGGCCTGGCTGTGAAGGGTGGCTACGCGGCGGTCAAGAAGATCAGCCCGTCGATCGTGCCCGACGCCCTGGAGTCGTTGGCGCCCAAACTCGTTGCGCAGCTGGACCCGTTCTGGCAGGAATACACCGCTACGGGGTCCGGCACGTTCGGCGATCTGCTGGTCGCCAAGTCCGACGAGGTTGCCGAGGCCTTGCTCTCGGTCACCGACGCCCGCGCCGAAGCCTCCACCCGGCCCGCGCTGAAGAAGGTCTACTCGTCGATGCGTTCGTCGGCGAAGAAGAACGTCATCGAGGCGCTGCCGCGCGTCGGCGACCTGATTCAGAAGCACGCCAACTGAATCAAGACCGTGCACGACGAACGCGTCGCACATCGACCGGCCGCCCGCGGCCGTACTTTCCGATGTGCGGCGCGTTCTGCGTTTCGGGGGAGTGCCACACCCCCGCCGGGTGTGAGCAGGGCGACGAAGACGAGACGGCCACTGTCTGAGAGGCTGGAGAGGTGAACCCGTCTACAGCACAAGCGCAGGTCGTGGTGGACGAACTCGCGCGTGGGGGTGTGCGCGACGTCGTCCTGTGTCCCGGCTCGCGCAACGCGCCGCTGGCCTTCGCGCTGCAGGCCGCCGACGCGGCCGGTCGGCTGCGGCTGCACATGCGCATCGACGAGCGGACGGCCGGTTTCCTCGCCATCGGATTGTCGGTGGCCAGCCGCCTGCCGGTGCCCGTGGTGATGACATCGGGGACCGCGGTGGCAAATCTCGGCCCGGCCGTGCTGGAGGCCAATTACGCGCGCATTCCGCTGGTGGTGCTCAGCGCGAACCGGCCCTACGAGATGCTCGGTTCCGGCGCCAATCAGACGGTGGAGCAGCTCGGACTGTTCGGTAGCCAGGTCCGCGCCACCATCAGCCTCGGCCTCGCCGAGGAGGAGGCCGAGACGGCCGACTGCGTGGCGTACGGCCACCAGAACAGCCAGTGGCGCTCGGCCGTCTGCCGGGTGCTCGCGGCGGCCCGCGGCACCCGCTCCGGCAATGCGGGCCCGGTGCACTTCGACATCCCGCTGCGCGAGCCGCTGGTGCCCAATCTGGCGCCGGGCGAGACGGCGCCGGGCGGCCGCGCGGACGACCAGGCGTGGACCAAAACCCAGTACGCCACGCTCGATGTGCCGCTCGATCTCGATCTCACCCCCGACACCGTCGTCATCTCCGGGCACGGCGCCGGGCTGCGGCCGGAACTCGCCGACCTGCCGACGGTCGCGGAACCCACCGCCCCGATGCACGGTCCCGCCCTGCATCCGCTCGCGTTGCCGCTGCTGAAGCCGCGCCAAGCCATCATCACCGGACGGCCCACGCTGCATCGTCAGGTCTCCAAAGTCCTTGCCGACCCGGCGGTTCGGGTCTACGCGCTCACCACCGGCCCGCGCTGGCCCGATGTCTCCGGCAATGTGCTCGGCACCGGCACCAGGGCGGTCACCACCGGCGCACCGCGCCCGGAGTGGCTGGCCTACTGCCGCGAACTCGACGCGAAAGCCAATCAGGTGGTGCGCGAGGAACTCGACCGCCATCCCAAGCCGACCGGCCTGCACGTGGCCGCCGTGGTGATGAACGCGCTGCGCGACGGCGACCAGCTGCTGCTCGGCGCCTCTAATCCGGTGCGCGACGCCGCGCTGGTGTCGCACCCGCGCCCGGGCATCAGGGTGCTGTCCAACCGCGGTGTCGCGGGCATCGACGGCACCGTGTCCACCGCGGTCGGGGCGGCGCTGCGGCACGAGGGCCGCACCGTGGCGCTGATCGGCGACCTGACCTTCCTGCACGACGCCGCCGGCCTGCTGATCGGCCCCGGCGAGCCACGGCCCGCCGATCTGACCATCGTGGTGGCCAACGACGACGGCGGCGGCATCTTCGAACTGCTCGAGCAGGGCGACCCGCAGTACGCGGGCGTCTTCGAGCGCGTCTTCGGCACCCCGCACGGAATGGATCTCGCCGCGCTGTGCGCGGCCTATCGCATCCCGCACCGGCAGGTCGATCCCGAGCAGCTGGCCGTCGAACTGGCGGGCAACGCACACGGCACCCGGGTGCTGGAGGTGGCTACCGAGCGTTCCAGCCTGCGCGAGCTGCACGCGACGGTGCGCGCCAAGATCGGCCCCTGAGCCGAACTGCTCGGGCTACCGCGATCAGGCCGGATCCGGCTCGTCGTCGAGCGGTACGGGAATCGACTGCTCGAACACGTCGGCCGGATCGGCGCTCCAGGTGTCGCGGGCGACGTTCTCGGCAATCTCCTGGTCGATGACGCCGTCCTGCTCGAGTCCGTCGTCGACGTAGCCTGTGTCGTCCGGGTAGGCGGGCGTGGACTGTTCGGCCAGGTCGGCCTCCGGAACGGCATTCATCTCGGTGGACGTGCTGCGATCGGTCATCGTGCGCTCCTCTCCGCAGTGGGTCTCGGTCGGGGCGTACCCAGTTGTGGCGCGCCACAATCAAGGCGGACAACAGTCCAGCACTGTCGAGCATGCGCCAGGTCCGGTCACCGGGCAACCCCGGGGCGTCCGGTTACTCGCCGTCGAGCGCCCCGGTGCCGTTGGCCGGATATTCGACAAGCGCGAGCGTGCGGCCTGCCATGAATCGTGCGGTCCGCACCGGTGTCCCGGTCCGCGTCACCTCGCTGACTTCCACCACACCGCGTGCGATGCGTACCTCGACTCGGCGCCCCGCGCGGGTGGCGGCCACTTCATAACTGCGAGACCCGTCGCCGAAGTCGACAACGATCTCTACTCGATCACCCTTCATCTACCAATTGTCCGCTTTTCCAGCGCTTTTCGCGGTCACGACTTGGTCGCGGGGCACGCCGGTGGGCGGGCACCGATGAATCCCGCTGCGCCGCACCGTCTGCACAAGAGGAGCCGTCCGCACCTGTCCAGGAGAACCCATGAACCCGGAATTCGATTTCGAACCGGCCGCCACCGCTCTCGAGGCCGTAGTTGTCCGCATCACCGATGAGCAGCTCGCCGACGAGACGCCGTGCGCGGATACCACCGTGCGCGATCTGCTCGCCCACGTCGTCGACCTGACCGAGGCGTTCCGCCAGGCCGCGACGAAGGAGGCGGTCGGCGGGTCGGTCGCACCCACCGTGGGGGACGAGCGCACGCTGGCCGGCGATTGGCGCTCGCGCATTCCCGCGCAACTGAAGGCGCTGGTTTCCGCGTGGCGTGAGCCGGGCGCCTGGGACGGCGTGACGGAGGCGGGTGGGGTCAGTGAGCAGGCGCCGGTGATGGCCATGATCGCGCTGGACGAGCTGGTCGTGCACGGCTGGGATCTGGCGCAGGCCACCGGTCAGCCGTTCAGTGCGACGGCCACCGATCTCGCCATCCTGCTCGACATGCTCCGCGAGACCCCGCCGGAGGGCACCCCGGGTCTCTTCGGCCCGGTGCTCCCGGTCCCCGCCGAGGCCTCCGCGCTCGACCGGGTGCTCGCGCTCACCGGTCGCAGCGCCGCCTGGGCGGGGTAGCGCGACTCACTGTTCGCCGGTGACGAATATGCCTGCGCTGACCGCGTTTACGGCGGCGCGGGCGGCGGACGTCGCGGCGCGATCATCGATCGGGTCGCCGCTGGCGAGCAGGCGGTAGTACAGCGGTGCCGACACTGCCGAGAGCACGGCGCGGGGATCGGTGCCTGCGGGCGCCTCGCCGCGTTCCACCGCCCGTTCGACGCAGGGTGACCATTCGGTGAGCCGGACGTCGTAGAAGCGGCGCAGGGCCGCGGCGGCCGCCTCGTCACAGGTGGCCGCGGCGATCACGGCCTGAAAGAGCCTGCCCTGCCGGGGATCGGTCAGTGTTCTGGCGACCAGGCGGGCATTGGCGGTGAGGTCGCCGAGCAGCGATCCGGTGTCGGCATGCGGCAGCGACTGCTCGGCCATCTCGGCCAGCAGGTCGGTGACCAGACCGGTGGGGTTGCGCCAGCGGCGGTAGACGGTGGTCTTGCCGACCTCGGCGGCGGCCGCGACCTCGGCGAGGTCCAGGTGCGCGAAACCGCGCTCGGCGAGTAGGTCGCCCGCGACGTGCAACACGGATTCGCGCACCCGAGCCGTGCGGCCACCGGGGCGGATCGAGCCGGGAACCGCCTCGTCTCCAGTCATAATGGGTCTCCAGTTTCATTTAGCGCCGATTGGGTGTACCGTTCGACGTGTTAACGGAACTATAGACCCTTTAGGAGTCACAATGGAGTACCGGCGGCTTGGTGCATCAGGTCTGCACGTTCCGGCTCTGAGCTTCGGCGCGGGCACCTTCGGTGGACGCGGCGAACTGTTCAGCGCCTGGGGCGACACCGATGCCGAGCAGGCGCGGCGGTTGGTCGACATCAGCCTGGAGGCGGGTGTCACCATGTTCGACACCGCCGATGTCTACTCCGACGGCGCCTCGGAGGAGGTGCTCGGCGCGGCCATCAAGGGCAGGCGCGATCAGCTGCTCATCTCCACCAAGGCCTCGCTGCCCACCGGCCCGGGCCCGTCGCAGGCCGGTTCCGGCCGCGCCCGGTTGGTCGGCGCGGTGGAAGCCTCGCTGCGCAGGCTCGGCACCGACTACATCGACCTGTTCCAGCTGCACGCCTTCGACGCGGGCACCCCGGTCGAGGAAGTTGTTGCCGCACTGGACGATCTGGTGCGTGCGGGCAAGATCCGCTACCTCGGCGCCTCCAACTTCGCCGGCTGGCAGCTGATGAAATCCCTTGCCGCGGCGGACAAGCACGGCCTCACCCGCTACGTCGCGCACCAGGTGTATTACTCGCTGGTGGGCCGCGACTACGAGTGGGAGCTCATGCCGCTCGGCCAGGACCAAGGCGTCGGCGCGGTGATCTGGAGCCCGCTGGGCTGGGGCAGGCTGACCGGCAAAATCCGGCGCGGCCAACCCCTTCCGGACGGCAGCCGGTTGCACCAGACCGCCGCCGCGGGCCCGCCGGTCGACGACGACAAGCTCTACGACGTGGTCGACGTCCTCGACGAGCTCGCCGCCGAAACCGGTAAGACCGTCCCGCAGATCGCTCTCAACTGGCTGCTGCGCCGCCCCACCGTCGCCACCGTCATCGTCGGCGCCCGCAACGAGGACCAGCTACGCCAGAACCTCGGCGCCATCGGCTGGGAACTGACCCCCGACCAGATAGCCCGTCTCGATAAGGCCAGCGCCACCACCCCGCCCTACCCCTACTACCCGTACTACCGCCTCGCCGACTTCACCCGCCTCAATCCTCCTGCGGTGTAGCCGAACCCGTGCGTCGTTCAGTAGACGTCGCGGACGTAGCGCTTCTGGGCGACCAGTTGTTTGCGGAAGGCGAGGGCGCCCGCTTCGTCGAGGTTGCCGTGGACGCGGGCGATACGCAGCAGCGCTTCGTCCACGTCCTTCGCCATTCTGGTCGCGTCGCCGCAGACGTAGAGGTGCGCGCCGTCGCACAGCCAGGACCACAGCTCGGCGCCGTGCTCGATCATGCGGTGCTGCACGTAGATCCGCTCCCGCTGGTCGCGGGAGAAGGCCAGGTCGAGGCGGGTGAGGAAGCCGGAGCGGAACATGTCTTCCAGTTCGGTCCGGTAGTAGAAGTTGCGCGCGGCGTGCTGTTCGCCGAAGAACAGCCAGTTGCGGCCGGTGCAGCCGAGTGCGCGGCGCTCCTGCAGGAAGCCGCGGAACGGCGCGATGCCGGTGCCGGGCCCGACCATGATCATCGGTGCGGTCGGGTCGGCGGGCGGCCGGAAGTGCGGTGCGCGCTGCAGGAAGATCGGCACGGCGGTGGGTCCGGTGCCCGCTCGATCGGCCAGGAAGGTCGAGCAGACACCGCCGCGCCGGGCCGCCGATCCGGTGGCGGCGGGATCGCCGTAGCGCACCACGCCGACGGTCAGCTGCACCTCGTCGGGGCTGACCAACGGGCTCGACGAGATCGAATACTGGCGCGGCTGCAGCTTTTTCAGTATGCCGAGCCAGTCGACCAGATCGGCCCGCACCGGGAAGTCGCGCAGCACGTCCACGGCCTGCCGGTCCCACAGGTAATTGTCGAGTTCGATCCGATTGTCGCGCCGCAGCAGCTTCGCCAGCCGGGTGTTCGGGTTGCGTTCGGCGATGAAGGTGAGCAGGTCGTTGCTCACCTTGCTGATGTCGTAGTGCGTGCGCAACGCTTCGGCCAGCGACAGTTCGCGGTCGTCGACCTCGATGATCCGCCGGCCGTCGAGTCCGGCGCCGGCCAGCCACTCGTCCACCAGCGCGGTGTCGTTGGTCGGCCAGACGCCGAGCGAGTCGCCGACCTCGTAGTCGGCCTCCAGGCCGCGCAGATCGAAGCCGAACTGCCGCACCTCTTTCGGTGAGTCACTGAGGGTGAGCGGCTCGTTGCGCACCAGCGCCGCGGGTACCGGCGCGTGCCGGGTGAACGGCGCGATCTCTCGCCGGGTGCGCCCCGGCGCGGGCGCGGTCGCGCGGGTGCGCACCGCCGTCATGGTGCCGCCGCCTCGACTGGGTGCCGGTCCTTTCGCGGGCGGGCCCGGATCAGTTTCCGGCGCAGCGGTTTCCACGCCCTCGCCGAGCAGCGCCACGATCGAATCGAGCCAGCGCTCGGCGGGCTCCAGGAAATCCGGCTCGCTGTCGACGCGGTCGAGCAGCCGCACCGCACCGTATTCGGCCAACCGTTCATCGAGTTTGCGGCCGTGCCCGCAGAAGTCGTCGTACGAGGAGTCGCCCAGGGCGAACACCGCATAGCGCACGCCGGTGAGGCGAATCGCATTGCTGTCCAGCTGGTTCCAGAAGTCGGCGCCGTTGTCCGGTGGCCCGCCGTCGCCGAAGGTGCTGCTGATCACCAGCACGTCACCGGTCAACGCGTCCACCGCACACGAGTCCATGTCGAGCAGCCGTGGCGCGAAACCGCATTCGGTGAGCCGCGCGGCCACCGTCGCGGCGAGTTCCTCCGCCGTCCCGGTCTGCGAGGCCCACAGCACGGTCACCGGGTGGGCGCTCGCCGCCTCCGGCGCTCCGGCGCGGGAGTACATGCCTGCCAGCACGCCATCGATCCAGAGCCTGCTCTGCGTGGACATCGGCGCCGCGGCGGGCAGCACAGGCTGCCCGGTCACCGGAACCGCCTGCAGTGCGGAGAGATACCCGCTGAGATAGATCCGCTCGGTCTCGGTGAGCATCGGGGTGGCGGCGGCGTCCAGCCCGAACAAGGCGGCCAGCGGATGGGCGGCGGCCATCGCGGGCGTCGGCACCGCGGGCGAGTGCGGCGGCTCGGCCTCCGGCACCGCCACTCTGCGCAGCGAGATCGCGCAGGCCTTGAACTCCGGTTGCAGCGAAGCCGGATCGACGGCGTCGTTGGTGACCGCGTTGATCGTCAGATATTCACCGTGCTCGTCGTTCCAGTGGAACGGCGCGAAGCAGTCACCGGGCCGGACCCGGTCGCTGATCTGCACCGGCAGCACCGCCCGCCCACGCCGCGAGGCGATTTCGAGCTGGTCGCCCGCGCGCACTCCGAGCCGTTCGGCGTCGGCCGGGTGCACCTCGACGAACGGCTGCCCGTTCAACTTGTTCAGCTTGTCGATCTTGCCGGTCTTGGTCATCGTGTGCCATTGGTGCTGCAGCCGACCGGTATTGAGCACGAACGGGAAGTCGTCGTCGGGCAGCTCCGCGGCCGGCAGATGCGGGCGCGGCCAGAACACGGCGCGCCTGCTCGGGGTGGCGAACGCCAGCCTCGGCCGATGACCGGACGCGTCGACGTGCAGTGTCTGGCTGACCCCGTCGTTGAGATAGCGAATCGGATTGCGCGCGCCGGCCCCCTCGGGACACGGCCACTGCATCGGCCCCTCCCTGAGTCGCTCGAAATCCATGCCGCGCAGGTCATATCCGGTGGCGGGATTGGCGAACTGTTTGATCTCGGCGAAAACCTCGGCGCTGGAGGCGAAGTCGAAGCCGGGGAAGCCCATCGCGGTGGCCACCTGGGCGATCAGCAGCCAGTCCGGGCGAGTATCGCCGATCGGATCGACGGAACGCTGCAGCAGCGTGACGTTGCGTTCCGAATTCACCATCACCGCATCGGCTTCGGCCCACAGCGTGGCGGGCAGCAACAGGTCGGCGTAGGCGTTGGTGGCGGTTTCGGCGTACGCGTCCTGCGCGATCACCAGTTCGGCCGTCTCCAGCCCGTCGAGCACGGTCTTGCGGTTGGCCACCGTGGCAACGGGATTGGTGCAGATGATCCAGGCGGCCTTGATGTTGCCCGCCGCCAGCTCGCGGAACATCTCGATGGTGCCCGGACCCACCTCCTCGCGAATCGTGCCGGCCTCGAGACCCCAGGCGGTTTCCACGAACGCGCGGTCGGCGGGGGAGAGCACGCTGCGCTGGCCCGGCAGGCCGGGGCCCATGTACCCCATTTCGCGGCCGCCCATGGCATTCGGCTGTCCGGTCAGCGAGAACGGCCCGCTGCCGACTCGCCCGATGGTGCCGGTAGCCAGGTGCAGATTGCAGAGCGCGTTGGTGTTCCAGGTGCCGTGGGTGGACTGGTTGAGCCCCATCGTCCACAGCGACATCCACTCGCCCGCCTCGCCGATCCACTGTGCGGCGGTACGGATATCGGCTTCGGCGAGCCCGGTGATCTCGGCGACCCGCGCGGGCGGATAGTCCGCGAGGAACTCGGGCATCCCGGCCCAGCCCTCGGTGTGCTCGGCAATGAAATCCTGGTCTATGTCACCGTTTTCGACCAGCAGATGCAGCAGCCCGTTCAGCAGCGCCAGGTCGGTGCCTGGCGCGATCTGCAGGAACAGGTCGGCGCGCGCCGCGGTATCGGTGCGGCGCGGGTCGACGACGATCAGCTTGGCGCCGGCCTTGACCCGATCGACCATGCGCAAGTACAGGATCGGGTGACAGTCGGCCATGTTCGCGCCGATCACGAAGAACAGGTCGGCGTGTTCGAAGTCGTCATAGGAGCCGGGCGGCCCGTCCGCACCCAGCGACTGCTTGTAACCGGTACCGGCGCTCGCCATGCACAGCCGCGAGTTCGCCTCGATGTGCACGGTTCGCAGGTAGCCCTTGGCCAGCTTGGTCGCCAGGTACTGTGCCTCGAGCGACATCTGCCCGGAGACGTACAGCGCGATCGCGTCGGGCCCGTGCTCGTCCAGGATCGCCCGCAACCGGTCGGCCGCCTCGCGCACGACGTCGTCGACCGGTGCCGGCACCGGCTCCTGCCCGCGTTCGGGACGTCGGAACGCGGTCTGCATCCGGCCGGGCGCCCGCATCAATTCCAGGTGGGTGGCGCCCTTGGTGCACAGCCTGCCCGCGTTCGCCGGGTGCAGCTTGTCCCCGCTGACCTTGGCGATCACCGGTGCCCCGTCGGCGCCGGCCCGCGTCTGCACCGTGACGCCACAACCGACGCCACAGTACGAGCATGCCGTCCGCGCGGTGCCGTCCGCGCGCGTCGTGCCTGCGTCCACCATGCCCCGATCATGGCCATCGCCGATTGCGGCGGGTTTACCGCGCGTTATCGCCAGATGACATTGCCCCTCACAGGCGGAAAAATCGCCGGTGAGGTGTGACGCAGGTCGCTGATCAGCCCAGTTTGTACGCGCGATGCAGCGCGACGATCCCGCCGGTGAGGTTGCGCCACTTCACCGAGGACCACCCGGTGCTCGCGATCCGCAGCGCCAGTTGCCGCTGGTTCGGCCAGGCGCGGATCGACTCGGCCAGGTAGACGTAGGCGTCCGGATTGCTGCTGACCGCGCGGGCCACCTTCGGCAGCGCCTTCATCAGATATTCCATGTATACGGTGCGGAAACCCGGCACGACCGGCGTGGAGAACTCGGCGATGACCAGCCTGCCGCCCGGCTTGGTGACCCGCAGCATCTCGCGCAGCGCGCCCTCGGTATCGGAGATATTGCGCAGCCCGTAGGAGATCGTCACCCCGTCGAACGAGTCGTCGGCGAACGGCAGCGCCAGCGCGTCGGCCGCCACCATCGGCACCTTGCGGTGCCTACCGGCGGCCAGCATGCCCTGGGAGAAGTCGGCGGCCAGGCACCAGGCGCCGGATTTCGCCAGATCGACCGTGGACACCCCGGTGCCCGCCGCGAGGTCGAGGATCCGCTCGCCCGGCCGCGGCGCCAGCGCCTTGCGCACCGCCCAGCGCCAGTAGCGATCCTGACCGCCGGAGATCACGGTGTTGGTCAGGTCGTACCGTCGCGCGACACCGTCGAACATCGTCGCCACCTCGCGCGGCTGCTTGTCCAACGAGGCCCTGGTCGATTCTGTTTTCGCCACGGTTGACCCTAACTCTCGCAGCGCGGCGCGCCGAGGGAGGTAGGGAGATTGTTCGATCACATCGCGCCGCGCTCGGCCGTTCGGACCGGCCCGGCGTTATGCCGTATGCGGTAGCCGCATTCGGTTACCGGTCACGTCCGCGTAGTGCCCCATCAGTTCGGTGCAGATCGCGGGCCAGGTGCGGTGCAGCACCGATTTACGTGCGGCTCCGGCGAATCGGGCTCGCAGTACCGGATCATGCAGTGCCCCAACGGCACTCGGCAACAGTTCGGTGAATCGGTCGACCGGGAGCAGATAACCGTTGCGACAGTGCGCGATCAGGTCGCGCGGCCCGCCCGCGTCGGGGCCGATCACCGGGATGCCGGAGGCGAGCGCTTCCTGCACGCCCTGGCAGAAGGTTTCGTGCTCGCCCGCGTGCACCATCACGTCCAGGCTCGCATACGCCTGAGCCAAGGTGTTGCCGCCGAGTTCGCCGGTGAACACGGCGGTCGGCATCATCCGGGCGAGCCGGTCGCGTTCCGGCCCATCGCCGACGATCACCAACTGGATATCCGGGTCGTTCGCTAGCACCGCGAGCCGCTCGACGTGCTTCTCCGGCGCCAGCCGTCCGACGAAGCCGACCACCAGCTTGTCGCCGTCGAGCCAGGAGTCACGCAGTTCCGTGCGCCGGGCCTGCGGGGTGAACCGGGCGATGTCCACGCCTCGACCCCACCGGTGCACGCGCGGAATGCCGTGCTGCGCCAGATCTTCGGCGGCCGCACGCGACGGCGCCAATGTCCTGGTCGCGCCCTCGTGGATGCGCCGCGTCCAAGCCCAGGCCGCCCGGCTGGCCAGCGCCAGCCCGTAGCTCTTGGCGAATCCGGCGACGTCGGTCTGATACACCGCCACCGTGGGCAGATCCAGCCGCATGGCCGCGGCGAGACCGCCTGCCCCGAGCAGGAACGGCGAGGCCAGATGCACCACGTCGGCGTCGAAATCCTCGATGGCCGAGACGATGCCCGGCTGCGGCAGCCCCACCGGCAGCGAACTGATCTTCGGCACCATCACCGCGGGCACCCGGTGCACCCGGAACCGCTCGTGCCAGCGCGCGGCGGGGGCCAGCCCGCGCGTGGTGTCCGGCGCGATGATCAGGGCGTCGTGGCCGTGCCGGTCCAGGTGATCGAGCACCCGGAGCACGGAGTTGACGACGCCGTTCATATTCGGCAGAAACGACTCGGCAACGATCGCTACACGCACTCTCTCAGGTTGACGGCCGGATCGCGCCGTCTCGCCACGCATGCGTGAAGGACACCTAAAGATCGAGCGAACTCCTCGGGCCGACCCCGGCTCGGTAGTTCAGCTCGCGCCCGGCCGTCGCCTGCTGAGCCGAACCAGCAGCCACAGCGTCGGCAGGGCGATGAGCCACACCACGACGATCACCGACAACGCGGGCGGAATGGCGACGCGGACATCGCGCCCCTCCACCCGCACCAGATCGGGGTCCGCGCGGTTGTATTCGACCCGGATGCGCTCACCCGCTGTGAGGTTGGTCGGGTACAGCACGCCGACCTTCGGATTGTGTGTCTCACCGTCGGGGGTCACGTACATGACCGCGGAGCGCAGCCGGCCTGCGGAGAGCACCTCGGCGCTGGCCACGCCCTTGTCCGAGCTGATCAGGTAGTCGTTGCGCCAGGCGGCCAGCACCAGGAGCACGACGAGCACGCTGATCACCGTGGCAGCCGTGAGCACGCCGATTCTGGCCCGCCGCAGGCGGATCGATCGCCGATCAGACTGCGTGGTTTCCAACACCGCAACAGGCTACCGATCGACTGGACTACCGTGTCGCGCATGTCCCGAAAATTCAGCTTCACCGTGCCTTACACCGTCCCGGTCGAAGATCTTCACCGGGCACTGACCGACGAGAAAGTCTGGCGAGCGCGTTTCGCCGACGCCGAGACCGCGACATTGGACCTCTCGCACCCCGAGGGCGAGGGCACCATCCGCATCCATATGACCGAAAAGGCCGCGCAGGACAAGATTCCCAGCGTGGTGAGCAAGGTGCTCAAGAGCGAGCTCATGCTCTCGCGCACCGACAACTGGCAGGCGCTCACCGGCGAGGTCGCCAAGGGCACCTTCGAGGGCGAGACCGGCGGCATCGCCACCGAGATGTCGGGCACCTACGAAATGCGCTCGACCGCAGAGGGTTCCGAGATCGAGGTGGTCGGCACCGTGCAGGTGAAGGTGCCGCTGGTCGGCGGCGCCATCGAGCCGCTCGCCGAGCAGCTGCACCATCGGGTGCTCAACAGCGAGCGCAAGTTCATCGAGGAGTGGGTCGCCGCGCAGGCGACTGCCTGATCCTCATACAGAACCTGCACCCGTCGTCCCGGCAGATACGCCGGGGCGACGGGTTTCGTTTTATTTGAAGTCCTCCGGGGAGTACTCCTTCTGCTCCACCAGCACCAGCCAGTTCCCGGAGTTGTCCCGGACGATCGCCTCGGTGCCGTAGGGCCGCTCGGCGGGCGGCTGCACGAACTCGACGCCCTTGGCGGTGAGCTCCTCGAAGGTCTTCTGGCAGTTCTCGGTGCGCAGGCCGAGCGCGCCGTGCGTGCCGTTCGCGAGGGCGCGGCGGATGGCCTCGGCCAGGTTGTCGTCCAGCGGCGGCCCGGGGATCATCAGGCCGATCTCCAACTCCGGGTGCTGCGGGTGCGCGATGGTGACCCAGCGGAACCCGTTGTCGCCCATGGTGATGTCGGCGACCTCGACGAAGCCCAGCTTGTCGATGTACCACTGCTTCGATTCGGATTGGTCCGTGACGTACACGGTGACCAGCGAGACGTTCGTGATCGTTGTCATGCGGCAAGGCTATGGCGGCCCCTCGACCGGATGCTTCTCGGAAATTGCGGTCTTCCCGTATAGTCGAGTTCGGTTATTCGAGTTCGAATATTTGGAGCGTGATGGCGGCACAGCGAGCCCGCAGAACTCCCTTGGCACTGGCCGTCCTGAGCCTGCTCAACGAGCGCCCCATGCACCCCTACGAGATGCAGGCGCTCATCAAGGACCGCCACGTCGGCCGCGTGGTGCGGATGCGCGGCGGTTCCGTCTACGACACCGTCGCCCGGCTGGCCGCGAGCGGACTGATCGAGCCGGTCGGCACCAGCCGGGCCGGTGCGCGCCCCGAACGCACCAGTTACGAAATCACCGCCACCGGACGCGCCGAACTCGACTCGCTGCTCGACGAATACCTCGCCGAGCCGATCAACGAATATCCGCGCTTCCCGGCCGGTCTCGCGCACGTCCTCAATCTGGCACCGGAGCGCGCGGCCGAACTGCTCGCCCGGCGGGCCGCGGCCTTGCGCGCCTCTTCCGCTGAGCTGACCGCTGACCTGGCCGCGGCAAAGGCGACCGAAATTCCGGAAATCGTCCTGATAGAGGGCGAGCTCCAACGCGAACTACTCGACACCGAATTGCGGTGGGTAGAGCGCGCCGCACGACGGATCGGCGACGGCGATCTGCCATGGCCGACGTGAAAGGAGTTGTCATGGAAACGAAACTGGGCCTGCCCGGCTGGCTGAAACCGATGAACCGCGTCGTGATCACGCTGAACCGACTGGGGGTGACGATCGGCACGATGCGGGTGCTCTCGGTGCCCGGCCGGGCCTCCGGCGAGCTACGGACCACCCCGGTCTCGCCGTTGACCGTGCGCGGTGCGCGCTACGTCGTCGGTCACGCCAAGGCCGAGTGGGTGCGCAACGCGCGCAAGAGCCACTGGGGCATCCTGGCCGAGGGCCGCAAACGCCACCGCGTCGACCTGATCGAACTGCCCGCCGAGGAACGCGCCGCGATCCTGCGCGAATTCCCGCGCGAGGTACCGCACGGTGTGCCGTTCTTCATCAAGCTCGGTCTGGTCGAGTCCGCCGACCCGGACGAATTCGCCGCCGCGGCCCCGCGCTGCGCGGTGTTCCGCATCGAAAACCCCACGGCGCCTTAGGTATCGCGCTTCCGGTCGCTGAGGCCGTGCATGAACACGAAGCACCCCGGAATGCGCGGTGCCCCGTCGGCGAACTTGGCCTGATACTCCGAGGGCGAGACGCCGACCAGCTGGCGGAATTTGCTGCTGAACGAGCCGAGGCTGCTGTAGCCGACCAGCATGCACACCTCGGTCACCGTGACATTGGTGGAGCGCAGCAGATCCTGCGCGCGCTCGATCCGCCGCTCCGCCAGATACGCGGCCGGCGTCAGCCCGTAGACCGCGGCGAACGCCCGCAGAAAGTGATATTTGGAAACCCCTGCGGCAGCGGCCAATTCATCGAGACGGAGCGGATCGGCATACTGTCGATCCGCGAGGTCGCGGGCCCGCCGCAGATGCGGCAGCAAGTACAACGCGGGTAAGCCACCTGCCGGGTGTCCGCCCATGGCCGGAAGCCTACCGGCAGCCAGTGCCGTCGCCTCGGTGAAACCGCAGGCACAGGTATCAGGAGAAGGGCGGCAGGTCGTCGGCGCGCATCGACATCCGCCCCGCTGCCCGCCAGGCCCGCGCGGTCAGATCCACATCCTCGTCGGTGACCAGGTTGCCCATCACCCGGACCGCGGTGCGCTGCAGGTACTTCGACCGCATCACCGGCGGCCCGCCGATCGGCACCATCCGCGGATGGGTGGCCAGCCCGGCGATCCGCCGCGCCACCGAGAAGGTCCGCCCGTACTTCGCGCGCAGCAGCTCGGGCCAGATGCGGGTGAGGTCCGGTTCGTCCAGCAACCCGGCCAGCATGTGCCCGCCCTCCAGGCCGTAGTCGATGCCCTCGCCGTTCAACGGGTTCACACAGCCCGCGGCATCGCCGACCAGCACCCAGTTACGGCCCGCCACATTCGACACCGCACCGCCCATCGGCAGCAGCGCCGAGGCCACCGCGCGCAGCGAACCCTCGAACTCCCATTCGTCGAAGCGCAGCTTCGTGTAGTGCTCCAGCAGCGGTTTCAGCGCGATATGCGAGGGGCGCTGCTCGGTGGCCAGCGAGCCGACCCCGATATTGACCTCTCCGTTGCCCAGCGGGAAGACCCAGCCGTACCCGGGGACCAGCGCGTTGTCGGCGTCGCGCAGTTCGAGATGCGAGGTGATCCACTGGTCGTCGCTGCGGCCGGACTTGATGTAGGCGCGGGCCGCCGTCCCGTAGGCGTACTGCCGATGCCAGGTGCGGCCGAGCAGCCGCCCGACCGGCGAGCGCACTCCGTCGGCGACGATGAGCGTCGTGCAGCCGATGGTGTGCGTGCCCGTCGCGGTTCGCACCGTCACACCGGTGATCCGGTCGCCGTCGCGGGTGACATCGACCACTTTGCTGCCGTCGATCATCCGCGCGCCGGACTTCACCGCGGTCTCGCGCAGCTTGTCGTCGAGTTCGGTTCGTGGGACGGCACTTCCGTATGTCGGGAACGATCCGGCGGGCCAGGGCAGCAGGGCCTCCCTGCCGAAGCCGGTCATCCGCAGGCCGTGGTTGACGGTGTGCGCGCGCAGCCAATCGCCGAGCCCGAGGTGTTCCAGCTCGGCCGTCGCGCGCGGGGTCAGCCCATCGCCGCAGGTCTTGTCCCTGGGGAAGACGGCGGAGTCGAGCAGCACCACGTCGCGCCCGGCCCGCGCGGCCCAGGCGGCGGAGGCCGATCCGGCCGGACCGGCACCGACGACCAGGACCTCGGCCCTGCTGGGCAGCGCGTCCCCGCCCGCGGGAGTGACTTCCGGTGAACCCATGCGCTCAATACTTGCAGGGCAATCTTGTTCGTGTCGACGGCGGGCGCGTCAGCTGCCACGCGGGTCGGCGCGGCGCGCGGAAAATGGTGTGCGAAAGTGTCTGATACACCGCATAGTGACGGTGTTCATGGGCCATCCGCTGGGGACACGCTAGGTTCTCTATCGTGGGGTCGGACGGATCGGTGGGAGAAGAAATGAGCACATCGGCTGTGAAGGACGAGAGCACCGTGGTGGCCGGGGTCGATCTCGTCGACACCGAACTCGCGGCGACCGTGCGCAACGGCCTGGAAGAGGTCGAGAAGCTCCTGGTCGACGAGCTGTCCGACGGCGAAGACTTCCTGCAGGAGGCGGCGCTGCACCTGGCGAAAGCCGGCGGCAAGCGGTTCCGTCCGCTGTTCACCATCCTCACCGGCCAGCTCGGCCCGAACCCGACCGATCCCGCGCTGATCACCGCGGGCACCGTCGTCGAACTGGTGCACCTGGCCACGCTGTACCACGACGACGTGATGGACGAGGCCACCATGCGCCGCGGCGCCCCGAGCGTGAACGCGCGCTGGGGCAACAACATCGCGATCCTGGCCGGCGACTACCTGTTCGCCCACGCCTCCCGGCTCACCTCGACGCTGGGCCCCGACGCGGTCCGCATCATCGCCGAAACCTTCGCCGAACTGGTCACCGGCCAGATGCGCGAGACCATGGGCGCCCGCGAATCCCAGGACCCGGTCGAGCACTACCTGCGCGTCGTCTGGGAGAAGACCGGGTCGCTCATCGCGGCCGCCGGTCGCTTCGGCGGCACCTTCTCCGGCGCGGGCACCGAGCACGTCGAGCGGCTGGCCCGGCTCGGTGACGCGGTCGGCACCGCCTTCCAGATCTCCGACGACATCATCGACATCTCTTCTGCCGCCGAGCAGTCCGGCAAGACTCCCGGCACCGACCTGCGCGAGGGCGTGCACACGCTGCCGGTGCTGTACGCGCTGCGCGACGAGGGCGCCGACGGCGACCGCCTGCGCAAACTGCTCGCCAACCCGCTGCAGACCGACGCCGAGGTCGAGGAAGCCCTCGACCTGCTGTCCCGCTCGCACGGCATGGTGCTGGCCAAGGAGAAGCTGCAAGGCTTCGCCGACATCGCGCACGCCGAACTCTCCGCGCTGCCCGCCGGACCCGCCAACGACGCCCTCGAACACCTCGTGCGCTACACGATCGAGCGCGTCGGCTGAGTTCGATCCGTGGCGGTGGCTATGTTCCGATCAGGAACCTTTGTCCGCCCCTCCTCGTTGACTTGGCGTGCTCTCGACGAGAGTCGAAGCTCGAAGTGAGAACTGATCTCGTGCGCACATGGGTAACTCGCCGGGTACGGGCTTACTGATGTGAGCTGCTACCGCCGGGCGCCAACGCCGGTCTCGCGGCAGGCGAGTCTGGCCTGAATACGCGGAGAGGCGGGACATGCACGGGTACGCGAATGGTCTGAAGACCTTTGGGCTGATGGTCGGCCTGTCGGCCTTGATCGTGCTCGCCGGCGCGGCGTTCCGCAGCCCGACGATCCTGATCATCGCCATCCTGCTCGCCGTCGGCATGAACGCGTACGCGTACTTCAACAGCGACAAACTCGCGTTGAAGGCGATGCACGCGCAACCGGTCAGCGAGCTGGAAGCGCCGGTGATCTACCGGATCGTGCGTGAGCTGGCGACCACCGCGCGCCAGCCGATGCCGCGGCTCTACATCAGCCCGACCAACGCCCCCAACGCGTTTGCCACCGGCCGCAGTCCCCGGCACGCCGCGGTCTGCTGTACCAGCGGCATCCTGCAGATCCTGGACGAGCGGGAGTTGCGGGCCGTGCTCGGCCACGAGCTATCGCACGTCTACAACCGCGACATCCTGATCTCGTCGGTGGCGGGCGCGCTCGCCGCGGTCATCTCCGGCCTGGCCAACCTGGCCTTCTTCGCCTCCGCGTTCGGCGGCAATCGCAACGGCGAAGGCCCGAACATGCTCGGCGTGCTGCTCGTTTCGCTGCTCGGGCCGATCGCGGCGAGCCTGATCAAGCTGGCCGTCTCCCGTTCCCGCGAATACCAGGCGGACCAGTCCGGCGCCGAACTCACCGGCGACCCGCTCGCCCTCGCCTCGGCGCTGCGCAAACTGGAGCGCGGCGTGCAGGCCGCCCCGTTGCCGCCTGAGCCGCAATTGACCGCCCAGTCACACATGATGATCGCCAACCCGTTCCGGGCGGGCGAGCGTGCCGCCCGCTGGTTCTCCACGCACCCCCCGATGGCCGAGCGCATCGCTCGCCTGGAGGAAATGGCGGGTGGCCCGAAGCCGTAGGCCGCCGCCCGCTAGCGGTAGTTGACGAACTGCAGGGCGATGCCGAAATCTTCACCCTTCAGCAGCGAGATGACGGCCTGCAGGTCGTCGCGCTTCTTGCTGCTCACCCGCAGTTCCTCACCCTGGATCTGCGCCTTCACGCCCTTCGGGCCCTCGTCGCGGATCTTCTTGGTGATCTTTTTCGCATGCTCGGTGTCGATGCCCTGGACCAGTGTTCCGGTGATCTTGTAGGTCTTGCCGGAGGCGACCGGCTCGCCGGCGTCGAACGCCTTGAGCGAGATGTCGCGGCGAATCAGCTTCTCCTTGAACACCTCCAGCGCCGCCTTGACCCGCTCCTCGGCCTCGGCCGTCAGCACGATCTTGTCCTCGCCGGACCACTCGATGGCCGCGCCGGTGCCACGGAAGTCGTACCGGGTGGTCAGCTCCTTCTCCGCCTGGTGCAGGGCGTTGTCGACCTCCTGACGTTCGACCTTGCTGACGACATCGAATGACGAATCGGCCACACTTCGCTCCTGTCCTGGCGGTCCAACTGCTCGCTCGACCGGTTGATCGGTCACGTTAGTTGTACCCCGGAGCGCGACCGTAGTCCCGCCGCATGGCCGATGGCCAGCCGGTTTGCAATCAGGGCGGGGGGTGGATGTATTCTGCTTTTCGCGCCGAGAGCGCGACGGCAGATTGCCCGAGCGGCCAATGGGAGCGGACTGTAAATCCGTCGGCGAAAGCCTACGTAGGTTCGAATCCTACATCTGCCACCCGGAACCCCCGTGGATCGACTTCGATCCGCGGGGGTTTCGTGCTTACCGGGTCCGTCGGCCGCTCTCGATGCCCTCCTCGGTCCGGATGATCTCCGGAAAAAGGCTTCTGACCACCCGGTTTGGAGCTCTGACCGTTGGGTGTGTAACCTCGTTCAAGACTTCGCCGCGCCGGGGTCCAACGTTCTAGTCCTGGTGCGGAAGTAGTCATGCCCCCTTAGCTCAGTCGGCAGAGCGTTTCCATGGTAAGGAAAAGGTCAACGGTTCGATTCCGTTAGGGGGCTCGCCGGATTGCCGGTGGTGACCGACTCGGCATCGCATATAGTTCCCACTCTGGTGGGAGCCGGGGCGCCGCACCACAGCAATGCGACCCCTTGGCGGTGTAGCTCAGTCGGTAGAGCAAACGACTCATAATCGTTGTGTCGCCGGTTCAAGTCCGGCCATCGCTACCAAAACCGATCAGACCAACTGGTTGACCCGAAAGAAGGAATATCGTGGCCGCGAAGTCCACCGATGTCCGGCCAAAGATCACCTTGGCCTGCGAGCAGTGCAAGCACCGCAACTACATCACCAAGAAGAACCGGCGCAACGACCCGGATCGGCTGGAACTCAAGAAGTTCTGCCCGAACTGCGGCACGCACCGGGGACACAAAGAATCCCGCTAGTCCGCCACGCGTGATGCTGCCGCGTGGATCGGCGTCGGGAGTTTGATTGCTCCCGGCAATCTCGGATCGTGACAGTGCGAGGGCCGGACGTTTGTCCGGCCCTGACGCATTTTCGCGGTCGGGTGCGGTAGGTGAGCGAGCAATAGCGAGGGAACGAGAGTCACAGCCGCCACTGCGGTCACGACGAAAGCCGCGCGCTAGCGGGGCCCGCTCGTGAACGCTCCGCCGACTCCGGGCTCGGGGTCAGATAGGTACAGTCCTCCCGTGACAATCAACACCGGTACAGACGAAGCGGTTCAGGCGGTCGAGACCTTCGACCCCGCGGCGCACGCGGCCTCGATGGTCGGTCACCACTACCGCGTCGACGACTACTACGAGGTCGGCCGCGAGAAGGTGCGCGAATACGCGCGCGCCGTGCAGGACTACCACCCGGTGCACTGGGACGAGGACCTCGCGCAGGAGTACGGCTACGACGGCCTGCTCGCGCCGCTGACCTTCATCTCCCTGGTCGGCATTCTGGCCCAGCGCAAGCTCTTCGAGCAGATTGTCACCGGCTACGACCTGAGCCAGATCCTGCAGACCGACCAGATCCTGGAGTTCCACCGGCCGATCAAGGTCGGCGACCAGCTGGTCTGCGACGTCTACCTGCACTCGTTCCGGCAGGCCTTCGGCGGCGACATCATCGTCACCAAGAACATCGTCACCGCGCAGAACGACGAGCTGGTGCTCACCACCTACACCACGCTCATCGGCCGCAGCGGCGGCGACATCGACCCGAACCTCAACGACACCGTGCGCAACGTGCTGATGCACGGCATCGGCGAGGACGCACCGGACCACAAGCCGCGCGCCAATGCCGTTGCCGCGCCGGTGCAGCCGGCCACGGTGCCCGAGATCACGCCGAGCAAGCACGCGATCAGCTTCGACGACATCGCGGTGGGCGACGAACTGCCCGCCCGCATCGTCCGGCTCACCCGCGGCGACCTGGTGAACTACGCCGGTGTCTCCGGCGACGCCAACCCGATCCACTGGAGCGACGAGGTCATCAAGCTCGTCGGCCTGGACAACGTGGTCGCGCACGGCATGCTCACCATGGGCCTCGGCGGCGGTTTCGTCACCTCCTGGCTCGGCGATCCCGGCGCGGTCAAGGAGTACAACGTCCGCTTCACCAGCCCGGTCTACGTCGGCACCGACGAGGCCGCCGAGATCGAGTACACCGGTAAAGTGAAGTCGGTGGATCCGGAGACGCGGACCGCGGTCGTCGCCATCGTGGCGAAGTCGGCGGGGCGCAAGATCTTCGGGCGCGCGACGGCAACCGTGCAACTGGCCTGACCTGGTCGACTGACCCTGATTGGCTATCGACGCGGGCGGTAACGTACACTCGGATTTCTGGGGTCACCAGCCGCTGCGCGCTGCTCTGTAGGGCTGGTTCCAGGTGAGGCCGTCAAGGTTTCGCCCACGGGGCCGGCGACTGCGAAGGCAGCGCGCGTGTCATGTGGTGGCACCGGAGTTCTACAACTGAATACCGAACAGTGGTTGGACAGCCGATACGGTCCAGCCGAAGGGGCGTAGCTCAACTGGCAGAGCAGCGGTCTCCAAAACCGCAGGTTGCAGGTTCAAGTCCTGTCGCCCCTGCCTTTCCGTAGCGACTGCATGCAGGTCGCTCGAAAAGAACCAGCATGCCAGCGACGAAAGGATCGACGTGGTCGACGAGCGGGATTCTCGCCACGGCGCGCATGCGACCGACGACGGCGATGACACCGCCGCGGTGGCCCGGCCGAGCGGCAAGCGTTCCGCCCGGCGGACTCGCGGCGCGTCGTCCGACACAGGTTCGATCGCCACACTCGATCGGCCTTCGTCGCGCAAGGCAGCCAAGACCGATCGGGCCGAACGCACGAAGACGGCTAATCCGTTCAAGCGTTTGATCAAGTTCCTGCGTGAAGTAGTCGCGGAACTGCGCAAGGTGATCTGGCCCAACCGGAAGCAGATGGTCACCTATACGAGCGTTGTTCTGGTGTTCGTGATCTTCATGGTCGCGTTCATCAGCGGGTTGGATGTGGCGTTCATCAAGGGTGTCAACTGGCTGTTCGGCTAGAGATCGACGCCGACGCCGCCGGCCGATCCCGGGGCGGACACGGGTGGAGTAGTTCCGCCGCGCGCCCGGCCCCGGCACGCAGAGGATGTACGTGACGACACAGGAAGCGAGTGCCCCAGTGAGCACCCCGGAGAACGACACAAACGAAGAGTTCCCGGTCGAGGACGCGGTGGTGGATCCCACGACCGACGACGCCACGACCGTCGAAGACTCCGAGGACGTGGACTCCGAGGGCGCCGCGTCGGAGATCGACGAGGCAGCTGCGGCTGCTCCGATCGACGAAGAGCCTGCCGACCCGGTCGCGGAAATGAAGGCCGCGCTGCGTCGCGCCCCCGGTGACTGGTACGTCATCCACTCCTACGCCGGTTACGAGAACAAGGTGAAGGCCAACCTCGAGACCCGCGTGCAGAACCTGGACCTCGAGGAGTACATCTTCCAGGTCGAGGTGCCGACCGAAGAGGTCACCGAGATCAAGAACGGCCAGCGCAAGAACGTCAACCGCAAGGTGCTGCCCGGCTACATCCTGGTCCGGATGGAACTCAACGACGAGTCCTGGGGCGCCGTGCGCAACACCCCCGGTGTCACCGGTTTCGTCGGCGCCACCTCGCGCCCGTCGCCGCTGTCCATCGACGACGTGGTGAAGTTCCTGGTCCCCGCCGCCCAGCAGAAGAAGGCCGCCGCCACCGCCGGTGCCGCGGGTTCGGCCGAGTCCGCCGCCGAGTCGGTGTCCAAGCCGACCATCGAGGTCGACTTCGAGGTCGGCGAGTCGGTGACCGTGATGGACGGCCCGTTCGCGACGCTGCCCGCCAGCATCTCCGAGGTCAACGCCGAGCAGCAGAAGCTCAAGGTGCTCGTGTCGATCTTCGGCCGCGAGACCCCGGTCGAGCTCGGCTTCACCCAGGTTGCGAAGATTTAGTCCTGTTACGTGAGCGGCCGACGGCATCCGTCCGGCCGCGGACCGCAACACCAGCACTTGCAAAGAGCAAGGAAAACAGACACCTAGGAAAGAAAGATGCCCCCCAAGAAGAAGAAGCTCGCCGGGATCATCAAGCTTCAGATCCAGGCCGGCCAGGCGAACCCCGCCCCTCCGGTGGGTCCCGCGCTCGGTCAGCACGGCGTCAACATCATGGAGTTCTGCAAGGCGTACAACGCCGCGACCGAGTCGCAGCGTGGCAACGTCATTCCGGTCGAGATCTCGGTCTACGAGGATCGCTCGTTCGACTTCAAGCTGAAGACCCCGCCCGCCGCTCGGCTGCTGCTCAAGGCCGCCGGTGTGCAGAAGGGTTCGGCTGAGCCGCACCGCCTCAAGGTCGCCAAGGTGACCATGGATCAGGTGCGCGAGATCGCCAAGACCAAGCAGGAAGATCTGAACGCCAACGACATCGATCAGGCGGCGAAGATCATCGCGGGTACCGCGCGTTCGATGGGCATCACCGTCGAGGGCTGAGCTTCCGCAGCTCCAGGTGGGAGGGCCGGCCAGGCCCGCAAACCACGGCTGAACCAGACACTTAAGGACAGAGAATTATGGCAAAACGAAGCAAGGCGTATCTCGCCGCGGCCGAGAAGGTCGATCGCGACACCCTGTACTCCCCGCTCGCCGCAGCGCGGCTGGCCAAGGAGACCGCCACCACCAAGACCGACGCGACCGTCGAGGTCGCCGTTCGTCTCGGCGTGGATCCCCGCAAGGCGGACCAGATGGTGCGTGGCACGGTCAACCTGCCGCACGGCACCGGTAAGACCGCCCGCGTCATCGTGTTCGCGGCCGGCGAGAAGGCCGCTGAGGCCGAAGCCGCCGGTGCGGACGCCGTCGGCGCCGAGGACCTGATCGAGCGGATCCAGGGCGGCTGGCTCGAATTCGACGCCGCGATCGCCACCCCGGACCAGATGGCCAAGGTCGGCCGGATCGCGCGTGTCCTCGGACCGCGTGGCCTGATGCCGAACCCGAAGACGGGCACGGTCACCAACGACGTGACCAAGGCCGTCAACGAGATCAAGGGCGGAAAGATCAACTTCCGCGTCGACAAGCAGGCCAACCTGCACTTCGTTATCGGCAAGGCCTCCTTCGACGACGCCAAGCTGGTGGAGAACTACGGTGCCGCGCTGGAGGAAATCCTGCGTGTGAAGCCGTCGACCGCCAAGGGCCGCTACGTCAAGAAGGTGACGGTCTCGACGAACACCGGACCGGGCATCCCGGTGGACCCGAACCGCACCCGCAACCTCCTGGACGAGGACGCGTAGGTAGCACCTGAGTAGTCCGCAAGGGCGGGAACGCATTACGCGTTCCCGCCCTTGTGCTTTCGGTGCTGTTCTGCACCCCCGAATACGCGGGTACGCTGCCCGGCAGCCTGAAGAACCTGCTGGACTGGACTGTCGGCAGAGCAGCACACTGATACCGGCGAAGGCCGGAACCCTTCCGGATCCCGGCCTTCGTCCGCGTGCGGTCAGTTGACCGAATCCTCTTGGGGCTCAGTTTCTTTCCGCCACGCGAGCAGGACCGATTCGCCCTCCGGCGCGCCCCACGGCAGGAATATCGCCACGATCACCGCGCACACCACGACTGCACCCGCCGCGACGAGCGAGGCGGTATGCGAGCCTTCGAGTGCCGCCGTTTTCATTGCCACGATGAGGTTTTCGCGCTGGCTCTCGAAGAACGGGGGCAGCGGCCGCTTGCGGATCTCCAGCACGCTGAGTGGACTGGATTTGACCAGACCCCGCTCGTTCTCGCTCATCAACGTGGTCGGTAGCGCGTCGATCCGCGGGGCGATCCTGGTCGTGTAGTACGACGCCACGATCGAACCGAGCACCGCGACACCGAGGGTGCCGCCGATCTCCCGGGTGGTGTCGTTGACCGCGGATCCCGCACCCGCCTCGTTGAGCGGCAGTGACCCCATGATCGACTCGGTGGCCGGTCCCTGAACGATGCCGACGCCGAGCGCCATGAACACCATCGAGGGCAGCACGTCGGTGAGGTAGGGACTGTCCACCGTCACCTGACCGCCCAGATACAACCCGAGCCCGGTGCTCAGCAGCCCGATCACGATGACCGGCGTCGGCCCGAACCGCTGGGCGAGCAGCGTGGCAATGGGCGCGCCGATCGCCACCGAGAAGGCGAAAGGCAATGAGGCGATACCGAATTCGAGCGGCGTGTACTCCCGCACCCCTTGGAAATACTGGGTGATGAGAAACAAGAATCCGAACATCGAGAAGTAGCAGATCGCAATCGCCAAGGCGGGCATCGAGAATCGTCGATTGCGGAACAGCGTCATATCGAGAATCGGTGCGGGAGTGCGTAATTCCCAGATGATGAACGCGGCCAGCATGGCGAGGCCGAGTGCGCCGGTACTCAGTGTCGTGGTGGACAGCCAGCCGAAGCGCGGAGCCTCGATGATGGACCACACCACCAGCGTGATGCCCGCGATGGACAGCCCGATACCGGGCAGATCGAGCCTGCCGACCTGGGTGGCCCGGGATTCGGGCACCCAGATCAGCGTGGCGACGAGCGCGATGAGCGCCAGCGGCACATTGATCCAGAAAACCGAGTGCCAGGTGAAGTGGGCCAGCAGCCAGCCGCCCGAGATCGGCCCGATCGCGATGGCGAACCCGGCCATGGCCGTCCACGCCGCGATGGCAAGGGCCCGTTCGCGTTTGTCGCGGAAGATGTTGATGATCAGCGCCAGCGTCGCGGGGAAGACGGCCGCGGCGAACACGCCCATCGCGGCGCGTGCGGCGATCACGCCACCCATCGATTCGGACAGCGCGCCCGCGATCGACATGGCGCCCACGCCGACCAGGCCGACCATCATGATCCGGCGGCGGCCGAGCCGGTCGCCGAGGTTGCCGAAGGCGAGCAACAGGCCCGCGAAGGTGAGGGTGTACGCGTCGACGACCCATTGCAGGCCGCTGACGCCGGTTTGCAGCTGCACCCCGATGGAGGGGAGCGCCACGTTCACGATGGTGTTGTCCAGGACGACGAGCAGCTCGGCGAGGCAGATCACGGCCAAGGCGAGAAAGCGCTGGTTACGTCGTTCCAGCAGCACCGGTGGATCGACTATGGAGGTTGCCATAGTCAAGCAGTCAAACAGTAACTGTCACCTTAGGTAACAGCTAAGAGGGGCGATCTCGACCACATCCGGATAGCGAATGTGATGCGAGACACAACAATACGAGCGCTGAATGGTCCCGATTCGTCGGGGGAGCACCCCGTTTTGGCAGATGGCGGTGGGTCCAGGTACATTGGGCAACAGTTATCGACTAGTTCGATTCCTACCCAAATCCGTTCTACCGAAGACCGTTGGTCGTCGAGCCCGCATGGGTTCGGTCGAAGGTCCGGCGACATTGCCGGCGGCCCACGCAGGGAGAACCGAGGCCGTGTGATTGTTGTGCGCCCCGGAACGCCTTGCGTCCGGGGCGTTTGTTTTGTCGCCGTCCCCTGATCGGTAGTTCGGTTTCGAACCGACCATCAGAGAGGAGGCGAAGTATGGCAAAACCCGAGAAGGTCACTGCGGTCGAGGAGATCGCGGAGCAGTTCAAGAGCTCGACCGCCACCGTGGTCACGGAATACCGTGGTCTGTCGGTCGGCAAGCTCACCGAGCTGCGTCGTGCGCTCGGCGCCGAAGCCACGTACTCCGTCGCCAAGAACACCCTGGTCAAGCGCGCTGCCGCCGAGGCGGGCGTGCAGGGCCTGGACGACTTGTTCGTCGGACCGACCGCGATCACCTTCATCAGTGGTGAGCCGGTTACCGCGGCGAAGGCCCTGAAGACCTTCGCCAAGGACAACAAGGCGCTCATCATCAAGGGCGGCTACATGGACGGCGCACCGCTGTCCGTGTCCGAGGTCGAGAAGATCGCCGACCTGGAGTCCCGCGAGGTCCTGCTGGCCAAGCTGGCCGGTGCGATGAAGGGCAACATGGCCAAGGCCGCCGGTCTGTTCAACGCTCCGGCGTCGCAGGTGGCTCGCCTTGCCGCCGCGCTCGTCGAGAAGAAGCAGGCCGAAGCCGGTGGCGACACCGCCGCTGCCGCTGAATAACCCCGTGCGGGTGATTCGCGCGCGGCTCGCCCTCATAGACAACAACTACCGAAAGGAACAACATCATGGCCAACGTTGACGAACTGCTGGAGACCTTCGGCAACATGACCCTGCTCGAGCTGTCGGACTTCGTCAAGAAGTTCGAAGAGAAGTTCGAGGTCACCGCCGCCGCTCCGGTCGCCGTCGCGGGCCCGGCTGGCCCGGGCGCCGTTGCCGAGGCCGTCGAGGAGCAGGACGAGTTCGACGTCATCCTCGAGGGTGCGGGCGACAAGAAGATCCAGGTCATCAAGGTGGTCCGTGAGATCGTCTCCGGCCTGGGCCTGAAGGAAGCCAAGGACCTCGTCGAGGGTGCCCCGAAGGCCATCCTGGAGAAGGTTGCCAAGGATGCCGCCGAGGCTGCCAAGGCGAAGCTGGAAGACGCCGGCGCCAAGGTTTCGGTCAAGTAATTCCGCGACCGAATCGCCCGACAGGCGGTCCCCTTTGGGGGCCGCCTGTTTTGCTGTTTACGGCGGCCTGCGCGAACAATCAGGAAATACCACATGAAACGGGGTTACTCTTCAGTCAGGTTGGGGTGTGCGTCGTCTCGCTCTTGGGATACAGTGGCCCGACCCACTGTGACGTGACACACCGCTTGACCCAGCACGCGGTTCGCCGGTGGGCAGCTCGCTGAGAAATTGTGGAGGTTGGCGTGGGCGTCGAGGTCAGAACCGAAGGTGTTACCAAGTCCTTCGGATCCCAGCGAATTTGGCAGGATGTCTCCCTGACCTTGCCGACCGGTGAGGTCAGCGCATTGCTGGGCCCGTCGGGTACCGGCAAGTCCGTCTTTCTGAAGTCGCTGATCGGCCTGCTGCGCCCGGAGCGCGGCTCGATCTACGTGGGCGACACGGACATCACCACCTGCTCCAACAAGGAGCTCTACGAGATTCGCAAGCTCTTCGGCGTGCTGTTCCAGGACGGCGCGCTGTTCGGCTCGATGAATCTCTTCGACAATGTCGCGTTCCCGCTTCGTGAGCACACGAAGAAGTCCGAATCCGACATTCGCAAGATCGTCATGGAGAAGCTGGAGCTGACCGGTCTGCTCGGCGCCGAGAACAAGCTGCCCGGCGAGATCTCCGGCGGTATGCGCAAGCGCGCGGGCCTGGCCCGTGCCCTGGTGCTCGATCCGCAGATCATCCTGGTCGACGAGCCGGACTCCGGCCTCGACCCGGTGCGTACCGCCTACATCAGCCAGTTGCTGATCGACATCAACGCGCAGATCGACGCGACGATCCTCATCGTCACGCACAACATCAACCTCGCCCGCACCGTGCCGGACAACATCGGCATGATGTTCCGCCGCCAGCTGGTCATGTTCGGCCCGCGCGAGGTGCTGCTGACCTCCGACGAGCCGGTGGTCAAGCAGTTCCTCAACGGCCGCATGCAGGGCCCGATCGGCATGTCCGAGGAGAAGGACGAGGCCCAGATGGCGCGCGAGCAAGCGTTGTTCGACGCCGGGCATCACCACGGCGGCGCCGAAGAGGTCGAGGGCATCATTCCGCAGATGCAGGCCACCCCCGGCATGCCCGTACGCCAGGCCGTGCTGCGCCGCAAGGAGCGGGTCCGCGAGATCATGCACACCCTGCCGCACGCGGCGCAGACCGCGATTCGCGAGTCACTTGATCAGAACGACGAGACCCAGGTCTTGGCGTACAACAACAGCGACCTGGGTGGTTACCAGGGCGGCGCGTACGAGACCACGACTCGACACAACACAACTAACGGGTAACATCTGCGATCGTGAATTCCTCCCTGGCGCGATTGCGGACTCCACTGGAGTCGGGGTTCGGCCAGGCCGGCAACATCTTTGCGCTGTTCGTAGACGTGTTGCGCAAGACGTTCCGCCGGCCGTTCGAGTGGCGGGAGTTCATCCAGCAGTCGTGGTTCATCGCCAGTGTCTCGATCCTGCCCAGCGCACTCGTCGCTATCCCGTTCGGTGCGGTGGTGGCGCTGCAGACAGGTTCGCTGATCAAGCAGCTCGGCGCCGAATCCTTCACCGGCGCAACGAGCGTGCTCGCCACGGTGCAGCAGGCGGCGCCGGTGGTGACGGCGTTGATCATCGCGGGTGCCGCGGGTTCGGCGGTCGCCGCCGACCTCGGCTCGCGCACCATCCGTGAGGAGATCGACGCGCTGGAGGTGCTCGGCGTCGATCCGGTGGCCAAGCTGGTGGTGCCGCGGGTGCTCGGCATGACGCTGGTCGCGTTGCTGCTGAACGGCCTGGTCTCGGTGGTCGGCATCGCCGGCGGTTACTTCTTCAACGTGCTGCTGCAGGGCGGCACGCCGGGTGCCTATCTCGCCTCGTTCTCCGCGCTGGCGCAGCTGCCCGACCTGTGGATCGGCGAGATCAAGGCGCTGGTGTTCGGCCTGATCGCCGGTGTGATCGCCGCGTACAAGGGGTTGCATCCCAAAGGGGGTCCGAAAGGAGTCGGTGAAGCGGTGAACCAATCGGTGGTCATCACCTTCCTGGTGCTGTTCTTCGTGAACCTCATCCTCACCCTGGTGTATCTGCAGGTCGTCCCAGCCAAGGGCGCCTGACCGGTGGCCACCCAGTACCGCAACCCCGTTCTCGCCAAGTCGCTTCGCCGGGCCGGCGACATCGTGCGCGCACCGCTGAAGGTGATCGACCGAGCCGGCGAGCAGATGTCGTTCTACTCGCGCGCCATCGCCTGGATCCCGCGCACCGCCGTGCATTACCGCAAGGAGGTCATGCGGCTGCTCGCCGAGGTGACCTTCGGCAGCGGCGCGCTCGCGGTGATCGGCGGCACCATCGGCGTCATCGTGTTCATGTCCGGCTCGGTCGGTGTCGTCGTCGGCCTGCAGGGCTTCAAGGCGCTGGACGCGCTCGGCAGCTCGGTGCTCACCGGCTTCCTCACCGCCTATATCAACACCCGCGAAATCGCGCCGCTGGTCGCGGCTTTGGCGCTGTCGGCGACGGTGGGCTGTGGTTTCACCGCGCAGCTAGGCGCGATGCGGATCTCCGAGGAGATCGACGCGCTCGAGGTGATGGCGGTGCCCAGCGTGCCGTTCCTGGTCACCACCCGGGTGATCGCGGGCTTCCTCGCGGTGATCCCGCTGTACATCGTCGGCCTGCTCGGTACGTTCCTGGCCTCGCGGATGATCAGCATCTGGTTCAACGGGCAGTCCAGCGGCTCCTATGACCACTATTTCAGCCTGTTCCTACCACCTGAAGACGTGCTCTATTCGTTCCTCAAGGTGCTGGTCTTCGCGTTCGTGATCATCATGGTGCACTGCTACTACGGCTTCCATGCCACCGGCGGACCGGCCGGTGTCGGCGTCGCGGTCGGTCGCGCGGTGCGGGCCGCCATCGTGCTGGTGAACGTGCTCGACTTCTTCCTCAGTCTGGCGATTTGGGGGACCACGACGACCGTGCGGGTGGCCGGATGAGCGCCCGTGGCGTGCAGGCTTGGCGGTCGACCGAGAAGCTGCGCGTTCGGCTGCTGGGCATCGCGTTCTTCGTGGTTGTCGCGCTGTTCCTGGCGACGACCATCGCGATCTACAACAAGCAGTTCGTGAAGACGGTCGACGTCGACCTGGTCACCGACAGCGTCGGCAACGCACTGACCAAGAACGCGGACGTGAAGGTGCGCGGCATCAGCGTCGGCGAGGTGCGCTCCAGCTACTCCGAGAACGGCCGGGTGACACTGAATCTCGCCATCCAGCCGGACAAGGCGGACCAGATCCCGGCCAACGCGACCGCGCGGCTGCTGCCGAAGACGCTGTTCGGGGAGCGGTATGTGGATCTGGTGATCCCCGCCGACCGCAGCCCGGCGCACCTGACCAACGGCGTGGTGCTGCAGCAGGACAAGAGCGGCAACGCGATCGAGCTGAGCAAGCTGCTCGACGACCTGATGCCGCTGCTGCAGGCGATTCCGCCGCAGGACCTCGCCGCCACCCTCGGCGCGCTCTCCCAGGCGCTGTCCGGTCAGGGTCTCGCGCTCGGTGAGAGTGTGGACAAGCTGGACAACATCTTCCGTCAGGTCAACGGCGTGCTGCCGGACCTGCAGGAAGACCTGCGCAGCTTCGCCGAGGTGGCCGCCACCTACTCCGACGCCGCGCCGCAGCTGGTCAACGCGCTGGACAACCTGCGAACCACCAACGCGACCGTGGTGCAGCGCCGCTGGGACATCGACTCGCTGTACGCGGTGCTCACACCCGCCTCGTCGAACACCGCCGATTTCCTGGTCGCCAACCGCGACAACATCATCGACCTGTCCGCCGACTCGCGCCCGTTGCTGGAGATGCTGGCCACCTACTCGCCGACCTTCCCGTGCGTGATGGCGAACTTCGCCCAGCTCAAGCCGCGCATCGACGAGATCCTCGGCAAGGGCACCGAGCATCCGGGCACCCGGGTGACCATCGAGTTGACCAACCCGCGCGGCAGGTATCTGCCGAACCAGGACGAGCCACGGTGGCTGGACGACCGTGGGCCGTGGTGTATTCCGGAGAAGCCGCTCGGTGTCGATCCAGGTCAGTACACCGGCGGCGCCAACAACGACGGTTCCTACGCGGTGCCGAGCCGTGATCCCGGCGACCAGGTGACGGGCAAGTTGTCGCCGCCGCAGTTCGGGGTCTACCCGGCGGGCAATGTCGCGACCATCGCGGGCTCGCCGCTGGAGCAGCAGTCGCTCGGCGCGATCTACGGTGCGGCGCATGGTGTCTCGCCTGATCAGGTGCCGAGCTGGGTGACCAGGGCCGGCGCGCCCGCGTTCCGTGGTAGCGAGGTGAGCGTGCGATGAAGGAGACATTGCGTGGCTTGGGCGGACCACTCACCAAGCTGATCATCTTCGTCATCGTGACCCTGTTCGCCACCACGATGCTCGGTCTCTCGATCGCCAACTACAGCGGTGGCGGCACCAAGTTCAAGGCTCGCTTCACCGATGTCACCTCGCTGAACGCAGGTGACGAGGTGCGTATCGCCGGCGTGCGGGTCGGCAAGGTCACCGACGTCTCGATCGTGGACAAGCGCCTCGCCGAGGTGAAATTCGAACTCACCGACCGGGATTGGCTGCCCGCCTCGACCACCGCGAGCATCCGCTACCGCAACCTGGTCGGCCAGCGCTACATCGCGCTCGAACAGGGCACCGGTGAGCAGGGCCGCAAGCTCAACGCGGGCGGGACCATTCCGCTGGAGCGCACCAATCCCGCGCTCAACCTGACCACCCTGTTCAACGGCTTCCGGCCGCTGTTCCGCACGCTGACCGCCGATGACGTGAACAAGCTCTCCTTCGAGATCATCCAGGTGTTCCAGGGTGAGCAGGGCACGATCCACGACCTGGTGGCCACCACCGCGAGCCTGACCAACAAGATCGCGGACAAGGACGCGGTGATCGGGGAACTCGTCCGCAACCTGACCGCGGTGCTCGACACGGTCAATCAGCGTGACGATCAGTTCAACCAGCTCATTGTCAATACCGAGGCGCTGGTCAGCGGGCTGTCCGCGGAACGCGACACGATCGGCCGCTCGGTGACCTCGCTCGGCAACCTGGCCTCGGCCACCGCCGATCTGCTCGTCCCGGTGCGCCCGACGCTGCAGGGTTCGATCGCCGGGCTGAGCCAGCTCACCGGCACCATGAACGAGCGCAGCGACGACGTGAACGCCGTGCTGGCCAACCTGCCGGTCAAGATGGAGAAGCTCGGCCGGGTAGGCAGTTACGGCTCCTGGTTCCAGTTCTATCTGTGCGGTATCGACATCGTCGTCGGCCCCGGTGCGGTGGAGGCGCCGCAGCTGAACCTGCCCGCCGGACTGCCCACGATCAACCAGCCGCTCTACACCAACGCCGCGCCGCGCTGCTCCGGGAAGGCCCGCTGATGGACGACCGGATTCTGCTCGGACGCCGCAGCCCCGTCTTCATGGGTGTGCTCGGCCTCGCGATGGTGCTGCTGGTGACGGTGTCGGCGTTCTTCGTGGATCGGCTGCCGATCATCGGCGCCGGCACCAAGTACACCGCCGAGTTCTCCGAGGCCGCAGGCCTGAAGAAGGGCAACGAGGTCCGCATCGCGGGCGTGAAGGTCGGTTCGGTGTCCGACGTGCGCCTCGACGGCGCCAAGGTGCTGGTCGACTTCCGCACCCAGGACGCCTGGATCGGCAGCGAGACCACCGCCTCGATCCAGATCAAGACCGTGCTCGGCCAGAAGTACCTGGCGCTGGACCCGAAGGGCTCCCGCGCGGCCGACCCGGCGACCCGGATTCCGTTGTCGCGCACCGTTTCTCCGTATGACGTGGTGGACGCATTCTCCGACGCGGCGAAGAACATCGACCAGATCGACACCGCGCAGCTGGCCACCAGCATGCGGGTGCTCTCCGACGCGTTCGCCACCACGCCGCCGGAGCTGCGCGGCTCCATCGACGGCGTCGCGCGCCTGTCGGAGACGCTGGCCAAACGCGACGAGGAACTGAAGAAGCTGTTCGCCGCGACCAGGCAGACCACCAAGGTGCTCGCCGACCGCAACGCGGAGTTCGAGCGATTGCTCGCCAATGGCGGACAGCTGCTGGCCGAGCTCAATATCCGGCAGCAGTCGATCGCGCAGCTGCTCTCCGGCGCCAAGACGGTGTCGGCGGAGCTCACCGCGCTGGTGCACGACAACGAGGAGCAGATCGGTCCCGCGCTGAAGAACCTGCGCGGCTCGATCGATCTGCTGAATGCCAACCAGCAGAACATCTCCAAGACCTTGGAACTCGCGGCGCCGTTCTACGGGCTCTACGCCAATGTGCTCGGCACCGGCCGCTGGTTCGACGCGGTGATCGTCAACCTGATCCCGCCCGCGCTGCCGGAGATCCCCGGTGCCCGTCCGCCGATCCGCAACATGGGAGGTAACTGACATGGCGGATCGGCTGCAGGCGCTGCGTGATTCGGGGCGCGGCACCAAGATCACCATCGCGCTCGTCGTGGTGGTGGCGGTGGTCGCCGCGGGAGTGCTGTGGTGGACGTTCGACCGGCTGACCACCACCAAGATCACCGCGTACTTCGATCGCTCGGTCGGCATCTACGAGGGCTCGGACGTGCGGGTGCTCGGCGTGCCGGTCGGCCGGGTGGATTCGGTCGAGCCGCAGGGCGATCAGGTCAAGGTCGTCATGAGTGTCGATCGCTCCTACGACGTCCCGGCCGACGCGCGGGCCGCGCAGATCACGCCCTCGATCGTGTCCGACCGCTACATCCAGCTGACCCCGGTCTACACCGGCGGCCCGAAAATGCCACGCACCGCGACCATTCCGCGCGATCGCACGGTCACCCCGGTCGAGGTGGACCAGCTGTACAAGAGCATCACCGAACTCTCGGATGCGCTGGGCCCCAACGGCGCCAATAAAGAGGGCGCGGTCAACGAGCTGGTGCGCACGGGCGCCGCGAACCTGGACGGCAACGGCGAGGCGCTGGCCAACAGCCTCACCCAGCTGTCCAAGGCCGCCAAGTACCTGTCCGACGCACGCGGCGACATCTTCGACACCGTCAAGAATCTGCAGAGTTTCGTCGCCATGCTGGCCCAGAACGACGCGCAGGTGCGCCAGTTCAACGTGCAGCTCGCCGACCTGTCCAGCTTCCTGGCGAGCGAGCGTGACGATCTCGGCGCCGCGTTGAACCTGCTGTCCGTCGCGCTCGGTGATGTCGCCCGGTTCATCGACAACAACCGCGACATGATCGCCAGCAATGCCGAAGGCCTGGTCACGCTCACCAAGACGCTGTCGGATCAGCGCGACGACCTGGCCGCGGCACTGCCGGTGCTGCCGCTGGCGCTCAGCAACCTGATCAATATCCACAACGCCGAATCCGGCACCCTCGACATGCGCGCCAATTTCACCGACCTGCAGGACCCGTTCGGGGTCATGTGCAAGCTGATCGACGTGTCCAAGCTGCGGCCTGGCGATCCGCAGTTCGAGGCGCTCGGCAGGCAGATGCGCCCGATCCTGGACCACTGCAAGGAGATCTCCGACCAGATCACTGCCGGGGTGCAGACGCCGACGCTGATCCTGCCGTTCGGCATCCTCAGCGGCGAGAACCAGCAGCGGGCGCCGGTGCCCGGCACCGTGCCCGGCGTCCCGTCGGATCGGCTTCCGCCGTCGCAGGGAGGTGAGCGGTGAGTCGCCGAATCCGTTCCGTCGCAAAAGGTCTCGGCACCGCCATGGCCCTCGGGTTGGCCGCTGCGCTGGTCACCTCGTGCTCCTCCGACGGCATCTACAGCGTGCCGCTGCCCGGTGGCGCCGACGTCGGCGCGCACCCGATGCGCATCGACATCCAGTTCGACGACGTGCTCGATCTGGTGCCGCAGTCCGCGGTGAAGGTCGAGGGCGTGCCGGTGGGCCGGGTCGAGGACATCAAGATCGGCAAGGATCAGTGGACCGCGACGGTGCGCGCCGTGGTGAACTCCTCGGTCGACCTGCCCGCGAACGCGCGGGCCGAGGTGCGTCAGTCGAATCTGCTCGGCGAGAAGTTCATCGAGCTGTCCAAGCCCGCGGCCGAGCCGGAGGCGAAGAAGCTGACCGACGGTTCGACCATCCTGATAGCCAACACCAGGCACGCCACCGAGATCGAGCAGGTGCTCGGCGCGATGTCGTTGCTGCTCAACGGTGGTGGCGTCGCACAGCTGCAGCCGATCGTCACCGAGCTGAACAAGACCATCGGCGGCCGCGAGGATCGGGTGCGTTCGCTGCTCGAGCAGGCGAACATCCTGATCAAGGGCCTCGATGATCAGGTCGACGACATCACCAGGGCCCTCGACGGTCTCGACGTGCTGAGCAGCCGGGTGAGCAGCCAGACCGAGCAGATCGGCAAGATCCTCGACGAGCTGCCGCAGGGGGTCAAGATCCTGGAGGAGCAGCGCCCGCAGCTGGTCGGGCTGCTCAGCCAGCTGGATCGGGTCGGCGAGGCAGGCTTCGACGTGCTGAACCACTCGAAGGACGACCTCATCCGTGACCTGACCTCGCTGCGCCCCACCCTGCAGGAGCTTGGCAAGGCCGCGCCGGATCTGATCACCGCGTTGCCGCTGATCCCGACCTATCCGTTCCCCGACTCCACGCTGGAGTCCACCTTCGGCGGGTCGGTGAACACCTGGCTGTCGGTGGATCAGCAGATCGGCGTCACGCTGAGCAATCTCGGTGTCGGCAAACCGGATCCGGTGTACACGCCGCCGCTCGGCCCGCCGGTGCCGGTGAACCCGACCAACCCGTACTACAACGGCAACGGCCCGCGGCCCGGCTGGCCGACGGTGTCGATCCTGCCGCTGCCGCCGAACATGGCGCAGCCGCCCGCGCCGGGCGTGCCGCCGAATCCGGTGGGCGCGATTCTGGAGCAGCTGGGAGTGGGTGGTCCGCGATGACGAAGTTGGTCCGCTGGCAGTTGATCGCGTTCGCCGTCGTCGCGGTGGTCGGCGTGGTGTACGTCGGCGCCAAATATATTCGGCTCGACCACATGCTCGGCTTCGGTCAATACGACGTGCGGGTGCAGGCGGCGCAGACCGGCGGCATCTACAAGGGCGCCGAGGTGACCTACCGCGGCGTGCCGGTCGGCCGGGTCGGGCAGCTGGAACTCACCGGTGACGGCGTGCTGATGCACCTCATCATCGACTCGGGCTCGCCGAAGATTCCCGCGACCGCGAAAGCCGTGGTGGCCAACCGCTCCGCGATCGGCGAGCAGTACGTCGACCTGCAACCGGACACCGACACCGGGCCTTACCTGCACGACAATTCGGTGATCACCTCGGCGACCACGCCGGTGCCGGTGGAGCAGCTGGTCGCCAGCGTGGACTCCTTCACCCGTTCGGTCGATCTGGCGGCGCTGAACACCACCGTGCGCGAGCTCGGCAAGGCGTTCGACGGCAAGGGCGACGACCTGCAGATCTTCGTCGATTCGCTGAACAAGTTCACCAGCACGTTCAACGAGACGCTGCCGCAGACCATTCAGCTGATCCGCGACAGCAAGGTCGTGCTCGGCACCCAGGCCGAGCAGTCCGGCGCCATCCGCGAGTTCAGCGACGGCCTGGACAAGCTCACCGCGCAGCTGCGCTCCAGCGATCCGGACATCCGCAGGCTGATCGGCACCGGCACCGACGCGGGCCAGCAGATCGACGCGCTGCTGCGCGAGAGCGGTGGCGCGCTCACCCAGGACCTGGCGAACCTGCGGCTGCTGCTGCAGGCCATCTCGCCGAAGTTCTATGCCATCCGGCCGCTGCTGCAGTTCCTGCCGCAGTTGTCGATCGGTGGCTCGGCCACCGCGCCCGGCGACGGCACCACACACTTCGGTCTGGTGCTCGAGGCCAACAATCCGCCCGCCTGTACCGTCGGGTACGAGGGAACGCAGCGGATCCTCGAACAGATGAAGGCGCAGGACCCGAACTTCGACGACACGCGCGACGAGTTCCCCTTCAACAAGGACGCCAAGTGCCTTGTGCCGCAAGGTAACCCGACCGCCGTGCGCGGCGGTGAACGGGCCGACCTCGCCGATCCGCGGGTCGAGCAGCCGTGGGATTCGACCCCCAAGACCGATCCGGAACGGCTGAACCTGACTCCGATCGCCGTGCAGCTGGCAACCCTGATGGGAGTCACGCCGAAGCGGTGACCAGCAACGATGACGTTAGGGTGTCCAGCGTGAGTGCTGATTTGAAGAAGCAGCTCGATCCTTCCGAGCCGCAGGAATCACCGGACCCCGCCGACGGCGTGGATCAATCCGACGTGGTTGCTGAGGGCCCGGCTGAGACGTCCGGGCGCACCGGCATCCTCCGCACCTGCGCCCTGGTCGGCTCCGCCGCCGCGCTGGTCGTCGCGCTCGTCGCTGCCGTCTGGTTCGGCACCGGCTGGGTGCGCGCAGCGATCAGCGACGCCCCGCGCGCCGACGCCCGCGACACCGCGCTCGACGCCGCCCGCCAGGCCGCGCTCAACATGACCTCGATGAACCTCGACGACGTCCCCGGCTCGCTGGCGCTGGCCCGCTCCTCGATGACCGGTGCGCTGCTCGACTCGGCCGACAAGAACAAGGATCAGGCCGAGACGCTGGCCAAGCAGACCGGCGTCGGCATGACGTCCAAGGTGCTCGGTTCCGCGCTGACCACGCTGAACAGCGAGAACGACAAGGCCTCGGCCTTGGTCGTGCTGCAGGTGACCGAGCACGGCAAGGACAAGCCGCCCGCCGACTACCGCTACACCTGGAATGTCGACGTGACCAAGACCGGAGAGGTCTGGAAGGCCGAGCAGATCTCCTCGCTCAGCCAGCCGGTGCTGCTGAGCGGTGGCCAGGGCCAGTCCCCGCAGGCGCCGCCCGCCGACCAGCCGCCCGCCGCGCCCAAGCCGGGATCGTAGGAGAACCAGTCATGACCTCTCGCAAACCGATCAACCGGGTCACCTCCAAGCGCCGCCCGGCCGGCGAACAGCAGTCCCGTGCCGCCGCGCCGCGCAGTACGCCGAGCCGTAAGCCGCGGGTGACGGGCACCACCCGCCCCACCGCACCGCGCCACGCCCCCGCTGCGCAGCAGCCTCAGCAGAGCAAGCGCGTGAGCGTCCGAAAGAAGCTCGCCCGTGGCGCAGGCTCCGGCACGCCGGGCCGCTCGTTCTGGTCCCTGGTCGCCGGCTGCCTGATCGCCGCGGTGTTGCTCGGCGGATTCGCGGCGGTCGCCGCCTCGCGTCCCGGCGTCGACGATTCGAACAAGGCGTTCGTCGACAACAAGGCCACCGAGGAGGTGCGCGCGGCCGCCGATCACGCGCTGAAGACGGTCTACGCCTACGACGTGCAGAAGATCGACGGCTACCGCGACACGGCTCGCCAGGTGCTCACCGGCAAGATGCTGGCCGATCTGGACAAGTACGCCGACACCACCATCTCGGCGGTAAAACAGGCCCAGACCAGCGCCGATGCCAAAGCCGAACCGATCGGTGTGACCTTGCTCACCGATGATCGCGCCGAGTTGCTGGTCAACCTGGTCGTCAGCGCCACGAAGAACGGTGCGGCGCAGCAGAGCGTGGCGGGTCCGGTCGTGCTGCACATGCAGAAGGTGGGCGATCGCTGGCTGGCCAGCGACATCGTCGACCAGTGATCGTGTAGCGGCCCAGTCGATCTCACTCGGCCCTGGTAGGGCCCGCCTACTTGACGAGTTTCGCCGGAGCCGTCACGCTATTCACAACAGCGGCAGCTGTCACAGTGGCTCTATTACGCCCCGTCGTCCTCGACGCAGCCAGCGATTCGGACACGGCGCGCCAGCCACGTGAATGTGCGCACGGGTGGTAGGTTGACACCTCCGTGACGGTTGGTGTACGGTTGGACGTTGCGCTGGCTGCCTCCTGTCCATACCTCGATTTGCACACGAAAGTTCCACCTTCCGGTGTTACTTCCGTTGTTGCCTGTTCGGGTTTCGTTCGGGTTGTAACCAGCGGAATTCGTAGCAGACAAGCGACGGTCGCGGACCACCACGCGACGCGCGTGAGGTGCTGGAAGGACGCATCTTGGCAGTCTCCACCCAGACCAAGGCAGTTGCCGGAATCCCCGGAGCCCCGTTGCGGGTGTCTTTCGCGAAGATCCGTGAACCCTTGGAGGTGCCCGGACTTCTCGATCTACAGACGGACTCATTTGCATGGTTGATCGGTTCGCCGTCATGGCGTGAAAAGGTCGCCCTTCGCGGCGATGTCGGGCTAGTCGGGGGACTCGAGGAGGTGCTCGAGGAGCTTTCGCCGATCGAGGACTTCTCCGGCTCGATGTCCCTGTCTTTCTCTGACCCTCGGTTCGAAGAGGTCAAGGCCTCCATCGACGAGTGCAAAGACAAGGACATGACCTACGCGGCGCCGTTGTTCGTCACCGCGGAGTTCATCAACAACAACACCGGTGAGATCAAGAGCCAGACGGTCTTCATGGGAGATTTCCCGATGATGACCGACAAGGGCACGTTCATCATCAACGGCACCGAGCGCGTCGTCGTTTCGCAGTTGGTTCGTTCGCCGGGCGTCTACTTCGACCATTCGGTCGACAAGACCACCGAGAAGGACCTGCACAGCGTGCGCGTCATTCCGTCGCGCGGCGCGTGGCTCGAGTTCGACATCGATAAGCGCGACACCGTTGGTGTGCGCATCGATCGCAAGCGTCGTCAGCCGGTCACCGTGCTGCTCAAGGCGCTCGGTTGGACGAACGAGGAGATCGTCGAGCGTTTCGGCTTCTCCGAGATCATGATGTCGACGCTGGAGAAGGACAACACCGCCGGTCAGGACGAGGCGCTGCTGGACATCTACCGCAAGCTGCGTCCGGGCGAGCCGCCGACCAAGGAGTCCGCGCAGACCCTGCTGGAGAACCTGTTCTTCAAGGAGAAGCGCTACGACCTGGCGCGCGTCGGTCGCTACAAGATCAACAAGAAGCTGGGTATCCACCTCGGCGAGCAGGTCACCGGATCGGTGCTCACCAAGGAAGACATCGTCAGCACGATCGAGTACTTGGTCCGCCTGCACGCGGGTGACCGCGTCATGACCGCCCCCGGCGGTCAGGAGGTCCCGGTCGACGTCGACGACATCGACCACTTCGGTAACCGTCGCCTGCGTACCGTCGGCGAGCTGATCCAGAACCAGATCCGGGTCGGCCTCTCCCGCATGGAGCGCGTGGTCCGCGAGCGGATGACGACTCAGGACGTCGAGGCGATCACGCCGCAGACCCTGATCAACATCCGCCCGGTCGTCGCCGCGATCAAGGAGTTCTTCGGAACGTCGCAGCTGTCGCAGTTCATGGACCAGAACAACCCGCTGTCGGGGCTCACCCACAAGCGCCGCCTGTCGGCCCTTGGTCCGGGTGGTCTGTCCCGTGAGCGGGCCGGCCTGGAAGTCCGTGACGTGCACACCTCGCACTACGGCCGCATGTGCCCGATCGAGACCCCGGAAGGCCCGAACATCGGCCTGATCGGTTCGCTGTCGGTGTACGCGCGGGTCAACCCGTTCGGTTTCATCGAGACGCCGTACCGCAAGGTGGTCGACGGCCGGGTGACCGACGAGGTCAAGTACCTCACCGCCGACGAAGAGGACCGGCACGTCCGGGCCCAGGCCAACTCGCCGGTCGACGCCGAAGGTCGCTTCCTCGAGGACCGGGTGCTCTGCCGCCGCGGTAACGAGGAGAACGAGCTCGTCGCCGCCGATGAGGTCGACTACATGGATGTCTCGCCGCGCCAGATGGTGTCGGTCGCGACGGCCATGATCCCGTTCCTCGAGCACGACGACGCCAACCGCGCCCTGATGGGTGCGAACATGCAGCGTCAGGCGGTTCCGCTGATCCGTTCCGAGGCCCCCGTGGTGGGCACCGGCATGGAGCTGCGCGCCGCTGTCGACGCAGGCGATGTCGTGGTGAACGAGAAGGGCGGTGTGGTCGAGGAGGTTTCCGCCGACTACGTCACCGTGATGGCCGACGACGGGACTCGCAAGAGCTACCGGATGCGCAAGTTCGCCCGCTCCAACCAGGGCACCTGCGCGAACCAGCGGCCGATCGTGGACGAGGGCCAGCGGGTCGAGGTCGGCCAGGTGCTGGCCGACGGTCCGTGCACCGAGAACGGTGAGATGGCGCTGGGCAAGAACCTGCTCGTCGCGATCATGCCGTGGGAAGGCCACAACTACGAGGACGCGATCATCCTGTCGCAGCGCCTCGTGGAAGAGGACGTTCTCACCTCGATCCACATCGAAGAGCACGAGATCGACGCCCGCGACACCAAGCTCGGTGCCGAGGAGATCACCCGGGACATCCCGAACGTCTCCGACGAGGTCCTCGCCGACCTCGACGAGCGCGGCATCGTGCGCATCGGCGCCGAGGTTCGCGACGGCGACATCCTCGTCGGCAAGGTCACCCCGAAGGGTGAGACCGAGCTGACCCCCGAGGAGCGGTTGCTGCGCGCGATCTTCGGTGAGAAGGCGCGCGAGGTGCGCGACACCTCGCTGAAGGTGCCGCACGGTGAGTCCGGCAAGGTCATCGGCATCCGCGTGTTCTCGCGCGAGGACGACGACGATCTGCCTCCCGGTGTCAACGAGCTGGTGCGCGTGTACGTGGCGCAGAAGCGCAAGATCCAGGACGGCGACAAGCTCGCCGGTCGCCACGGCAACAAGGGTGTTATCGGCAAGATCCTGCCGACCGAGGACATGCCGTTCATGCCGGACGGCACCCCGGTCGACATCATCCTGAACACCCACGGTGTGCCGCGTCGGATGAACATCGGCCAGATCTTGGAGACCCACCTCGGGTGGATCGGCAAGGCGGGCTGGGATGTCGGCGTCGGTGCGGACGGGACTCGTCCCGACTGGGCCAAGGCGCTGCCGGAGGAGATGCTGGCGGCCCCGGCCGACTCGAACATCGCCACCCCGGTGTTCGACGGCGCCCGCGAGGAGGAGCTGACCGGTCTGCTCGCCTCGACCCTGCCGAACCGCGATGGTGAGCGCATGGTCGACGACAACGGCAAGGCCACCCTGCTCGACGGCCGTTCCGGCGAGCCGTTCCCGTACCCGGTGGCGGTCGGCTACATGTACATCCTGAAGCTGCACCACCTGGTCGACGACAAGATCCACGCCCGTTCGACCGGCCCGTACTCGATGATCACCCAGCAGCCGCTCGGTGGTAAGGCGCAGTTCGGTGGTCAGCGCTTCGGCGAAATGGAGTGCTGGGCCATGCAGGCCTACGGCGCGGCTTACACGCTGCAGGAACTGCTGACGATCAAGTCCGACGACGTGGTCGGTCGCGTCAAGGTTTACGAGGCGATCGTCAAGGGCGAGAACATTCCGGAGCCGGGCATTCCGGAGTCCTTCAAGGTGCTCCTCAAGGAACTCCAGTCGCTGTGCCTCAACGTCGAGGTGCTGTCTTCCGACGGCGCCGCGATCGAGATGCGCGACGGCGACGACGAGGATCTGGAGCGCGCCGCGGCGAACCTGGGCATCAATTTGTCCAGGAACGAAGCGGCCACCGTCGACGATCTGGCGAACTAGGCGGTCGGCCGGATGTCGTTTCCACACAACGGCATCCGGCCCCGCGTTCCACCAACTAGTGAACTTTTTGCTCGAATTCGACCCTTATAGGGGAAAGGAAGTTACGTGCTAGACGTCAACTTCTTCGATGAACTCCGGATCGGCCTGGCCACCGCGGACGACATCCGCCAGTGGTCTTTCGGCGAGGTGAAAAAGCCGGAGACCATCAACTACCGCACCCTCAAGCCGGAGAAGGACGGGCTCTTCTGCGAGAAGATCTTCGGTCCTACCCGGGACTGGGAGTGCTACTGCGGCAAGTACAAGCGTGTCCGCTTCAAGGGCATCATCTGTGAGCGCTGTGGCGTCGAGGTCACTCGCGCCAAGGTGCGTCGTGAGCGGATGGGCCACATCGAGCTGGCCGCACCGGTCACCCACATCTGGTACTTCAAGGGCGTGCCCTCGCGCCTCGGGTACCTGCTCGACCTGGCGCCGAAGGATCTGGAAAAGATCATCTACTTCGCCGCCTACGTCATCGTCGCGGTCGACGACGAGCTGCGCCACAACGAGCTCAGCACGCTCGAAGCCGAGATGGAGGTCGAGAAGAAGGCGGTCGCCGATCAGCGCGATGCCGACCTCGAGGCCCGTGCCCAGAAGCTCGAGGCCGACCTGGCCGAGCTCGAGGCCGAGGGTGCCAAGTCCGACGTCCGCCGCAAGGTCAAGGACGGCGGCGAGCGCGAGATGCGTCAGCTGCGCGACCGCTCCCAGCGTGAGCTGGATCGGCTCGACGAGATCTGGACCACCTTCACCAAGCTGGCGCCCAAGCAGCTCATCGTCGATGAGGTGCTCTACCGCGAGCTGATCGACCGCTACGGCGAATACTTCACCGGCGCCATGGGTGCGGAGTCCATCCAGAAGCTGATGGAGAACTTCGACATCGACGCCGAGGCCGAGAACCTGCGGGAGACCATCCGCAGCGGTAAGGGCCAGAAGAAGCTGCGCGCGCTCAAGCGGCTCAAGGTCGTCGCGGCGTTCCAGACCAACGGCAACTCGCCGATGGGCATGGTGCTCGACGCCGTTCCGGTGATCCCGCCGGAGCTGCGCCCGATGGTTCAGCTCGACGGTGGCCGGTTCGCCACCTCCGACCTGAACGACCTGTACCGCCGCGTGATCAACCGCAACAACCGCCTCAAGCGACTGATCGACCTCGGCGCGCCCGAGATCATCGTCAACAACGAGAAGCGGATGCTGCAGGAGTCCGTGGACGCGCTGTTCGACAACGGCCGTCGCGGCCGCCCGGTCACCGGACCGGGTAACCGCCCGCTGAAGTCGCTGAGCGATCTGCTCAAGGGCAAGCAGGGTCGTTTCCGGCAGAACCTGCTGGGCAAGCGCGTCGACTACTCGGGCCGTTCGGTCATCGTGGTCGGCCCGCAGCTGAAGCTGCACCAGTGTGGTCTGCCGAAGCTGATGGCGCTCGAGCTGTTCAAGCCGTTCGTGATGAAGCGTCTGGTCGACCTGAACCACGCGCAGAACATCAAGTCCGCCAAGCGGATGGTCGAGCGTCAGCGTCCCCAGGTGTGGGATGTCCTCGAAGAGGTCATCGCCGAGCACCCGGTGCTGCTGAACCGCGCGCCCACCCTGCACCGCCTCGGCATCCAGGCGTTCGAGCCGCAGCTCGTCGAGGGTAAGGCGATCCAGCTGCACCCGCTCGTCTGTGAAGCGTTCAACGCCGACTTCGACGGTGACCAGATGGCCGTGCACCTTCCGCTGTCCGCGGAGGCGCAGGCCGAGGCCCGCATCCTGATGCTGTCCTCGAACAACATCCTGTCGCCTGCCTCCGGTCGACCGCTCGCCATGCCGCGTCTGGACATGGTGACCGGCCTGTACTACCTGACCCGCCTCGAAGAGGGCGCGAAGGGCGAGTACAAGGCCGCAGGTAAGGACAAGGCCGAGTTCGCCGTCTACTCCTCGCCAGCCGAGGCGCAGATGGCGGTGGACCGCGGTGAGCTCACCGTGCGTTCGCTGATCAAGGTCCGGCTCATCCACCAGCGTCCGCCGAAGGACATCGAGGCGAAGCTGTTCCCGGAGGGCTGGAACCGCGGCGACGCGTGGCTGGCCGAGACCACCCTCGGTCGCGTGCTGTTCAACGAGCTGCTCCCGGCGGACTACGCCTTCATCAACGAGCAGATGCCGAAGAAGCGTCAGGCGACGATCATCAACGATCTGGCCGAGCGCTACCCGATGATCGTGGTCGCGCAGACCGTGGACAAGCTGAAGGACGCGGGCTTCTACTGGGCCACCCGTTCCGGCGTGACGGTCTCGATGTCCGACGTGCTGGTGCCGCCGGAGAAGACCGAGATCATGGAGCGCTACGAGGCGCTTGCCGATCAGATCGAGAAGAAGTACCAGCGTGGTGCGCTCGATCACCAGGAGCGCAACAATGCCCTGGTCAAGATCTGGCAGGAAGCGACCGAAGAGGTCGGTACGGCACTGCGGGCGCACTACCCGCCGGACAACCCGATCATCACGATCGTCGAGTCGGGCGCCACGGGTAACTTCACCCAGACTCGTACCCTCGCCGGTATGAAGGGTCTGGTGACGAACCCGAAGGGTGAGTTCATCCCGCGCCCGATCAAGTCCTCGTTCCGTGAGGGCCTGACCGTGCTCGAGTACTTCATCAACACCCACGGTGCTCGTAAGGGTCTGGCCGATACCGCGCTGCGTACCGCCGACTCGGGTTACCTGACCCGTCGTCTGGTGGACGTCTCGCAGGACGTGATCGTGCGCGAGCACGATTGCGCCACCGAGCGCGGCATCATCGTGCACATCGCCGACAAGCAGGCGGATGGCTCGCTCATCCGCGACGCGCACGTGGAGACCTCCGCGTACGCTCGCACGCTCGCTTCGGACGCGGTGGACGCCAAGGGCAACCTGGTCATCGCCAAGGGCGCCGACCTCGGCGACCCGGCGATCGACGCGCTGCTCGGGGCAGGCATCACCGAGGTCCGGGTCCGCTCCGTGCTGACCTGCACCACCGGTACCGGTGTCTGTGCCACCTGCTACGGCCGCTCGATGGCCACCGGCAAGCTGGTCGACATCGGTGAGGCCGTCGGCATCGTCGCCGCGCAGTCCATCGGTGAGCCCGGTACCCAGCTGACCATGCGTACCTTCCACCAGGGTGGTGTCGCGGGCGATGACATCACCGGCGGTCTGCCCCGGGTGCAGGAGCTGTTCGAGGCCCGCGTGCCGAAGGGCAAGGCTCCGATCGCCGAGGTCAGTGGCCGGGTCCGGATGGAGGACGACGACCGCTTCTACAAGATCACCATCATCCCCGATGACGGTGGCGAAGAGGTTGTCTACGACAAGCTCTCGAAGCGGCAGCGTCTGCGTGTCTTCAAGCACGACGACGGCACCGAGCGTCTGCTCTCCGATGGTGACCACGTCGAGGTCGGCCAGCAGCTGCTGGAAGGCGCGGCGGATCCGCACGAGGTGCTGCGCATCATGGGTCCCCGTCAGGTGCAGATCCACCTGGTCCACGAGGTCCAGGAGGTCTACCGCTCGCAGGGTGTGTCGATCCACGACAAGCACATCGAGGTCATCGTGCGCCAGATGCTGCGTCGCGTGACGATCATCGACTCGGGTGCCACGGAGTTCCTGCCCGGTTCGCTCACCGAGCGTTCCGAGTTCGAGGCCTCCAACCGTCGCGTCGTCGCCGAGGGCAACGAGCCCGCGGCGGGTCGCCCGGTGCTGATGGGTATCACGAAGGCGTCGCTCGCGACGGATTCGTGGCTGTCGGCGGCGTCCTTCCAGGAGACCACTCGAGTGCTGACGGACGCGGCCATCAACTGCCGCTCCGACAAGCTCATCGGCCTCAAGGAGAACGTGATCATCGGCAAGCTGATCCCGGCCGGTACCGGTATCAACCGCTACCGCAACATCACGGTGCAGCCGACCGAAGAAGCCCGTGCCGCCGCGTACGCGGTGCCGTCCTACGACGACACCTACTACAGCCCGGACAGCTTCGGCCAAACCACCGGCGCCGCAGTCCCGCTCGACGACTACGGTTTCAGCGACTACCGCTAACCCGGTACCGCAACACATCCGGCCCCCGCTCCTTCCAGGAGCGGGGGCCGGATGCGTTGCCCTCTCGACCGCGACGTTCTCAGCCCAGAAACGGCTGCGTTCGTTGCGCGGCATGATGTTGCAGGCGAAGCCGGACGGTGTCGTGGACCGGTACGCCCTCGAGTTCTTCTGGCCGGAGAAAACGAACATCGGTGGATTCAGCACTGAGCGCCAGTTGTCCGCCGATCACCCGCCCGTAGTACGTCACGTTGAATTCTTGCCGAACCTCACCGTCGGAGTAAGCGATGACGTGCTCCGGATCGGTGTAAATGCCTAGCAGGCCGGTGATTTCGATGTCGAGACCAGTTTCTTCCTTGGTCTCTCGAACCACGCAATGCTCCAGGGTCTCGCCGATCTCCATCGTCCCGCCCGGCAGGGACCAGTTGCCCGAGTCGGATCTGCGTTGCATCAGGATCGCTCCCTGCTCATCGACGATCAGGGCGGATCCGCCGGGCACCAGGCTATTGGCCTTCGGGGCGTGGGGATCTCGGTAATAATCACGACGGTTGCTCATGCCTGCACCTACTCGAGTACGGAGTTACGGACTACCAGATTTGTTCGAACTGGTCGGAGTACGAAGAGAAGATGCCGTGCGGGGAGAGTTCCCGTAAGTGGAGCGCGGGATGCTGATAGCCGCGGGCTCGGACGAGGTACGGGGTCACGATCATCTGTTTGTCGAACCGGAAGACCGAGTTGTACAGATGTGTGGTGTGCAGCCCGACAGCACACCCGGCGGCTTGCGATAGGGAGCCGAGCATATTGAGTGCGTTCCGGATTCGTCCAGGCAGTGTTCCGCCCATCTGCTCCAAGTCGTCGCGTTCAGCGACGTGGGCACAGTCCGGGTCGGCGAAGGCCAGACGCATCCTCGCACCGCGGTGACACTTGTCGGCTAGGTGGTCCGCCGCGTCGGGCAGCAACTCGAGCACGAACGGGTATGCGTATCCGAGGATATCGATCTGCTCGGTGGCGCTGTGCAACAGCGACACCCAGACTTCATGAGGAATGTCAGCTCGATGAGCGTAGGCGCCGATCACCTCTGCGGTAGCCGGCGTTCCGGCGCTGAGGTCCGGTCGCGCCTGTGGCCACAGGTTGGCTTCGGACTCACCCAAAACGGTCGCGACTGCAAGCCGGGTCCGTCGATGTGGCACTCGCCCCGCCAGCCAGCGATGCACCGTCTTCACATCGACCGCTACAGCCGCTGCGAGCCCGACCGTATCGAGCTGGGCTCGCAGCATCGCGGACCGCAGGCGCTGGCTCATACGCCCACCGTAGCGGGCGTTTCAGGGACGTTTTAAGGCATTTGAAATGTCCGGCAAAGTGTCCTATCGGCAGTTACAGCGTCCACAGGTCAGCTCGTAGCGTCGGGGCTGCAGTTGCTCGAAACATTCGGTGCCCATGGGGGTTCCGTCAGCTCCGAGGCGGTGTCTATGCCCTGCACCGGAGCGCTGAGCGGCGGGCATGCGCTGTCAACGGTGCCCGCCGCTCCTTCCAGGCGATGATCAGGGGAGAGGTTATGGCTTACGTCCTGGCAGTGGCGCTCGGAATGCTGCTGATCATCGGGATCGTCGCCTTGGTGGCGTGGGACGACGTACGCGATCGGAGCGGGGATGAGACCCAGGTACCCGAAGAACGCGAGTGGTGAGGCAACACCTGCCGACTCCGCAGTGTCGGAAGAGTGATGCGAAATTTACTTCGCGGGGAATATTTTCTGTAAGAATATTTTCAATTGAAGGGGTTTGGTCGGTGGATGGTGCGCTCGGGCGGCTGGGACCTGCTGAATCCTGTTCCGCCCGTTGCGAAAGCGAGTCGCTTCATGACCGACCACCAGATCTTCGATCTCGGTGATTTCACCACCCAGCACGGTGCCACGCTGCGTGGTGCCTTCCTGACGTACGCCACTTACGGTGAACTCAACGCGGACAAGAGCAATGCCATCGTCTATCCGACCTGGTATTCGGGGCGACATTGGGACAACGAGTGGCTGATAGGTCCGGGGATGGCGCTGGATCCGGCGCAGTACTTCATCATCGTGCCGAACATGATCGGCAACGGCCTGTCCAGCTCGCCGAGCAATACGCTGCAACCCTATGACCGTGCCCGCTTTCCGGACATCACGGTGTACGACCAGGTGGCCGCGCAATACCGTTTGGTGACAGAGCGTTTCGGCATCGAGCGCCTGGCGTTGGTGACCGGCTGGTCGATGGGCGCGGGCCAGACCTACCAGTGGGCGGTGAGCTACCCGGACATGGTGGAGCGGATCGCCCCGTTCTGCGGCTCCGCCCGAACCAGCGACCACAACAAGGTCTTCCTGGAGGGCGTCAAGGCGGCCCTGACCGCCGACTCGGCCTTCGCGGGCGGCTGGTACGGCGAACACTGGCCGACCACCGGATTGCGCGCCCTGGCAAGGGTTTACGCGGGCTGGGGCTTCTCGCAGGCCTTCTACTGGGAGAAGGAATACGAGAAGCTCGGCTACACCTCGCTCGAGGACTTCCTGATCGGCTTCTGGGAGGGCTTCTTCCTGGACGGCCGCGACCCGAACAACCTGCTCACCATGCTGTGGACCTGGCAGCACGGCGACGTCGGCCGCACACCCGGCTTCGACGGCGACACCGAGGCCGCCCTCGCCTCGATCAAGGCCACCGCCCTGGTCATGCCCGCCGAGAAGGACCTCTACTTCCCGCCGGAGGACGAGGCCTGGGCCGTCGGCCACATGCGCAACGCCGAACTCCGGATGATTCCGGGCATCTGGGGCCACTTCGCCGGCCACGGCAGCAACCCCGAAGACACCCGGTTCATCGACACTGCCCTAGCCGAGCTACTCGGAAAACCCGGTGGCCTGGCCTGATCCGGCCGGTGAACTATCCACTGGTGGTAGCGCTCGGCGCCCTGCTGCTGTTCGGCATCGTCGCGCTGGCGGTCTGGGACGACGTGCGAGACCGGGGCGAGGACGGCATCCGACAGCCGAACGAGGAGCGAATTGACATCAACTAACGTTTAGGTTGCACGCTGGTCACCGAAGCTCGAACGAGTTCTGACCAGAGGAGATGCTGTGCGCGCCGTAGTCCTGCATTCATTCGGCCCCCCGGAAAACCTGCGCTACGAGGAGGTTCCGGATCTGAAACCGGGTCCGGGCGAGGTGCGCATCGCCGTCCGGGCGGCCGGTGTGCACCTGATCGAGACGGCGATGCGCGCGGGCCTGCCGATCGGCCCGCCGCTGCCGGAGCTACCCGCGATCTTCGGCGGCGAGGTCGCGGGCGTCGTCGACGCGATCGGCCCGGACGTGGACCTGGCGTGGCTCGACGCCGCCGTGGTGACGCCGCGCAGCACCTCCGGCGGCTATGCCGAGTGGGCGGTAGCGGAATTGTCTGCGCTGCATCGGATCCCGGACGCGCTGGATTATTCGACCGCCGTCGCGATGATCGTCACCGGCACCACCACCGTCGAGGTCCTCGATATCGCCGCGCTGACGGCCGACGACCTGGTCCTGGTGAATTCGGCGGCGGGCGGGGTCGGCCGATTGATCGTCCAGCACGCCCGCAATATCGGCGCCAGGGTCATCGGCGCGGCCGGCGGACCGGCCAAAGTCGCTGCGGTGGACGCACTCGGTGCCGATCTCGCCGTCGACTACAACGAGCCCGATTGGACCGATCAGGTCCGGCAGGCGTTCTGCGACCGCGCGGTGACGGTGGTGCTCGACGGTGTGCTGGGCGAGAAGGGCCGGGCGGCAGTGTCCTTGCTCGCCGAGGGCGGGCGGTACGTCACCTACGGAAACGCCTCGAGGGAGGCCTTCGAACCGGACCCGGAGAAGCTGCGGGAACAGGGCATTACGGTGATCGACGCACTATCGATCATGCTGAGCAAGCCCCGCGAGGTGCGCGGCGAGGAGTCCCGCGCGCTGGCCGCGGCCGCCGACGGCACCATGGTGTCGGCCGTTCAGACCTTCCCGCTCGACCAGGCGGCGAAAGCACATGCCGCGTTGGAGAATCGGGCGACGACCGGCAAGGTGGTGCTGATTCCGTAATCCGCCCGGGATTCATGCGGACGTCACCGCCGCGTCGGCGAAGGCGGCCACAATGGGGTGCATGCGTCGAACGTCTGTACTCGGAGCCGCGGCGATCCTGCTGGCCGGTCTGCTGAACGCGGGTGCGGCGTCGGCGGACGTGCCGCCGGTGCAATTCGATCTGCAGGCGCACCGCGGTGGCCTCGCCCTGGTGGTGGAGAACACCGTGGCCGCCTTCGCGAACGCGTTGGAGCTCGGCGTGCGCACGCTGGAGCTGGACGTGCAGATCACCGAGGACGGCTACGCGGTGGTCACCCACGATCGGGACCCCAATCCGAACAAGTGCGTCGACACCGCGCCCGCCTTCCTCGGCGATCCCGAGTTCCCGTATGTGCCCGGCACCAGGTTCATTCGCGACCTGACGTTGGCGCAGGTGCGCACCATCGATTGCGGCTCACTGCGATTGGCGGCCTACCCCGAGCAACGCACCGTGCCGGGCGCTCGAATGCCGTTGCTGTCAGAGGTTTTCGATCTCGTGCGTGCCTATAGAGCCGATGAGGTCATGCTGAACATCGAGACCAAGGTGGAGGCAGGCGCGCCGGAGCAAACCGCGCCGCGGGAGCAGTTCGTGCAGGTGGTCGCGGCGGAAGTCCGGCGCGCGCACCTCGAAAGCCAGGTCACCATCCAAAGTTTCGACTGGGGCGCCCTGATGCGCATGCGGGAGGTGGCGCCGGAACTGCCGATCGTCGCGTTGACCAACGGGCAGCAGTTCCTGCAGGCCGACCAGCCCGGCGCGTCACCCTGGTTGGGCGGCCTCGACATCGATGACTTCCCCGGCTCGCTACAGCGGAAGTTCGTCAGCGCCGCAGCGTCTTTCGGGGCCGACGCGGTCTCGCCGGTGCACGGCGACCCGCAGGACGGCAGCGTCGAGGATCCGGGCTATCGGCCGTTCACGACGCGTGAACTGGTGCGGGCCGCACACCGGCAGCAGATGCGCGTGGTGCCGTGGACGGTCGACGACCGCGCCACCATGACCGCGCTGATCGACCTCGGCGTGGACGGCCTCATCACCAACCGTCCGGACCTGTTGCGCGCCGTCCTCGCCGAACGCGGCTACCAGCTACCGAAGGCTTATCCTCGTCCCTGACGCACGGGGAGTGCCCGCGGTCCGGCTTGCTCCGCAACGTATCCACGAGCCCGGTCTCGCGCTTCGCGTGGACAACGCCTGCCCACCACGGTATGAAAATGGAACACGTTTCAGTTAGGTAGTGGGAGATGCGATGGACAGCGCGGCCATGGGCGAGTTGGTGATGGCGGGGTTCCAGAAGCTGGGGTTCATCCAATTCACCGGGATCGAAGGAGTGGAGTTCGACGCCGGACGGAACGTGGTGCGGATGGCACCGCGGGCCGAGCATCTCAACCACAACGGTGATCTGCACGCGGCGGTGCTGTTCGGTCTGGCCGAGACCGCGGCGATGGGTGCGTCGGTCTCGGGGATCGTGGACCTGATGGGCGAGACCTTCATCGTGGCCAGGGACGGGCGGATCGAATACCGGGCACGCGCCAAAGGCGATGCCGGGCCGTACCTTGCGACGTCGGAGGTGTCCGGGGAGATTCTGCATCAGGTGCGGGCGGATATCGCGGCGCGGACGCCGATCGAACTGGAGGTGCCGGTGAACATCACCGACAACACCGGAAAGTCGGTCGCCGCAGCGGCATTCACCGCCGTGATCCGGCCGCGCCGGAAGTGATGCAAGGGCGGGCGCGTCCGAGCGCGCCCGCCGCTCTCGGCTCAGCGCTCGCTGTCGAGCATCGCCATCTGCTCGGCGGCATACCGCGAACCGGCGATCTGCTCGGCAGGCACCGCGGCCTCGATCGTCGCCAACTCGTCCTCGGTCAGCGAAACATTCAGTGCGCCTACCGCTTCCGTCCAACGCTCGCGCCGACGCGCACCGATGACCGGCACGATATCGTCGCCGCGGGTCAGCACCCACGCAATCGCCAGCTGGGCGACCGAAACATCCTTGGCCGCGGCGATTTCGGCGAGCGCATCGACCAGCTTCAGGTTCCGGCTGAGGTTTTCGCCCTGGAAGCGCGGACTGTGCGCCCGGAAGTCGTTGGCGGCGAACGTGGTCCCGGCCTGCACCGAGCTGCTGAGCAGCCCGCGCGACAGCACACCGTAGGCGGTGACGCCGATGCCGAGATCCCGGCACAGCGGCAGGATCTCGGCCTCGATACCGCGCGAGATCAGCGAGTATTCGATTTGCAGGTCCGCGATCGGATGCACGGCCGCGGCCCGCCGGATGGTGTCGGCGCCGACCTCGGACAGCCCGATGTGCCGGACATACCCCGCCTCGACCAGCTCGCCGATCGCACCGACCGTGTCCTCGATCGGGACGTTCGGATCGAGCCGGGCCGGACGGTAGACGTCGACATAGTCGACGCCGAGCCGCTGCAGGCTGTAGACGAGGAAGTTGCGCAAGGCCTCGGGCCGGTTGTCCACGCCGCCCCAGGTGCCGCCGGGGCCGCGCAGCGCGCCGAACTTCACGCTGAGCACCACGTCCTCGCGCGGCCGCTCCGCGATGGCCTTGCCGATCAGTAGCTCGTTGTGTCCGGCACCGTAGAAATCGCCGGTATCGATGAGGTTCGCGCCCGCGTCGAGCGCGGCGTGGATGGTCGCGGTGGATTCGGCGTCGTCCGCGGCCCCGTACATGCCGGACATCCCCATCGCGCCGAGGCCGATGCGGCTGACGGAAGGCCCGGTCTTACCGAGCTGAACTGCGGGAATCTTCGATGTCGTCATGCATCCAGCCTGCGCTTCCTGCGGCGATCGCGGCAGAGATTGCTGATCGGGGGATCGCCGGTCCCTGGCTGAGCCGCCCGACTCGAGGGACAGTGGTGCTATGGACCGCACCGAGCTCGCCGACTTCCTGCGCCGCCGTCGGGAGCAGTTGACGCCCGCCGACGTGGGTTTGCCACCCGGTGTCCGCCGTCGCACTCCCGGCCTGCGCCGGGACGAGGTGGCGCTGCTGGCGGGCATGTCCACGGACTACTACACCCGATTGGAGCAGTCGCGTGGGCCGCGGCCGTCCACCCAGGTGCTCGCCTCGCTGGCTCGCGCGCTGCGCTTCAGCAGCGACGAACGCGACTACCTCTACCACCTGTGCGACCAGTCGCCGCCGGGACGCGAGCACACCGACAAGCACGTCGGCCCCGGGCTGATGCACCTGCTCGCCAAGCTCGACGACACCGCCGCCACCGTGGTCACCGACCTCGGTGAGGTACTCGTGCAGAACCGCATGCACACCCTGCTCGTCGGCGATCACGGCAGCCGCCGCGGGTGGGACCGCTTCTACGCCTACCGCTGGTTCACCGACATCGAGTCGCGCGCGACCTTTCCCGAGGAGGACTGGGATCGCTTGGGCCGCAAGCACGTCGCCGACCTGCGGGCCACGGCGGCGCGCAGAGCGGGCGATGCCGACGTCGCCGAGTTCATCGGCGTATTACGCTCCGCGAGCACGGAATTCGACCGATTCTGGGACGAACATGAAGTAGCGGTGCGCCTTTCGGACACCAAACGCATCCAGCACCCGCAGGTCGGCTTGATCGACACGATCTGCGAAACACTGCTCACCCCGAACGCCGCGCAGCGCCTGCTGGTCTACCTACCGCGCCCCGGCACGGACGCGGCGGAGAAGCTGGATCTGCTGCGCGTCATCGGAACGCAGACCCTGGGCGGCATCGAGGATCCCGCGCAAAGCTGATCGGATCAGGGTGCCCCGGTGGCGTAGTCGAGCGCCGCGTCGATCGCGGGCTGACCGCCGCCCATGGCGAGTCCGGCCGCCGCGCCGATCGCGGCGCCGAGCACCGTGGTGATCGGTACCGTGATGAAGTCGAGCACGAAAAGCCCGAGTGGAAAGCCGAGCACGAAGCCGATCGCCGCGCCGATTCCCGCGCCCGCCAACACAATCGGCATGGCCTTCTCGACCTCGGCGAAGAATCGCTCCTGGCTGCTGACATCGCGCAGCGGCGTCTGCGACATGTGGTCCGGAACGAGGGTGAGCCGGTGGCCCGACTCCTCGATGACCGGGTGCAGCGCCACCCGCTTGTCGCCGACGCGCAGCGCCATCGGGAGCGCGGCGACGACGGTGCCGTCGTGACCGGTCAGCGTGACGACCCGGCCGTCGTGGATCAGGTCGAAGCGACCGTCCTGGATGGTCGTCACCGCGGCGCGCCGATCCTCGGATGCCGCAACCTGATAGGCGATGTCGGCGAAGGAGCCGCGCACATCGAGCGCGGTGTCGGGGGTGGTGGGATCCGCGTGCGTGGCGCTCGTGCTGATGACCGTGGCGACCAAGGCCAGCAGTGCCGTCGCGGCGATTCTGGAGACTCTCATCGTGTTCTTTCGGTAGCGCTGCCCCTGCGCAGTGTTTTCGTCGGCGACAGTATCAGGCGCGGCCGGGACGGCGGTTCGGACCGGCGGAACAGCTCGGTCGCAGCGCAACTCGGCTCAACGCTCGAGTTCGCCGCTCAACCTGCGTAGGTAGCCGGCGAACCGCTGCCGATCGAGATCGTCCCAGTCGGCGGTGAGTTCGGTGAAGACCTGGCGCTGCCAGTCGCGCGCGTCGGCGAGCAGGCGCTCACCGCTCGCGGTCAGCGCCAAGGACGTTCGGCGTCGATCGTGCTCGGACTCGGCGCGGGAGAGGTGGCCGGCCGCGGTGGCGTCGCGCACCATCCGGCTGGCGCCCGAATGATCAAGTCCGAGTTGATGTGCCACCGAGGTGATGGTGGCCTCGGCGCCCTGTTCGACGGTGGCGGCTACCGCCTCGACCACCTGGACGTGCTGAGCGTGCCGTAACTCCTCGGGTAGGTCCGCGGACGTCCGGTTGATCCAGCGCCGGGACCAGAATCGAACCAGTCGAAACAACGCGGGCCCGCCGTCGGCGGCGGTCCCAGGCTTGGCGGTCGCCCGTCTGCTCATGGTGCCAGCCTAGCTGGCCCTTGCCAGTCGCATGCGTTACGCATGTATATTTGTATGCGTAACGCATGTTTATTGGAGGTAGCCATGACCATCGTCTTGAACCACACGATCGTCCCCGCGACGGACCGGCACGCCGCCGCAACGTTTTCGCCGAGCTGTTCGGCTTGGCCGTCGGCCCGCCGAGCGGGCCGTTCGCGCCGGTCCAGGTCAACGCCGATCTCACCTTCGATTTCGACGACCGAGGGCAGGTCCAGCCGGGACACTACGGATTCCTCGTCGACGACGAGACCTTCGACGCGGTGCTGGGGCGACTGGCGCAGTGGCCCGCCGTCGATTACGGATCGGCCCCGCAGCACGGGTGGAACCGGGCGATCAATCACCTCGGCGGCGGGCGGGGTGTCTACGTGCACGCGCCCGATGGGCACAGCTACGAGCTGTTCACGGCGCTCCCGTGAGCCGAACGCGAATCAGGTTCTGGCCGGACCGATCCGGCGCTTACGCGGCTGGAGATGCAGCCCAGGCAGCGGCGGTGCCGGGATGCGCTGCTCGGGCGGATGGCCCGCGATATCCGGGAAGCGGCTGAGATCGCGGTTCTCCCAATCGTTTCGGGCCGCCACGATGTCCTCATGGCTGCGGCCGACGAAGTTCCACCACATCACCAGTTCCTCGCCGAACGGCGCACCGCCGATCAGCGCGAAATGCGCACCGGCCGTGCTGGTCAGCGAGATCTCCGCCCGGTCGGTGCCGAGGTACAGCAGCGGGCCCGCGGCCAGCGGGGTGCCGTCGACCGTCACCTCGCCCTCGATCACCATCAGCGCGTGCTCGAAGCCGCGCTCCAGCGGGAGCGTGGCCGCGCCCGGTGCCAGCCGCACGTCCGCGCCGACGATCGGCGTGTAGGCGGTGGCGGGGGAGGTGACGCCGGCCAGCGTGCCGATCAGCACGATGGCTTGCAGTCCCGGGGTCTGATAAACGGGCAGGTCGCGATGCTGCTCGAAATGCGGGTCGATCCCGGTTTTGTTGCCGGGCAAGGCGATCCACAGCTGCAGGCCGTGCCCGGCGTGCGCACCCGCGACACCGTATTCGGAATGCGCGATGCCGCGCCCCGAGGTCATCAGGTTCAGCTGCCCCGGTTGGATCTGCACGTCGGAGCCGACCGAGTCGCGGTGGCGGATCCGGCCGTCGAACGGCCAGGTCACCGTCTGCAGGCCGATGTGCGGATGCGGATCGATATCCGGCGACGCCCCGGTATCGGTGACCGTGGGCGAGCCGAAGTGATCGAGGAAGCACCACGCCCCGACGGTCGGCAGGTCCCGTTGCGGCAGTACGCGTTCCACGAAGACGCCGCGGACCCCGCCGAGCGGTACCTCACGCGTCGGGTAGAGCTCGGCCACCGGACCCGGACCTGGTGCGGGCTCGCAGAGCGTCTCCGCCGGATGCGGATCGAGGTCGCTCACGACCGCGCCGTTCCGGACGCCGTGCCGACGGTGCGCTCCCTCACCGGGTGACGCCCTTGCCGATCACCTGCGCGTCGTACTGCGGGTGCTTGTCCAGGTACGCCTTGATGAACGGGCACAGCGGGCGGATCACCCGGCCGCGCTCGATCACGTCCTCGATGGCGTGCTTGGCCAGCGTGCTGCCCAGGCCCTTGCCGGAGAACGCGCCGTCGATCTCGGTGTGTGTGAACACCGTCTCGTCGTCGCGCTCCTCGTACTCGGCGAACCCGGCGAGCTCGCCGCCGTAGGTCACCTCGTACCGGTTCTTCTCGTCGTTGCGGACAACCTTGGATTCCGAGGCAGCTGCGGTCATGGTCGACTTCTCCTTCGATGCGCGTACCGGATGCTTACTGAGGATCGACACGCGATTGAACGCGCCGATCGTGGTGGCTGCCCAGACAACGACGGACAGCTGATCGTCGGTCAGGTGCTTGCGGGCGAAAGCGTAGTCACGCTCCATTGTCGCCTCGTCCGGCAGCGTGGCGGTGATCTCGGCCAGCGCGAGGGCGGCCTGTTCCTGCGGTGTGTACAGCTCGGTGCGCCGCCACGCGGGCAGTACGGCGAGTTCCTGTTCGGTGTTCCCCGCGGCGAGCGCGGCCCGCTGGTGCGTGTCCAGGCAGAAGGCGCAGCCGTTGAGCTGGGAAACGCGCAGGTTGATCAGCTCGATGAGCTTGCGGTCCAGGCCGACTGCGGCGCCTGCGGCGCGTACTTCGCTCGCCACCTTGCCGAGGGCGCGGAACGCGGCGGGCGTCTGCTTGTCGATCCAGACGCGGTCGGGCGGTACATCGGGCTTCACTCCATTGGATGGTAGTGACCCGGGTACCCGGTCGTACGGCCGGGGCCGGGTTAAACGGACCGGGGTCCGCGTTCATTTGCACCGGCATACAGAACTCGTAGAGATCGTCCGGCACTGCTCGCGCGGGCCGGTGCGCGGGACAAACATGGAGGTCCGTAGAAGGAGAAGTGTCATGAGGTTCCGCAACCGCACCGCCCCCACCTTGGTCGCCGCCTGCCGTCGCAGCGCGCACCGTATCTGGGCCAGGCAGGATCTCACCCCGCAGGAGCGGGCGAATCTGATGGCCGGGTGGACGCCGCCCGCCATCATCAGCGCCTCGCTGGGCGGGCGAACGTTCCACTGAGACAGCACGGCCCGGCGATCCGCGTTCGGATCGCCGGGCCGGCCCAGTTCTCAGATCTCGGCTGTTGCTAGATCTCGGTGAATCGCCGCAGCTGGAACGGCTCGACCAGGATGTCGTCCAAAGCTGCCGCGCACTGCTTCAGATGCGGGGTCTCGAAATGCGCGGCCAAGGCGTCGGCGTCGACCCACTCCTCGAGCAGGACGACCCGGCTCGGATCGGTGGGGTGCAGGTACAGCTCGTAGCCGAGGCAGCCGTGCTCGGCGATGGTCGGCTCGATCATCTCCTGCAACACCTCGCGCAGCTCGGCCTCGCGCCCTGGCTTGGCGGCGAAGCGGACATTGAGCGTCAGCGTGGACACGGTTGAACTCCTGATCTGTTGTGGTGCTTGTTATTCCCGGCCTGCGGACGTGAAAGACATGTCCGCGTAGCGGTTTCCGGCCACCTGGCCCGCGATCGGTGCGAGCGTCGCTACTTCGTCGGCGGTCAGCTCGATGGTCGCGGCCGCAACATTATCGGCAAGCCGAGTCCTACTGCGGGTACCGGGAATCGGGGCCACCGAGAGATCGTGCACCCGGGCTTGTGCGTGCAGCCAGGCCAGCGCGACCTGCGCCATGGTGATCCCGCGGGCCTCGGCGATGGCGCGTAGCGGCGCGAGCAGTTCGGCGTTGCGGGCCGCGTTGTCCTCGGCGAAGCGCGGAAACACCCGCCGCACATCGTCTTTCCCGAGTTCCTGGACCGCACCGGTCAAAAAGCCGCGGCCCAGCGGCGAGTACGGCACGAAGGTCACACCGAGCTCGATGGCGGCGGGCACCACGGTTCGCTCGACATCCCGGGAGAAGATCGACCATTCGGACTGCACGGCCGCGATCGGGTGCACCGTCTGCGCCGCGCGCAGCTCCGGACCGGTCACCTCGGACAGGCCGATCGCGCGAATCTTGCCCTGCTGCACCAGGTCCGCCAGCACGCCGACGGTGTCCTCGATCGGCACCGCCGGGTCGCGCCGGTGCATGTAGTACAGGTCGATGACGTCGATGCCGAGCCTGCGCAGGCTGGCCTCCACGGAGTTGCGGATGTACGCCGGTGAGTTGTCGATGCCGCGGTAGGCCGGATCGTCGGCCTTGCGGACGATGCCGAACTTGGTGGCCAGCACCACCCGATCGCGGTTGGCTCGCACGAAGTCGCTGAGGAACTCCTCGTTGTGACCCAGGCCGTAGACGTCGGCGGTGTCGAACAGCGTGATGCCCAGTTCCAGCGCCCGGTCCAGCGTCGCCCGCGATTCGGCCAGGTCACTGGTGCCGTAGAACTCGCTGATCCCCATGCAGCCCAGCCCCTGCACGCTGATCTCGATACCGCTGGTGCCCAGCGTGGTCTTCGGCAGCGTTCCGGTGGTGGTCATACCTTGATCCCTTCACTGTCTTGCACGGTGATCGTGGCCGGCCGGGCAAGCTGTGCCTTGCCCTCGTAGATATCGATCTTGTAATCCAGCACGGCCACGGTCTGACGAAGTTCATCGATCTTGGCGAGGACCTCGGCGCGCGTGTTGCGGAACATCTCCAGCCGCTCGGGGAACGTCGACTCCCCGGCCCGCACCAGCTCGGCGTAGCGAACCATGTCCGCCACCGTCATCCCGGTGGTGCGCAGCCTGCCGATCAGCGCCAGCCACTCCAGGTCGCGATTGCTGAAGCGCCGCTTGCCGGCATGATCGCGGCCCACATAATCCATCAGCCCGATCCGCTCGTACCAGCGCAGCGTGTCCCGGCTCAGCCCCGACCGTTCGGCAACCTCACCGATCGAATACCTCGGCTGCTCCCAGCCGCTGCCCCGCTCGTCCCGTGCGCCTTCACTCACGACCCTCGCCCTTCCCGTTGAACATCGACGACGCTAGTCACTTGGAGTGCACTCCAAGCAAGTCCAATCTACGGATAACCGCGGTCGCGTTCCGGCCGCCCGAGTACCTTGCGTGGGACACTGGAGCCGACCAGGGGGCGAGCTGAGGAGCGAGCGTGACCGCACTTCCGGAGCCAGGACGGCTGTTGACCATCGCCGACTATGTGGCGCTCGGTGAGGACGATCGGTATCGCTTGGAGCTGGAGGAGGGGAAGCTGTTGATGGTGCCGTCGCCGGAACCGGAGCACAATCTCGTCGGCGTCGAACTCTGGTCCCAGCTACGCACGCAACTGCCCCCCGACTTGGTCGCCGTACCCGACATCGATATCGACCTGGAGTTGGCTCCTGCGGAGGGGCCGGCGACGGTACGCAGGCCGGACATGGTGATCGTGCGGCGATCCGAGGTCGACCGACGCAAAGCCGAAGGCGGGATCCTGCGTTCGTCGGGCGTCGTCGTCGTCATCGAGATCGTCTCACCCGGCTCCCGCCGCACCGACTACCGCACCAAGCGCGGTGATTACGAGGACGCGGGCATCCCCCAGTACTGGATCGTCGACCCGAACCCGCCGGTGAGCCTGCTCGCGCTGCGACTCACCGACGAACTCGGCTACGTAGACAACGGCGAAGCAACCGAAACCTTCACCACCACCTCACCCTGCCCCCTGAAGATCGCGCTGGATCAGTTGGACTGAATCCGGCTCGCGATATTGCGCGTCTCCGTTGGAAACCGACGGTGCTGGCCCGTTGGCGGGGCAAAATCCAACTGCGTAAACAGAGGTCGGAGGTCCCGGCTGAGCGTGTGCTACGCCTGGCACTGAGTCGACCAGGAGCGGGACGAGCTGAGGAGCAGGGGTGACGGCATTTTCGGAACCGTGGCGGCTGTTGACGATTGCCGACTACCTGGCGCTGGGAGAAGACGACGACGGGAGTACGAGCGAGTTGATGCGGAGCAGGGGATCCTTCGGGCCTCTGCCGCTTGCCTTGTCGTCGAAATCGTGTCGCCGGGCTCCCGGCGCACGGATTACGTCATGAAGCGCAGCGAGTATGCCGATGCCGGGATACCGCACTACTGGATTATCGACATGAGTCCGCCGCTCAGCTTGGTGGCGTTCCGGCTCACCGAGGAGCTCGGGTATGTCGATGACGGCGAGGTGACCGATGTTTTCACGACCACCTCGCCGTGCCCGCTGACGATCCGATTGGACCAGCTGGGCTGACATCGAGGACGGGGGCGCCGGCGTCAGCTTCGGGTTTCGTGCCCAACGATGTGCCGCGCCGAAAAATCCTCGCTCAGTTGTACTGCGGCAATTCCTGCACGGCCCACTGGTTTCCATCGGGGTCGGCGAAGTAGGTGAACTTCCCCCAGGCCAGTTCTTCCACCGGTGACGCGTCCACCCCGGCCGCCACCAAATGTTTGTACGCGTCCTCCGCGCTGGCGACCACGATCTGCATGCCGCGGACGCTGCCGGGGGCCGCGTCGGTGACTCCCTCGCCGATACAGATCGAGCAGCCGGAGCCGGGCGGCGTGAGCTGGACGAAGCGCATGCTCTCGTCGACCCGGTGGTCGTGGTCGGCGTTGAAACCGATCTTGGTGTAGAAGTCTTTGGCGCGATCCACGTCGGTCACCGGGATCGCGATGAGCTCGATTTTCCAATCCATCGACCGAGCATCCCACCGGTGGCCGACAAAGTCCTGGCTTCCGGCCTACCCTGGGGACATGCCTGGTAAGGACGTCAACCGGATCAGGGCCCGCTCGGCCCTGGCAACGGTCAAGGAAAGTCCGGTGATCGCCGCTATCGCGGTCGCACCGGTGGTGCTCGCGCTCGCCGTCGTGTGGTGGTTGCTCGGCGGGTTCGCCGCGTTCGTGCTGCTGGTCGTGCTCGGCGCGGTCGTGGTGGTCGGCGGCAAGCTGCTGAACTGACTACCTGTTCAGCGGGGGATGTGGAACCGCACGAGTTCACCGGTCCCCTGGTCGATCCGCGTCCACGGCCGGTCGAATTCGAGCACGGCCAGCGCCGAGGTGGGGAACTTGCGGCTGAGCTCGATGGCGGGCGTCGAACTGCGGTTGCTCGCCAACTCCCATGCCGTCCACGGCATTCCGGGCGCGTGCCCGATCACCAGCAGCGTCGACACGTCGTCGTCGCTGAGCTGGACCAGCTCGATGAGGCTCTGCGGGGAGGCCTCGTAGATGCCCGCTTCGTAGACCACCGGCGCGGTGACCCCGGTGGCGGCGAGGGTTTCCCTGGTGCGGGTCGCGGTGGAGCACCGCACCGCGTCGATCGTCGGCTGCGTCTTGCGCAACCACTCACCTGCCAGGCCTGCCTCGCGTTGTCCGCGCGGCGCCAGCGGGCGCTCGTGGTCGCCGACACCGTCGGGATAGGCCGACTTGCCGTGCCGCATGAGGATCAGAGTCCGCACCATGGGGATACCGTAAGGCCTCCGGTCGCATGGCCTCGACCACACTCGAGGCAAACTGAAAGCGGCGTCACATCGCGGTGGTTCCGCGCCGTGCCGTTTCTGTCCACCTCTGCCCACCGGGTGGCCTACAGCCCACGTACATCTTCGAGGATCTGCACAATATGGCCTACGTAATCACGCAGCGTTGTTGCAACGACGCCAGCTGCGTTTCCGAGTGCCCTGTCGATTGCATCCGTCCGACCCCGGACCAACCGGAGTTCGCGACGACCGAGATGCTCTACATCGACCCCGACACCTGTATCGACTGCGGTGCGTGCGTCGATGCGTGCCCGGTCGAGGCGATCTTCTCCGAGGACGACCTGACCGCATCGCTGGCCAGATACCGCGAGATCAATGCGGCCTATTTCGAGCGGCATCCGCTGGAATCGAACTTCGACCCGATCGTGACGCCGCCGCGCCCGCCGAAGGAACTCGGCACGCTGCGGGTGGCGATCGTCGGCGCCGGCCCGGCGGCCTGCTACGCGGCCGACGAGCTACTGCGCAGGGCGGATGTGGAGATCGAGATGTTCGACCGGGTGCCGACCCCGTGGGGTCTGGTCCGGGCCGGCGTCGCCCCCGATCACCCGGGCACCAAGACGGTGTCGAGCCTGTTCGAGTCCGCGTTCCGGCGCGAAGCCCTGCAGTACTACCTCAATGTCGAGGTCGGCACGCACATCTCGCACGAGGAGCTGCTGCGGCACCATCATGCCGTCCTCTACGCGGTCGGCGCGTCGACCGACCGCAAGCTCGGCGTTCCCGGTGAGGATCTGCCGGGCAGCCACTCGGCCACCGAGTTCGTCGCCTGGTACAACGGCCACCCCGATTTCGCGGACCGGGAGTTCGACCTGTCCGGCGAGCGGGCGGTGATCGTCGGCAACGGCAATGTCGCACTCGACGTCGCCCGCGTGCTGACCGTCGACCCGGACGAGCTGGCCAAGACCGACATCGCCGACCACGCGCTGGACGCCCTGCGGCGCAGCAATATTCGCGAGGTGGTCGTGCTCGGCAGGCGCGGGCCGCTGCAGGCGGCGTACACGTCGTCGGAGTTCCTGGCGCTGGCCCATTTGCAGGGCATCGACGTCATCGTCGACGAATCCGACCTCGCGCTCGATCACGCCAGCCAGGCGCTGCTGGACGACCCGCAGGTCGAGCCGTCGCTGAAGCTCAAGTACACCCTCGCCGAGGAGTACGCGGGCGGGCGGCGCGACCCGTCCCACAAGCGGATTGTCTTCCGTTACCTTGCCTCGCCGACCGCGCTCGTCGGCACCGACCACGTCGAGGCGATCGAGTTCGCGCACAACGAATTGTTCGAGGAGAACGGCCAATTGCTGGCGCGGCGGACCGAGCGCACCGAGCGGATGGACGCGTCGCTGGTGCTGCGCTCCATCGGTTACCGCGGCGCGGCCGTCGCCGACGTGCCGTTCGACGAGCAGCGCGGAGTGATGCCGAACGAGCACGGCCGGGTGCTCGGCGCGGACGGCACGCCGCTGTCCGGGGTGTACGCGAGCGGCTGGATCAAGCGCGGCGCCCGCGGCGTCATCGGCTCGAACCGGATCGACGCCGAGGAGACGGTCGAGAACCTGATCTCCGACTTCACCAGCGGCAAACTCGCTGCGCCCGAGGCGGATCGGGCGGCGCTGAAGGCGTTGCTCGGCCAGCGGCAGAGCGATCTGGTGGACCGGGAAGGGTGGCGGGCGATCGATCAGGCCGAGCGGGCCGCGGGCAAGTCCGCCGGACGGCCTCGGGTCAAGTTCACCACGCGCGAGGACCTGCTGAAGGCCGCACGCGGCTGAGCTGAACGGGCACGCCGACCGGACCGCCAGTTTCCGGTCGGCGCGTTCGGACCTGGACGATTCGCGTGACGCGAGCTTCCGATCGGCGTACTCGAATTCGTCTGGTCCGGCGGCGAGTTGCGCCGTGCGCCCGGGGGTCCGCCTATTCCGGCGGCAGCGGCATGATGCGGACGACGGTCGTGGTCGTGCCACCGACCACGAACCACAGCCGCAGCACCGGCCGCCCGGTGCGATCACCCGGCTCGTAGCGACTGCGGACAGTCACATGCTGGCGCGCCAGCACCGGCGCGACGTACTCGATGACCGCGCGATGCGGACCGGCGAGCAGTTTCGGGTACTCGACCATGAACTGTTCCACCGCCTGCCAGTAGCAGGCGTTGTTGACGTGGTTGTACTGGTCGATGTCGGTCGCGCGCACAGGAAACGGCATATCGGTGTCGGATTCCGACGGCGTGGCGTCGGTCAGATAGGGCCGCCAGCGCAGGCGGTGTTCCTGGGTCGTCCGCGAGAGATAGGCCAGGCCCTCGTCGCTGATCCGCGCGGGCATCCCGGTCGCCTCGCTGATATTGATCCAGAAACCCTCGGTCTCGATCAGGCCACCGTTCGTGCTGGTCACCCGCACGCGCATATTGGTCCAGCGGGTGGACAGCGCCGAGCACCAGCGCAACAGCTGCACCTCGTCCGGCCACAGGATCGGCCGGATCACGTCGATCACCGTGCGGCGCACGATCCAATTCGGATCGGTGCGGTGAAAGAACGTCTTGTGCAGATTTTCCCAGGCGATGTCTTGCAGGTAGCGGGCGACGGCGTCGAACCGCAGCCGGTCGTAGGGGTCCACATCGCCCGCCCGGATGGGCCACGCCGAAGCAAAGCCCATGCCCTCCTGGGGAAGCGGGGCGAGTGGCTGATCGAGTGACACTGGTGCTCCTCGCGCTGCACGGTGTGCCGCGTTCTTCGTGTGGTGCTGTTGTGAGACGACTTTACGGGGCGTACGTCACACCATCGCGTCGAGTGCGTCCGTTACCAACGGTATCCCCATCGACAACGCTTCTACCAGGCATCATGGGGGACATGAGCGTTTCGGATCTCCCCGCGAAACTGGGCAAACCGGCCGAACGCGCCCTCGCCGCGGCCGGCCGGACATTCGCCTGACCCCGCACCCGGCGACATCAGGACGTGACCGACCCGCGCCGGTACGATCCCGAACAGGCACTACAGGGGAGGAACACGGTGAAGCCGCTCGGGCGACACGATCCGCGCACGGCCGGCCGCCACCGGCTGATCGCGGTTATCGGCCAGGGCGCCATGGGTCGGGTGCTGCTCGGCCGCGCACCCGACGGCCGGTTGGTCGCGGTCAAGATGATCCATCGGCATCTCGCCGAGAATCCGGAGTTCCGCGCCCGCTTCCGGCTCGAGGTGCAAGCGTCCCAACGGGTCACCGGGGCGTACACCGCCGCAGTGATGGACGCCGACCCGGAAGCCGAAGCGCCTTGGCTGGCCTCGGTTTTCGTGCCCGGCCCTTCGTTGCGGGACGCCATCGATCACCACGGCCCGATGTACCACCCCGACACCAGTCGCGTGCCTGCGCCTTTGCGCCCCGTCGTGGCGGCCTGCCTGGACAAGAACCCCGCGCATCGCCCGAAGACCGAGGAGAACTGATCGCCGTGACCGCGCAACCGACCGGGCCCGGCGCCGCCGAAACCGCCTGCGCGACCACCGAAGCAGTGCTCGGTGGCGTCGCGGCCCGACTGAGGAGCTTGTGATGGTGACACCGCTCGAGCGCGATGAACCCCAGCAGATCGGCCGATACCGGCTGCTCGGCCAGCTCGGCTCCGGCGGCATGGGGCGGGTGCTGCTCGGCGTCGGCCCGGATGATCGGCTGGTCGCGATCAAACAGGTGCACCAGCACCTGGTGACCGAGGAAGACTTCCTGCCACGGTTCCGCCGCGAGGTGCAGACCTCCATGCAGGTCTCCGGCGCCTTCACCGCCGCAGTGATCGACTTCGACGTCGAGGCGGAAGAGCCTTGGCTTGCTTCGGTTTTCGTGCCGGGGGTGCCGCTGGACAAGGCGGTCCAGGACTACGGCCCGCTGACCCCGGAGGAAGTGCACAAGCTGGCGATCGGCCTCGCCTCGGCGCTGCAGGCCATCCATGGCGTCGGCCTGATTCATCGGGATCTGAAGCCCGCCAACGTAATTCTCGCCGAGGACGGCCCGAGGGTCATCGATTTCGGCATCGCCCGCGCGGTCGAGGGTCGATCCGAGTTCACCCACACCGGTTCGGTCATCGGTTCACCCGCGTTCATGTCCCCGGAGCAGGCGCAGTCGCTGCCGCTGACCCCGGCGAGCGACATCTTCTCCCTCGGCGCGGTGCTCGCGATGGCGGCGGGCGGCGCGAGTCCCTTCGCGGGCGCCTCGCTGCCGCACACGCTCTACAACATCGTGCACACCGACCCCGACCTGAGTGGATTGCCGCCCGAGGTCAGGGAATTGGTGGAGCCGTGCCTGCACAAGGATCCGCAGGAACGCCCGACGCCGGCCCAGCTGCTCGACTTTCTCGGCCCGCTGCCACCGCAGCATCAGCCCTGGTCGACGCAGGTGCACAAGGCGATCAGCGCGCAGGAAGCGGAGATGTCGGCGCTGCTGGCCGACCCGGAGGCCACCCAGTTCGTCGGTGCCGCGCCGGTACCCGTCCCGGCGTCGCACAGCGCCGACTTCGAACAGCGCCTGCAAGCGCTCGTCGAGATCCAACGCGCCGGGGTATTGCACCGGCGGCGGAAGCGGGTGCTGATCGCGGCCGCGGCCGTGGTGGTCTTGGTGGTAGGTGTCCTGGCCGGCACGACCCTGTTCGGTGGTGCGGACGAGCGACCGGCCGATCCGGCGGCGAATCCACTTGCCGCGCTGAACCTTACGAAACTCCGGTCGCTGGATGTCTGCGCCGCGGTCCACGAGCCACTGGTCTCCGCGCTGGGTAATTGGACGACGGAGCCGAGCTCTACCCAATGGGGAACGTGCTCGGGTGAGGCGGGCGGGCACCGGTTCGACGTCGACATCAAGCACATCGAGGGCTATCGCGACAATGGCAAACGTGTTGCGGGAGTGCCGGTCCTGGAGGACGTGACCAGCGGCACCGACAGTTGCGGGCGGGCACTGTTCCCCGCGACGACGGATCCGCAGTTCGGGATCGCGGTCCGGGTGCAGGGCGGGCAATCCGAGAAAATGTGCGGCGTCGCCGACGACGCGGTCGCGGAGCTGGCCCGCCGGCTGACCGAACGCGCGCCACAGCTTCCGGGCTTGCGCAGCTCACTCGCCCCGCATGACCCGTGCGCCCTGGTCGATTCCAGCGTCGTCAAGCTGAATATCGGCGAGCAGGTCCGCGGCGCTCCGGATCAGCTGCACACCTGCAAGTGGATCTCGACCGGCACGGTCACCGTCGCGCTGGAACGCTCGAAGGTGCTGGTGCCGACCGAAAAGCCGATCCCGTTCGATCTCGGTGGCGGCAATATCGTCTTCACGGACGAGGCGGACCTGCGATCGCCCACCTGTGAACGTCGCGGTCAATATCGCGGCATCAACAGCACCGACGCGGAGGTGGTGACCGTGCAGGTGGCGAACCCGACGCTCAACGAACGTCCCGAATTCCGATGTCTGACAGCGCAATTGGTGCTGCAGAATGTCCTCGACAACCTTCCCCGGGTGAACTGATGAACTGGAATACACGCGCGGTCACGGCAATCCTCGCTGTTCTCACCGCCGTAGTCGGGGCCGGGGGTTGCGCATCGACGGTGCGCGGCACCGGCGTTTCGGCCGAGGTCGACGTGCGTTCGCTGGATACGGGCAAGTTCCCGACCACGCCGCCCAAGCTCTCGGCCCGCCTGGACGATGTCGGGTACGCCCGGCTGGAGGCCGCGCGGATGGCGGATGCGGTACTGAGTCCGCACGAGGTGGACCCGACATACTCCGCGGGCGCGTCGGCGCTCATGCATACCGATGTCCAGTCGGTGACGCGGTATCTCGCCGAGCCCACGATCCCGGTTTTGCTGAATCACGGTTTCGTCCTCGGGTTCTCGACCGGTTCGGCCGAGGACGTGCTGCCGCTCACCACGGCGGCGGCCGGCAGTCGCCAGCGCGAGGGGCTCACCGTGACGGTGTTGCGTTTGCGGGATGCGGCGGCGGCGAAGGCCGCGGCAGCCGAACTCGACGCGGTGGATTTCGCCCTCAATCCGGAAAACGTCGCGGTCAGCCTGCCCAAGTACCCGGACTCGCGGGCCCATTGGCGTCCGTCGGTTCCGACGCTGGGCAGCACGACCGCGCACGGGATCTACGTGATCAGTGTGCTCGCGGATTCGCGGGTCGCGGATATCAATCGACTGGTCGAGGCGACCCAGAAGTATCTCGATGCCGAGGTGGCCGAACTCGACAAGTTCACGCCGACACCGGTCGGAAGCTTCAGCACGCTGCACCAGGATCCGGACGGGTTGCTGGCCCGGGTCATCCACGACCAAGGCGTTGTGGCCGGGCCCGACGGGCAGGGCGAGGTGGTGTTGACGTTGCGCGGCTACCTGAACTACGTGCTGGACCAATCGGGCCGGCTGCCGGTGCTGCGCCGAGCGGGGGTCGATCGGGTTGCGGTGGCTCCCAGTGCTTTCGGCTTCCGAACCACCGACGACGCCGCCGCGGCGCGATTCGTCGCGGAGTCCGCCGAACTCGGCAACCCGGTGGACCGGCGTGCGGTGGATCCCCCGGCGGAGGTGCCCGGTGCGTTGTGCGTGCAGGACTACGTCGCGCCGAAGGAAGCGCAGTTCCGCTGCTTTGTCGCGTACCGCAGATACGCGGCGCTGGTGCTCGGCGCCCGACTATGGGAAACGCAGCAACGGGCGGCCGCGCAATACGCGGTGCTGGCCAACGCCCAGCGATGACCGGGACCGTCAGTAGCCGCGGTAGGCGCCGCCCGATTCGACGGCCACCACGCCGGGCACATTCTTGACCGAGCCATAGGTATCGATCGAATAGCGGACCCCGGCGATGATGTTGTCCACCGGATTCCAGATATCGTCGTGCCCCGGTGCCTTGTAGGCGTTGAAGGTGCTGTCGATCGTCTGCATCAGCCCCTTCGACGGGTGCCCCGCCAACCAGTTGCTGTCCCAGCGGTTTTCCGCATAGGGATTACCCGCCGATTCGTGCTGGATGATCATGGCGATGGCCCGCTCATCGATATCCTTGGGGTCGTACCCCATTTCGATGAGTTTCTGTTTCGCCTCCGCGATCCATTTCGCCATATCGCCGCTCGGCAACGGCCCGGTGGGCGCGCTCGAACTCCCCGAATAACTTCCGGTGTACGGACTACCGACGGACGACCCCGAATTGCTGTTGTTGCCCATCGCGTAACTCGGTTTGTTGGACGAAGGGCTACTGCTCACCGGAGTCGGCGCCGCGACGCTGGCCGGTGCCGTACTAACCGGTGGCGCCACATTCGTCGCGGGCTCGCCGAGTCCACCGAACGCCTGCTCCAATTTGCGTACCGCCGCATCGACCTGTGTCTTCGCCTGGTTGGCAACGGTTTCCGCGGTTTTCAGCGCATTGGTCAGTTCCCAGGTCCGAGTCGCCGCCTGCAGCGACTCCTGAAAAATGAGTCCCTCGAGGTTCGCCTTGTCCGAATGCTCGCGCAGCGCCGCGATCCGGGTCGTCGCGTTGACGGTGCCGTTCGGCTCCACATCGAATGAGGGCGTCTGATTGACGGCGTCGTCGCGCAGTTGCAGCACCTTGGTTTTCGCTTCGACCAGGTTCTGCGTCTGAGAGGTGAAGGCTATCTTCAATTCCAGCAGCGCGGCACTGACCGGTGAGGCCTTGGTCTTCTCGGTGTCCATGCGCGCGTTCGCGGCGGCCCCGGCCGTTCCGGACCATTTCTTGCCGTCTTCCAGCGATTTCGTCTGACTGGCGCCCTTGCCGACGGCGGCATCCAGGCCCTGCGAGACGGTCCCCGCGTGTTCGCCTGCGGCGGTGAGCTGTTCGGGTTTCCAGTTCTCCACATCGGGAATGGTGAGGGTCATGGCAGTCCGATCGCGCGCAGCTTCGCGGTGAAGTCGTCCTCGGCCAGTTTGTATTTCCCGGCGGCGTTGTGCATATTGTCGGCGATGGTGGTCAGTCGATTGCCGATCCGTTGCAGGCAGCGGTTGACCACATCGTTCGCCTGCTGTGCGGCGGTACCGAATTCGGTGCCGGGTAGTGCCGTGGCCGCGGCGGTGAACGCGCCGCCCGCGTTGAGCCCGGTCACCTCGCCTGCTTCGGTGCCGAGGGTTTGCGCGAAGGAGCGCAGTGCGTCCGGATCGACCTGCACGCTCGTCGACGATGGTTGATTGCGCTCGACCATGAGTCCCCCTTCACGCCCGACCATAGGTCGCGGTCAGCATAGCAAAACGGGGTCCGCGGAACAGGGGCGTCGCGCAGGTCGCGGCGGTCGCGCACGGCGGGACAACGCAGGCAGGGTGCGCACAGCGCGGCGACGCGGGTTACGTTGATCACGGCGGCGCCGGCGCGGACGAGGCCGGTGCCACGACAGAGAGGTCGGCAGATGCGCGCAGCCCAGGTCAGCAAGCTGGAGGGACCGGAGTCGGTCGAGATCGTGGACATCCCGGAGCCCAAGTCGTATCCGGGTGGCGTGGTGATCGACGTGCACGCCGCCGGTGTCGCGTTCCCGGACGTGCTGATGTCGCGTGGGCTGTACCAGATGAAGCCGGAATTGCCGTTCGTCGTCGGCGGCGAGGTCGCGGGCATCGTGCGCGAAGCGCCGGCCGACGCGCACGTCAAGGCAGGCGACCGGGTGGTCGCGCTGACGTTGCTCGGCAATGCCATGGCCGAGACCGCTGTCGCGCCCGCGCAGATGGTGTTCCCGTTGCCCGACAACGTCTCCCTGGAGTCCGGGGCAGGCATCCTGTTCAACGATCTGACGGTGCACTTCTGCCTGCGCAACCGCGGCAGGCTCGCCGAAGGCGAGACGGTGCTGGTGCACGGCGCCGCGGGCGGCATCGGCACCTCGACGCTGCGGATGGCGACCGCGCTCGGCGCGGGCCGGGTGATCGCGGTGGTCAGCACCGAGGCGAAGGCGGAGGTGGCCCGCGCGAACGGTGCCACCGATGTGGTGCTGGCCGAGGGCTGGCTCGCCGCGGTCAAGGAACTGACCGGTGGTCGCGGTGTGGACATCGTGCTGGATCCGGTCGGCGGCGACCGTTTCACCGACAGCGTCCGTTCACTCGCGTCGGCGGGCCGCCTGCTGGTGGTCGGCTTCACCGCGGGTGAGATCCCCACCGTGAAGGTGAACCGGCTGCTGCTGAAGAACGTCGAGGTGATCGGCGCGGCCTGGGGCGAATGGGTGATGACGCACCCGGGCTACCTGACCGAGCAGTGGGCCGAGGTGGCGCCGCTGCTGGCCGCGGGCAAGATCGCCGCACCCGAGCCGGTGCTCTACCCGCTGGACCGCGCGGCCGAGGCGATCGCCTCGCTGGAGAACCGGACGGCGACCGGCAAGGTCGTGGTCACGCTGCGCTGAGGCGAAGCGAATCATGATGCTCTCCGACCGGATACTGAACCGCACGTTGCTCGCCCGCCAGCACCTGCTGGAACGCTCGCAACTCACCGTGCACGAAATGTGCGACCACCTCGTCGGTTTGCAAGCACAGGACTCGCCGCCGCCGTTCGTCGCATTGTGGAGTCGCATAGCGGATTTCGATCCCGCGACAATCTCCAACGCGCTGGAGGATCGGACGCTCGCCCGAATCACCTTGATGCGCGGCACTATTCACATGGTGACCCCGCCGGACGCGCTGCGGATCGCGCCGCTGATGCAGCCGGAGCTCGAAAAGATCCCCTTCCGAAAGGGTTTCAACTACGGCGCGCTGGTCGGCCTCGACCCCGACGAGGTGCGTGCGCACGGCGAGCGGGTGCTCGGCGACGAACCGATGTCCGCCGCCGACCTGCGACAGCACGCCGCCGAGTGCTACCCGGACCGCAACCCGGGCATGGTCGTGCAGGCTTGGCTCATCCTGCTGCCGGTGCTGCAGACCCCGCCGCGCGGCAAGTGGAAGGACAGCAGCAGACCGGTCTGGTCCCGGGTCGAGCCGTGGCTCGGCGCACCGCTCGACCCGTCGTATCCGTTGGCGGAGTTGCTGCTTCGGTACCTGCGTGCCTTCGGTCCGGCGTCCACCATGGACATGCAGACCTGGTCGAAGCTGCTCGGCATGAAGCAGGCGATCGGCCAGCTCGGCGATCGTGTGCGCACCTACACCGACGAGCGCGGCCGCACCCTCTACGACGCCGCCGACGGCGAGCTCGCCGATCCGGAACTCCCGGCGCCGGTGCGCCTGCTCGGCTGGTACGACAATGCCCTGCTCTCGCACCAGGATCGGAGCAGGATCGTGCCGGACGGCGCGGCGCCCCCGCTGCGCGCCTTCGCCGCCGCGGTAGCCCCGGTACTGGTCGACGGCTTCCTTGCCGGTCTCTACAAGATCTTCCCGGAGTCCGGCGCGGCGCGCCTGCGGATCAGCCCCACCCGCAAGTGGACGAAGGCCGAGCGCGCCGCGGTGGAAGCCGAATCGCATGCCCTGCTCGCCTTCCATGAAGCGGACAAGGAACTCCGGGTGGAGATCCTGGAGGTGGGCGCCGACGTGCGGCCCTGAGCTCCGCTACCGTTCGTGCGCCGCGCGATATGCCGGCGCCTTCGTACCGCCCGCCGGATCGAGGGTGCGCAAGAGCGGCAGGGTGCGGAACGGCACCACCGTCGACAACACGATGACGCTGTGCGACCGCACCACCGACGAGGTCCGGTCGATGCTCAGCAGCACCGCTTGCAGCCCGGCGTGCGAGTCGGCGCCGATCCGGCACCACACATCGCCCGAACCGGTGGTCGCGTAGGCCTCCAAAACCCCTGGGATCATGTCGAGTTCGGCGGCGACCGAGTCCAGCGCGCCCTGGGCGATCTCCAGCGTGACGAACGCCTGCACGTCGAAACCCGCTGCGGTAACGTCGATCTGCGGGTCGTAGGAGGCGATGACGCCGGATTCCTCCATCCGCCCGATCCTGGACTGCACCGTAGCCCTGGCCACCCGGGTCCGGCGGGACAGCTCGAGGATGCCCGCCTTCTGGTATTCATGCATCGCGGTCAGGATCGCGAGATCGAGTTCGTCCAGTTTCGCCGGCGTGCGTGACATTGGCGGCCTCCGTTCCGAGCACAGGCTGGCCTTCCAGCCTTGGATAGCACCAGCCAGCTGATGCTATTCAAATTGTCCAGCATTTCGGGGCACTTCCTAGCCGGATTCGCCAGAGTGTCTAACGAAAATCGCCGCTGTTGCCTAACCGGCGGCCCTGACGATTACTTGGTGCATGACCATCGAGCAGATGCCGAATGCCCGGTCCAGCACGGCGCAGAGCCAGTCCGGCACCGCCCCCACCGACGGTGAGCTGCGCAAGCTCGTCGGACTCGTGGACCACGACACCAGTGTCGACAACTTTCCCGTAATCGGCTGGGATGCCCTCGTCTGGGTTGTCGGTAACGCGACCCAGACCGCCCATTACCTGGAATCCGCCTTCGGTATGCGACTGGAGGCGTATTCGGGTCCCGAGACCGGTAACCGCGACCACAAGGCGTTCGTGCTGCGCAGCGGCGGCGCCCGCTTCGTGGTCAAGGGCGCGGTCGACCCGGACAGCCCGCTCGTCGCCCATCACGACCGGCACGGCGACGGTGTCGTCGACATCGCGCTCGAGGTGCCGGACGTGGACCGCTGCGTCGAGTGGGCGCGCACCCACGGCGCCACCGTCCTCGTCGAACCCCATGACGAGACAGACGAATTCGGCACCGTCCGGTCCGCCGCCCTGGCCACCTACGGCGAAACCAGGCACACCCTGGTGGACCGTTCCGGCTACCACGGGCCGTACCTGCCCGGCTATGTCGCGCGCCGAGCCGGCTACCAGCCGCGCGAGGGCGCGCCGAACCGGCTGTTCCAGGCGATCGACCACGTCGTCGGAAACGTGGAGCTCGGCCAGATGGACGAGTGGGTCGAGTTCTACCGCCGCGTCATGGGTTTCACGAACATGGCCGAGTTCGTCGGTGACGACATCGCCACCGAGTACTCGGCGCTGATGAGCAAGGTCGTCGCCAACGGCAACCACCGGGTGAAGTTCCCGCTCAACGAGCCCGCGGTCAGCAAGAAGAAGTCGCAGATCGACGAGTACCTCGAGTTCTACCGCGGCCCCGGCGTCCAGCACATCGCGCTCGCCACCGGCGACATCCTGGCCTGTGTCGACGCGCTGCGCCGCGAAGGCGTCGAGTTCCTGGACGCGCCCGACTCCTATTACGAGGACCCGGAACTGCGCGCCCGGATCGGCCGCGTCCGCGTCCCGGTCGAGGAACTGCAGCGCCGCGGCATCCTGGTCGACCGCGACGAGGACGGCTATCTGCTGCAGATCTTCACCAAGCCGATCACCGACCGCCCCACCGTCTTCTTCGAGCTGATCGAGCGGCACGGCTCGCTCGGCTTCGGCAAGGGCAACTTCAAGGCGCTCTTCCAAGCGATCGAACGTGAGCAGGAGGCCCGCGGCAATCTGTGATCGGTTGTGGCCCTGAGCATCCGGCAGTACGCTCCGTGGACTCGCCGGATGCTTAAGGGGCCGCCGCAGTGCTCGACAGATCCGCCGCCGCGTTCTCCTTGGCCGTCGCCCTCACCCTCGGTACCGACGCCACCTCCCGCGCCGAACCCACCCCCACCTATTACCCGTCCCTCGACGCCTGCCTCGGTGCCATGTCGAAATACAAGACCGGCCCGGCGCAGTGCACCTACATCGATTCGATGGGTGCTTACGAACTGCGCGTCCCGCACGAGTAGCGGGTGGGGCAGGTGCCGGCTCGCCGACGCCTGAGATCATCCGGGCCGGTCGGCCGAGCCGGTCGCCGGCACCGTCGCGCCGGTAGAGTCTCAGGCATGCGGATCAAGTCGGCGATCGTCACGGGCACGGTCTTCGCGCTGTTGCTGTCCGCGTGCGGATCGCGCGGCGACTCGGACACCTCGAACACCCCGTTGCGTCCGCCGCCGAAGGTCGCCACGCTCGGCCCGTTCGTCGGCGAGTGCGGCCATGCCACCGATGACGAGGTGCGTGATCTCGCGGGGCTCGGTCAGATCTCCCAGGCGCTGAAGAATTCGGTCGGCTGCAATTGGCAGTCCGCCGGATTGGGTTCGCCCAGCGTCACTTTCGCGTCGTACCGGGGCAGCCCGATCGACCGCGAGAAGGCGTGGGTGACCACCCAGGGACGGACCACCCAGGCGATCGAAGTCGGCGGCCGCACCGGCTGGCAGGCGCTCGAGCCGGACAGCAAGGTCTGCGATCTCGCCGTGCAGCTCGACGACGACTTCTTCGAATGGTCGATGTCCTACGGCATGTTCGCGCCCGACGGCAACCCGTGCGACCGGATGCACAAACTGGCGGAGCTGACCGTGCGGCGGCTGAAGTGAGGGGGAGGACGGCAATGCAGCTGCGTCGCGCTCGCGCCATACTCACGGCGGCCGCCGTGTCGGCCCTAGCGGTGACCGTCGCCGGTTGCGGTCAGACGGTGAGCGGTTCGGCACATCCCGCCGGTTCGGGGACCGGGGAGTCGGTGAACACCAACTTCGACAAGCTGTTGCGCGAATGCGACATCGTCTCACTGAACCAGGTCGGCGACGCGGTGAGCCAGGGCGCCATGGCGATGCAGTCCTTCTACGGCGCGGTCTGCATGTGGGACGTGCAGGGTTCGAGCAGCGCCATGGTGACCCTGAACTGGTACGAGATCGGCTCGCTGAACAACGAGAAGACCACCAACGACAAGTTGGGTTACCTGACCAACAACATCACCGTGCAGGGGCGGCGCGGGTTGGAGACGCGGCGGCCGAACGATCCGGACTCCTGTGGCGTCAGCGCGGGGGCCGCGGATCAGGGTGTGATCGGCTTCTGGATCAACTATCGGCCCGGCTCGGCGCATCCGGATCCGTGCGCGGGCGCCAAGAAACTCGTAGAGTTGACGCTGAACCTGGCCAGGTAGCGGGGTCTCCAGCCACCCCGCTTTGACCCTGTGTCGCGACCACGAGTATCGTGGATCGCTGTGCCCGGAAGCATACGGGCAAGTTCGTGCGTGACCGTAGGCCAGCGAAAGCGGCTGACACCTCCAGCGTGCCCGCATTTCGGGCCCTACACCACGCGCGACACGCCCGACCTCGGGGCACGTGAAACGTGGCCGGACGTGCGAGTGAAAGCTCGATGACAAAGACATGAAGTTCCAGACACCGCGTAACTAATAAGGAAAGCCGGTCTATGCCAACCATCAACCAGCTGGTCCGCAAGGGTCGCCGCGACAAGGTCTCCAAGACGAAGACCGCGGCGCTCAAGGGCAGCCCGCAGCGTCGTGGCGTGTGCACTCGCGTGTACACCACGACCCCGAAGAAGCCGAACTCCGCGCTGCGTAAGGTCGCGCGCGTTCGCCTGACCAGCGCGGTCGAGGTCACGGCCTACATCCCGGGCGAGGGCCACAACCTGCAGGAGCACTCGATGGTGCTCGTTCGTGGCGGCCGTGTGAAGGACCTTCCCGGTGTGCGTTACAAGATCATCCGTGGCTCGCTCGACACCCAGGGTGTGAAGAACCGCAAGCAGGCCCGCAGCCGTTACGGCGCCAAGAAGGAGAAGAGCTGATATGCCACGCAAGGGCCCCGCACCCAAGCGTCCGCTGATCAACGACCCGGTCTACGGGTCCCCGCTGGTCACTCAGCTGGTCAACAAGATCCTGCTGGACGGCAAGAAGTCCACGGCCGAGCGCATCGTCTACGGCGCGCTGGAGCAGGCGCGCGAGAAGACCGGCACCGATCCGGTCGTCACCCTCAAGCGCGCGCTGGACAACGTCAAGCCTGCCCTCGAGGTCAAGCCCCGCCGCGTCGGTGGTGCCACCTACCAGGTGCCCGTCGAGGTTCGTCCGGGCCGTTCCAACACGCTGGCCCTGCGCTGGCTGGTCAACTACTCCCGCGCTCGCCGCGAGAAGACCATGGTCGAGCGTCTGGCCAATGAGCTCCTCGATGCCAGCAACGGCCTCGGTGCTTCGGTGAAGCGTCGTGAGGACACCCACAAGATGGCCGAGTCGAACCGGGCCTTCGCGCACTACCGCTGGTGACGTCTGCCCGGCCCATCGTCTGGGGTCGGGAGGCACACTGTCGGCGCGGCACCAACCTGCCGCTTCCGGCGTTGACATAGAGACGACCACAGGGTCGTCCCCGAAAATCCCATCTAGCTACGAGCGGGGAAGATTTCCGTGGCACAGGACGTGCTCACCGACCTGAACAAGGTCCGCAACATCGGCATCATGGCCCACATTGATGCGGGCAAGACGACCACAACCGAACGCATCCTCTTCTACACCGGCATCACCTACAAGATCGGTGAGGTTCATGATGGCGCGGCCACCATGGACTGGATGGAGCAGGAGCAGGAGCGTGGTATCACCATCACCTCCGCGGCTACCACGTGCTTCTGGAACGACAACCAGATCAACATCATCGACACCCCCGGGCACGTCGACTTCACCGTCGAGGTGGAGCGGTCGCTGCGCGTGCTCGACGGCGCCGTTGCGGTGTTCGACGGCAAGGAAGGTGTCGAGCCGCAGTCCGAGCAGGTGTGGCGTCAGGCCGACAAGTACGACGTGCCGCGAATCTGCTTCGTCAACAAGATGGACAAGCTCGGCGCGGACTTCTACTTCACCGTGCAGACCATCAAGGACCGCCTCGGTGCCAAGCCGTTGGTCATCCAGCTGCCGATCGGCGCTGAGGACACCTTCGAGGGCATCGTCGACCTGGTCGAGAACAACGCCAAAGTCTGGCGGGGCGAGACCAAGCTCGGCGAAGAGTACGAGGTCGTCGAGATCCCCGAGGATCTGAAAGAGCGGGCCGAGCAGTACCGTCAGGAACTGCTGGAGACCGTCGCGGAGTCCGACGAGGCGCTGCTGGAGAAGTTCTTCGGCGGCGAAGAGCTCTCGCTCGAGGAGATCAAGGGCGCGATCCGCAAGCTCACGGTCAACTCCGAGATCTACCCGGTGCTCTGTGGCTCGGCGTTCAAGAACAAGGGCGTTCAGCCCATGCTCGACGCGGTCATCGACTACCTGCCCTCGCCGCTGGACGTGGAGGCCACCACCGGCCACGTGCCCGGCAAGGAAGAGGAGCTGCTGACCCGCAAGCCGAGCGCCGACGAGCCGTTCGCGGCCCTGGCGTTCAAGATCGCGGTGCACCCCTTCTTCGGCAAGCTGACCTACGTCCGGGTGTACTCCGGCAAGGTCGACTCCGGCGCCCAGGTCATCAACTCGACCAAGGGCAAGAAGGAGCGTCTGGGCAAGCTGTTCCAGATGCACTCCAACAAGGAGAACCCGGTTCCGGCTGCCTCGGCAGGTCACATCTACGCGGTGATCGGCCTCAAGGACACCACCACCGGTGACACCCTGTGCGATCCGCAGAACCAGATCGTGCTCGAGTCCATGACCTTCCCGGACCCGGTCATCGAGGTCTCCATCGAGCCGAAGACCAAGTCCGACCAGGAGAAGCTGGGCACCGCGATCCAGCGTCTCTCGGAAGAGGACCCGACCTTCTCGGTCAAGCTCGACCAGGAGACCGGCCAGACCGTCATCGGCGGCATGGGCGAGCTCCACCTCGACATCCTCGTCGACCGCATGCGTCGCGAGTTCAAGGTCGAGGCGAACGTCGGCAAGCCGCAGGTGGCCTACCGCGAGACGATCACCAAGAAGGTCGAGAAGCTCGAGTTCACCCACAAGAAGCAGACCGGTGGCTCCGGCCAGTTCGCGAAGGTCATCATCGCCGTCGAGCCGTTCGTCGGCGAGGACGGCGCGACCTACGAGTTCGAGAACAAGGTCTCCGGTGGCCGCGTGCCGCGCGAGTACATCCCTTCGGTGGACGCCGGTGCGCAGGATGCCATGCAGTACGGTGTGCTCGCGGGCTACCCGCTGGTGAACCTGAAGGTCGTTCTGCTCGACGGCGCGTACCACGACGTCGACTCGTCGGAAATGGCCTTCAAGATCGCCGGCTCGCAGGCCCTGAAGGAAGCGGCCCGTAAGGCCGGTCCGGTGATCCTCGAGCCGCTCATGGCGGTCGAGGTCATCACGCCCGAGGAGTACATGGGCGATGTGATCGGCGACCTGAATTCCCGCCGTGGCCAGATCCAGGCCATGGAGGAACGCAGTGGTGCCCGTGTCGTCAAGGCGCTGGTTCCGCTCTCGGAGATGTTCGGTTACATCGGTGACCTGCGGTCGAAGACCCAGGGCCGAGCGAACTACTCCATGGTGTTCGACTCGTACGCGGAGGTTCCGGCCAACGTGTCGAAGGAGATCATCGCCAAGGCGACCGGCGAGTAACAACACCGGCGGAGCAAGTGCGAGACTTGCGGCAAGCCCTTCGGGGGTAAGCCATCAAGCACTTGCCCCGCCAGCCGGGAGTCAGTACGACCCCAGTAATAACCGCACTGCTGCAACTGCACGCACCAACAAGTCCAGGAGGACACCACAGTGGCGAAGGCGAAGTTCGAGCGGACGAAGCCGCACGTCAACATCGGCACCATCGGTCACGTCGACCACGGCAAGACCACGCTGACCGCAGCGATCACCAAGGTGCTGGCTGACAAGTACCCGGATCTGAACGCCGCGTTCGCGTTCGATCAGATCGACAAGGCGCCGGAGGAGAAGGCTCGTGGTATCACGATCAACATCTCCCACGTCGAGTACCAGACGGAGAAGCGCCACTACGCGCACGTCGACGCTCCGGGTCACGCTGACTACATCAAGAACATGATCACCGGTGCGGCGCAGATGGACGGTGCCATCCTCGTGGTCGCCGCGACCGACGGCCCGATGCCGCAGACCCGCGAGCACGTGCTGCTCGCCCGTCAGGTCGGCGTGCCCTACATCTTGGTCGCGCTGAACAAGTCGGACATGGTCGACGACGAGGAAATCCTCGAGCTCGTCGAGATGGAGGTCCGCGAACTGCTGGCCGCCCAGGAGTTCGACGAGGACGCGCCGGTCGTGCGCGTCTCCGGCCTGAAGGCGCTCGAGGGCGACCCGAAGTGGACCGAGTCCATCGTTGAGCTGATGAACGCTGTCGACGAGTCGATCCCGGACCCGGTCCGCGACACCGAGAAGCCGTTCCTGATGCCGGTCGAGGACGTGTTCACGATCACCGGTCGTGGCACCGTCGTCACCGGTCGCGTCGAGCGCGGCATCGTCAACGTGAACGAGGAAGTCGAGATCGTCGGCATCAAGCCGACCTCGACCAAGACCACGGTCACCGGTATCGAGATGTTCCGCAAGCTGCTCGACCAGGGCCAGGCCGGCGACAACGTCGGTCTGCTGGTTCGTGGCATCAAGCGCGAAGATGTCGAGCGCGGCCAGGTCATCGTGAAGCCGGGCACCACCACCCCGCACACCGAGTTCGAGGGCCAGGCCTACATCCTGTCCAAGGACGAGGGCGGCCGGCACACGCCGTTCTTCAACAACTACCGTCCCCAGTTCTACTTCCGTACGACTGACGTGACGGGCGTTGTGACCCTCCCCGAGGGCACCGAGATGGTTATGCCGGGCGACAACACCGAAATGTCGGTCGTGCTGATCCAGCCGATCGCCATGGAAGAGGGCCTGCGTTTCGCGATCCGTGAAGGTGGCCGCACCGTCGGCGCCGGTCGCGTCACGAAGATCATCAAGTGATTTCCTGAATCACTGAAACTGAACGGCGCCGCTCCGAAAGGAGCGGCGCCGTTCAGCGTTTCGGGGGGCTAGTCCGCGGGTGCGTTCGTGTCGAATGTGGCCACGCCGAGGGACTTCCAGGCTGCCAATAGGCGGCTGTGGCCGGAGGCGGCCACAGTGTCGGTGTCTTCCATCTGCTCGGCAGAGGCGCAATGGACCGCATCGTATCCGCGCAGCGCTACGCCCTGCCTCGAAGTCCCAAATGCCGCCGTGATGTCCCGTTGGACAAGGACGGCATTCGCGAGTGGGACATGGTGGCGGGTCTACTCGATGGATGCCGCCGTGGTGTCCCGCTGGGCGTGGACGGTGGTTGTGGGTGGGACATGGTGGCGGTCTAGCTGGCCGGCCAGTTCCGTCGTGCGCAATACCGGCGCATTGTCGACCTTGGTTTTGTGCCAGAGTTGTCCAAGAGTCGCAGGCGTGCCGCATATTCCCCGTCGTTGAGACGGGTCGGTCGATGCAGCCGATCATCGGCGTTGGTCACCAATCAGTTCGCTCACCGTGCCGTGGCCTTGGATCGGCTGGGGCGCAGGCTGCTTGCGAGTACGTGCGGGTTGAACCCGCCGTTCTCCCCGGGGCGGCTCCGACCTGGTAAGTCGTCCGTTAGGGACGATTCGAGCGATTGGTTGACCGTGGTCAGTGACAGTCACGGTCCGTCCGGCACGAACCTCTGCCAAGTAACTGCTTAAGCTGTCCCGTAGTTCGCGTACTCCGACCTCCACCGCCGCCTCCTTGTTGTCATATGTCTATAGGTAGCTCTAACCACAATCGGTTCGGCGGTGGGGCGATCAGCAGGTGTAGGTTCGGCCGACTGGGGAGTCGGGGGGTGATTGGGTTTCGCGGAGGCAGCCGAAGGGGACGATGGCGTCGTCGCTCATGTGGACGCCGGTGCGGGTGGTGGGGTTGACGCAGGTGAGGCCGTCGGTGGCGATGCGGCAGGTGTAGTCGCCGAAGGTGAGTTTGCTGTCGTAGGGGAGGGTTTGGCCGTCGCCGTGGATGAAAAGGCCTGGGTCGCCGCGGAATTGGCCTACGGTCAGGGTTTTCGCGGAGTAGTTGACGTAGCCGCCGTCCCAGTTGCCGAAACCCTCGTGCGGCTTGGGGACAGGGGTCTTCAGTTTCACTACACAGTTGAATCCGTCCAGCTGATAGGCGGTTCCGGTGATGCAGCTGATTTTTCCGGAGGGGCTGATGAAGGCGATATCGCTCTTCAGGTCGGCGGCGGCGCCGGTGCCCGTGCTCGCGGAGTGGTAGCGGCTCGGGTCGACCTCGTTGCCCGCTTGGACCCAGGCGATCCGGTCCTTCAATCGGCTTTCCGGGCTGGCCGGTGTCGAGGGCGGCGCGGCCGTGGTCGAGGTCGCCGGTGGTGGGCCGGGGGCGGGCTGTGGTTGGCCCGAGGTGGATTGGGAACAGGCGCTCAGCGCCAAGATCAAGGCAGCGAGTGCCGCGATTCGCATGGCTTCCAGACTAGCCATTGTGGCGCAACATGTTCCGGCCACGGTCGGGCCGGGAGGTGATTCGATGACCTCGGAGGTTATCGCGGAACGTCGGTCGGGTCCGTTAGCGTCGAAATGCGAACAACACCGGATCATCGGAGGAACGTGATGAGCAAGAACCTCGCCGCTGAGCTCGACATCGCCGAGGTGGCGCTGCGGCACGGGCTGCCCTATCTAGCGCTGGGTGCGGGGCGGCCACTGGTGTTCCTGCGCTGGTTCACGCCGGACCACGCGAATCCGAGCGGTTGGATGCGTAATTCGGAGATCAAGATGCTGACGCCGTTGGCGTGGCACTTCCGCGTCTACGCGGTGAATCGGGCGCCGGGGATGCCCGAGGGCACCACGATGGGCGAGATCGCGGCCCAGCACGCGGACGCGTTGCAGGCCGAGTTCGGTGAGCCGGTGGATGTGCTCGGTGTGTCGTCCGGCGGATCGTTGGCGCTGCAGCTGGCGGCGGATCATCCGGGTGCCGTCCGCCGCTTGGTTATCGCCTCGTCCGGCTACCGCTTGGACCCGCTCGCCAAGCAGGCCCAGATCCGCTACGGCGAAGCGGCGTTCGCGGGTCGGCGCGCACTGCATCACCTGGCGCCGATCACCGCCTCGTCGCGGCTGGTCGCCCGGTTGGCCGGTGCGGGCATGTGGCTGATCGACCCGCTGGGCCGTCCGAAGAACCCGGCGGACACCCTCGCCTTCGTCCGCGCCGAAGACGAGTTCGACCTGTCCGACCGCCTCGCCGAGATCACCGCACCGACCCTGGTCCTCGGCGGTGAACGCGACGCGGCCTACAGCACCGAGAACTTCCGCCACACCGCCGACGGTATCCCCAACTCACGCCTGATCGTCTACCCCGGCACCAGCCACATGGGTGTCGTCAAGCACGCTCAGTTCGCTCGCGACGTCAGCGAATTCCTCACCTCCCCAACCCCACTCGCGCCCTGACCGCATTGCCGGCGGGCATGCGGCACTCCCGCTTCCGGACTTACTGCCCGTCGGCGGCCACTCGGCAAGCACACATCAGCTCAACTCCACGGCGTCGGAATCCAATGCCCGGTGCGGTGAGCGCGTCCCGCGACCGCGGCGGCGGCGCGGATGCGTTCGGCAAGCTGCGCAGGGTCATCCAGGTCGCTCCAGGTCCAGCGGACCACCTCCCACCCGAGTGCGCGTAATTGGTCGTCCTGGTCCTGTGCCGCAACCGTCCACTGTGCGGGCAGGCGCGCACCGCTCAATTCACTGCGCTGCTCGCTCTGCCCCTCGAATTCGCCGATCACACCCAATCCGTCGAACAGAAAGTCGACCCGCCCGACACACACCTCATCGTCGGTGAAGACCCGCGCCTGCAATTCCGGCGCGGGCAAACCGCTTTCATGAAAGGCCACCCGGCTCCGCGACTCACCGACGCTCTCACTGCGCCCGTCCAGGAACTCGATGGCCCGAGCGGCCTGCCGAGATCCGCGACGGTGCGCCGCCCGCCGGAGATGCTCGCCCAATGCGTCGGCGGTGGTCAGTCCTTGGCGCAGCGCGCTGTCGCCGCAGACGGCCGCGTGTTCGAAACCTGCCGAGCGCGCGATATCGAAGACCGTCCGCGGCGCGGTGGTCACCCGAACCCCGTTGATCAGGGTGATCTCGTCCGGCGTCAGTTGCGCCGAATGCAGGACCAGCTGCTTCCGGATCCGCCCACCGGCGATTCGGTCGCGCGTGACGTGTGCCCGCTCGAGCGGGAGCGACCAGGTCGGCAAGCCGTGCAGCACCAACGCCGAACAATGGCTCGCGACAGCGTCATCGGACATCGCCTCGCACATCGCGAGCACCAGCATCAGATGGCGGCCCGCCGGGGTGAGCGCCGGCTGCGGCGCGTTCACATAGTGCCCGGCGCGGATCCGCTGCCATTTTCCGGAGCGGCAGAGGCGCTGCAATTGGCTGTCGGACATCCCGGCGACCAAGGCTTGCCTGCGCGAGATCAGTTGCGGTGCGTCCATACCGCGATCCTGACCGAAGCCGACGCCGCGCAATACCCACCATCCGCCGAATGTGGATAACACGCACCCTGTGGATAACTTCGGAGGTCAGCCGAGCTGGGTCATGCCCGCGGCGACCACCCGAGCGACATTCAGCACGTCTTCGGCGGACGGGATGGGCACACCGTCCAGTGCGTGCAATCGGTCGGTGCTCGCGATGGCGAACATGGCCGAGACCCAGGCGGCGGCGCAGGCGCGCAGCGTGCCGGGGCGCACCGGGGCCGGCGCGCTGGCCTGCAATACCCGCGCGGTGACATCCAGCAATTGGTCACGCAGTTGGCGCAATTGGCGCCGGACATCGGGATGGGTGTCGGCCTCGCGCCACATGATCACCCGCAGCACCGAGGAATGGTGATCGCGCAGGTTGAGTGCGGCATCGAGGGCGACCAGGCTGGCGGCCGGATCGCCGGGCGCGACCACGGTGTCGATGTCGTCGATCGGGTGCACCGGCACCCGCTCGTCCATCAGCGCCGACAGGATCGAATCCTTGGTCGGAAAGTAGTAGAAGACAAGGCCTTTGGGCACCTCGGCGGCGCCCGCGATGGCCGCTGTCGCGGTGGCATCGAATCCCTGTGCCGCGAAAAGCTTTTCGGCGGCGTCCAGAATGAGTTGCCGGGCGTCGCCGTCGACTTTCGCGCTGCGCCGCCGCCCGGCCCTCGGTTCCTTGCCCGGTCGCTGAGCCGCGGCTCGGCGACCGGGTTTCGGCATCTGCATCAGTGGTGGGTCGCCGCGCCGTGCAGCCGTCCCGACACCGTCGGCAGCGCCGCTACCGCGACCACCGCCGTCACTACCCCGACTACCCATGCGGTCCAGGATGCGCCGCGGTAATCCGTGAAGTCCATGGCCCATGGGGAAATGAACAGCAACACGCCGAAAAGACCCATCGCGTAGTCGGCGTTGGTGCCGAGCGCGGGCCGGTACATCTGCGTGAGGCCGGTGAGGGCGATCAGCACGCCCAGCACGATCAGCGACCACATCGCTTTGTCGGTGGTCTCCAGCCACAGGGGTGAGAGCGCGGCGAAGATCCCCAGCACTACGGCGAGGAAGTCCTGTGCGCGGCTTTCGGTGAACATGATGTGCCTCCTTGGGCTCAGGAATATGTCCTTCCTTCGGTATAGACCTGATTGACCGCCCGATCAATACCTGAACGGCTACGATTGCACGCCACCGCCGAGTGATCGGGTTCACTCCGGCGCGGAACCAAGCAGACGTTAGGGTGAGCTGCGTGTCACCTTCCGCAACAGACGCCGCGCCGATCGTGATCGTCGGCGCCGGGCTCGCCGGCCTGCGCACCGCCGAGGAACTGCGCCGCGCCGGGTACGAGGGCGGGCTGATCCTGCTCGGCGACGAGTCCCGCCTGCCGTACGACCGGCCGCCGCTGTCCAAGCAGTTCGTCCGCGGTGAAACCGACGACACCACCCTGCGTCCCGGCGAGTTCTTCACCGAGAAGCAGATCGATCTGCGCCTGGATACCGCCGCGACCGGCGTCGACACCACCGCGCGGCAGGTACGTCTGGCCGACGGTTCGACCCTCGGCTACGACCAGCTGATCATCGCCACCGGCCTGCGCCCGCGCCTGCTGCCCGGCCTGCCGGACGCGCAGGGTGTGCACGTGCTGCGCGGTCACGCCGACGCCACCGCGCTGCGCACCGAATTGGCCGAGGCGACAACGGCACTCGTGGTCGGCGCCGGCTTCATCGGCTGCGAGCTCGCGGCCAGCTTCCGCAGCCGCGGCATCGCGGTGGTGCTGGTCGAGCCGCAATCGACCCCGCTCGCCTCGGTCCTCGGCGAACAGGTCGGCGCGCTGGTGGCCAGGCTGCACCGCGACGAAGGCGTCGACCTGCGCTGCGGCACCGGGCTGGACACGCTGCTCGCCGACGACGGCCGGGTGCGCGGCGCCCTCCTCGCCGACGGCTCCGAGGTCGCCGCCGACCTGGTGGTGATCGGCATCGGCTCGCGCCCGGTGACCGAATGGCTCACCGATTCCGGCATCGCCCTCGCCGACCCGGCGGCGGGCGGTGGGGTACTGGCCGACGAGGTGGGCCGCACCTCGGCCGACCGCGTCTGGGCGGTCGGTGACGTCGCGGCCTGGCTGCACGACACCGGCCACCGTAAGCGGGTCGAACACTGGACCAATGCGGGCGAACAGGCCCGTCTGGTGGCCAGCGCAATGCTCGGCGCCGCCCCGCCGACCGCGGCCAGGGTCCCGTACTTCTGGAGTGACCAGTACGAGGTGAAGATTCAGGCGCTCGGCACGCCGACGGCCACCGACGAGGTGCATCTCGTCGTCGACGACGGTCGCAAATTCCTCGCCTACTACGCCCAGGACGGCAAGCTCACCGGTGTGGTCGGTGCGGGCATGACGGCCCAGGTGATGAAGACCAGAGCCAAGATCGCCGCGGGCGCACCGGTGTCGGAACTGCTCACCCCCAGCTGAGTTCGGACGCCGGGAAGTACCCCGGCTGCGTCGCCGGACGGACGATCGGGCTGCTGCCGCGCGGGACCCGGCCGGGCACTGTAATACGGTTGTCTCTGTGATCGTCGCGCTCATCGATTCGGGTCTCGGGCTGCTGCCCACATCCGCTTGGCTGCGCAAGCTGCGGCCGGACGTGGATCTGCTGCTGCAATTGGACCCCGACGGCGCACCATGGGGACCGAAACCCGAGCAGTGGACGATCGACCGCGTGGTCGAGACGGCCCGGACCTCGATCGGGCTCGGCGCGGAAGTGATCGTGATTCCGTGCAATACCGCCAGCGTCACCGCGTTGGAGCATGTGCGGGTGGAGGTCGGGCCGGATGTGCCGGTCATCGGCACCGTGCCCGCGATCAAACCGGCGGCCGCGGTCTGCCGCTCGGTGGCGGTCTGGGCCACCGCCGCGACCACCGCGAGCCGGTATCAGGCGGATCTGATCGCCAAGTTCGGCGGCGACGCCGATGTGGTCGGCGTGGCCTGTCACGGTCTCGCGGACTCGATCGACCGGGGTGACCTGGTCGCGGCGCGCGAATCCATCGCCCGCGCCGTGGAGCAGACCCCCGACGACGTCGAAGGCGTAGTCCTCGGTTGTACCCACTATCCGCTGGTGATCGACTCCATCGTCGCCGCCCTGCCCGACGGGGTCCGGCTCTTCGACAGCGCGCAAGCCGTTGCCGCGCAGACCATCCGGCGGATGGACGCGCTCGGCCGCCCCACACCCGGCAACGGTGCGGTGATCGTGCGCAACAGCGGACGGCCCGGTGCGCTGCCGGCCAGCGCGGCCAGCTTCGAATCCGGCAGAATCCTGGGTGCCCAGGGGTGAACCGCTGCACCCGAAGGAGATTCGCGCGATGACAGAGGTCGCGCCGACCGCCGCGGACGTGCAGGCGGCGCTGGTCGCCGTCGCGAATCCCGCGGACGCGATCCATCTGCAGCGGTTCTTCAAGACCGGGCCGGGGGAGTACGGCGAGGGCGACGTCTTCCTCGGCGTGCGCGTACCGGTGACGCGCGGCATCGCGAAACGCTTTGCGGCACTGTCACTCGACGAGATCGACGTGCTGCTGGACAGTCCTGTGCACGAGGATCGGCTGGCCGGCCTGGTCATCCTCAACGCCCGGTTCGCCAAGGCCGCCAAGCCGAAGACCTTCGATGACGCGGCGCGCGCCGAGATGGTGCGGATTTATCTGGCCGCCGTGCACCGCGGCCGGGTGAACAACTGGGACCTGGTCGACGTGTCCGCCGAGAACATCATCGGCCCTTGGCTATCGGACAAACCCCGCGACCTGCTGTTCGATCTGGCCGGGGCGGATTCGCTGTGGGAGCGCCGGGTTGCTCTGCTGTCGACTTTCGCGTTCATCAAATCCGGCGACGCCACAACAACATTCGAGCTGGCCGAGCGCCTCCTCGACGACCGGCGCGACCTCATCCAGAAGGCGCTCGGCTGGATGCTGCGCGAGGTCGGCAAGCGCATCGATCAGCGGCTGCTGACCGGCTTCCTCGACCAGCATGCGGCCGAATTGGGCCGCACAGCACTGAGTTACGCCACCGAACACCTCGACGCGGAACTGCGCGCGCACTACCGCGCGCAGTAGCAGGGCGTCAGAACTGGATCTTGAGGTGATCCGTCACCGGATGTGCCTGGCAGCCCAGGATGTACCCGTTCTCGATGTCCTCCGGGTCGAGGATCTCGGCGTTGTCCATCTCCACCGCGCCCTCTAGCACGGTGCACGCGCACGAGCCGCACTCGCCCTCCTGGCAGGAGTACGGCACGTCGAGGCCCCTGGCCAGCATGATGTCCACCAGCGTCTGCTTGCGCGGCCACTTCAGCTCGTGCACCTCGCCGTCGAGTTCCACCTCGACCGTCGCCGCACCGGCGGCTTCTTCGTCGGACACCGCGACCGGCGCCTGATCCGCGAACGGATCTCCTGCAAGGGAATTGAACACCTCGGCATGCGTGCGCGAGCGCGGCACGCCGAGCTGCGCGAGCGCGTCGTGCACCCGGTCCATGAACGGCTTGGGCCCGCACATGAACGCCTCGTAGTCCTGATACGGGCCGACCAGGGCGGCCAGTCCCTCGGTGGTCGGCAGCCCCTGCAGATGCTCGAGCCAGTGGATCACGGTGAGCCGCTGCGGATGCTTGTCCGCGAGCTCGCGCAGCTCGTCGGCGAAGATGACCGCGTCGTGGTCGCGATTGGCGTACACCAACACGATTCGGCCGCTGCCCCTGGCGAGCGCCGACTTCAGGATCGACATCACCGGCGTGATGCCGCTGCCCGCGCCGAACAGCAGCAGGTCGGCGTCGAGGTCCTTGGGTGTGAAAACCCCTGAGGGCGGCAGCACTTCGAGCGAGTCGCCGGCTTTGACGTTGTCGCACAGCCAGTTCGAACCGTAGCCTTCCATGGTCCGTTTGACGGTGACCTTCGGCCGGTCGTCGGTGTACGGCGAGCTGGCCAGCGAATAGCAGCGGGCCACTGAGCCGGTCAGCTCACTGGGTATGCGCAGCGTGAGGAACTGGCCGGGCTGGTAGCGGAAGCGTTCGGCCAGTTCGTCCGGAACGTCGAAGACCAGCGAACAGGTATCGGTCGTCTCGGTGATCACCGCGGCTACCCGCAGTACGACCGAACGCGAGCCGTGTGGAACCTCGACTGTGGTCATGTCGTCCTCTCGAACCTGGCAGGGCGCCTGCACAGCGCCAAAACTAGAACGTGTTGCAGTTTTATCGTACGTCGGACTTCGGTTGCCGGACAAGCTGAGCCTCCAGACCGGCGATCAGCACCTCCATGCCGAAGTCGTAGGCGTACTTGCCGCGCAGGTCCGCCATGTATTTGGTGGCACGCTCGACCGCGTCGGGCAGTGCGACGTCCGACAGCGGCGCGCGATCGCGCGGGTTCACCCGGCTGCGGCCGAACAGGTAGGTGTGGATGGTCGCGTACGCGGCGAGCACATTGCGATCGGTGAAGCCGGCCTCGAGCAGGATCTCCATGATCGCCGCGATCAGATCCAGCTGTTTGCCGAGCATCTGCTCGATCAGCACATCGCCGAGGCCGGGGTGCTTGCGCAGCTTGTCGTCGATCTGGTCGATGAGATCGCGCAGCCGGTGTTGCCACGGGCCCGATTCCGGTGGTGGCGTGCGTACTCCGGTCAGCGCGGCGGTGGCGACCAGGTCGAGCAGCTCGCGCTTGTCGGCGACGTAGTAGTACGGCGCCATCGGCGAGACGCCGAGTTCGCGGGACAGTCGCCGCATCGACAACTTCTCCACACCGTCCTCGCGCACCACGCGCAGCGCCGCCTCGACGATCTCGGACTCCGACAGGGTATTGCCGCCTCCGCTCGCCTGCATTCGTCCGACTCCCATGCCACCTCTACCACCGCGGGCGCGGTTCGCCCGTCCGTCCTGTTCAGCTACTTCCCACCCGAAGTCTATGCGCGTCCATCGGACCCGGGTGGGCGGGACGGCCCTCGGCGATGAGCATCCGCGTCGGGCCCGACCAGGCCCGAACACGCACCGGGCAGCCCGGCCGCGCCGAAGTCGATAGGAAGAACCTGTTCCATTTTGTCAGCGAATGACGTTATCGTGTGACGGCGGCTACATCGGTGGCCGCGGTCACGGATCGCTCGCTCGGAGGTAGACATGCCGGAATTCGGATCGAACGGACACGCCGACACCGACCGCTCGGGGCCGGTCGGCACGGTCGAGGCACACGAGGACGCCGCACCGCTGGTCGAGGAGACCCTCATCGAAGAGGTGTCCATCGACGGCATGTGCGGCGTGTACTGAGAGGCGGTCCGACCATGCTCGATCTCGACACCCGATGGCAGCTGCATCCGAGGGTGGCCTTGCGGCCGGAACCGTTCGGCGCGCTGCTCTACCACTTCGGCACCCGCAAGCTCTCCTTCCTGAAGAGCCCGCGGATCGTCGAGATCGTGCGGTCGCTGCCGGAGCACGGCACCGCGCGCACGGCCATGCGGGCGGCGGGCGTCACCGACGCGAATGCCGCGCAGTACGTGAAAGCCCTGACACAGCTGGTCGATTCCGACATGATCGTCGGTGCGACCGCCGATGCCCCGGTGGCGCCCGCCGCCGTGAGCAGGGCTCCGGCATCGTCGACGGCGGGGGTGGTCCCGCCGTCCGACACGGCGGTGCGGCTGGTCGATCGGTTCGAAACCGGCCTGGCCGCACCGATTTGCCTCACCTGGGAGCTGACCTACGCCTGCAACCTGTCCTGCGTGCACTGTCTGTCCTCGTCCGGCCGCCGCGATCCCCGCGAGCTGAGCACCGAGCAGTGCAAGGCGCTGATCGACGAGTTCGAGCGCATGCAGATCTTCTACGTGAACATCGGCGGCGGCGAACCGACGGTGCGCCCGGACTTCTGGGAGCTGGTCGATTACGCGACGGCACACCATGTCGGAGTGAAGTTCTCCACCAACGGGGTTCGGATCACCCCGGAGGTCGCTGCCAGGTTGGCCGCGAGTGACTATGTCGACGTACAGATTTCGCTGGACGGTGCCGACGCGGCGGTGAACGACGCGGTGCGCGGGCCCGGTTCCTACGACATGGCCATCCGTGCGCTGGAAAACCTTGCGGCAGCGGGTTTCCGGGACGCCAAGCTGTCCGTCGTGGCGACCAGGCACAACATCGGTCAGCTCGACGAGTTCCGGGCGATCGCCGAAAAGTACGGCGCCACCTTACGTTTGACCAGGCTGCGGCCGTCCGGCCGCGGCGCGGACGTGTGGGACGACCTGCATCCGACCCAGGAGCAGCAGCGGGTGCTCTACGACTGGCTGGTGCGCAACGGCGAGGGCGTGCTCACCGGCGACTCGTTCTTCCACCTGTCCGCGTTCGGCGAGGCGCTGCCCGGTTTGAACATGTGCGGCGCGGGCCGGGTGGTCTGCCTGGTCGACCCGCTCGGTGACGTGTACGCCTGCCCGTTCGCCATCCACGACCGGTTCCACGCCGGAAATGTGGTGTCGGACGGCGGTTTTCGCACGGTCTGGCACGACTCGGCGTTGTTCGCCGAACTTCGTGAGCCGAGCGGTGGCGGCGCCTGCGCGTCGTGCGGCCACTACGACTCGTGCCGCGGCGGCTGTATGGCGGCCAAGTTCTTCACCGGCCTGCCCGCCGACGGGCCCGACCCGGAGTGCGTCCAGGGCTACGGCGAGGCGGCGCTGGCCGACCCGGCGCGGCTGATCCCGCGCTCGTCGGTCGACCACTCCCGGCGGGTGACGCCGCGGGCCGGTGCGCGCACATCCGCGCCGGTGCCGTTGACGCTGTCCGTGACGCGCCCGAGCGTATTTCCACCTGAACGCCGACCCGCGCGGGCCTGCGACGAGAACCCGCTCGCCTGAGGTGATGGGAGTAGCCAATCGGATGCTGCCCGCTGTCCGGCGGGCGGATTCCGGTCGCGACCGGCCGATTGCCGTTGCGTTGCCGGATGCTGGATTCGGCGGCGGCTCGGCGCTTCGTCGTCTGCCGCAACACGTGTCAGGGGGCCGAACGGCCCTGTTTGATGCGGAATTCTGTCCTTTTAACCGGACTGATGATGCTCGCGCGCGAATCTCCGCCTAGCATGCCAGGAATGCGCCATGATCGCCTGCCCGACGGATTCGGGGTGCGGATTGATCCACGGGTACGCGCATACTCCGGAGGCCGGGTACTGATCGGCGGTTCGCCCGCTCGGTTGCTGCGACTTGCCCCGGAGGCCGCCGAGATGATCGGCGACGGGTACCTCGAGGTGACCGGCCCGAAGTCCGCGACCGTTGCCAGACGGCTGCTCGACTCCGGGGTCGCCAACCCGCGTCCCCGCCTGCTGCCGTCCCCCGAGGACGTCACCGTCATCGTGCCGCTGCACAACAACGCCGACGGACTCGCCAGGCTGCTCGCCGCGCTGCGCGGGCACAACGTCATCGTGGTCGACGACGGTTCGGACCAGCCGGTGCAGATCCCGCGCGATCGGGGCACCCGCTGCCGGGTGACCGTACTGCGCCACGACGAGAAGCAGGGGCCCGCCGCCGCGCGCAATGCCGGATTGAAGGCCGCGACAACCGACTTCGTCGCGTTTCTCGACTCCGACGTGGTGCCGCGCAGCGGTTGGCTGGAGGTGATGCTCGGGCACTTCAGCGATCCGGAGGTGGCGCTGGTCGCCCCGAGGATCGTCGCGCTGGACCCGGAGTCCAATGCCCTCGCCCGCTACGAGCACACCCGCTCCTCGTTGGATCTGGGTAGGCGGGAAGCCGCGGTGCAGTCGCACGGCCTGATCTCCTACGTGCCCAGCGCCGCACTGCTGGTGCGCCGTCGGGCGCTGCTGGCGCAGGACGGCTTCGACGAGTCGATGCTGGTCGCCGAGGACGTCGACCTGTGCTGGCGGCTCGAGCAGGCCGGCTGGCGGCTGCGCTATGAGCCCGCCGCCCACGTCGCGCACGACCACCGGGTGTCCTTCCGGGCCTGGTTCGGCCGAAAGATGTTCTACGGCACGGGCGCAGCGCCGTTGGGTGAGCGCCACCCGGGCATGGTCTCGCCGCTGTCGCTGCCCTCTTGGACGATGGTGGCGGCGTTCCTGTTCGCCACGCTGTCGAAGTGGGGACTGATCGGCGGGCTGCTCACGTTGCTCACGGCGCTGGTCCGACTACGCCGGGTCTTCGCGGAACTGGACAACCCGACCAGGATCGCCGCGATCTACCTGTCCCGTGGTTTCTTCGCCGGTCTGTGGCGGCTGGCCTCGGCGATGTGCAGGCACTACTGGCCGGTGACGCTGCTGGCGATGCTGGCGTCGAAGCGGATTCGGCGCATCGCTATCACCATGGCGGTCGCGGACGGGCTCGCGGACTGGTTCACCCATCGCGACGCCGGTGGCCTCGACCCGGTGCGGTACGTGGCCTACAAGCGGCTCGACGACATCGCCTACGGCACCGGCCTGTGGGTGGGTGCCTTCCGTGCGCGCAGCCCGGAATCGCTGAAACCCACTGCGCCGTCGCACTGATCGGCGATCGGGCGCGGACACACTGATCGGACAGGGCTCGGATGACCGACACGCTCATCGTCGGGGGCGGTACCGCGGGCTGTGTGCTCGCGGCGCGGCTGAGTGCGGACCCGGAGCACACCGTCCGGCTGCTCGAAGCCGGGTCGGTCGGGCTCGCGCCGGAGGGATTTCCCGCGGCGCTGCTCGATGCCACCCGCCTGCCGATCGGCGCGGACGCGGCGTGGTTGTGGCGTTACCCGGTGACCCTCGCCGACGATGGTGCCGCAGTCATGGGAGATATCGTGCGCGGCAAGATATTCGGTGGCTCGGGCGCGGTCAACGGCAGCTACTTCGTGCGGGCCACCGCGGCGGACTTCGCGGCATGGAGCAGGGTGCTCGGGTCGTCGACGGCCTGGTCGTTCGACGCGGTGCTGCCCGCGTACCGCCGCTCCGAGCGTGACCTCGACTTCGGCGACCAGCCCTGGCACGGCCGGTCCGGGCCTATTCCGGTGCGCCGCAACAAGAACCCGGTGCCACTCAGCGAGCACTTCGCCACTGCCTGTGCGGCACTGGGGTTTCCGGAGATACCCGACCTGAACGGACCGGCGGGTGCCACCGCTGGGCTCGGCCGGGTGCCGTGCAGTACCGACGACGGCAAGCGGGTCAGCACCGCGTCCGCCTACCTGCTGCCCGCGCTGGGCAGACCGAACCTCACCGTGCAGGCCGCTACGTCGGTGCTGCGCCTGCGCTTTCACGGCACCCGTGCGGTCGGCGTCGACGTGTGGCACGACGGCCGGGCCGACACCCTCTGGGCGGACCACATCGTGCTCAGCGCCGGCGCGATCGAATCCGCCACGCTGCTGCTGCGTTCGGGCATCGGCAACTCCGAACAGCTGCGGGCACTCGATATCCCGGTCGTGCACGCCGCCCCCGTCGGCGCCTGGTTCACCGACCATCCCGAGATCGGTCTCGAATACCGAGCAGGGCCGGCCGAGCGGGCCACCGTCCCGCTGGAATACGTGCTGGAACTGGACGACATCGAGATCCGGCCGTACACGGTTGCTTTCACGCCCGGCGCACAGCGCCTCGGCATCGCGCTCATGCGCCCGAGTTCCGCGGGGGTGCTGCGGCTGCGGTCGGCCGATCCCGCGGTACCTCCGGTGATCGAGCATCGGTATCTCTCCGCCGAGCACGATCGGACCAGGCTGCGTGCCGCCGTCGGGACCGCCACGGAGGTGCTGCACGAGATGTCGGCGACACCGCGCACCGAACCGATGCCGCAGCAGCCGGCGACCGCGGCGGCGTGGTTGCACGCGAATCTGGGTACCTCGCAACATCTCTCCGGGACCTGCCGGATGGGGCCGGCCGGCGACGAGCGCGCGGTGGTGGACGAGTCCGGCCGGGTGCACGGCGTAGCCGGCTTGACGGTGGCCGATCTCGCCGTCGTGCCGGTGCCGCTGAGCCGCGGCCCGCAGGCCACGGCGGTGCTGATCGCGGAACACCTCGCCGATGATCTCCGCCGATCCGGCGGCGGTCGAACGTCACAAAGTCTTTAACGGAAAATCGTCCAGCTTATTGATCCAACGCCTAATGTTCGCAATGCACGAGTCACTTCCGTGCGAGGTAGCTGGCAGCCGGGCGCGTTGCGCAGCGGCAGTGAAGTTGGAGGAACGTTGTCGACCGCCATCGTTTCGCCATATGGGCAGCCTCTGGTGCACCATACGGAGTTGTGCGGGTTCAGCGCGCGGCCCCGGCGCCTCCCCAGACCGCAGCGCCGAGTGAGCTGTATCTGTCGGGGGTACAGCTCGCTCAGCGGCGGCCCGGTGCGCTGGAAGATCGCTCGCCCCGCCCGAATTCCGGCAATCGGTGTCGAATCGCCCGACTTGTCGGTGTGCGCCAGTACCCTGGTGGAGGGCGTGACCGAGTTCGATCCGCAGCTCGCGATCATCGACGGCCGACCGGTCACTACAGACTTCGTCGGTGCCGGACACAGGGAAGGTCCGGCACCGACGGGGATTCCGGTGCACCGTGCTCGCCCAGTCCCCGATCCGCACGGCGCATCCGCCGTCGGGGTTGCCACCGAGGCCTCGCGCCGCCTTCGTCGTCGTGAGTTCGGCCACACCATCTTTCGCGTAACCCGGCACCTGCGCCGTGCGCTGCCGGGTTCGACGCCGTCGACCGCTGCGTCCACACGCGGCGCGCACAGGCCGAATCGCAGGCCCCCTTCGGGGTATCGGCACCGCACAGACCCCCCAAACCTGACCCAACCAGGAAAAAGGAAACCCGATGAACAACCCTTTCGACGACGATGGCGCCCAGTTCTACGTACTGATCAACGACGACGGCGAGCACTCGCTCTGGCCGATCTTCGCGGCCGTCCCGGGCGGCTGGACCATCGCCTACGGTGCCGCCGCCCGTAAAGCCTGTCTGCACTACGTCGAAACGCACTGGCTCGATATGCGTCCCAAATCACTCATCGAGGCCTCGGCCAACGAAAGTTCCTGAGCGCCCACCGAACCCCGAAACCACCCGTATAGGCGGGGAGCGCCGGTCAACATCCCCCCTGCAGACCGGCGCGCCCCGCCCCCTACTCGTACTTCGCTGCGCCCCAGTGCATCATGGACGTATGACGAATCAACGGTTCACCCCCAGCCTGCCGGAGACGTTGATCGAAGCGGCCCATCGCTGGGAGGCCGGTCGCCCGACTCCCGCGCAGACCCAACAGATCAGCGGCTGGCTGGATGCGATCATGCACCGCCGCCGCCGGCAGGACGCCGCGAAGTCCTAGCGCCGCACCGACGCCCGGCGGCGGTCCGCACCGATAAGCGGATCGAATGGTGCGGGCGTCGAACGGCGGTCGGCTAGGCCTTCGTGCGCGCTGACTCGATGATCGAGCGAGCCTGCTGGCGCCACTCGGTGACCGCGCGCCCGCGAAAGTCGGTGAGCGCGGTATCGAACTTCCCGGCGCGCTTGGTGACGGTCAACCCGATATAGGTGTTGTTGCCGGTGATCGCTTGTGTCGCAACGGAACACGCTTCATCGACCTCGCCTGCGCTCAGCAACGCGGTGGCATGCTCGAACCGGACGAGGGCGGGCTCCATTGTTTCCTGTGGGTCGTACAGGGCGAGCGCATGGGCCGCGGCCTTTGCGGTTTCGGCGGCACGGCCGAGATTGGAGTAGCCGATCGCCTGATAGAAGGCCAGTTTTTCCGGGCGGTAAGAAAAGATGCCGACCGTAAGCTCTTCTTGGCCAACATTTTCCAATGCGCGACCGGATTTCTCGATACACCGGACAAACTGGACGGCATTTCCGAGGCTGGCATGGGCGCGGGCCGCCATTCCCCACAGCCAAGCGGCCGCCGGGCCGTGGGCCGGATTTTCTTCGAGACGGCCGCCGAGCAAGTTCAAGACTTCCTTCGGCTTGTCACTATACGTCGGTAAATATGCGAGACCGGCCAGCGCGATATCCTCCGAATAACGATCACCGATGTCCTGCGCGGCGTGGATCGCGGTGCCGTACCAGAGTCGCGCTTGCCCGAAATGTCCTTCGTTGAACAGGATTTCGCCGACGACGTTGGCCAGCCTGCCCGCGGTGCGCACCAGCCGCACCTGATGGTGGGTGGCCTGGCGCTGCGCGAGAGTGCCACGGACGGTACGGAATTGCTCGAGTGTGGTGTGTAGCAGCTCGTGCGGCGGCACCTGGACCACTCGTTTGCCGAGCGCCTCGGCCGACTGCTCCAGCAGGCCGAGTCGTCGTTCGCTGATCGATCCGGCGTCCAGGGTGGCCAGCATTTTCTCCGGTTCGGCCGCGACCAGGTCGGCGGCCTTGCCGGTCAGGCCGACCCCGATGCAGGCCAATAACTCTCGCCTTCTCACGTCGTCATCCTCGACTTCCTTGTCGAGCCCGATGTCCCTACCGAGCTGGGTTTCCGTATCGGGCGCCGGGGGGCCGGCTTCGATGTCGAAGCCGGCCCCCCGGCCCGCGGTGACGGCCCGCTCGAATCGTGCGACGACGACCGGATCGGCTTCTGACACGACCCGGTCGAGCAGACGTTGGCTTGCGGCATGCATCCGGGTTGTCCGGCCGTTTTCCCACAAGACCACGGTGCGCGGGGTGACGCCCACCAGACGCGCGAATTCGTACCGACTTCGCCGCATCGCGGCGCGAAGCGCACGGACATCCTCGCCCGTCCAGTCGATCTCAACCATAGGTCCCGCTTCCTCGCACCAGGCTGATACAAACGGAAACTACCCGCATTTACCGCATTCGGGACTGTTATCCACCGAATCGCAACGTGCACGCTGAATCTGCACCCGGCGCCGGGGTTCTGCCCAAACCCGTACCAGGGCGCCGGAATTCCAGAATCCGCCGCATGGTCCCGACACGGCCCGATCCATCCGTGTCGCGCGTGATTCCGGGGGCGCCTTTCGGTGCCGGGTGCACTGACGTTTACGCAGAGGTGAACTATGGACGTATTGCACTCGGATGTGCGGGAATTGTGGCTGGTGCAGAGTCGCGACTGCGCACAGGATCCGGTGGACCTCAGCTACGAACGAGCGCGGTTCATCCTCACCGTGCACGGCGGCCACGGTGCCCGCTGTCACCAATACCTCGCCGCCTCGGCCTGCTGTTTCCGCCGGGCGGCCGAGAAGTGAAGCAAGGCGGGCCCGGCCGAAGCCGGGCCCGCCTCCAGTCGGGAGGGTTCAGGCGGCCGCGGACAGCGCCTCGAACTCCTTGTCGGTCAGCGTGATGCGCGCGGCGTCGGCGTTCTCCTCGAGGTGCGCGATGCTGGAGGTGCCCGGAATCGGCAGCACCACCGGCGAGCGGCGCAGCAGCCAGGCGAGCGCGAGCTGGGCGGGGGTCGCGCCGTTTTCCTTGGCGATCGCGTCGAGCGGGCCGCCCGGCCTGGCGAGTTCGCCGGTGGCGATGGGGAACCAGGGGATGAACGCGATGTTCTCCTGCTCCGCGTACTCGAGCACATCCTCGTCGGCGCGGTTGGCCAGGTTGTACAGGTTCTGCACCGAGACGATGGTGGCGATCTCGCGGGCTTGCCGCAGCTCCTCGACGCTCACCTGGGAGACGCCGATGTGCCGAATCTTGCCCTCCTGCTGCAGCAGGACCAGCTCGCCGAGCTGGTCGGCCAGCGGCACCTGCGGGTCGATGCGGTGCAACTGGTAGAGATCGATCTGCTCGACGCCGAGGTTGCGCAGGCTCAGTTCGGTCTGCTGGCGCAGGTATTCGGGCCTGCCGACCGGACGCCAGTCGCCCGGGCCGCCCCGGGTCAGCCCGCCCTTGGTGGCGATCACCAGGTCATCGGCGTAGGGGTGCAAGGCCTTACGGATGAGCTGTTCGCTGACGAACGGGCCGTAGGAGTCGGCCGTGTCGATGAAGGTGACGCCGAGCTCGACGGCCCGTCGCAGCACCCGGACCGCCTCGTCGGGATCCTTGGGGTCACCCCAGACGCCGGGGCCGGTCAGCTGCATGGCCCCGTAACCGAGCCGGTGGACGGGTAGGTCACCGCCGAGCGCGAAGGTGCCGGATGCCGCGGCGGGCCGCGCGTGCAGGTTGGTGCTCATGGGTTCGGTTCCTTCCGAAGGGGGAATTGCGCGAGAGCGGGCGAGCCGGTGTGACGTCGGCACGGCGACGTCGCTACTGGCAGCAACGTTGTCGCCGCCCCGGCGATTCCCCCTGCGGGGTCGTTTCGCGAGCAGCGAAACGTCAGCCGAGCGCCCGCAGCAGTTCCTGCGCCACCGCCGCGGACGAGGCCGGGTTCTGCCCGGTGATCAGGTTACGGTCGACCACGACCTGCGGCGCCCACGGCTCGCCCTCGCGGAAGTCCGCGCCCAGTTCGACGAGCCGATCCTGCAGCAGCCACTTGGCCTTGTCGGCCAGGCCGCCCTGGCGCTCCTCCGCGTTGGTGAAGCCGGTGAGCCGGTAGCCCGCGAAGGGATTGCTGCCGTCGGCGCCGACGGCGGCGAGCAGCGCGGCAGGGCCGTGGCACACCACCGCGAGCGGTTTGCCGGATGCCAAGGTGGCGGTAAGGAGTTCGCCCGACTCGGCGTTCACCGCGAGATCCTCCATCGGGCCGTGGCCGCCGGGATAGAAGACGGCGGCGTAGTCGGCGAGGTCTACTTCGGACAACTTGACGGGATGCTTCAGTTCCGCACTCGCGGCGAGCACCTCAGCCCGTTTGCCGGCACCCTCCTGGCCGCCGTTGAATTCGGGCGCCAGGCTTCCCTGGTCGACCGGCGGCACGACTCCGCCGGGGGTGGCGACGACGATCTCGTGGCCCGCCGCCTTGGCCGCCTCGTACGGCACGGCGAACTCCTCGGCCCAGAAGCCGGTCGGGTGCGGGGTGCCGTCGGCAAGTGTCCAGGTGTCGGCACCGGTCAGTACGAACAGTATTTTCGCCATACGGTCGACAGTACGAGCGTCTCCGTAGACTGGCCAATGGGAACGCCGATATCAGACATCGGAATTCTGATGGGCTCGGTGCTGCCTCATCCTTGTAGGGGAGGGGAGATCCGGGGGATCTCGGGGTCTGTCCCCGATGTGGGCGAGGGCGTCCGATCCTTAGCGTTCAGGTATGCGCTGTGCACCGATCATCGTCGCCCTCTCCGCGGTTGCCCTGCTTGCCGGGTGTACGTCGGAGTCGAAGCCCGAGAACGCGTCCGGTGGGGTGCCGGACACCAAGATTCGCGCCGTGCAGGCCGATATCGATGGCATTGTCGCGTCGGGGGTCACCGGGGCGATCGCCACCGTCACCGATAACGGCACGACGGTCGTACTCACCAGCGGTGTCGCCGATATCGACACCGGCGCGAAGATTCCCACCGAGCCTGCCCAGCACGTCCGGGTGGGCAGCATCTCGAAAACCTTTACCAGCGCGATCGTTCTGCAGCTCGTCGCGGAGGGCAAGGTGCGGCTGGACGAGTCGGTCGACACGTATCTGCCCGGGCTACTGCGCGGGGAGGGGATCGACGGGCGGGTGATCACCGTGCGTCAGGTGCTGCGCCATCAGAGCGGGTTACCGGAGGTGGCCGCGGATCCGCGCGTCGACGAGTATCGCGCGGCCGTGGAGAACCGCATCATGACACCCACCGAGGGCATGGCGATCGCGCTACAGCGGCCTGCCGATTTCGCGCCGGGGACCCGGTACGAATACAGCAACACCAACTACTACGTCGCCGCCATGCTCGTCGAAAAAGTCACCGGCGCACCGTATGTCGACGAGCTGAACCGGCGTATTCTGCAGCCGCACGGGCTGGCCGACACGTATCTGCCCGCGGCGGGTGATCGCGAGATCCGCAGTCCGCATCCCAAAGGCTATGGGGTGGTGGACGGCAAGGTGACCGATGTGTCGCGCATCGAACCGTCGGTACCGTGGGCGGCCGGGGGGCTGATCTCCACGGGTGCCGACTTGAATCGCTTCTATTCGGCGCTGGTCGCCGGTCGGGTGGTCCCCGAGGCTCAGCTGCGCGAGATGCGCGACGGCGTGCTGATGGACGCGGAAACCCAGATGCACTATGGACTCGGCTTGGGCAGCGTCAAATTATCTTGTGGTGCAGAGTATTTCGGACACTCGGGTGGGATCTACGGGTTCGTCAGCCTGTCTGGTGCGACACCGCAGGGGCGCGCGGTGACCTACACCTTCACCAAGGATCCGGATGCGATGCCCGATCTGGTCGGCCTGCTGGGCCACGCGCTCTGCCCGTAATCGTTTGTGCGGATCGAGGGGTCTCCGCCGTCCGGGCAGTTCGCTCGGACGGCGGAGTCATGCGCTGCCGGCGTTCAGACGAGATTGCGCTGCTTGCGGATTCGACGCCGCACATCCGCGAGCAACGTGTACGTGCCGCCGTGCCGGAGGAAGCGTGGGATGAATCGGTTCACGAAGGCGACGAACACGAACAGATGCTCGAAGCGCCGCTGATCGGTGGCCGTCCATGGCACCTGGAGCTGTTCGCGGAAGATCGGCGCGAGGAAGCCGATCGTGAGGAACTTCAACAGGTTTCGGAACGGTAGCCGCAGATACCAGTGGATCATCCGCAGCTCCAGTAGATCGTTCAGATAGGCGCGCACGTACTCGTCGATGGCGACCTGTTCGCAGGCCTCGTTCCAGTACCGGTCGAAGTCCGCGCGGGTGGCGGGCCACATGTCCTCGGTCACCTGCAAGGTGGTGCCGAGCGTCGACGACGACACATAGAACGCCTCGGCCTGCTCGTCGCTCATCCGGCCTTGCAGCAGTTGATAGGTGTCCTCGAAGCCGATGTACAGGCAAGCGGCGACCCACAATTGGAGATTCCGGTCGAAGGCGTTGTACCTCACCGGTGCGCCGGGCGCCGAATGTACTTGCCGGTGCGCGACATTCACCGCCTCCCGGTAGGCGAGGCGCTCGTCTTCGGTGCCGAGAATGGCGACCGCCAGATACTGCGTCGTGGTGCGGGCCCGCTTCCACGGATGGTGCATCAGCGAGCCGGACTCGACCTTGCTCTCCGCGACGCCGTACCCCACACCCGGGCGCGCCAGTTGCATCACCACATTGGCCGCGGCGCCCGCGAAGGACCAGAAATCCAGCGCGTCGGAGAGTTTGATCGCCCGCTTGGTGGTCGGCCGGTGCGTGGCGCCGATCCGGATCCGAGTGCGTTCCTTGGACAGCGGGACGGCGGCGTATTCGGAGGAGTGAGCGGCGGTCATGGGAGTCCTTTCGGGTCCGGAATCGACTCCGCGTGGCGTAACAACCTGTGAACTGTTGATAACTTAAGCCGAGCGGGCTCAGCGCGTCAACGGGTTGCACTGCATGGGGAAAGTCTGGTGTGTACCGCAATGAATCTACGCCAAAGCCTTCCGTTAAGTTCGGAATCGTGCGTAACATACGGGCCCATACCGGACCGTGTGGCGTCCGGCACGGATCCAACGGTGGATCCCTTGTGGGTCCTGCCGTGGGCGGCCGGTCACGTCGACCGGCACGCGAAAGGACACGCATGCTCAAGAGGCTGGATCGGATATTCAGCTACGAGATGAAGGTCTCGGAGTTCCTGGGGACGCTGATCATCCTCGGCATCCCGTACGGCCTGATCGGCGTGGTCTGGACGCTGACCCACACCAGCCACCTGCGCGGTATGCACGGCATCGACGTGGTCGTCTCGTTCCTGGGTTCGATCGTGTGCTGGCCCGTGCTCATCTTCTCGAATGTGTGCATGACCTGATGATGATGCTGGTCTGGCTGATCGACGTCCTGGTGATCGGCGTGCAGGTGCTCGCGGGGCACACGCGGGTCAATCCGGTGCTGCGGTTCGGGTTGTGGTTGGTCGTGCTGAGCGCCGTTGTGGCCGGCGCAGCCGCTCTCGGGTTGCTGTTCGTGCTGCTGCAGCGGCAGTTGAGCGGGACCGCGTGAGAGGCAGCGATCGATGACCAGCACCCAACGGCCGCCGGGCCGCACGGATCTCGAGCAAGCCGTCGACGACCTCAGGGGTCTGTGGCAGCGGCACCCCCAGCGGTCGCTGGAGACGCTGGGCAGGCAGGTGACGCTGGGTCGCGACGCCGTGCTGGAGATGTTCCGCGCACTGCTCACACGTCGATTCCCGTTCCAGGAATTCATCAAACAGTGTGCGTTCATGTCGAGTGTGTCGGCGGCACCGACGGTGTTCGTCGCGATACCCGTCGCGGTGGTGGTCTCGATCCAGATCGGCGCCCTGGTGAGTCAAGTCGGCGCGACCACCTTCATCGGTGCGGTCAGCGGGCTCGGCATCATTCGCCAGGGCGCGCCGCTGGTCACCTCGCTGATGATCGCCGGTGCGGTCGGCTCGGCCATCTGCGCCGATCTCGGCTCCCGCACGATCAGGGAGGAGATCGACGCGATGAAGGTGATGGGCGTCGATCCGATCCGCAGGCTGGTCGCGCCGCGGCTCGCGGCGGCGGTGCTGGTGAGCATGCTGCTGTGCGGCTTCGTGGTCTTCGTCGGCTTCGCCACCGGCTACCTGTTCAACGTGTATGCCCAGGCCGGCACGCCGGGCTCGTTCATCAGCAGCTTTTCCTCCTTCGCGGTGGCGAACGACATGATCGTCGCGTTGCTGAAGGCCGCCATCTTCGGCGCGCTCACCGCGATCATCGCCTGCGACATCGGCCTGCACACCCGGGGCGGACCGGGCGGCGTCGCCAACTCGGTGAACGCGGCGGTGGTCAACTCGGCGCTGATGCTGTTCGCCACCAACATCATCATCACCCAGGTGTACAACACGCTGTTCCCGGCGAAGGTGATCTGAGATGGGTTCGCGCTATACGCCGCCGGCGTTGCAGCCGTTCCGGGTGGTCGGCGAGTTCGCGCGCGGACCGATGCGCGCCAACCGGCGCCTCGGCCATCAGGCCATCACCTTCGTCGCGGCGATCGCGGCAATTCCGTTCACGCTCGAGCACTATCGCAAAGAGGTGCTGCGGCTCACCGCGGACGTCGGCTGGGGCAACGGCTCGCTGGTCGTCGGCGGCGGCACCGTCGGCGTCGTCATCATCCTGTGCGGATTCGGCGGGATCACCGTCGGCATGGAGTCCTACACGGCGCTGAACCTGCTGACCATGAACCCGCTGACCGGTGCCATCTCCGGGTTCGCCACCACCCGCGAGATCGGGCCGATCCTGGCGACGCTGGCCTTCGCCATCCAGGCGGGCTGCCGATTCACCGCGCAGTTGGGCGCGATGCGGATCTCCGAGGAGATCGATGCGCTGGAATCCATTGCCATCCGCCCGCTCCCGTACCTGATCACAACCAGGATGATCGCGGCCACCTTGACCATCGTCCCGCTCTACAGCGTGGGGCTGGCGGTGGCGTACCTGATGACCAAGCTGTCGGTGCTGTTTCTCGGCGGCACCTCGGCAGGCACCTACGACCACTACTTCTTCCAATTCCTCAACGGCGCCGACGTCTTCTTCTCGGTGCTCAAAGTGATGGTGTTCGTGCTCATTTCGACGTTCCTGCAGTGCTACTACGGATATGTCGCCACCGGCGGTCCGGAAGGCGTCGGCCATGCGGCCGGGCGCGCGATCAAGATGGTGATCGTCGTCATGGTGTTCGCGAATCTGTTTCTCACGCTGGCGATCTGGGGCATCGACCCCGGTATCCGGATCTCGGGATAGGGGCCGCGATGATCATCGATCCCAGTGGCCGCGGGCCGAGCCCGCGGCAGCTGTCCCTCGCGGGCATCGCGCTCACGGCGGTGGTGCTGCTGTTGCTGTACCTGGTCGGACTGCGCTACACCGGCCGCTTCGAGGACAACGTCGGCGTGGTCGCCGTGCTCACCAGCACCGGTGACGGGTTGCCCGAGAACGCCGACGTGAAGTTTCGCGGCATGATCGTCGGCTCGGTGGCCGACGTGCAGGTCGTCGCGAAGGGCGAACGGCAGCGCGCCGAGCTGAACCTGAAACCCGCTGTGGCAGCGCTGATCCCGGCTGCCGTCACGGCCAGGGTGATCCCCAACAACATCTTCGGCGTGACGGCGATCGAGCTCGTCGACAACGGGCCGACCCGGGAGACGTTGCGTGCGGGGGCGGAGATTCCCGAGGACACCAGCGAGGGCACCGTCCAATTGCAGACCACGCTCAGCGTGCTGCGCGACGTGCTCGATCACATCCAGCCGGAGAAGCTGGGCCGGGTGCTCGCCACGCTCGCCGACGCCCTCGACCCGGCCGCCCGGGTACCGGGCTCCACCATCGAGCGGCTCGACACCTGGCTCACCCAGGTGCATGCCATCCCCGGGATCGGCAACCTGCTCGGTGATCTCGGCCGGGCCGCGACCGCGCTGAGCACGTCCGCGCCCGAGCTGGTCGGTGTGCTGTCGGAGTCGGTGACCACCGCGCGCACCCTCACGGAGCGGCGGGACAAGCTCGTCGCGCTGCTCACCAACGCCAACGGGGCGGTCGATTCGGTGAATTCGCTGTTCGCGCGGAACCCCGATGCGGGCAAGGAGGTGGTCTCCGGTGTCGGCGAGCTGTTCGGCAGCCTGGCCGAGGATCCGGATGCCCTGCAGCAGACGGCGGCCAATCTCAATGTGTCCCTGCAGAAATTGCGCTCGGTGTTCGGTTTCGGGCCGAGTCGCCAGATGATCTGGAAGATGGACGTGTCCTTCACGCCGTTTCAGCAGTACACGGCCGCGGATTGCCCGCGGTACGGCAGCATGGCCGGGCCACGCTGCGGCGGTGCCTCGGTACCGGAAGTCGCGCCGCCACAGGAGTTTCCGGAACAGCTGAAACCGCGGTGGTTGGATGCCGCGGGCCCTGCGCCGGTGGTGCTCGAGCTGCCGAGCATTCCAGGTATTCCGATGATTCCCGGGCTCACGGCACCGGCCGCGGCGAAGGATCCGGCACCGAATACCGCAGGGCCCAACGGTTTACGGGGCCCGGACGCCGTCGCGGCGATTGTCGGCGGCAAGCCGACCGCGGCGCAGTATCTGCTGCTGTCGCCGTTGCTGGCGGGCGGCTCGGTCACCCCGGCGGACAAGGGCGGTAGCTGATCATGAAATCAGGTAAGGCCCTGGCCGGCTTCAGCCTGTTCGCCGTGGTCGCGATCGTGCTGACCTACACGATCTGGTCCACCCTGCAACGCTCGGTCCCCGGCGACACCGAGTCCTACTCCGCGACGTTCTCCGATGTGCTCGGCCTGCGGGTCGGCGACGACATCCGGATGGCGGGGGTGCGGGTCGGCCGGGTGGACGAGATCGACTTCGACGGCGACTACCGGGCCCGCATCGAGTTCCGGATCCAGCGCAGGCAGCGGCTGACCACCACCACCAAGGCCATGGTGCGCTACCAGAACCTGATCGGACAGCGCTACATCGCGCTGGTGCCCGGCGCGGGCGACGGGCAGCCGCTGGCGGCGGGTGCGGCGATACCGCTCGAGCGCACCGAGCCGTCGTTCGATGTGTCCGCGTTGCTGTCCGGGTTCGAGCCGTTGTTCAGTGTGCTGCAACCGGATCAGATCAATTCGCTGTCGGAGACGCTGATCCAGGCCTTGCAGGGCAACAATGTGTCGCTGAGCGCGTTGATCACCCAGGCCGCCGAGCTGGCGGGCACCTTCGGGCAGCGGGACCAGATTCTCGGCGACGTGATCGGCAACCTGAGCAGTGTCATCGCCGGTCTCGCCCATCGCAGCGGCGAACTGGAAACGCTGATCACCCAGGCGCGTTCGCTGGTCGAGTCGCTCTACGCGCAAGGTGAGTCGTTGAAGGGGTCGGTCGATCAGGTGGCCACCTCGACCGACTCGGTGGCGCGGCTGATCGCTCAGGTGAAGCCGAATATCGCTCGGGCGCAAAATGATGCGACGACCGGTGTTGCACTGCTGCTGCTCAACGGCGCCTCGCTGGACCAGGCCGCCGTCGAGCTGCCGAGCCTGCTCAACGGCATCGCCAGGTTCACCAGCTATGGCGCCTACGGCAATGCCTACATCTGCCGTCTCGATGTCTCGCTGTGGGGTGTACTGCTGCCGCCGGGGCTCTTCTCTCAGGTCGGCGGCGATTCGCAATCGGAGGTGTGCCGATGATGACACGAGCGCGATCGCTGATCGGGCGCGTCCGGCTGCCGCGGAACCGGCTGCTGTGGCTCGGGCTGCTCGCGGCGGGTTCGGTGGTGCTGCTGCTGGTCGGCTCCAGCGTGCTGTCCCAGGCCCGGTTGGGGGACAAGACCATTCAGGCGGAGTTCGCCCAGGCGGCGGGGCTGCGGGCGGGTGCGTCGGTGGATGTGTCCGGCATCGAGGTCGGCTCGGTGCGCGCGGTACAGCTCGACGGCGCGAAAGTGCTGGTCGACCTGAGGGTGCGCCGGGATCTGCGGCTCGGCCCGGACGCGCACGCGGCCATCAAGATGACGACGATCCTCGGCAAGCTGCACGTCGAGCTGGTGCCCGGCAATGGAAAAGGGTTGCCGGGCAACCGGATAGCGCTGGCGAACACGTCGGTGCCGTACAACCTCAGCAAGGTCATCCGTGATCCGGTGTACAAGTCGTCGTTCGAGCGGATCGAGCGGATCGATCCGGCCAAGCTGCGTCAGTCGCTGGATCTGCTCACCAGGCAGATGGGTGACTCGCCGCAGCTCACCGTCGAGGCGTTGAACAGCATCGGCGCGCTGGCCAAGGTGATCAACGACCGCCGCGACGAGGTCGACGTGCTGCTGAAGAGCATGGATCAGGTGTCGCAGCTGGTGTCGGACAACCGCAACAGCGTGCTGCTGCTGCTCACCCGCGGCGAGGCCATCGGCAACGCCGTCGCGGTGCGGCAGAACATGCTGAAGTCGTTGCTGGACAACGTCGCCGAGCTCTCCCGGTTGCTGCAGGAGATGGGCCTGGAGAACAACGATCAACTCGGGCCGATGATCCAGAGCCTGAACACCATGTCCGAGGGCCTGGAGAAGAACCGGGAAAACCTCGACTCGCTCTACGAGATCATGCCGGTTGCCTTGCGGCAGTTCAACAATGCGCTCGGCAACGGACCCTACGGCGACGTGTGGGCGCCGTGGATTTTCCCGGACAACTGGTTGTGTTTCGCCGGTGCGGTACAGGGGTGCAACTGATGAAGATAGGTACTTTCCGCAAAACCGCCGTGTTGTGCTGGGTCGCCGCAGTGGCATCCGGGTGCTCGCTGCTGCCGGACAGCCTGAGCGGCCTGCCGGACCAGTATCTCGGTGAACGTCTGCGGATCAGCGCCGATTTCGAGAACGTCGCCGGCCTGTACGCGGGCAACGACGTCGCGATCCTCGGGGTCCCGGTGGGCCGGGTCGACACGGTGACGGCCAGGGGCAGCTACGTCGAGGTGACCATGTCCATCGACAAGGACGTCAAGGTGCCCGCCGACGCGATCGCGGCGCTGGTGTCACCGCAGCTGATCACCAACCGGCACGTCGAACTCGCGCCCGCCTACGAGGGCACCGGCCCGGTGCTGGCCGACGGTGCGCACATCCCGCTCGAGCACACGCGCACCCCGGTGGAACTCGATCGGATCCTGGAGAATTTCGACCAATTGGGGCAAGCGCTCAAGGGCGACAACGAGTCCGGGCCGATGGCGAGCCGGGTGCTCTTCCCGCTGCTCGACGGCAACGGCGACAAGCTCCGCGAGACGCTCGACGCGATGTCCTCGGCGTTCGAGGTGAGCCTGGCCAACGGAGATCAGATCTCCAACACCATCGTGAAACTCAATGAGATCACCCAGATCATCGCCGAGAACGACCAGACGGTGCGGGATTTCAGCGGCAGGCTCACCGAGATGGTGCAGCTGATGGGCGAGCAGGCGCCGGGCTTGCAGGCGGTGCTGACCCAGCTCAACGACTTCGTCACCAACACCTCGACCGTGGTCGGCACCAACCGCGAGCAATTGCTCGGCGCGCTCAACCGATTCACCGCCCTCACCGGGCAGATGCGGGCCAACGCGCGGGCGGTCACCGAGATCGCCGACGTGACACCGCTGTTCTTCCAGAACCTCGCCAACGCGACCAGCCGTGAACATCAGGCGCTGCGCCTGCACGGCCTGCTGGACAAGGCGGTGCTCGACGGCGAGGCCCTGTCGGTGTTCTGCGAACGGGTGCAGATGCGCCTGGATGGTTGCCGGACCGGCAAGATCCAGGATTTCGGCCCGGACTTCGGGCTCACCGCCGCGCTGCTCGGACTGACCAAATGAGGGCGCGGGGACTGACTACGCTGTGCGTCGCGATGGTGATCGGCGCGACCTCGGGCTGCGCGGTGACGGTGGACAACGTGCCGCTGCCGAAACCGGGCATCGGCGGCCCCGGCTACACCCTGCACGCGGTGTTCCGGGACGCGCTGAACCTGCCCGCCAACGCGCACGTGAAGATCGGCGGCTCCGATATCGGCATGGTGTCCGCGATCAGCACCACCGACTTCCTCGCCGACGTGGAAATGCAGATCCGCCAAGACATTCAGCTGCCTCGGGGGACCACCGCCGAGCTGCGCCAGGCCACCCCGCTCGGCGACATGTTCGTCGCGATGACGCTGCCCGCCAAGCAGGACGGCGCCGAGCTGCTGCGCCCCGGGGACACCATCGCCCCGGAGCACACCGCGACCGGTGCCTCGGTGGAGCAGCTGATGATGTCGGTCTCGTTGCTGCTCAACGGCGGCGGCCTCAACCAGGCGGCCCGGATCACCGCCGAGATGAACTCCATGTTCGGCGGGCGTGCCCCGGAGCTGTCGCATCTGATCACCGAGATGACCGATGTGCTCACCGCACTCAATCGGCGCACCGCCGACATCGACGGCGTACTGACCGGGCTGAATACGCTCACCGGTGAATTGGCCAGGCGCAAAGCCGAATTGGGCGCCGCCGCGGACACCTTCCCGCCGCTGATCGGGCTCGTCGCCGAAAACAACAGGGCCATCGCCGATCTCATCGCGAAGGTCTCGGTGACCATGGCCGCGCTCGGCGACTTCACCGACACCACCGGCCCGGACTTCCTCAGCTTGTTCGACAGCATCCAGCGGCTGATGTCCGGCTTCACCAAGATGGGTGACGATCTGGCGGGCGCCCTCGACGGGCTGCACGCCATCTACCCGTCGATCTCGGCCAGCCTGGACGGCCCGGTGCTCGCGGTCGCGGCCACCGTCTCCTATCTCAGCGTCGGTGCGCTGACCGACCCGAAGGGCAGCAGGCCACCCGAGATCGGCGACGTGCCCGCGTTCATCGGCAGCCTGGCGCAGGTCATCGAGAAGGTCATCGGCCGGCTGCAAGGCGGTGGCCGATGAATCCGCCGCTGAGCTCACCCACCCCGCCGGCTTCGCCGGCTGCCATCCCCCTGTGGCAATGGCTGGTCCGGCACCGGGTCGCGGCGGCCAATATCGGCCTGATCGTGGTGCTCGTGCTCGGCGCGTCCTATCTGGGTGTCTATGTGCTGCGGATCAATCCGCTGCCGAGCACGTATATGGTGCGGGTCGAGTTGCAGAGCTCCGGCGGCCTCGCACCGAACAACGACGTCACCTTCCGCGGTACCCGTGTCGGCCGGGTCGAGGATGTCCGCATCTCCGGCGACGGCGTCGCCGCGATCGCCGAAATCGACAAGACCGCGCGGATTCCGGTGGGCGGCACCGTCGCCGTCGGCAGGCTCTCCGCGGCGGGCGAGCAGTATCTCGACTTCCGGCCGGACGCGGACAGCGGGCCCTATCTGGCCGACGGCTTCGTGATCGAGCGCGCCAGGACGACGGCGCCGGTGACGATGCAGTCGGTGTTCGGCAGCATGAGCGCGCTGATCGGCGGGATGAATCCCGGACGGCTCAACGTGATCGTGGACGAACTGGACAAGGCGCTGGCCGGTGGCCCGGATCGGCTGCGCAACATGATCTCCGGTATCAGCCGGGCCATGGCCGGATTGACCGACCTACTGCCGCAGACCAGGCAACTCATCGAGAACCTCCAGGTGATCGCCGACACGACCAGCCACGCGCAACCCGACCTGACCACCTTGACCACCGGCTCCAGCGCGCTGTTCCAGCAGTTGACCGCCGCGGATCAGGAAGTGCGCAAGTTCCTCGACCTCGGGCCCGGTCAGCTGGCCACCCTCGGCGGCATCGTGCGCGACACCGAGGATCCGATGACCAACCTGGTCACCAACTTCGTCGCGATCACCAAGGCCGCCAAGCTGCGGGCCCCTGCCATCGCGGCGCTGTTCCCGGCGCTGCGCACGGGTTCGGAGGCGATCGGCATTCCGGCCCATGACAACGCGTACCACACCCTGGTCGACCCGTGGCCGCGGCCGAGCTGCGACTACGACACCGTGCCCGTGGTGCCGACCACGAAAACCGTCGACACCAGGGTCCGGCTCTACAACTACTGCGTCACGAGCAATCCGGCACTGCAGGTGCGTGGTTCGGCGAACGCGCCGCGACCGAACGTGCCGGACAACGGTTCCGGGCCGCCGCCCGGCGTCACCGGCAATGAGCTGTCCCGACCGGCACCTGGTAGATAGAGGAGCGCACCATGACCGACAACGAACTCCCCGAGGATTCCGCTGCATCGAGTGATGTTGTGGCAGAGAAGGACTCGGATCAGACGGCGTCTGCCGGCCGGTTCGAGCGGTTCCGGCCAGGCCGAGTGGGAAGGCTCGTGCTCGGTGTGGCGGGTGCCGTATTGCTCTGCGCCGCAGTCGCTTCGAGCGTTATTTTTTACGTGCAGAACAAGGGCAACAAAGCCACCCTTGCCGCCAACGCGGACGCGCGCACCGCCGCCTGCGCCTACGCGCCGATCCTGGCCGACTACGACGCGAAGAAGCTCGACGCCTACTTCGCCGCCGTGCTCGACGGTGCGACCGGCGACTGGAAGAAGCAATTCGACAGCACCAGTACGGAATTGCGCGAGGTGCTCACCCAGGGCGAGGTGGTGTCGAAGGTCAACGACGTCCAGTGCGCGATCAAGACCGGTGACGAGCACTCCGCCGAGGCCATCGTGGTGATCGGGCAGACCATCACCAGCATGGGCACCCAGGGCAAGCCCGCCCCCGGCCAGCTGTCCATGGTGATGCGCCTGGAGAAGGTCGACGGCCGCTGGCTGGTGAACAGGGTGAATTCGCCGCTGGCCCCGCCGCAGCAGCCGTAACTACTCGGCGTCGCGTCCGAACAGCACGACCCGCATCAGGTGGACCACCCGTTGCCGCGAGCACGCCGGATCCGTCGAGCCGAAGCGCTGGCCCAGATCGACCACCAGCGCCAAGGCCGCGTGGACCAGCAGTCTCGCGTCGGCGGCGGCGAGTTCGGGGCGCACGCCGACGAGCAGCTTGGCCCACTCTTCGACGTTGAGCCGCTGGATGTTTCGCAGGGCCGTCCGAGCGTCGGCAGGCACGTTACTGATCTCGGCGTAGTAGACGAAGGTCAGCTCGCGTTCGGCGAACGAGCCCGCCACATACAGCTCGATCAGCGTCGTCAGGGCCTGCTCGGGGCCGTCCGCGGCGGCGACCGCAGGGCCGATCGCGGCCGAGACCCGGTCTGCCGCACGGCGGAACGCGGCCGCCAGGATGTCGCCTTTACTGCGATAGAAGCGGTACACCGCGGAGGAGGCGGGCAGCCCGGCCGCGGTGGCGATGTCCTCGACGCTGACATTCGGATAGCCGCGTTCGTGGAACAACTCGATCGCGCGCGCGAGCAGCAACTCGTGCTTGAAGGTCAGCGGAATCTCGGTCACCGCAAGGGGTTCGGGATGTTGCGCCGGTGCGGGCAGCACGCACTCGGCGGCGTCGCGGCAGGCGGCGCCGAGCAGTGCGGTCAACGCGCGCATCGGGATCGACACGTGGTGGTCGCCGATGCTGCTGAGCACGCTCAGTATCGCGGCCGACAGCACGGCGCGGTCCGCCTTGTCCAGCTCCGGACGGGCCTCGCCCAGCAGCGACATGAGCACCGAATGCACCGTCGCCAGCTGGTCGTCCAGGATCGCGGCGTCGGCGTCCTCGAGATAGCGGCGCTGCCAGCGCAGCAGCGCGGCGCTGCGGCGATTGGCGATCGAGGACGCGATGAGGGCGTCGATGACGCGCCCGAGCCGTACGTCGGCGGGCAGCCCGCGCGCCGAGTCGGGCAGGCGCACCGCCGCCTCGCTGAGCGCACCGAGCCGCAGGGCCTCTTCGCGGAACAGCGCGTACTTGCTGGGATAGTGGCGATACAGCGCGGCCGAGCTGATATCGAGCCGGGACGCGATGTCCTCCATGCTCACACCGTGGTAGCCGAGCGACCCGAACGCCTCCGCGGAGGCCGCCGCGATCTGGGCCCGTCGATCCCGCGGCCGCCGGCGGACCACGCGCGGCGCTGTCCCGTCGGACACCTTGTCCGCTGCGCGGCCTTCCTGGGCACCCATGCGGCGATGGTAGCCCAATCGGACGCTCGGTACAGGGGCCTTTGCACGCCCGAACTCAAACTGAATGGTAGATCACAAGAGAAGCCAGATAGGGGAACCTACCTGTAACTCTTCGACCGCACGTATCTGGAATGTCGCGTAACATAAGCGACCGGTTGGTACCTCCGGCGAGCCGGTCTGCTCAGGCCGCGGCGGGACGCCCGAAAAGGACCAGTTGCATCAGCAATCGCACTCGTCCCTGCGCCGCCATCGGCTGATTGTCGAACGCGCGGCCGAGGTCGACCACCAGCGCGAACGCGGCGTGGATGAGGAACCGTGCCTCGGCAGGCGAGAGTTCCGGGCGCACCTCGCGCAGCAGTCGTGCCCACTCTTCGACGCTGAGCCGCTGGATGTTTCGCAGCACCGCGCGTTCCTCCGCCGGAACATGCTGGAACTCGGTGAAATACACGTAGGTCAGCGCGCGCTCGGCAAACGACCCCGCGACATACTGGTCGATCAGCGTCGTCAGGGCGCCCTCCGGGCTCGCCGCACTCGCCACCGCCGGGCCGACCGCGCCCGAAACCCGTTCCGCGGCACGGCGAAAGGCCGCAGCGAGCAGGTCGCTCTTGCCGCGATAGAACCGGTACACCGCCGAGGCCGCGGAAAGCCCGGCGGCGGTGGCGATGTCCTCCACGCTGACATTCGGATAACCGCGCTCATGGAACAGCTCCACCGCTTTACGCAGCAGCAGTTCATGTTTGAACGAATCCGGGATCTCGACCACCTGCAACGGCTCGGCCGGTTGCTCTGCGGGCAACTGTGCGCCGACGATCGGCTGGCATGCCGAACCGAGCAGCCGCGCAAGGGATTTCGCAGGCAGCGTGGCGTGGTGGTCGGCGATGCTGGTGATCGTACTCAGCAAGGCCATCCGCAGTACCCGGGTGTCGTCCTCGGTCAGTTCCGGGCTCAGCTCGGCGAGCTGGCTGCCGAGCGCACCGAGCACGGTGAGCTGCTGGTCGTCCAGCGTCGTCACATCGTCGGGCTCGAGGTAACGGCCCTCCCAGCGCACCAGGGTGATGGTCGGCCGATTCTCGATGGTGACGGTGATGAGCGCGTCGAGCACGTGCCGTAACCGCTGGTCGGGCGACCACGCCGCGGCTTCGGCGGGCAGCTCGACCGCCTCGGTCATCGCCCGGCCCACCCGCAGCAATTCCTCGCGGAACAGCGCGTACTTGCTCGGATAATGCCGATACAGCGCGGCGGAGCTGATGCCGAGGCCGGAGGCGATGTCCTCCATGCTCACGCCGTGATAGCCGAGCGCGCCGAACGCGGCGGCCGAGGCCGCGGCGATCTGGGCCCGTCGATTCTTCGGCCTGCGCCGGACCTCGCGGGGTGCCGAGTCGCCGGTGCTCGCCTTCCGCGCCGTACGGCGATTGTCGACACTCATGCGGACATCGTACTGATCAGGGCTGGTGAGACGGGCTACGGCTCGGCGCGGGCGCCCGCCGAACCGCCCGGGTGCCCCAGGTCACGCCGAATAAGCGCACTACCTGCCGGAAAGCGGCGCGAGTCCGCGCGACCTGTAGGCGTGAGTCGTCAATGTGATCGCTGCCACAACTGTTCAGCAACCATGCAGTGTCGAGTGCGCAGATCCCCTCAGGCCCGTGGCGTGATGACCAGGCGCGCCTTGCCGCGCGGGACCGTGGTGATGTTGCGGGTCTTCCCGCGTTCGGGTTCCGTGCCCTCGGGCAGCGAAAGCGAATGCCGCACAAGGATTTCCCGCAGCACCGCGGTGCTCTCCATCAGCGAGAAACCCGCACCGATGCAGCGCCGGACCCCGCCACCGAACGGGAACCAGGTGTTCGGCGCCACCTCACCGGCGAGGAAACGCTCCGGCCGGAAGACGGCGAGGTCGGGGTAGCTGTCGGGATTGCGGTGGGCGAGCAGGATCGAGGTGTTCACCACCGTGCCCGCGGGCAGTCGCCTGCCGCCGATCGTCATATCCCTGGTCAGTTTTCGGTTGGTTCCGTTGATGACGACGTGCAGCCGCATCGCCTCCTTCATGACGGCTTCCAGATATTTGTCGTCGTCGTTGCGCGCGGCGGTGTAAGCCAACTCTTGGATGTCCGGACGGGTCGCGAGCTCGTACAGCGCCCAGGACAGCGCCGACGCGGTCGTCTCGTGCCCGGCCAGCAGCAGGGTGATGAGCTGATCGCGCAGTTCGGCGTCGGTGAGCGGCGGGTCGTGGTCGTCGCCGGTGCCCGCCTGCAGCAGCCGGGACAGCACATCGGTGCGCTCGGCCAGATCCGGTGCGCGCCGCCGGGCCGCGATCTCGGCGTAGAGCAGGGCGTCGACCGCGCGCAGGTTGTCGGCGAACCGCTTCCACGGTCCGAGCCGGGCGAGCAGGTTCGCCTTGAAGCCGAGGAACACCAGCGGATTCAGGTTCACGATCTGCTTCAGTCGCGGCCCGAGTTCGGCGCGGGTGTGTTCATCGGTGACCCCGAAAACCACCTGCACGATCACCTCGAGGGTGAGCGCGTTCATTCGGTCGAGCGTGATCAGCGTGGCACCCGGTGTCCAGCGGGCGATCTCGGCGACGGCGATGTCGGCGACCAGGTCGCGGTAGGCGCGCAGCGCCGAGCCGTTGAAGGCGGGCATCAGCAGCCGCCTGGCGCGCGCGTGTTCGTCCTCGTCGGTGAGCAGCAGGGAGTGGCTGCCCATCACGTGGCCGAGGATCTGGTTGCCCTCGCCCGCGTGCAGGTCGTGCGGGTTGCCCGCGAAGATCTCCTTGATGTGCTCCGGGCGGGAGAACACCACGGCATGGTCGGCGAACGGCGGGATCCGCAGCGTGAAGACGTCACCGTACCGGCGCGCCAAGGCGGGCACGAACCGCTGCCGATCGACCTGGAACAGGATGCTCTGCACGATGCCGGGCAGTCGCGACCCCGGTGGATAGGCGGCGATCTCGTCGCGCGCTCGGACGTCCTGTGCGGCCACAATGCCACCTCCGCCGGGGTAAGGGACGAGCCTGTCCTGCACCACGCTAGGAGATGCGCGGGCAGGGGTCTATGAAACAGTTCGTATTCACCCGTAACGGCACGGAATACACGTGGCCCGGCGCTAGCTTCCGGCGTTCGGGCGGACCGCCGCGTACCAATCCAGCAGGTCCGGGTTGTCGACGGCACTGCGTTCGACGACGCGGGTGGCGTCGGCACCTTGGAAGAGCTTCTTGATCGGCACCTCGAGCTTCTTGCCGGTCCGGGTGTGCGGAATGCCGGGGGCGACCAGGATTTCGTCGGGCACGTGGCGCGGGGAGACCTCGGTGCGGATGGTGGTGTTGATGCGGGTCTTCAGGTCGTCGGTGAGTTCGGCGCCGGGCGCGAGCACGACGAACAGCGGCATCCAGTAGCCGCCGTCCGGCTGTTCGGCGCCGATGACCAGCGCCTCGGCGATCTCGGGGAGGCGCTCGACGGACTGGTAGATGTCGGCGCTGCCCATCCGGATGCCGTGGCGGTTGAGGGTGGAGTCGGAGCGGCCGTGCACGACGATGGAGTTGCGGTCGGTGATGGTGATCCAGTCGCCGTGCCGCCACACGCCGGGGTACATGTCGAAATAGGCGTCGTGGTAACGCTTTCCGTCGGCGTCGTGCCAGAACCGCACCGGCATGGACGGCATCGGCTTAGTGATGACCAGCTCGCCGACCTCGCCGCGGACCGGCTGGCCGGTGCCGTCGAAGGCCTCGATCGCGGCGCCGAGGAAGCGCGCGGAGAGCTCGCCGGGCCAGGCAGGCACCGTGCGCACGCCACCGAGGAAGGCCGACACCACGTCGGTGCCGCCGCTGATCGAGTTGACCTGGACGTGGTCACCGGTGTTCTCGCCCAGCCAGAGTGCCGAGGAGGTGGGCAGCGACGCGCCGGTGATGCCGACCGCGCGCAGTGCGGACAGGTCGTGCTGGGTGCGCGGTACGGCGCCCGCCTTGATGCAGGCGAGCACGTAGCCGGGGCTGGTGCCGAGCATGGTCGTGCGGGTCTCGGCGGCGATGCGCCACAACGCATCCGGCGCCGGATAGGTGGGGCTGCCGTCGTAACAGACGACCGTCGCGCCGACCAGCAGGCCGGAGATCTGGAAGTTCCACATCATCCAGCTCGGGCTGGTGTACCAGAAGAAGGTGTCGTCCTGGCCGATATCGGTTTGCAGGGCAACGGCTTTGAGATGCTCCAGCAGTACTCCGCCGTGCCCGTGCACGATGCCCTTCGGCAGCCCGGTGGTGCCGGAGGAGAACACGATCCACAGTGGATGGTCGAAATCGACCGTCTCCGTCTGGATCACGGCGGGCGCGGCCTCGTCGCTGGCGATCGCGTCTCGCCACGGCGTCGCATCCGCAACGTCGAGCCCCAGCTGAGACACGGCGATCGTGCCGCGCAGGGTGCCGAGACCGGCTTGCAGCGCGGCGATGTCGGCGCGCTTGTCGTGGGCCTTGCCGCCGAACCGGTAGCCGTCCACGGTGATCAGCACGCTGGGTTCGAGCTGGCCGAGCCGATCCAGCGCGGCCTTGGGCGAGTAGTCCTGGCCGCAGGCGGTCCACACCGCGCCGATGCTCGCGGTCGCCAGGAAAGCGATGACGGTCTCCGGGATATTGGGCAGGTAGCCCGCCACCCGATCGCCCGGTTGCACCCCCAGGTCCCGCAGGGTCCGGGCCAAGGCCGCCGTGTGGTCGATCAACTCGACCCAGGACACCTCGCGCCGTTCCGCGTCCTCACCGATGGCGACGATCGCGGGACGGTCGGTGCGGAACTGGCGAACCACCTGATCGACGTAGTTCAGCCGCGTGCCGGGAAACCATTGCGCACCCGGCATTTCCGCGTCGGCCAGCACCTCGCCGGCGATATCGCCGAGCTCGAAGTAGTCCCACACCGCGTGCCAGAATTCGGCGATCTCCTCGACGGACCACTGCCACAGTGCGTGGTAGTCGGGCACGGCGCGGCCGGTGCGTGCCGTGACGAACCGAGCGAAGTCGGTAATCCTGGCGTCGGCGATATCCTGCTCGGTCGGCACCCACTGTGGTTGCACCGCAATCCTCCTGGCTTTCGAACTCGGGTTCAGGCGCGCTCGGCGCGCCGCACGATCTGCTCGGCGTGGCGTAAGACGGGGGCGTCGACCATGCGCCCTTCGAAGGCGAACACCCCACGGTGCTTCGGTACCTCGTCGAGTACCCTTCTGGCCCAGTCCAATTCGGCTGCCGCCGGGGCATATGCGGCGCGAATGACCGCCACCTGGCTGGGATGGATGGCGACCTTCGCGTCGAATCCGACGGCGACCGCGTCCAGCGCCTCGGCGCGCAGGCCATCGAGGTCGCGGATGTCGAGATATACCGAGTCGAGCGCGAACTTGCCGTACGCCTTGGCCGCGAGCAGCGCGGTGGACCGAACATGGCGCGCCACATCGCGATAGCTGCCGTCGGCGTGCCTGCTGGCGTTGCCGCCGAGCCCGGCGACGAGGTCCTCGGCGCCCCACATCACGCCGATCGCATTGGGTACCGCCATCGCTCGGTCGACCGTCAATGCGCCGAGCGGCGATTCGATCAACGCGATCACGTCGTACTCGGCCAGGGTCGAGACCTGTTCGGCGGATTCACATTTCGGCAGCATGATGCGCCGATAGCCGGTGTCGGCCAGCGCGGCCAGATCGAGCGAGTACTCGTCGGTGCCCGCCGCGTTGACCCGGACCAGGGTGGTCTCGGGATCCAGCGGTGTCTCGACGAGGGCCTTGCGCGCCGCCGCCTTGTCCGCGGCGGCGACGCCGTCTTCCAGGTCCAGGATCACCACATCCGCTGCAGCGGCTGCCTTTTCGTAGCGGTCCGGTCGATCCGCAGGGCAGAACAGCCAGGCAGGCCCTGGCAGCTGCCACGTCACGGCTGTCCGCCTTCTGGACGCAAGCGGATCATCGCGTTGCGTACCGCCACCGCCACGATGGTGCCGTGCTGGTTGCGTGCGGTGTGGCGGAAGGTGACGATGCCCTCGCCCGGCCTGCTCTTGGAGACCCGCTTGTCCAGCACGACGGTCTCGGCGTAGACGGTGTCGCCGTGGAACAGCGGGGCCGGGAACTTCACCTCGGTGAAGCCGAGATTGGCGACGGTGGTGCCCTGGGTCAGGTGCGCCACCGAGAGGCCGACCATGGTGCCGAGGGTGAACAGCGAATTGACCAGGCGCTGATGGAACGGCTCCTGGGCGTCGCTGTAGGCCGCATCGATGTGCAGCCCTTGCGGATTCATGGTCAGCGTGCTGAACAGCACGTTGTCGGTCTCGGTCATGGTGCGGCCCGGCCGGTGCTCGTACAGCACGTCGGTCTCGAGCTCCTCGAACCACATGCCGGTCTGTACTACCCGGCGCAAGCCGTCAGTCACATCACTCACAGCCCGAGCTCCCGTCCGATCAGCATCAACTGCACCTCCGTTGTGCCCTCACCGATTTCGAGGATCTTGCTGTCCCGGTAGTGCCGGGCCACCGGGTATTCGTTCATGAAGCCGTAGCCGCCGAAGATCTGGGTAGCGTCCCGGGAATTGTCCATCGCCGCCTCGCTGGCCACCAGTTTGGCGATGGAGGCCTGCTTCTTGAACGGCTTGCCCGCCAGCATCAGTGCCGCGGCGTCATAGTAGGCGGTGCGCGCCGTATGGGCCCGCGCTTCCATTCTGCCGATCTTGAAGGCGATGGCCTGGTTACGGCCGATGGCCTGGCCGAACGCCTCGCGTTCCTTCGCGTAGCGCACGCTCTCGTCGACGCAGCCCTGCGCGGCGCCGACCGCGAGCGCCGCGATCGCGATCCGGCCCTCGTCGAGGATGCGCAGGAAGTTCGCGTAGCCGCGGCCGCGCTCGCCGAGCAGGTTGTCCTGCGGCACCCGGACGTCGGTGAAACTCAGCGGGTGGGTGTCCGAGGCGTTCCAGCCGACCTTGTTGTAGGCGGGTTCGGCGACGAACCCGGGGGTGTCGGTCGGCACCAGGATGGTGGAGATCTCCTTCTTGCCGCCGACCTCGCCGGTCACCGCCGTCACCGTGACCAGCCTGGTGATGTCGGTGCCGGAGTTGGTGATGAACTGCTTGCTGCCGTTGATGACCCACTCGCCGCTGTCGGCGATGGCGGTGGTCCTGGTGCCGCCCGCGTCACTGCCCGCGCCGGGCTCGGTGAGCCCGAACGCGGCGAGGGCCCGGCCACTGGTCAGCTGCGGCAACCACTCCAGCTTCTGCTTGTCGTTGCCGTAGCGGAAGATCGGCATCGCGCCGAGCGAGACGCCGGCCTCCAGGGTGATGGCCACGCTCTGGTCGACCTTGCCGAGCTCCTCCAGGGCCAGGCACAGCGCGAAGTAGTCGCCGCCCATGCCGCCGTACTCCTCGGGGAACGGCAGGCCGAACAGGCCCATCTCGGCCATACCCGCGACCACCTCGTACGGGAAGGTGTGGTTCGCGTCGTGCTCGGCGGCCACCGGGGCGACCACCGTTCGCGCGAAATCGCGCACCGTCATGGCCAGATCGCGGTACTCCTGCGGCAGTGCGCCGGTGGACAGGAAGTCGGTCATGCTTGGTTTCCTTCTGGCTCGGCGGTATTCGAGTCTTCCCCGGCCTTCCGGTCTACGCCGGAATCGGGTGGCGACGACGGCTCTTCGGCGGCGGGCGTCGCGATGATGCGGGCGAGTACCTGGTCCAGTCGCACCTGTGTGCCTGGTGCGACCAGGATTTCGACGGTGCCGGCGATCGGTGCGGTGAGCGAATGCTCCATCTTCATCGCCTCCACGATGACGATGGGGGCGCCGGCCGCGACGGTGGCACCGTTGTCCACCTGCAGCGCGATCACCGAACCCGGCATGGGGCTGGTGATCTCGGCGTCGCCGACATGCTCGGTCGTGCCGCGCACGCTGGCCTCGGCCACTTCGCGCAGCATGGCGATGCCGGTGGGCCCAGCCAGCCACAGGTGCCCGTCGTGTTCGGCGACCCGGTATTCCTGCCGGATGCCGTCCAGGGTCAGCGTCAGGATGTTCTCGGCGAAAGCCGCTGTGAGGGAGAGGGATTGGCCGTCGTCGATACGAGCAGTCGCGTCGGCGGGGGAGCCGGTGAGGTACACGTGCTCGATGCGATCACCGCCGGCCAGCCGGATCGGGGTCGGTGCGGCGTCGCCGATGCGCCAGCCGGACGGAACCTGCCAGGGATCGTCCGGGGTGGTCGGCCAGCGTCGCAGCCACCGGTAGGCGGCCGCGGCCAGGAACATCTCGTCATCGACCGGGGCCGGGTGGAAGTCGGCGACCCGGCGATCCAGCAGACCGGTATCCAGCTGCCCCGCAGCGACATTCGGGTCGGCGAGCAGGAAGCGCAGGAATTCGATATTGGTGGTCACCCCGAGTAGCACCGTATCGCCCAGTGCCCGATCGAGTTTCGCGATCGCGGAGGTCCGGTCGGCGCCGTGCGTGATGACCTTCGCCAGCATCGGGTCGTAGTCGCTGCCGACCACGGTGCCGGTGCGCAGGCCCGAATCCACCCGTACCCCGGTGCCTTCCGGCTCGGACAGGTCGAGCACCGTGCCGCCGGTCGGCAGAAACCCGCGACCGGGATCCTCGGCGTACACCCTGGCCTCGATGGCGTGCCCGATCATCCGGATCTCGTCCTGCTCCACCGCGAGCTTCTGCCCGGCCGCGACCCGGACCTGGCACTCCACCAGGTCGACGCCGGTGACGAGCTCGGTGACCGGATGTTCCACCTGCAGGCGGGTATTCATCTCCATGAAGAAGAACTCGTCCGGCCGGCCGGCGGAGACGATGAACTCGACCGTGCCCGCGCCGACATAGTCGACGCTGCGCGCGGTATTGCAGGCGGCCGCGCCGATCCTGGCCCTGGTCGCCGCGTCGAGCAGCGGGGACGGCGCCTCCTCGATCACCTTCTGGTGCCTGCGTTGCAGGCTGCACTCGCGCTCGCCCAGGTGCAGCACGTTGCCGAACTGGTCGGCCAGCACCTGCACCTCGATGTGCCGCGGCCGGGTGACGAAACGCTCCAGGAACAGGGTGTCGTCACCGAACGCGGCGGCGGCCTCGCGGCGCGCGCTGAGCAGCGCCTCCGGCAGCCGCGCGGGATCCTCGACCAGCCGCATGCCCTTGCCGCCACCACCGGCGGAGGGCTTCACCAGCACCGGATAGCCCACCTCGTGAGCCGCCTCGATCAGGTCGGCGTCGGTCAGGCCTGGCCTGGCGATGCCCGGCACCACCGGCACGTTGAACGCGGAGACGGTGTTCTTCGCGGCGATCTTGTCGCCCATCACCTCGATCGCCCGGGCGGGCGGGCCGAGGAAGACGATGCCCGCGTCCGCGAGCGCGGCGGCGAAAGCGGCGTTCTCGGAGAGGAATCCGTACCCCGGGTGCACCGCCTGTGTGCCGGTGCGCACGGCGGCGGCCACCACCTTGTCGATCGCGAGATAGCTGTCGCGGGCGGCGGCCGGACCGAGTCGCACCGCGGTATCGGCCTCGTGCACGTGCCTGGCGTCGGCGTCGGCGTCGCTGTAGACCGCGACCGAGCGAATTCCCAAGGCGCGCAAGGTACGAATGACGCGCACCGCGATCTCGCCGCGGTTGGCCACGAGCACGGTGTCGAAGCCGACGGGATGAGATTTGTTCAGCATCAGAGTCACATCCGGAAGACGCCGTAGGAAACGGGTTCGAGCGGCGCCTGGGCGCAGACCGAAAGGGCAAGCCCGAGAACAGTTCTGGTGTCCGCAGGGTCGATCACGCCGTCATCCCAGAGCCGGGCCGTCGAATAGTAGGGATTGCCTTGGCTTTCGTACTGGTCGCGGATCGGCGCCTTGAAGGCCTCCTCGTCCGCGGCCGACCACGGCTGCCCCGAGCTGTCGAGCTGATCGCCGCGCACCGTCGCCAGGACGGAGGCGGCCTGCTCGCCGCCCATCACCGAGATCCTGGCGTTGGGCCACATCCACAGGAAGCGCGGCGAATACGCGCGCCCGCACATCGAATAGTTGCCCGCGCCGTACGAACCGCCGATCACCACGGTCAGCTTCGGCACCCGCGCGCAGGCCACCGCGGTGACCATCTTGGCGCCGTGCTTGGCGATGCCACCGGCCTCGTAGTCGCGGCCGACCATGAATCCGGTGATGTTCTGCAGGAACAGCAGTGGAATCTTGCGCTTGTCGCACAGCTCGATGAAATGCGCGCCCTTCATGGCGGATTCGCTGAACAGCACGCCGTTGTTGGCCACGATGCCGACCGGATGGCCGTGGATGCGCGCGAAGCCGGTGACGAGCGTCTTGCCGTATTCGGCCTTGAACTCGTGGAAGGCGCTGTCCCCGTGCGGGTCTCCGTCGACGAGGCGGGCGATCACCTCGCGGACGTCGTATGGCGTGCGCAGATCCACCGGCACCACGTCGTACAACTCCGACTCCGGTGCGGCGGGCGCGACCGTCGGCAGCACCTCCCACGGGCTCGCCGGACGCGGGCCGAGGGTCGCGACGATGCGGCGCACGATGCGCAAGGCGTCCCGGTCGTCCTCGGCCAGGTGGTCGGTGACACCTGAAGTGCGTGAATGCAATTCGCCGCCGCCGAGCTCCTCCGCAGTGACCACCTCGCCGGTCGCCGCTTTCACCAGCGGCGGGCCGCCGAGGAAGATCGTGCCCTGATTGCGCACGATCACCGCCTCGTCGCTCATCGCGGGCACGTACGCGCCGCCCGCGGTGCAGGAACCGAGCACCGCGGCGATCTGCGGAATCCCCTTGGCGCTCATGGTCGCCTGGTTGTAGAAGATGCGCCCGAAGTGCTCGCGGTCCGGGAACACCTCGTCCTGCTCGGGCAGGTATGCGCCGCCGGAGTCGACCAGATACAGGCAGGGCAGCTGGTTCTGCAGCGCGATCTCCTGGGCGCGCAGATGCTTCTTCACCGTCATCGGGTAGTAGGTGCCGCCCTTGACGGTGGCGTCGTTGGCCACGATCACGCACTCGCGGCCGGACACCCGGCCGATCCCGGTGATGATGCCGGCGCCGGGGGATTCGTCGCCGTACATCCCGGTCGCGGCCAGGGGGGAGAGCTCGAGGAACGGGCTGCCGGGGTCGAGCAGCTGGTCCACCCGCTGGCGCGGCAGCAGTTTGCCGCGCGCCACATGGCGGTCCCTGGCCTTCACGGGCCCGCCGAGCGCGGCGGCGGCGAGCCGGGCGCTCAGGTCGTCCACCAGCGCCTTGTGGGCGACTCGGTTGTCGACGGCCTCTTCGGTAACGGTCATGACGTGATCCTCTGGGTCATCGTCGCGGAGCGACTCTATGAGGGTGGTGGTCTGGCTACGGGTGCGCCAGTTAGTCGCCGATAACTGGAATCCAGGTTAATCTTGGTTAACCGAGATGTCCAGGTAGGGCGAAAGGAGCGCGTGTGACCAGCACTGACCCCGTCACGCTCACCCGCCGCGAACAGCTGAAGGCGCAGCGACGGCAGCAGCTCCTCGATGCAGGCGCGCGCCTAATCGCGGACCGCGGCTTCCTCGGTGTGCGCCTGGACGACCTCGGTGCCGCCGTCGGGATCAGCGGGCCCGCCGTCTACCGCCACTTCCCCAACAAGGAAGCGCTGCTGGTGGAGCTGCTCGTCGGCGTCAGCCAGCGGCTGCTCGACGGTGGCAAGGCGGTGGTCGCGCGCACCGCCGGTCCGGCCGAGGCGCTGGACGGTCTCGTCGACTTCCACCTGGACTTCGCGCTCGGCGATCCCGAGCTGATCCGTATCCAGGACCGCGACCTCGAGAACGTGCCCGCCGCCGCCCGCCGGGAGCTGCGCCGCACCCAGCGCCAGTACGTGGAAATCTGGGTCACGGTGCTGCGCGACCTGCACCCCGGGCTACCCGAGGAGACGGCGCGGGTGCAGGCCCACGCCGCCTTCGGACTGATCAACTCCACGCCACACAGCGCAACCACGGCGACCGCCGCCCGCGCCAGGCCCATCCTGCGCCGGATGGCGCTGTCCGCCCTGGGGTGAACGCTCGATCATCGAGCGCTCCACCCGCCGTCCATGGTGTAACTCGCGCCGGTCACCATGCCCGCGTCCGCCGACGCGAGCCAACCCACCAGTGCGGCAACCTCTTCCGGTTCGACCAGCCGTTTGATCGCGCTCTCGGTGAGCAGGATCTTCTCCAGCACTTCCTGCTCAGGGATGTCGTGCGCCTTGGCCTGGTCGGCGATCTGCTTGTCCACCAACGGGGTTCGGACATAGCCCGGACTGACGCAGTTGCTGGTGACGCCGTGCCTGCCACCCTCCAGCGCGGTGACCTTGGACAGGCCCTCCAGGCCGTGCTTGGCGGTCACGTAGGCGGACTTGTACTCCGAAGCCCGGATCCCGTGCACCGACGAGATATTGATGATCCGGCCGAAGCCCTGCCGGTACATGTGCGGCAGGGCCGCCCGGATGAGCAGGAACGGCGCCTCGACCATCAGGGTGAGCAGGTTCCGGAACTGCTGGGGGGCGAAGTCCTCGATCGGGCTGATGCTCTGCACCCCGGCGTTGTTCACCAGGATGTCCACCTCGAGGTCGAGCGTTTCCAGGGCCTCGACATCGAGAAGGTCTACCGCCCAAGGCTTTCCGCCGAGCTCGCGGGCCAGCGCCTTGGCGCCCACATCGTCGATATCGGCGATGGTGACCAGTGCGCCACGGGCGGACAGCTCCCGTGCGCAGGCGGCGCCGATGCCACTGGCGCCACCCGTGATCAGCGCGGAACGGCCGGTCAGGTCGCTCATTTGGCGGCCACCGGGGCGGGCTGCGCGGCTAGGTACTCGGCATCGGCGAGGTCGATGCTTTCCAAGGTCACACCTTTCGTTTCCCGGGCGAACAGCACCGCGACCGCGGTGATCGCCGCGGCGATGGCCAGGTAGATCGCGATGGGTACCGCGGACTTGTAGGTGTTGAGCAGCCGGACGGCGATGATCGGCGCGAGCGAGCCGGCCACGATCGAGGTGACCTGATAACCAAGGGACACACCGGAATAGCGCATCCGGGTCGGGAACATCTCCGCCATGATCGCGGGCTGCCCGGCGTACATCATCGCGTGGAACACCAGGCCGATGATGATGGCGAACATGATGAGCCCGTAGTGCCCGCTGTCCATCATCGGGAAGGCGAAAAAGCCCCAGGTGCCCGCAGTGAGCGCGCCGACCAGATACACCGGTCGCCTGCCGAACCGGTCGGAGAACCAGCCGGCCACCGGGACCGCCAGGAAATGCACGGCGTGTGCGGCGAGCAGCCACCAGAGGATGACCGTGGTGTCGACGTGCACCTGCACCTTGAGATAGGTGATGGTGAACGTGACCACCAGGTAGTACAGGATGTTCTCCCCGAAACGCAGCCCCATGGCGGTGAGCACGCCGCGCGGGTACCGCTTGACCACCTCGACGACGCTGAGCGAGGTCGCCTTGATCTTCTCCACTTCCTGTTGCGCGGCAACGAAAATGGGGGCGTCGGTGACCTTGGTGCGGATGTAGTAGCCGACCAGCACCACCACCGCGGACAGCCAGAACGCCACGCGCCAGCCCCAGCTGAGGAAGGCGGCGTCGGAGAGCCAGGTGGTCAGGATCAGCAGCACCGCCGTCGCGAGCAGGTTGCCCATCGGCACGCCCGCTTGCGGCCAGCTCGCCCAGAAACCGCGGCTGCGGCTCGGACTGTGTTCGGCTACCAGCAGCACCGCGCCGCCCCATTCACCGCCGACCGCGAAGCCTTGGATGAAGCGCAGGGTGACCAGCAGTGCGGGCGCCCAGTAACCGATCTGGCCGAACGTCGGCAGACAGCCCATCAGAAAGGTGGAGGCGCCCACCAGGATCAGGCTGAATTGCAGCAGCTTCTTGCGGCCGTACTTGTCGCCGAAATGCCCGAAGACGATGCCGCCCAACGGGCGTGCGGCGAAGCCGACCGCGTAGGTGACGAACGCGGCGAGGATCGCGTCCAGATCGCTGGTGCCCTTGGCGAAGAACACCTTGCTGAACACCAGTGTCGCGGCGGTGCCGTAGAGGAAGAACTCATACCATTCGACGACCGTGCCCGCCATCGACGCGGCTACCACCCGTCTCAAGCCGGTCGGCACCCCGCCGGGCTCGCCGCCCGTCGGCCCCAATGCACTGCGCACGCTCATCGAACTCTCCTTCATGCCGGGGGTCACATCGCGATAGAGATGTGATGGCCCCCACAAATCTCGGCTGCAACGAAGTATTAGTGCAGATGGGTGTGACCGCAATGACTAGTTGTGCAGTAGCTATCTGCGATGATGCAGATATGAGGGATGTGTCAACGGGGTCGGCCCGGCGGCCGAGCGCGGATGACCTCCTTGTTCTGCTGGCCGTCGGCCGGTCCGGGCGCTTCGTGTCCGCCGCCGAAGAACTCGGCATCAACCACACGACCATCTCCCGGCGCATCGCCGCACTCGAGCACACCCTCGGCGGCCGAGTGCTGACCCGGGCGGCCGGCGGCTGGGAACTCACCGAACTCGGCCGGGAAGCCTTGGCCGCAGCCGAGGTTGTCGAGTCGGCCGTCAAGTCACTCGCCGCCGACGCCGACGGCAGCCGGGTTCTCGAAGGCGTGGTGCGCATTTCGGCGACCGACGGTTTCAGCGCCTACCTCGCGGCCCCCGCGGCCGCCGAGGTGCAACGCCAACACCCGAAGATCACGGTCGAGATCGTGGCCACCACAAGACGAGCGTCCACCCAGCGCTCCGGTCTCGACCTAGAGGTAGTCGTCGGCGAACCCCAAGTCCACCGCGCCACCGCCACCCGCCTAGCCGACTACTGCCTCGGCCTCTACGCCGCCCGGGACTATCTGCACGAACACGGCTCCCCAGCCCGCGTCGAAGACCTCATCCACCACCCCCTCGTCTACTTCATCGACTCCATGCTCCAAGTCGACGACCTCGACCTCGCCTCCAGCTTCGCCCCCACCATGCGCGAATCAGTAACCTCCACAAACGTTTTCGTCCACGTAGAAGCAACCCGAGCCGCCGCAGGCATCGGCCTACTCCCCTGCTTCATGGCCGACCGCCACCCCGACCTGACCCGAGTCCTCCCCGAAGCCGTCTCCGTAAAACTCGCTTACTGGCTCGTCGCCCGCTCCGAAACCCTCAGACGCCCCGAAGTAGCCGCCTTCGTAGACGCTCTCCGCGCCAAGGTCCACCGCGAGCGAAGCGCCCTACTCGGCGTCGGCAAATAGCTCCTGATCAGGTAGGTGGCCAGCGAAAACCTCTTCTACGGAAGCGGCGCTGGCAGCACGGCGGAGGAACATATCGAGATAGTCGATGTCGAGATGGCAGAGGGATGCGCAGGCCTTTGCCAGCGCCCGACTTTCGGACGAGACCAGTAGGCCTCTCGATTCGAGGATGACCAGTAGCGCATCGGTTTGTCCCCAGGCATAGAAAAAGCGCGAGAAGGGAGCATAGAACTTGTGGACTCGGTTCCGCATGGGGCCCTCCAAGCAAGTGTTGGCTGGTTGGGGTACTTCGTTGTCCAGCACGGTCGTTAGTAGCTCGGCGGCCAGCTGCGGGCGTTGCCGGAACAGGTCGATGAATAGCTCGAGAAATGGGCTGGGCATGGAAGGAAACTAGCAGTATCCAGCGACAGGGAAATGAGCGGTCATTGCGCTATGTGCGGAACGAATCACATTGGAACGTTGCACTTTTGGTGATTCGCGTCTGGAAGCTATGAGGTTGCAGTGTCGGTGCGGGTGAGGTGGCCGTCGACCATTCGGTAGACGGCGTTCATACGGTGGAGGTGGGTTTGGTCGTGGGTTACGAGGAGGGTGGCGGTGCGGTGGTTGCGGGCTACGGTGAGGATGAGATCGATGATGGCGGCGCCTCTTTCGGTGTCTAGGGCGCTGGTTGGTTCGTCGACTACCAGTAGGGACGGGTTGTTCATCAGGGCTCGGGCTATGTTGACGCGTTGGCGTTGGCCGCCGGAGAGTTGGGCGGGGTGTTTGGATTGTTGGTCGGTCAAGCCGACTGAGTCGAGGAGTTCTGTTGCCTTGGAGCGGATTTCGTGGCGCTTCTTGGCGGGGGTATAGATGCGTTGGCCTAGGTGGGTCATTACCTCTAGTTGTTCTAGGGCGGTGAGGGCGGGGATGAGGTTTGGTTGTTGGAAGACGATGCCGATGGACGAGCGGCGGAGGGTGGCGGCCTCGCGGCGGGTGAGGGCGGCGAGATCGGTGGTGCCGGTGGGGGTTTGGAGGGTGATGTGGCCGGAGTCGGGGCGGATGAGGGTGGCGGCGGTGGCGAGGAGGCTGGATTTGCCGGAGCCGGAGGGGCCGGTGATGGCGGCTACGGAGCCGCCGGTGACGTGCAGGTTCACTCGGTCCAGGGCGGTGAGGCGGCTCGAGCCGTCGGGGTAGGTGAGGGTGACGTCGGTGATGTCGAGTGCGGTGGTGGTGCGGGTGGCGGTGGTTGTCATTCCGGAAACTCCAGTGGCTCAGTGCTTATGGTCAGCGGCCCGCGCCCAAAGCGGTCAGTGGGTCGGTGGTGAAGAGGAAGCGGAGGGCGAAGGCGGCGCCGAGTAGGCCGAGCACGATCAGGGCCAGCGCGGGCAGCAGGGTGGTTGCGGGGCTCAGTACGAAGGGGAGGGCGTCGCCCATGAAAGCGGCTGCTGCGACGGTGATTCCGAGCCCGGCGGCGCCGCCGGCGGTCAAGACGATCGCGGCTTGGGCTAGTGCGTCGCGGACCAGGGAGCCGGAGGTGGCGCCGAGTGCTTTGAGGGTGGCGATGTCGGGCATGCGCTGGACGGTCCACACGGTGAAGAATGCGCCGATTACCAGGGCTGAGATGGCGAAGAGCAGCACTGTCATCAGGGTCAGTGAGCCGTTCTCGGCTTCATAGGCGCTGAGGGCTGAGAGCGCGCCGGACGAGCTGGTGGTCTGGGTGTGTGCGGTGGCGTTCACCGCCGCCTGATCGGCTACGCCGGACACTGCGAGCACGGTGGCGGCGCCGGAGCGTGGGCTCATCGCCTGCCAGTCGGTCAGGGTCGTCCAAACGACCGGTGTGTGGCTGTACCAGTCGTCCCCGTGCACCCCGGCCACGGTGAAAGCGCGGCCGCCGATGGTGACGGAATCGCCCGTGCCCGCACCGAGATCCTTGGCCGCGCCGGTGCTGAGCACCACGGTGCCGTTCTCGGTTGCCGATCGGTTGCCGAAAGCCGTTCCCGTGGTACCGAAGTACGCGACCTGCACCGAAGCTCGGCCGCTCGGATCGACCTTGCCGTGGCTGATGCCGATCGGGTCGACGGTGCCGCTCGGACCCGCAGCGGCTTGCCAGGCGGCGACCTGCTCCGCGGTGAGCGTCGAGGCGTCGAAGGACGGCGCGGCGCCGGTGTCCGCGAAGACGACGGTATCGCCGGGCAGCGATTCGACGGCGGAGATGTTCTGGTGCGCGAGCCCCGCCGTGAGCCCGCTCAGGAAACTCACGAGCAGTGCCACCAGGGTGACGACCAGCGTGATGAGCAGGAAGCGGCCGCGGGCGGCGCGCAGGTCTCGGAGTGCTACGAACATGCCTTCACTGTTCCGCGCGGCGGGCCCGCGGCCATCGCGCGCGGGAAGGAAAGGTGCACCATCGAACGGTGGGTGGCGTTTTACACCTTTCGATGGATGCCCGCCCGGTTGCCGCGCATAAGCTGGCAAGGTGCACTCGTCACCGCTCACCCCCGTCTTCACCGCGCTGCGGCTCGGCCTGCATGTGCTGGTGACGGCGTTGGCGGTGGTGATCGCCGTGCGGGCGCTGCTGCCCGGTGCGCCGCATCCGATCCCGGTGGTGGCGTTGACGGCGGGCTTCCTGCTGACGTACTTCGCAGGCCACCTACTGAGCACACGCCGCGGTGGGATCGCAATCTGGCTGATCGCCCTGACCGGGTGGTGGCTCGGCCTGGTCCTGCTCGCTCCCGACGCTGGCTACCTGGCGTTCGGGCTGTTCTTCCTCTATCTGCATCTACTCCCGCGTCCATGGAGTCTGCTCGCGGTGGCGGCGGCCACAGCCATCGCGGTGGTGGGTTTCGGCACGCACCGGGGCTGGTCGGTGGCGGGCGCGATCGGCCCGATCCTCGGCGCGGCGGTCGCCGTCGGCATCGGCCTCGGCTACCAGGCGCTGTTCCGCGAGTCCGCCGAACGGCAACGCCTGATCGATGAATTGCTCAGTACCCGAGCGATACTCGCGGATCAGGAACGGACGGCAGGCAAGCTGTCCGAGCGTGAACGACTGGCCAAGGAGATCCACGACACCGTGGCCCAGGGGTTGAGCAGCATTCAACTGCTGCTGCACGCCGCCGAGCAATCGGCGCCGGATCATCCAGCGCTGCAACGGATCCAGTTGGCCAGGGAGACCGCTGCGGAGAACCTCGCCGAAACCCGCAGGCTCATCGCGGAATTGGCCCCGGCCGCGCTGGACGGCCAGTCGCTGGCCCAGGCGCTGGAACGAATCTGCCTGCGCGCCAACACTTCCACCCTCGCCACCCAACTGGTGGTCGAAGGCACACCCGAGCGACTGCCGATGCCGGTAGAGGCGGCGCTGGTGCGCATCGCGCAGGGCGCCGTCTCGAATGTGGTGCAGCACGCCGACGCCGCCCGCATGCGATTGACGCTGACCTACGCCGACGCCGAGGTCCTGCTCGACGTGGTGGACGACGGAGTCGGTATCCCACCCGACGTCCTCGCACACCCACCGTCCGGCTCGTTCGGTCTGGCCGCCATGCGGTCGCGCGTCGAGCAGCAGGGCGGCACCATGGCGGTGGAGTCGGAACCGGGCCACACCGCGGTCACCGTCTCCTTCCCCCTCGAACCCGCCGCACCCGAACCGGATTCGGCCCGACCGGGAGAGCACGCATGATCCGCCTGCTGCTGGCCGACGACCACACCATCGTCCGCGCGGGCCTGCGCGCACTGCTCGACGGCGGCGACGACATCACCGTCGTCGGTGACGCGCCCACCGGCGAGGCGGCCGTCGCGTTCTGTGCGACCACCCCGGTGGATCTGGTGCTGATGGATCTGAGCTTCGGCCCGGGCCGCTCCGGCGCGGACGCCACCGCCGAGTTGCGCGCGCTCCCGCAGCCGCCGAATGTCCTGGTGGTCACCAACTACGACACCGACGCCGACATCCTCGGCGCGATCGAAGCGGGCGCCTGCGGCTACATCCTGAAGGACACCCCGCCGACCGAACTGCTCGCCGCCGTCCGCGCGGCGGCCGCGGGGGAGAGCGTGCTGTCGCCCGCGGTCGCCTCGAAACTGATGACCCGGGTGCGCCGTGCCGACACCACCCTGAGCGCCCGCGAAATCGAGGTGCTCCGGTTGGTCGCCGACGGCAGGGCCAACCGGGAGATCGCCAAGGAACTGTTCCTCAGCGAAACCACCGTCAAGTCCCACCTGGTGCACATCTACGCGAAACTCGGTGTCCGCTCCCGCACCTCGGCCGTCGCCCGCGCCCGCGAGCAGGGCGCGATCTGAGATCGCGACATGCGCCCGCCGGTGCGCCGTCCAACCCTCGGCCTGCCCCTAGGGTGAGGCAATGGCCTCCCTCTCGGATCCCCAGGTGCGCGAGTTCCTCTCCGCAGGCACGCGGACGGGCAAGGTGGCGTTCGTCGCCGCCGACGGCCGCCCGATGGTGACGCCCGTCTGGTTCGTGCTCGACGGCGACGAGCTGGTGTTCAACACCGGCAAGGACACCGCCAAGGGCAAGGCGTTCGCGCGCGACGGCCGCATCGCGGTGATCGTCGATGTCGAGGCGATGCCGTACCCCTCGGTGCAGGTGCAGGGCACCGTGACGCTGTCCGAGGATCCCGAAGAACTGCTGCGCACCGCCACCGAGATCGGCGGCCGCTACATGGGCGCCGACCGCGCCGAGGAATTCGGCAAGCGCAACGGCGTGCCCGGCGAACTCGTCGTCCGCCTGCGGCCGACCAAGGTGATCGCGCACTTCGACACGACGGCCTGACGCATCCCGCGCTGAATACACTCACCCGCATGACCGTGCACTTCATCGGGGCCGGGCCGGGTGCGGCCGATCTGCTGACCCTGCGCGCGGTCGCTCTGCTCCACAAGTCGCCGGTGTGCCTGTACGCGGGCACCTACCTCGACCCCGAGGTGCTCGGGCACTGCGCCCCCGACGCCGAACTGATCGATACCCAGCACCTCGACCTCGACCAGATCACCGAACACCTGGTGCGCGCCACCGAATCCGGCAAGGACGTGGCCCGGCTGTGCTCGGGTGACCCGTCGCTCTACTCCGCGCTCACCGAGCAGACCCGCAGGCTGGACGCGCACGGCATCGCCTGGGACGTCACCCCCGGCGTGCCCGCCTACGCCGCCGCGGCCGCACTGCTCGGCACCGAACTCACCGTCCCCGAGGTGGTGCAGTCGGTCGTGCTGACCCGCACCCGGGCCCGCTCGACCGCGATGCCGGACACCGAGGCGCTGGCGAATTTCGCGGCGACCGGCGCCACCCTCGTGCTGCACCTGGCGATCACCCGCGTCCGCACGCTGGCCGCCGAGCTCGTCGCCGACTACGGCACGGACTGTCCGGTCGCCGTCGTCTACCGCGCCAGCCAGCCCGACCAGCTGATCCTGCGCGGCACCCTCGCCGACATCGCCGATCAGGTCGAGGCCGCCGGGCTGCGCCAGGCCGCGATCATCCTGGTCGGCCGGGCGCTGGCAGACCCGGTGTCGTGTGCGCAATCCCACCTCTACGACCCGGCGCGCGTGCGCCATCGGTGACCCGCCGCATCTCCCGGGTAGCGCGTCGCGCAGGATGTGAGGTCTGCAACATGAGGACCGCAAAGTGCCGACACCTCAACTGCCTGTGATGATGTCCGTCGGCTATCGAGGTTGGTTGGTTCGGTGCCGCCGACGACGGTAGATTGGTTCGGTGATCTGTAGCGAGGTTCCCGGCATTGCCGGTCGGCGGGTAGAGGGCGCGGTCGCGCCTATGTAACAAGGTCACCCTGGCGGACAGATAGTGCCAATGAGCTTTTTTGCCTGATTGATTATGAGAATTGAACCCCGAGACGCGGGCGCCACGCTGGGATAGGTGAGCGTCCTGTCCGGGTGTCGTCGGGGAGCGCTTGCGTGGTGTTCCGGAAGCGAGGTTACGGTTGGACCGGCTGGATTTCGGCGGAAACGGCGAAGCTGGTAGCGAACGGGCGCACGCTGGTTCGGACTACTTCCCGCTGTCTCCTGCACAGCTGGGCATCTGGTACGCGCAGCATGTCGACCCGCAGGTGCCGGTCAACATCGCGCAGTACGTGGACCTGCACGGCGTGCTGGATGTCGAGATCCTGAAACAGGCGAGCATCGACACCTCGCACGAGCTCGGTTCGGGCTTCCTGCGCATCATCGAACGCGACGGCGAGCCGTTGCAGTTCATCGATCACGGCATCGCCGACTACGACGATGTCACCTATGTAGACCTGCGCGACGAGGCCGATCCGGCCGCGGCCGCGATGGCGTGGATGCGGGCCGAGTACAGCCGCCCGATGGACCTGACCACCGACCGGCTGATCATGATCGCGGCGCTGCAACTGGCCGACGACCACTGGTACTGGTACTCGCGGGCGCACCACATCGCGCTCGACGGCTTCGGCGCCATGACCAACCTGAACCGGATCGCCGAGCTCTACACCGCCGCCGTCAACGGCACCGAGCCCGCCGCGTCCAAGGCGACCGATTTGCACACGCTCTATGAGCAGGAGATCGCCTACCGCGAGAGCAAGCGCTTCGGCACCGACAAGGAGTACTGGGCCGAGCGGGTCGCCGGGCTGGAGGAGGGCACCAGCCTGACCGGCCGGTCCGCCCCGCCCGCCGCGATCAACGGCATCGCCAGCGCCGCGCTGTCCGACGACCAGAACGCGCTGCTCGATGCGGCTGTGCAGCGCCATGATTCGTCGCCGGCCGGGCTGCTGCTCGCCGCGTTCGCCGGTTATCTGGCGCAGTGGAACGGCGTCGAGGACGTCATCCTGAGCCTGCCGGTGACCGCGCGCACCACCGCGGCGATGCGCCGCTCCGGCGGTGTCTCGTCGAACATCGTGCCGCTGCGGCTGCACGTCGGCCACGGCACGACCGTCAGGGAACTGCTTCAGCAGGTGACGGTGGCGGTGTCCGGTGCGCTGCGGCATCAGCGCTACCGGCACGAGGACATCCGCCGGGACGCGGCCGGTGACGGCGTGGTGACCACCGAGTTCTTCGGCCCGTGGGTCAACATCATGCTGTTCCACGACGAGCTGGTGATGGGCCCGATGGTCGGCCAGCTGCACGTGCTGTCCACCGGCAGCATCGAGGACCTCGGCGTCAACTTCTACCAGTCGGTCGCGGGCACCCGCTCGCACATCGACTTCGAGACCAACCCGAACCTCTACACCGAAGACGAAGCGCGACGGCATCATTCGCGCTTCCTCGAGTTCTTCGACCGGTTCCTCGCCGCCGACCAGGACGCCGCGATCTGGGCGCTGGACCTCACCACCGCGGCCGAGCGGGAGCGTTCGCTGCTGGAGTGGAACGACTCCGCCGAGGACGTGCCGGTCACCACGCTGTCCGCGCTGCTCGATGCGCAGATGCCGTTGGCGCCGAACAACATCGCTCTCGACTTCGAGGGCGCGACGCTGGCCCACCCGTCGCCCGGCCACCACCCCTCATCGAGTCGCTCCGCGACGCTGACGTACGCCGAGTTCGACGCCCGCGTCAACCGGCTGGCCCGGTACCTGATCGCCGACGGTGTCGGCCCGGAATCGCTGGTCGCGCTGGGCATGCGGCGGTCGTTGGAGCTGGTCGTCGGCATGCACGCGGTGCTGAAGGCCGGTGGCGCGTATGTGCCGATCGATCCGGATCATCCGGCCGATCGCACCGCCTACATCCTCGACAGCGCGGCACCGGTCTGTGTGCTGACGCTCTCCGCGGACGAGCTGGAACTGCCGGAGTCGGTGCGGCAGGTGCAGATCGACACCTTGGACGTGTCGGGGTACTCCGCCGAGCCGGTGACCGATGCGGATCGGCTCGCGCCGCTGCGCCCGGACAACACCGCCTACGTCATCTACACCTCGGGTTCGACCGGTCGCCCCAAGGGCGTTGCGGTCACCCATCACGCGATCGTCAATCAGCAGCTGTGGATGCTCGACGAGTACCGGCTGACCGCCGACGACGTGTACCTGCAGAAGACCGCTACCACGTTCGACGTGTCGCTGTGGGGCTACTTCCTGCCGTTGCTGGTCGGCGCGAAGCTGGTCATCGCCGCGCCCGACGGCCATCGCGATCCGCTCTACGTCGCGGACATGATCGAGCGGCACGGGGTCACCGTGACCGACTTCGTGCCGTCGATGCTGACGGTGTTCGTCGCGCACGCGACCCCGGCGCAATGTGCCACGCTGCGTGCTGTTTTCGTGATCGGCGAGGCGCTGCCGCCGGAGACCGCAGCGGGTTTCCGCGCGATCACCTCGGCCGGACTGCACAACCTGTACGGCCCCACCGAGGCCGCGGTCTCGGTGACCTACTGGGAGGCGACCGCCGCCGACACGGTCACCGTGCCGATCGGCATCCCGGAGTGGAATGTCTCGGTCTACGTGCTGGATTCGCGGCTGCGCCCGGCCGCCATCGGCGCACCGGGTGAGCTGTACCTGGGTGGCCGTCAGCTGGCCCGCGGGTATCGCGGCCGCCCGGATCTGAGCGCGGACCGCTTCGTCGCGAACCCGTTGTCCGCCAACGGCGAACGCATGTATCGCACCGGTGACCTGGTGCGCTGGAACGACGCGGGCACGCTGGAATACATCGGCCGCACCGACTTCCAGGTGAAGTTCCGTGGTCAGCGCATCGAGCTCGGTGAGATCGAGACCGATCTGCTGGCCCATCCGGCGGTCAGCCAGGCCGTGGTGCTGGTGATGGACACCGCCACCGGGCAGCAGCTGGTGGCGTATGTGGTTCCCGCGCCGGGGCATTCGGTCGATCCGACGGAGCTGACCAGGTTCGCGGCCGAGAAGCTGCCGAGCTACATGGTGCCCGCGTCGGTCATGGTGCTGGACGCCTTCCCGCTCAACACCTCCGGCAAGCTGGACCGTAAAGCGCTGCCGGAGCCGGTGTTCAGCGTGGACGAGACCAGCTTCCGCGCGCCGCGTACCCAGGCCGAGCAGATCGTGGCGGGCATCTTCGCCGACGTGCTGAGCCAGGACCGCATCGGCATCGACGACAACTTCTTCGACCTCGGCGGCAACTCGCTGGTCGCGACCCAGGTGGTCTCGCGGATCGGCGTGGCGTTCGGTACCCAGATCGGGGTGCGGGCGCTGTTCGAGTCGCCGACCGTGGCCGGGATCGCCGCCCGCGCCGAAAACGCCACCGCCACCGAGGGTGCCAGGCCGCCGCTGGTGGCCCAGCGGCTGCCCGAGCGGGTGCCGCTGTCGCTGTCGCAGCAGCGGATGTGGTTCATCAACCAGTTCGACTCGACGGTGCCCGCCTACAACCTGCCGTTCGTGGTGCGGTTGCGCGGCCAGGTCGATCTGGACGCGTTGCAGGCCGCGCTGACCGACGTGGTCGCGCGCCAGGAATCGCTGCGCACGATCTTCCCCGAGTCCGGTGACGGCGGCTACCAGCAGGTGCTGCCGATGGACCAGGTGGATCTGGGCATCACGGTCGAGCCGATCGCCGAAGCCGAACTGCAGGGTGTACTCACCGCGTTCGCGTCCACCGGGTTCGACGTCTCCCGCGAGCTGCCGATCCGGGTGCGGGTCTACGCGGTGACCGGCGGCCGGGACAACGGTGTCGCCGACTACGCGGTCGCGTTCGTGGTGCATCACATTGCCGCGGACGGCTTCTCGTTCGGGCCGCTGGCCCGCGATGTGGCCGCCGCCTACCTCGCGCGCGCCGCGGGGCAGGCGCCGAGCTGGGCGTCGCTGCCGGTGCAGTACCAGGACTTCAGCGTCTGGCAGCGCGAGCTGCTCGGCGCCGAGTCCGATCCCGGTTCGATGGCGGCCCGCGAAATCGCTTACTGGCGCAGGTCATTGGCCGGGCTGCCCGATCAGCTCGACCTGCCGACCGACCGCCCGCGCCCGCCGGTGCAGAGCTTCAGCGGCGGCCGGGTCAGCTTCGACATCGATGCCGAACTGCACCAGCGGCTTTCGGGCTTGGCCCGCGCCCAGGGCGTCAGCCTGTTCATGGTCATGCACGCCTCCCTGGCCGTGCTGCTGGCTCGCCTGTCCGGCACCGACGACATCGCCATCGGCACCCCCGTTGCCGGGCGTGGCGAGCAGGCCCTCGACGACCTGATCGGCATGTTCGTCAACACGCTGGTGCTGCGCTCGGAGGTGGACGGCAGCGAGCCGTTCACCGAATTCCTCGCGCGCACCAGGGAAACCGACCTCGCCGCGTTCGCGTTCGCCGATGTGCCGTTCGAGCGCCTGGTCGAGGTGCTGAACCCGACCCGCTCGCAGGCCAGGCATCCGCTGTTCCAGGTGATGCTCTCGTTCCAGGAAATGTCGCACGCGGCACTGGAATTGCCCGGGCTCTCGGTCACCGCCGACGAACTCGACGTCGACATCGCCAAGTTCGACCTGCAGTGGACCGTCACCGAAGAGCGTGGCGCCCAAGGCGAACCGGCGGGCATGGCCACGGTGGTCTCCTTCGCCACCGACCTGTTCGACGCCGCCACCGTCGCCGAATTCGGCCGCCGCTACCTGCGCGTGCTCGAAGCCGCCGTCAGCACACCGCAGGTTGCGGTGCGCGACATCGACATCCTCGACGACGCCGAGCGCACCACGGTGCTCACCGGCTGGAACCAGACCGCGCACGAACTGCCCGCGGCGACCGTCCTCGACCTGTTCCAGGAACAGGTCCGGCAACGGCCCGACGACATCGCCGTGCTGTTCGACGGCGGCACCCGCAGCGCAGGCGAGTTCGGCCCGCAGGCACAGCTGAGCTATGCCGAGTTCTCGGCTCGGGTGAATCGCTTGGCGCGCAAGCTGATCGCCGAGGGCGTCGGCCCGGAAACCTTGGTGGCCGTCGGAATCCGCCGCTCGGTGGACATGCTGATCGCCATCTACGCCACCATGACCGCGGGCGGCGGCTACGTGCCGATCGACCCCGATCACCCGGCCGAGCGCACCGAGTACGTGCTGGCCAACTCCACGCCGGTGTGCGTGCTGACCACCCTGTCCGATGACGTCAAGTCGGCGGACTGCCCGGTACTCGCCCTCGACACCCTGGATTTGAGCGAGTTCGGCGACGAGCCGGTCACCGACGCGGAGCGGCGCGGGCCGCTGCGCCCCGCGAACACCGCCTACGTGCTCTACACCTCCGGCTCCACCGGTCGGCCCAAGGGTGTGGCGGTCAGCCACGCCAGCGTGCTCAACCAGATCGCCTGGATCACCGGCGAATACCGCATCGGCCCGGCCGATGTGATCCTGCAGAAGACGCCGGTCACCTTCGACGTGTCGGTGTGGGAACTGTTCGGCACCTTGGCCGTCGGCGCCCGCATGCTCATCGCCGCGCCCGACGGGCACCGCGACCCGATGTACCTGTCGGAGATCATCGGCCGCCACCACGTCACCATGACCTCGTTCGTGCCGTCGATGCTCTCGGTATTCGCCGGTGCCGCGTCGACCGCCGAATGTGCCTCGCTGCGTGCGGTTCTGGTCGCCGGTGAGGCGCTGCCGCCCGCCACCGTCACGGCGTTCCGGCAGTTCTCCACCGCCGCGATGCACAACCTGTACGGCCCGACCGAGTTCACCGTGCACGCCACCGCCTGGCACCTCAACGAGGTGGCCCCCAGCTCGGTGCCGATCGGCCGTCCCGTGTGGAACGCGCAGACCTACGTGCTCGACGCGGGCCTGGCCCCGGTGCCGGTCGGCGTGCCCGGCGAGCTGTACCTGGGCGGCGTGCAGACCGCCCGCGGCTACCACGGCCGCCCCGACCTGAGCGCGGAACGCTTCGTCGCCGACCCGTTCGGCGCGCCCGGCGCGCGGCTCTACCGCACCGGTGACCTGGTGCGCTGGGTCGAGCCGCGCGACCCCGAGGTCGGCGCCGCGGGCGTGCTGGAATACATCGGCCGCACCGACTTCCAGGTGAAGTTCCGCGGCCAGCGCATCGAGCTCGGCGAGATCGAGGCCGCGCTGCTCGACCACCCGGCCGTCACCCAGGCGGTCGTGCTCGTCATGGACACCGTCGCGGGCGATCAGCTCGTCGCCTACGTCGTCACCCCGGCCGGCCCGGTCGACATCGACAACATCAAGAACGCGCTGCACCGCACGCTGCCCGCCTACATGGTGCCGTCGGCGATCGTGGTGCTGGAGGCGTTCCCGCTCAACCCGAGCGGCAAGCTGGACCGCAAGGCGCTGCCCGCGCCGGTGTTCGAGGTGCGCGAATTCCGTGCGCCGACAACGCCGATCGAGGAGATCGTCGCGCAGATCTTCGGCGAGGTGCTCGGCATCAACCGGGTCGGCGTCGACGACGACTTCTTCGAGCTCGGCGGCAACTCGCTGATCGCAACGCAGGTCGCCTCGCGCCTCGGTATCGCGCTGGACACCCGGGTGCCGGTGCGCATGCTGTTCGAGGCGTCCACCGTGGCCGCGCTCGCGGCCCGGGTGGAGTCGCACGCTGGCGACGGCGCGCGCAAGGCGCTGGTGGCCCGCAACCGCCCGGAGGAGGTGCCGCTGTCGCTCGCCCAGCAGCGCATGTGGTTCCTCAACCGGTTCGACACCGCCTCGGCGGTCAACAACATCCCGGTCGCCATCCGGCTCTCCGGCGATCTCGACGTGGCCGCGCTGCAGGTCGCGGTCATCGACGTGATCGACCGGCACGAGTCGCTGCGCACCGTGTTCCCGGAGACCAAGACCGGGCCGGTGCAGGTGGTGCTGGACGCGGCGCAGATCGTGCCCGACCTGACGCCGGTGCCGGTGACCGAGCACAACCTGATCGACCACCTGGTCCAGCTGGCCTCGATGGCGTTCGACGTGACCAACGAAGTGCCGTTGCACGCAAGGCTTTTCGAGATCAGCGAGACCGAGTACGTGCTCGGCATGGTGGTGCACCACATCTCCGCCGACGGCTGGTCGATGGGCCCGCTGGCCCGCGACGTGATGGTGGCCTACGCCGCGCGCACCTCGTGGGAGGCGCCGGCCTGGTCGGCGTTGCCCGTCCAGTACGCGGACTACGCGCTGTGGCAGCGCGAGGTCCTCGGCTCCGAGGACGACCCGAGTTCGCTGATCTCCAACCAGATTCGGTACTGGGCCCGCGAACTCGCCGATCTGCCCGACGAATTGGTGCTGCCCTCGGATCGCCCGCGGCCCGCCGCGGCGTCCTATCGCGGCGGCACCTACCCGTTCGTCATCTCCGGGGAAACCCAGCGCGCGCTGGTCGATCTCGGCCGCAGGCACAACGCCTCGCTGTTCATGGTGATGCACAGCGCGCTGGCCGTGCTGCTGGCCCGCGCCAGCGGCACCGCCGACATCGCCATCGGCACGCCGGTGGCCGGGCGCGGTGAGGCCGCGCTGGACGACCTGATCGGCATGTTCGTCAACACGCTCGTGCTGCGCACCGACGTCGACGGCGCGGCCAGCTTCGCGGACCTGCTCGCGCAGGCCAGGGAGAAGGATCTGCACGCCTTCGCGCACGCGGACGTGCCGTTCGAGCGGCTGGTCGAGGTGCTCAACCCGGCGCGCTCGCAGGCGCGGCATCCGCTGTTCCAGGTGATGCTGACCTTCCAGAACACCAGGCAGGCCAGCCTGGAACTGCCGGGCCTGTCGGTCAACGGCATCGACTACGACGCGCGCCTGGCCAAGTTCGACTTGCAGCTGACCCTGCAGGAGACCCAGGACGAGCTGGGCGACGCGGCCGGCATGTCGGCCGAATTCTCTTACGCCGAAGACCTTTTCGACCCGGACACGGTGGCCGCGTTCGCGCGGCGACTGGACCGCGTGCTCGCTGCGGTCACCGCCGACCCGACAGTGCCGATCGGCGACATCGATCTGCTCGCGCCCGAAGAGCAGGCGCAGGTGCTGGTCGACTGGAACGACACCGCGCACCAGGTGCCCGCCGAGACGCTGGTCTCGCTGTTCGACGCGCAGGCCGCGGCGACGCCGGACGCGGTGGCGCTGGTCTTCGACGAGGAACGGCTCACCTACCGGGAACTGCAGGTGCGGGCCAACCGCATCGCCAGGCAGCTGATCAAGGCCGGTGTCGGCCCGGAATCGCTTGTCGCACTGTCGATCCGCCGCTCCAACGAGCTGGTCATCGCCATGTACGCGGTGCTGCAGACGGGTGCGGCTTACGTGCCGCTGGACCCGGATCAGCCCGCCGACCGGATCAACCACATCGTGGACACCGCCCGCCCGCGGATGATCCTGTACCGGTCCGCCGACGGGTTCGGCATCGACCTGCAGCGCGAGGTCTCGGTCATCGCGATCGAGGGCATCGAGGGCGTGCCGGGCATGGCCGCCTCCAGCGGTGCGCCGATCACCGATGCCGAACGCACCCGGCCGCTGCGGCCGGACAACACCGCCTACGTCATCTTCACCTCGGGTTCGACCGGGCGCCCGAAGGGTGTGGCGGTCAGCCATGCCGCGATCGTCAACCGGTTGCTGTGGATGCAGCACGAGTACCCGATCGGCCCCGCCGACGCCGTGCTGCAGAAGACGCCCGCCACCTTCGACGTGTCGGTGTGGGAGTTCTTCTGGCCCTTGCAGACCGGAGCCCGCCTGGTCGTCGCGAAGCCGGACGGCCATCGCGACCCGGTGTATCTCGCGCAGCTCATCGCCGAGCAGGGCATCACCACGGCGCACTTCGTGCCGTCGATGCTGTCGGTGTTCGTCTCCACCCTCGGCACCGAGTCCGGCGACGCGGACGGCTATCCGTCGTCGCGGCTGCGGCAGGTGTTCGCCTCCGGTGAGGCGCTGCCCGCGCAGACCGCGCAGCGGCTGCGCGAGCTGACCGGCGCCAGGCTGCACAACCTGTACGGCCCGACCGAGGCCGCCGTCGACGTCACGTATCACGAAGCGACGGATGCGGATACGGTCTCGGTGCCGATCGGCAGGCCGGTGTGGAACACCCGCGTCTTCGTGCTCGATGCCAGGTTGCACCCCGTCGCACCGGGTGTCGCGGGTGAGCTCTATCTCGCGGGCGATCAGCTCGCCGTCGGCTACCTCGGTCGCGCGGACCTGACCTCGGATCGCTTCGTCGCCAATCCGTACGGCGCCCCCGGCGCGCGGATGTACCGGACCGGTGACCTCGTTACCTGGACCGCGGACGGCGAGCTGGAGTACCTGGGCCGCACCGACTTCCAGGTGAAGCTGCGCGGTCTGCGGATCGAGCTCGGCGAGATCGAGGCCGCGCTGCTCGCGCAGCCCGGTGTCGCGCAGTCGGTCGTCGTGGTGCGGACCGACCCGCACGCCGGCGATCAGCTGGTGGGTTACGTTGTCGCCGAATCGGATTCGGTGATCGACCCGGACGCGGTCAAGGCCGCCTTGGCCGAAACGCTGCCCGGCTACATGATTCCGGCCGCGCTGGTCGTGCTCGACTCCTTCCCGGTCAACGCCAGCGGCAAGCTCGATCGCAAGGCGCTGCCCGCTCCGGTGTTCGAGGCCAAGCGTTTCCGTGCGCCCGCCACCCCGATCGAGGAGATCGTCGCGGAGGTCTTCGCCGAGCTGCTCGGGCTGCCGCGCGTCGGCGTGGACGACGACTTCTTCGAGCTCGGCGGCAACTCCCTGGTCGCCACCCAGGTGGTGGCGCGGCTGAGCGCGGCGCTGGACACCGAGGTCGGTGTGCGGGCGCTGTTCGAGGCGCCTACGGTGGCCGCGCTGGCCGCCCGGGTCGAGTCGCGGGCGGGAACCGGTGCGCGCCAGGCGCTGACGGCACAGGTGCGTCCCGAGCACCCGCCGCTCTCGCTCGCGCAGCAGCGGATGTGGTTCCTCAACCGCTTCGACGCCGACTCCGCCGCCAACAACATTCCGGCCGCGGTGCGGCTGGAGGGCGCGCTGGATCTGGACGCGCTGCGTGGCGCGGTCGCCGACGTGGTCGCGCGGCACGAATCACTGCGCACCGTCTACCCGTCCCAGGACGGCCTCGCCTATCAGCGGGTGCTGCCCGCCACCAGGGCGATCCCCGACCTGGAGGTCTTCCCGGTCGCCGAGGGCCAGTTGCTCGGCGCCATGTACGAATTCGTCGAGCGTGGCTTCGACGTGACGGCCGAGCCGCCGGTGCGGCTGCGCGCCTACCAGCTCGGCGACCAGGATTACGTCCTGGTGGTCGTGGTGCACCACATCGCGGCGGACGGCTTCTCGATGCGCCCGCTGGTTCGCGACCTGATGACCGCCTACGTGGCGCGCACCTCGGCGTCCGAGCCGGGCTGGCCGCCGCTCGCGGTCCAGTACGTGGATTTCGCGCTGTGGCAGCGGCAGACGCTCGGTGCCGAGGACGATCCGACCTCGCTGATCTCCGAGCAGCTGGACTACTGGCGCACCGCGCTCGCCGGCCTGCCCGACGAGCTGCGCCTGGCCGGGCGTCCCCGGCCCGCCGTCGCGTCGTATCAGGCTGGGACACACCGCTTCCGGGTGCCCGGCGAGCTGATCGACGAGCTGAACCGGGTCGCGCACGCGCACGGCACCACGCTGTTCATGGTGGTGCACAGCGCCTTCGCGGCACTGCTCGCCCGGCTCAGCGGCTCCGACGACATCGCCATCGGCATCCCGGTGGCGGGTCGTGGCGAGCAGGCCCTGGACGACCTGGTCGGCATGTTCGTCAACACCCTGGTGCTGCGCGCCCAGGTCGACACCGACGCGTCGTTCGCCGACCTGCTTGCGCAGGTCCGCGAGCGGGATCTGCAGGCCTTCGCGCACGCCGACGTGCCGTTCGAGCGGCTGGTCGAGGTGCTCAACCCAGCCCGTTCGCAGGCGCGGCATCCGCTGTTCCAGGTGATGCTGTCGTTCCAGAACCTGGGCCGCGCATCGCTCGAGCTGCCGGGCCTGACGGTGTCCGAGCTCGGCATCGACCAGCCGACCGCGAAGTTCGACCTGCAACTCACGCTGAGCGAGGTGCAGGGCACCGAAGCGGCGATGGACGCCGAACTTCTCTACGCCACTGACCTTTTCGACGTCGCCTTCGCGAACACCTTCGCCGAGCGCTTCCTTCGCGTGCTCGGCGGTGTCGCCGCCGCACCGACGGCGGCCGTGGGCGATATCGAGCTGCTGGACCCGGCCGAGCGCGCGCTGGTCGTCGAGCAGTGGAACGACACCGAATTCCCGGTGGACGCGGCCCTGACCTCGCCGGTCGGCGACGCCGCGGCGACCCTGGTTTCGCTGTTCGAAGCACAGGTCGCACGCACGCCCGACGCACACGCGGTGACCTTCGAGGGGACAAGTCTGTCCTACGCCGAGTTCGCCGGCCGGGTGCACCGCCTGGCGCGCTGGCTCAAGCAGAACGGCGTCGGCCCGGAATCGTATGTGGCGCTGGGCATGCGGCGCTCGATCGATCTGGTCGTGGGCATGTACGCGGTGAACGCGGCGGGCGGCGCCTACGTGCCGCTCGACCCGGATCACCCGGCCGAGCGCACCGACTACATCCTGGAGACCGCGCGCCCGGTGTGCGTGCTGACCTCCGGCTCCGACCTGGAGTCGACGGGCTCGCGCCAGGTGCGCATCGATCAGCTCGACCTGTCCGAGTTCTCCGACGCGCCGCTGACCGACGCGGACCGGCACAAGCCGCTGCGCCCGGCCAACACCGCCTACGTGATCTTCACCTCGGGCTCGACCGGTCGCCCGAAGGGTGTCGCGGTCTCGCACGCGGCCATCGTCAACCGCCTGGTCTGGATGCACGCCGAGTACGGCCTCGCGGCCTACGACGTGGTGCTGCAGAAGACGCCTGCCACCTTCGACGTGTCGGTGTGGGAGTTCTTCTGGCCCTTGCAGGTCGGCGCCCGCCTGGTGGTCGCCAAGCCGGACGGCCACCGCGACCCCGCCTACCTGGCGCGCCTGATCATCGAGGAGCGCGTCACCACGGTGCACTTCGTGCCGTCCATGCTCTCGGTGTTCGTCGCCGAGGAGCGGGCGGCCGAATGCGGCAGTCTGCGTAACGTTTTCGCCTCCGGTGAGGCGCTGCCCGCGGTCACCGCGCAGCGGTTGCGCGCGCTGACCGGCGCCCGGCTGCACAACCTGTACGGCCCCACCGAGGCCGCCGTCGACGTCACCTTCCACGAGGTGACCGAGGCGGACACCAGCTCGGTGCCGATCGGCGCCCCGGTGTTCAACACCCAGGTGTACGTGCTGGATTCGCGGCTGCGGCCGGTCCCGGTCGGCGTGCCCGGCGAGTTGTATCTGGCCGGCGCGCAGCTGGCCCACGGCTACGTGGCCCGCCCTGACCTCACCACCGAGCGGTTCATCGCGAACCCGTTCGGCGACGCCGAGCGCATGTACCGCACCGGTGACCTGGTCTCCTGGACCGCGGACGGTGAACTGGAGTACTTGGGCCGCACCGACTTCCAGGTGAAGCTGCGCGGTCTGCGGATCGAGCTCGGCGAGATCGAGAACGCGCTCACCGCACTGGAATCGGTGGCGCAGGCGGTGGTGCTGGTGCGCACCGACGAGCGGACCGGCGATCAGCTCGTGGCCTACGTGGTCGGTAACCCGGACCGCGCGTTGGACGTCGAGTCGGTCAAGGCCGCGCTCGGCGTGCAGCTGCCCGCGTACATGGTGCCCTCGGCCTACGTGGAGCTCGACGAGTTCCCGCTGAACCCCTCCGGCAAGCTGGACCGCAAGGCGCTGCCGGAACCGACGTTCGCGGCCAAGACCTTCCGCGCGCCGAGCACACCGGTGCAGGAGATCGTCGCCGACACCTTCGCCGCCGTGCTCGGTGTCGAGCGGGTCGGCCTGGACGACGACTTCTTCGAGCTGGGTGGCAACTCGCTGGTGGCCACCCAGGTGGCCGCGCGACTCGGCGAGGCGCTGGACACCCAGGTTCCGGTGCGCGTGCTGTTCGAGGCGTCGACCGTCGCCGCGCTCGCCGCCCGGGTGGAAACCGCTGCGGGACAGGGCGGCCGGGCGCCGCTGGTGCCGCAGGAGCGCACCGATCTGGTGCCGCTGTCGCTCGCCCAGCAGCGGATGTGGTTCCTCAACCGGTTCGACAACCGCACGGCGGTCAACAACATCCCGGTCGCCATCCGGCTCACCGGCGAACTCGATGTCGACGCGCTCAACGCCGCGATCGGCGACGTGCTGGCCCGCCACGAGGCGCTGCGCACCGTCTACCCCGAGCTGGAAGGCACCGGCTACCAGCACATCCTGCCCGTATCCGAGGTGTCGTTCACGGTCACCGCCGAGCCGGTCACCGTTGCCGAGCTGCCCGGGCGCATCGTCGAGCTGGCGAGCCACCACTTCGACGTCACCCGCGAGATCGCCTTCCGCGCAAGCCTGCTCAGCCTTGATGAGCGCAATCACGTTGTGGTGCTGGTCATGCACCACATCAGCGCCGACGGCTTCTCGCTGCGGCCGCTGCTGCGTGACGTGGTCGTCGCCTACAGCGAGCGCACCCGCGGCGAAACACCCGCCTGGGCGCCCCTGGACGTGCAGTACGCCGACTACGCGCTGTGGCAGCGCGACGTGCTCGGCGTCGAGCACGATCCGGAATCGGTGGCCGCCCAGCAGATCGCCTACTGGGTCGAGCAGCTGCGCGATCTGCCCGATCAGCTCGAGCTGCCCGCCGACCGCCCTCGCCCGGAGATCGCCACCAATGCTGGTGGCACGCACGGCTTCTCCGTCGATGCCGAACTGCACGCCGCACTGGCCGAGCTGGCCCGCCGCCGCGGCGTCACGCTGTTCATGGTCGTGCACGCCGCGCTGGCCGCGTGGGCGGGCAGGCTGTCCAACAGCACCGATATCGCCATCGGCACGCCGATCGCCGGACGTGGCGAACGGGCGCTCGACGACCTGGTCGGCATGTTCGTCAACACCCTGGTGCTGCGCAGCGAGGTCGACCCGGCCGCGCGGTTCAGCGACCTGCTCGAGCAGGTGCGCCGGACCGACCTGGCCGCCTTCGGCAACGCCGACGTGCCGTTCGAGCGACTGGTCGATGTGATCAGCCCGGCCCGCTCGCAGGCGCATCACCCGCTGTTCCAGGTCGCGCTGACCTTCGAGGCGGCCTCGGCCGCCGAGATGGGCACCGTGCAGTTGCCCGGTCTCGACCTCGACGTCGTCGAATTCGACCCGGGCACCGCCAAGTTCGACGTGCAGCTGACCGTGGGCGAGACCGCGGACGGCGCGCTGGCCATGTCCTGGAACTACGCCACCGAACTGTTCGATCCGGAGACGGTGGCCTCGTTCGCCGACCGCCTGGTGCGCGTGCTGCAGACCATCGCCGAGGATCCCGAGATCGCCGTCGGCGATATCGATCTGCTCGGCGAGGCCGAGCGCCTCGATGTCTCCCAGCGCTGGGTGTCGTCCGGAATGGACGGCGGCGCAGGTCTTTTCGGGGAGCCCGCGACCACGCTGGTGACCGTGTTCGACGCGGCCGTTGCCGCGCACCCGAACCGCATCGCGGCCCGCTTCGGCGTCGAGACGCTGACCTACAGCGAGCTGGACCGGCGCGCGAATGTGCTGGCGCGCAGGCTGATTGCGGACGGTGCCGGGCCGGAGTCGCTGGTCGCGGTGATCCTGCCGCGCTCGCTCGACCTGGTGGTCGCGCTGGTCGCGGTGGTGAAGACGGGCGCGGGCTATGTGCCGGTCGACCCGACCTACCCGGCCGAGCGCATCGCCTACGTGCTCGCCGATTCCCAGCCGACCAGCGTGATCCTGGACTCGACGGTCCAGGTGACGGTGCCGGTGCAGCTGCCGAGCGTGGTGCTGGACGGCTTCGCCGTGGAGACCGGCAATATCGAGGACGCCGACGACGCGCCGATCACCGACGCCGACCGGAACGCGGCGCTCTCGCCCGACCATGTCGCGTACGTGATCTACACCTCCGGCTCGACCGGCCGCCCGAAGGGTGTCGCGGTCGCGCACCGGAATGTGGTGCGGCTGTTCGCGAATACCGATCGGGACTTCGGTTTCGGCCCCGACGACGTGTGGACGCTCTTCCACTCCTACGCCTTCGACTTCTCGGTGTGGGAGCTGTGGGGCCCGCTGCTGTTCGGCGGCACCCTCGTGGTGGTCGACTACTACACCTCGCGCTCGCCCGAGCAGTTCCTGGAACTGCTGCGCGCCGAACGGGTCACGGTGCTCAACCAGACCCCGTCCGCGTTCTACCAACTGGCCGAAGCGGATCGCAATGCCGCGCCGGACGCCGCACCGCTGGCCCTGCGCTACGTGGTGTTCGGCGGCGAGGCCCTCGAACTGCGCAGGCTCTCGGATTGGGTTGCCCGCCACGGTGATTCGGCTCCCTTGCTGGTCAACATGTACGGCATCACCGAGACCACGGTGCACGTGTCCTACCGCGCGCTGGACGCCGCGACCATCGCGGCCGCCTCCGGCAGCGTGGTCGGCCGGGCCATCGCCGGTCTGCGGGTGTACGTGCTCGACAACCGGCTGCGGCCGGTCCCGGTCGGTGTCGCGGGCGAAATGTATGTCGCGGGACCGCAATTGGCGCGTGGCTACCTCGGCCGCCCCGATCTGTCGGCCACCCGGTTCGTCGCCAACCCGCTCGGCGGCTCGGACGCGGCGGGCTCCCGCCTGTACCGCTCCGGTGACCTCGCGCGCTGGAACCGCTTCGGCGAGCTCGAATACCTGGGCCGCGCCGACGATCAGGTGAAGGTGCGCGGCTTCCGCATCGAGCTCGGCGAGATCGAGTCCGCGATCCTGGCCCAGCCGGGCATCGCCCAGGCGGCGGTCATCGTGCGCGAGGACCAGCCGGGCGATCAGCGGATCGTGGCCTACGTGGTCGCCGAGCCCGATGTGGTCCCGGTGCTCGACCAGGTCCGCGACGGCGCCGCCGAGCGGCTGCCGTCGTACATGGTGCCCTCGGCACTGGTGCGGCTCGAGTGGATTCCGTTGACGGTCAACGGAAAGCTCGATCGGCGCGCGCTGCCCGCGCCCGCCGTGCAGGCCCGCGCCTTCCGCGCGCCCGTCACCCCGGTGCAGGAGACCGTGGCCGCGGTGTTCGCCGAGGTGCTCGACCTGCCGCGGGTCGGCGTCGACGACGACTTCTTCGAGCTCGGCGGCAACTCGCTCATCGCCACCAGGGTCGTCTCCCGCATCGGCGCCGCGCTCGGCACCACGGTCGCGGTGCGCGCGCTGTTCGAGGCGCCCACCGTGGCGGCGCTGGCCGCCAGGGTGGAGTCGCACGCCGACGGTGCCGCCCGGGCCCGCCTCGTCGCCCGGCCCCGGCCGGCCGACGCGCTGGTGCCGCTGTCGTTCGCGCAGCAGCGCATGTGGTTCCTGAACAAGTACGACACCTCCTCGGCCGCCTACAACCTGCCGATCGCGATCCGGCTGACCGGCGCCCTCGATGTGGCCGCGCTGCGGCTCGCGGTGGCCGACGTGGTGCGCAGGCACGAATCGCTGCGCACCCGCTACCCGGAGCACGGCGGCACCCCGGTCCAGGTGATCGTGCCCGCCGAGAACATCGCGCTCGACTTGCACCCGGTGCAGGTGGATCCGGCCGACCTGACCGCCGTGGTGACCGACTTCGTCACCACCGGATTCGATGTGGCCGAACAGGTTCCGCTGCGCACCCGGCTCTACAGCGCGGGCCCGGACGAGCACGTGCTCGTCGTCGTGGTGCACCACATCGCGGCCGACGGTTTCTCCATGGGACCGCTGACCCGCGACGTGATGCTCGCCTACTCGGCCCGCACCCAGGACAGCGCGCCCGGCTGGGCGCCGCTGACCGTGCAGTACGCCGACTTCGCGGTCTGGCAGCGGGAGGTCCTCGGCACCGAGGACGATCCGGACTCGCTGATGGCGCGCCAGGTGGCGCACTGGCAGCGCGTGCTCGACGGTGTCCCGGACGAGCTGACCCTGCCCGCGGACCGGCCGCGCCCGGCGATCGCCTCGCTGCGCGGCGCGACGCTGCACCGCGAGCTGCCCGCCGAGCTGATCGCCGCGCTGGAAGACATTGCACGCCAGCGCGGTGCGTCGCTGTTCATGGTCATGCACGGCGCGCTCACCGTGCTGCTGTCGCGGCTGTCCGGCGCGGACGACATCGCGGTCGGCACGCCGATCGCGGGCCGCGGCGAGCAGGCGCTCGACGACCTGGTCGGCATGTTCGTCAACACTTTGGTGCTGCGCACCGGGATCGACGCCGGTGAATCGTTCACCGAGCTGGTCGATCGGGTGCGGCGCACCGACCTCGATGCCTACGGCAACGCCGACGTGCCCTTCGAACGACTGGTGGAGCTGCTCGCACCGGAACGCTCGCAGGCGCGCAACCCGCTGTTCCAGGTGATGCTGGCCTTCCAGAACCTGGATCGCACCACCCTCGAACTGCCGGGTCTGTCGGTGTCGGCGCTGGATCTCGAAGAGAACGTGGCGCGCTTCGACCTGCAGTTCACGCTGTCGGAGCAGGGCGAACCCGGCACGGCGGGCATGGCTTTGGCGCTCACCTACGCCACCGACCTGTTCGACGAGTCGACCGCCGCCGAGATCGCGCAGCGCTGGCAGCGGGTGCTCGAGGCGATCGCCGCCAACCCGGCCGTCCCGGTCGGTCGGATCGACGTGCTCGACGCCGCCGAGCGGGCCGACCTGACCGCGCGCACCGGCGCGCAGGCCACGCCGCCGCGCACGCTGCCGGAGCTGCTGGCCGAGGCCGCCGCCATCGACCCGGCGGCCCCCGCCGTCGTGTTCCAGGGCAGGACCACGTCCTACGCCGAGCTCGACGAACGCTCGAACCGGTTGGCCCGCTTGCTGATCGAGCGTGGTCTCGGTACCGAGGACCTGGTCGCGGTCGCGGTACCGCGCTCGGACGACTCGTACTTCGCCGAATGGTCGGTCGCCAAGTCCGGTGCGGCCTTCGTGCCGATCGACCCGACCTACCCGGCCGACCGCATCGCGCACATGGTCACCGATTCGGGCTCCCCGGTCGGCCTGACCGTCACCTCGGTGCGCGCCGACCTGCCGGACTCGGTCGAGTGGCTGGTGCTGGACGAGCTGGAGCTGTCCGGCTTCGACGCGGCCGCGATCACCGATGCCGATCGGGTGCGGCCGGTCAGCCCGGTGCACCCCGCCTATGTCATCTACACCTCCGGTTCCACCGGTGTGCCCAAGGGCGTCGTGGTCACCCACGCCGGTCTCGCCAACTTCCGGGACGAGCAGAACGCGCGCTACGACGTCGACTCGTCTACGCGCGCACTGCATTTCGCGTCGCCGAGTTTCGACGCCTCGATCCTCGAGTTCCTGCTGGCGATCGGCCGCGGCGGCACCCTGGTGGTCTGCCCGCCCGGTGTGTACGGCGGCGACGAACTGGCCGAGCTGATCCGCGCCGAGCGCGTCACGCACGCGTTCATCACGCCGTCGGTGCTCGCCTCGCTCGATCCGGCCGCGCTGGCCGACATGCGGGTGATCGTGGCCGGTGGTGAGGCGGTGCCCGCCGATCTGGTCACCAAGTGGGGTGGCGCGCCGGACGGTTCGGGTCGGCGCTTCCACAACGGCTACGGCCCGACCGAGACCACCATCATGACCAACATCAGCGACGCGCTGACGCCGGGCGATCTGGTCACCATCGGTGGCCCGACCCGGGGCATGCAGTCGCTGATCCTGGACGCCCAGCTCCGGCCCGTTCCGGTGGGTGTCGCGGGTGAGCTCTATCTGTCGGGCATCCAGCTGGCCCGCGGTTACCACGCGCGTCCCGGCCTGACCGCCGACCGTTTCGTGGCGAATCCGGCGGTCCCCGGCGCGCGGATGTACCGCACTGGTGACGTGGTCAGATGGGTGCCTGCATCGCGAAGCGATTCGATGGGGGGTGGTGGCCGGGCGACGGGTGGGCCCCGCACCGGCGAGGTCGAATACGTCGGCCGGTCCGACTTCCAGGTGAAGGTGCGTGGTTTCCGCATCGAGCTCGGCGAGATCGACGCGGCCCTGGCCGCGCACGAGAACGTCGACTTCGCGGTCACCGTCGGCCACAAGGGCGCGGCCGGTGCCACCTCGCTGGTGTCGTATGTCGTTGCGGCACCGGGTCGTTCGATCGACGTCGCCGCGCTGACCGGCTTCGTCGAGGACCGGCTGCCCGCGTACATGGTGCCGTCCTCGATCATGGTGATCGATCGGGTACCGCTCACCCCCGTCGGCAAGCTGGACCGAAAGGCGTTGCCGGAGCCGGTGTTCGCGACCGAGGTCGTGTTCCGGGCGCCGCGCACGCCGGTCGAGCAGGCCATCGCCGAGGTGTTCGCCGAGGTGCTCGGGGTGGAGCGGGTCGGCGTCGACGACTCGTTCTTCGCACTGGGCGGCGACAGCATCGTCTCCATCCAGCTGGTCTCGCGGGCCAAGGCGCGCGGCGTGGTCTTCAGCCCACGCCACGTCTTCGAGCAGCGCACCGTGGCCGGGCTGGCCGCGGTGGCCGAGACTGCGGACGCCGCGGCGGCTTCGGCCGTGGTGCTCGCCGAACTGCCCGGTGGTGGCGTCGGCCCGATGCCGCTGACCCCGGTGGTGCGGTTCATGGCGGAGCGGCGCGGCTCGTTCCACCGGTTCAACCAGACCCTCGCGCTGGAACTGCCGGTCGGCATCGACCGGGCAGGCATCGTCGCGACCGTCGGCGCGGTGATCGACCGGCACGACATGCTGCGGGCGAGCCTGCGGCAGGTCGAGGGGGAGTGGATCCTCGAAACCGCCGCTGCCGGCACTGTGGACGTCGACGCACTGGTCGACCACGTCACCTTCGACGCGGCCGCCGACGATGCCGAGCTGATCGAGATCGCCTCCGCCGCACTGGATTCCTCGCTGGATCGGCTGGATCCCGCTGCGGGCGTGGTCATTCGGTTCGTCTGGCTGGAGCCCTCCAACGGCGAGCGCGCCGGACGGCTGATCGTCGTCGGCCACCACCTGGTGGTCGACGGCGTCTCCTGGCGCATCCTGGTGCCCGACTTCGTCGCGGCCTGGGGGCAGCGCACCGCGGGCCAGCAGCCCGAGCTGGTCGCACCGGCCACCTCGATGCGGGCCTGGGCGCACGCGCTCGAACGCGAGGCGCGCAGTGCCGAGCGGGTCGCCGAACTCGACCACTGGCGTTCGGTGGTCGACGCGGCCGATCCGCTGCTGACCGAGCGTCCGATGGACCCGGCGCTCGACACCTCGGGTGTCATCGAGAAGCTGCAGGTCGAGGTGTCCGCCGAGGTCACCAAGGCCTTGCTGACCACGGTGCCCGCCCTGTTCCACGGCGGCGTGAACGACGGTCTGCTCACCGCGCTGGCCCTGGCGACCGCCAAGTGGCGGGCGCGCCGGGCCGGTACCCGCGGCGACGAGTCGCTGCTGATCCGCCTGGAGGGCCACGGCCGCGAAGAGGACATCGTGCCCGGCGCGGACCTCTCGCGCACGGTCGGCTGGTTCACCGCGATCTTCCCGGTCCGCTTCGAGCTGTCCGGCATCGACATCGATGCCGCGCTGGCCGGTGGACCCGCACTGGGCCAGGCCGTCAAGGCGATCAAGGAGCAGCTGCTCGCGGTGCCGGACAAGGGTGTCGGGTACGGCCTGCTGCGCTACCTGAACCCGGAGACCGCCGCCGAACTGCCCGTCGAGCTGCCCGGCCAGGTGAGCTTCAACTACCTCGGCCGCGTTGCCGAGGGCGATGTGCCCGAGTCGCTGCGCGGCTTCGGCTGGATCCCGGCCGCCGAGCTCGGCGCGCTGGGCGGGGCCTACGACGCGGATATGCCCGCGATGGCGCCGCTGGACATCAACGCGATCGTGGTCGGCGACAAGCTGACCGCGAACATCGGCTACCCGTCGACGCTGCTCGACGCCGCCGCCGTGCGCGAATTCGGTGAACTGTGGACGACCGCGCTGGAAGCGGTTGCCCGGCATGCCAATTCGACCGGCGCGGGCGGGCACACCCCGTCGGACTTTGCCCTGGTGCGCAGCACACAGGGCGACATCGACGGCTGGGAGCGGCGCTTCCCGAACCTGGCCGATATCTGGCCGCTGTCCGCGCTGCAAGCCGGTCTGCTGTTCCACGCCAGGCTCGCCGCCACCTCGGTGGACGTGTACACCGCGCAGGCGGTGCTCACCCTCACCGGCCGGGTGGACGCGGCCCGGTTGCGTTCGGCCGCGCAGGCTCTGGTGGACCGCTACGAGAACCTGCGCACCGCGTTCGTCACCGATCGGGACGGCAGTCCGGTGCAGGTGGTGCTGGACAGCGTCCGGGTCGCCTGGTCCGAGCACGACCGGATCGAGCAGGGCAACGGCGACGACCTCATCGCCGCCGACCGGACGCAGCGCTTCGATCTGACCGAGCCGCCGCTGATCCGCTTCACCCTGATCCAGGTGGCGCGCGACCGCTGGCAGTTCGTGGTGGCCAACCACCACATCCTGCTCGACGGCTGGTCCATGCCGCTGCTCATGCAGGACCTGCTGGTGCTGTACGCGGCACACGCGGACACCAGCGTGCTGCCCGCCGTGCGGTCCTACCGGCACTTCTTGGAATGGACCGCGCAGCAGGATCATTCGGCCTCGGTGGCCGCGTGGACCGACGCGCTGCGCGGTGTCACCGAGCCGACGCTGCTGGCTCGCCCGGATGCCGGGCGCGAGATCACCTCGCTGTCCGGCGAGTACTTCTTCGAGCTCGACCAGGCGGCCACCGCGCGGCTCACCGCGCTGGCCGGCTCGCTCGGCGTCACGCCGAACACCGTGCTGCAGACCGCATGGGGCATCCTCATCGGCCGGATGACCGGCCGGGACGACGTGCTGTTCGGCACCACGGTGTCCGGGCGCCCCGCGGACCTGTCCGGCGTGGAGTCGATGGTCGGCCTGTTCATCAACACCGTGCCGGTGCGGGTGCGCTTCGACCCGGCGGAGTCCGCGCAGCAGCTGCTGGCCCGGACCCAGGGCGAGCAGGCGGATCTGCTCGATCACCACTACGTCGGCCTCGCGGACATCCAGTCCGCCGCGGGCATCGGTGGACTGTTCGACACGCTGGTGGTGTTCGAGTCCTACCCGGTGGATGCCGCGGGACTCCAGGAACAGGCGTCGGACATCGACGGTATGGCGGTGGTCGGCCTCGACGCGGCCGATGCCACGCACTACCCGTTGACGCTGATCGCCCAGCTGGATTCGCGACTGCGGATCCGCGCGGGTTACCTGCGTGACCTGTTCGACGAGCAGACCGTGCGGCGCATCGCCGATCGCTTGATCCGTGTGCTGACCGCGATCACCACCGAACCGACTGTGCCGGTGGGCGATATCGAGTTGCTCGATACCGCGGAGCGCGAGCTCGTGGTGTCCGGCTGGAACGACACCGCGCACGAGGTGGATGCGGCCGCGACGCTCGTCTCGAAGTTCTACGAGCAGGCCGGACGCACGCCCGAAGCAACCGCGCTGAGCTTCGAGGGGACACATCTGTCCTACGACGAGTTCGCCGGGAAGGTCAACCAGCTGGCCCGCTGGCTCATCGCTCGCGGTGTCGGCGCGGAATCTTATGTGGCGCTGGGTATGCGGCGCTCGATCGATCTCGTCGTCGGCATGTACGCGGTCGCGGTGGCCGGTGGCGCCTACGTGCCGCTGGACCCGGATCACCCGGCCGAGCGCACGGAATACATTCTGGCCACGGCCGATCCGGTGTGCGTGCTGACCTCCGGCACCGATCTCGACATCGATACCGCGCAGGTGCGCATCGACCTGCTCGATCTGAGCGGGCTGTCCGAAGCGGCGATCACCGACGCGGATCGCCGGGCGCCGTTGCGGCCGACCAACACCGCGTACGTGATCTTCACGTCCGGCTCCACCGGCCGCCCCAAGGGCGTCGGTGTTTCGCACGCGGCGATCGTGAACCGCCTGGTGTGGATGCAGTCCGCCTACGGGTTGGAGACCACCGACGCGGTGTTGCAGAAGACGCCCGCCACCTTCGACGTGTCGGTGTGGGAGTTCTTCTGGCCCTTGCAGATCGGCGCGCGACTGGTCGTCGCGAAGCCGGACGGGCACCGCGATCCGGCCTACCTGGCCGAGGTGATCAGCACCGAGCGGATCACCGTCACCCACTTCGTGCCGTCGATGCTCGCGGTGTTCGTCGCCGATGCCGCTGCGGCGCAGTGTGATTCGCTGCGGCTGGTGTTCGCCTCCGGTGAGGCGCTGCCGCCCAAGCCCGCGCATCGACTGCGTGAGCTGACCGGTGCGGCGCTGCACAACCTGTACGGCCCGACCGAGGCCGCGGTCGACGTCACCTTCCACGAGGTCGTCGACACCGACACCGACACCGTCCCGATCGGCGCGCCGGTCTACAACACCCAGGTGTACGTGCTGGATGCGCGGCTGCGCCCGGTGCCGGTCGGCGTCGCGGGTGAGCTGTATCTCGCGGGCACCCAGCTGGCCCGCGGGTACGTCGCGCGGCCGGATCTGACCAGCGACCGCTTCGTGGCCAACCCCTACGGTGCCGCCGGTGAGCGCATGTACCGCACCGGTGACCTGGTCGCCTGGACGTCCTCGGGCGAGCTGGAGTACTTGGGCCGCACCGACTTCCAGGTGAAGCTGCGCGGTCTGCGGATCGAGCTCGGCGAGATCGAGACCGCGCTCACCGCGCTGGACGAGGTCGCCCAGTCGGTCGTGGTGGTCCGCGGTGACCAGCACACCGGCGACCAGCTCGTCGCCTACGTCATTCCCGCGCCGAACGTGCGGGTGGACACCGAGCTGCTGCGCGAGGACCTGGCGGAGCGGTTGCCCGCGTACATGGTGCCGTCGGTGGTGCTCGTGCTCGACGAGTTCCCGCTCAACGCCTCCGGCAAGCTGGACCGCAAGGCGCTGCCCGCGCCGGTGTTCGAGGCCGCGGTGTTCCGCGCGCCGACGACGCCGGTGGAGGAGATCGTCGCGGCCACCTTCGCCGAGGTGCTCGGCGTGGAACGGGTCGGCCTGGACGACGACTTCTTCGCGCTCGGCGGTAACTCGCTGTCCGCCACCCAGGTCGCCGCGCGACTGTCCGCCGCGCTGGACACCGATCTGGGCGTCCGTGAACTGTTCGAGGCGTCTACCGTGGTCGCGCTCGCGGCCCGCGCGGAGACGCACGCAGGCGCCGGTGCCAGGGCGGCCCTGGTGCCGCAGCAGCGGCCCGCGCTGGTGCCGCTGTCACTGGCCCAGCAGCGCATGTGGTTCTTGAACCGCTTCGACCCGGACTCGGCCGTGGACAACATCCCGGCCGCGGTGCGGCTGTCCGGTCTGCTCGACCGGCAGGCGCTGCAGATCGCCGTCGCCGACGTGCTGGCCCGCCACGAGTCGCTGCGCACCTTCTACCCGGAGGTGGACGGCACCGCGCATCAGCAGACCGTGCCCACCGGCAAGGTGATCCCCGACCTCGCACCCTTCGAGGTCACCGAGGCCGAACTGCCGCAACGGCTTTCCGAGCTGGTGCTGACCGCCTTCGACGTGACCACCGAGGTGCCGTTCCGGGCCAGGCTGTTCGAGGTGAGCCCCACCGAGCACGTGCTCGCCCTGGTGGTGCACCACATCTCGGCCGACGGTTTCTCCATGGGCCCGCTGACCCGAGACGTGATGACCGCCTACGGCGCCCGCGTCGAAGGCGGTGAACCCGCCTGGCGGCCGCTGGAAGTCCAGTACGCCGACTTCGCGCTGTGGCAGCGCGCCGTGCTCGGCGACGAGGACGATCCGGAATCGGTGATCGCCCAGCAGATCGCGTACTGGTCGACCTCGCTGGCCGGGCTGCCCGATCAGCTCGACCTGCCCACCGACCGGCCGCGCCCCGCGGTCGCCTCCGGCCGCGGCGCGACGCACACCTTCGAGATCGACGCCGAAACCCACGGCAGGCTCACCGAACTCGCCCGCACCAGGGGCGCGACGCTGTTCATGGTCGCGCACACCGCGCTGGCCGTGCTGCTCGCGAGGCTGTCCGGCGAGCGCGACATAGCGATCGGCACCCCGGTCGCGGGTCGTGGCGAGCGGGCGCTCGACGACCTGATCGGCATGTTCGTCAACACCCTGGTGCTGCGGACCCCGATCGATAGCGCCGCGACGTTCACCGATCTGCTGCGCACGGTGCGCGCCACCGATATCGCCGCGTTCGGGCACGCGGACCTGCCGTTCGAGCGGCTGGTCGAGATCCTGAACCCGGCGCGCTCGCAGGCGCGGCACCCGTTGTTCCAGGTGCTGCTCTCGTTCCAGAACCTGGGCCAGAACAGCCTCGAGCTGCCGGGTCTGACGGTCAGCGGTGTCGAGCTGCCGATCGATACGGCGAAGTTCGACCTGCAGCTGACGCTGTCGGAGAAGAACGCCACCCAGCCGGTAAATGGCGTGGGTGCTGCGGCGGCGGGTATCAGTGCCGAATTCATCTACGCCACCGATCTTTTCGACGCGGAAACGATGGCGGAGCTCGGGCAGCGGTTCCACCGGCTGCTCAAAGCTCTTGCCGCCGAACCGGATCGGCCGATCGGCGATATCTCCTTGCTGGACGAGCAGGAGACCGAGCAGGCGTTGCGCGGCTGGAACGCCACCGAGCACGACCTCGGCGCACCGACCACCCTGGTCGCCGAGTTCGCCGCGCAGGCGCAGGCCACGCCGGATTCGGTCGCGGTGGTCGATCCCGCCACCGGCACCTCGCTGACGTACGCCGAATTCGGTGCCCGCGTGCACCGTTTGGCGCGCAAACTGATCGAGGCCGGCGTCGGCCCGGAGACCCTGGTCGCCCTGGGTCTGCGGCGCTCGGTGGACCTGGTCGTCGCCGCGTACGCGGTGCAGGAGGCCGGTGGCGGCTACGTGCCGCTCGATCTCGACCAGCCCGCCGAACGGGTGAATTATGTGCTCGACTCGGCCGACCCGGTGCGCGTGCTGACCACCTCGCGCGACGCGTTCGACGCCGAGGGCCGCACCACCCTGTCGATCGATGAGCTCGACCTGTCCGGTTACTCGGACGAGCCGGTCACCGACGCCGAACGCCGCGCGCCGCTGCGGCCGGAACACCCGGCGTACGTGATCTTCACGTCCGGCTCGACCGGTCGCCCGAAGGGCGTCGCGGTGCCGCACGCCGCCGTGGTGAACCAGATTCGCTGGATCACCGGCGAATACGGCATCGGCGCCGACGACATCGTGCTGTTCAAGACGCCCGCCACCTTCGACGTGTCGGTGTGGGAGCTGTTCGGCCCGATGACCACCGGCGGCCGCATCGTGGTGGCCAGTGCGGACGGTCACCGCGATCCGCAGTACCTCGCGGACGTGATCGCCGCCGAGCGCGTCACCATGACCTCGTTCGTGCCGTCGATGCTGACGGTCTTCGCCGGAAACGTCGACGCGACCGGCGCCGGTGCGTCCCTCGCGTCGCTGCGGACACTGTTCGTCGCCGGTGAGGCCTTCACCGCCGAAGCGGTCGACGCCATCCGCCGGGTCAGCTCGGCCGAGCTGTACAACCTTTACGGCCCAACGGAATTCACCGTGCACGCCACGCACGGCCCGGTCGCCGACGACGTGACCGGCGCGGTGCCCATCGGCCTGCCGGTGTGGAACGCCCAGGCGTACGTGCTGGATTCGCGCCTGCAGCCGGTGCCGTCGGGTGTCGCTGGTGAGCTGTACCTCGCCGGTGCTCAGCTGGCGCGCGGCTACTTCGGCCGCACCGATCTGACCGCGGATCGCTTCGTGGCCAACCCGTTCGGCGCCGCGGGCGCCCGGATGTACCGCACCGGTGACCTCGTCACCCGCGACGACACGGGCGCCATCGAGTACATCGGCCGCACCGACTTCCAGGTGAAGCTGCGCGGCTTGCGGATCGAGCTCGGCGAGATCGAAACCGCGCTCGCCGCACACGATTCGGTGGCCCAGTCCGTCGCCATGGTGCGCTCGGACGCGCACACCGGCGATCAGCTGGTCGGCTACGTGGTCCCGGTCGGCGACACCACCGTCGACGTCGACGACCTCAGGACACACCTGTCCACCCGACTGCCGTCGTACATGGTGCCCGCCGCGATCGTGGTGCTCGACGCCATGCCGCTCAACCCGAACGGCAAGCTGGACCGGCGCGCACTGCCCGCACCGGCCTTCGAGGCGCGGGAATTCCGCGCACCGTCCACCCCGATCGAAGAGATCGTGGCCAACACCTTCGCCGAGGTGCTCGGGCTCACCAGCACCGACGGCGAACGCGCCGTCGGCCTCGACGACGACTTCTTCGACCTCGGCGGCAACTCGCTCATCGCCACCCAGGTGGTCGCCCGCCTGGGCGCCGCACTGGACACCCGTGTCCCGGTGCGGATGCTGTTCGAGGCGCCGACCGTCGCCGCGCTGGCCGCGCGGATGGAGGCCCACCAGGGCACCGGCCGCCGCCGCGAACTCGTGGCAGGCCGGCGCCCGGCCCGCATCCCGTTGTCGCTCGCGCAGCAGCGGATGTGGTTCCTCAACCGGTTCGACAACCAGACCGCGGTCAACAACATCCCGCTCGCGGTCCGGCTCACCGGCTCGCTCGACACCGACGCGCTGCGCCAAGCCGTCGCCGACGTGGTCGACCGGCACGAGGTGCTGCGCACCGTCTACCCGGAAACCGCCGACGGTCAAGGCGTTCAGGTCGTGCTGCCCGCCGGGCAGGAGACCATCGAGCTGACCCCGATCGAGGTGTCGGAGACCGAAATCCAGGAGCGGGTCAGCGAATTGGTGCTGACCGGCTTCGACGTCACCACCGAGGTGCCGGTGCGGGCCCAGCTGTTCCGCGTCGCAGGCTCGATGGACGGCTCCCAGCCCGACACCCACGTGCTGGTCTTCGTGGTGCACCACATCTCCGGCGACGGCTGGTCGGTGCGCCCGCTGGCCCGCGACGTGATGATCGCCTACGCGGCCCGCTCGCGCGGCGAGGCGCCCGCCTGGTCGCCGCTGCCGGTGCAGTACGCCGACTTCGCGCTGTGGCAGCGCGAAACCCTCGGCTCCGAAGACGATCCGGCCTCGCTGATCGCCCAGCAGGTCGCCTACTGGTCCGACAGCCTGGCCGGGTTGCCCGACCAGCTGGATCTGCCCGCGGACCGCTCGCGGCCCGCCGTCGCGTCCAATCGCGGTGGCGTGTACGAGTTCTCGCTCGACCCGCAGCTGGTGCGGGAGCTGAACGCGCTCGCCAGGGCGCACGGCGCCAGCCTGTTCATGGTGGTGCACGCCGCGTTCGCCGCGCTGCTCGCCCGGTTGTCCGGCAGCGACGACATCGCCATCGGCACCGCGGTGGCCGGTCGTGGTGAGGCCGTGCTCGACGACGCCATCGGCATGTTCGTCAACACGCTCGTGCTGCGCAGCGCGGTCGACCCGGCGGACTCGTTCGCTGAGCTGGTCGCGCGCACCAAGGACCGCGACCTCGCCGCCTTCGGGCACGCGGACCTGCCGTTCGAGCGGCTGGTCGAGATCCTCAACCCGGCCCGCTCGCAGGCGCGGCACCCGCTGTTCCAGGTGATGCTGTCGTTCCAGAACACCGGGGAGGCCTCGTTCGAGCTGCCCGGTCTGGAGGTCGCGGGTGTGCCGCTGGACGTGGTGACCGCCAAGTTCGATCTGCACCTGAGCCTGTCCGACCGGTTCGATGCCGAAGGCGCCGCCGACGGCATGACCGCCGAATTCGCCTATGCGACGGACATGTTCGACGCGGGCACCATCGCGGGCGTCGCGGACCGGCTCGTCCGGCTGCTGACCGCCGTCGTCGCGGACCCGTCCGTGGCGATCGGCGATGTCGAGCTGCTGGACTCGGCCGAGCACGCCCAGGTGGTCGCGCGCTGGAACGACACCGCGCATGCGGTGGACGACACGGCGACGCTGGTGTCGATGTTCGAGGCGCAGGTCGCCCGGACCCCCGATGCCGCGGCATTGACGTTCGAGGGGACGACTCTGTCCTACGCCGAGTTCGCGGCGCAGGTGAATCGTCTTGCCCGGCACCTGATCTCGCTGGGTGTCGGCCCGGATTCGATGGTCGCGCTGGGTATGCGCCGGTCCATCGAGCTGGTCGTCGGCATGTACGCGGTGAGTGTCGCCGGTGGCGCGTATGTGCCGCTGGATCCGGATCATCCGGCCGAGCGCACCCACTACGTGCTCGACACCGCGCAGCCGGTGTGTGTCCTGACCACCGCGCGGGACGAGTTCGACGCCGGGCAGACCCCGGCCGTGCACATCGACAGCCTGGCGCTGTCGGACTACTCCGACGCACCGGTGACCGACGCGGATCGTCGTGCGCCGCTGCGCCCGTCGAACACCGCGTACGTCATCTTCACCTCCGGTTCCACCGGTCGCCCGAAGGGTGTGGCGGTCAGCCACGGGGCGATCGTCAACCGCCTGGTGTGGATGCAGGCCGAGTACCGCCTGGAAACCACCGATGTGGTGTTGCAGAAGACGCCCGCCACCTTCGACGTGTCGGTGTGGGAGTTCTTCTGGCCCTTGCAGATCGGTGCCCGCCTGGTCGTCGCTAAGCCGGACGGTCATCGCGATCCCGGCTACCTGATCCAGGCGATCACCGCCGAAGAGGTCACCACCGCGCACTTCGTGCCGTCCATGCTCTCGGTGTTCGTCGCCGAGCAGCGGGCGGACGAATGCACCAGCCTGGTCAACGTTTTCGCGTCCGGTGAGGCGCTGCCCGCCGCCACCGCGCAGCGGATGCAGGAACTCACCGGTGCGCGCCTGCACAACCTGTACGGCCCGACCGAGGCCGCCGTCGACGTCACCTTCCACGAGGTGGACGAGGCCGACGCGGTGTCCGTGCCGATCGGCGCCCCGGTGTTCAACACCCAGGTGTACGTGCTGGATTCGCGGCTGCACCCGGTGCCGGTCGGCGTCGCGGGTGAGCTGTACCTCGCCGGTGTGCAACTGGCCCGCGGCTACGTCGCGCGTCCGGAGCTCACCGCGGATCGGTTCGTGGCCAACCCGTTCGGCGCGGACGGCGAGCGGATGTACCGCACCGGTGACCTCGTCACCTGGACCCCGCGCGGTGAGCTGGAGTACCTGGGCCGCACCGACTTCCAGGTGAAGCTGCGCGGTCTGCGGATCGAGCTCGGCGAGATCGAATCCGCGCTCACCACACTGGATTCCATCGCGCAGGCCGTGGTGGTCGTGCGCTCGGACGATCGACTGGGCGATCAGCTGGTCGGCTACGTCGTGCCGACGGCGGGTCATGTGGTCGACATCGACGGTGTGCGCACCGAACTCGGCGGCGAGCTGCCCGCGTACATGGTGCCCTCGGCCTTCGTGGTGCTGGACGAGTTCCCGCTCAACGCCTCCGGCAAGCTGGACCGCAAGGCGCTGCCCGCGCCGGTGTTCGAGGCCAAGGTGTTCCGGGCCCCGTCCACGCCGATCGAGGAGATCGTCGCGGGCACCTTCGGCGACGTGCTCGGCGTCGTCAGGGTCGGCCTGGACGACGACTTCTTCGAGCTCGGCGGCAACTCGCTGCTGGCCACCCAGGTGACCGCGCGGCTCGGCGCCGCGCTGGACACCCAGCTGGCGGTCCGCGACCTGTTCGAGGCGTCCACGGTGTTCGCGCTGGCCACCCGGGTCGAGCGCAACGCGGGCTCCGGCAGGCACCGGCCCAAGCTGGAGACCGGGGAGCGTCCGGACCGGATTCCGCTCTCGCCGGCGCAGCAGCGCTACTGGTTCCTCAACCAGTTCGACACGGCCACTTCGGCGGTCGACAACATCCCGCTCGCGGTGCGGTTGTCGGGCACCCTCGACGTCGCCGCGCTGGAGCAGGCGATCGGCGACGTGTTCGCCCGCCACGAGGTATTGCGCACCACCTACCCGCGCTCCGCGGAGGGGCCGCACCAGGTGATCCGCCCGGCGGCCGAGTCGGCTGCCGCGCTCACCCCGGTCGACGTCACCGAGGAGGAACTGCTCGGCGCGGTGATCGCGTTCGCGATGACCACCTTCGACGTCACCGTCGAGGTGCCGCTGGCGGTGGCGCTGTTCCGGATCGCGCCGGGCGAGCACGTGCTCGCGTTCACCGTGCACCACGTGGCGGCGGACGGTTCGTCGATGGGACCGCTGGCCCGCGACGTGATGGCCGCGTACGTGGCCCGCGCGCAAGGCGAAGTGCCGCAGTGGCTTCCGCTGCCCGTGCAGTACGCCGACTACGCGCTCTGGCAGCGCTCGGTGCTTGGTTCGGAGGACGATCCGGCATCCCTGGCCGCCCAGCAGGTCGGCTACTGGCAGACCGCACTTGCCGGGCTGCCCGACCAGCTGGAGCTGCCCGCCGACCGGCCGCGCCCGCCCGCGCAGTCGTTCCACGGCAAGGCGATTCGCTTCGAGATCTCCCCGGAGCGGCACGCCCGCCTGCACGAGCTGGCCCGCGCCAACAACGCATCGCTGTTCATGGTGGTGCACGCCGCGCTGGCCGTGCTGCTCTCGCGCCTGTCCGGCACCGACGACATCGCGGTCGGCACCCCGATCGCGGGCCGCGGTGAACGCGAACTCGACGACCTGATCGGCATGTTCGTCAACACCCTGGTGTTCCGCACCCGGGTGCAGCCGGGCGACCGGTTCGCCGATCTGCTCGCCGACGTCAAGGAACGCGACCTCGAGGCGTTCGCCAACGCGGACGTGCCGTTCGAGCGGCTCGTCGAGGTGCTCAACCCGGTGCGCTCCACCGCGCGCAATCCGCTGTTCCAGGTGGGTCTTTCGTTCCAGAACCTGGCCGAGACCACCTTCGAACTGCCCGGCCTCTCGGTGAGCGCGGTCAACTTCGACTCGCAGCTGGCCAAGACCGACTTGCACGTCACGCTCTACGACCGGTACGCCGAGGACGGCACGCCCGCCGAGATCATCACCGAATTCGGTTACGCCATCGACCTGTTCGACGAGGACACGGTCCAGGGCTTCGCGGACCGCTTCGTGCGGGTGCTCGACGCGGTGGTCGCCGACGCCACCCTGCCGGTCGGCGAGATCGACCTGCTCGCGGCCGACGAGCACACCCGCATCCTGGGCACCTGGAACGACACCGCGCACGAGGTCGATCCGACCGCGACGCTGGTGTCGCTGCTGGACGCCTCGGTCGCGGCGGCACCGGACGCGGTCGCGCTCGTCGCCGACGACCCGACCGGCCAGCAGGAAGTTACCTACGCCGAGCTGGATCGCCGGGTGAATCGCCTGGCCCGCTACCTGATCCAGCGCGGCATCGGCCCGGAGGACCGGGTGGCGCTGGCCATCCGCCGGTCCACCGACCTGGTCGTCGCCATGTACGCGGTCGCGAAATCCGGTGCGGCGTATGTGCCCATCGATCCGGACCAGCCCGCCGAGCGGACCGACTACATCCTCGCCACCGCGGCACCGGTCTGCGTGCTGACCACCGGTCGCGACGGATTCCGTACCGCCACCACCGAAGTCGTCCAGCTCGACGCGCTCGACCTGAGCACGTTCGCGGCCGGTCCGGTGACCGGCGACGAGCGCCGCGCCGCGCTGACCCCGGCACACACCGCGTACGTGATCTTCACGTCCGGCTCGACCGGCCAGCCCAAGGGCGTCGCGGTTCCGCACGCGGCGATCGTCAACCAGTTGCAGTGGGAGATCACGACCTTCGGCCTCGGCGCGGACGACGCGATCCTGCTGAAGACCGCGGCGACGTTCGACCTGTCGGTGTGGGAATTCTGGACCGCCGCCGCGTCGGGCGGCCGCCTGGTCATCTCGGCGGCCGACGGTCACCGCGATCCGGCCTACCTCAACGAGCTGATGCGCGGCACCGGCGTCACCACCCTGCATGTGGTGCCGTCGATGCTCGACTCGCTGCTCACCGAGGCCGCGGGCCGCCTGACGCCGTCGCTGCGCCGGGTGCTCGCCATCGGTGAGGCGCTGCCCGCGGCGACCGCACAGCGGTTCCGTCGCGACAACGCCGCCGAGCTCTTCAACCTGTACGGGCCTACCGAGGCCGCGGTGTCGATCACCAGCCACCTGGTCACCGACGCCGATCAGGTCTCGGTGTCGATCGGCGCCCCGGAATGGAACAGCCGCGTCTATGTGCTCGACACCAGGCTGCGTCCGGTCCCGGCCGGCGTCTCCGGCGAGCTGTACCTGGCCGGTGCGCAATTGGCGCGCGGCTACTTCGGCAAGCCCGAGCTGACCGCCGACCGGTTCGTCGCCGACCCGTTCGGCGCACCCGGCGAGCGGATGTACCGCACCGGCGACCTGGTGGCGTGGAACGCCTCCGGTGAGCTGGACTACCGCGGCCGCACCGACTTCCAGGTGAAGATCCGCGGCTTCCGCATCGAGCTCGGTGAGATCGAGGCCGCGCTGCTGCGTCAGCCCGCGATCACCGCGGCCGCCGTGCTCGCGCACACCGATCCGAACATCGGTGACCGGCTCGTCGCCTACGTCGTGCCGCGGGCGGGTCAGCTCGACAAGCGCGGGCTGCAGTCCGCGCTCGCCGCGGAGCTGCCGTCCTACATGGTGCCGTCGGTGCTTGTCGAGCTGCCCGCGCTGCCGCTGAACGCCAACGGCAAGCTGGACCGGAAGGCGTTGCCCGCGCCCGCCTTCGAGAAGGCGGTGTTCCGCGCGCCGGTGACGCCGATCGAGCAGATCGTGGCGAACACCTTCGCCGACGTGCTGCGTCTCTCGGATCGGGAAGGGGCGGAGTCCAAGCGGCTCGGCCTGGACGACGACTTCTTCGCCTGGGGCGGTAACTCGCTGCTGGCGACGCAGGTCGCCGCCCGCCTCGGCGAGGCGCTGAACACGCGGGTGCCGGTCCGGTTGATGTTCGAGGCGTCGACCGTCGCCGCGTTGGCGGTCCGGGTCGAGCAGCATGCCGACGCCGGTGGCCGCAAGGCGCTGACGGCAGGCCCACGCCCGGAACACATTCCGCTGTCGCTCGCGCAGCAGCGCATGTGGTTCCTGAACCGGTTCGACACCCAGTCGGCGGCGTACAACGTGCCGATCGCGGTGCGGCTCACCGGCGCGCTCGATGTCGCCGCGCTGCGGGCCGCGATCGCGGACCTGGTGAGCAGGCACGAGATCCTGCGCACCATCTACCCGCAGACCGACAGCGGTCCGGTGCAGGTGATCCTGCCACCCGCGCAGGCCGTGCCGCGGCTGGAAGTGCGCGTGGTCGCTCCCGCGCAGATCGAATCCGCCGTGGTGGCACTGACTTCGACGATGTTCGACGTCACCACCGAGGTGCCGATGAAGGTCGCGCTGTTCCAGATCGCCGGGGAATCGAAGGAATCCGCGGCCGAGCCGTCGGGTCGCTCCGCAGGCTCCGCTCCCGCCCCGGACGTGGAATACGTCCTGGCCATGGTCGTGCACCACATCTCCGGTGACGGTTCGTCGGTCGGCCCGCTGACCCGCGACCTGATGATCGCCTACGCCGCGCGGTCGGCGGGCGAGGCCCCGAACTGGGCGCCGCTCGAGGTGCAGTACGCCGACTACAGCATCTGGCAGCGTGAGCTGCTCGGCAGCGAGGACGACCAGGAGTCGCTGGCGGCCAAGCAGGTCGCCTACTGGCGCCAGGCGCTGGCGGACCTGCCGGATCAGCTGGATCTGCCGTCGGATCGCCCGCGCCCCGCGGTGCAGTCCTTCGCCGGTGGCAAGGTCGAGCTGCACGTCGACGCCGCGACGCATCAGGCGCTGATCGAGCTGGCCCGGACCGAGGGCGCGACGCTGTTCATGGTTGTGCACACCGCGCTCGCGGTGCTGCTGGCCCGCCTGTCCGGCACCGACGACATCGCCATCGGCACGCCGATGGCGGGCCGTGGCGAGGCCGTCCTGGACGACCTGATCGGCATGTTCGTCAATACGCTGGTGTTCCGCACCAGGGTCGACGCCGGGGAGCCGTTCACCGAACTGCTTGCCAGGCAGCGCGAGATCGACATCCAGGCCTTCGCCAATGCCGATGTGCCGTTCGAGCGCCTCGTCGAGGTGCTCAACCCGGTTCGCTCCACCGCGCGACATCCGCTGTTCCAGGTGGGTCTGTCGTTCCAGAACCTGGCGCAGGCCGGGCTGGAACTGCCGGGCCTCACGGTGTCCGGGCTCGACATCGACACCGCGCTGTCCCAGTTCGATCTGCACCTGATCGCGACCGACCGCTACGGCGACTCGGGCGATCCCGAGGGAATCACCGGCTTCTTCACCTACGCGACCGACATGTTCGATCGGGATACGGTGCAGGGCTTCGTCGATCGGTTCGCGCGCCTGCTCGGGGAGATCATCGCCGCGCCGCGCACCGCGGTGGGCGACATCGAACTGCTCGAGGCCGCGGAGCGCAGCCAGCTGGTGAGCGGCCGCAACGCGACCGACTACGCGGTGGATTCGGCGGCGACGCTGGTGTCCCTGCTCGATGCCTCGGTGGCCGCCGGTCCGAAGGAAGTCGCGCTGGTCACCGCGGACGGTGCGTCGATCACCTACGCCGACCTCGATGCTCGGGTGAATCGCCTTGCGCGGCATCTGATCTCGATCGGTGTCGGTCCGGAGTCGCGGGTCGCGCTGGCGTTCCGGCGCTCGGTCGACTTGATCGTGGCGATGTACGCCGTGGCGAAGTCCGGTGGCGCGTATGTGCCGGTGGATCCCGCGCAGGCCGCGGAGCGCACGAGCTACATCCTGGAGACGGCGGCACCGGTCTGTGTGCTGACCAACGCTGAGGCCGAGTTCGCCACCGATGTAGCGCCTTTGGTGCGGATCGATGAGCTGGATCTGGCCGAGGTGGACAATGCGCCGATCACCGATGCCGATCGGGTTGCGCCGTTGCGTCCGGCGAATACCGCGTATGTGATCTTTACGTCGGGTTCGACGGGTCGGCCTAAGGGTGTGGCGGTTTCGCATGCGGCTATTGCGAATCAGTTGCAGTGGAAGGTCACTGAGTTCGGTCTGGATGCGGCGGATGCGATTCTGCTGAAGACGGCTGCGACGTTCGATCTTTCGGTGTGGGAGTTCTGGTCCGCAGCGGTATGTGGTGGCCGTCTGGTCATCGCGGCACCTGATGGTCATCAGGATCCGGCGTACCTGAACGAGTTGATGGCCCGTGAGTGGGTCACCACGCTCCACGTCGTGCCGTCCATGCTCGACGCGCTCACCGCAGGCGATTTCCCGAACTCGCTCTGGCGAGTGCTGGCGATCGGTGAGGCACTGCCGGGTGCGCTGGCGCAGCGGTTCGTGCGGGAGCACTCCCGCACCGAACTGTTCAACCTGTACGGCCCGACGGAGGCCGCAGTGTCGATCACCAGCCATCGGGTGACCAGGGCGGACGAGACCTCGGTGTCCATCGGCCTGCCCGAGTGGAACAGCCAGGTCTACGTGCTGGATTCGCGACTGCGGCCGGTGCCGGACGGTGTCGCGGGTGAGCTGTACCTCGCTGGTGCGCAGCTCGCGCGTGGTTACTTCGGCCGGGCGGATCTGACGTCGGATCGGTTCGTGGCCAACCCGTTCCAGACCGGTGAGCGGATGTATCGCACCGGTGACTTGGTGGCGTGGAATGGCTCCGGTGAGCTGGAGTACCGGGGCCGCACGGACTTCCAGGTGAAGATCCGTGGTTTCCGGATCGAGTTGGGCGAGATCGAGGCGGCGCTGCTGGCGTTGCCGGAGATCGCGCAGACCGCGGTGGTCGCCAAGTCCGATCCCAAGACCGGTGATCGTCTGGTTGCCTACTTGGTGCCGTCCGACGGTGATGTCGATGTGGCGCAGGTGAAGTCGGCGCTCATCGATGGTTTGCCGTCGTACATGGTGCCGTCGGCGTTCGTCGTGCTGGATGCGTTGCCGCTCAACGTGAACGGCAAGCTGGATCGGAAGGCGTTGCCGGAGCCGGAGTTCGAGGCTCAGGTGTTCCGTGCTCCGTCTACACCGATCGAAGAGATCGTGGCCTCGGTGTATGCCGAGGTGCTCGGTGTCGAGCGGGTGGGTGCCGACGATGACTTCTTCGGCCTCGGCGGTAACTCGTTGCTGGCGACCCAGGTCGCCGCACGCATCGGTGCCGCGCTCGACGCTCGGGTGCCGGTGCGCGCGCTGTTCGAGGCGTCCACCGTGTCCGGTCTGGCCGTCAAGGTCGAACAGCACGCCGGTGCCGGTGGTCGCCGCGCCCTCGTGGCGGGCCAGCGTCCGGAGCAGATTCCGCTGTCGCTGGCACAGCAGCGCATGTGGTTCCTGAACCAGTTCGACACCGCCTCCGCGGTCAACAACATCCCGGTGGCGGTGCGGCTCACCGGCGAGCTCGACGTCGCCGCGCTGCAAGCGGCCGTCGGGGATGTCATCGCCAGGCACGAGACGCTGCGCACGGTGTACCCGGAGCAGGGTCGCGCGGCCAGCCAGGTGATCATGCCCGCCGAACAGTCGGTGCCGGATTTGACGCCGGAAAACGTTGCCGTCGAAGACATTCAGCAGCGGATCATCGACGTCATCACGGCCGGATTCGATGTCACCGCGGAAATTCCGTTGCGGGCCAAGCTGTTCCGTATCCACGACGGTGACTACGTGCTGGTGTTCGTCGTGCACCACATCAGCGCCGACGGCTGGTCGATGGGCCCGCTGACCCGCGACGTGATGCTGGCCTACGCGGCCCGCTCGGCCGGCGTGCCGCCGGGCTGGGCGCCGCTGCCGGTGCAGTACGCCGACTTCAGCCTCTGGCAGCGCGATGTGCTCGGCTCGGAGACCGATCCGGAAAGCCTGATCTCGCAGCAGGCCGAGTACTGGCGCAGCACGCTGGCCGGGCTGCCCGACGAGCTCAACCTGCCCGCCGACCGGTCCAGGCCGACGACCCAGTCGTTCGCCGGTGGCCGGGTGGTGTTCCCGATCGACGGCGAGCTGCACCGCCGGCTCACCGAGGTGGCCCGCGAGCAGAACGCGACGATGTTCATGCTGGTGCACGCCGCGCTCGCGCTGTTCCTGGCGCGGATGTCGGGCACCGACGACATCGCCATCGGCACGCCGGTGGCCGGTCGTGGCGAGGCCGAACTGGACGACGTGATCGGCATGTTCGTCAACACGCTGGTGCTGCGTTCGCATGTGGAGGGCGACCTCACCTTCGGGCAGTTGCTCGCCAGGACGAAGGACGCGGACCTGCAGGCGTTCGCGCATGCCGACCTGCCGTTCGAGCGGCTGGTCGAGCTGCTCAGCCCGGAGCGCTCGACCGCGCGGCACCCGCTGTTCCAGGTGGCGCTGTCGTTCGAGAACCTGCCGGAGACCAGCTTCGAACTGCCCGGATTGCATGTGGGCGCGGTCGATTTCGACGTCGAGACGGCGAAGTTCGATCTGTCGCTGACGATCCGGGAGGCCCCGGCCGCCGACAGCGCGGGCATGTACGCCGAGTTCTCCTTCGCCCGTGACCTGTTCGACGACGCGACCGTGGAGGTCTTCGCGCAGCGCTTCACCAGGCTGCTCGACGCGATCGCCGGCGACCGCGAGACGCCGGTCGGTGATCTGCCGCTGCTCGACGCGGCCGAGTACGACCTGCTGACGCACGTGCACGGCGAAGACGTGATGGCCACTGGGCTGCTGCCGGATCTGCTGCAGCGCGGTGCGCAGCTGAACCCGGACCAGATCGCGGTCCGCTACCTGGGTCGTTCGATCACCTACCGCGAGCTCGACGAGTACTCGTCGCGGCTGGCACGGGTGCTGATCGACCGCGGTGTCGGTCCGGAACGCATTGTGGCGCTGTCGTTCCCGCGTTCCTACGAGATGGTCGCGGCGTTCTGGGCGGTGGCGAAGGCCGGCGGCGCGCACGTGCCGGTCGACCCGACCTACCCCGAAGACCGCATGCGGCACATGATCAACGACTCCGGCGCGGTCATCGGTATCACCGCGAGCGAGTACGTGGATCGGCTGCCGCGCGACGTCGAATGGCTGCGGCTCGACGACGCCGCGCTGGACGAGCAGATCGAGGCGAAGTCGCCGGAGTCGGTGACCGACGCGGACCGGATCTCCTCGCTGGCGATGCGGCACCCCGTGTACGTCATCTACACGTCGGGTTCGACGGGTATGCCCAAGGGCGTCACGGTGACCCACGCCGGCATGGGTGGCCTGGTCGGTGTCGCCACCGATCTGTACCAGCTCGAGGCGCACCACCGCTTCCTGCACATCTGCTCGCCGAGCTTCGACCCGTCGGTGCTCGAGTGGCTGTGTGCCGCGTACACCGGCGCCACGCTGGTGGTCGTGCCGTCGACCATCATCGGCGGCCCGGATCTGGCGGAGCTGCTGCGCACCGAGCGGGTGACGCACACGATCATCACCCCCGCCGTGCTCGGCACGGTGGACCCGGCGGACCTGGACGCGCTCGAGGTCGTCTCCGTCGGTGGCGATGTCACCACGCCGGAGCTGCTGGCCAAGTGGTACCCGGGCCGGAAGTACTTCAACGCCTACGGCCCGACCGAGACGACGATCATCTCGTCCTACGCCAGCCTGACCCCGGGACGGCATGTCACCATCGGTCTGCCGGTGCGCGGCATGTCCGCGCTGGTGCTCGACGCACGCCTGAACCCGGTGCCGCCGGGTGTCGCCGGCGAGCTCTACCTCGCCGGTGGCGCGGTGGCGCGTGGCTACCACAACCGCCCCGACCTGACCGCGGAACGGTTCGTCGCCAACCCGTGGAGCAACGAGGGCGCGCGGATGTACCGCACCGGTGACGTGGTGCGCTGGTTCGCCGAGCCGGGCGAGCGCGCGGGTAACGCCGCGGTGCCCAAGGTGCGCTGGGAGCTGGACTACGTGGGCCGCTCGGACTTCCAGGTGAAGATCCGCGGCTTCCGCATCGAGCTCGGCGAGATCGACACCGTGCTGGCCGCGCACGAGGACGTCGAGTTCTCGATCACGCTGGGCAAGCAGACCGCGGCGGGCGCCACGATTCTGGTGTCCTATGTGCTCGCGGTGCCCGGCCACGAGATCGACACGGCCAGGCTCAGCGAGCACGCCGCGCGGAGTCTGCCGCCGCACATGGTGCCCTCGGCGATCATGGTGCTCGACGAGATCCCGCTGACCCCGGTCGGCAAGCTCGATCGCAAGGCGCTGCCCGAGCCGGTGCTCGCGCCGCGCGAGTTCCGGGCACCGGCCAGCGAGGTCGAGGCGGTCATCGCCGAGGTGTTCGCCGAGGTGCTCGGGGTCGAGCAGATCGGCCTGGACGACTCGTTCTTCGCGCTCGGCGGCGACAGCATCCTGTCCATCCAGCTGGTCTCGCGGGCCAAGGCGCGCGGCGTGGTGTTCTCCCCGCGCGACGTGTTCGAGCGGCGCAGTGTGGCCTCGCTCGCCGAAATCGCCACCCTCGGTGCGGGTTCGGAGCAGGTGAAGCTGGAGGAGCTGCCCGGCGGCGGTGTCGGCGAGATCCCGCTGACGCCGATCATGACGCAGATCCTGGCGAGTGGCTCGTCCTACGAACGCTTCTCGCAGACGATGGCGCTGCGCCTGCCGGACGGCATCGACCGGACGACGCTCGTCGGGACCATCGCCGCGGTGTTCGACCACCACGACGTGCTGCGGACCCGGTTGCGCCGCACCGACGATCAGTGGGCGTTCGAGGCGCTGGCGCCCGGCGCGGTCGAAGTGGCTGCCATGGTGCATCGGGTCGATCTCGCCGCCGACGTCGACGACGCGGAGCTGAAGCGGGTCGGCAGCGCGGCGTTCGATGCCGCGCTCGGCCGGTTGGATCCGGCGAATGCCGTGATGGCGCAGTTCATCTGGTTCGCCTTCGAGGGCGAGCGGCGCGACGTGCTGCTCATCGTCGCGCACCACTTCGTGGTCGACGGCGTGTCCTGGCGCATCCTGATTCCGGACTTCGCGGTCGCGTGGTCGCAGCTGGCCGCCGGTCAGCAGGTCGCGCTGCCCGCCAACGGCACCTCGATGCGGCGCTGGGCGCACAGCCTGGTGGAGGCCGCGTCCTCGCCGGCACGGGTCGCGGAACTGCCCTTCTGGCAGCAGGTTTCGACAACACCGGATCCGCTGATCGGCGCGCGGCCGTTCGACCCCGCGGTCGATACGTTCGCCACGGTCGAGCGGGTCGAGGTCACGCTGCCCGCCGAGGTCACCGACGCGGTGCTCACCGCGATCCCCGGCCTCTACCGCGGCGGCGTGAACGACGGGCTGCTGTCCGCGCTGGCCATGGCGGTCGCGCGCTGGCGCGGCGCCGGCTCGGCGGCCCTGGTCAAGCTCGAGGGTCACGGTCGCGAAGAGGAAGTCGTTCCGGGCGCGGATCTTTCGCGCACCGTCGGCTGGTTCACCACGGCCTACCCGGTCCGGCTCGACCTCGGCGACGCCGTCCTGTCCGACGCCTTCGCCGGTGGCGCCGCGCTCGGCGAGATCGTGAAGTCGATCAAGGAGCAGCTGCTCGGGGTGCCGGACAAGGGCCTCGGCTACGGCCTGCTGCGCTACCTGAACCAGGCGACCGGTCAGCGGCTCGGTGCCGCAGGGCAGATCAGCTTCAACTATCTGGGCCGGATGTCGGCCGGGGAGATCCCGGAGCAGCTCGCCGAGATCGGCTGGGTGCCGGTGTCGGACCTCGGTCAGCTCGACGGCGACATGGATCTCGACATGCCCGCCAACGCGACGATCGACATCAACGCGATCGTCACCGACGGCGCGGACGGTCCGGAACTCGGTGCCGCGTTCGCCTTCCCGACCGGGTTGCTGACCAGGGAAGAGGTGCAGGAGTTCGCCGACCACTGGGTCGCCGCGCTCACCGCGCTGGCCACGCACGCGCGCAGGCCGGACGCGGGTGGCCTCACCCCGTCCGACATGTCGCTGGTGCGGGTCGGCCAGACCGATATCGAACTGTGGGAACGGAACTACCCGGCGCTGGCCGAGGTGTGGCCGCTCTCGCCGCTGCAGTCCGGTCTGCTGTTCCACGCGATGATGACCCAGGCGACGGTCGACGTGTACACCATGCAGGCCGTGGTCGACCTCGGCGGCGCGCTGGACGTCGAGCGGTTGCACGCGGCGGCGCAGGGCATCATCGACCGCTACCCGAACCTGCGCACCGCGTTCGTCACCGACTCCGATGGGCAGGCCGTGCAGGTCGTGCTGGACCGGATCGAAGCGCCGTGGCGCGAGGTGGATCTCACCGACCTGCCCGCCGAGCAGCGGACCGCGGAACTGCGCAGGCAGGTCGCGGCCGATCAGGCGACGCACTTCGACATGGCGGTGCCGCCGCTGCTGCGGTTCACCTTGTTCCGCAGTGCGGAGAGCCAGTGGCACTTGGCGATCACCACGCACCACATCCTGTTGGATGGCTGGTCGATGCCGTTGCTGATGCGGGATCTGCTGGTGCTCTACGCGGTTCGCGGTGACTCTTCCGCGCTGCCTCGGGTGGCCTCGTACCGCAACTTCCTCGGCTGGCTGGCCGGGCGCGACCGCGAAGCCTCGCTGCGGGCGTGGGCGACCGCGCTCGACGGCGTGTCCGAGCCGACATTGCTTGCGCCGCAACCACGTTCGGCCGAGCAGTACGAGATCGGCAAGCAGATCACCGAACTCGACGCCGACCGGACGCGCAGGCTCACCAAGCACGCCGCCGAATTGGGCGTCACGGTGAACACGCTGGTGCAGGCGGCCTGGGGCATCCTGCTCGGACGGCTCACCGGCCGCGGCGATGTGGTGTTCGGCGCCACCGTCTCCGGGCGGCCCGCCGAACTGCCCGGTGTCGAGTCGATGGTCGGTCTGTTCATCAACACGCTGCCGGTGCGGCTGCGCATCGACGACCGCCAGACCATCGGCAAGCTGCTGGAGCGGTTGCAGCACGATCAAGCGGACCTGCTCGAGCACCACTACGTGGGGCTCACCGACATCCAGCGGGTGGCGGGCACCGGATCGCTGTTCGACACGCTGCTGGTGTTCGAGTCGTATCCGATGGACAAGGAGGCCATCTCGGCCGCCAGCTCCATCGACGGCATGTCGGTGACCGGTGTCGGCGTCAACGATGCCACCCACTACCCGCTGACGCTGCTGGTGACCGCCGAGTCGACGATCGAGCTGACGCTGAAGTACCTGGGCAGCCGGTTCAGCGCCGACGAGGTGGAGATCATGTCGGCGCGGTTGGTCCGCGTGCTGGAGGCGCTGCTCGGCGATCCGGACGGGCTGGTCGGTGACATCGACATCCTCGATGCCGGTGAGCGGGCCCGCCTGCTCGCCGAATCCGGCATCACGGCAACAGCTGCCACGCCGGAACCGGTGGGCCGGGTCGGCGCGCACACGGTCGCCAAGGTGCTCGCCGAGGTGGTCGAGGAGGATCCGGAGGCGCCCGCGCTGCTCGCCGACGGCGACGAAATCGCTTACCACGTACTGGATCGACGCTCCTCGCAGTTGGCGCGGGTGCTCATCGATCGCGGTGCGGGGCCGGGCGACATCGTCGCGGTGGCGCTGCCGCGTTCGCTGGACGCGGTGATCGCGGCCTGGGCGGTGCAGAAGGCCGGTGCGGCACTGCTGTTCGCCGGCGATCTGTCCGCCGACGAGATGGCCACCGCCGGCGCCACCTTCGGCATCACGCCGAACCCGGTGCCGGACAGCCCGATCCAGTGGCTGGTCCCGTCCGAGCCGCGGATGCAGGCCGACCTGGTCGCGGCGCCGTCGCACCCGGTCTCCTACGCGGACCGGGTCCGCCCACTCGGCGAGGACCACCCGGCCTTCGTCGTCCCGACCGGGGACGGCGTGCTCGCGGTCACCCAGACCGAGGCGCTGGCCCAGGCCGAACACGTCGGCGAGGAGTACGGCATCGACTACGAGTCGACCACGTACACCACGGCCCCCTCCGGCCGCGCGGCCATGCTGGAGTTCCTGGCCTCGGCCACCGCGGGCGCCCTCTCGGTCCTGCCGACCGGCGACATCCCCGCCGATCTCGCCGACAGCGAGGTCAGCCACTGGTTCGTCACCCCGGGTGACGCGACCGACGCGGCGGACGCCGAGATCAAGATCGTGATCGCGGAGTAGGGACCAATATGCGGCAATCCGCCTGTGAAGAGCACAAACTTGCTCTTCACAGGCGGATTGGCCAGCACGTTCAGCTAGCCTCGGGCGGAATCCAGCAGGACTTCAGTTGCCCCCGTTCGACAACGTTGGAGGTGCCGTATAGCGATGCCGATGCCCCACGCTGACCATTGGACGGCTGCTGACCTCGACAACATTCCCGAAGACGGACTGCGTTACGAGGTGTTGAACGGCCAGCTCGTCGTGAACGCCGCACCCAAGCCGCGGCATCAACTGCTGATCAAGGGTTTGGAACGCGCGCTCGACGCAGTCGTGCCGTCCGGTCACATCGTTGTAGAGGGCCTCGGAGTGCTGATCGGTGACGACGAGCCGATCCCGGATCTCATGGTGGTGACCGTCCCCTTCGATCTGGATGACCGCGGGATCCCGGTGGAGCAGGTGAAGCTGGCGGTCGAGGTGGTCTCCAAATCGACAACCCTGCAGGACCGGATGGCGAAGCCGGTTCTCTACGGCGAGGCAGGAATTCCGAACTACTGGCGATTCGAGATCAACCCGTTCAGAGGCCAGTTGTCCGGCGAGTCCCTGCCGGTTCTCTTCGCCCATGAGCTCGGTGACGACAAGACTTACGAGCTGACGCACAGGGTGGCGGCCGGCGACACCGTCACCCTGCGTAGCCCATTCGAATTCACGATTGACCCCGCAACACTGCTGCCCTGAGCGGCAGCTGCTCGGGTCAGTGTTCGACGCTGATCATGTGTTCCTCGGCGAATACCTTGCGGCACACCGGGGCACAGAAGGCGTAGTCGGTGCCGTTGTGGGTCAGGGTGATCCGGGCGGTGGCCAGTTCGACCGGCATGCCGCAGACGGGGTCGATGACGTGGCCTTCGGGGGCATCGACCGGGGTGGCGGTGGCTCGGTAGTCGTCGGTCATCAGCTTGGTGATGTCGGAGATGGTGGTTTTTCGGCCGAGGGTGCCGATGTTGTGTTCGCGGAGGCCGATGATCTGGACCAGGCAGTGCGGGTCTCGGGTGAGGCGGGTCGGGTCGGGTTCGGTCTCGGCGATGGCGCGGGTGATCAGCGGGATGACGTGGTCGCCGAATTCGCTGGTGTTGCTCCAGGCGCCGGGGACCGTGAGGCGCACCAGGTAGCGGGGTGCGTCGGCGATGCTCGGACCGCCGGTCACCCAGGTGTCCGGCGTGCGTACGAGTACGTGGGTGAGTTCGCGCGCCTTCGCCATCACCGAGTCCGGTGCTGCCGGTTCGGTGGTCAGGTCCCGCAGGATCCGTTCGGCGAGTTCGTGTTTCCGGTCGCTGGTCAGCTGTTCGTCGGCGACGAACAGTTCGACGGTCATCATGGCAGTGCTCTTTTCGCTGGGGCGAGGGTGAGGGTGACGATCAGGAGGAAGGCCAGCAGCGCACAGGTGGTGCGGGCGAAGTGGAAGGCCTCCCAGCGGGCGAGGATCGCGGCGTAGTCGGCCGGCGGTGAGCTCACCGCCCACACCTTGATGTGCTGGTTGATCGGTATGTTGCCCAGCCGGGTGATCAGGAACGAGGAAACGGCCAGTGCCGCAGCGGTTCCGGCGAGCAGGCGGTCGCGGCCGGTGGTCCGGAATGCCAGCACCAGGCAGCTGAGGATGGTGAGGCCCATGAGTGACTGCATGACCAGGCCGTTCACCGACATCAGGGCGGTGTGGAAGGTGAAGCGGACGTCGAGCGGGACCTTGCGGAACGCGTAGAGGACATTCACGGCGCCGTACCCGAACGCGCCGGCCAGCAGGCCGCCGAAGGCCAGCGCGGATGCTCGTGCCAGAGCGGGCTTTTGGACGATGGTCAACGGCGGTGCTCCGACACAGGTGCCAGCGCGAGCAGTTCGTCGACCGACCATTGATCATCGACGTGTACGCCGTGTTTGGCCGCGAGGACGCGACCATCCGGCGCGATGAGGAAGTCGGCGGGGAGGCCGAGGTTGCCACCCTCCGGCTTGGTCGGGGGAGCGGGTTGCTTTTTGCGGAGCGTGGCGAGCGCGGCGTGCGCTACACCGCGCAGGATCGTGGGCCAACCGCGCGGGTCGAGCAGCGCGCGCGGTGACGATTCGACGCCGAACTCGCGGTACAGCTCGCGGGTGGGATCGGCGATCAGGTCTAGCGGGATGTCCTCGGTGTACTTACGTAATTCTGCTGCGCTGGAATGGAATACGACCACTTCGCGAATGTTGGCGGCTGTGATCTCGGCCCGGCGCGCGACGATCGAACGCAGGTGCAGATTGCAGACGGGGCAACCGGCGAATCTGCGGAATTGCAGGTGTATCAGGCGATCTGGATCGGGGACGGGCACGGGTGTGTCGGAGATGGTGGTCAGTACCCGGTGGGAGACAGAGGTCGGTAAAGACATGAGCGCTTCCTTTCGTAGGCGTACCTTGTACGCCTACGTCCAGTATGCGCGCAGCTTGTACGCTGTCAACCCATGCCACGTCCTCGTTCGCTGACGAAGTCCGATCTCGGCGTCGCCGCGCTCGCGGTCATCGACCGCGACGGGCTGTCCGCACTCACCATGCGGGCCGTGGCGAAGGAACTGCGGATGGCCACCATGGCGCTGTACCGCTACGTGTCCGACCGGGAGGAACTGGAAATCCTGGTCGTCGACGAGGTGCTCGCCGGGATCGACGTCTCGACCCCGGCCGATTCGCACTGGCGCGACCGCCTCACCACCTTGCTCGAGCGGATGCGGGCGGCCATCTCCGCGCACCCCGCGACGGTGCCGCTGGTGCCGCGGCACCGGAAGAACTCGACCGCCACCCTGCGCTGGATGGAGGCCATGCTCGCGGTGCTCACCGAAGGCGGGTTCGCGGGGGCCGATCGAGTAATCGCGCAGCGCACGCTGGTCGCGTTCCTGCTCGGGTCCTTGGAGAACGAGCACTACGCGTCGATCAATGCCCCCGCGACCACGGCCATCGCGCGGCTGTCGCCCGAGGAGTACCCGACGCTGACCGCGACCGCCGCGCAGGCCCGAACGATGTCGGTGGACGACGAGTTCCGCGGCGGCCTCGCCATTGTGTTGCGCGGGTTGGCGGCCGGGCGACCCGGCTAGGTGAACGACGGTGTGTAACGGTCCAGCCAGATCGCGAAGTCGAGCAGCTGCTCGAGATCGAAGCGATCGGGCTCGTTGAGCTGGTCGGCCGGGCGGTCGACGGCCTTGGTGACGGCGTCGTAGTCGTACAGCTGGAAGACCGGATGTTGCTGCGTGGCAAGCAGATCGCTCGCCTGTGCGCGCACCGACTCGGTGTAGGCCACATCCTTGGTGATCGGATAGTGGCTCTTGACGCGCTCGACGACCGAGCGCGGCAGGATATCGGCGGCGGCCGCACGCAGCAGGCTCTTCTCCCGTCCGTCGAAGGATTTCAGCGACCACGGCGCGTTGTAGACGTACTCGACCAGGCGGTGGTCGCAGTAGGGCACGCGGACTTCGAGGCCGACCGCCATGCTCATCCGGTCCTTGCGGTCGAGCATGGTGCGCAGGAAACGGGTGAGGTGCAGGTACGAGGCCTGCCGCATCCGGAACTCCAGCTCGCCCTCGCCGTCCAGCCCGGTGACCTCGGCGGCAGCGTCCGCGAAGCTGTCGGCGAGATAGGTGTCGAGATCGAGCGCGGCGGTCAGGTCGGGATCCAGCAGCCTGGTGCGCTGCACGAACGCCTGCGGTAGCACCGACAGCCACGGGAACGTCGTCATCCCGTGCGCCTCGGCCTCGGCGAACCAGCGATAACCGCCGAAGAGCTCATCGGCGGACTCGCCGGACAGTGCGACGGTCGAGTGTTCGCGAATCGCCTTGAACAACAGGTAGAGCGACGTCTCGCTGTCGCCGAAGCCCGTGGGTATGTCGCGGGCCGTGACCACGGCGGCCCGGACCGCCGGATCGGACAGGGCGGCGCCGTCGAGCACGATGTCGCGATGTTCGGAGTCGACATGCTGGGCGACGGCGCGGGCGAAGGGCGCGTCCAGGGTGACCCGCCACTCGTCGGGCACGAAATCCCGCTGCTGGTTCTGGAATTCGACACTGAAGCTGCGCAGCCGCTCGCCGGAGTCGCGCAGGTGTCGCGCGGCGAGGGCGGTGAGCGCGGACGAGTCCAGTCCGCCGGACAGCAGGACGCACCGCGGGACGTCCGAAATCAGCTGCCGGGCAACGGTATCCTCCAGCAGCTCGCGGACGGTCCGCACTGTTGTCGCGCGATCGTCGCGGTGCTCCATGGTGCGCAGCGACCAGTAGGTGGTGCTGCGGATGCCGTCGCGGCCGACGGTCAGCACCGTGCCCGGCGGCACCTGCCGCATTCCTGTCCAGAACGCCTGCTCCGGGCGGACGATCGTGGTGAACAACTCGCGCAGGCCGTCCAGCCCGATCCGCTTGTCGGCCAATGGATTTGCCAGGATCGCCTTGGGCTCGGAGCCGAAGAGCAGGCCGTCGTCGGTGGGGTAGTAGTAGAAGGGTTTGATGCCCAGCCGATCGCGCACCATGACCAGCTGCTCGGTGCGTGCGTCCCAGATGGCGAACGCGTACATGCCGTTCAGTCGCTCGGCGAAGGCCGGGCCCCATTCCAGGTATGCCCGGAGCACGACCTCGGTGTCGGACTCGGTGGTGCACCGGTGGCCGCGGGCGCGCAGTTCGGACCGCAATTCGCGGAAGTTGTAGGTCTCGCCCGAATAGACCATGGCGACAACGCCTTCCGGCGTGTCGATGGTCATCGGCTGGGTGCCGCCCGCCAAGTCGATGACGGCCAGTCTGCGGTGGCCGAGGGCGGCGTGCGGCGCGATCCAGACGCCGCTGTCGTCGGGTCCGCGGCACGCCATGGTGGCCGTCATCGCGTCGAGGGTTTCGGTGGTTGCTGTCGAGAAGTCTCGCTGAAAGGAGACCCATCCGGTGATTCCGCACATGCCACAATGCTAGAGCGACTCTAAAAATAGAGCAACTGTAAGTTTGAGGTTGATATAGTAAGCTGCTGCCCATGGGTGAACCGGGGTTGCGCGAGCGCAAGAAGCAGCGCACCAGAGTGGCCATTGCCGAAGCGGCGTACCGCCTGTTCGAGACGAAGGGCTACGACGAGACGACGGTGACCGAAATCGCTGCGGCCGCGGATGTTTCGCCCGCCACGTTCTTCAACCACTTCCCGACCAAGGAGGCGGTGCTGTTCGCCGAGGGCGGCGCCCTGCTCGACGTAGGGCTCGCGACGATCGAGCAGCGGGACGCCGCCGCGAGCGTCGGCGAGGTGCTGGCCGATGCCATGCGGGCGATCCTCGCGGAGATGGTGGGCGGGCCGCGCGATCCGAGCGGCGAACTGGAGGCTGCGCGCCTGCGGCTGCTGATGTCGGTCCCCGCGCTGCGCGGGGCCACGTTGCAGCGCCTGTTCGAGGTGGAGGACCGGCTGGCTCGGGCATTGTGTGCGGCATTTCCCGGACAGCTGGACCCGGTACGGGCGGCGACACTGGTGGGTGGGTTGTGCGGCGCGATGTTCGCCGGCGGTCGCGCCGCGCTGCGCGAGGGTCGCGTGTTCCAGGCTGCGGTCGACGGCGCGATCGACCAGACAATCAGGGCCGCAACGGATCTGGCCCGCTGAAGACGAGTCGCCGCACTACGCGACGACTCGCCTCGGTGGTTCAGTGGAACAATGCCGCGACGTCGACGGTCTCCGCCATGGCGCGGTGGCCCGCGTCGTTGAGGTGCATGCCGTCACCGCTGTCGTATGCCGGGAGGATGAAGTCCGGGCGTTGCGGGTCCTGCACCGCGCGGGCCACGTCGAAGACGGTGTCGAAAACGTCGGTGCTGCGCAACCATTCGTTGACCTCGCGCCGGGTCGGCAGGGTCTGCTCGATCGGCATCCCAGGGTAGACGCAGCCCGCGTAGGGGCCGATGGTGGCGGCGTGCATGGTCAGGCCGGCGTCGTGGGCGCGGCGGGCGATCTCGATGAAACCGGCGATCAGTTCTTCGGTGGTGGCGGGTGCTTCGCCCGACATGCCGCCCAGGATGAGGTCGTTGATGCCGAAGTTGATCAGCACGCTGCTGACGCCCGGGGTGCTGAGGACGTCCCGGTCGAACCTGTCCAGGCCGGGCACGCCGATCTCGTTGGTCAGCAGTCGATTTCCGCCGATGCCCTGGTTGACGACCCAGCCGCGGTCGAGTCGGTCGTTGAGGGCGTCCACCGAGCGGCGGTTCGCGCTCATGGTCGAGCCGACGCCTTCGAACCACGAATCGCCGAGCGCGACGGCGACGGGGGTGTTCACAGGAGCGAGTACGTCGACACCGGTGACGTAGAAGCGCGCGGGAACCTCCTCGGCAGCACCGAGATCCGGTTGCGCTGCGACGTTTCCGTCTGCGACATAGGCGATTTCACTGGGCTCGTGCGAACGGGTCGCGAGTCCGGTCTGCTCGGGCAGGTACAGGCTCAGCGTCAGATCGGTGCCCGCGGCGACGGTCAGCTCGACCGGATCGCTGATCGCCGCACCGCCCGCCGGGATGGTGACCTGGTCCGCGCCGTCGAACCGCAGGACGGTGTCGGTCTCGGCGATGATCTCGTTGCCGGTCTTGCGCAGCGCGACGTGCGCGGCGCCGATCACCAGTGGATCCCGCCCGTACAGGTTGGTGAGCCGGACGCGGAGTTGCTCGCCGCCGCCGGCCAAATGCAGCACCTGACGCACGGTCTGGTCGGCGAAGGTCCGTGATTCGCTGAGCTTGACCTGCTCGTAAGGGCTGATGACCGCGGAACGGAAACCGGCGACCCAGGCGGTGGTGTCAGACATCGAATGCTCCAGTAGTTGTTGTGAGGAATAATGCGTATGCATATTTCTAGTACGAAGTATTCCTCATGTCAACTATCCGCGAAGCAATCAGTACGGGGTAGGTTGGTGGCATGGATGCGGACCTGTTCGACGACCCACGGCTGACCACCATGGGCCTGCTGTTCGAGGCGCACGAAGGGCTGGTCACCAAGTTGACGCCGGTGTATAAAGCGCACGGTCTGTCCGGACTGGATATGAATGCGCTGATGCGCCTGAGTCGTTCGCCCGATCGGCGGCTGCGCATGACGGATCTGGCCGCCCAGACGGCGCTCTCCACCAGCGGCGTCACCCGCCTGGTCGATCGGCTGGCCCGGCACGGGCTGGTCGAGCGTGCGCTCGACCCCGGCGATCGGCGCGGTGCGTACGCGGTGCTGACCGAATCCGGCGCGCAGCGGCTCGCGCAGGTGCTGCCGGACTATGTCGCCGCGGTCGAGCGCTGGTTCACCGGACTGCTGACGCCCGCGCAACTCGACGGGCTGATCGGTGCGCTCCGTGTTGTTCGCGACACCACCAATCCCGAGGCGACGCTGGGGGCCGAGGGGCAGTGATGCTCAGTCGGCGGATTCGCCGAGGAGTCGTTCGAGTCCGTCCAGGATGAGGTTCAGGCCGAAGGTGAAATCCGCTGTGCCCGAGTGTTTTCCGTCGATGACCAACTGTGACAACGCGTTCATGTACGGAAACTGATCCGCCGGTATCCGTGGCAGGAACTGTGCTGCGGCGGAGGCGTACTCGTCCGGTTGCAGCGGAAAGTTCACCTCCTGCAAGGTGAATCCGTAGATGTGGCTGTCCATCGCGTTCCACGCTCGGTCGGCCTGCTGGTAGGAGAAGCCGGCCGAGCGGAGACAGCCGACGGTCGCGTCCACGTAGCGCAGCATGGCGGGGCCGACATTGAGCCGCGAGCCGATCAAGCCGGTCGCCCACGGATGTCGCAGCAGCACCTCGTGCGCCGACATGGCCCGTGCGCGCATGGCCGCTTTCCAGTCGCCGCCGATCTCGGGGGTGCCCATCTCGGCGACCACCAGATCGGCGATGCCGTCGAGCAGGTCGTCCTTGTTGGTCACGTGGTTGTACAGCGACATCGCCTCGACGCCGAGCGTCTGGGCCAGTTTGCGCATGGACAATGCCGCGAGGCCATGCTCGTCGGCGAGTCGAACGGCGGTGTGCAGCACCTTCTCCCGGCTGAGCGGTGCGCGCGAGGTGCCGTGGGCGGCGGTCTTGGGCATGGACGCCTCTCTTGACGGACTTACGGTGTAAGCGTACCGTCCGGGGCGAGGGACTTACGCTGTAAGTAACCGTTTCACGCGAGGAAATCCCATGTCCGAGGCGCACAGCCCGCAATCCACAGTCGATGTCCGCACGATGACGGCGATCGTCGCGCCGCGCTACGGTACCGGCGCGGTGCTCCGGACCGAGGTAGTCGATCGGCCGAATCCACGCGCCGACGAGGTTCTGGTCCGGGTGCGGGCCGCGTCGGTGAGCCAGGGCGATATCCACCTGCTCACCGGCACGCCCTATCTGCTGCGGCTGGGCTTCGGCCTGCGGCGGCCCAAGGATGCGATCATCGGGCACGACCTGGCCGGCGAGGTGGTCGCGGTCGGCGGCGAGGTGACCGGATTCCGGCCCGGTGACAGGGTATTCGGTGCGGCGGATTCGGGAGCCTTCGCGGAGTACGTGTGCGTCCCGGAACAGCGGCTCGCCCACGTTCCCGACGGGCTCGCCATCGAAGCGGCTGCGGCGCTGCCCGATTCGGGCATGACGGCGCTGCAAGGGTTGCGCGATGCCGGTCGGCTTCAGGCCGGGCAGACGGTGCTCGTCAACGGGGCCTCGGGTGGGGTCGGCAGTTTCGCGATCCAGCTCGCCAAGGCGTTCGGCGCCGAGGTCACCGCCGTGTGCAGCACCCGGCACATCGAGGTGCTGCGCTCGTTGGGTGCCGACCACGTAATCGACTACACCACCGATGATTTCACCGTCGGCGAGCAACGGTATGACGTGCTGCTCGACCTGGTCGGCAACCGATCGCTGCGGGACTGCCGCCGAGTACTGGCCCCGAAGGGTGTCTTCGTCTCCTCGGCGGGCGCACCCGGCGGGGACTGGGCGGGGCCGGTGCTGTGGATGGGAAAGGTGCTGCTGGCCAACCTCTTCGCGAGTCAGCGGATCGCGCTACTGCTGATGCGCCCACGCCGTGCGGACCTGGAGTTCTTGGCGGAGTCGGCGGCCGACGGCACCCTCCGGCCGCTGATCGAGCAGAGCTTCCCCTTGGCGAAAACAGCTGAGGCTGTGCAGCACGTGCTCACCGGGCACGCCCAGGGCAAGACGGTGATCGTCGTCTGAGCTAGGGCCTGTCGCAAAGTCCCATCCAGCCCCCGGATGCATCCGGCCGGACTTTGCGACAGGCCCTAGCCGACCGATTCCGCGAGCCGGGCGCTGAGCTCGCGGATATGGGTGACCAGCTCCGGGGGCTCGTGCACGCGGAACGGAAACCCGAACGTGGCGACGTAGATGGCCAACTCGTCGAGCGAATTGGATCCTGTTCGGAGCAAGCAGGTTTCGGCGTCCACCGCCTCGATCACGCCGACGGTGGGCGCGATACGGTCGGCGGCGACCTCGGCGGGCACGCCGAGGGTGATGCTTGCGGAGTAGCGGTACGGCGCACTCGACACGCCACGGGAAACATACCCGGACAGGTCGACGTCGGGTGCCGCGCGCGGGGTGAAGCGCGGCCCGGTCGGGATGCGGGGATGCAGCCGGTCCGCACGGTAGGTGCGCCAGTCGGCCCGGTCGACGTCCCAGCCGATGAGGTACCAGCGGCGGCCGGTGTGCGCCAGGCGATGTGGTTCGGTGGTGCGTAATGAGGTTGTGCCGTCATGGCTTCGGTAGTCGAAGCGCAGGCGATGACTGTCGCGGATGGCGCCCGCGATCGCGGTGAGCGTGTCCGGGTCGACGGTCGGACCACCGGCCGACACCGTGACGGTGACCGATTGCAGCAGGCTGACGCGGTGGCGCAGCCGAGACGGCAGCACCTGTTCGAGCTTGGTGAGCGCGCGCAGCGAGCTGTCCTCGATACCGGTGATGGTGCCGCCCGCGGCGGTGCGCAGACCGATGGCGACCGCCACCGCCTCGTCGTCGTCCAGCAGCAGCGGCGGTAGCTTGGCCCCCGCACCGAGCCGGTAGCCCGCGACGCCGGGGGTGGCGTCCACCGGGTAGCCGAGGTTGCGCAGCTTGTCGATGTCGCGGCGCACCGTGCGCACGTCGACCTGGAGGCGTTCGGCCAGGTCGGTGCCGGTCCAGTCGCGGGGCGTCTGCAAGAGCGACAGCAGCCGGAGCAGTCGCGCGGAGGTTTCCAACATGAATTTGAGTCTGCCGGAAAGCTAGGGCGAAAGCTGTCCTAGGGGGGTCATATCGTTCTATTCATGAGTGACGAGATCCACGAATTCCGCATCGACATCCCGCAGCAGCAGCTCGATGACCTGCGCACTCGGCTCGACGGCGCGCGCTGGCCCGCCCCGCTGCCCGGCGACGGCTGGGACACCGGCGTGCCGACCACCTGGCTGCGCGAGCTGGTCGACTACTGGCGTGGCGAATACGACTGGCGGGCGGTGGAGGCGCAGCTGAACGCCTACGCGCAGTTCACCACCGAGATCGACGGGCAGCGCATCCATTTCCTGCACGTCCGCTCGCCCGAGGCGGACGCGCTGCCGCTGCTGATGACGCACGGCTGGCCGGGTTCGGTGGTCGAGTTCCTCGACGTGATCGGGCCGCTGTCGGATCCGCGGGCGCACGGTGGCGACCCGAAAGACGCGTTCCACCTGGTGATTCCGGCACTGCCGGGCTTCGGCTTCTCGGGGCCGGTCACCGAGGCGGGCTGGACCGTCGAGAAGATCGCGCGGGCGTGGGCCGAGCTCATGCGCAGGCTCGGCTACGAGCGCTACGGCGTGCAGGGCGGTGACATCGGTGCCGACGTGAGCCCCGAGGTCGGCCGGACCGCACCGGACCACGTGGCGGGCGTGCACGTCAACGGCGGTCCGGGTCCGTTCCCGTCGCTGCCGCTGTCGGAGGCGGAACTGGCGAGTCTGACCGAGCTGGAACAGGATCGGATCCGCCGGATCGAGGCCTTTATGCAGGAGGAGTACGGCTACATCGCCGTGCAGTCCACCCGTCCGCAGACGCTGGCATACGGGCTGGTGGATTCGCCGGTCGCACAGCTCGCCTGGACGATGGACAAGTTCCGCGAGTGGACGCATCCGCGAAATGTCGACCCGGACAAGATCATTGATCGCGACCGGCTGCTGACCAATGTGATGCTGTACTGGCTCAACGGCACGGCAGGCTCGTCGGCGTACGTCGGTTACGCGCAGGAAGCGCCCTGGGGCGCGACGAAGGCGAACTCGGGCGTACCCACGGCCGCACTGGTTTTCGCGCACGACGTCGGCATTCGCCGGTACGCGGAGACCGAGAACACCATCACGCGCTGGCACGATGTCGACTGCGGCGGCCACTTCGCGGCGATGGAGGAGCCCGAGCTGCTCACCACGGATGTCCGCGAGTTCTTCCGCGAGCTGCGCTGAAACCCGAAGTCGTTGGGCCTGTTCCGGCATGTCGGCGCTGGAGCAGGCCCACAATTGGGGCAGGACCGTTGGCGAGGTGCAGCCCATGGACAAACCACGACCATTCACCCAGGAACACCGGGAAGATTTCTGGCGCCGCTGCGGGTGGTCGCCCGAACTCCCGATAGCCGAGCGCGACGCGATCGAACGCGCCTGGGACGACGATTCGATCGACATGGCCGAGCTGTTCGGCTGGTGAACATCGCTAGCCCGCGGTGAGCTCCCCGGCCTGCCGCCACGAGTGGCGTTCAGCGGCAAAGGCTGTCGCCTGCACGGCACGGAAGTCGCTGATGGACTCGTGGTTGGCGGCGAGGAATTCGCGGTAGTCCGCGAGGCGGAATTCGCCGTCCTCTGCGGGTACCCGGACGTTGCCGGAGGCGAAATCGGCACGCAGGTCGAGCAATTCGTCGGCCTCGACCGGGTACCAGCGGATCCGATCGAAATAGCGCAGTAGCCACGGTGTTTCCGCGCCGGTGGGATGCCGGTCCGCGCCGGGGTGGCCGGCGAGTGGGCCCGCGTGGTGGTTCCAGACCTGGGTAGTCCGACCGACGAACTGGTAGCCGCCAGGACCTTCCATGCCATAGATGCACAGGTAAGCGCCGCCGATGCCGACCGCGTTCTGCGGCGTCCATGTCCGCGCGGGGTTGTACTTGGTAGTGACCAGGCGGTGGCGCGGGTCGATCGGCGTGGCGACGGGTGCGCCCAGGTACACATCGCCGAGGCCGAGGACGAGGTACTCGGCGCCGAAGACGGTGTCGTAAACGTCGGCCACCGCGGCCAATCCGTTCATGCGGCGGATGAACTCGATGTTCCACGGGCACCACGGGGCGTCGGCGCGGACACCGTGCATGTAGCGGGTGATGGCCTCACGGGTGGCCGGGTCGTCCCAGGACAACGGCAGGTGCACGGTGCGGCTCGGCACCACGAGCCGGTCGGCGGCGGGCAGGTGCTGTTCGGCTTCGGCCAGCAGATCGAGCAGCGTCGGTACCGGCAGGATGTGCGGGTCCACCCGGATCTGCAACGAGCGGATGCCGGGGGTCAGCTCGGTCACGCCGGGTACCCGCGCGGCGAGTAGGTGCTGATGCAGGGCGTGCACCCGGGCGCGCAGGCCGAGATCCAGTGTCATGGTGCCGTATTCGACGAGCACGGCGTCGTCGCCCGCGCGGCGATAGGTCACGCCGGTCTCGTCGTCGACCTCGGTGCGCCGCAGTATTCCGTCGTCGCCGTCACCGCCCGCGGACAGCACGGTCGGCCAGCAGGCGCGGCGCCCGACGCCGAGGTCGCGCACCGAGGCGGCGCGATCGCTGCGGATCGGCACGAAACGCACCGCGTCGCCGGGGGTCAGCTGCCCGAGCTTCCAGCGATCGGCGGCCACCACGGTGACCGGGCAGACGAAACCGCCGAGGCTTGGGCCGTCGGGGCCGAGCAGGATCGGGGTATCGCCGGTGAAGTCCAGTGCGCCAACCGAATACGGGGTGTCGTGGATGTTCGACGGATGCAGGCCCGCTTCGCCGCCGTCGCTGCGGGCCCAGTCCGGTTTCGGGCCGATCAGCCGGACGCCGGTGCGGTCGGAGTTGAAGTGCACCGTGTAGTCGGTGCCGATGATGGTGTCGAAGTCGGCGCGGGTGAAGAATTCCGGTGCGCCGTGCGGGCCTTCGGTCACCGCCAGCTCCCAGCGCCTGGCGAGCACCGGCTGGTCGTCCATCGGGACGGCGGTCGCGAGCGGATCGTGTGGCGGTCCGAGTGTCAATACTTCGTCGGCTCGCAGCGCGTTGCCTGCGCTTCCACCGAACCGGCCTAGAGTGAACGTTGCTGTGCTGCCGAGATATTCGGGCAGCTGGATACCGCCCGCGAGCAACACGTAACAGCGCATCCCGGGTCCGCGCACGGCACCGACATCGAGTACGCCCCCGGCGGGAATCTGCAGGGTGCGCCACTGCTCCAGTCGAACACCGTTCAGCGTCACCTCGGTCGGTGCGCCGGTGACGCATACCCAGGTGGCCGCCGAAAACCGCAGTGCCGGACCGCCGAGCGTGCACTCCAGTCCGGCCGTGCCCTCGGCATTGCCGAGCACCCGGTTGCCGAGCCGGAACGACAGATCGTCCATCGGCCCCGACGGTGGGACGCCGACGTGCCAGTATCCGGTTCGCCCCGGCCAATCCTGCACCGTGGTGAGCATGCCGGGGCGAAGGACCTCGACGGACGTGGGCACTGGTGCGGTGGCCGCCGCCGCGCAATCGGCTGGAGCCGCAGGCGCAGCGGCGCCGGATAGGTCGGTGACGGTCATTTCGACACCACCATCCGCACCGGGGTGGGGTCGAAACCGTTGCACGGGTTGTTGATCTGCGGGCAGTTCGACACGAGGACCAGCGTGTCGATCTCGGCCCGGAGCGTCACTTTCTTTCCGGGAGCGGACAATCCGTCGACGATGCCGAGGGTGCCGTCGGGTTCCACCGGCACGTTCATGAACCAGTTGATGTTGGACACCAGGTCCCGCTTACCGAGACCCCATTGCAGCGCGGCGGTGAGGAAGTTCTCCACGCAGGCATGCTGGTGGCGAGTGTGGTGGCCGTAGCGGAGGGTGTTGGACTCCTGCGAGCAGGCGCCCGCGATGGTGTCGTGGTTGCCCACCTCGTCGGCGACGACCGTCATCAGGGCGGTGCCCACGTCGGTCCGCAACACGCTGCCGGTGGTGAGGAAGATATTGCGCTGCGCGGCGATGGTGGCCTGCGCGCTGTAGCGGTCGGTGTGGTCGGCCGCCGAGTACAGCAGGCAGTCCACCGCCTGGTTGCCGTGCAGATCGATGATCTCCAGTTGCTCGCCCGCTTCGACGATCGCAGACCAGGGGGCGCGGGCGGGGACGGTCTCGTCGAGCACGATTTGCCTGTTCATTTCCCGACCTCCAGCGTGCGGGCGGCCACCCAGGCTGTTTCCGTGTTCTGCACGGCCCGTTGGTATTCCGGGTCGCTGTTGTGCGTGACGGTGAGTTCTTCCGGCGCGGTCCACGCGACGACATCGAGATCCGTTGCGGTCCGGTCGTCCAAGGGATGCGCGGCATTGGCGACGAGCAGGATCACCGGCAGATGCACGAGCAGGTCGACCGAGGCACCCGCCGCTGCGCTGCCGGTGCCGGTCAGTGCGCCGTCGGTGGCCACTCGTACACCACGGAAGAACGACACCGTCGGCCCGATATCGCGCGGCTCCAGACCATGTTTGGCGCCGGCCAGGCGGAGCAGCTGTCGCGCCTCGGCGGCCGGCCCGCACAGGGCGTCGTGCTGGCCGGAAGTATCGGCGAGCACGGTGGCCAGGATGCGGCCCTGATCGGACAGCAGCGGATGGCCGTTGCCCAGGTAGGCCTGCCACGGAACCTTGACCGTATCAGCGACATTCAGCCGTTCCCAGGGGGCATCGGCCCGCACCAGCAGCAGGTGCGCGCACGCGGCTCCGGCCGGATCGGACAGCCGGACCCGAGTACCTCGCCCCAGCACGATATTCGCGTATCCGGCTCCCGGAATGCGCTGGGCAAAAGTGATTCTCGCGGCCTCGACACCGTCGGGTAGGCCAGGTTCCATGGTGGCCGCCGCGGCGGCCTGCGAGCGCGCATGCGCCCGGGCACCCGTGGTGGATGCGGTGTTCGTCATCGTCAGCTCCTTCGCAGGATGCGGGTCGAGCGCTCGCAGCACTCGCCTCGCGCTCGCACCGATTTCGGACTTCGCCTTCGCAAGCGCTCCCTTGCACTGCTCGACGGGAAACGCGTGCGCGGTGGTGGCCGGCAGCACCACCGCGCGTTCGATCAGGCGGACTCTGTTGCAGGCTCGGGACTTTCGGCAGTGCCCGGCGTGCGTGCGACGAACCAGTGCACGACCACCCCGACGGCGACCACCAGCAGCACGAACAGCGGTGCGGCCCAGAGCATCCACCAACCGCCACCGTCCGGCGTGTACACCTCGGGCCGCGGCCAAGCCAGGTTCACCGCCATCGCGATACCCCACAGCACGGCGAGCGCGTTGATCGGAACCCCGAAGCGGCCCAGGCTGAACAGGCCGGGCTCGCTCGCTTCGTCGGCGGGCATACCCTTGACCCGCCGCACCAGCAGTGGCGCCGTGACCAGTAGATACGCCAGGTACAGCGTCACGATGCACACGCTGGCCAGGGTCGCGAAGATCGCGGCATTGCCGAGATTGAGCACCAGCAACCCGATGCCGAGCAGCCCGATGACCACCGCCGGCAGCACCGGGGTACCGAACCGCGGGTGCACCGCGGCAAGGCGCCGGGCGAACGGCAACTTCCCGTCCCTGGCCATCGAGAACATCAACCGCGACCCGGCCGTCTGAATGGCCAAGGTGCACACCGTGATCGCGACCGCGACACAGCCGAGCAGCACCGTGCCAGCCGGGCTGTCCAGCTTCGCGGTGAGCACATAGGCCAGACCGTCGGTGGCCAGCGCACCGTCGGACAGGCTCGGCGCGGCCATCAGCGCGCCGAGCAGCAGCAGCCCGCCGCCGAGCGCGGACACCGACAGCGCGGCCAGGATGGTGCGTGGCGCGACCCGGCGCGGATTCTTGGTCTCCTCGGAAAGCTCACCGGCGGAGTCGAAGCCGACCATCACGTAGGCGGCCATCAGCCCCGACACCAGGAATGCCGCCCAGTACGAGCCGGGCACGGCCTGATCGGTCTGCCAGACCACGCCGGGCCCGCGCTCGGTATGGGTGAAGAACAGCGCGATGATCGCGAGCACACCGACGATCTCGACGGTGACGCCGATCGAGTTGATCCGCGACATCAGGTCGATGCCGAGCACATTGATGGCCGTGGTGATCGTCAGCAGGATGCTGCCGAGCAGCACCGCGTTCGTCGCACCGGACGACGAGGTCAGCGCGGTGTCTTCGCCGATGACCTGGAACCCGCTCCAGATCGACGGCAGCACCACCTGCAGCGCGATCGCCGCCGCGGCGGCGGTGACGATCTGGGCGATCACCATCATCCAGCCCGCGAACCAGCCGACCAGTTCGCCGCCGAGCCGGCGCGACCACTGGTAGATGCAGCCCGAAATCGGGTAGCGCGCAGCCAATTCGGCGAAGTTCAGCGCGACGAGGAACTGTCCGGCGAACACCATCGGCCAGGTCCAGAAGAACGCGGCGCCGCCGAACGAATAGCCGAAGCCGAAGAACTGGAAGATGGTGGTGAGGATGGAGACGAACGAGAAGCCCGCGGCGAACGAGGCGTAGCGGCCGAGTTTGCGCCGCAGCACGGGTTGATAGCCGAATCGGGCCAGATCGGCGCCGTCGCGGCTGGTGTCGGGCGGAGGGGCGGGGGCGAACGTTGTGGCCATGAGGGTCCTTCGGCGAGCGGCCAATACCTATCAGATGACAGTTTTGCGGTGGCGATCGCGCTTTCGGTGACCCGCGTGTATCGCTTGCGGTAACCCCGGTTACTTCTGCGTTGCCGAGATTTCTATCAAGTGACAGAAACATCGCCGCGGCCTACCGGGGGACCGACCGTCGCGGATCGGTGCAGCGGATACCTGCCAGAATGGGCCTTGTGACAAACCTCGGCCCCGGCCGTCCTCGTGTGGAGCAGCGACGCCGTCGCGGCCAGACGCCGCGCGCCGAGATTTTGGACGCTGCCGGGGAGCTGTTCACCACCAATGGCTACGCGAACACCTCCACCCGTGTGGTCGCCGACGCGGTCGGCATCCGTCAGGCATCGCTCTATCATCACTTCGCCGCCAAGGATGACATCCTCGATGCGCTGCTTGCCGAAACCATAGCTGCCCCACTGGAACTCGCCGAACGACTGGGGAGCGTGTCGGCGACGGCGCCTGCCCGCCTTTACGCGCTGGCCTGGTTCGACGTCGGCCAGCTCTGCGCCGCGCGCTGGAATCTCGGTGCGCTGTACCTGCTTCCGGAGCTGCGCACCGAGCGGTTCGCCACGTTCCGGTTGCGGCGCGACGAACTGCGCGGGCACTACGAGGTTTTGGCGGCCGAGGTACTGGCCGAGGCCGGCGGGGCGGGCATCGCGGGCGCCGAGGCGCTGCCGTTCCGGCTGGTCGAGATGGTGATCAGCATCCGCTCGGACGAGGGCGCGGCACCGGCCGCCGCGGCGCGCACCATCCCCGAGGCGGCGCTGCGGGTGCTGGGCTGGCCCGGTGATCTGGACGCGCTGCGCGACGAGGCGCAGCGGCTGCTCGAACAGCTCGAAACAGCCTGACGCCTACTTCCCCGCGCTGCGTCCCCACTCGAGACCCCAGCGGTAGGCCTTGTCGACCTCCATCTTTCCCCACAGCGGGCGCCGCGCGGGCGGCCGGACGAACACGCCCTGACGCTGAACCACGAACTCTCCGTTGATGTTCTCGATCAGCGCGAGCACCATCTCCCGTGAGTTGTCGGTGCATCCGCTCACCGACATCTCGATCGGCGGCGAGCCGACCGGGTAGAGCGTGGCGGTCGCCTCGACACCGCGGAAATCATCGGTCCCCTCGTACAGCGAGGCGAACACCAGGATCCGGCGGAACTTCGCGGTGTGGTCGAGATTGATGTCGAGGTTCTCGCCCGCCGCGACCGCACCGGTCCGATCGTCCTTGTCGAGCAGGATGTAGGGCGCCTGGTGCAGCGAGCCGAAGCCGTCGAGCGGGCCGATGGAGCCCTTCGTTCCGTCGGTCAGCTCCCAGAAGCAGCACAGGTCCAGGTCGAGGCCGGCCTTGCGCTTGCCGAAGCCGCGCCGCGGGGCCGCGTTGCCGGACCAGTTCAGGTTGATCCGCATCACGCCGCCGGTCGCGCCTTGCTTGGTCAGCGAGATCGAGGGGGAGTCCTTGGTCAACGAGATCTTGCTGAGGTTGACCGCGGCGGCGGACGGTTGCTGCGGAACCTGCGGTGGCGCACCGGCATTCGGTGGCATGCCGCCCTGTGGAGGTGCGCCATAGGGGTTGGGCTGCGGCGGTGGCGTGAACTGCGGTTGCGGCGGCGCGTACTGCGGCGCGGGCGCGGGCGGTGGTGGCGGCGCGGTGAACTGGTGCGGCGGTGCGGCGGGCGGTGGCGGCGGCGTGAACTGGTGCGGCGGCGCGGCAGGCGGGGTCGCCGGGGCGTCGTCCACCGAGATCCCGAAATCCGTGGCCAGACCGGCCAATCCGGCGGCGTACCCCTGCCCGACCGCACGGAACTTCCACCCGCCCTGCCGCCGGTACAGCTCGCCCAGCACGAACGCGGTCTCGGTGGTCGCGCCGGTGCTGTCGAACCGCGCCACCTCCGCGCCGCTGGCCGGATCCACCAGCCGGACGTAGAGGCCGTGGAATTGACCGAAGGTGCCGCCATCGGCCGAGGCCGCGATCACGATGGTGTCGATCTGCGCTTCGACCCGGCCCAGGTCGGCCGACAGCACGTCGAGCACAGTCGGCCCCTGCTGCTTGCCCTCGTGCCGGACCGCGCCGGACGGATGCGCGGGCTGGTTGTAGAAGACGAAGTCGTTGTCGTTGCGCACTTTTCCGGCGGCCAGCAGCAGCGCCGAGGCGTCGGCGTCGGGCACCCCGGGACCGCTCTGCCAGCCGAGCTCGATCCGGACGGCGGCCATGGGCACCGGGACGTTCGAGCCCTTCGTCATCGACATAGGTGCCAACGTATCCGAAACGGGCGGCAGGCGTGCCTGGTCAGCGGGTAGGCGGCGCGATCTGCCAGTGCTCTTGCAACGCGCCCGCGATCTCCGGCAGCACCGTCACCGGTATCTGCTTGCGCCGCAGCAACGCCCGGATCTCGTTCACCTGCTCGCGTTTGCGGAGGTCGTAGGCGCCGGACACCGGGCGCAGCACCGGCGGAATGGACAGCAGCACCAGCTCGCCGTGCTGTTCGTCGCCGCCGATCAGGTCGAGCGCCAGCGACCAGCGGGACCGCTCGTCCAGCGTGAAGCGCCCGGCGACCACGCGATCCCAGTCGATGCTGGATTCGGTCCACGGGGTGCGCCGGTAGATCACCCGCTCGGTGAGAACCACGGCGTCCCTGGCGAACAGCGCCGCCACCACGGCGATACCCGCGACGGCACCGGCCAGTAAACCGGTGAATACGCGATTCACCCCGAACAGACCGATCACGGCCGTGCACAGTACGACGGTCACCAGCATCCCGAGGGAACTGTAGAGCGCCGCACGCTGCGTGGGCACCACACCAGCCCGCACCATCGTCATCTCACCTACCCACTTCCGGCGTGCTGCGGCACACGCTACCGCTCGTGGTGCCGCAGCACACGCGCAAGTCTCAGGCTTCGAGGGCGACCGCGGCCTCGGCGGTGTACACCAGGAACGTCAGGCTCTGCTGGAAGTACAGCTGCACCGACTCGGTGTCGTGCGCGAGGTAGCCGATCGACAGGTCCTGGCCGATCCGCAGGTCGTAGTCGCCGCCGCGGGTGGTCAGCACGAACGCGCCGTCGATGGCGGGCGCCCAGATGATCTCGCCGTCCGGGATGAGCCGCTCGATGTGCGTGCGGATCGGGTGCCCGTGATCGGAGGTCTCGCTCACCGCCGTGAACAGATCCGCGCTCAGCAGCACCGAGTACGGCCCGTCGACACCGGCCAGCCGCAGCGCGGTGAGCGCCTGGGTGACCGACTCCGGCACCAGCCGGGGATCACTCGGCAGCGCGATCGCCTGATTGGTCGAACTCGCCCGGATACCGGTGATATTCGCGGCCGGATAGCCCTCGAAGATCGCCCGGTCCTCGGCGAACGCAATCTTCTTCGCGGCGTCCTTCACCGGATCGAGATCGGTGTCCATCGCGCCGCGTTCGACGTTGTCGAGCTCCTCGCGGGACAGCCGGAACGGCACCCGCAGCTCGACCAGCGGCGCGACCACCCGCTGCCTGGCCTGCACGCCCTCGTCGGGCGCGCTGATCGGGGTGGTGTGGCCGGTGCCGACCGCGGCGTAGTCGAGGCCGTGCGGTCCGGACAGGTCGACGACGCGGCGCCCGGCGATGTGCCGCTTGAAGGTGCGCGTCGCCTCTTCCTCGATCGCCGACCATGCCTCGGCGGTGATCGGCGCGAGTTCGCGATAGAGGTTGTTCATGCTTGCCTGCTCCTTTTCAACGTGCCGATACCGAGTGAGCCCGAGCCGATGTCGTTGGGCTGCACGTTTTCCGCCGTCACGGCGTCCGCCGGTGGCGGGGGAAGCTCATCGAAGAAGTCGAGCGACGGTGCAAAGAACGAGGTGCCGGTGACCGCGATGGAGAAATCGAGCAGGCGGTCGTAGGCCGCCTCCTCGGTGCCGACGAACATCCGGGTGAGCATCAACTCGGTGACGCTCGGGGTGGCCGCGTAAGCGACGTAGTACGTACCGAATTCGCCGTCCTTGACGCTGCCGAACGGCATGTTGGCGCGCAGGATCTCGCGCTCGGTGCCGTCGGCGTCCACGATGGTGTTCACCGCGACGTGCGAGTCGGCGGGCTTGTCGGCGTCGGACAGCTCGAAATCGTCGAGCTTGGTGCGCCCGATCACCTTCTCCTGCTCCTCGATCGACAGCGCCCGCCACTCCGCCAGCGGATGCAGGTACTTCTGCACGATCACGTAACTGCCGTCCCGGAATTCGGGGTCCTCGTCACCGACCAGCGCGGCCGCGTAGGCGGACTTGCCCTCCGGATTCTCGGTGCCGTCGACGAAGCCGAGCAGGTCGCGCTGCTCGAAGTAGCGGAACCCGACGGTCTCGTCCACGATCGTGGCCGCGCCGGCCAGCCGGTCGCCGATGGTCATGGCCAGCTCGAAGCAGGCGTCCTGATTCTCCGCCCGAATGTGGAACAGCAGATCGCCCGGCGTCGCCGGGGCGCGATGGTGCTTGCCCACGTAACCGGGGAATTCGTGCAGTTCGGCGGGCCGTGGTCCGGCGAAGAGCCGGTCCCATGCCGCCGAGCCGATCGCGGCCACACAGGTGAGGCCCGCACCGGGGATCCGGAACCCGACCGAGCGGCGCAGACCCTGCACGTCGGCGAGGGTATCGCGGACCACAGCCTCGCCGCCCGCGTCGATGGTGGCGACCAGGAAGATCGCAGCCGGGGTGAGCGGATCGAGGATCGGCTGCGGCTCACTCATGCCGCCGCCTCGCCGGCGCTCACCGCCGGCACGCGCGAGGCACGCTGTGACATGACTCGCTCGCTGCGCTCACTCATGATCATCAGCCTAGTGCCCGAGCGACTACCGCCGACCGGGTGGCACGGCCACCGCCGCTGCTACTTCGCGACCGTCATCAGGAAGGCCACGTCGTCCACGGCCATCACGCTGTGCCTGGCCTTGGGCACCACGAGCAGGTCGCCCGCCGAGCCCTTCCATTCGTTGCTGCCGCTGATCAGGGTCAGCGTGCCGCTGAGCACCAGGAGGGTGGCCTCGCCGGCGTTGTCGTGCTCGGCAAGGCTCTGACCCGCGCTCAGGCCGACCACCGTCTGGCGCAGCGAATTCGCGTGACCACCGTAGATCGTTTGCGAACTACGCCCGCTGCTGGCGGTGCTCGCAATCTTGAGTTGTTGTCGAGCAACCGCAGTCAGCGATTTCTTGTCCATGGACCGCCTTTCGCAAATGACAACAGCCGGTGCGGGGGCTGTTCGCACCGGCTCGGGGGCTCGGACGGACGAAGGCCCGGCCCCGCTTATTCAGGAGTATGCCCGACCGGCTGTGGCCTCGAGACCTGTTTGCACGGGCCGGGGGTTCTGTGATCGAACGGTGTTGTGCGGCCACGACGATCGATGCGGAGAGTTTGCCGACTAGTCGGATTCGCGGCGGGTGTAGCGGCGGATCCGGTAGCGCAGACCGGAGGTCGAGTCGTGCCACGGTTCGGTGTCGTCGGTGGTCCACTCGGGTCCGATCGCGGGGGCGTACGCATCGCCTTCGACGGTGGTGTCCACCTCGGTGACGAGCAGGTCGGTCGCGAAATCCATAGCGATGCGGTAGATCTCACCACCCCCGGCGATCCACACGGTGCCCGGCCCGCTCAACGTGAGCGCCTCGGCCACCGATCCGGCCCGCTCGGCGCCCTCGGCCGCCCAGTCCGCCTGCCTGGTCACCACGATGTTGCGGCGCCCGGACAGCGGGCGGAATTTCGGCGGCAGCGAATCCCAGGTGCGCCTGCCCATCACCACGGGATGTCCCATGGTGACCGCCTTGAAATTCGCCATGTCCTCGGGCACGCGCCAGGGAATGGTGTTCTGGAAACCGATCACGCCGTCGGGGGTTTGTGCCCAGATCAGCCCGATGGTGCGCGTCACGCGGTGTCCGATGCGGTGTTCACTGTTCCTCCGTTACCCCGAACTGCTTCCGTCGAGCCAGGCCGCTCACACCGCAACGGGTGCCTTGATGGCCGGATGATGCTGGTAGCCGACGACTTCCACGTCCTCGTAGGCGTAGTCGAACAGTGTCGGTGCGGGTCGCAGGTGCAGGGTGGGGAACGGGAACGGCTCGCGGGTCAGCTGCTCGCGGACCTGGTCGAGGTGGTTGTCATAGATGTGGCAGTCGCCGCCGGTCCAGATGAACTCGCCGAGCTCCAGCTCGGTCTGCTGCGCGACCATCTGGGTGAGCAGGGCGTAGCTGGCGATATTGAACGGCACGCCGAGGAACAGGTCGGCGCTGCGCTGATACAGCTGGCAGGACAGCCTGCCGTCGGCCACATAGAACTGGAAGAACGCGTGGCACGGGGCGAGCACCATCTTGTCCAGCTCGGAGACGTTCCAGGCGGAGACGAGCATGCGCCGGGAATCGGGGTTGGTGCGCAGGGTGTGCAGCACCTCGGAGATCTGGTCGATGTGCACGCCGTCCGGCGTCGGCCAGGACCGCCACTGCACGCCGTAGACCGGGCCCAGTTCGCCGTTGGCGTCGGCCCATTCGTCCCAGATGGAGACGCCGTGCTCCTGCAGCCATTTCACGTTGGATTCGCCGCGCAGGAACCAGAGCAACTCGTAGACGATCGACTTCAGATGCACCTTTTTGGTGGTGATCAGCGGGAAGCCGGTCGAGAGGTCGTAGCGCAGCTGATGGCCGAAAATGCTGCGCGTGCCGGTGCCGGTGCGGTCCGCCTTTTTCGTGCCGGACTCCAGCACCAGCCGGAGCAGATCCTCGTACTGGGTATCGGTCGCCACGGCTGCCAACTCTAGTAGAAACGCCGCCTGGCAAGCTCGGCGCATGCGCAAGCTCTACGTGATCGGCATCGGCGCGGGCGATCCCGACCAGGTGACGGTGCAGGCCATCAAGGCCATGCGGCAGGTCGAGGTGTTCTTCGTCATCGGCAAGGGCGCGGAGAAGCGCGAGCTGGTCGAGGTGCGGACCGCGATCCTGGCCGAGCACGTCGATCGGCCGTACCGGATCGTGGAGATCGCGGACCCGCCGCGAGACCGGGCACCGGCGGACTATCAGGGCGTCGTCGAGGACTGGCACGAGCGGCGCTCCGCCGTGCTGGAAGACGCGTTCGCGCAGGTCGACGGGGTCGGCGGCATTCTGGTGTGGGGTGATCCGTCGCTGTACGACAGCACCCTGCGAATGATCGAGCGGGTGCTCGCGCGCGGGACGGTGCGCTTCGATTACTCGGTGATCCCGGGTGTCACCAGCGTGCAGGCCCTGGCCGCGCGGCATCGGATGGTGCTGCACGGTATCGGCGAGCCGGTGCACATCACCACCGGCCGGCGGCTGCGCGAGGAGGGGCTCGCCGACGCGGCGGTGGTGATGCTGGACGGCGACTGCTCGTTCACCGAGGTGCCCGGCGCGGATGTGCACATCTGGTGGGGCGCCTACCTCGGCATGCCGGACGAAACGCTGATCGAGGGCCCACTGCGTGAGGTGGAGCAGGAGATCGTGGACCGCCGCGCCGGGCTGCGGGCCGAGAAGGGCTGGATCATGGACATCTACCTGCTCCGTCGGACCTGACTGCCCTGCTCTTGTCGGTGCGGGCCGGTAGCCTGGGCGTGTGCCCGAACTACCTGAAGTGGAGGCGCTGGCGCAGTTTCTGCGGGAGCATGCGGTCGGCGCCGTGGTGGGGCGTGTGGATGTCGCGGCGTTGAGTGCGGTGAAGACGTTCGACCCGCCGGTGACCGCGCTCTCCGGCCGGGACGTGACCGGCGCGGGGCGCTGGGGCAAGTTTCTCGGGATGGACTGCGACGGGTTGTGGCTGATCACCCACCTGTCCCGCGGTGGCTGGCTGCGGTGGATCGACGAACCGAGTCAGACGCCGCCGAAGCCGGGCGGTAAGAGTCCGCTGGCGCTGCGGGTGCACTTCTTCACCCCCGAGGGCGCGACGCCCGCCATCGATCTCACCGAGGCGGGGACCAAGAAACGGCTCGCGGTCTACATCGTAGACAACCCGAAGTCGGTGCCCGGTATCGCACGACTCGGGCCCGACGCGCTCGAGGTGACCGAGGAACAGTTCACCGAGATCCTGCGCGGCACCTCGCAGCGGATCAAGACCGCGATCGTCGATCAGACCCTGCTAGCGGGCGTCGGCAACGCCTACTCCGACGAAATCCTGCACACCGCACGGATCTCGCCGTTCGCCAACACCAAAACCCTTGCGGCGGACAAGGTCGGCGAGCTGTACGCGGCCATGCGCGCGGTGCTGACCGACGCCGTGCAGCGCTCGGTGGGTCAGGATGCCGCCCGCCTCAAGGGCGAGAAGCGTTCCGGCATGCAGGTACACGCGCGTACGGGTATGCCGTGCCCGGTCTGCGGCGACACGGTGCGCGAGGTGTCCTACGCCGAGCGCTCGTTCCAGTACTGCCCGACCTGTCAGACCGGCGGCAAGATCCTCGCCGACCGGCGCATGTCGCGGCTGCTCAAGTAACCGCTCAGGTCAGCGTCGGTACCCGGACGCCTTCCCAGGCAAGACGTTTGGCCTTGTCCGGGTCGTGCTCCAGGCGGGTGGGCGAGTCGATGATCAACGTGGTGCGACGGGCTTCGGTGTAGGGCGGCCACGAGGGCAGTGGTGCGCCGGTGCGGGCGAAGGCGAGCCAGTTGTCCTGGAATTGGTCGGTGACGGACTGGAGGCCACGGCGCCCGCCCGCCGCGGTGATGGCGCGACCGAAGGGCGTATCGCCGCCGCCGAAGACCGGGATCAGGTCGGAGGCGTGGGTGGCGCCGAGGCCCGCCAGTTGTAGGGAGCGCGGGGCGAAGTCGTAGCGGTAGGCGTAGGTGGGGGCGTGGTGGCTGTGGCCCGCCATGACCGTGACCGAGGGGCGCCAGAAGACGAAGTCGCCGCCCGCGCGTACCGCCGCCTTGGCGTTGGGGTAGCCGGGATAGGCGGCGGCGATTCGGGATTCGGCGGCCTCGTCGCCCAGTGCGGCGCGCAGCCGGTCGGGGGTGGTCGGCAGCGAATCGGCGAACTTCGCGAACAGGGTGCCTTCGTCCCGGTTCGTGCCGATGATCAGCGGGACGCGATGGGCGTTGCCGTCGGTGATCGCATCGATCGGGGATTGCGGGAGAAAGACCCCGTCGACCGTCGGGGCGACGGGGAACAGGCCGCGGCGTTCGCGCAGGACCCGGTTGCTGGTGCGGTCGACCGCGCGCCGAATGTCGTTGGCACTGGCGGTGCGTAGCGCCTCGGCGGCCCGGTCCGGTGTCGCCCCCAGCGCTTCGACACAGCGGCGGGCGAAGCGGCGGGCGTCGTCGGCGGTCATCGCCCAGTCGGCCGGCGGGCTCTGCGAAATCGCCTGGTGGAAAAGGCCTTTCGCGGCAGGTGCGGCGAGCAGGCTGAGTACGGCATGGGCTCCGGCGGATTCGCCGAAGATGGTCACGTTGCCGGGATCGCCGCCGAACGCGGCGATATTGGTGTGCACCCACTCCAGCGCGGCGACCTGATCGCGCAAACCCAGGTTCGACTCGAAAGGATGCTCCGGCGTGGCGAATTCACCGAAATCGACGTAGCCGAACGCGCCGAGCCGGTAGTTCAGCGAGACCAGCACGGCGTCGCCGCGCACCGCGAGCCGCCCGCCGGAGTACAAACCGAGCGCCGAGGTGCCGGTCAGGTAGCCGCCGCCGTGGATGAACACCAGCACCGGGCGCGGCCGCTCCGACGGTGTCGCGGGCACACTGACATTCAGTGTCAGCGAGTCCTCGTGGGTCGGCTGGAACCGGCGCGGCCCGATCCGCGCGCCCGCCCGATGCTGCATCGCGGCGAAGCCGAACTCGGTGCACTCGCGCACCCCGGTCCACGGCGTGACCGGCTGCGGTGCCCGAAACCGCAAGTCGCCCACCGGCGCGGCCGCGTAGGGGAGGGACCGCCAGCGCAGCACGCGGCGGCCACGACGACCGCGCACGACTCCGTCGGCGGTCTGGATATCTGTCGATGCCACCATCCGCCAATGGTACTTACGGCCGTCGTGTCTCCAACAGGCGTAGCCAGAACTCGCTCACCGCGGGGAAGGCGGGCACCGCGTGCCACAGGGTGGCCAACGGCACCCTGCCGACCACCGCGATGGTGGCCGCGTGCAGCTGTTCGCCCACCTCCGGGCCGACGAAGGTGGCGCCGAGCAACGTCTCGGTGCCGGTGTCGATGACCAGTTTGGCGTGACCGGCGAAGTCGTTGCGCGCCAACGCCGATCCGGCCACCGAGATATCGAGCTCGACGGTCTCGACGGCATAGCCGGCCTTGCGGGCCGCCGCCTCGGTCAGTCCGACGGACGCGACCTCCGGCGCGGTGTACACCACCTGCGGGACCTGCTCGTGGTCGGCGCTCGCTGTGAACCTCGCACCATCGAGCGGCCTGCCCTCGGCGCGGGCCGCGATCACATCGCCGCAGACTCTGGCCTGGTACTTGCCCATGTGCGTCAGGGCGGCACGGTGATTCAGATCGCCGACGCAGTACAGCCAGTCACCGTCCACCGCGGTCGCGGTCAGCTGATCGTCGACCTGCACATAGCCGTCCTTCAGCCCGACGGAGTCCAGGCCGAGGCCTTCGGTCGCCGGTGTGCGCCCGGCGGCGACGATGATCTCGTCGGCCTCGAGTTCGGTATCGCCCGCTTCGCTGTGCAGCTGCACGGTGACCGGGCCGCCGTGGATCCGGCCTTCGCCGGTGTCCTTCGCGTCGGGCCGTTGCACGCTCGTCGGTTCAGTACCCAGCAGGACGCGCACACCGCGCTCGCGCAACGCCGCGATCACGCGCTCGCCGGCGAACGGTTCGGCCGACGCGAGCACCGTGGAGCCGCGCACGACCATGCTGACCTGCGCGCCGAGCGCGGCCAGCCAGGTCGCGGCCTCGCAGGCGACCACGCCGCCGCCGATGATCACCACGCGGCCGGGGACCTCGTGCAAGTTGGTGGCGTCGCGGGAGATCCACGGCAGCGCGTCGCGCAGGCCGGGCACGTCCGGGATGCTCGCCCGGGTGCCGGTGGCCAGCACCACCGCGTGCCTGGCGCGCAGCACCTGCCCGTCGACCTCGACCTGCCGCACGCCGGCCAGCCGACCGGTGCCGCGGATGACCTCGATGCGGTGGTCGCGGGCCCAGTCGACCTGCGAGGTGTCGTCGAGGCCGCTGACGAAGGAGTCGCGCCGCCGCAGCACCGCCTCGACATCGAGGCCGGACGCGGTGATGCCGTCCATGGCCTGCGCGGCCGCGAGCTGATGGCCGGGCCGCAGCAGGGCCTTGCTCGGAATGCAGGCCCAGTAGGAACATTCGCCGCCGACGAGTTCGCGTTCCACGATCGCGGCGGTGCGGTCGCTCCCGGCGATGGCGTAGGCGGCGGCGTTCTCACCGGCCGGGCCACCACCGATCACGATGACGTCGTATTCGGCAGGTGTGCTCGGCATGGTTATTGCAGGTAACCCTCGACCTGGGCGGCGGAACTCTGTTCGGCGCCGTCGGGCGACTCGCCCTGGTCGATCCGCGCCCTGCGGTGCCGCAGCAGGTCCCACGCCTGATCCAGCATCACCTCGAGCTCGGCGAGTTGCCTGCGTTCGGCCTGGGGGTCCAATTCGCCCTTGGCGGCCTGCGCGCGCAGTTCGTGCTCCTGGTCGACCAGTGCCTTGATCCGGGCCAACACGTCCTGTTCGGTCATGCCGACCATGCTACGACTGTGCCAGACACGCGGCGGCGATCGGCACAGCCCTGGCCAGGTCGGACCAGGACAGCGCGGTGTAACCGAGAGTGATGCCGAAGTGGTGACGCTGTGCGCTCAGGTGATAGCGCGACAGGGGATCGAGCGCGACACCCCGCGCCCGTGCGGCGGCCACGGCCTGCTGCTCCGCCTCGGCCGAGGCGAGCGGCACCACCACGTGCGAGCCCGCGTCGTCGCCGAGCACGTCGAGCCCGTGGCGGCGCAGCTCGGTGACCATCAGCGCCCGGCGTGGCGGCAGTGCGCGGCGCAGGCGACGCAGATGTCTGGCCAGGTCGCCGTGGGCGGCGAGCGCGACGAACACCTGCTGGCCCGCCGGACTCGGACTGGTTCCGGTGCGATGCCGATGCGCGACAACGGCATCGGCGATCCGTGGCGTGGCGACCAGCCAGCCGACGCCGAGGCTCGGCGAGAGGATCTTGCTCGTGGTGCCGAGATGCACCACCACGTCCGGCGCCATCGCCGCCAGCAACGGCAACGGGGCGGTGTCGTAACGAAGTTCGCCGTCGTAGTCGTCCTCGATGATCAGCAGCCCGTGGCGGCGGGCGTGCTCGACCAGCTCGACCCGGCGCGCGGCCGGTAGCCGGGCGCCGAGCGGAAACTGGTGCGCTGGAGTGCAATACACGGCCTTGATGTTCGGTGGCAGCAGGTCGACGCGCAGGCCGTGCGCATCCACGGGGACGGGCAGGACGCGGACCCCGGCCGCCGCGAAAGCGCCTGCTGCCCGGCTGTATCCGGGGTTTTCCATCGCGACGGCGTCGCCCGGCGACAGCAGGGCGGCGGCGAGTTCGCCTACCGCGGAGCTGGTTCCGGCCGTCGCGAGCACCGCCGTGTCGCTGCCCGCGCCGAGCCCGCGATGGCGCAGCAGGTGTTCGACGATCGTCGCGCGGAAATCCGGCTCGCCCGCACGGTCTTTGCGCACCAGCGGGGAGAGGTCGGCGGCGGCCCGCCAGGCGCGGCGCCAGGCCGGGCGGTCGATGGCGTCGGAGCACGGTGCGCCGGGTTGCAGATCGAGCAGCGCCGGATCGTCACCCGCGCCGTCGGCGGGCAGCGCGCGCCGGGGTGCGGCGGGCGGCGCGGTGGTCAGGTAGGTGCCCGAACCGCGTTTGCCGCTGATCCAGCCTTCGGCGTGCAGCTGGTCGAAGGCGGCGGCCACCACGGTGCGGCTCACGCCGAGCCGTTCGGCCAGCGACCGGGACGACGGCAACCGGTCGCCGCCACGCAGCAGGCCGTTGCTCGCCGCAGCCCGTAATCCGTCGGCGACCTGCACCGACAGCGGTTCCGGCAGCGCGCGGTCGAGCTGCAGGGGAAGTTCGTCGAGCACCGATCACCTTCCGATTGGACTGTGCGAATTTCGCTGAATTGGCACTTTGATAATGCCACTTGGACGCCGATGCTGGTCATATGACGCGATCAGCCGACTCACGGACCCCGCTCTCGCCGACGCCGCGCAGCACGCTCACCCGCTCGAAGGAACGGGCACGCAGCGAACGCGCGGACCTGGACGCGGTCCTCGACGCGGGTCTGGTCTGCCATCTCGGCGTGCTGCTCGGTGCCGCGCCGGTCGTGCTCCCCACCATCTACGGACGCGACGGTGACACCCTTTATCTGCACGGTTCGACGGGTGCGGGCAATCTGCGCGCGGCCCTCGCCGGGGACATCTCGGTCGCAGTCACTCTGGTCGACGGCATCGTCTATGCCCGTTCGGCCATGCACTTCTCGATGAACTTCCGCTCGGCGGTGGTGCACGGCCGCGCAGTGGAGCTCACCGACCCGGCCGAGCGGCTGCACGCGCTCCAGGTGATCACCGAACATGCCGCGCCGGGCGCCTGGTCTCGGGTGCGCTCGCCGAGCAAGAAGGAGCTCGCCGCCACCATGGTGCTCGCGATGGACCTCACCGAAGCCTCGGTCAAGATCCGGGCTGGTGGCCCCAACGACGACCCGGGGGATATCGAGAACGGTGGTGTCTGGGCGGGTGTGCTGCCGGTTCGCCAGGTGTGGGGCGGCCCGATCGACTCGGCCGACCTCGAGCCGGGTCTCCCGGTTCCCGCCGATGTCCTCGACCGCACCGAACCGAGCCTCGTGCCGGTGCGGTGAGCACGGCACCGGCGGGCGCTACCCGCCGGTGCCGATGGCCTGGCCGAGCAGGGCCTGCACCGCGGTGGGCAGCAGTTCCATCGCCGCCTGGGCGAACTCGGGATCGGTCACGATGGTGGTCGGGCTGCTGATGGCGCAACCCGGTTGGGCGGGAACGCCGTTCAGCCGATCGCGCAGCCAGTGGAAGGCGCCGGGGAGATGGGTGGCCACGCCGGACATGTGCTCTGCCAAAAGTTCTCGCACATAGGTCACGCTCGGTGCGCCCTCGGCGCAGTATTTCTGCACCAAGCGGTCCACCCCCGAGCTGGGCAGGATCTCGTCGTACTGCGCGTGATAGATGTACACCGGCACCGACGGAGTCCGTTGGCCCAGCGCGTTTTCCGCGATGATGCGCTGCACGACGGGGTGCCCGAGCGGGTCACCGCCGTGGAAGGCACCGAAGAAGTTGTAGAACGGCACGATTGCCGCACCCATGGAATGGCAGAGGACGAGCTTCGAGCCGATCAGGAGCTGTCCGATCGGATCGACGCGTTCCCGGATGAGTTGCCGGAACTCCGGATACTCGTTCGCGAAGCCGGCGAGCACGCCCGTGAGTAGACCGGTGAAGGCGCCGTTGTTGTTGTGCCGCAGTGCCTCCGGGAAATCGGCCGCGGCGACACCGCCCGCCGCGATGCCGACGATGTTCAGCTCCGGCGCGTAATGCTGCTTCAGCTCCGCGGCGAACGAGCTGGGTATGGTGCCGCCGGAGTAGCCCCACAGCGCCGTCGGGGTCTGCACGCCGGACAGTTGCGCGGGCGCGAAACTCTGCACCGCACGGATGCCGTCCAAGGTGGTCTGCGCACTCAGCAGCGACGCTCCGTAGGCGGAATTGGGCCCTTCGTAGTCGGGCAGTGCCACCGTCCAGCCCTGTCCGATGCCTGCCGCGATCGGGATCAGTATCTCGGCGGCGTTGATGTAATCGGCAGGGATGGAACCGGATTGGACGACATAGGACGGCGCGCAGTACTGCGCGGCGCTGTCCTCGGCGATCTGATACGACAGCAGCTTGCGGCCGCCGTCGGGGGCCGGGCCGCGCGGCTTCAGCACGGTGGTGACCGTGGCGATGGCCTCGCCGAAGCTGTTGGTGCTGCGGTACAGCAGTTGCCAGGCATCGATATTCAGTGGGGCGAAGCCGAAATACGCGGGCGCGATGGTGCGAGCCCGTAGCACCTGTCCCGGCTCGGCGGCCGCGACGATGCTCGCGGCGGGCCGGTAGAACTCGTCGAGTTCGGGCGGCAGGGTGAGCGTGGGGGTCGGTTCGATGCGGACTGCGGTGCCGTCCAGTGGTTCGGCCGCCACGTGGGTAGCCGGCGACAGCAGCAGGCCGACCACCGTCGCGGTGGTGATGACACGGTGCCACGGACGTTGTCCCATCGGCCCTCCTGCGGTGCGCGGTGCTGGTCGATACACCGTCGCAGGTGGATGTGGCCTGCGTCACCGTGTGGACGCCACGGAATGGGGGCCACGCTTTGTGCATCGGACGGGATCCGACCTTGGCTCCGTGCACTGAAGCTGTTGTCCGGAACTGCCTATTGTGCGGACCGGTTTGTCTGTGCAAACAATGTGCGGATGACCGCTGCCCCTGATTCTGCTGCGCTGGACGACTTATCCGGCCAGGTGAGCGACGTGCTGCCCGAAGTCGCCCGGGATGTGCTCGCCGGGGTGCTCGGCGAGGTGCCCTCGTATCGGGAGTTGTCCGCCGAGATGATCGGGCGGGATCTGCCGCGCGCCGCCGAGGCGAATCTGCGGCTGTTCCTGCGCTCGCTGGCCGAACGGCGGGCACCGCGCGCGGACGAACTATCGGAGCTGATCGCTATCGCGGTGCGCCGCGCCAGGGACGGGATCCCGCTCGACACAGTGCTTTCGGTGTATCACCACGGTGCGGTCGCCGCGTGGAACTCGGTGGCCGCTACGGCGACGACGCCGGAGCAGCGCGAACAACTACTGGCCGCGGTGCCCTATGTGCTCGGCTACCTCGGCGCCGTGACACCCGGGGTCGCGGGCGCCTATCTGCGGGAGCGGCAGGATCTGCACTGGGAGCAGCGCGAGGCCAAACGTGCTGTGGCGCAAGCATTGGTGCACGGCACCCCCGCCGATCTGCTGGCCGAGCGGTTCGGTATCTCGCTGGACGGCGGGTTCCAGGTGCTGGTGTTCCGGGTGGCCGAACCGGTGACGGGCGCGAACCGGCCGGTGCTGCGCATTGTGCAGAGCGAGATCGATGCGGTGTCCGGTCGCGTGCTGAGCACCGTCGAGCGCGGCGGCGGCGTGCTGCTGGTACCGGTTGCCGAGGGCGAATCAGCCAACGCGCTGGACACTTTCGTCACCCGCGTCGCGCAGGGCACCGGTGCGCGGGCGGTCGCCGGACTCGCGCTCGCCGCGAGCGTCGACGGGATCCCTGCCGCAGTGGAGGAGGCGGGCGAGATAGCCAGGCTCGCATTCCAACTCGGCCGTCCCGCCGCGGTGTACCGGATGGCCGATCTGGCGTTGCAGTATCAACTCGCCCGTCCGGGCCCGGCCCGCACCTGGCTGCTCACCCTGCTCGATCCGCTCCGTGACCAGCCACACTTGCTGGACGCACTGCGTGCGCTGCTCGCCAATGACTACAACCGGCAGCAGGCCGCGGCCGCGCTTGTCGTGCACCGCAATACGCTCAACTATCGCCTCAACCGGATCGCCACGGTCACCGGTTACGACCCCAATCGTCCCGATCACGCACAGCTGTTCGCCGCCGCGCTCACGGCCTGCGACCTCGACGCGACGGAGTGAAACCACTCACCACCGGTGTGCGGACAGCCCGAACGAGGACAGGGTCTGCTGCCCCAGATCAGCCAGCGCAGTAGCAGATTCGATATGTACCGGGTCGAGGCCGACCAGCGAGAGAACGTAGTCGTCGGCGATCCGGCAGAGATAGCCGGACAGGCGCGTCCTCGGCCATTGCGCGGCGGTCAGGCCGGGGTGGATGGCGCGGGCGGCGACGCCGACGCAATGGTGCTCGCCGAGCATGCGCAGGCTGGTGGGCAGCGTGCCGATGTTGGAGCACAGGATGTCCCGCTCGCCGGCACCCTTGGACAGGGCGTACGCCCACGGGTCGGGGATCACCTGCAGTAGTTCTTCCGGCATACCGCCGGGGCTGGTCATGCGGCGCTCGTAGGCGGCGCGGGACTTCTCGCGAATCGTTGCCGGGGTATCGGCGCGGTCGATGGTGATGTCGGTCATCGCGAGGTCGTTGTCGACGCGTGGTTCGTCGCGGGTGTCGACCGGGAGGCTCGCGTCGATCGTCTCGCGCGGAAAGCCGCTGGCCCACAGCATATTCGCGACCACCGCGATGAACAGGCTGTTGGCGGTGCCGTCCCGTGCGGTGGCCGCCCGCTCCCAGTCCGATACGGCGCACTGAAATACCGCGCCGGGTGTCTGCGTGCCCGGCGGGATGCTGGTTTCGCCGACAGGGGCGTGACGCGGGCGTTCCGGAATTCCTTTGCGCAACGCCCGTCCCGTGCCGCGCAGCACGATCGACCACTGACGGCGGGCATCGGCCCACTCCGACTCGGCTGCGGCGGAGGCGGGCAAGGCGGTACCACCGAGCGCATCGTCCACCGCGTGTACGAGCGCTCGACCGTCGGCGAGTGCATGCGAACAAGTCAGGGAGACAAGGGAACCGCCGTCGTCCAGCGCGACGGCGGACAGTCGCCAGCCGGGTCCGTATTCCGGATCGAGATCGGCGCCCTGTGCGTCGGCCCACTCCAGTAGAGCGGCCACGGCCAGCGGTTGTTCGGTGAGTACCAACGGATGCGCGCGCGTATTCGGCTGCCAGCCGCGGCGGGCACCGGGCACCCGCGGCCGAATCACCCGCCGTCCCAACGGCCCGGTGCGCAGCGCCGCGTGCACCCCGCGCAGCAACCCGGGGTCGATGCGGTCGGCCGTGCGCCACAAGCCTTGCAGCGCAATGGGAGTGCCGAGGCCGCGATGAGTACGCAGGAAGATCTCGTCGACGACGCTCAACCGGCCCATCGGGCGCACCGCAACACCTCGCTCTCGCTCGTGCCGGGAAACCTACGCCTGCGCGCCGTGGCGCCCCGCACCGGCGGCGAAGCGCTGTGCCCCTTCGAGCGCGCCGTTGGCCAATGCGGTCATGCCGTGCCGGAACTCGTTGCGCAGTGCGGTCTCCTCGTCCATCCCGTCCTGCTCGAGCAACGACATCCGGTCCGAGCGCAGGCAGGCCTGCGGCAGTGCGGCGAGCTCGGCGGCGAGCTGCTCTGCGGCGCTGCGGGCCTCGCCCGTCGGGACCACGCGGTTCGCCAGGCCGATCCGCAGTGCCTCCGCCGCGTCGACGGGACGGCCGGTGAGCACCATGTCCATGGCGGGCCCGGTGCCGATGATCCGCGGCAGGCGCAGGGTGCCGCCGTCGATGAGCGGCACACCCCAGCGGCGGCAGAACACGCCGAAGATACTGTCCTGCTCGGCAACTCGCAGATCACACCACAGTGCGAGCTCCAGTCCGCCCGCGACGGCGTAACCGGAGACGGCGGCGATCACCGGCTTGGACAGCCGCATCCTGGTGGGCCCCATCGGTCCGTCGCCGTCCTCGGTGGCCACGTTGGACCGTTCGGTGCCGAGCCCCTTGAGGTCGGCGCCCGCGCAGAAGGTGCCGCCGTCGCCCCAGAGCACCGCCACCGAGGCGTCGGGATCGGCGTCGAACTCGCGGAAGGCGGCGGCCAGCGCCGCGGCGGTCGGCCCGTCGACCGCGTTGCGCGCTTCGGGACGGTGCAGGATCACGGTGGTCACCGGACCCTTGCGCTCGATTCGTACAGTCACGACGCCACCTCGTTGTTTCGTTCGTTCCGCTCGATCACGATCCGACCATACGCCGTAAAACCCCTCTTGTGGCAAGAAATGAATCCATGGTTCACTTCTTGTGTGGCCTACCGCAGAACCCCCGCCGTGCAGGCCCGCCTGGACGCGCAGGCGGGGCTGATCGTGCAGGCCGCGACCAAGGTGCTGGCCGAGGCGGGTTACGCCGGCATGTCCATGGCCGCGGTCGCGGCGGAGGCGGGCGTGGCCACCGGCACCGTGTACAAGAACTTCGCGGGCAAGGCCGATCTGGTCACCGCGGTATTCCGCAAGGTGGTGGCCGGAGAGGTGGCCGCCGTGGTCGCGGCCAGTGCCACCGGCACCGCCGTGGAGCGGGTGAGCGCCGCGGTGGAGACGTTTGCCGGGCGTGCGCTGAAGAATCCGAAACTCGCCTACGTGCTGCTCGTCGAACCCGTCGATACCGTGGTCGACACCGAGCGGCTGCACTTCCGCCGCGCCTTTGCCGAGGCGTTCGAATCGGCTGTCGCGGACGGTGTTTCGCGCGGCGAGCTGCCCGCGCAGGACGCCAGGACCAGTGCGGCCGCGCTGGTCGGCGCGATCGGCGAGGTGCTGGTCGGCCCGCTCGCGGCCGCACCACACGGGGAATCCGTTGTCCCCGAACTCATTACCTTCGCACTACGCGCACTCGGCGTGCGCGCGGCGCCGAGCGGTTCGCTCGTTCGGCAGGAATCAGGAGTGTCCGATGCAGACGCATGAAGTCTTCAACCAGGTGCCCGACATCTCGCCGTTCGATGTCTCGCGGAATCCCGCGCTGCTCGAGGGCCTGCACCGCGAGGGCGCGGGCTGGGCCGAGGCCGAGGTGCGCGAACTCGGCGTGCTCGCAGGCGGTGTCGAGGCGCAGGAGTGGGGGCGGCTGGCCAACGAGTACCCGCCGGTGCTGCACACGCACGACCGCTACGGCCACCGGGTCGACGAGGTGGAGTTCCACCCGCACTGGCACGACCTGATGAATGTCGCTGTGTCGCATGGGCTGCACGGCGCGCCGTGGCTGGATGAGCGACCCGGTGCACACGTCGCCCGGGCAGCGAAGTTCTACACCTGGGGTGCCGCCGACGCCGGGCACATGTGCCCCATCTCGATGACCTACGCCGTGGTGCCCGCGCTGCGGCACAACAAGGAACTGTCGGCGAAATACGAACCGCTGCTCGGATCCCGGGTCTACGACTTCGGTCTGCGCGAGCCGTCGTCGAAAGCCGGTCTCATCGCGGGCATGTCGATGACCGAGAAGCAGGGCGGTTCGGACGTGCGCGCCAACACCACCACGGCGACACCGCAACCCGACGGCTCGTACCGGATCGTCGGGCACAAGTGGTTCACCTCGGCCCCGATGTCGGACATGTTCCTCACGCTGGCCCAGGCGCCCGGTGGCCTGTCCTGTTTCCTGCTGACCAGGGTGTTGCCGGACGGCACGCGCAATCCCCTTCGCATCCAACGGCTCAAGGACAAGCTCGGCAACAAGTCCAACGCGTCCTCGGAGATCGAATACGAGAACGCCACCGGCTGGCTGGTCGGCGCGGAGGGCGCCGGGGTCAAGACCATCATCGAGATGGTGAACATGACCAGGCTGGACTGCGTGATCGGTTCGGCGACCGGCATGCGGACCGGGGTGGTGTTCGCCGCGCACCACGCCAGGCATCGAGAAGCGTTCGGCGCCAAGCTGATCGATCAGCCGGCCATGCGCAATGTGCTGGCGGACTTGGTGATCGAGTCCGACGCCGCGACCACGGTGATGATGCGACTCGCCGGAGCCACCGACCGGGCAACCAGCGACCCGGCCGAGGCGGCGCTGCGCCGAATCGCGTTGGCGGTCACCAAATATTGGGTATGCAAGCGCGCACCCTCGCACGCGGCCGAGGCGCTGGAGTGCTTCGGCGGCAACGGTTATGCCGAGGAGTCGGGGATGCCGCGGCTCTACCGCGAGGCGCCGCTGATGTCCATCTGGGAAGGCTCCGGCAATGTCGCGGCGCTGGATGCGTTGCGCGCCATGGGTCGTCAGCCGGAGACCGTCGAGGCCTACTTCGCCGAGGTCTCGCTGGCGCGCGGTGCGCACCCGCGGCTCGACGACGCCATCGCCCGGGTCGGCAAGGAGCTCGCCGATCTGAGCGACATCGAATATCGCGCTCGCCGCGTGGTCGAGCTCATGGCTCTGGTATTGCAAGGCGCGCAGTTGGTGCGGCACGGACATCCGGCCGTCGCGGATGCCTTCTGTGCCAGCCGGCTCGGCGACGATTGGGGCATTGCCTTCGGTACGCTGCCGACCGGCGTGGACACCGGGGCCATTCTGGAGCGCGCATTGGTCTGAGTCGGTTCGAGTACCTCGGGACATCCGAAAAGATTGGGCACCAGTAGTTCTGGCGAACCGACACGAGATGTTGTTGATCTATATCCGGGGTACCGATTCGTACCCGCACTAGGGGGGTGTGATGAAACCTGTTCTCGCTGAGTGCTTTAGGTTTCGGTCTGGTACCTCGGGTTATCGGCTCGGTCAATTGGCCGATCCGGTAGGGCGCCGCGGAATGGTGATACACCGTCCAATATCAATAGCCGTCAAAGATATTCGCGCATAACAATTGGCGGCGCTCGCCCGTCGATAGCCCGAAGATTCCCAGCCCAGCTATCGTTTTCCCCAGTCTCGTCTCCAGTCGAGTTGACCGCCGGTATGTGGTTCTACTTGGTCATGAAACCCACACATATACGGGCGGGACGAAATTCCGCCCTCGCGTTAATTGCTGTTGCGGCAATGATGTTCGCGCCAGGCCCGGCCGGTGGCGCGCCGCCGGTGAGTCCATCCGCGCCGGCGGGTTCCGATCTGTCCGCGGTCCCGAAAGAAGTAACGACCGATTCCGAAGGTGCCGTCCAGCAGGTGGTGCCCAAGGATCTGGTTCCGGCGCCGTCGGGCACGCCTGCCGAAGCGCCCGCCGCCGCACAGGCGCACGCGCCCGGTGTGCACAAGGCGCTCAGCGGAAATGGCGAAACCGCTGGCGACCTGGTGGTCGAGTCCGTGTTCCAGGTTGGTGAGGGGTCCACGGTCCGGCTGCGTCAGGAGATCGACAAGGTGCAGGTGTTCGGCGCATCGGCGGCGCAGTCGCTGACCGCCGACGGTGCCCTCATCTCGGTGACCGGCGCGCTGGCGAAGAAGTCGAAGGGCAAGTTCACGACGACGACCCCGACCGCGCAGATCCAGGCCACCGCGCTGAAGAAGGTTGCCGAGCAGAGCAAGACGGCGCCGGACAAGCTGGCCGTGGACGACACGAAGGCCTTCTGGTACGACGCCAAGCTGGCCGCCAAGGGCGAGGCGCAGGGTGTCGCGGTCCCGGCGTTCAAGGTCGAGATCAACGGCGCCAGCGACGACAAGAAGGGCGAGCCCGCGAAGTGGATCGTCTTCGTCGACGCCAACAGCACCAACAAGGTGCTCGACAGCTGGAGTGAGACCAAGCACCTCAACCGAGTGGTGTGCGACAACGCGAACCGGCGCATCGACCCCAACCGGGCAGGCTGCGGCACCGGAACGCTGCGCTCCACCAGGTCCGAGGGCCAGGCACCGGTCGGTATCAAGGATGTCGACGACATCTACACCTACCTGGGCAACACCGAGGCCTTCTACGCCAAGTACACCAAGCTGGCGAACCTGACCAACCTGATCGGCTCCGACACCGGGGACGGCAAGGGTAAGGCGCTGCGCGCCACGGTCCGGCTCTGCACCACCACCGCGTGCCCGTACCAGAACGCCTTCTGGTCCGGCAGCTACATGGCCTACGGCTCGGGTCTCACCACCGAGGACATCACCGGCCATGAACTCACCCACGGCGTGACCCAGCACACCAACGGCCTCGTCTACCGCAACGAGCCCGGTGCGATCAACGAGTCCATGTCCGACATCTTCGGCGAGCTCACCTTCCTGGTGAACACCAGCAACCCGTGCAACACCGCCGCCAACCGGTGGAAGCTCGGCGCCTGCAGCTCGATCGGCGTGATCCGCGACATGAAGAACCCGAACGCCTACCAGGATCCCGACACGTACCGGGGTCGCTACTGGTACACCGGCACCGGTGACAGCGGCGGCGTGCACATCAACAGCGGCGTCGGCAACAAGACCGCGCAGCTGATGGTCGACGGCGGCAGCCTCAACAGCGTCAACGTCACCGCGATCGGCCTGGAGAAGACCGCGGCGCTGTACTGGACCACCCAGACACTGCTCACGTCGAGTTCCAACTACGCGGCATTGTCCACCGCACTGAAGAACGCGTGCAATACCAATGTCCGCAACGGAACTGCCGGCACCACGGCTGCTGATTGTGTCCAGGTGGCAAATGCCACCAAGGCCACCAAGCTGCCGCAACAGCAGGCCCGTACCTAGGAACAACTCCCGGTAGAAATCGGACATCTCACCGGGCCCGGCAAGGGCTCGGTGAGATGTCCTTTTGCTTTGCTCGGGCCGGACTACGGAATTCACTCGGTAGGGTGACTGTGGTGGACAGGGCGTATGCCGAAACATCGTTGAGCGCGCTCGTACAGCGGGTGCGCGAGCACGCGGATGGCCGCGGTAGCCGGTATCTGCTCGGCATTGTCGGGCCGCCGGGAGCGGGCAAGTCCACCCTGTCGGTCCGGCTGCGCAAGGCGTTGAATGTCGATGCGCCGGTGGCGGAAATCGCGCCGATGGACGGTTATCACCTGACCGACGAGGTACTGCGGGCCGCGGGAAACCTTGCCCGCAAAGGCGAACCGGACACTTTCGATACCGCGGCTTTCGTGGCGAATCTGCGCAGGCTCCGCGATGCCTCGGTCGGCGAGCCGGTGCCGTGGCCGGTCTTCGATCGCACGGTGGGTGATCCGACCCCGGCGGGCATCGTCTTCGAGCGGCAGACGATCGTGCTCACCGAGGGGAATTACCTGTTGCTCGACGATGTCGGGGACCGGGAATGGTCGGCGGTGCGCAAGCTGCTCGACGAATGCTGGTACCTCGACGCACCGCGGGCGCTGCTCGAGCAACGGTTGCTGCGCCGCCACATTCGCGGCGGCCGCACCGCCGCGGCCGCCGAAGTCAAGGTGCACGACAGCGACCTGCGCAACGCCGACCTGATCGACACCACCAAGTTCCGCGCCGACCTGGTGCTGCGCCAACGCGGCGGACGCTACGAGGTGTGGGGCTGAGCGTCGGCCTACTTCTTGGCGCGATACCAGCGGATGAGCGCGTCGGTGGACGAATCTCCTTGCGGCTCGGGCTCTTCCGGGGACGTCAGCAACGGTGCCAGCGCCAGCGCCTGCTGCTTGCCGAGTTCGACGCCCCACTGGTCGAAGCTGTCGACGCCCCAGATGGTGCCTTCGACGAACACCTGGTGCTCGTAGAGGGCGATCAACTGGCCGACGACCGACGGGGTGAGCTGCGGCGCGAGGATGGTGGTGCTCGGCCGGTTGCCCGGCATCACCTTGTGCGGCACCACCTTCGGGTCGGTGCCCTCGGCGGCGATCTCCTCGGCGGTCTTGCCGAACGCGAGCACCTTGGTCTGCGCGAACAGGTTGCTCATCAGCAGGTCGTGCATGCTGCCGGTGCCGTCGCGGGTGGGCAGATCGTCGGTGGGGCGGGCGAATCCGATGAAGTCCGCCGGGATCAGCCGCGTACCTTGGTGCAGCAGTTGATAAAACGCGTGCTGGCCGTTGGTTCCCGGTTCGCCCCAGAAGATTTCGCCGGTCGAGGTGCTCACCGGGCTGCCGTCGGCGCGCACCGATTTGCCGTTCGACTCCATCGTCAGCTGCTGCAGATAGGCCGGGAAACGGGCCAGATCGTTCGAATAAGGCAGCACCGCACGGGATTCCGCGCCGAAGAAGTTCGAGTACCAGACGCCGAGCAGGCCGAGCAGCACCGGCGCGTTCGCCTCCAGCGGCGCGTTCGCGAAATGCTCGTCCACCGCGTGCATGCCCGCCAGGAACTCGGCGAAGCGCTCCTTGCCGATGGTCGCCATCACCGCGAGGCCGATCGCGGAATCCACCGAGTAGCGCCCGCCCACCCAGTCCCAGAAGCCGAACATGTTCGCGGTGTCGATGCCGAACTCGGCCACCTTCTCGGCATTGGTCGAGACGGCGACGAAATGCTTGGCGACGGCGTCCTCGCCGAGCGCGTCGACCAGCCAGCGCCGGGCGGCGGTCGCGTTGGTCAGCGTCTCCAGGGTGGAGAAAGTTTTCGAGGCGACGATGAACAGCGTTGTCGCAGGGTCGAGTCCGTCGAGTTTCGCCACCAGATCGGCCGGATCGACATTGGAGACGAACCGGGCGCCGAGGCCCGCGTCTGCGTAGTGCCGCAGCGCCTGGCACACCATCACCGGCCCGAGATCGGAACCGCCGATGCCGATGTTCACCACGGTGCTGATGCGCTCGCCGGTGGCCCCGCGCCAGTCGCCGGAGCGCAGCGCGTCGGTGAACTCGCCCATCCGCCGCAGCACCTCGTGCACCTCGGCGCCCGCGTCGGCGCCGTCGACGATCAGCGACGCGCCCGCGGGCAGGCGCAGCGCGATGTGCGCGACCGCGCGATCCTCCGAGGTGTTGATGTGCTCGCCGCGGTACATCGCGTCCCTGCGTTCGGGCACCCCGGCCGCGCGCGCCAATTCGACGAGCAGGTGCAGGGTTTCCCGATTGACGCGGTGCTTGCTGAAGTCGATGTGCAGGTCCGCCACGTCGATTGTCATGGCACGGCCACGGGAAGGATCGTCGGCGAAGAGCTCCCTGAGATGGCGCCCCGCGATCCCGTCGAAGTGCTCGTGCAGTTTCCGCCAGGCCGCCGTCGCGGTGATGTCGCTGCTCACGTCCGCCGAGGTTACTCACCGCCCCACCGGCGCGCACGGCAAACACCCCGGGAGACTCGGTGAGAACCGCCGCGGCTCGGCCTACGCTGGCCTCATGGTGTCCGAACGCGAAGTTCTCGAATCCGTCCCGACGCAGCTGTGGATCGGCGGGCCGGTGCCTGCCACCGGCGGCGGCACCTTCCCGGTGCACAATCCGGCCACGGGGGAGGTGCTGACCCAGGTCGCCGACGCGACCCCCGAGGACGCGGTGCGCGCGCTGGACGCGGCCGTCGCGGTGCAGGCCGAGTGGGCCGCGCGGCCCTCGCGTGAGCGCGGCGAGATCCTGCGCACGGTCTTCGAGCAGATCACCGCGCGGGCGGAGGAATTCGCGCTGCTGATGACCCTGGAAATGGGCAAGGCGCTGCCGGAGAGCCGCAACGAGGTCAAGTACGGCGCGGAGTTCTTCCGCTGGTTCAGCGAGGAAGCTGTCCGGGTGCACGGGCGCTACCTGCACGCGCCGTCGGGCACCGGCCGGATCATGGTGCACAAGCAGCCGGTCGGGCCGTGCCTGGCCATCACGCCGTGGAACTTTCCGCTCGCCATGGGCACCCGCAAGATCGGCCCCGCACTGGCCGCGGGCTGCACGATGATCGTCAAACCCGCCTCCGCGACGCCGCTGACCATGCTGCTGCTCGCCAAGCTGTGCAGCGAGGCCGGGCTGCCGGACGGGGTGCTTTCGGTGATCACGTCGAGCCGTTCCGGCGCGGTGACCCAGCCGCTGCTCGACGACCCCCGGCTGCGCAAGCTCACCTTCACCGGATCCACCGAGGTGGGCAAGAAGCTGGTGGAGAAGTCGGCGAACGGGCTGCTGCGTACCTCGATGGAGCTCGGCGGCAACGCGCCGTTCGTGGTGTTCGACGACGCCGATATCGACGCGGCCGTGCAGGGCGCCATGCTGGCCAAGCTGCGCAACGGTGGTGAGGCGTGCACCGCGGCCAACCGCTTCCACGTGCAGAACGGCGTGCTCGAGGAGTTCACCAGCAAGTTCGTCGAGGCGATGGCCGAAGGCGTGACCCTCGGCCCCGGCACCGACCCGAACACCACCCTCGGCCCGCTGATCAACGAGGAGCAACTCGACACGGTCAGCGAACTGGTCGAAGACGCCGTCGCGGTCGGCGCGAAGCTCCGGCTCGGCGGCAAAGCCCCCGGCGGTCCCGGCTGGTTCTACCCCGCCACCATCCTCAGCGAGGTGCCGCCGCAGGCCAGGATCCTGCGCGAGGAGGTGTTCGGGCCGGTCGCCCCGATCGTCGGTTTCGCCACCGAGGAGGAGGGCATCGCCGCGGCCAACGACACCGAGTTCGGGCTGGTCAGCTACGTCTACACCCGAGATCTAGACCGCGCGTTGCGCGTCGCCGAGGGCCTGGAATCCGGCATGGTCGGCGTGAATCGCGGCGTGATCTCCGATCCCGCAGCACCTTTCGGCGGCGTCAAGGCGTCCGGTTTCGGCCGCGAGGGCGGCACCGAGGGCATCGAGGAATACCTCTCCACCAAGTACATCGCCCTCAGCTGAGCGGGGGCAGAGACGAAACGACCGCCCCGGGGTGATGAACACCCGGGGCGGCCTGGGGGAATGCGGTTGTCTAGCTTTTTGCCGCATGGGTCTATGGCCGCGTCGAGCGGCCTGAGGAAAAAGGGGTCAGTGACCGAGCCGGCCGCGGCCGAGGCGCAGCAGGAGCATCGCGAGGGTGTGGCCTTCCTGGCCGAGCTCGCTGAAGCGCTCCAGCACCTTCATTTCGCGGTTGTGCACGAGGCGGGGCCCGCCGGAGGCCATTCTGGTCCGGCCGATGATCCGGGAGATCTCCGTGCGACGCTTGATGGCCGCGAGGATCTCGGCATCGAGACGATCGATCTCCTTACGGAGCTTGTCGATCTCCGCGTCGCTCTGCGGCAGCGCCGAATCGGACCCGGTCGTCGTGGCGGGGGTACTCATCATTCATCTCCTCGTGTCAGAACATGGATCGGCGGGTGAGCCCGGCTCGTTACCGATCGGTTCTTTCACCGTGAAACAGACCTGGTAGGGCCTTCGAATTGGCTACCAAGGACGGTGCGCTCAGATACAGGTGCCGCGATGACGATATCCGGTCGGTAACCGAAACGGATGTATCGCGTGGGCACTCATCATGTCGCCAGTCTGCCACGGGTGGGTAGGTATGCAAAACGTTTGGTTTTGTGAATCTGCTGAGAAGGCGGCTACGGATTCGTCGCGGCGCCTGCCTGGGGAGTTCATCCGCCGTTCGCCGACGCGGTACCGATCCGTCATAGAGACGGCCCGGGGCTTCATCTCTGTCGGTGTCCGCCGGTAGCGTGGATGGGCGATGGACATCACGGTGGCTCCCAAGACGCAGGCCGGTCGCGCCCTGCAGCCGGATTCGACCCACAAACCGCAGTTCACCGGTGGTAACACCGAAGAAGCGGTCAGGCATGGCGAGGAGGTAGGTGCGGTGCGGGAAACGCAGCGGGCCGCTGTCCCCGAGCCGCCGCCGTCGGCCACCGAATTGGAGCAACGGCGTGTCGAGCGGGAGCGTCGGCGCGCCGAAGAAGCCGTGCACCTGCTCGACGGCCTCAACCCGCAGCAGCGGGCCGCCGTGGTGCACAGTGGCGCGCCGCTGCTCATCGTGGCCGGCGCGGGTTCCGGCAAGACCGCCGTGCTCACCCGGCGCATCGCCTACCTGCTCGCCGCCCGCGGCGTGACCCCGGGCCAGGTGCTCGCGATCACCTTCACCAACAAGGCTGCCGCGGAGATGCGCGAGCGAGTAATAGGACTGGTCGGTCCGCGCGCGAACAACATGTGGGTTTCCACGTTCCACTCCAGTTGTGTCCGAATTCTGCGGATGCAAGCCGCCCTGCTGCCCGGCTTGAATTCGAATTTCTCCATCTACGATGCCGACGATTCGCGGCGACTGCTCACCATGATCAGCCGCGACTTCGACATCGATACCAAGAAATACACCGCCCGGTTGCTGTCGACCGCGATCTCGAATCTGAAGAACGAGCTGATCGGGCCGCAGCAGGCGAGCGCCGACGCCGAGTCGGACGAGACCGAACTTCCCGCCCTGGTCGCCCGCGTCTACGCCGAATATCAACGACGGTTGCGCGCGGCGAACGCACTGGATTTCGACGACCTGATCGGCGAGACGGTGGCGCTGCTCCAGCACCATCCGCAGGTCGCCGAGTATTACCGGCGCCGGTTCCGGCACGTGCTCGTCGACGAGTACCAGGACACCAACCACGCGCAGTACATCCTGGTGCGTGAGCTGGTCGGTCACCACCGGGAAGACCGCAGCGAGGACGAGGCGCCGCCCAGCGAGCTGTGTGTGGTCGGTGACGCGGATCAGTCCATCTACGCATTCCGCGGCGCGACCATCCGCAATATCGAGGAGTTCGAGCGCGACTTCCCGGATGCGGAAACCATTCTGCTGGAACAGAACTATCGCTCCACCCAGCACATCCTGTCCGCCGCCAACGCGGTGATCTCGCGCAACGAGAACCGCCGCGACAAGAAGCTGTGGACCGACTCCGGCGAGGGTGATCTGATCACCGGTTACGTCGCCGACAACGAGCACGACGAGGCGTCGTTCGTGGCGCGCGAGATCGACAAGCTCGTCGATCAGGGCGAGGCCAACTACGGCGACGTCGCGGTGTTCTACCGCACCAACAACAACTCCCGTGCGCTGGAAGAGATCTTCATCCGGATGGGCCTGCCGTACAAGGTGGTCGGCGGCGTCCGGTTCTACGAGCGCAAAGAGGTCCGCGACATCGTCGCCTACCTGCGCGTGCTGGAGAACCCCGAGGACGCGGTCAGCGTCCGCCGGATCCTGAACACCCCGCGCCGCGGCATCGGCGACCGGGCCGAGGCCTGTGTGGCGGTGCACGCCGACCAGCGGGGCATCGGTTTCGCCGCCGCGCTGCGCGATGCGGCCGACGGCAAGGTCGCGCTGCTCAACACCCGAGCCCAGCGCGCGATCGCCGGCTTCCTCGATCTGCTGGAGGAGATCAGGGCGGCTGGCGTGCAGGAGAACCTCGACTTCCCCGACGTCGGCAATGTCGTCGACGCGGTGCTGGAACGCACCGGTTATCGGGCCGAACTGGAAGCGTCCGACGATCCGCAGGACGGCGCCCGGCTCGACAACCTCAACGAATTGGTCAGCGTCGCACGGGAATTCAGCTCAGAGGCGTACAACAATGCGGAGGCGGCCCGGCAGGAGGGGCTGTTGCCGGAGGTGGCCGAGGGCGAACCGGATCCAGGGTCGCTCGCGGCGTTCCTGGAGCGGGTCTCGCTGGTGGCCGACACCGACCAGATTCCGGACGAGGGCACCGGCGTGGTCACGATGATGACCTTGCACACCGCCAAGGGGCTGGAGTTCCCGGTGGTTTTCGTGACCGGCTGGGAGGACGGTCAGTTCCCGCACATGCGGGCGCTGGGTGATCCCACCGAGCTGGCCGAGGAACGCAGGCTCGCCTACGTCGGTATCACTCGAGCCCGGAAGCGGCTGTATCTGACCCGTGCGGTGGTGCGTTCAGGCTGGGGGCAGCCCGTCTCCAATCCGGAATCTCGTTTCCTGCAGGAGATTCCGGATCATCTGATCGACTGGCGTCGGTTGGAGCCGACCGGTTCCGCGGCGACCCGTGGAATTCGTCGCCGCGGTGACGACGATCGGATGGAACGCGACTGGACCCGCGGTGACGGGTGGTCCGAGCAGCGGCCCGGTGTTCGCGGTGATCGTGGGCCGCGTCGTCCGGCGCCCGGTGGTGCTACCCGCAACAACACCAATCTCGTTCTCGCTGTTGGTGATCGAGTGAGTGATGACAAGTACGGGCTCGGGAAGGTGATCGCCGCGGAAGGTTTCGGGCCGCTGGCCACGGTCACCATCGACTTCGGCACGGCGGGCAAGATTCGGCTCATTCCGCAGTACAGCAGGACTCTGGTGAAGTTGTGAGCGTCGCCGCTGCCGGTCGGCGGAGGCCTTCGGTTCGGCTGCGCGCCTAGGTAAGGTTCGCCCATGGACACGGTCGCGCAGCACGTCCTCTGGTTGCTTCCGATGCTCTGGCTCGGCATGGTGCTGGCCATCTCGTTCCTCGAGGCACCGCTGAAGTTCCGTGCGCCCGGGGTCACCCTCGCGCTCGGTCTCGGCATCGGGCGGCTGGTGTTCCGGGCCCTGAACGTCGTCGAGGCGGTGCTGGCCGTGGCGCTGGTACTGGCGACGCTGGTGGTCGCGCCCGGTCCGGGTATCTGGGCGTGGCTGGCCGTCGCCGTGGTCCTGCTCGCCGCGCAGATCCTCGTTGTGCGCCCGCCGTTGAGCCGGCGAGCCGATCGGGTACTGGCCGGGGAGGAGTTGCCGCGATCGCACGCACACTTCTGGTACATCGGGCTGGAAGTAGCCAAAGTTCTTGCGCTGCTGGGGTTAGCGATCGCGGCGGCTCCGTAGCCGCGTTCAGCGCGGCAGCAGGTCGGTCAGGGCTTCGTCCAGGGTGGGGTAGCGGAAGGTGAAGCCTTGCTGGCGTAAGACTTCCGAGGTGGCGTGGCGTCCGGTGAGGCCGAGGGCCGCGTCGCTGCGCAGTAGTACCGCGCCGAGCTTCAGTAGTGCAACCGGGGTGGGTGGTGCGGGTGGGCGGCGCAGGTGCCTGCGCAGCGCGGCCATCAACTCCCGGTTGCGGACCGGGAAGTCGGTGGCGGCCACCAGGATTCCGTTCGGCAGCGTGACCTGTGGGTCGAGGCCGAGGGCGGCGCGCACGATGCCCAGCCAGTCCTCGACGTGAATCCAGCTGAACCACTGATCGCCCGGGCCGACGCGCCCACCGAGACCCGCCTTGGTCAGCTGGCTCAGGCGTTTCAGTGCGGGGGCTTGCGGGTCCAGCACGATCGAGGTGCGCAGGATGGTCGAGTGGGTGGCGTTGGCGCCGTCGAACGCTCGCTCCCACGGTTCCGCCACACCCGTCATCTGTGGCAGGCCTACCGGCAGTGGAGTTGTTTCCGTACAACGGGTTTCGCCCGCATCCGACCAGATCGCGGTGGTGCTGGCCTGCACCCAGTAGTCGATGGGCGCGTCGAGTGTGGCGGCCGCGTCGACCAGTGCGCGCGTGGAATCCACTCGGCTGCGGCACAATTCATCGATATTGCGGGTGCTCGGTCGGACGTCGACCAGCTTGCCCGCCAGATTGATGATCGCGGTCGGTCCCGGATTGCGCAGTGCCGCAACCCAATCGCCCACCGTGCGGCCGTCCCACTCCACTTGCGTGAACGGCAACGCCGGGTCGCGTCGCCTGGTGAGTATAGTGACTCGCTGTCCGCGGCAGGTGAGGTCGGCTGCGACATGTTTGCCCAATGCGCCAGTGCCACCGGCGATTACTACTGTCAGTGCTGTCGCCGCGGGCTTGACCCCCGCCAGTTGCGCCAGTCGCGCGAAGGTCACTCGCGTATCGGATTCCAGCAACGGACTCACCACCATCCGCGCGACCGGCGCCGACGGTCCGCTGAAGGTGAGTTGCCGCGTGATCTCGGTGCCGCCGTCGCGCGGCGTCAACGTCCACGTCAGCCGCATCCGCCCAGCCGGCTCCGGCTGCTCGATGCTCAGCTCTCGCCCAGGAATCAGCGTGCTGATGACGAACGGAGGAGCAGTCCGCCCATGCAATGTCCCGACAATCCGCCCCCGAGGCAGGTAATCACCCGTGGTGCCCACCGCGACCGGACCGTGCAGCCGAACCGAGGTGACACCCGGATTCCACTCCGGCCACCGCGTCGGATCCGCCACCACCGCCCACACGAGTTCCGTTGAAACCGCGATGAACTGGGTGTACGTCGTTGTACGTGCCATACCCCCGACGCTAGCCCCCACCCGCCCCGATCAGTACGTGCGCATCATCACGCACCCCAAAACCAAGATCAACGGTACATGGTTGCGGCGACACGCCGCATTCGCCCACCACCATGTCCCGTTGATCATGGAAAGCCGGTTGAAGGCGGCCGATTCGCGCCCTTGTTGGCCGCTTCGCGCACGTTCACAGACCGCTCAACCTGTTGGTGGGTGCGCGAGAAGGGGCGACCAGGATATTCAACCGTGCACCACGATGACGCCAAGCTCGGGAGGGTTGTTCCTGCGCGCGCTGACTAGCCCCGAGGACACCGCCAGGCGTCTACTCCCGCCCGCATCAACACATCCCAGCACGCCGACAGGCGTCTGCCTCGACATTCGCCGACGCATCCCGAGGACGCCGCCAGGCGTTCTGCCCCGCACGCACGAACGCACCCGAGGACGCCGTCAGGCGTCCCATCCCCATGCGCATAAGCTGACCCGCGCGGACGCGTAAAGCGTCCGCCGCGCACGCATCAAACATCGCAGGGGACGCCGTCAGGCGTCTACTCCCGCCCGCACCAACACATCCCAGCACGCCGACAGGCGTCTGCCTCGACATTCGCCGACGCATCCCGAGGACGCCGCCAGGCGTTCTACCCCGCACGCACCGACACACCCGAGGACGCCGTCAGGCGTCTACCCCGCACGCCCCAACACACCCGAGAACGCCACCAAACGTCCACCCGAGCTCTTCCCTAGCCAAACCTTCGGCCGGAACCCCGGAACCCTCAGTCCCGCTGAGGCCCCAAGCTGATCCCTCGCGTAGCCAACCACGGCACCGGATCAACCTTGTCCGACCCGTTCAACCACACCTCGAAGTGGCAGTGCGGCCCGGTCGAGAACCCACGGTTACCGATGGTGGCGATCTGATCGCCGGCCATCACCCGCTGCCCCTGCGACACCGTGGCGGTGTCGATGTGCCCGTAGACGGTGACGGTGCCGTCGTCGTGCAGCAACCGAACCCACATCCCGAACCCGGCCGCAGGCCCCGCTTCGATCACGGTGCCGTCGGCGACCGCGACGATCGGCGTGCCGATCGGCCCGGCGATGTCGATGCCGAGATGCTGTACACCCCAGCGGGCACCGTATCCGGAGGTGAAGTTACCCGCCGCGAACTTGGTGAACAGCGGACGCAGCTTCGCAGCTTCGGCCGCCGCCAAGTCTTCGGCGTACTTCTGACCCTTTTGCAGGATGTCGTTGAAATCGCCGAGATGCGTCGGTCCCGAGACATTGAGCAGCTGGGGCGATTCCGGCGAGGTGCTGGGGTCGGCCAAGCTGACGGACTGCGCGGCGATCTCGTGGATCTGCCCGGCTGCCTCGTAGTCGACGGACTGTGAGGGCTGGTCGGGCGAGGCGAGCGCGGCCTGTCCGGCGGCGACGACCGCACCTGCGGCGACCGCGGCGACCGCGGCACGTCCCTTGAGTGCGGCGGGCGGTGCGGGAAGCCGGTGTGCGCCACCGCGCTTGGCGGCGCGCCGGCCGGGGATGACGGTGGGGGCGGCCGGGTTCTCCGGCTCGGTGTCGGGCGCCCAGGACTCTTCCGGGGCCCAGCTGCTGTCCTCGGGCGCCTGGTAAGGCTCTTCGCCCCAGGCTTCGCCCGCGTTCCAAGCAGCGCCGTCGGACCATGCGTCCTGCGGAGCCCACGAATCCTGCTGCGACCACGAGTCGTTCGCGGTCCAGGAGTTCTCGCGGTATCCGTCGTCCGGCGTGCCAGCGGCGCGGAAGTTGTAGTCCCCCTGCGGGGCTGCGCCATAGGACGGTGCGGCGTTGTAATCCGCCTGCGGCGCGGCGCTCCCGTAGGGCGCCCGCGACGCGGAGTTGTAGTCGTCCCGGGCCGGCGCCGCATTGAACAAGGAGTTCCGCTGCCGGTCCACCGAGGGCCTGCCGTGGGAAGCCTGGGCTCCGAACGGTTCGTCATCGTTGCGATAACGATGTCCGTACTGAGCGCGATCTTCAGGTTTAAGGGCGGAGCGATGGTTCATCGGCGGTGCCACATCGTGGTGAAGCGGGAGATGTTCGCGGGGCCGAGGTGCCTGCTGATCAGCGGCGTCGACGAGTCGTTTGCGGAACGGCTCTCCATCTGCGGAGTGCTGTGCTGCATCAAGCTTGCCGTCCTCCTAGTCGTGACCGTGCTGTGACATCGACCGCAATGACGGTAACGAAACGATTGCAGGGTCCGCAAGCGCTGCGGCCTTTCTGTCCGAACATGTGAGATTCATCACGGTAACACCACGGAATATCTATCTGTGCATTGGGCACGCGAGCGAGCTCGTTCGACGACGGTTTGTAGTAGACCACGCCGTCGCCCCGGGTTCGGCGGTTCTACCTGGCGTGGTGTCAACTACCTACTCGCGAGTAGCCTTGGCCAGGGGTTTTCCCGCCGCGCTTATCGGCCCGTGACCTGCGCCACTTAGGATGAACGTGGCCGATTGGCCGTCCATGTGACTGATTAGAGTCCGACCCGACCCGCTTCCGACGTCGGGCCGCCAACAAAGACGTTGTCATCACAACGCAGACGAGACGGTGAGTACATGGATCTCTTCGAATATCAGGCGAAGGAGCTCTTCGTTAAGCACGGAGTGCCTTCGTCCGAGGGCCGCGTCACGGACACGGCCGAGGACGCCCGCGCCATCGCGGCGGAAATCGGCAAGCCGGTGATGGTCAAGGCCCAGGTGAAGGCCGGTGGCCGCGGCAAGGCGGGTGGCGTCAAGTACGCCGCCACCCCGGACGACGCGTTCACGCATGCGCAGAACATCCTCGGCCTGGATATCAAGGGCCACATCACCAAGAAGATCCTTGTCGCCGAAGCCAAGGACATCGCGGAGGAGTACTACATCTCCTTCCTGCTCGACCGGTCCAACCGCACCTACCTGGCCATGTGCTCGGTGGAAGGCGGCATGGAGATCGAAGAGGTCGCCGCGACCAAGCCGGAGCGCCTCGCCAAGGTCGCCGTCGACGCCGTCAAGGGTGTCGACCTCGCTTTCGCCCGCTCGATCGCCGAGCAGGGCCACCTGCCCGCGGAGGTGCTCGACGCCGCGGCCGTGACCATCCAGAAGCTGTGGGAGGTGTTCGTCAAGGAGGACGCCACCCTGGTGGAGGTCAACCCGCTCGTGCGCACCCCGCAGGACGAGATCCTCGCGCTGGACGGCAAGGTCACCCTGGACGAGAACGCCGAGTTCCGCCACGCGGATCACGAGGCCTTCGCGGACAAGGACGCGACCGATCCCTTGGAGCTCAAGGCCAAGGAGAACGACCTCAACTACGTCAAGCTCGACGGTGAGGTCGGCATCATCGGCAACGGCGCCGGTCTGGTCATGTCCACCCTCGACGTGGTCGCCTACGCGGGCGAGCACCACGGCGGCGTCAAGCCCGCCAACTTCCTCGACATCGGTGGTGGCGCCTCGGCCGAGGTGATGGCCGCGGGTCTCGATGTCATCCTGGGCGACTCCCAGGTCAAGAGCGTGTTCGTGAACGTCTTCGGTGGCATCACCGCCTGTGACGCGGTCGCCAACGGCATCGTCAAGGCGCTGGAGATCCTCGGCGCCGAGGCGAACAAGCCGCTGGTCGTCCGTCTCGACGGCAACAAGGTGGACGAGGGTCGCCAGATCCTCGCCGATGCCGCGCACCCGCTGATCACGCTTGCGCAGACAATGGACGAAGGCGCCGACAAGGCCGCCGAACTGGCAGCGGCCAAGTAAGGAACCCGGAAATGTCTATCTTCCTCAACAAGGATTCGAAGGTCATCGTCCAGGGCATCACCGGCGGCGAGGGCACCAAGCACACCGCACTGATGCTGAAGGCAGGCACCCAGGTCGTCGGCGGTGTCAACGCGCGCAAGGCGGGCACCACCGTCGCGCACACCGACAAGGACGGCAACGCGGTCGAGCTGCCGGTGTACGGCACCGTCGCCGAGGCCATCAAGGAAACCGGCGCCGACGTCTCCATCGCGTTCGTGCCGCCGAAGTTCGCCAAGGACGCCATCATCGAGGCCATCGACGCGGAGATCCCGCTGCTCGTGGTCATCACCGAGGGCATCCCGGTGCAGGACACCGCGTACGCGTGGGCCTACAACGTCGAGAAGGGCAACAAGACCCGGATCATCGGCCCGAACTGCCCCGGCATCATCACCCCCGGCGAGGCGCTGGTCGGCATCACCCCGGCCAACATCACCGGCAAGGGCCCGGTCGGCCTGGTCTCCAAGTCGGGCACCCTGACCTACCAGATGATGTACGAACTGCGTGACTTCGGCTTCTCCACCGCCATCGGCATCGGCGGCGACCCGGTCATCGGCACCACCCACATCGACGCCATCGAGGCGTTCGAGAAGGATCCCGAGACCAAGCTGATCGTGATGATCGGCGAGATCGGTGGCGACGCCGAGGAGCGGGCCGCGGCCTACATCAAGGCCAACGTCACCAAGCCGGTCGTCGGCTACGTCGCGGGCTTCACCGCCCCCGAGGGCAAGACCATGGGCCACGCCGGCGCCATCGTCTCCGGCTCGGCTGGCACCGCCCAGGCGAAGAAGGACGCGCTGGAGGCGGCGGGCGTGAAGGTCGGCAAGACGCCGTCCGAGACCGCCGCGCTGGCTCGCGAAATCCTGGAGAAGGCAAGCGTCACCGCCTGATCCGTTCGTATGACCGAGGCCGCCTCTCCGAATCGGAGGGCGGCCTTCGTCATGCGCGGAGTACGCGGGAGACACGGGCATACCGGACGGTGCATGCTTGTCGGCGTGGATGTGCTGGTGTTGGGTCCAGTGCAGGTGTGGGCCGACGGTGTCGCGGTGACCGTCGATCGACCGCTGGAGCGGGCGGTGCTGGTGCGGTTGGCGTTGGCGAACCGCGTCCCGGTGCCGGATGGGCGACTGGCCGAGGATCTGTGGGGCGCGGAGGTCGAGCGGCCGGTTCAGCGACTGCGGGTAGTTGTTTCGCGATTGCGCGCCGCGCTCGGGCCGTTGGCGGAGGTCATCGGGCGAACGCCCGCGGGGTATCAGGTGACGGTCGCCGCGACGGATCTGCTCGCGGCCGAGGCGGCGGCGCAGCGGCTGCATACCGCGCGGCGCGCCGGCGACTACGGTGCCGTCGCGGCGGCGGCCGAGGCGGCGCTCGGATTGTGGCGGGGGCCCGCGCTGGCCGATCTGCGCACGGTGCCGTTCGCGGCCGCCGAAGGGGAGCGGCTCGATGATTGGCGGCTTTCGCTGACCGTCGCGGCGTTGGAGGCGAACCTGGAACTCGGTGCGGCAGGCGAGGTGGTGACCGAGCTGACCGGTCTGGTCGCCCGGCATCCGCTGCACGAGCCGTTGTCGTGTCTGTTGGGGCTGGCGTTGTACCGGACGGGACGCCAGGCCGACGCGCTGGACCGGCTGACACGGCTGCGGCGGGCGTTGTCCGAGGAGCTGGGTATCGACCCTTCGCCGGACACGGATGCGCTGGAACTCCGTATCCTGGAACATGATCCGGCGTTGCGTGCTTCGGCGGTCGTGTCGAGTGGTGAGTTGTCCTCGGTCGATCAGGTGACTTCCGCACCGGGCGGTACGGCTGCCGGCGCAAGCGAGTCCGCGACGGAACCGCGGCCGAGGCATAGCCCCGCGCCGGTGCTGGCGGCGCCGATGACGAGCTTCGTCGGCCGTGGTCGTGAATTCGCCACGCTCACAACGCGTCTCGCGCAACCCGGCCTGACGACGGTGGTCGGTGACGCGGGCAGCGGAAAGTCGCGCCTCGCCGCCGAACTCACGCGCTCGGTCGATCGGTCCGGCCGACCGGTCGTCCTGGTCGAGCTGGCACCGCTCGACCGCGCTGACGATGTGTTGCCCGCGGTGGCAGCGGCATTGGCGGCAGGCGAGCTGGCCGCCGACGGGTCGATCGACCCGAATGCCCCGTTGCCCGGGATCATCGACGCACTCGCCGGGGTCGGCGCGCTACTGGTTCTCGACAATGCGGAGCATGTTCTCGAATCAGTGACCGAATTGGTCATGGCAGCAGCAGGTTTCAGCATTCTGGTGACCTCGCAGCGGTCGTTGGCAGTACCCGGTGAGTCGGTATATCCGTTGGGCCCGCTGGATCGCAGTGTCGCCGTGGCGCTCTTCATCGAGCGAGCCGGACTGCACGGACTGGTGACGGCGGCGGAGCGGGACAGTCTGGTAGCCATCTGTGCGGCGGTGGACTGGCTGCCGCTGGGCATCGAGCTGGCCGCCGGTCTCACCAGGACGCTGACGATTTCCCAACTGGCCCAACGGATCGACGATCGGGTCCGGCTGCTGGTCGGCGGCGTGCGGGGTGTTGCAGGCGGTCGGCACACCAGCCTGCGGGTGGCGCTGGACTGGAGCTATGAGCTGCTCGCCGACCGGGAACAGAAGGTATTGCGCAGGCTCGGCGTCTTCGCCGGCGGCTGCACCCTGGAGGCCGCCGAGGCGGTGGTGCCGGCCGGCGACCTCGAGCAAGGCGATATCGCACCGGCCATGGTGGACCTGGTGAATCGAAACCTCGTCACGGTCCAGACAGACGGTGCGGCACGACGTTTCCTGCTGTTGGAGACCGTCCGCGACTACGCGCTGGCCCGGTTGGCGGAGGCGCACGAGGTCGAGCAGTTGCGCGCCGGACACCTGCGCTGGTGCCTGAACCTGGTGCGCGCGATCGGTGCACCCGACGGGTTCGCCGCCGCCGAGTCGGTCGCCGCGGTGTTCGCGGAGTGGCCGAACATCCTGGCCGCACTGGAGCGCGCGCCCGTAACGCCAAGGGCCACAGATGGTTTGCGGCTCGCGGTGGAGATGCATGTGCCCTGGCTCACCAGGGCCTGGTTCCACGAGGCGCAGCGCCACTACGCCGCGCTCACCGAGTCGGCCGAGGTCACCCCGCACGAGCTGGCACAGGCCTTGAGCCACTACGGTTTTCATACGCTGATGACCGGCGACCTGGAGGCCGCGGCGGTACAGCTGGCCAAGGCGGGCGAGCTGGCCGCGCCACTCTACGATGCCGAACTCGCCCAGACCGTCCGCTATTACCAGGGCATCGTCGATATCGAACGGTGCAGGCTGCCGGAGGCCGTCGCCCGGCTGCGCGAAGGGGAGCGGCTTGCCGTCCGCGACACCCAGGGCGCCTCGTTCGCCGACGCGCTCGGCACGGCACTGTTGTATTCGGGACAGCCCGCCGAGGCGCTCGCCGCCTACACCCGATCCAGTGCGGTCGACGCGGCGCACCAGGACGAGCACGGACTCTCCCGCGGCCTGAGCAACCGGGCCAAGGCGCTGCTCGGGCTCGGCCGACTGGACGAGGCACTGGCCACCGCCGGGGAATCCGACCGCTACGCCCGCCGTTTGGACGACCGGCAGATCCTGCCGCTGAACGATCTGACCCGCGCCGCCGCCGCGCTCACCGCGGGCAACCTCGACGCGGCGGAGTCGTACTGCCGCGCCGCCCTCGCCCACGAGGCGGACGCGACCGGCCTGGCCCGCGTCGACCTGGCCGACGTGCTGCTGGCCAAGGGCGAAACCGGCGCGGCGAGAACGCTGCTCGACGAGGTCTTCGCGGCCGCGCCCGGCGGCGTGCCGCTGCTGGCCGCCCGCGCCGTCTCGGTCGCGCTGCTGTTCGCCGAAGGCGACGACGCGGCCGCACGGTCGTTGCTCGCCGACGTCCGTGCCGAGTGCGCCGCGGCGGGCTTCGGCTGGCAGCGCTACACGGACCGGCTGTTCCACACCGGCTGTACCGGTGAGACGTGGCGGAACCCCTGCTGAGCGGGGCTGAGGGCGCTGCTAGCGGTTGGCAAACGGCCCGCGACCTGGCCGAACCGGGCTGATCAGGTCGTCCGCCACGTCTGTTGAGGGTGACCCGGACGGGCGAGTGCAGTAGCGTCAGGTGCAGATCCAGCAGTTGAAGACCACGTATGACTCGACCTAGGAGACGACGACATGTCATACCCGTCCGGGGGCTCCGGGTACAACACACCCGCGCCCTCCACCCCACCCAGCTCCGGTTCGACGGCGACCGGCGCCACTTCCGCCGAGACTGCGTCCGGTGCCGAGGCCAAGGGGCTGCCGTTCTTCCTGGTGGTCGGTGTCGCAGCGCTCGGCGTGCTGAACTTCCTGCTCGGTTTCCTGCCCTATGTCGGCACCAAGGCGGTCGATTTCGGCGGCGCCCGGGTGGCGAACAGTGAGACCGCGAGCCTGTTCGAGGCGGGTGGCGCGGCCCTGCTCGGCCTGCTGCTGCTCGGCGGCCTGCTCGCCGCGCTGTCGGTGCTGCCCAAGCAGAGCTGGACCGGTGCGGCCGCGGCGGCGTCCGTCGCGGGCTTCCTCGCGCTGGCGCTGCACTCGTTCACCCTCTCCGACGGCATCGAGCTGAAGTGGGGCGCGTTCGCTCTGCTCGTGCTCGCCTTCGTGCAGGCCGCGCTCGCGGTCGGCGCGGTGCTGTTCGAGTCGGGCATCGTCAAGGCGCCCGCACCTCGGCCGGCCAGCCAGCCGGGCTTCAACCAGGGCGGCTACGGCCAGCAGCAACAGTCCTCGTTCTCCGCGTTCGGGCAGAACCAGCCCGGCTACGGCCAGGGCCAGCCGGGTCAGCCGGGGCAGCCCTACGGCCAGCAGCAGTCGCCCTACGGCCAGCAGCCCGGTTACGGTGCGGGGCAGCAGGCTTCGCCGTACGGCCAGAGCCAGCCGAGTCAGCCCACCTACGGTCAGCAGGGCCAGGCCTACGGTCAGCCCGGGTACGGCCAGCAGCCGCCGACCACGGCTTTCGGTGGGCCGCAGCAGGGTTCGCCGTACGGTGCGCCGAGCCCGGCGCAGCAGCCGCGCCCGGACGAGAACGCCACCCAGCACTTCGGCTCCGCGCAGCAGCCTGCCCAGCAGTCGCCGTACGGTTCGTCGAACTACGCGCAGCCGGGCCAGCAGAGCGCCCAGCAGCAGCCGGGCCAGCCGTTCGGCGGCGAGCAGAGCGGCGACCCGTCCGCCGACGCCACCCAGGCCTTCCGCCCGTCCGACGACAACAAGTAGCAGTAGCTCCCCGGCGCGGGCCATCCGGCGCGCCTGACCCGCTCGTGCCGGGGGAGCTGCCACGCTGAATTGTCATGAGTGAGCGTCAGCGAGTGAATCAGGGATGCAGCGCGCCTGAGCGCACGATGCAGCCGAGCGGTCCCGAGGCGGCCTCGTGAATTCGTCCAGAAACTCCCTCGTCCGCCGGACCGGTGGCTCGCGCCAGGTGCCCGAGCCGCCCGAGCCCGACGAGGCCGGGTTTCTGTCGCTGACCCCCGAGCGCGCCAGGGTGCTCGTCCTGGTCGCCGGGCGTCCGACGACCTATGCGCTCGCCACCATCATCGTGCTCGTGCTCGCCACGCTGCTGACCTCGGGCAGCAACCTCGCCGGTACCTCGGGGGCGATCGCCGCGGGATGGCTTGGCGTGCACCAGGTTCCGCTGGTGATCGGCAAGACCTCGCTCGGCCTGCTGCCGCTGTTGCCGACCGCGCTGGTGCTGTGGCTGGCCGGGCGGGAATGCGCCCGCGCCGTCGAACCCGACTGCACGCGGGCCGATCTCGGCTGGATAGTCGGCGCGGCACTGGGCGGTCCACTGCTGATCACGGCCATCTGTCTCGCGGTCGCCGAGGACGCGTCCGGTGTCGTCGCGCTGCAACCGCCGAACACTCTCGCCGCGTTCGCCTGGGTATTCGGGTTGTATCTGATCGCCGCGGTGGGCGGTATCGCGACCAGGAACCGGCGTGAGCTGTTCGTCCTGCTTCGCCTGCCCGAGTGGGCGATCTCCGGTGTGTACGGCGCGGGCCGGGCCATGCTGCGGCTGCTCGGCTGCGCCGCGGCGCTGGTCGTTCTCTCGTTCCTGGTGCACATTCCGCGAGTCGGGGACACCTATCAAGGGGCGGGCAATTTCGCCGGGGTGCTCGGCCTGACCCTGCTCTCGCTGGCCTACCTGCCGAACCTGGTGGTGCAGGCGGTCGGCGTGCTCGTCGGCTCCAGCGCGCAGATCGGTGCCGCCTCGTTCGGCGTGTTTTCCGTTGTCGGCGGCCCGATTCCGGCCGTGCCGCTGATGGCGGCGGTGCCGACCGGACCGGCCGCTGGCTGGTGGCCGGTGCTGTTGCTGATCCCGGCGGCGGTCGGCGTGCTCGGCGGGCTCGACCTCGCCCGGAGCTCCACCGACCGGATCGACGCGCCCTGGGCGACCCTGTGCTCGGCGGCGCTGGCCACCGTCGGCTTGCTGCTGCTCGGCGTCGTTGCGGGCGGTGACCTCGGCACCTTCGGCCGGATCGGACTCGATCTGCCCATCTTCGCCGTGGTCACCTTCGCGTGGCTGGCCATTCCCGGCTACGTCGGGCTGGCGTTCGCGCGCTGGTTCCTCGTCCCGGTCGGTACCGCCCCCGACGGCTACGCCGACCCGTACGACGAAGACGACGACTACTACGCCGACGACAATTACGCGGACGACTACTACACCGACGACGAGTACACCGACCACCGCGACTACTTCGAGGACGGCTACGCCGACTACGACGGCGCGGACCTGGAAGTCGAGTTGGACGGCGAACTCGTCGATGAGCAAACCGCGATCGACACCGTGCGTGCGCCCGGTGCGAATACCACACCGGACATCGTCGATGCCGAGGTGGTCGAGGCGGACCTGCCGGAAAGTGGCCGGGTCGAGGGTCGTTAGGCTCTATCGCGGCGGAGCTCTTCCGTCCGCCATCCGGATCGACTCGCAGGAGTAGAGCCCTGAGCTCACCCACCGCGCCGGCCTCGCCGGCTGCCGACCCCAGCCCGTCGCCGCTCGCCGCGTGGACACCCGCCGCGGCCCCGGCGACCGTGGTCGTGCTCGCCTCGGGCACCGGTTCGCTGTTGCGCGCGCTGCTCGATGCGGCCGCCGCCGCGGACTTTCCGGCGAAGATCGTCGCGGTCGGCGTCGACCGCGGGTGCGCGGCCACCGAGCACGCCGACGCCGCGGGTGTGCCGCACTTCAAGGTGGCGCTGAAGGACTTTCCCGATCGCGCCGCCTGGGATGTCGCGCTGACCGACGCGGTCGCGAGCTACACACCCGACCTGGTGGTCTCCGCCGGGTTCATGAAGATCCTCGGCCCGACCTTCCTCGGCCGGTTCGGCGGCCGGATCATCAACACCCACCCCGCGCTGCTGCCCGCTTTCCCCGGCGCGCACGGGGTGCGTGACGCGCTCGCCTACGGGGTGCGGGTCACCGGCTCGACCGTGCACCTGGTGGACGCGGGCGTCGACACCGGGCCGATCCTCGCGCAGGAGGCGGTGCCGGTGCTGCCCGAGGACGACGAGGCGAGCTTGCACGAGCGCATCAAGGTTGTCGAGAGGCGGTTGCTGGCGCAGGTCGTCGCCGCCGTCGCGACGCGGGGCATTGTTTCCGACGGACGAAAGGCAGTTATCCCGAATGAGCGAGTTCTCCGGTGAGTGAGCGCAAGGCGATCAAAAGGGCGCTGGTGAGCGTCTACGACAAGACCGGCCTCATCGAGCTGGCGACCGGCCTGCACGCCGCGGGCATCGAGCTGGTGTCCACCGGCTCGACCGCGGGCAAGATCGCCGACGCGGGCATCCCGGTGACCAAGGTCGAGGATCTCACCGGTTTCCCGGAGACCCTGGACGGCCGGGTGAAGACGCTGCACCCCAGGGTGCACGCCGGCATTCTCGCCGACACCCGCAAGCCGGAGCACGTCGAACAGCTGGTGGAGCTGGGCGTCGAGGCGTTCCAGCTGGTGGTGGTGAACCTGTACCCGTTCACCGAGACCGTGGCCACCGGCGCGAGCCCGGACGAGTGCGTCGAGCAGATCGACATCGGCGGCCCGTCGATGGTGCGCGCCGCGGCGAAGAACCACCCCTCGGTGGCGGTGGTCGTCGACAGCGGTGACTACGACGAGGTGCTCGGCGCGGTGAAGTCCGGCGGCTTCACGCTGGCGGAGCGGACCACGTTGGCGGCCAAGGCTTTTCAGCACACCGCGAGCTATGACGTCGCGGTCGCGAGCTGGCTGACGAACACGCTGGTGCCCAGGGTGACCGAGCGTGAGCAGGCGGCCGACGAGCTGTTCCCGGCCTGGCTCGGTGGCACCTGGGAGCGCGCCGCGGTGCTGCGCTACGGCGAGAACCCGCACCAGGCGGCGGCGCTGTACACCAACAACGACGGTGGTCTCGGCCTCGCGCAGGCCCAGCAGTTGCACGGCAAGGAGATGTCGTACAACAACTACACCGATGCCGACGCGGCCTGGCGGGCCGCCTATGACCACACCGCGCCGACGGTGGCGATCATCAAGCACGCCAACCCCTGTGGCATCGCGATCGGCGCCGACATCGCCGAGGCGCACCGCAAGGCGCACGCCTGCGATCCGGTGAGCGCGTTCGGCGGCGTGATCGCGGCCAACCGCACGGTCACCGTGGAGATGGCCGAGCAGGTCGCGGAGATCTTCACCGAGGTGATCGTGGCCCCGGCCTACGCCGACGGCGCGGTAGAAGTGTTGCAGCGCAAGAAGAATGTGCGCATCCTGATCGCCGAGCCGCCGCGGCGCGCCGGCGCCGAGCTGCGCCCGATCAGCGGCGGCGCACTGTTGCAGCAGCGCGACATCCTCGACGCCGCGGGCGACGACCCGGCCAACTGGACGCTGGCCGCGGGCGAGGCAGCCGATGTCGAAACCCTCGCCGATCTCGAATTCGCCTGGCGCGCTTGCCGTGCCGTGAAGTCCAACGCGATCCTGCTCGCGCACGACGGTGCCTCGGTCGGCGTCGGCATGGGTCAGGTCAACCGGGTGGACGCGGTGCAGCTCGCCGTGCAGCGCGCCGGTGACCGCGCCAAGGGTTCGGTCGCGGCCTCCGACGCGTTCTTCCCGTTCCCGGACGGCCCGCAGCAGCTCGTTCAGGCGGGTGTCCGCGCGATCGTGCAGCCCGGCGGCTCGGTCCGTGATCAGGAAACCATCGACCTGGCTCGGGAAGCCGGAGTGACGCTGTACCTGACTGGGTCTCGCCACTTCGCGCACTGACCCCGCCCAGCCTCGAACGCCACGTCGGTTCGCCGATGTGGCGTTCGGCGTTTGGGGGGCCTGCAATCCGACTCCCGCACACCTTTTGATTTCCCGCATACGGAATGGCATGCGAATCCGTATGCGGGAAATCAAAAGGTGTGCGCCTGCATGGCAGCGGTGCGGCCGGGCGCCGGTCGGCTGGTCGGCGGCGCGGTTGTCGACGAGGCGGCTGGCGGTGGCGAATCGCGGATGGGCGTGCTGTCGGCGCTGGGTTTCGTACAGTGACCGCATGTCGATTCGTGCGGTGGCTGCCGGAGTGGTCGCGATGGTCGCTGCGGTAGCGATGTCACTCAGTGGACAGCATTCGGCCGGGGCGCAGCCGGGAGCGCCGCAGACGCTGCCTACGCTGAAAGCGTGGGAGCCCGGCAGGGGAGCGTTCTCCCTCGGCGCGCAAACGCGGGTGGTCTACACGCACGATGGTTTGCGCGACACCGCAACAGATTTCGCCGCCGGGTTGCAATCGTTCACGGGCAATACTGTTGTCGCGCAGGCAGGTTCAACCGGCAGCGCCGGTGACATCGTGCTGAGCATCGGACCGGTACCGGGCGCACCGGAAACCCCTGAGGCCTACCGCATTTCGATCGGCGAAACCCTCGACCTGCGCGGTGCCGACCTCGCCGGCGCGTTCTACGCCACCACCTCGACCCTGCAACTGCTGCGGCAGCGCAACGAGCTGCCCGGTGGCACCGTGACGGATTGGCCGCAGTACCGCGAACGCAGCCTGATGCTGGACGTCGGCCGCGAGTTCATGCCGATCGACCTGCTGCGCGCGCAGATCCGCCGCATGGGCTACCTCAAGCTGAACCTGCTGCACCTGCACCTCTCGGACACCTACGGCTTCCGCCTGGAAAGCGAACGGCATCCGGAAATCACTGCCGCGCAGCACTACTCGAAGCAAGACATCCGCGACCTGATCGAGTACGCGGCGCGATATCAGGTCGAGATCGTGCCGGAGGTCGACTTCCCCGGCCACATGAACGGCATCTTGGCCGCGCACCCCGACCTGAAACTCCGCAGCGCGAACGGGCGGGTCTCCGACGCGGCCATCGACATCGCGAATCCGCGCGCCTATGACCTGATGCGCGACATCCTCGAGGAGTTCCTGCCGCTGTTCCCCGGCCGCTACTGGCATCTGGGCGCGGACGAGTTCCTGCTCGACGGTGCCCGGGTCGCGAGCTTCGACGAATACCCGCAGATCGGCGCGTACGCGCGCGCCACCTACGGTCCGCAGGCGCAGCCGGTGGACGCCTTCCTCGGCCTGATCAACTGGGGCGCGGATATCGTCCGCGCGCACGGCAAGCGGCCGCGCGTGTGGAACGACGGATTGCACGCCGGCGCGGGCACCCTCGCCATCGGCGCCGACATCGTCGTCGACTACTGGAGCCGGGCGGGCGTCCCGCAGCTGCCCCTGCCGTACTTCGGAAACGCGCGCAGTCCAGCCGATCTCATCGCCGCGGGCCACGAGATCAGGAATACCGCGTTCACGCCGACCTACTACGTGACCGGCGGGCCGACGGCGGTGGGCAACGTGCCACCGCCCATCGCCTACCAGTTATGGGATCCCACCCTGTTCGTGGACGGCACCCGCCTGACGCCGGCCCAGAACACCCGCAACCTCGGCTCGGGTCTGTTCGTCTGGTGCGACGACCCGACGGTGCAGACACCGGACGAGATCGCCGCCTCCATCGCGATGCCGCTGCGGGTGACGGCACAGCAGACCTGGGGTCCACCGCAAGCGATCAGCTATCCCGAATTCGCGGCCCTGGCCGATGCGGTGGGCGAACCCGCGTCGTAGCGTGCTCGCCGCCTACACCGCGCTCAGGACTTGCCGGTTGCCCAAAGGTGCCTTCAGCGGAAGCTCGAGCGTGCCGAACACCGCGTTCATGGTGCACATCCGGCCGACCGCGTCGGCGCGGGTGCCGGAGCGCAGCTCGACGGTGACCGTCGAATCAGTCTCGCGCACAGTGGCGTCCACGCCGTAGCATTCGGGCGTGCCGGTCTGGAAGTTGACCGCGATCCGGTCGTCTGCCAGCCGCGTCCAGGAGTCGAACGCAATCGGGCGCGCGTTCACGATGGTCGGGTCGGCGGTGAACGGGCGGCCGCTGTTGCCGCCGGTGTCCTGGGTGGGGGTGCTCGGCGCGGCACTCGTCGTCGTACCGGTTTTCGGTTGTGGCGCAGCGTCATCCGCACCTCCGCACCCCGCCGCGGCGAGGCACCCGAGCACAACGGCAACAGCTGCGGCGGCGCGCCCGCCCGACATCCGAGTCATGCCGACAACACTAGTGGGCGCGGCCGCCGCCATCTCACACAGAACATGACACGGCAATAGGACACACCCCACAGTGAACTTTCGGCGAACCGTGCGCGTAATCCCTACGTAACCCGCGTCAGAGCAGTATCTTCGGCCTAGATGCCCGCCTGTGTTTGCGGCGCGCATCGATTGTCGGATGCTCTTCAGAATCTTCGAAAGGAAGTACCGTGGGCGACACACTGCGCGTAGGCGAAGAACTCGGACTGGGGCAGTCCCTGCAGGGTGGTGCTTACACCCTTACGTTGCAGGACGACGGCAACCTGGTGCTCGTCGAGCCGGGCGGAAATGTGGTGTGGTCCACCCTGACTCACAACCAGGGTGTTGAGCGCGCGACCCTGCAGGACGACGGCAACTTCGTGCTGTACAAGGGCGAGGGTTCGGCCTGGTCCACCGAGACCAATGGCAAGGACGCGGACCGGCTGGTCGTGCAGGCCGACCGCAACCTGGTGCTGTACGGCAAGGACGGCAGCGCGCTGTGGGCCTCCGACACCAAGACCGACAACCCGCTGCAGGCCCCGGAGCCGGAGCCGGTCGCCGAGGCCCCTGCCGCCGAAGAGGTTCCGCCGCCGCCCGCGGCCCCCGCCGCGCAGACCTACACGGTCGAGCCGGGTGACACCCTGTGGGCGATCGCCGAGCGCTTCTACGGTGACGGCAACCGCTACCAGGAGATCGCGAACGCCAGCGGCATCGACAACCCGGACGCGATCAACCCGGGCCAGGTGCTGACCATCCCGTAACTCGTTGCGGCGCAAGACAAAAGTGGGACCCCGAGCGATCGGGGTCCCACTTTTTCGTGCGGCGGCGTGACTACCGGCTGGTGAAGGGCAGCAACGCCATTTCGCGGGCGTTCTTCACCGCGACGGCGACCTGCCGCTGCTGCTGTGGGGTGAGCCCGGTGACCCGGCGGCTGCGAATCTTGCCGCGATCGGAGATGAACGTCCGCAGCAGGTTGACGTCCTTGTAGTCGACCTTCTCGATGCCTGCGGCAATGAGCGGGTTCTTCTTCGGACGGCGGGCCTGTTCGGCGCGAACCTTCTTCGACGGTGCTCGCTTGACTGCCATATAGGGATCCTTCGTACGAGAACGGTGGTTGTCTACCAGCTCGATTTGCGCACACCGGGCAACTCGCCCCGGTGGGCCATCTCGCGCACACGCACACGGGACAATCCGAACTTCCGGAGGTGACCGCGCGGTCGTCCGTCAGCGGCGTCCCGATTGCGCAATCGTACCGGACTGGCGTCCCGCGGCTGTCGTTGCAGCTCAGCGAGGGCGTCGGCCCGGTCGGCGTCGGACGTGGCCGGCTTGCGGATGAGCTCCTTCAGCTCGGCCCGGCGCTCGGCGTAGCGCGCGACGACGGCGGCTCGCTGCTCGTTGCGGGCTATCTTCGACTTCTTCGCCATGTCAGCGCTCCTCCGGAAAGACGTTGTGCGGCATTGTGTTCACCGCTCCTCGCGGAAATCGACGTGCTTGCGTACGACGGGGTCGTATTTGCGCAGCACCATCCTGTCCGGATCGTTGCGGCGGTTCTTCCTGGTCACATACGTGTAGCCGGTGCCCGCGGTGGACTTCAGTTTGACGATCGGCCTGAGCTCGGTCGATTTGGACGCCATCGGTTTCTCCTCGTCAGATCTTGTCGCCGCGGGCGCGGATCCGGGCCACCACGGCCTCGATCCCGTCCCGGTCGATCGTCTTGATGCCCTTGGCCGAGACGGTCAGCGTGATGCGCCTGCCCTCGCTGGGCAGGAAGTAGGTCTTGCGCTGGATGTTGGGGTTCCAGCGGCGGTTGGTCCGCCTGTGTGAGTGCGAGACGGACTTGCCGAACCCGGGCTTACGCCCGGTGACCTGGCAGTGGGCCGACATACGGGCTCCCTCCGGTAGATGACAATCATTTTCGACAACGATTGATCGACAATGTACCGTTGCCCTGACGCAAATGAAAATCGTTATCGAAAGGGGTGCTGTCCGTGGTCCCATCGGAGACCGACCGGCGAACACCGGTCGTGGTGCTCGCGGGATTCGCCGGGCCCGCCGCGGCGGGCGCCGAGTACGCGGCGACCGCGCTGTGCCAGGAAGCGCCCGGCACCGTGGTCGTCCATCACGACCTGAAACAACTGAACGAGGGGATCGTGCACCGCACGGTGCGCAGCGCGACCTACGAGACGTCCGACGTGCTCGAACTCGCGCACGGCTGTGTCTCCTGCACCCTGCGGATCGACCTGCTGCCGCTGCTGCGCACGCTGGCCGCGCGGGATTCGGTCGACCGCATCGTGCTGGCGCTGGATCCGGCCTTCGAGGCCGAGGCGGTCTGCCACGCCATCGAACACGTTGTGGTGGAAGGCATTCTGAGCCGGGTGGACGGACCGGCCGGCCGGGACGTGCGCATCGACGCGGTGCTGACGTTCCTGGACGCGAGCGCGTGGCTGGCCGACGCCACCGGCGAGGACACCCTCGCCGAGCGCGGTCTCGCCCGCGCCGACGACGAGCGGACGGTGGCGCAACTGGCCGTCGGTCAGGTCGAATTCGCCGACGCGGTCATCTCAGTGGGGCCCGCGGCGGCGGGGACCGAGGTCGAGCGCGGCAAGCTCGGCGCGGTGCTGGCCAGGCTGGTCCCCGACGCGCCGGTGGCCTGGGTGGACGACCCGCAGACGCTCACCGCGGCCCGGATCGAGGAGCTGCTGACCCGCATTCCCGCGCACTCGCGCCGCGGCCGGATGTTCGACGCACATGCTCCGCTGCTGCGCGGCCAGCCGCCGCTCACCAGCGATTACGGTGTCGCCCTGCTGGAATTCGCGGCAAGCAGGCCGTTCCATCCCGGCCGCCTGCACGAGGCGATCGACGTGCTGTTCGACGGCGTGGTGACCGCCCGCGGCCGGATGTGGCTGGCCACCCAGCCCGATGAGGTGGCCTGGCTGGAGTCCGCGGGCGGCGGCCTGCGCGTCGGCAGCGCGGGCCGCTGGCTGGCGGCGATGTCGGAAGCCGAACTCGCGCAGGCGGATCCGGACCGGCGGGCGATGGCCGCGCTGCGCTGGGACGACCAGTTCGGCGACCGGGACATCTCGCTGGTGATCCTGGTGCACGACGCCGACCCCAACGAGATCCGGGAGGCGCTGCACTGGGCGCTGGTGGAGGACGACGAGCTGCGCCTGGTCGAACGCGCGCCCGAACGAGTCGCGCAGTGGGAGGACCCGTTCGGCGCCTGGCATGCCGATCCGTGCGAGAGCACCGAGTCGACGCTGCCGATCGAAGACGTGAAAAGCCCGAGAGGAGAGGCGAAATGAAATCAGGAATCCATCCGGACTACCACCCGGTGGTGTTCGAGGACGCGGGCACCGGCAAGCAGTTCCTCACCCGGTCGACCGCGACCAGCACGCGCACCGTGCAGTGGTCGGACGGCAACACCTATCCGCTGCTGATGGTCGACGTGACCTCGGACTCGCACCCGTTCTGGACCGGCGCGCACCGCGTGCTGGACAGCCAGGGGCGGGTGGAGAAGTTCGAGCGCAAGTACGGCAAGCGCACGCGCCGCGGGGAGGGCTGAGATGGCGGTTCCGAAGCGGAAGATGTCGCGGTCCAATACTCGCAGTAGGCGCGCGCAGTGGAAGGCGACGCCGCCGGATCTGGTGCCGGTGACCGTCGCCGGTGTGGTGCACAAGGTGCCGCGCCGACTGGTCGCGGCGGTGCGCAGGGGACTGATCGACCTCGATCGACTCTGATACCTGAACAACAGCGGGCCCCGCAGGAAATCCTGCGGGGCCCGCTGTCGGTGTGTCCGAGCTCGCTCACCCCTCCTTGTCGGCGAGGTCCGCGAGGGTCGCGGCGAGCCGGAAGTACTTGTTGTTGGCCAGGTCGGCGATCGTCTTGATCTTGAGCGCTTCCAGCAACTGCTTGTCGTGCGCTTCGGTGAGACCGGCGAGGGCCGAGGGCGGAGCGGAGAGGATTTCGTTCAGCGACTTGTTCTCGTACGCCTTGTCGAGAGCCTTGTCGAGCACCACGTTGACGGCCATGCGAACTCCTTCGAACGAACCTGGATGTGCGGCGCTCAGTGAACGCCATGTGCCAGCCGACGATAACTCGGACGGTGCTGTTGTGGGTGACGAACGCGCCGGGCCGGGGTGGAACGGCCGATCCGGCCGTCGCGCCGGGTTGATGGCCGACTTTCGTTAGGTACCCTGAACAAATGGCAATCCGACAGCTACCGGCCTGTTCGGAGCTACGTTGCAACCTCGTGCACGATCAGATTGCGACCCGATAGCTAGCAGGTGAAATACGTACTGTTGGTTGGTTTTTGGGCGGCGGAAAAGTCTCCCGGAAGTGATGCGGTCGTGTCCTGGCCCCGGTACCCTCGTGCACGAGGGCGGGTTCTCCCGGTTTCCGAGAGAACCCGCTCATCGCCAACATTCCGGCCGCGGCACCGCCACTCCGCCCCTGCGGAACAACAGCCCGCACGAGCCGACTCACCGCTTGGCCCGCGAATCCAGCTCATCACTACTGGATGTGTGCTGCGTACCCCCACCCTGCCCCGGCAAACCGGGCAGATCGGGCAACATCGACTCCAGTCGCGCCAACTGCTCACCCACCAAGTTCGCGGGCCCCTCGACCAACGACAGCGGCCACGGCCACCGTCGGCCGCACGATCGTTCCACCTGCTCGGTCAGATCGGCGGTGGTCGCCTCCAATTCGCTGATCTCGGTGCGCAATTCACCGACCTCGCCCTCCAGCTCGCTGATCCGGGCCAGCGCGGCGGCCACGCCGTCCACCAGCGTGCGATTACGGCCCTGCTCGTCGGTGCCCAACTGCGGCCAGCCCGACAGGCCCGGCCCGCGCAACTGGATCTGGATATCGCGCAGAACTGCATCTTGCTCGGGCGTCACGTCCGCCTCCTCGGCAAAATCCCACTGACCGAAATCGGTTGTCTCGGCCACGTTCAGATCGCAGACCACGCCACCGACCACCGGCTGGCGCAACGTCTGATGAATATTGCGCCGCGTCTCGACATTGCCGCCCGACCAGGCGTCGGTCTGCCAAGCCCAGGTCGCGCTCCCCGAATCCAGCGCGCGGCTCACCGACCAATACCCGCCGTAGATACCGACATTCGCGCGACCGAGCACGGTCGCGGCGCCGTCGAGATAGGCATTGATCCGCTGCTGATCCTGCGGTGTCGCGTCGAAATCGGCGGAAAAGTAGATGGGGCGATCCTGCCTGCCACCGCAGCGCAGCACCTGCGCCAAGCCCGCCCGCGCATCGACGACCCCGGCACCGTAGCCGTCCAGCATCCTGGCCGCGGTGGTCTCCCAGTTCGACGCGATCGACACACCATGTGCGCGCAGATCATCCGCCTCGGCCGGGGTCAGCAATTTGCCTGGCAGGGTGGGACCACCGTCGGACAGATACCGGACCACGAAGTCGAAACCCGCCGCGCGGATCGCCGCACCCCCCGGCCGACCCCCGGCGTAGTCGAGACCGAAACGCATATCTCTCACTGTAAATCGGGTCGACGGGGAATTCGGCGGCATTGCCGAACCCTGGCCACCCGAATCAGCTCAGAACGCGGAACTCGGCGCGGGCGCCCGCACGGGAATCGAGGTACGCCGATCTGGCGCGATCAGGATCGCACTGATCGGGACGGCCAGCGACAGCATGCCGACCACGAACGCGGGCACGAAGAACCCGAACAGATCCTCACCGGGCGGCGTCGCGCTGGTCGTCGCGAGATCGACCTCCAGCCCGAGCAGATCGGTGTAGTGCATGCCGGTGATTCCGGCCGCGAACACCACCGCCGCGCCGATCAGCAGCGACAACGGCCGCCTCGGCTGGGTGAACCACAGGGTGGCCGCCGAGACCGCCACCGCGATCGCCACCGCGCCGGCGAACAGCAGCGGAGCCATCGTGGTCGAACCCTGAATGTGCATGGAGTCCAAGGCCAGGAAGTGCATCAGGCCGAAACCACCGCCCATGATCGCCGCGGCACCGATCAGGCGCGCGACGTTCAGTGTCCGGCCCATGATGGCCAGCGCGGCCCACACCGCGAGCACCGAGATCACCGCTCCCGAAGCGACACTCCACACGTCGTAGCGGACCAGGCTGCCCGGCACCGTGACACCGAGCATCGAGACGAACACCGGTAGCCAGACGCCGACCCCGCCGATCGAGATCGCCGCGGACGCCTGCCACACCACCCGGAACTTCGAGGTCACCGAGCGGGTCGAATGCTGGATGCAACTGAAGCCGACCAGCGCACCGACCACGGAAACCGCAACGGACAGACCGATAATCCAGTAACCCATGCTGAAATAGGTCACGACTGCACCTCGCTGACGCTCGGCTCCGTCGTGCCCAAGGGCCTGTGCCTCTGGTTCGCTCGCTGACGCTCCCTCACGACTGAGCCTCGCTCACAGCACCGCCTGTTCCTGTTCGCGCTCCTGCGCGGCGAGGCGTTGGATGGCGTACTCGGTCACCGCGGCCAGCGACTGGCGCACCTCGTTGGCGTTGCGCGCGTCGATATCGACGATCGGCACACTCTCGCGCACCGCGAGCGCCTCGCGCAGTTCGGCGATCGGGAAGCGGGGTGCGTTCGGAAAACGGTTGACCGCGACCAGGAACGGCAGCTGACGCGCCTCGAAGAAGTCGACCGCCGCGAAGCTGTCTTCCAGCCTGCGGGTATCGATCAGCACCACGGCGCCGATCGCACCGCGGATCAGGTCGTCCCACATGAACCAGAAGCGCCGCTGGCCGGGCGTGCCGAACAGGTACAGCGCCAGGTTGCCCGGCAGGATGATCCGGCCGAAATCCATGGCCACCGTGGTGGTTTCCTTCTCCGGCGTATCGGCGAGGTCGTCGATGCCGTCGGAGAACCGGGTCACCATGGCCTCGGTGCGCAACGGAACGATCTCGGACACCGCGCCGACAAATGTTGTCTTACCTACCCCGAAACCACCCGCCACCACGATCTTCGTGGACGCGGTCCGATTGTCCCCGTCGGCCTGGCCGGGGTTGGTGTCGGGCCCGATCTTCTTATAGGGCACGGAGTCCACGCAAAGTCCTCTCCATCAAAGAACGGCGCTCGTCGAAACTCGCCTCGTCAGTCAGTGTCGAATGCAGACGCACAATGCCGTCTACCACGAGGTCACCGATCATCACCCGGATCATGCCGAGCGGACGATCCAAGTGAGCGGCGATCTCGGCGACGGAAAGCCGGTGTGTCCCGAGCCGAAGGATATCCGTGCGGACATCACCGGTGGGCCAGTCGAGATGCGCAGTGTAGGACAGGGTCTCGATGACCGCTTCCAGCGGCAGGTCGACCGCGGGCTCGGTACGCCCGGAGGTCAGGGCATAGGGTCGGACGCGCGTGGTCGGTCGGGGTCCAGGTCCGTAGGGATTGGACATCTCCTGCTCAAACCGCAGTACGCGCGGTGGCGGTGACCACCGTGCCGACGCGGTCGACCAGCAGCGCCATCTCGTAGCCGATCCGCCCGATATCGTGCGACTTGTTGGCGAGCACGGCCAGGTGCGAGCCGTTGCCCACGCTCATCACCAGCAGATAGCCGCGCTGCATCTCGACGATCGACTGCATCACCTTGCCGCCGTCGAACAGCGACGCCGCGCCCATCGACAAGCTGGCCAGACCCGCGGTGACGGCCGCGAGCTGCTCGGCCCGGTCCGACGGCAGGTGTGGGCTGGTCGCCTGCAGCAGGCCATCGGCCGACACCAGCACCGCGTGGGACACGCCGGGTACGTCCCGGGTGAATCTGGCGACCAGCCAGTTCAGGTTCTCATCCGTGGTGCTGTTCGCGTTGGTCATGCAAGCCCTCCGTCGTCGTACTGCGCATTGGCCCGCCCACTGCGGACCCCACTGAGATGCCTGGTCAGGTTGTTCCGAATCTCCTCGGGATCACGGGCTCCCGATTCGTCTGCCTGGGCCAGACCGCCGGGGACGAGCTGCGCGCCCGGCGTTCGGATAGGAAGTCCACCGCTGGTGCGGCCGGTAGGTGTCGGGTGGGTCGCCTCTTCGGCCGCGGTCCAGCCGACGTCGGCGGGCGAGGTCCAGGTGCTCTCGGCGGCCTGCGACGTCGCGGGCTCGACCAGCCACTCCGACACCATGCGCTGGTAGATCGGGGTCGGCGAGGCGCCTGCCACCGGCTGCAACCGCGAGGAGGTCACCGTCGCGGGCTCGGGGGTGCGCTCGGGTGCGGGGGCAGGCTTGGGCGCTGGTTCCGGTACTGCGGCTGGGCGTCGCATGGGCAGGCCCGAGCGTGAGGTGGTGCGAGTCGGTTCCCGCTCGGCGCTCGGCCCAGCCGCCCGGTGCTGGTCGGACTCGCGCTGCTGCGGCTCCCGCGGTACCCGCTGCTGGGGCACCGTCAGTTCCGGCTCCGGCTCGCGTTCGGCCGACTCGTGCTGGGACGGTTCGCGCTGGGGCGACTCGGGTTCCGGCTCGGCCCACAGACCGGCCGGCCGCTCCGGCTCGGCGTCGGCCGCTCGGATCGGTGCGCTGACGCCCACCGTCGGCGGGCCGAAGGGGGAACGATCATCGGTCGGGGTGTTGATCGACCACGGCTGCGTCGGCGGCTGTGCGTCGGAATCGGTGTCGGGTGTGTTGGTCCGCGTCGACACCGAGACGGCGGGCTGGCCGGGCGGCTCGGCGACCCGGATGGCCGGCCTGCGCTGCGGCAGACCGGAGCTGCTCACCTCGAACCGTGGCGAGGTGTGCTGCGGCAGGCTCGGCACCGGCACCAGGGTGCGCGGCTGCGCGGGCAGGTCGTAGTCGCCGGTCAGCTCCAGCGGCTTGCCGGTCGGGTCGGTGGCGTCCAGCGGCGGCGCGACCAGCGCGCCGGGCAGGTGCACGCTCGCGGTGACGCCGGGCTGCTGCGCCGTGGTGGAGGTGCGCCGCAGGCTCGCGGTGATGGTGTGCCGCTTCGCCAGCCTGCCCACCACGAAAAGACCCATCCGGCGGGCGGTTTCGACGGTGACCTCGCCACCGGAGCTCAGCCGGTCGTTGATGGCGCGCAGATCCTCGGTCGACATACCGAGGCCGCGGTCGATGATCTCGATCAGATAGCCACCGTCGACGGCGCGCGAGACCGACAGCGTGACCGGTGTGGTCGGCGGCGAGTAGCGCAGCGCGTTGTCGATCAGTTCGGCGAGCAGATGCTCGATGTCGATGGCGGGCTCGCCGGCCACGATGCCGTCCGGGACGGCGCCGATCTCGACGCGCTGATAGTCCTCGACCTGGGAGACCGCGCTCCACAGCATGTCGGAGAGCTGGACCGGGTGCAGTTGACCACGGCGCAGCGCGGTACCGGCCAGCACGAGCAGGTTGTCGCCGTTGCGGCGCATCCGGGTGGCCAGGTGGTCCAGGCGGAAAAGACTTTGCAGCCGTTCGGTGTTGTCCTCGTCGTGCTCGAGGTCCTCGATCAGCGCCAGCTGCTGCTCGACCAGCGATTGGCTGCGCCGCGACAGGGTCTCGAACATGCTGCCGATCTGCACCCGCAGGCGCGCCTGCTCGGCGGCCAGGTGCAGCGAGGCCTGGTGGATATCGTCGACCGCGCGGGCCAGCTGGCCGATCTCCTCGGTGGTGCGGATATCGACCGGCGTGATCTTCGGCGTCGCGCCGCCGGTGCGCACCACCTCGATCTCGTTCGGCAGATCGACGTGCGCGACCTGCAACGCGTCGTGGCGCAGGCGGCGAATCGGCACGACCAGCGAGCGAGCCACCGCGAGGGCCAGGGCGAGACCGGCGAGCAGGGTGGTGATCACGATCGCGACGTCGCGCAGCACCGCGCTGCGCAGCTCGATGGTCCGGTCGGCCAGCTTGGAGTCGATGGTGCCGAGCAGCGCCGTGGTGGCCTGGCGGTAGGCGTCGGAGCTGGTGCGCAGCGAATCGGTGATCACCGGGTTGTTGCCGAGGCTGTTCGGGTTCTGGCTGAGCGCGCCGATACGGGTCTGCACCGCGTCGGTCAGCACCTGCGCGTTGGTCGCGGACGACGGACTCATCTGCGGATAGGAGTACGTCAGCATCATCTCGGCGCCGAGCGTGGTCAGCATGCCCGCGAGCGCGGCCGGGTTGCCGCCGCCCGCGGTCGCCGACATGATCTGCTCCTGGGTGAGCAGGCGAGAGGCGTTGGCGATCAAGCCCAACTGCAGGAAGTACCGCTGGATGACGATCTCTTCGATCGACGAGGACACCGAGATCGCCGTGATGATCCGGGTGCCGACCTCGTCGACCTGCCCGCCGATGGTCGCGGGGGAGGAGGTGCGCAGGCCGTTGCGCATGGTGCGGGCCACCGCGATGGCGGCGGGCAGCTCCTTGGTGGTGCCGTCGTCGGATTTCTTCGTCCGCAGCGCGGTTTCCAGATCGATGGCCGCCTGATCGAACTTGGCGGCGACCGAGTCGATCGGGTCCTCGGGCCTGGCGTTGACCGCGGCGATCGCGAGTTGTTCGGTGGCTTCGCCGAATTCGAGCATCGGGCGCAGGATGCGGGCCTGCTCGGTAGCCGCGTCGAGCTTCGAGATCACCCCGAGCTCGTCCTTGATGCGCAGTCCGGCGAAGGCGGAGGCGAGCAGCACCGGCAGCAGCAGGACGATGCCGACCTTGCGCGTGACCGACATGTTGGACAGGCTGAATTGCCAGGAACGCGGTGCAGCTTCCATTCCGCTTCCGTCGCCTCCACTCCGCGCATGGTCCCCGAATGGTGGCTGTCTAGGAGCAGTCTGGATCAACCCGCCGAGAACCAACTCAAGGTCTTCTTTTTACCGCACGGAACATACCGTGCTCGATGGCCGTCGGCAATCCGAAGGTACTGGGTCTGCTGATGGCCGAATATGGCTACGCGGAACAGGTTTCGCGCTGTTTGAGTTAGTGAGTCTACATACTTCCTGGACGATTGATCTATACGGCGTGCGATCGCTGATAGCTGACCGGCTGCTGGTGTCCGGGTACCGGGCCGAGCCCGGCGCGGCGTGTCGAGCGTCCCCTCTCAGTCACCTCTCAGTCGATACGGTCAAACTGGTCGCATGCGCATTCTGGTAGTCGACGACGATCGCGCCGTTCGGGAGTCGCTGCGCCGGTCACTGACCTTCAACGGCTACTCCGTCGACCTGGCCGTGGACGGTGTCGACGCGCTCGACAAGGCGACGAGCCAGCGGCCCGACGCCTTGGTACTCGACGTGATGATGCCCCGGATGGACGGCCTCGAGGTCTGCAGGCGCTTGCGCAGCACCGGTGACGATCTTCCGATTTTGGTTTTGACGGCACGGGATTCGGTGTCCGAGCGAGTTGCCGGACTCGATGCCGGCGCCGACGATTATTTGCCGAAACCGTTCGCGTTGGAAGAATTGCTCGCGCGTTTGCGCGCGCTGCTGCGCCGCACGACCGCCGATCCCGGCGAGGTTTCGGAGGCAATGACGTTCGCGGATTTGTCGCTGGATCCGGTGACCCGCGAGGTTTCCCGCGGCGAGCGCGGGATCAGCCTCACCCGCACCGAGTTCTCCCTCCTGGAAATGCTGATGGCCAATCCGCGCCGGGTGCTGACCCGCAGTCGCATCCTGGAGGAGGTCTGGGGATACGACTTCCCGACCTCCGGCAATGCGCTCGAGGTCTACATCGGCTATTTGCGCCGCAAGACCGAGGCCGAGGGCGAGACGCGCCTCATCCACACCGTGCGCGGTGTCGGTTACGTGCTGCGGGAGACGCCCCCGTAGGGGGAAGGCCATGGCACGAACTGTTCCCAAGCGGCCGGTGGTCGCCGGGCTCGGACAGCGTCCGCCCGATCCGGCGGAGATGCGTCCGCCGATCCCGCTCACCCGCTCCGTCTCGCTGCGCTGGCGGGTGACGCTGCTCGCCGCCTCGGTGGTGGCGATCGCGGTCGCGGTGACCTCGATCGCGGCGTACGCGCTGGTCGCGCGCGCTCTGTACGCGAACGTGGATACCGAACTGCGCAGCAGGGCGAACGCGGTGACCGCCATCGATCCGTACGGCTTCAATCTGCAGAATCTGGCGCTGGCGACCGCGTTCTACCCCGACACCGGCATCGTGCTGATCTATCCCGACATCGGCCCGTATTCGGTACCGCAGGCGACCATTCCACCGGTCGGGGCGCCGGAGTGGGCGGTGTTCCACGGCCAGGCCAGTTCGTCGTTGCGCACCGTCGCCAATCAGCGCGTGCTCGCGGTGCGCACGAACGAGGGCGCGACGCTGGTGATTTCGCAGCGGCTGGAGCCGACCCGCAACGTGCTCGATCGTCTCGCGTGGTTGCTGTTCGTCGTCGGCGGCTGCGGCGTCGTGCTGGCCGCCGCGGCGGGAACGGCCGTCGGCCGCACCGGCTTGCGCCCGATCGGACGGCTGACCGCCGCCACCGAGCGGATCGCCCGCACCGACGACCTGACGCCCATCCCGGTGACCGGCGACGACGAACTCGCCAGGCTCACCGAGAGTTTCAACGCCATGCTGCGCGCGCTGGCCGAATCACGGGATCGGCAGCGCAGGCTGGTCGCAGACGCCGGGCACGAACTGCGCACCCCGCTCACGTCGCTGCGCACGAACACCGAGCTGCTGATGGCGTCGAGTCGGCCCGGCGCCCCGCGCATTCCGGACGAGGACATGGCGGAACTGCGCTCGGATGTGATGGCGCAGATCGAGGAGTTGTCGAATCTGGTCGGCGACCTGGTCGATCTGGCGCGCGAGGACGCGCCCGAAACCGTGTACGAGCGAGTCGATCTCGGCGAGGTAGCCGAGCGGGCGCTGGAACGGGCGCGGCGGCGCCGTGGCTCGGTCGAGTTCGTCTCGGCGTTCCAGCCCTGGTTCGTCTACGGCCACGAGGCAGGCCTCGAGCGCGCGATTCTCAACGTGCTCGACAACGCCGCGAAGTGGAGTCCGGCGGGCGCGCAGGTCTACGTCGAGATGCGCGAAACCGGGCGCGGCTTGCTCGAATTGACCGTCGACGATGCTGGCCCCGGTATTCCGCCCGGCGAACGTGAGCTGGTGTTCGAGCGCTTCTACCGCACCACCGCCTCGCGCTCCATGCCCGGTTCGGGGCTCGGCCTGGCGATCGTCAAGCAGGTCGTGACCAAACACGGCGGCACGATCGGCATCGAAACCTCCAGCCGGGGTGGCGCGCGAATTCGGATCGTCCTGCCCGGTGAAGCCGGTCGGCCGGTGGAGGCCTGAAACGCGCGCTGGACAAAGCGGGGCTCGGAGGAATACGAGATCCGCATAACGGGTGTTCCAGGGACTGGGATCCGCTGAATTCGACGGCGCGCGAAGCGTGCGCCGGACCCGTATTGTGTGGCGGGGGTGGCGGCCTTACTGCCGCGCGAAGTGGGTACACAGTCTCGGACAATTGAAAGCACGGTCTCAGTCCGCTCTCAGTAGTCGCCGTCAAGCTGGTCGGCAGACGCTGAGGAGAAACGAGGAGTCCATGACCGAGGATTCGAAGGACCGGCGGGACGAGCCGGCGCACACCGCACCGGATCAGCCCAACCCGACCGATCAGATCCCGGCCGCACCGGCAAGCCCCGGCGGCGCGCCGTACGGGCCAGACGCCGGCTACTCGCCGCAGGGGTACGGGCCGTATGGGGCACCGCCGTCGCCGTACCAGGCGCAGCATTCGATGGGCCAGTATCCGCCGCACCAGCACACCCAGCCGTTCCCCGGCCCGGAGTACGGTGGGCAGCCGTTCGATCAGCAGACGGCCCAGGGCGCGCCGTTCGATCAGCAGGGCGCGCCGTTCGGGGCGCAGGCTCAGCCCGCCAAGCGTCCGTTCCGGACCGGCCTGGTGCTGGGCGCGGTCGCCCTGGCCTTGGTCAGCGGTGGCGTCGGCGGCGCGGTCGGCGCGCTGGCCACCCACTCCGACGACGGCCGCTCGACGATCAGCAACGCGCTCGATCAGCCGAAACCCAACGTCAACAACGTCTCCAACGCCCCGGCGGGCTCGACCCAGGCGGTCGCGCAGAAGGTGCTGCCCAGCGTGGTGATGATCAAGGTCGCCAGCAGCCGCGCCGAGGGCGAGGGCTCCGGCGTGGTGCTGTCCTCCGACGGCCTGATCCTGACCAACAATCACGTGGCCGCGGGCGGCGGACCCAACGCCAAGATGGAGGTGCTGTTCGCCGACGGCAGCTCCGCGCCCGCGACCATCGTCGGCGCCGATCCGGTCTCCGACCTCGCGGTCATCAAGGTCCAGGGCAAGACCGGCTTGACCCCGATCGAGCTCGGCACCTCGGAGAATCTTCAGGTCGGTCAGTCGGTCGTGGCGATCGGCTCGCCGCTCGGCCTGGCGGGCACCGTGACCACCGGCATCGTCTCCGCGCTGAACCGCCCGGTGTCGACGCAGGGCGAGGGCCCGCAGAATTCGCCGAATGTGAACCCGGTGATCGACGCCATCCAGACCGATGCCGCGATCAACCCCGGTAATTCCGGCGGTGCGCTGGTCGACGGCAACGGCAAGCTCATCGGCATCAACACCGCGATCGCCAGCCTCGGCGCAGGCGAGCCCGGCGCCGGGCAGCAGAGCGGTTCGATCGGACTCGGTTTCGCCATTCCGGTCGACCAGGCCCGCCGGGTGGCCGACGAGCTCATCAAGACCGGCCACGCCACCTACGCGCAGATCGGCGTCAAGATCCAGGCGCAGGATTCGATCAACGGCGCACGGGTGCTGGAGTCCACCCCGGACGGCCCGGCCGCGAAGGCGGGCATCCCCGCAGGCGTGATCATCACCAAACTCGACGATCGCAGCATCAACACCGGCGACGCGCTCGTCGCCGCGGTTCGCTCGCACCAACCAGGAGACAAGGTGAAAGTCACCTATACCGATGAACGAGGCAGTAACTCCAAGACCGTCGAGGTGACCCTCACCGGTGCGCCCGCGGACGGCGGCCGATGATGCGGGTGCTGCAGGGTGGCTGGACGCCGCTGCTCGACACGGCCGCAGAGGTTCTCAGCACAAGCGCTACGGTGAGCACCATGGAAATCGATGCTCCGGTGGCGGGGCGTGCTCTGGTGGTGGTCGTCGATGATCGAACGGCGCATGGAGGTGTTGACTCGCTCGGCCCGCTGGTCACCGAGCTGCTCACCGAGGCAGGGTTCCTCGTCGACGCGTCGGTGTCGGTGCAGGCCGACGAGGTCGAGATCCGCAACGCGCTGAACACCGCGGTGATCGGCGGTGTCGACCTGGTCATCTCGGTCGGCGGCACCGGCATGTCCCCGCGTGACGTGACGCCCGAGGCCACCTCGCAGGTGCTCGATCGCGAGTTGACCGGCATCAGCGAGGCGCTGCGGGCGTCCGGCCGGGTGGCCGGTTCGCTCGACGCCGGCCTCTCGCGCGGTGTGGCCGGCATTTCCGGCAGCACCCTCGTGGTCAACCTGCCCGGCACCCGGGCCGCGGTGCGCGACGGAATGGCGACGCTCGGCCCGCTTGCCAGCAAGGTGATCGGCGAACTGTCCGGATTGGTCGAATAATTTCGGGCGCCGGTTCTTCCGACGACATCCCTCGTCCGGCCGCTCGCCGGGCGAGGGATGCGGCGCGTCTCGCCGAAATATTCGGCGACACCCTCCCAGACACCACGAGCGACGAACGCGGAGATGACTCCCGCAACGAGTCCTCGTCCGATGATTGGCTGCGTGCGCAGAAGCCGCCGCACCACGGTTGATTGCCTAAATCTACGTAGTAGCTACGTATCGAGAAGCTGGCTCGCCGTAATTTACTTGTGATTGTTTCACATCGCCGTTATTCGGCCGATATATGTACGGCTTTGTCCCGTATTCAGCGCATGGCGCTTTAGTGACTTCGTCAGCACCGGCCGGTCGGTCCCGACTGTCTCCGCCACTAATAAATGCACGTCAAACGATGTTTGCATGTTAACGAATGTGATTTACATCACATTGATCTTTACGAAAGCTTGCGTTGCAGCGCCGTTACCTAGCGTTTAATGTTCGCACGAGCCACCCACACTGGACTTCCTGGGCCCGGGTGCGGCACGTACGTGTCGACCCGGCGGAACCTGGCTCGGTTCCGGTCGCCAGCCGGAGCGTCGCGCCGAACTAAATTGTCGGTTACACACTGGCAACAAAGGCGCGACAAACTGAGCTGGGCCTGCGAGGACCACCTGTCCAACCTCGATGGTCGAGGTTGACTGTTTTAACCTGATGAGGGGAAGTATGAGCGAGAACCGCACCAACGGTCTGCGCCGCGGAGCCCGCGTAGCGGGCGTCGGCGCTGCCGCTGCCGTGGCCATGGGCCTGCTTTCGACCGGCGCCGCCAGCGCCGATGTTTTTGTGCCGTTGCCGGACGGCCAGAAGAGTGGCCCGGGTGTGACCATTACCCGGACCGGAGAGCATGCCGTCGTGTCGCCGTCGCTCGCGGCCAACGGCGCGGGCCGCGTTGTCTGGGTTTCCGGCAACGCGTCGGCGGATGTCACCGAAACCCCGGAAGGCAAGGTCGGCCCGTGGAATGGCGCGACCAACAACCCCGGCACCAACAACTCCTCGACGCACGGTACGTCGCAGCTGAACACCGGCTACATCATCGGATGTCAGGTCAGCATCGCCGATGACGCGATCAGCCTCGGCCTGTCGGCCAACGCCAATCTCACCAGCGGTGGCCTCGGTGGTTCGTTCGGCATCAACCTCGGTCCGGGCGACGTGAAGTTCGTGCAGATCGAACTGAAGGACATCACCAAGCCGGGTTCCTACTCCGTGGAGTACCAGGACGTCGAGATGGAGATCCAGGGCTGCGCGGGCTATGCCCAGGCCCGCTCCTACACCGTGGTCGAGATCATCGGTGACCACTACTCGAAGACCACCCTCTACGGGATGCCGTTCAGCATTGGCTGACGACTGTCGACTGTCGAAAACTCTTCTCGCTGAAACGAACTCAACCCCTGAGGGAATTACACATGATCAACCGTAAGAACGTGGCGCGGGCAGCCGGTGTCTGTGCCGCCGCAACCATCGCCGTGGGCCTGTTCTCCACCGGTGCCGCGAACGCGGACACCTTCGTGCCGCTGCCGGGTGGCGAGATCACCAAGACGCTGTCCGACGGCACCGTGGTGACGGTCCGTCTGGTCAACGAATCCGCCAACATCAACCCGTCCCTGGGCTCGACCCCGGTGCACCGCAACGCGTGGGTGTCCGGTTCGGCGCGGGTCGAGGTGTCCGGTGACGGCGCCACGGGTGGCAAGATCCGTCCGGGCTACGTGGTCGGCTGCCAGGTCAACATCGACGGCGGCGGCGCTTCGGCCGGCGTCGAAGCCAGTGGCAAATGGGACGGTAGCGACGGTGACGTCGGCGTCAACGGTGGCGGCAACCTGAGCCTCGGCCCCGGCCAGGCGAAGGCCTTCTACCTGCTCGATCGTGAAGTGGCCGACGACTTCGGCAACGAAGATCACTCCAGCCAGATCACGTTCAAGGGCACTAACGGCTCGGTCACCTGGGCCGATTCCACCATCGGCCTGTCCGGCTGCGGCGGCTACGCGCAGGCGCGTGCGTTCGTCAAGGTCAAGGTCGAGACCGACAACGTCATGTCGTACGTGACGCTGTGGGGCCTGCCCTTCAGCCTCGGCTGACGCCGAACACTCAACTCGCACAAGTCAAGCGGGCCCGTCGCTACCGCGACGGGTCCGCTTGCTGTTGCTGTCTGCCGCCGACGGCACTGCCCACCCCGAAGGCAGCCGCGTCGGCACAGTTCTGCTCGCTGCCCGAGAATTCGTTCCGCTAGGGGTCGACAACCATGATCAACCGTAAGAAACTGACGTCCCGCGTCGGACTCGGGGTCGCCGCCACTGTCGCGTTGGGCCTGCTCTCGACCGGCGCGGCCAGCGGGGAGATCTTCATTCCGCTGCCCGGTGGCGAGACCACCAAGACGCTGGCCGACGGCACCGAGGTGCGGCTCGCGCTGGTCGACGAGTCGGTCGCTATCACGCCGACCATGGGCGCCGTGCCGGGACACCGCACCGCGCGGGTGGCGGGGAAGGCGCAGGTCGAGTTGGCCGGAACGCCGGGTGGCAAAGCCGGTTCCATCTTCCCCGGGTACACCGTCGGTTGCGAGGTGGACATCGCCGGCGGTGGTGTCACCGGTGATCTGGACTGGACCGGAGACGTGATCGATTCCGACGCCGGGGTGGTCACCGGTGCCAAGCTGGTGCTCGAGCGCGGTCAGGCGAAGTCGTTCTATGTGCTGGATCTGGAGCAGGACGAGTACTTCGGCAGTGTGGCGTACCCGACGCGTAATCAGTTCGAGGGCAACATCGGAGCGGTCAGCTGGGCCGACGAGGTCATCGACCTGTCCGGTTGTGACGGCTATGCGCAGGCGCGGGCATTCGTCAGTCTCAGCGTGGAAACCGACTCCGTCGTCACCTGGATGACGTTGTGGGGTAAGCCGTTCATCCTCGGCTGACGTCGAATATCAACTCGCCCAAGATAAACGGGTCTGTCGTCGCGCGACGGGCCCGTTTCTCGTTGCCGCGCAAGCAATTCAGGATTCGTGTTTACCGCCCGCGCTGCGTTGACCTTCGGCGAGCAGATCGCGGATCTGGATGAGCACCTCCGCGTCGCTGAGTTCGACGGCTTCCGGGCTGAACTTCCTCTTCACGTGCATGGCGGGCAGCACGAGCACGAAATACAGCACCGCGGCGATGATCGCGAAATTGATCGCAGCGGTGATGATCGGACCGACCTGGACGAAGGTCGCGGGTTTGTCGGCAACGAGCTGGAAACCGAGCCCCAGTTCGTCACTGCCGCCGAAGACGGCCAGGATCGGGTTGACGATGCCATTGGTGAACGCGGTGACGATCGCGACGAACGCGGTGCCGATGACCACCGCCACCGCCAGGTCGACAACGTTTCCGCGGAATAGAAAGTCCTTGAAACCCTTGAGCATTGCCGATATCTCCTCTACGTGTGGAGCTGACAAAGTCGTGCTCGGCGGTCGACGCCTGTGGTATCGCCGATGCTAGTTGACCTTGATGGCAAATGTGTGGACAACTCAATGGAAGACAACGGTGAGCGCGGTATGCAGGGACGCGGCCGCGACCACCGTCGCGTGTTCGGAGTCCATCGCGACCAACACCACGCGTTCCTTTGCGGCCCGTCCGTCGCCGGGGCTGGATACCAGCACGACCGCGGCATCGGTCGCCAGGGTGCGGGCCGGGCGCGCGCCTTGCTCTTCGCCGCCGACCACGTCGACTCGGTCACCGGCGCGCAGGATTTCGGCGACGGCGTTGTCGGCCAACCGGATCGGCACGATCCGCGCGTCCCGCGCACCGGTCGCGGCGGCGGCCAGGCGCGGGCCGACGACGCGGATGTCGGTGAATATCTCGCCGCCGCGCATCGCCCCGGTCAGGGTGGCGCCGATCACGTCGGCGGCATTGCGCACGACACCGGCGGGCAGGGCGGCGGCTTCGCGTGGACTCGACTGCAGATCGCTCGCGGCGAGCACGTGCCCCGGCGCGAGATCACGTCCGGCGACCACGACGGAGGTTCGTTCCGCGCCGGGATCACCGCGCAGGAACAAGGCGATCGCCAGCACGATCAGGACTGCGGCGCCGAGCCGCCGGGCGAGCAAGCTGTCGGCCCAGGGCGGTCGACGCCATACTCCGAAGCGCTGACGACCGAGCTCGGCGGGTGATCGAGTCATGGCGAAAGCCTATGACTGTGCGCGCACCCGCCAGGCCGGAAAAGGGGCTAGCTGTGGATAACTGAGCGGCTGGGGATAACTCGACGAATCAGCTGGCCACAGCGGTGCTGGTGGTCGCACTGCTGCCGTTGGACGAGCTGGAATCGGAGCTGGTGGAACTCGACGAGCTCGAGTCCTTCGAGCCGTTGGAACCGCTGTCGGACTTGGCCGGCTCGCTCGCGGTGGACGCGCCGCTGCGGCTGTCGGTGCGGTAGAAGCCGCTGCCCTTGAACACGATGCCGACGGAATTGAACAGCTTGCGCAGCTTTCCGGAGCACTCCGGGCACACGCTCAGCGCATCGTCGGAAAAGGACTGAACGATGTCGAAGCGGTTGTCACACTGGGTGCACGCATACGAGTAAGTTGGCACAGCATCCTCCGCGGGTTTCGTCATCTGGCACTCTACAGCCGACAGTGCCAACGTTGCCAATCTACCTTTCATTCCGCGGCGTGATCTTCGACAAGCCGGTGCAGACCGCCGCGCGGGGTCAGTGCCCAGCCCATTCGCACGTCGTGTGGCTGCTCGGGCAGCCGGTCGACCAGCTCGTCGTCCCGGACCACCGCGACCAGCCGCGCCTGCGGTGCCGCCGCGGCCAGCGTCCGGTCGTAATAACCCGCCCCACGACCCAACCGGACACCGCGCCGGTCCACCGCGAGCGCCGGGACCAGGACCAGATCCGCGCGGCCGATCGCATCGGTCGGTAGCACCTCGCCGGTCGGTTCGAGCAGGCCGAACCTGGCTCGCCGCAGGCTGTCCAGGCCGGTGTACTCCGCCCAGTTCAACGGTCCCGGCGGACCGGTGACCGGTACCAGCACCCGCGCACCCGCCGCCCGCAACGTGTCGAGCATCTCGGTCGATCCCGGTTCGCCACGCATCGGCACGTACGCGCAGACCCATTCGCCCACGTCGAGCCGCCCGACCGCCGTGACCAGGCCCGCGACCTCCGCAGCGTGCTCCGCGGCCGGTATCGCCGCCCGTCGAGCAAGAATTTCGGTGCGCCATGCATGTTTTTCGCGCTCACCGGGCATCTCCATGTCGATCACCATAGGCTGACCGGAATACCGGTCGGCTCGACGTCGAGTCAGGGGCTGTGACGATGGATAGGGTATGCGCATGACAGCAAAGGCCGGACAATCCGGCGATGCCACGCTGGCTTCGTGCTTCCGCACGGCCGTAGTGCCCGCCGCCGGGCTGGGAACGCGGTTCCTGCCCGCGACCAAAACGGTGCCGAAGGAACTCCTCCCGGTGGTCGACACCCCCGGCATCGAACTGGTCGCCGCCGAGGCCGCCGAGTCCGGTGCCGAGCGTTTGGTGATCGTCACCTCGCCGGGCAAGGACGGTGTGGTCGCGCACTTCGTGGAAGACCTGGTGTTGGAGAGCACCCTCGCCGAGCGCGGCAAATTCCAGCTCCTCGAAAAGGTCCGCAAGGCACCGGGGCTGCTCGATGTGACCTCGGTGGTGCAGGAGGAACCGCTCGGCCTCGGCCACGCGGTCGCCCAGGCCGAGGCCGCCCTCGACGACGACGAAGACGCCATCGCCGTGCTGCTCCCCGACGATCTGGTGCTGCCCTCCGGCGTGCTGGACGTGATGTGCCGGGTGCGCCGCAAGCGTGGCGGCACCGTGCTCTGCGCCATCGACGTACCCAAGGACGAGGTCAGCGCGTACGGCGTGTTCGACGTGGCGACCGTGCCGGACGCGGTGAATCCGAATGTGCTGCGGGTCAAGGGCATGGTGGAGAAGCCCGCGCTCGCCGACGCGCCGTCCACCTTCGCCGCCGCCGGCCGATACCTGTTGGACCGCGCCATTTTCGACGCGCTGCGCCGAATCGAGCCGGGCGCGGGCGGTGAATTGCAACTCACCGACGCCATCGCGCTGCTCATCGCCGAGGATCATCCGGTTCATGTCGTGGTGCACCGTGGGTCGCGCCACGATTTGGGCAACCCGGGCGGCTATCTTCGTGCTGCGGTCGATTTCGCTTTGGAACGTGACGAATACGGCCCTGCCCTTCGGGAGTGGCTGGAGCATCGGCTCGGTCCCGACTGGGATCCGCAGCTGACCACCTACGACTGAGGCGTGGGTTTCGTCGACAGTGGACCGTCGGGTACGAATGATGGTTCACCGTCGCGTGCGCTAATTGGTTGTGCCGAAGCGATATCGCGCGGTGCGATCGGTGGTGTGCGAAGAGATCAGGAAGGGCTGGATGCGCTCGGTTGAGGATCAGCAGATCAAGGTGACCGCCGCGGCGGTCGCGCCTCGGCCGGTCCGGGTCGCGATTTCCGAGGCCCAGGGCCTGCTGTGTGCCGAGGACGTCGTCACCGAACGACCGCTGCCCGGATTCGATCAGGCGGCGATCGACGGCTACGCGGTGCGCAGTGTCGATGTGGCCGCCGCGGGCACCGACATTCGCAACGAGGACGACGAACTGGTCGACCTCACGCTGCCGGTGGTCGGCGAGGTGATCGCCGGATCGCGTCAGCCGATCCGGCTGCAGCCGCGCCAGACTGTGCGTGTCGACACCGGCGCACCGCTGCCGACGCTCGCGGATGCCGTGCTGCCCTTGGACTTCACCGACGGCGGCCGCGCGAAGATCAAGATCTACGAACCGGTTCGCTCCGGCGACTACGTGCGGCGCATCGGCGACGATGTGCAGCCCGGCGATGTCGCGGTGCGCGCGGGCACCATCATCGGCGCGGCCCAGGTGGGACTACTAGCGGCCGTCGGACAGGACAAGGTGCTCGTGCATCCGCGGCCGCGGTTGTCGGTGATCTCGGTCGGCGGTGAGCTCATCGATATCGATCGCACACCCGGCCCCGGCCAGGTCTACGACGTGAACTCCTACGCGCTGGCCGCCGCGGCCAGGGATGCGGGCGCGGACGTCAACCGGGTCGGCATCGTGAGCACGGATCCGCGCCGGTTGCGCGACGTGGTCGAGGGGCAGCTGGTGCGCTCCGAGGTCGTCGTCATCGCGGGCGCGGTGGGCGGCTGGGCCTCGGATCAGGTGCGCGAGGCACTCGAAGGGCTCGGTGAACTCGAAATAGCCCGCGTCGCCATGCATCCCGGTTCGGTGCAGGGCTTCGGCAGGCTCGGCCGCGACGAGGTGCCCACATTCCTGCTGCCGTCCAACCCGGTCGGCGCGCTGGTCGTTTTCGAGGTGATGGTCCGTCCGCTGATCCGAATCGCCTTGGGGCGCAGGCATCCCATGCGGCGGATCATCATGGCCAGGACCATCACCCCGATCAGTTCGATGGCCGGTCGCAAGGGTTATCTGCGCGCGCAACTCATGCGCGACGAGGCCACCGGCGACTACCTCGTGCAACCGCTCGGCGGCGGCGCGGGCGCCTCGTCACATCTGCTCGCCACGCTCGCCGAGGCGAACAGTTTGATCGTGATAGACCCCGACGACACCGAGATCCGCACCGGTGACGAGGTCAGGGTCGCTTTCCTCGCCCAGCGCGGCTGAGGCGTGGAGGCGATGAACGTGTTCCGGGTGACGCAGCATCCGGGCTGGCCCGCGCGGCTCGGTCCGGTGCGCGTCGGGGCCGGACAGGTGACGCTGCGCCCGGTGCGGCTGCGCGACGCCGCCGCGTGGAGCCGAATCCGATTGCGGGACAGGGCCCATCTGGAGCCGTGGGAGCCCACCGGTCGCGGGGCCTGGGAGGCGCGCAACCACGCGTCCAACTGGCCGTCGCTGTGGTCGAGCCTGAAGGCCGAAGCGCGGCGTGGGGCGATGATTCCATTGGTGATCGAGGTGGACGGCGCGTTCAGCGGGCAGTTGACCGTCGGCAATATCGTGCGCGGCGCGCTGCGTTCCGGCTGGATCGGTTACTGGGTGGCCAAGGATCTCAGCGGCCAGGGTGTCGCGACCGCGGCGCTGGCGCTCGGCCTCGACCACTGCTTCGGGCAGGTCGGCCTGCATCGGGTCGAGGCGACGGTGCGGCCGGAAAACCTGGCCAGTCAAGCGGTCCTGCGTAATGTCGGTTTCCGGGAGGAAGGGCTGCTGCGCCGCTACCTCGACGTGGACGGCGCCTGGCGCGATCACCTGCTGGTCGGCATCACCGTGGAAGAGGTCTTGGGCACGGTCGTCGACCGGCTCGTCCGCGAGGGCCGGGCCGTTCTGCCCTGAGAATCGTGCAATACGGACACGCCCGGCGCATCCGACGCGCGGAAGAATTGGTGGCTTTGTGACAGGTGTGGCGTATGTGCACGGCGCGCCTGCCGGATCTCGACGCGTCACGGAATTAACCTACGGACGTCGGAGGTGCGTCCTGCACCCCCGGCAGGGAGCCTGCGAGGCGACCGGCGACCACGCCGCAGCGACGGATGGAAGCCGGGCGGACGCGGGGCGTGCTGCGCACCGCTCGCCGGCCGAACGGACCACACCAGGCCGGGACGGAGGTGCTGACGGCAATGCCGAATTCGATTCTGTGGATCGGCCTGGTAGTGCTCTGGGTCTTCGTCCTGTTCCCCATCCTCGCCGACCGGCACCCGAGGATTCGGCGGACCACCGACGCGGCACTCGCCACCCGGGTGCTCGTCCGCGGAGATTCCAAGCGGCGCACCAAGAGTGGACCCGCCGCAGGCCACGAAACCGACCCCAATTGGCGGCCACGCCGCGCACAGAGAAAGCATCCCCACAGCGATGATGCGGAGGACCGGATGACAACACCGGCCGACGAACCCGTCACCGAAGGTGACCTGCCCGCGATCACCGAAGGCGCGGTGCCCCACCCTGATCCCGACATCGCTGACGCCGAGCTCGCCGACGCCGAGCTGGACGACACCGAACTCGCCGACGCCGGACTGAGCGACGCCGAGCTGGACGACGCCGAACTCGCGCAGGCCGACGCGGACGCCGAGGCGGCCGACACCGAAACGGTCACCGCCGACACCGAATCCGCCGACGTGGACGAACCGGCTGCGCCGCACGACGACGCGGCCGATGATGACGTAGTGGGCGAAGAGCGCACCGAACCGACCGCGGCCCGGATACCGCCCGCGCGCTCCACCGCGCCCGCCCGCGTCACCCACGACGACGACTACCTCGACGACGAAGCCGACGACCTCGATTACGTGCCCACCCGGCGCGGCCGCGGCGGCTACGACCCCGAAGCCGACGCCATCGCCCGCGCCGCCCGCTACACCTTCCGTCAGCGCGCCGTCCTCGGCCTCGTCCTGGCCGGACTGCTATGCGGCGGACTCGCCGTCGCGGTGAGCCCACACTTCTGGTGGGGCAGCGGCCTGTCCTCCTTCGTCCTCATCGGCTACCTCACCTACCTGCGCAAGCAAGTACGCATCGAAGAAGACATCCGCCGCCGCCGCGCCGCCCGCCTCAGCCGCGCCGAACAACTCGGCGAACACCGCGCAGGCCCCCGGCAAACCCAAGCCGCCCGCGCCGCCATGGACCGCGACACCGCCCGCGCCCTGCGCCGCCGCTCCGCCCTCCTCGAAACCGACGACGAAGACCCCATGTTCGACCACCTCGACCCCTTCGACCCCGCCACCGCCCGCGCCCTCCGCGACCGCACCGGCGGCGGCGACATGCGCCGCGCCGCCGGCGAATGACACCAGCGTGACTCCGCATAATCCCAGGTAAACCGCACGATTCGGAGTCTCGCAACAACCTTTGCTAGAGTGACTGAGCGCGGTTCCCCGGAGCCGCACGGGGCTATAGCGCAGTTGGTAGCGCGTCTCGTTCGCATCGAGAAGGTCAGGGGTTCGATTCCCCTTAGCTCCACCAAAATCCCAGCTCAGGCTGGGATTTTTGGTTTCTGGACTTCCTTCGCGGTGGCTGATCTTCCAACTAAGTCCCAACTAATGCGGTCTTGGTCATCTCTGACCGCTCACGGCCCTATCGAGGGCTTCAGCAGCTGCCCGGTGAACTCGGCCACGTGCCATGTAGTGCCGTTGGGTCATGGCCGGGTCGACGTGCATCAGGACATCCGCCGTCACTCGCGCAGACAAGCCAGCGTCATCGAGAATCGTCGCCACCGCGCCACGGAAGCTGTGCGCCGTCACGTCGTCCGGAATGCCCAACGCGTCGCGAACCCGCTGCCATTCATGCCCGACGTTGCGGGAGCGTCCCGGATCAGGGCCTCAGTGCGGATAGGTGTCTCGGAACGCTTCGCGGAGGGTCATCGCGTCGGCTGCGTCGCGATCCTCGATCCCGGAGACAACTTCGGACACGCGCCAGTAGTTCGATGGAACCAATCGGCCTGATGTGACGGCCGTGAGTGCGACATTCGCCGCCTCGTCCGGCTTGTCGGCGGCGACCAGGGCCAGTCCCAAATCCAAGTTGGCCGAGGCGATTCGGCGAGGCCGGGCTGTCGCAGCGCCCATGAGGTCGGCGAGTACGTGCCGGGCGTAGGACTCCGCTGCCGGGTCGCCAAGCCACGCAAGTGTGGTGGCCACGTAGGCATCCGATTTCGCAGGGTCGTAGCGAAAGTGGTGCTCTGGTCGATCGGGAGTATTCAGTCCGGACACCAGCCTGGCTACCCGCCGCAACGTGCCGTAGGTGCCCTTGCTGTCGCCTAGTCGTGCCAGTGCGCGGCCCTCCTGGGCAGTCGCTTGGATGAACGCCGAACTGTTCTCCGGGGCAAGGGCCTGTGCCGCGCGGGACAATTCGGCCGCCGCTGCGAACTTGCCATTGGTCAACTGTTGCCATGCCCGTGTCTCCAGGCACCATGCTGCGATCTCGGGGTGTCCGGCTTCGTCCGCCAACTTCCATGCGAGGTGCCCGCGTGCCGCAGCAGCGGATGACTCGCCCAAGTCGATATGACATGTGCTCGCCAGTAGCGAGAGCCAGCCGACCGTGATGAGTAACCGGCGGTGCTGTGGCAAAGTCTTGCGGCTGTCCATCAAGCGTCCGGCGTAGCCGAGATGCTGCCGTATGCGGAGGAGTAATTCGCTCGGAGGAGTTGTCGGGTACGCCGCAGCCAAGTCGTCGACAGACAACTCCAAGCGGTCGAGGGTGTCTCCACCTAGATCCGACGCCGCTACCCGATGGACCCATTCCGCCGCTGCCTGTTCCCCATCGGCTGGCTCGACAAACAGCGCTGAGCCAAGCCCCAGCGCGTCAGAGTAGGCACTGACATGCTCCGGATAGATCGGGCGCTGTCCAGTCTCTAGCAGACCAAGGTATGGCTTGCTGTAATGCGTGCGAGCTGACAGCGCCGACAGACTCAACCCAGCGGCTTCACGCGCAGCACGGAGCTGGGCACCGTTGGGGATAGTGGCGTCAGACTCCACAGTCCCAGCCTAACCGCCGCTGGGGGGCCTGTAGACGCATGTAGACGCGAACCCATGCAATCCCAGGCATACGCGGTGGTTGTCTGAATTGGTGCCCGGTAGGTGCCTCGAGTCGGACCGAGTCACCCTCACCCTTCCAAACCGCTAGGGGCCGGGCCACCTAATCCACTCCACGCGAGCAGGGGGCCTAAAGCCGATGAAGAACATTTCGTTTGGGGATACACCAGTCTCTCGATGCGTCTACTACCGCCTGGTGTGCGGACTGGCCGCCAACATCGACCCGCCCGGCTCCGAGCCCATCACCTTCCTTGCCGGGAGTTGCGGCGCACTGACCATGCCCGGAACGTTGGGAAGCGTTCTGCGCCAACACATGCAGCGCCACGGCGTAGCAGTCGGCCCGATAGTCGCCCACGTCGGCTCGAACCGGTGGAGTTTCCTGGTTCGGCCCGATGTGCCCGATGACGACACACGTGTATTCAACGACTTGTTCCGGCTGAACGTGATGATCGTTCGGGAGGGGGCAATCCCTTTGCCGTCGCCGACAGCAGAACCCGGAGGCGGCAGCAGGCGATGGATTGAACTACCTCGCAACACATTCCGTCCCTCGGGCAGGGCCGTAGTGCATTCGATACTGGCGTGCACCGGTATCAATCGCGATCCGCGATCGTTGGCGGTGCATCGTGTCTGATGAAGCGACCGACCGCACGGTGCTGCTGTCGCAATGTCGGGCAGCGGTATTCCGTGCAGCCACAGTCACTTTGATGGCAGTGACGTGCCCGTCCCGCGAATGCGGGGTGACGGTATCGGTAGTCGACGGAGTGATCGGCGCACATCTCGGCATGTCGGGTGAATGCCCGCTGGGCGAAGTCCGGGTCGTTGATGACCGCGTCGCGGTTGCTGACACATCCGAAGCGGCGGCGTCGTCATGAGGGACCGGGGCGAGCTCACCAAGACTCAGCTGTTGGTCATGCGCGCGATGGACGACGGACGAGCCCACGATATCGATGACCTGGCAGCAGATTTGGGGCGTTCGAGCCGCGTCATCGCGCGGACGATGACCTGGCTTCAACAGGAGGGCTACGTGCAGGTCGCGCGGTCGTGGCGGCTGGCGCCGGTCGCGCACCGGGAACTGGCCTCACTCGATATCGAATCCTGCACCAGCGCGGAGGTGCGGAGGTGAGCACACGCCAGTCCCCGCACCCCGAGGAGCCGGACGTCCACCTACGCGTCACGCTGCGGGGCGAATCGCTCGACTTCGCAGCATGCCTTACCTCGGCGCTGTTCTTCCTTCAGGAGCAACGCCAGCGGCACTTTATAGATGATGTCGACGTAATCGCCGGAGACACAACAGGTTTACGTCGATTGCCGGGCGAACGACTCTACGACGGACCATGAACGAAGGTGAGTTGCTTGTATCTTGACCCGTGGACGCGCGACACTGGCTCGTTCGGGCCACGACGAGAGGGGTAGCCCGTGGGTGACGACGAACAATTGAGTATGGACCTTGGTGTCGAGCGGACCGAGTGGGGTAAGTGGGTCGACCCCGAACGCCGCACGGCGCAAGCTCAGAAGTTCATGGACTACGCGGGCGTAACCGACTTTCCGTCTGAGCCGTGGCCGGAAGACTCATCAGAGATAAAGCGACTTAACCCCATCGTCGCAGAGTTGTTTCCCGACATGGCTACCGCAAAAATCTCCGACTGGGGTGACGCCTTCATCTGCTTCGTCGGCGAATGCTACGTGAGGTTTGCTGGCGCTCGTTGGATTGAATGGGATTGGGCGGATGATGAAGACACGTTTTATGACAAGGTGAATCCCGCCCTCGAATGTGACACCGAGGATGAGGACGAGATATCGGCTTGGGCGTTGATGAACGACATGATCAACTACTCGCCTAACAGTTACGACGGCATGTTCTCCTACGCAGCTGCGGCGCTGCGTGAATATGCGACCGACCATGAAGCTAAACGCCGCGGCGAGTCCTAACTGTCACGTGGCGGGAGGCTGCTCGACTCCCTTCCCTTGAGTTCCATACACCGGGGGGTGTGGTTAGCGATGGATGGATACGATCGAGACCGGTATGGGATCGATCCGAATACGCGTGGCCGGATCTTTGAAAACGGCACGTACAAACATTTCCGTGATCGCGAGAACGGCTATGTGCAGCAGTCGGAGAAATACCGTGCCGCAGGCGTAAAGATCCGCTTCGACAAAGTCAAGGACCTTCAGGGGAAGATCCACAGCATCGAAGAGAAGTCCGGCAGGATGGATACCCCTAAGGACGCTAAGCAGTTAGAGGCTGTACGCGAACTTATCGAGAAGGGTGTCATCCAGCATCACACGCTAAGGACTGTCGCTGGTGAGCTAAAGTCTCAAGAAGTACAGCAGCTGATCGCTGGCCTGGTTCGCGACTTCCCGGATAAATTCACACACCATGTCATCTCACGAGAGACTGCCCGTGAGATTTGGGCTAAGGGGCTCCAGCGGGAACAGGGTACGCAGCTCGAGTTACCGGGCGTAGCGCAGAAGGCACGTGAACAAAAGGGCGTCGACCTTCAAAAACGTCGGGAGAAAGTCGCTGACATTGCCAAAGTGCGCGACCGTAAAGAGCGCGCCCGCGAGCGGCTCGCGAACATTCGTCAAATCGTTAAGGCGCGGGAGGAACAGGACCGTGCCAGAGCCGCTGGCGAGGCAGCCGCTAGACGAGTAGCGCTGGATTTTCCCGCGCCTGAACATCTCCGACGAGTTGAAGCGCCTACGGCTGACCGAGCCCCGGCACGCGAAGCGCCCGCGAAGACCACTCAAATACGTGGATCACCCGAAGCAGCGGCCCTGGTCGAACTAGTGGAACGTGACGCCGCCCGTCTCGCGGCGCGGGATTTCCCGTTCCCAGTGCCTGATAAGCCCCGGGAGCAACAAACCGTCGAGATTGGGGGAGAATCTACCCGGGAGGTGGCCGACACCGTCCGAGTAGAACGTGCGGCAGAGAAAGCCCGAGTCGAGCGTGACGCGGCCGATAAGGCAACAGCCCGGGAGCGGGCAAGAGCAATGGAACAGGCTCAACTGCAAGGCATTTCACCCGAAGTCAGGGATCTCCTGAAGTTAGGTCAAGCCCAACCTCCAACGGCGGCAGTGGAAACGAAACCGGGCTACGCGCCCGGTGTCGAGCGCGGCGGTACCGGCCAAGGGCGAGACCTACGCACACCCGAAATAGGGCCACGCAGCCACTGAATTCCATCCCGAACGACTCACGTGATCCAGTTCGGGTAATGCGGCAGTCAGACTTGGAGCCGGCGCATCACCGCCAGCCCCAAGCGCGTGTCTGGACGTATGTTACTTAATCCATCGTTGCGTGCCGCTCGAGAGTCATGCGACAGGACTGAGGTCGACGCTCGATGACGCGCCCGAGCCCACTATACGGTAGGGGATGCTGACGCCCTCTTCGCAATACGGTTTCCCATTGAACGCCATTGCATCGTGCTCACCTCGATACACTGCCATGCCTATTGAGCCATCTTTGTTTATAGAATAGTCACCTTTATATGGCGTTTTCCCCGGGTGCTTCATGATGACTTCTCCATGTTTTGGATCAGATCCTTCGTCGGGCGGATTGAATGTCACCTCGTAATCTTTTATGCCGTACCGCATCGACCCGCTCCAGTTGCCGTAGTAGTCCTCGATCTTTGCTCCGCACTTTGGCGCTGCGGAGGCGGATGGGGCTATTATGACCCCTGCTCCAGCAGTCAAGATGCAAGCGGAGACAAGGACGACAGTTCGTGCTCGGTCAAAGCGCATAGCAATCCCATCCGTAGAGGTGGACCAGCCGATCCGGTTCACCGTATCCCCACGTATTCGGACCAGCGACGACTCCGGATGGGAGTGTCACGCTCGGTCGCGACGCGCCAACGCACGGCTTCCTGTCGCGCTGAGCATGCTCGATGATGTGAGCGAGGCAACGAGCACACGCGGGTCGCCGGTACTTATCGCTCACCAGTGCTAACTGAAGTCAGCCTAGGTGGGGCGCGGCGCAGAACGTCTTACGCTGATTATGGTGCGTCGACAACCGCTTCGCGCGAAGCTTGTTCGCACGCTCGACCTACGGCAAGTGAACGTGTGCCGTCCGAATAGCGCTGGCAACCAGCGAGGCGCTGGCTGCTCGAACACGAGCCACAACTTGTGCAGAACGATACGAAGCGGTAGCCGCCACTTCGACATGCGACGAAAGCCATAGCGGGCGAAGTAGTCCGGCTTCTCGGTCGCAAGCCACACGAACGTGGCGCCGGCCCTTGCGGCCTCGGTCATACACGCCCGCACGAGCATCCCGCCGGCACCTCGGCCCTGTGTGTCCGGAACGACCGCCACCGCGAGAATTTCCGCATTCGTTCGCGTGTGATGTTGCAGCGCAGCACAACCGACATGCTGCCCAGCCTTGACCGCGACTACGAAGTCGTCGAGGTTGCGGCGGATCCGACCGCTGGACTGCTGGAACAGCGACGCATCGGCGGCGTTCGCAGCGAGCTGTCCGCTCATACCACGACCCGGGCGGTTATGACTGGTCAGAGGTGCCGGTCGGCGAATGCGTCATGGTGCCCGCGTACTGCGGCGCAACCTCCTCCACTCGCCGCGCGGCACCACGCCGCACGCGGGTAAAACCACATGAGGCAACGAAGCGACTACTCGGCATTTCGACGAGTCAGCGGGGCGGATTGACAAATGCCGGACCTTAGGTGATGATCTTGGAGGCGCTATAGTTGTGCCTTCATCTTGATTCGCGGGACCTCTCCCCTCACGGTCGGTATGTCGCCGAACTTCGACTGTTGTTGCCGTGCAGCTACTTTGGTGGATGCGCGAGGCGTGCTCGGTCCCTGCGCTGCGTTTAGCTCCCCAGTCGGCATGGTCGTTGTCTCCCCATTTGATCCAACTGTACCGTTGTCCGGGTGGCAGGGGGTCTTCATCCTAAAGTCGTTCGGTATCAGTCAATCCCGTGTGGTGGAGCGTGCATCGATGAATGACGTCTTAAAGTAAGAGTCTCCAAACAAGTTGCGCAGCAATGCTGTACGACTGTATATCCTTGGCGTACGCGACCGGCAAGACGCTCGATTCTGTGAGATGTCCTCCTGTTAAGGCTATTTGAGCCCTGGGGTCCTTCTGTTGCTGCGTGGGATGACTGCCTGGTGTGTCGAATCCCCATGGACTACATGCTGGTTTCGGGCGAAACGCAGGCCGATCGACACGTAGACCCCAAACGCACTGTCCTGGTATCGAATTGGAGGATCAGCTCTGAACGGGAACCTGAGGTAGGGCACTGAAGTCGCGACTTGTAATAAGAGTCGCGGCGCGTGTAGTTCCGGCGTCACGAATTACGTCTGGAATGGATTGATTCCGGTGCTGCTGTTCTGTCAGATTTACGCCCGTCTATGGGCTCGGGGATTGTGGAGTGTGATGAAATATCGCCGTCAGAGCGACGCCTCGGTGCGTTGGCTCCTTGCTAATTGGTATCGCTGGAGCGCGGTGGCGCTGTCAATTCTGCTGGTCGCGACATTGGTGCAGATAGTGGTGTCGCCGCCAAGTGCGGCGGCTCCGTTGACGACACGGGCTGTGCCGTTGCTGGCGGCAGGGGACAACCCGTCCTCGGCGCTCGAGCGCGAACCGGAGCCCCCTCTGCCTGACGCCGATTTCGTGCCGTTGGCGCGCGTTGGGGCGGTCGATGGTCCTGGTGTGAGTTCGCGGCAACGGGCGCAAGAGGAGCTGAAGACGGTGCTGGTCGCCCCGGCCGATAACGCAATTCTGGCTTCCGAGACACCCCTGTTGAAGGTTGCCGTAACCGGCGCCGCGGAAGGCGCGAAGTATTGCTTCAAGGTGTCGACCGGTTTCGACGGCCGCACCGGCAGCGTGGCGCAGTCGGGGTGCCTGCCGGAACCGCAGTGGACGGTTCCCCGCAATGTGGTGGCGAACGGCGGCCGATACACCTGGACCGTCGAGACCGTCGCCAAGGGTGCGCAGACGCCGACACCGGCGAGCTGGGTCGGTCATTTCACGATCGATCAGCGCACAGGTGACCCGAAACCGACCCCGACAGATTCGCTGGGGCCGGTGACGGTGAACCTGTTCAACGGCAATGTCCGTCTCGATGCCTCAGGCCCGATCTTCTCGGCGCTGGGTGGGCCTGCGGGGGTCAATTTCGCCTACAACTCGCGCCAAGGTGAGTCCCGGGGTGTGCGGGCCTCGTATTTCAACGATGCCAACCGCGATGGTTCCCCCGACGACGCCGCCGCTGTGCTGGTGCGGGCCGAATCTCAGGTGGATCTGCACTGGAGCAACAAGTGGCACGACGAAACCAGCCGGGATCCCGTGCCGCCAGGGCTGAGTACCGAGGGGTTCATGGTCCGGTGGGAGGGGTATTTCCGGGCCCCGGTCGCTGGCGACTACCGTTTCGCTGGCGCGCACACCCCTGGAGCGAAGATCTGGGTTGGCGATCGGCTGGTCTACGACAATCCTGAAGCCGGGGGCATCTTCCATGACAAGTTCACCGAGGCTGGTCCGAAGCGTGACGACGAGGTGTCTCTGAGTGATGGTCAGCGGGTGCCGATCAAGGTTGAGCTGTATCACCATTCCGCTGATTCACCGGCAATGGTGTTGTGGGTCAAGAGCACTCAGGGCACCGCTGGTGGTATGCGTATGCATAACCTGATTCCGCGGATCGCGCCGGCTCAGTGGCTGTACCCCGCTGACCCGCCACCGTTGCCGGCGGGCTGGACATTGTCGATGCCGGCCAGTAGCTACAGCCACGCCGCGATGCTCGACGGGGCGGTGGTACTCACCGACGGTGCGGGCGGCAAACATAGCTGGGCTCGCACCTCGGGTGGATACGTTCCGCCACCTGGACGCGACGGCGTCGTGGCTTTCGACGCCCGTGGCCGACTCTCGGTGACCGAGAACGGGGTGGTGTCGCTGTTCAATCCCGACGGCAGTCTCGCTGAGGTGTCGACCGTGCTCGATAGCAAGAAGCCCGCGTCATTGCAGTACCGCTACCGAGGTTCTCCGTCACGGCTGTCCGAGATTGTCGACCCGGTGTCGGGGCGCTCGCACACCCTGCACTACAACACTGATGGCAGTAACAGTTGCTACGGCGGGGCGTCGCTTCCTGCGGGGGCCAATTCCGCTCCCGCGCAACAGTTGTGCCGCATCACTTATTGGGACGGCACCGAAACCCGGCTGTGGTATCTGCTGAACGTAGTCGCTCGGATCGAGAACCCGGGCGCGGCTATGCAGGACTTCAGCTACACCAACCTCGCCGATGTCCAGAAGGAATATCGCAAGACCAGCAGCGAAGTCAAACGCCAGGAACTCCTCGCCACTATCGGACCGCTGAGCTTTGTTCGCGGGAACCTGGGCCACGACTGGGCTTCGATCCAACAGTTCCCCTCCCAGGCACTGGTACACACGGCGATCCAGTACAAACAGTTCGTCGAAGAGCCGGGGGTGCCCGAACGCCTGCGGGCTGTCGCTGTCACCGGACCGTCCTCCGATGGCGGTTACATGGGCAAACGGCCCACCCACTATTACGGCTACGACATCGGCGGCAGGCAAGCGATCGTCAACGTCGACGGGATCGGCGGGTTCAACTCGCCACCGGAAAATACTGTCACCTGGGATGATGCTGGTCGCCTTCTTGCCTCGACTAACGCCGTTGGCGACACCGTCCGCAGCGAATGGAACGCTAAAGACCAGCGAACAGCCACGATTGACTCGACCGGTCGCCGCTCGACGGTGATCTACGACCACACGGACCGGCCGACCGACAGTTATGGTCCGGCTCCAGCGGCCTGCTTCACCGGGCAGTTGCCGACCCCGCAGTGCGCGAACACGATGCCCCACACCAATACTCGGTACGACAAGAATCTGGCCGGGTTGGAGGCCGCCTACTACGACAACCCGTTCACTTCCGGAGTCCCGAAAGACTGGGCGACCGGTGTCGGCTCCGCCGACGGCAGCCTGAAACGTAGCTGGGGATCCACCCCGCCGGTGGCGAACAAGGGCGGCTGGTCGGGCCGATTCACCGGCGAAATCAAGTTCCCTGCGACCGGCGCTTATGCACTCGGGTTCACCGTCGTCGATGGTGTGCGGTTGTGGATCGATGACGTACTGACTGTGGACAGCTGGACCGACAAGGCCGCCACCGCTGTCCCGGGCACCTACACCAACACCACAGCCGGTAGCTGGCATCGAGTCCGGGTCGACTACTACAACCGCAGTGGCACCACCGGGGCACTCGATTTCACCTGGAAACCCCCGGGCGCCGGCTCCGCTGTCACAGTGCCAGGGCAGAACCTGGCACCCCGCTACGGTCTCCAAACCGACCAGATCGCTGAGAACACCTCCGGCGGCGACACCGAACGCGCACCCGCGAAGAAACTCGAGACAAGCTACTCAGACCCCAACAATGGGATCGACCCCGTGTTCGGGCTGGCAGTGTCCAAAACCGGAGACCCGGGCGGCATCAACCTGACCGGCCGGACGCTGATCGAAAAGCCCGGCCAAGGCTACCTGCGCCAACTGGCCGCAACCCTGCCTGGCGGTGACCTCACCAATCCCGACAAGCGCGGCACTGTCACTTACTACGGGGACCGCGAAACCCGCTCGAACCCCTGTAAATCGAACTCCCCAGCTGCCAACCAGGGCGGCATGGTCAAAACCGTTCGGGGACCCAAGAACTCGGACGGATCAGCCAACGCGGTCGAGTCGGTGTACGACGGCGCAGGCCGCCTTGTCGCCGCCCGCACCAACACTGAGCCCTGGTCATGCATGAGCTACGACGCCCGCGACCGCATTGTCGAGAAGTCGTTCCCGGCGATGGGTGACAAACCGGCCCGCACCATCACCTACGACTACGCCATCGACGGCAACCCGCTGAAACTGAAGGCCAGCGACAACAGCGGATCGACCACCACCACGATCGACCTGCTCGGCCAGACCGTTTCCTATATCGACGCAAGTGGGGTCACAACCGCCAGGGAGTACGACATTGCCGGACGCACGGTCAGTGAAACCACGACCGCCAAGGCGACTACTTCAGCCCTGAAATATTACTGGGATGACGCGTCGCGGCTGACCGGCTTAGACCTTGACGGGGCACGGGTTGCAACCCCGGGCTACACAGCGGGAATCCTGGACAAGGTCGCCTACGGCAACGGATCCAACCTCGCGATCACCCAAAACGATGCCGGCTCAACGACCGGCCTCTCATGGAAAGTAGCCGGGTCCACCGTCGCCAGTGCGGTCACCCGATCCCGTGACCAACGCATCACCGACGAAACCATCACCGACACCGCTGGATCCGGCGCCACTTACAACAGCTCCTACACCTATGACGGTGTCGGCCGCCTGGTCGCGGCTGCCGTGCCGCACCATAAGCTCACGTACAGCTTCGCTGGTGACAACGGGTGCGGGCCGAACAAGAAAGCGGGGTTGAATACCAACCGCACCGCTTTCACCGACAGCTTCAACGGTGCCCCTGCAACCACCACCAACTACTGCTACGACGACGCCGACCGGCTGCTATCCACCAACGGTGCCACCACCCTGTCGTTCACCTACGACACATACGGCAACGCCACCAAAATCGGTACCGACACCCTCGGATACGACTCCACCCTCCGACACATCTCCACCACCACCGCGGCCGGACGCTCCGTCGTCTACACCCGCGACGTCACCGACCGCATCACCAAGCGAACCGTCCGCGACAACGCCAAACCCGCACAGGTCACCCGCTACGGTTTCACCGCCGCCTCCGGGGGCCCCGATTTCGTCCTCGACGATTCCGGAACCCTGCGCCAACGAGTGCTGAAACTGCCCGGCGGCGCTCTGCTCACCAAGAGCTATACCGACACCAAATCCGCCAACTGGTCCTACCCCAACATCCACGGCGACATCCTGCTCACCACCGACCACACCGCTACCCGCACCGGCGCACTCCATCTCTACGACCCCTACGGCCAAAACATCGACCCCGTCACCGGCGTCATCGGTGACATCCCGATCCCCGCCACCGCCGAAGGCGGCATGGACTTCGGATACCTCGGCCAGCACACCGTCCCCATCGAACACGTCGCCAGCCAACAAGCCCTCGAGATGGGAGCCCGCACCTACCTACCCATCCTCGGCCGGTTCCTGCAAGCCGATCCCGTATCCGGCGGGTCAGCAAACGCTTACGACTATGTCAATGGCGACCCGATCAATAGCCTGGACCTCAGCGGCAGATGCCCCACGTGCGCCGTGGCGCCGGCCATACCGCCCCTGGTGGGCGCCGGTCCGCTCGGGTGGGCGGGTCTCGCGGCTCTCGGAGCTGGTGCCGTCATCGTAGGCATCTGGGCCGCGGCGGAAGCTGGCGATGCTGCCGCTGGAGGAGAAAAAACGGCAGAGTCGCCATTAACCGACAAAGCTTGGGCTCACATTAAGGCCCGCCACCGTCCCCTCGGGGATGAGGTCGATGAGGAGTCGAGTATCTTTACGGGCAAAGAAGATAAGGTAATAAAGAAAATCTACGATACTCTTCAACGGGCGACCCCTAAAAAGAATACTCCGGACCCTAAAACCGGGGAGCCTCGAGAAGGATTGGTTTATGAATGGGATTTCGGCCAAAAGGTCGGAAAGGCGGGCCCCGCGAACGGAGGCGGTGACTTGACCGGTGTTCGCGTAGTTGTGGACGAGGTCACCGGAAAAGTCATAACCGCTTTTCCGGTCTAGTGGGACTATTTCAAATGAATATAACTATTATTCAGTTCAAGAAGGGAAGGGTAGCGATGGGAATTCGGCGACAGAATGAGACACATAGCAGTCGGGCGTCACAGAAGTCGGATGCCGCCAATTTCTCTATAAGCAGTAGGGGATAATGTCAGCGTGTCGAATATTCAGAGCTTCACGCCAACGGGCTGGATCGCCATCTTCACTGGGACCGATACGCTCGTAGGCCGGTCGGTAGAGGTGGATGCATGGGATACATCGACGGGAACCGCGCTGGTTGTCGATGCTGAACGTGGAGTCCGGCGCTTGGTCACGGATTACCCCGACTTCTCGCATCTCGAACGGGCGAACCGTGTAATCGCGGCGCTGCCCGGTGCGGGGTGGCGCGTCCGTGATCTTTATTGGGGGAAGGAGAAATCTCCGGTTGAGGAGGTGCTCGCGTGGCTGGTTAAGTCGAATGGTGAGCTTACTGCGATTACCGTGGATGAGAACGGCAACTTCGGTTCGGCTGAGGATGCCCACTGGTGCTACCCCCCAGGGGTGGAACCAGATCAATAACGTTGTCAGCGGTCACGTAATTGGTCTACCGGGTCAGGGCTGGGTTCAGCGTCACGGGGTGGCGCAGCTGGCGAACATCGCGCACGAAAGCTGAATGCAGGACTGGCCATCGAGGTATTCGATCCGGCACGCCTAGATGAGTTCGAGCTTGGGGCCGTGCTAGTTGTTCGTGACACCCACTGACTCCTCTACATGACTTGAGCTTTGGGGGAGAGGTGCTCAGCGTCCCTCTCTCGGGGACTCCGTACCTACTGATATATCGGCTGGTCAGGGTGAGTGTTCTGGACTTGATTGGCCTCGGAGCCGGACGCTCCTGAGTTCGAGTAACGTGACATATGGTCCACTCGTTTAAAAGCCGCAGGTCAGAGACCTGCGGCTTTTTTGATCGGTTGATCCAGATTGGTTGATTGCACGGCTGACCTGCGTCGATGGTTGCAGGTCGGGGTTCGAGTGGCGTTAGGTGTCTGGCATCCAGCCGGTCAAAGTGGCGTGAACTCAGGGCCCTGCGTGCTTCTTGTCGGTGGGCGCCTTTGGGGTGATCGGCGGGTGAGGCAGAGCCCGGCCTTCCGTGATCTGTTCGATGTCGATTGTGCTGTAGTCGCCGGTGGCATACAGCTCGAACGCTGTCTGCAGCAACGGCCCCTGCTTCGGGTCGACCTCCACGGTACGGATCTTGCGGCCGTCCTCGGTCTCCAGCATCACGTTGAGAAAGCCGAGCGCTGCTCGGCCGAGTGTGCCGCCCTTCCAACCTCGGCCACATCAACCCAAGTGCAGCTCTATCTGGTGGAATAGTTCATGTTGTCCCGCATCGGCTGATACATGACCTCATCAACCCAGTGACAATAGATCGAGGGCGTACCCTGGAGCGTGAGTTTACTGCAATACATTTTGTCGTTACGCCACGCCGCGACCTCTGCGCGAGGCTTACCCCAAGCTCTGGTGAAGTCTCTGACGACTTCGAGAGCTGGCTTAAGGTCGGTGTCGAGTGACATCAGGATGCCAACCTCGTACTCATGACGATGCGCCATCAACGCGAGGTCGATCGCCAGCTGCACGTCGATGCCCTTTTCGCTGGGTTTCTCGCCCGGAAGGCAGTCCGGCCAGTTGTGCGGATACCTCAGTGGCCTCGTGATGACAGTTACCGACGGAAGTGCGCCCCAGGTCGCGATCTGCTTGCGTGCCGCACCATGGCCCTTCGGATCCTTGGATGAGGGGAGTCCGCGGTAGATGCGTACTTCGTGCAGCACGCGATCATAGGGGCTGTCGGCTGCCAGGTGTTTCCCTAGCGCCAGCGGGTCAACTTGCCCACACCAGTGCGGGTCAGTCAGATGATCGTGAAAGACTGATCTCGCAGCTCTATAGGTGTTCTGGTAGTCGACGAAGACTACGACGCGATCCGTCATAGGACCTCTTGAGGGCAAAATAAACCCCGCCAGTGCGGCCCCAGAGGGCCGGACGGCGGGGAGGAGTGGCTTCCAGGTTAGTCGCGCAGTGGTTGCTGGGTCAAGGGGCAAGCTGGTGTGAAGCTGGTTCCGCCTATGAGTTGGCCTTCTCTTACCCGTCGACAACTTCGGCAGCAATCCGTCCCCGACTCGACACCTCGTGGCCTTTCTTGCGCGCCCACTCACGGATGGCGGCGGAACGATCCCGGTCGATCGCCAGCCGGGTGTTGATCTGCTTGCCCCAGCGAGTGACGGCGCTGAGTCGAGCCCAGCTGCGACTTTTGGCCCGTCTGCTCTCGGTACGAACGCGGGCCGCCGGCGGTCGAAAGTTGTTCGGCCCGGGGGTTTTCCACGCGACCACCTGGCCGGTTCGAAACGTGTGGGTCGAGACAGATGAGTGAGCGGTTCTGCGGCACGACCTGCCGAGTGCGCGCTCACCGATCGGGAAGGATGAAGGATATTGCGGAGTCAGCGCGGCATGCGTGGCCGTTCGGAAAGGGTCGAATGCCTTGAACCAGGTCATCGTGTTGCGTTCCGACGGGATGCGGCACGTTTAACGGGGACCGTCGCTGCATCGGGCGTCGTGGGCGCCGAATCGTCTATGGGCTGGAGCGGATAATGCCCTTTGCCCAAGACGAGCCGCCATACGCTCATGACCAGCCCCAGCGTATCGACGAACAGCGTTGCGGTTGCCGCCGTTACCGTCGCCGGCTCGAAGTCGCTGAAGTTAAAGATGATGTAGCCGGACGTAATCGCGATTCCCGGTAAAAGCACTACCGAGATCCATCCCATCGCCAGCTTCAGGACGAACCATCGGCCATCCTGCTTTTTCCGCTGGTTGAATGTCTCGCGCAGTTGACGAACTTGTTCTTGCTTCCGCGCCAGCTCGATCGCTACACCGGCAAACTCATCTGGCTGTTCACTTGTCACTTCGAGGCCGCCTACTGGAGATGTTCACCAGGACTGCGATTGACGTTGAAACGGCGGAAGCAACTGCGATGACAACGAGGTTTGCGATGTTCGACTCCGTATTCCAGGCCAGAACCACCGCTAGCGTTGTCCCCACGACACCCATGAGTAGCCCTATGGCAGCCGTCGTTCGTATCAAAAAGGACGACCACTTGGCAATGGCTTGATCTTGTTCCTTTAATCGTCTCTGCAGATACGATCGCTCGGCTTCAAAAATCTCGCGCTCAAGATTAAGGTTCGGGGAAGGTACCGATGTGTCGAGGCTTTCCTGGATCAAGGCAGCTGTTCGGGCGGGATCTCTGGCATCGTCTGGGCCGATAAATTGGTAACGGGACAAGAGCGGAGGGAGCTCCGCGTGTCGGTCGAGAACTATAGGGATGAGCCGAATGTTTCGATCTCGACCTGCTCGCGTCGCGGCAAAAGCGATTTCCTGATCAATCGCTGAACTCGCCGATGATGACTTAGAGGTAATCAGTGCAAACCCGTCGGCGTCGTCCATCATCCGGTGGAGTGCGGAGGCCCAGCTTGTGCCTGCCATCAGCGCCATGTCCCCTGTCACTTCAATACCGCGCTCCCGCAGAGCTTTTGAAAGTTGTTGGGCATAGGCGGCGTCGTGCCGCGCATAGCTGACGAATACTCTCATAAGGCCCTTCCAGTTACCGGCTGATCTAGAACAACTCAGTCTCGTCTATTCTCCCTCAATCTCCGGCACCTGCAGCCCTCTTCGTCCGCTTTCACCAACCCCTCTGGCACAGAGGCTGTTTCGTCCCACGTCATCATCCACCGCGCCCCCTTACATTCTCTAGCAAGCCTCCCTACAAGACGATCTGACCTGCCCGGAACGTGCCCTTAAAGTGAACCGTCACGGGTAAGGGATCGGCTTCGGGTTCAGACCAGCGCCGGTCGGCGTGGTGAGTGTTGAGAGTAGGACGCGGCTTCGTACTCGACGGGTGTCAGGTAGTCCAGCGTGGAGTGCAGGCGGGCGTTGTTGTACCAGTCGACCCATTCCATGAGGGCGAATTCGACCTCGGCGAGGGTTTTGAACGGCCCGTGCTGGTTGACGACCTCGGTTTTGAACAGCCCGGTCGTCGATTCGGCGAAGGCATTGTCATAGGTATCGCCAACCGAACCTATTGATGCTGAGAGTCCTTGTGCTGCAAGTGATTCAGTGAACTTCAGCGATGTATATTGCGACCCGGCGTCGCTGTGGTGGATCAGGCCGGGCTCGACTGGATGCCCGTAGTGATCGCGCCGCCAGATCGCCATGGTGAGCGCTTTGGACACCAACGCGGTCGTTTTCGTGCCCGCGACGGTCCAGCCCACGATCGCGCGGGAGTAGGCGTCGAACACGAACGCGACATAGGCCCACCCGGTCCAGGTCGAGACATTAGGTGAAATCGGCTACCCACACCAGATTCGGTGCGACCGCGGTGAAGTCGCGGTTCGGTTTTGTCCCCGGCGCGCGCCCCGTCCTTAGCGGCGATGGTGGTGCGCAGTCGCCGGCCTCTGATCGCTCCGTTGAGGCCGATTTCGCGCATCAGCCGATCGACGGTGCAGAAGGCTGGGCTGTCCTGATCTTCTGTCCGCTGGGTTGTGAGATTCCTACCCGTGGAAGGATCTCCGCCCGTGCCGATGATGTACTCACCGCAATTTCGTGAGCGAGCTGTCGCCTTGATCATCGATGAAGGT